>JBITAJ010000011.1:0-166647 GCA_044440125.1 Sedimentisphaeraceae bacterium JB056 | reverse complement strand
ACTGGGAAGATGAATATATTAAAGCCCACGACACATCACTTAATAAAGTAACAGAGGATTAAAATGGCTGACTTAATAGTAAGGCTTTATGATTTACCTGAATTATCATCATCAATGTCAAAAATGAAAGAACTTGATATTGAAATCCGAAGGCCAATGCCTTTTGAGAGCAGGATAGTAGTTAAGTGGGTTGAGGACAATTACGGTCAAAGCTGGGCAATGCAGGCACAGGCAGCATTCTATAATCAGCCAATATCATGCTTCATGGCAGTAAAGAACAACTCTATTATTGGTTTTGCAGCATACGATGCCACATGCATAAATTTCTTCGGCCCAACCGGTGTTCTCGAAGAATATCAAGGCAGAGGTATAGGCAAATCATTACTGCTTCAATCCATGGCCGCTATGAGAGAAAACGGCTATGCATACGCAATAGTCGGTGGAGCAGGTCCTATAGACTACTACAAGAAAACACTTGATGCACAGGAAATACATAAATCCACACCAGGAATCTACGCCAACCGTATAGATAGTGCATAATTCATAGAGATCGGCCCAATTAAACAATGCTAAATCTTGTGATTTATCGCTTTTAAGCTATCAACATATTTATTACAATCTTAATATTACTATGAAGGATAGGGCAATGCCGGGAAGCAACCCGAGCGTCATAGTAATGCTAAACAACATGGGCAGGCACTGTCTTGTGCCTGCCTTTTATTATAACCTGTTATTTGATTTCTATTACAGTCGAATCTTTGTACGCCTGCAAAGCAGCGGTAAAAAGCTTATGACTTAAGGCAACTTCATCAGGAGTTACGCAACTCGCAAACTTTGATTTATGCTTGCCATGAACCATTTCATAAAGAAACGCTGCCCACATCTGAAGCATTGAATCTGAAAAGCCTGCTTCAAAAATACCACCTGTAATAGACTTGTAAGTCATCTCGTGTCCCATATCAATCACTTGCCAAGCCTGCTCTCCACCTGTGTACTCCATAATCTCAAGAGTATTTATCTGTTTAGTACTCCATTTAACAGATGCCTTAGTACCCTGAATTTCGATATACCACGTGTTTTTATTTCCCGGAGAAATACGATGCGTCTTTATTGTCATCGGAAAATAACTCTGAGTTGCAGGATCAAACGTCTTACACATTAATGTGGCATTATCCCATGTTTTACATGGAGCCATTCCGCCCTTTCCATCAGGACGCTCTTTGACAATATTACTCAGCGATGCACTCACATTAATCGGCTTCCAGCCGGCACGGAAAGGCATATGACAGGTATGCATACCTAAATCACCCATACAGCCGTACTCACCATTTGACTCTATCGTCCTCTTCCAGTTTATAGGTTTGCCGAAATCCATATCACTGGAATGTAGAAAACCGCTGTTAACCTCGATAATCTGTCCAAACACATTGTCTTCAATCATTCGGCCAATTCGTTGTGCTGCTGGGAAAAATGGAAACTCACTGGCACATCTGACAAACACACCAGGATTGTCTTTGATGCATTTGGATATTTCAACATTCGCTTGCAAATCAATACCAAAAGGCTTTTCACCAAGCAAATGCTTACCTGCTTTTATCGCTTCACAGTAAAATTCAGCATGCAAATCATGTGGTACAGCAATATAAACAGCATCTATCTCATCATTAGCCAAAATTTCTCTGTAATCAGTCGTAACCTGAGTGACAGTGGGAATATTATCCTTAAACCAATCCATCTTCTCAGGAGATCTGTTGCAAACCGCTATAATTTCAGGCCTCACAGCCATTTCGGTAAGATGGAGCCATCTTGCAGCTGCGCTGGCGAATTCACGCCCCATAAGTCCACAACCTATAATACCAAATTTTACAATTTTCATTTTATCTTCCTTTATGATTATTATCTTCTTCTACGGCAACAATCCTCGTGCTTTAACACCTTCAACCACCCTGCTTACGGCAATATCCATCGCTGCCTGACGCATTTCAAGTTTGTGCTGTTTTGAATATTCATAGACATCATTAAAACACTTTGTCATTCTTTCAAGCAGACGCTGGTTGACCTGCTGTTCTGTCATCTGTTCGTGCTGTGTTTCCTGTACATATTCAAGATACGAGACAAAAACACCACCGGCATTACACAGAATATCAGGAATAATGAATATGCCCTTTTTATTCAAAATATCATCAGCATCGGGTGTTGTCGGAGCATTTGCACCTTCAGCAATCAGCTTAGCCCTGATGTCAGAAGCATTGTTGACGGTTATCTGCGAGCCTGCCGCAGCAGGTATCAGACAATCACATTTGATCGCAAAAATATCATCTTTATTCAGTTCCTGACCACCTGCAAATCCCTCAACCGTCCTATTGTCGGCAGCATACTGTGCCAAAGCTTTTACGTCAAGTCCGTTTTGGTTAAATACCGCAGCATTTACATCCGCGACTGCAATTATTTTTGCGCCGCGTACAGCAGCTTCTATTGCAGCCTCACAGCCGACATTACCAAAACCCTGTATTACGATTTCGAGTCCCTCAAAGCTTAAGCCAAGTTTTTCACAGGCTGCCGCAGTTGTATATATAACTCCCCGTCCTGTTGCCTGCCTTCTGCCCGGAATACCTCCAAGTATGATTGGCTTACCCGTTACGAAACAGCCGCGAGTAATGGATATACCCTGTGAATATGAGATACAGTCACGAATATGTCCCATGTCTCTTTCATTGGTTCCCATGTCCGGTGCGGGTACATAAAGTTCCGGCCCCATATGCCTTGCTGCACTTCTGGCAAATGCACGGATGATAATCTCTTTGTCTTCAGGGTTTACACTTTGAGAATCAAACCGGATGCCCGACTTACCGCCACCAAAAGGAACACCTACAAGCGACGTTTTCCATGTCATCTCCATCGCAAGCCCGGCAACATCGTCAAGAGTAACTTCAGGTATCATCCTTATACCTCCCTTAGAAGGCCCAAGAATATCATTATACCTAACGATATAAGCTTCAATATTTGCTATTTTGCCATCAGAAAGAATAGGGCTGAGCCTCAGTTCTATCATTTCTTTCGGGAAAGCAATCTTATCAAAAATAGACCGGCTCAGTCCTGTTCTTTGAGCCGATTTCTCAAGATTGTATCTTGAAATGTTGAGTATGGTATCTTTAACCATAATAACCTCCGAAAAACGGACGTTGATCCTTAATAATTTTTTAAGTACCCTGCGTCAGGTAACTAACTACTTGACGCAGGGTGAGGTACAGAATTACAACAATTCTTTTTCTGTTTCGCCTATGGCCTCGTCTATCATATCAAGACCTTTGAGAAGCACTTCGTCCTGCATAACAACAGGCGGAGACATTCTTAAAATATGACCGGCAGGAATCCATGCCAATCCCTTTTCGAACGCCTTCTGATACACTCTTTTACCGGCTTCGTCAAACGGCTCTTTAGTGTTTTTATCTTTAACTAACTCGATACCCATCAGACAGCCCTTTGCACGAACATCACCAATAATCGGATGCTCAGCTTTCATCTTTTCCATACGTTCAAGAGCTATATTTCCAAGATGGGTTGAACGCTCAAGAAGCTGCTCCTCTTCAATAGCCTCAATACAGGCTAAAGCCGCGGCACAAGCCATCGGGTTACCACCATAACTACTTGATGCAGAAATTGACTCGAAACTTTCTTTGTACTGCTCACGAACAGCAACACATGTAACAGGGAATCCATTACCAAAACCCTTACCAAGAGTTACAACATCCGGCACTACATCCCAGTGTTCCATACACAGCCACTTACCTGTCCTTGCCATACTGGTAAGAACCTCATCAGCCATGAGAAGAATACCCTTCTCATCACAGAACTTACGTACCTTAGGGAAGAAATCATCCGGCGGCATAACCGAGCCGCCCCAACCCTGAATTGGCTCAAGCACAAAACCCGCAACCTGATGACAAGTTGCCTTATCAAGATACTCATCATAAAATTCGATGTATTTATCAGTATCAATGCTGCCATCTTCCTTTGTCCACATTGGATGGTAGTTGTCAGGACGAGGAACCATGTGGAATCCTGGGGCACGTGTAGCACCATAAACCTTTGAACGAATATGGCCAAGAGAAACACCACCCATTGTTTTTCCGTGATAGTCATAGAAACAGGAAATCATCTCATGCTTACCTGTCGCAGCACGGAGAACTCTCTGCCCGGCCTCAACCGCCGTGGTTCCTGAATCATAGAATTGGAAACCTGTAAGATCGCCAGGAAGAATCTCTGCCAACTTTTCTACGAGCCTTGTCTTAATCTCTGTTGTAAAATCATGGCAATTCATAAGTTTGCCTGCCATGTCCTGTACCGCCTCAGTTACTTTCGGATGACAGTGACCAAGTGTTGTTACGTAGATTCCTGAAGAGAAATCAATATAACGATTGCCATCAACATCGACAAGCTCACATCCTTTACCACTTTCAAACGCAACAGGGAAAAGTTTTACCTGTCCGCTAAGACCCTTAAAATATTTTGTACATCTTTCGTGCATAGCATTTGACTTAGGACCGGGAAGTGCGGTCTTGATGTCAGGGACCTGAGTCAAATCCAGATTTGCCCACTTGGGTGCTTGTACATTCATCAGAAACTCCTTATACTTTTACTACTGATATATTTTTGTTAATTTTTTTTAACACTGAAAGATCATTATCTTTTATGTTACTATCTGTTATAAGTCCATCGACCTCTGAAATGAAGCCGTTAGATGCCAACTCCGTCTTTCCTATCTTCGAGCTGTCACACAAAACATATGTGTATTTACCTCGTTTACGCATTTTCTGATCGACCCTCGCCATCCTTATGTCAACATTGTATATAGCACCATCAAGATCTATGGCATCTGCTCCCTGAAATACTATATCAACCGCAAACATATCAAGAACCGCCTCTGCAACAGCTCCAGTGAGATCTGGGCTTCTGTGCCTTATCGTTCCTCCAAGCAAGATTGTCTCAATACCCTCTGAAAACTGTAAGACAGAGGCAACTGCTAAGCTTGGAGTTATCACTGTCAGATTTTCATAATCTCTAATCAGATATGCAAGCTCAAGTGTAGTGGTCCCATTATCTATGATAAGCCGCTGACCCGACTTCACTTTTTTCAACGCCTCTTTTGCTATAAGTTGCTTGACTTCTTTATTTGCCGCTCTTTTTGCTGCAAAATCAAACTCAAACTCCATTCGCTCAGTAGGTACAACCCCACCATGAACTCGCTGTATATGACCTTCTTCTTCCAGAAAATTCAAATCTCTGTGTATAGTCATTTCGCTGACCTTGAATTCCTCAGCAAGTCCGGCGACTGTGAAGGATTGATTATTAGCTATAAGACTTTTTATCTGATTGCGTCTTTGTATTGCAGAAATTTTCATATTTAACCTAAAAAATGCTTGCAAATGTTATTTTGAATGATAATATAACACTTAGTAACATAATCGTCAAGTTTAAAACTCGATTTTAAACAAATTGTTTTTACAATACTATAAAGTCAAGACACGACAAAATAACAGAAATTAACTTGTAAAAATCTTATAATAGAAGAATTAGCGATGGCTGATTTCATAATTAAAAACTGTACACTAATTGGTGAAACCATACTTGAAAACCAAAGTGTTTACTGCAAGAAAGGCAAAATACATAAAGTATTCGGCCCCGAAGATAACATTCCTTCTGGAATAGACAGCATAGATGCGCAAGGACTCTTCCTTGCACCGGGATTCATTGATTTACATATACATGGACTCGAAGGCAGATGCCTTGACAACGGAACTGCTGAATATAAATATATAGCAGCAAATTTACCTAAATTTGGAGTTACAGGTTTCCTGCCAACACTTGCCCCGCAAAAGGCAGGCAATGACAGCTTGTACCTTTCAAAATTAGCCAACACAGACACTGATGGTGCCCAAACCCTTGGCTTCCACCTTGAAGGCCCGTTTCTTTCTATTACGGGAGCTTTGCCGCCTGAGGCTTTAGGCAGTGCAGATAAAAAGAGAGTCGAAAAACTCATCACGGCAGCAAAACCTTACAAGACAATATTCAGTATTTCTCCTGAATTTGAAGGCATAGAGAATTTGCTGCCGATAATGAGACAAGATAACTCCCCTGTCTTTATTACACATACTGCGGCTAACGTAGAGCAAACACTAAAGGCCATAGAGCTTGGAGCCTGCCACGCAACCCATTTTTACGATGTATTCTACCCTCCTGCAGAAACTGATCCCGGTGTAAGGCCGTGCGGTGCAGTTGAAGCCATACTTGCAAGCCCAGATGTAAGTGTCGATTTTATTCTTGATGGAGAGCATGTTGACCCGATTGCCGTTAAGATGGCATTGAATTGCAAAGGTATGGATAAAGTTTGTCTTGTGACCGATGCCAGTCCGGGGGCAGGAGCTTGTCCGGGTATTCATAAATTTGCCGGTTGTGATGTAGAAATTAAATATCCGGGCGGACCGGCAAGAATAGTGTCAAGCAATTCTCTTGCAGGAAGCGGTCTTACGATGGACATAGCAGTAGCTAACGCAGTCAAGCTTTTGGAGATTGATCTGTGTCAGGCTGTGAAATTGGCAAGTTCAAACCCTGCGAAAGTCTTAGGGCTTGAGAATACAAAAGGACAAATCAAAGAAGGCTTTGACGCCGACCTTGTACTGCTTGATAAAAATATGAATGTCAATAAGACCTGGATCAAAGGTCTGTGCAAATATGACAAAAATAAAGAAGGAAATTAAAAATGGCAGATTTTGTTTACGAAGCAGCTGAATGCGTACCCTTCAGAGATAAAGAAGTAATCGCAAGATGTCGAAGAATTAAACGTGAGGATATAGATAAACACCCCAATCCTGATTTCAGAATCCAGGTAGTGCAAGATGAGGACGCAACATTTATCTGGTTCGCAGATTTAATATCAAGACTTAAGCTGGCAAGCGACTCAGGTGAAAAAGTGGTTATGATACTTCCTAATCCATGGCCAGGCTACAGGCATGTTGCAAGAATAATCAACCAGTGCAGAATCAATTGTAAAAACCTATGGGCTTTTGCGATGGATGAATACGCTGATCAGAACGGTAATATTGCTCCGGAAAGCTGGGAATTCGGATTCAGTCATGCGATGCTCAAATATTTCTATTATGAAATCGACGAAGAACTTCGCCCGCCGCGTGAACAATTCGTATGTTTCTGCGATGTAGACGTAAATGATTACAGCAAGCTTCTGGCAGATCAGGGCGGCGCCGACATCTGTTATAGCGGCCCCGGCTGGACCGGACACCTTGCATTCATAGAACCCGATGCGCCGGAACTTCAAGCACCATTGGAAGAATGGAAAACATTCGGTGCAAAAATCGTAACACTAAGCCCATTCACTTTAGCTCAGAACTCTCTGCATGGCTGTTTTGGAAGAAGCGGCGACCTTTCAATGGTACCCCCAAAGGCTGCGACTATAGGACCTGCTGATGTCATAGCTGCGAAACATCGCTTTGATACACACGGTATAACAATCGCAGGAAGTTTAAGTTCTTGGCAGCGACTTACAACAAGGCTTGTTCTGCATGGTCCTGTTACGCCACTGATTCCTGAATCAATACTCCAGACTTTGCGTACAGATGTTTACGTAACAGAAACAGCCGCTATGAATATAGAAACAGACTGGACAGCGGGGTACTGATTATGAAACTCAAAGCAGGTGCAGCACAAGTAGACATCAGTCCTGTCGATTCACAATTTCTTTATGGCTATCCTCATGTAGAAAGATTCAGCAAAGGGATTCACGACCCGTTATTGGCAAGTGCATTATTTCTTGATGATGGTTTAACAAAAGTCTTGTTTATCGGCAACGATATTTTGTATGTACCAAAGGCCAATGTTAAAAACGCAAGAAGGCGTATAAGTATAGAAACCGGCATTGCTCCCGATAATATAATGATTACGGCAACGCATACGCATTCAGGGCCTAAGACTATAGATGTAATGTGCAGCGAAGCAGATCCTGTCATACCTAAAGCTGATATGCAATATGTACAACTGATGGAAGACGGTATTGTCAAGGCCGGCATAGAAGCTTATGACTCTGCCCAGGTGGCAAAAATAGGACTCGCAATTGCTGACGATACAGGTGTCGGAACAAATCGCCGTGCCCCTGAGGGCCCTGCAGACCATAATGTTCCGGTGTTGATGGTTAAATCTGCTGATGGAGTAAAGAACATAGCATGTATGCTCGTATGTTCAATGCATCCGACCGTTATGCACGAAGATTCAAAACTTGCAAGCGGCGACTTCCCCGGCTTGTCACGTAAGTATCTTCAGGAGAACGTACTCGGCAAGGATTGCGTGGTAGTGCACCACAGCGGCCCCTGCGGCAATCAAAGCCCACGTCATGTAACTAAGGCTAACACTTTTGAAGAAGCCTACCGACTCGGTAGAATTCTCGGCACAGCAGTTGAGAAAGTACTGCCAAAAATTGAGTATCAGGACGAATTAACTCTGAATGTTTCAAAACAACTTACTGATTTACCCAAGAGAAATTTCCCTCCTGTTGAGGAAGCAAAAAACAAACTCGACAAATCTATTGAGAGACTGAAAAGCCTAAGAAAAAATAATGCGCCATCAACAGAAGTAAGAACTGCTGAATGTGACTGGTTTGGTGCAGAAGAAACTTATACTCTGTCAAAAGCTGCCGCAGATGGCAGGCTAAAGAAAGTCTATGAAGAAACACTGCCTGCCGAGATACAAATACTGTCAATAGGCAAGTGGAACTTTGTTGGCTGGCCCGGTGAAATCTTTGTAGAATATTCGCTTGAAGTAAAAGACAAATCTGATAACACATTTATCATATCTCTGGCTAATGGTGAATTACAGGGATATATTGTTACAGAGCAAGCAAATCAAGAAGGCGGCTATGAAGCATCCAACTCGCTCTTTAGCTATAAAAGCGGCAAGGTATTAGTTAAGAAAACACTTGAGATGCTCTCGAAGTAAAAAAGGATACCACATGAGATACATCTTGGGTATAGATTTGGGAACAAGCTATTTTAAGGCGGCAGTTTTCAGCAGCAGCGGCAAGATACTTGGCTTGGGCAGACAAGCCGTAACTAAAGATCAAGACCGAAGCAGAAAATGCGAATTGCCAATAGAGCGTTTTTGGAGAATTCTTGCCGCATCAATAGCAGAAGCAACTGTAGAGGCAGAGATATATCCTGATCAGATAGAAGCTGTAGGATACTCTTCTCAGGCCAACAGCTATCTGCTCCTTGACAAAGAATGCACCCCTCTTACCCCGCTGATCCTATGGCCTGACACTAGATCAGGCTGCGTATATCCGGAAAGCAAACAATTATGGCAAGCTCCTGACTTCCTCCAGACAACAGGCGTTGGTATTGACATAAACCCTTCTTTGATGGCGAACAAACTACTCTGGCATCAAAAAGAACAACCTGAAATCTGGGAAAAGACAAGATATATCAAAACTATTTCTGATCATCTCATATTTTCGCTGACAGGTAATCATTACAGCGACCTTGGCACTGCTTCACTCTTAGGATTACTTGATGTTAAAAGAGAAACCTGGTGGCCAAAGGCTTTGGAAATTATTGGCATAAACAAATCAATGCTTTCAGATAATATCCGCAGCGGACAAAAAGCAGGAAAAATCACTTCTGACGGCAGCAAGCTATTGGGGTTGAAAGAGGATATACCTGTTTATGCCGGAAGTCTTGATCATTATATGGCAGCTATAGGTGCGGGAATTGGCCAAGCAACTAATGTAACCGAATCAACCGGCACTGTAGTTGCATGTGTAAATATTGCAAACAAATTTAAGCCTCAGAGAGGTGTTTGCATTAGCAATTCAATCTGGAAGGGGAAATATTTCCAACTTGCTTTCAGTGAAAACGGAGCGGTTAGTTTAGAATGGTACAAAAATCTATTTGCTCCCAGACAATCGATGGAACAACTCGTCAAGATGGCTCAACAAACCGGTACATCTGCAGGACTTGTTGCCCAGCCTATGGCATACAAATATCATGGTCTTGAAGCCTTTGAAGGCATTTGCGACAAACACACTCATGGCCATTTCATAAACGCAACAATGGAATCAGTTGCCATAACATTGAAAGATTTGATACTGAAGCTCAACCATGAAATACCGGCAACAGTTATCTCAACAGGCGGCGGAGCTCAAAGCAGTCACTGGCTGAGCATAAAATCAGACATATTAGACGGATGCAGCTTCATAGCAGCAGACTGTCGCGAACCAGCTTGCAAAGGTGCCGCCATGATATGCTGCAATAAAACACCTCAGAACACAAAAAAAATATAACCATAAACATCTACAGAAATATCATTTACGACCCTTACGGTTGGAATCCCTTGCAATAAGCACCGACATCTGTATTATTTACTGGCTATGAAACAGAAATTTCTAATCACAATGGCAGCCTGTATTGTCTATTGTATAAACAAGGAAATCCCTATCGTGTATTAAATATCTTACATCTTTGAGGAATCCATCTTGACTGTCTGTAACATTCCTGGCGATCTGCTGCATCCATTGGCCGTCAGGGTCGCATTTGATACCGGCTATTTCGACTTTTCGAGTTGCTATATTTATGAAGAACAGAACCATGCATCTTACAAGTCCTCTTTTGGTCAATAACTCAACGGTCAGGAAATCCGTGGCCGCCATGACATCAATGTGAGACTTGAGAAATTCACTCCATCGCAAGCTTCGCTGTTTCTCTGGTTCAGAAAAATTTCCGTTATCATCAAGAATTCGCTTAACGGTGCTACGGCTAACCTCAAAGCCTAAATAAACCATTTTGTTGCGTATCTTATCATAACCCAAGCTATAATTGCGTTTTGCAAGCCATATCACACGCTCTATAATCTCAGGCGAAACCCTGGGACGATCTGATTTTCGGCGGTAGGGAGCCCCGTTGTATTTTTGAGCAACAAGCTTTCGATACCAGCCGATAATCGTAGCAGGCTGGAACAAATCCGTAATTTGTTTTAAGCCGTGTTTGCCAACCGCAAATCCCTTGACTGCAAGCCGCCGCCTCTGAACATTTGTCAAAATAATCCGCTTGCATCCGGTTTTGACTTTGAGTTGCTCACGGAGCACCCGATTCTCTTCGATGAGATAGTCAACTGATTTCTGCATATGCAAAAGAGCGCCCAATTAAGTCAAGGTATTTACCGTCCTGTTCCGTTGAAAAATAACTAAAAGCATAAATCAACACAACCCAATCAGGTAGTTATATACTCTAAATCAAACGTAGGCATATCATCGTGAAATGCAGCAAAGAAACAACCGGCAATATCAAAAATTAGTTTATTAATATCCTTATTAAACTTTACAACCTTCTATCACTTCTTACATTTGTCAATTATATCAACAAGCATCCTTGTTTCCCAAACAGGAACAAACGACTCGCGTGTCAAAGCAAAATAGTCATAACATTTATCATAATAATCCGCCCCATCAAAATCATTAGCATCATAAACCCTTTCTTGCCATTTTATATCAGGATTATTACAATATTGACGACCTGCCGCAGCAAGCTGCGGATTAGCCGAAAACGGCTCTATCTCTTCAAGTGCAAAATAACGCACGTAAAATTTTGAAGAATTGACATCATTAGTAATACTCCCATACTTACCAAATAACTGCCATGGACGCATAGGCAGAGCAGCTGCACAATTTATATCAAGATCAAGGAGTACACCACCATCTGTCTGCATCACTACTTTAGCCACATCCTCAGCATCCCCAAGCGTTGCAATAGTATCAGTAAAACATTTCACATAAGAAACATCAAAACCGGCAATGTATAACAACTGGTCTATAAAATGCGATCCATAGTTATAAACCATTCCCCCTCCATTGGCTGAAAAAGCCTGCCAATCATCTCGCCTTGAATACCTGCGAAAAGTTCGCTTAATCATATACAAATCGCCGACAAGCTGATCTTCCAAGATATGTTTCAAACAAGAAATCTCACTTGAAAGCCGATACGGCTGATACACCATAAACTTACGTTTATGCTTTTGCATCGAATCTATTATTTTATCTAACTGACCATTATTTAACACTACCGGCTTCTCGCAAAACACATCAGCACCATACTCAAAAGCAAGAATACTCTGGTCACAATGAAACTGTGTTGGAGAAGCCACAACCACAAGATCAGGTTTTATCCGGCTTAACATTTGTGTATAATCAGTGAATCCCTGTACATTATATTTCACCTTAGCCTCTTCTAATCGCTCAGGTAAAGGATCAACAACAGCAACTAATTCAAAACCTTCATGAGATTCAATCTGCGGCAAGTGATACTGCCATCCAATTCTGCCAAGGCCAATTACCGCAACACGCAATTTTTTTTTATAACTATTCAAACAAATACCTTTCAAAAACCTTACAGTTTAAGAATTCAATAGTATTACGAGATCGTATTCCAAAATACATTGTAATCACTCTTTCTGCAGCAATCCGAACCTATTCAAACTTGAAGAGATTGGTAATATCAACTCTGCCTTCCCATCCATCATGTGGAGCCTTACCTTTTCCAGACATAAAACCGACTTTCCAGTCTTCATTAATCCATGTGTTATTACGAAAATTTATTTTATCCGTATCAATATGACAATTTTCCAGCAAAAGTTTCTTTTTAGCAAAGGAGTCTTCACCTTCAAGTATTTCGCCTTCTTCACCACTCATCAGATGTTTGCGGCCTTCAGGATTAAAACCGGTATGATGTATCCTCATGCCGTAACGAATATCGGATTCTTTTTCGGAGAATTTGAAGGTATTGTTCGTAATCCAAAAGTGAGTAGCGAATATTTCATTGTAATTTTCTTTAAGGCTGTAAGCCGACAGTTCAAGAAATATTTCACGCTTGCCATAATTCTTCGAGCGGCCTGTGGAAACAAATGTATTTCCTGCGATTATGCCATAATCCGCACCATCTCTGTATCTGACATAAGAACCTGCATTATCCTCAAAATGACAGTTGATTATGTGCATATATTTTGAGCCGTAAGAATTATAAACTTGATGGCAATATATATCAGAACCGGTATTTTTAAATGTACAATCACTAAGTACTACATTAGTGCTGCCGTAATGCGAACCAAAGCAGCCATAGAAAAGATCGGGCAAATCGTAAAAATGACAGTGGCTTACAGTTATATCACTACTTGGTATATTATCCTTATCTCTGCCGATGGCAAAACAATATCCCGTGGCAGGACCTGTAAAATCAAAATTCTCAACAGCAATATTTGTGCATCCGCCAAATCGCAGCAACGAGCTTGTATCACTACAAAATTTGACAGTATTCTCTTGTTCACCGCCAATAGTAACATGATTTTGGGTATTCCCGATACCATTGAGTATCAAACCGCCCTTATCATATATGCCTGCGACAAAAACTACTCTGACATCATTTTTTTTCAATTCTTCATTCACACTCTTCCAAAGGGATTGATCAAGATAGTTCCTGCAGTTTTGGGGATTCAGCCCATCAGCCAAGCCTTTATCCTCACAGCCAACATAGATTTTTGTATACGACAGACATACTGATGTTATCAACAAAACTAGAAATAAAACTTTATGCATAATTCTGTTCCTGTTATGACAAAATATAAGGCGATCTGTTTTCACAAAGCGCCTTAATAGATTTTCAAAATCCTGGTTTATTCTGCAATAGTTAAAATATCACTTATATCTGCGATAGATTCCCAACCTTTACCTACTGCACCATAGAGTGCTTCACAAGAATAAGACATAAACATATCTTCATTTGTAGAAGTATTACCACTTATAAGGATTTGATTAAAATCCAATCCGCAATTAGTAAGTAACAAAGTTTTCTTAGCAGCCGCATCAGTTCCTTCAAGTATTGCACCTTCGACAGCAGTCATAAGATAATTGTAACCGATTGGATCGTAACCTGAAGCACGGAATGCAATCGCCAAACAATTAGTTGTTAACGAACTGTCATAAGTCATCGTGTTGCCGCTAATTGTATATACAGTGCCAAATGTCTCATCACCAGGATCAACATCGTTGATTACAGGTATGTGAAGGAATATTTCATTAGATGGATCAGCGTTAACATATGTGCCGGTTGAAACAAAAGTGTTGTCTGAAATAACGGCATAATCACTGTTTGCCCTGTACCTTACATACGCACCTGAACAATCTTCGAAATAACAATTCAATGTATCAACATAATCTGCTCCATAGGCATTGTAAATCATATGCGAGCCGGCTGTCTGGCCTATACGATAGAAAGTTGAATTTTTCAAGGTAACATCGTGACTTCCAAAACTTACACCGAATGAACCGTAAAGGTCTTGCGGCATATCATACCAATTACAACTGTCAACAACAATATTCTTTGATGGCACACAGGAGTCATAATTAGTAGTATCTGCTCCATAAGAAGATATCTTCAAGCCATATCCAGCAGTATCACCTGTAAAGTTAATATTCTTTATAACCATATTCTGGCAGCTTAATATCTCAAATTGAGTACTCTGGGCAGAATCAAATACGACACCATTGCTGCTTTCACCCCTGATAGTAAGCGTATTGTTCTCATTACCAACGCCAATCATAAGTAAGCTGCCAACGTATTGACCATCTTGCAACGTCACAGTCACAGGATGGTTTTCGAGTGACAGGTTCACTGCATCCCACAAGCCAGCAGCCAGGTAATTGGCAGGATCATCATAGCTGAGACCTGTTCCACTGCCGTCGGGGCTGAGATAAAGGCTCGATATTTGACCCTGAACAAAATCCATACTCCAGTTTGCCGCCATTGTGCTGTAATCAGAATAACCTCTTGAATTCAGCCACTGAGATGCAAGCTCTGTGAGATCTGAATCATCTATAGCGAAATCAAAATTGAAATCACCAGAAACTTCAGAACCGGTCTCTTTTATCGCTTCAACACGATCAATATAGATAGTTCCTTCAATACTATACCCCTTACTTGGCCTCATAAGAATGTATTCCACATCAGACCAATCCTGTGCTGTAGTAATCGGAATATCAATATGACTCCATACATCTATATCTGTTGTAACTCCCGTATCCATATCATCAACAATTCTCGTGCCATCATCATGAAGAATACGCACAGCCAAAGCCTTGCCGGCTTCGTTAGAAGTATCACCTTTGAACCAGATGCGGAGCTTATCATATCCAGTAAAGTCTATACCGCCTTTCCTAACATCAGTGAATTTAAGACCGGCAAAGAAGTAAGAACTGCTGTTCTGGGATGAGAACTTAGCGGCATAAATACCTTCGTAAGAAGTTGTTCCATCAAGCTCCATGATTACACCGGAAGGTGCATAATTTAATGTGTCTGCAGTCAATTCTGCAGTATCAGCATAATCTTCATAATCCTGAATCAGGTATGTATCAACCGGAAGAGCCTCTGTAACAAAAGTACCTTCGTAAGGCGGCTGGCATGAATCAACCCTGAAATTATAAGTACTGCCCGGAATCAAATCTTCAAAATTAACATTCACATATGGATCAAGAATCGGACTGGCTACAGAAATGGAGCTATCATAATTACCAATACCATAACTTATCTCGATGGGAGTCAGGTTAGGATCAGATACACTGAAATTAATATCCATCATATCACAGGAACCTGGATAGTATTGTCCAATATTACTATTGACCACTGTTGACTTTATAGCCTCAATACGATCAATATAAAGAGTACCGAGAATCGTACTCGTTTTATAACCGGACAAATATATCTTCTCAATCTGTGCCCAGCCGGCATTGCTGTCAATCACAACATCAGCATAAGACCAGAAATCGTCAGTCATAAACGTCTCAAGCGGCTGGTCAACAAATCTGACTCCATCACCTTGAACACGAATTCTTGGTATATAGCCATCTTCGTTAGTGACATCACCTTTATACCAGACTCTAAGTATATTATAATCCGTAAGATCAAGCGTATTAGTAAACGTAAGACCACCAAAGAAATATCCCTTATTAATATAAGTACTGAACATCATGGCCTGTGAACCATCAAAGGCATTTGTTGTAACCAATTCTACTGTTGTCGTAGAATCAGATGCCGCCGGATAAGAGTATGTTGTAGAAGCATTAATCAAATCTTCAGAGTTGCTGAAAGATTCAAAATCCTCAATAACAAACGTATTGTCAGCAGTTTGTTCCGACGCAAACGAACCTGTCTTCTCATATCCATCCGCACTGAGCTTATAATCATATATCTTATTTGGTGTCAATCCAGTAAGAACATATGAAAAATCATAATCATTCAGAGTACCTTCAACATCGACAGAATTATCCAGTCCCCCAACTCCATATTCAAGAGTAACAGGACTGAAGTTCGGATCTGAAAGTTCAAAATCAAACTGCATTTCAGTAGGAATACCTGTATAATGCAGATTTACCGGGCCTACAAATTTACTCTGAAGAAGTTCAAATTCGTCAAAATAAATCGTTGGATTTGCTGCAGAAGCTTTGTAGATCGTAATATGAATACTTTTGATGTCTTCACGATCAAGGCCGGTCAGAGGTATTTCTACCGGTGTCCACTCCGTAACATCAGTAATATCAGCAATTATCTGCTCGGCAATCATATAATCAGCATTTATCCAGCGATTATACAGCCTAACTTTAATATCATAAGTACCATTTCCTGCAAGACCTTTTACATTAAATCGCAGTTTATCGTAAGCAGTCCAGTCCCACGTAACACTGGAATCTGACCTGAATTCAAATGGAGAATAACTCTTACCGGTTATCAGCGGAGTCATACTCAAACATTGTAACCCATCATACGCACCGCTTGTTTCAACAGTAACATTAGTTGGATAGCTTGCACTTACGTAAAGCTGATAAGGTATTGTTTGGGAAACCAACTCCTGTGAATCAGCAAAGCCTTCGAAGTTTTCAAATACCTGATCATCAGCACTGACCAGACATACTGCAAACAACAACACTATAATCAAATAAATTTTCTGTTTCATTTCTAATTCTCCAAAAAAATTAATATTACACTTATTTCACAATACATCAGATCAGAAGGTTTTATCAAAAAAGTAATCAATCCATAAGGCACGATTATTTTGATCGTACTCTGAAAAATCATCCGGCTCCTTGGACACCGAGCCGTCGACCCAGCCTATCTGTCCAAAACCAAAATCATCACCCGATTTTATATCATGCCAGCGATAACCTACAAGTTTCCAGGAACCCTGAAGATGCAGTTCATCTCTTTTTTTTGCGGTAGGATCAAATTTATACGCAGCTACTGTTGTCAATTCGTGATCAGTAAAATAAACTGTAGATGATGGCTTTCTTATTTTACTTATTCTTGTTACACCATGATATTTCTTATGAAAAGATTGATTAGTTGTAGCAACCCCATCAAGCTCAGTAGAATACTCACCAGGACTTGCACCAAGAGCAAGTATCATATAAGCGTTAGCACCATACGTACAAAGATTCTCTCTATTTTCATAACCGGCATTCTGACCATCATAAAAACAATGACCTTTTGCAGAGGGACAAACATAAAGGTCTTTCTCTTTCACTGTATCTCCATTTCTTCCGCTTGAAGAATCTGTATATGGATGCAATGAAGAATCATAACCAATCCGATCCCAATATTCACCGATTGCCCAATCATCATGATCCTGAGCCCATAAATTCGCTGCCATATTGAGTTGCTTAAGATTACTCCTGCAAACTATCATCTTTGCCTGTTCCCTAGCTTTTGTAAGAGCCGGCATCATTATAGACATCAAAACAGCGATTATAGAGATAACAACCAGAAGCTCTATTAAAGTAAAACCTCTGGAGTTAAATCTAACTCTTTTTCTCACAACATTAAGCTTCATATTTATACCTTTCTGATCAATTATTCCCTAATCAGTTTATTTATAGTAGGCTCCATTGCCTGAGCCCATCTTCTATAGCCTTCTTCACTTGGATGTATAAGATCAGGCATATAATCACGACTTACACGTCCCTGATCGTCTAAAAAGGCCTCGGAAACATCCAAAAAGAATATCTTTTCATTATCAGATACCTGTGAAACTATTTCACTTGCACGGCGAACTTTAAGCCAATGCAAATTCATAGCTGCATTTGACGTATCTGTTTTGTCACGATACTGACGTAAATCTGCTCTGGGTAATATAGAAAGAACCAGTAGCTTTGTATCAGGCAGTTTCTCCCTGATTTTGCAAATCACCGCCATTACACCATTGGCTATTTGCTCTGCAGTATTTTTTCGTGTATTTGAATTGTTTGTACCAATTAAAAGTATGGCAAGTTTCGGATCTATATTATCAAGTTCACCATTATCCAACCTCCAAAGTACATATTGCGTTCGGTCACCATCATATCCTAAGTTCAAGGTTTTTCTCGGCAGATAATACTCATCCCAAACAGCTTTTCCGTTCGTAAGCCAGCGATATGTTATAGAATCACCTATCATAACCAAATCATAACCTTCACTGCTGTTCTTTATACTTTCCAGTATCTCCTCATACTGAAGCATCCAAGTATCAAGATGCGTTTTGGCAACAGGAGTCGAAAGTCTGTCAACACCAACTTCAGCAGTACAAGGATCTATAGGCTTTGATGCCTTTTCAGGCTTAACTTTTATCACCTCGCTTATATCGACATCGCCCTCCCAGCCTTTACTGGTCGCACCGAAGGATGCAAATGAACTGAAATGAAGCTTCCATTTTTCATTTTTCCACTGATTGTTAATTACACTGATCTTGTCAAAATCAAGCCCGCAATTTCTCAGTAAAAGTTTCTTCTTTATCTCTCCGTTATTACTTTCAAGAATTTTACCTTCCGGGGCTGTCATCAGACAATTAAGTCCCGGGTAATCAAAGCCGGCATGCCTGAATCTAATGCCGGTTCTTATAGCATCTTCAGTTGGAGCAGGCGTAAAAGTAAAACTGTTGTTAGCGAAAGCATAATGTGTCCCAAAACGCTCATCCCCAGGATCAACGTCTGCAAAATGTTCAACCGCTATAAACACCTCTATATTAGGGTCATAGTTTGGATAATCACCTGTAGAGATAAAAGTATTGCCCGTAACCGTACCATAATCAGAATGCGATCGGTAACGTACATACGAACCTGTACAATCTTCAAAATGACAATCAATGACATTTACGTAATGAGCATCATAAGCATTATAGATAAAATGATGATGCGAGTCCTGACCTGCCCTTTTGAATGAGCATTTTATAAAAGTTATATCATAACTACCAAAACTTGCACCTGTGCAGCCGTAATAAAGATTTGGCAAATCGTACCAATTGCAAGCTCTTATTTCGATATTTTTGCAAGGATTACCGTCGGAATCCTTAGTTATAGCCAAACCGTAACCGGAAATATCGCCTGTAAAATTAAGGTTTTCAACCGTTATGTTCTCGCATCCTCTCAAACTCATCATCGTTGCCGTAGGTGCATTGAGTACTACTTTATCAGGACTTTCACCCATTATAGTAAGCCGTTTTTTGTCATTGCTTCCGATATTGACGAGTTTGAGCTGTTTTGTATTGTATTGACCATCAAGAAGAATAACACTCACTTCCTGAGAAGTCAACATCTTGTTTACTTTCTGCCAGACAGCGGAATCATAATATACTGCGGCATCCTGAACAGATACTCCGGTCGCTTTTCCCTGTGCTGCTGGGCTTAAATAGATTTTAACAGATGCCTGGTCAGTATTTCCGAACGCAAAAGTAAAGAACATTAAAAATAAGACAAGTTTAACTTTCATAGAATCATTCCTTAACCGGTTCATAATTCAAATTATTCACTCGAGATTTATAACTATATACAAATAATAGAAGCAAGCCGCCTAATACCAGCAATACACTGATTGTCAATATCTCCAGACCGGAAATATCCAAGCTGCTCAATAACGATGCTAAAAATAATACTGCTGATAAAACAATAAGACATGTTGCAACTATCTTAATGAATCTGATATTTACTGTTCTAGCAGTTGTTGTCTGCTCTTTAGGATCACCTGAGTTAGGTGTCTTAAGACGTGCAAACATTTCATCTTGTCCGGTCGCCGGATCAATAAACCCTGTGATGAATATAACAGAGAATGTTGCTATCAGGTTTCCTATTATCATTGCGGAAGAAGACGTTTTGAATACAAAGCTCATCAATACTGCCGTGGTAATACCGGTAACAAAGGAAAGCATAGCTCCCCATGCGGGCGTTCTTCTGTAAAGTAGCCCCATTATCAAAGGCCCGCAAGTCGGGATTGTCGTAATAGCAAGCAGTATCATAAGATACCGGAACGAACCGCCAAGACCTCTCACCATAGATGCCATTAAGACACAGAATATTGTCAAAACAATAATAAAAAATCGACTCATGAAAAGTCTGAACTTATCAGTCGCTTTTCCAAGCCACTTTGCCAGTACATCCTGAACTATAATCTGGCTCAATACGTTCAGCTCGGAATTCAATGAAGTTATAGTAGCCCCGAAAAGGGAGAAACAAAGCAGTGAAAATAAAGTAGTCGGCAATATCATATCCGAAAGCATGATGAAACAATGTTCAGTCTCGGCACCCTCAAGGCCAGGTATCAGAATAGAAGCAAAGACCGGCGGCAGCGTAAGCAATGGGAACAGCATAAAATATGATATACCGGTTGACATGGCAACTTTACGTGCATCAACCTCTTTTTCAACGGACACATATCTTTGAACAAGAGACCAATAACCATTCCAGCTTAATATACCTGAAAAACCTACCAGTATTATAAAGAGCAAGCTGTAATCAGAACCAGCAGGATTCATTTCATAAAAAGATGTTGGAAGTTGTTCAACAAACCCGCTTATACCTCCAACTTTTATAAACCCGGCAATTGCAACTACAGTAACAATAACTGCCATAACTATCGCCTGCAATGCATCTGTCAAGACTACCGCAAGAAAACCGCCGGCAATTGTATAAAGAACTGCGATCGCCGCGGTTACTATGATAGACATCCATATATTAAAACCAAACAACACTTCAAGCAAAACCGCAGTAACGTAAAGCCTGTTTGCATTATCCAGAACTCTTACGGGGATACCTGTCCAGATGAAAAATTTGGCCGTAGCAGGACTGAATCGCTTGTTAACAAATTCTATCGCAGTCGAACACCCTGTTCTGTGCCATTTTCTCGCAAAAATGAAATAGCCGAAAAAGAAGGTAGGCATTCCAAACAGGATGAAAACAAGGCTCAATCCACCGTAATTATAGCTGAATGATGCTCTGCCTACAAATACAGACGCTGAAAAAGCTGTCATGAAATATGACAAGCCGCTTACCCACCAGGGTGTATGCCTCGAGCCTACGAAGAAATCATCAGTATTTTTTATAAACTTTGCAAAATATGCACTTACACCCGCCAGCAGAACTGTATATAAGCCAATAACAGTCCAAAACGAGGATAAATTATTCAATGTTATGCTTGCTGTTGTCATTTTATCCGTTATTGTTCCTTAAGTTATCTTTCAAAAATTCAAGTATGACGGGCCAGTAATTAGTTGGAGTAGAATCAAATGTAAAAGAGTGCCCGGCTCCTTCTACAACTATCAATTCGTGTTCAATCCCTTTTTGTTCCAGTACATCGCTCAGCTCTTGCGATTGCTCAATACCGACAGTCTTGTCATCAGTGCCATGCATTATTAAAATCGCTGGCATCTCAGATTTCACAGCAAAAACCGGTGAAGCTTCTTTCCACAGTTCTTCATTGCCTTTTTTGGTATGACCTAAAAGCATGTATCCGCCTTTGTATCGCCATTTCAAAGTATTAGTTATACCGTAAAGATCTATCACCGCCGAAACATCATCCGAATATTCATCATAAAGACCACTCTTATAACGATGATTTCCGCCAGTAAACGCTGTCATCAGTGCCAAATGTCCGCCAGCCGAGCCACCCATAACTGCAATCCTGTCAGCATCAACATTATATTTATCCGCATATTTGCGTAGATACTTCACTGCATTCTTGCAGTCATAAAGGCATTGCGGCCAGGATGGAGCATCCTCTTTAGCGATAAGATACTCAATATCTACACAAACATAACCACGGGAGGCTAAAACCTTCCCATTCCTTACTTCCCTTGCCTGTCGCTTCGTACCAGCAACCCAACCTCCTCCGTGTATCATGACTATCGCAGGAAATTTCTGCTCTTTACTTGTTGCAACCGGCAAATAAGCATCAAAATCCTTGCCCTCTGCAAAGCTGATATCATGCACAATGTTTATTTCGTACAGAGCTTCAACTTCGTAAAAATCTCCCGCTTTCACGCCAGTAGAACTGCCAAGTAGAATAACTAATATAAAAAACAAAACTGATCTTATTAAATTTCTCATGCTATTTCTAAATCAATCTCTTCTAAAACTTTCAAACAATCTATAAGACAAATGCCGGTATGATAACCCGGATCTATATCAGGTGTTGCCGGAATAGTATCTTTTACCATCCCGTCTGCACCGATAGTCTGGATAGATATATAATTGTATTCCGGCCTGATATAATTATTTACAAAACTATTATGACATTTATTGAAAATATCTCTAAATTCTTCCACTTCCTTAAAACTTCCCGTTGAAGCACAGCACAAAGCAGCCCGCATTGCCTCCGGCAAGTTCCACCAGGGCATATCACTGTCTATTATATTTCGTGATACTAGATCATAACCTTTACAAATACCGCCCGGAATTTCAACATAACCATTGGTAAAATTCTTCTTAAAGACACTCTTAATTATGTCTTCATAGTCATCGAATCGACTAATATCTTCCGGCAGCATCGCAAATTTCTTGAAATTATTTATAAAACGCATAGTCAATCCACAGAACTCAATTGAATGTCCGGGGTCAGATTCTACTGTCTTATTTGCGGTTAATGGCGCATATGAAGAATCAATATTTTCCACGCAATCAAATTGGTGTCCAAATCCCCACTCTCCTCTCAAATTGACATGGTAAGTTAATATCCTGTCGATAATTTTTCCCGCGAGGTCAGAGGCATACTCTGGATCATCCTTAAGCAAAAGTTCCGCTGTGTCCAGCGACAACATGTAGGGACCTATAGAATTCAGTATCCTGCCGCAACTGCTAATCTCTCCTCTGAAAGAGACCTGATCGCTGACAAAATTACCATCCCATACTGCATCAATCACATCCAAACAATAATCCTTCGCATCACGCTCAGACTTACCGAATCCAAGATATTTGGCGGCAACATACATACCTTTTGAACAAAACAAATCGCTCAAATTATAGTTCTGACAAGCCATATCTGTAAAATACTCAGGTTGACAATCACTGGACAATCTAAATGCCCTGCCGTCTTTATTCATAAAGAATGAAAGATGTCCGCAATTAATGCTTCTGGAGTACTCAAGTTTGCTCAGCAATTCATGTAAAACATCCTTGATTCTTGCGACAAGATCAAGCTCAATCGAATTCTGTTCAAACCAATCAGCATGCAACGTCATGGCCTCAAGAGCTCTACCTTGTATCCAGGCATAAACAGTATTTCTGCCACGTAGAAAATCATCTGCGGCAAAGTCTTCACCGGTAATAAGAGAAATTTTCGTATCAACCCATCCATAAGAAGGATCGGCCTCATATCGTGATACAATAAATTCCATCATAGAAACCAGAATCTTATTATACAGGTCAGTAACCTGATTTTTTTTCAAAATATCTAAATTCAAAAGTTCCATTAAAATATTCCACCTATCAAAACATCATACTGCATAGTCAACCTCTTCAATTCCTCTGAGTTGCCTGCTTTTTGATGTTATAAAGTCATAATCATCTTTTGTGACTCCTTCGGGGATACCTCCAGAATCCATAAGCACAAACCTACCGTACTCGTGTCCAAGCTTTATCAAATATTCGACATTCTTTAATTGTTTTTGGCGGTCCCAAAGCCAAAAAGATGCGGGCAAACCACCGACAATCACAAACTCTTTTGAGTATTCTTTCAGTAAGTACTCTATGTCAAAGCCTTCTTCTGGATCAAAAGGATTTACAAAATCAAAACCGCAGTCAGCGATATCATTAAGAACCGGGCTTATAGCACCGTGACTGTGAAGGTGCACAAGAACACCTTTTTCATGCATGTTGTCACAAAGTTGCTTATGCCATTTCTTAAAGAATTTCCTGTAATGATCAGGAGAAAGAAGCATTGACTGCTTTGCCCCAAGGTCATCACACAAAGCAATACAATCGGCCCCGCAATCTGCTAATTGTCCGGCAACCGCAAGATTCCAGTTACCTAACTTATCAAGCATACCTTCAATAAGCTTATGATCAGCTATCAGTCCCATCAAAACTTCCTGATAATCGCAGAGAAAATAATGCAAACCGGAGAAAAATCCGTTAAGCGAACACATCACAAACTCACCTCTGTCTTTGAGGTATTTTATATTATCCTTAATAGACTTATAGCGATTTTCGTCGAAAGGATCAGGCAAATTAAGACTTTTAAGATCACCAAATGTTTTAACCGGCAAGTCAAAAGTATGATAAAAATGAGGCTTGAACTGTATCTTGGCTTTTGCACCTGTTTCAAATTCAACTACCATTTCATTCTCACTTGAACTGAGTTTTCTACTGAAAAACTCTCCTGGCCCGCCATGCCCGAAAGCAATATTAGCGCCTCTGCCAAGTGATGTCATACACCTGCCGGTATAATTATTAAAAGCGACCATAGCATTAAGCTGCAACTCATTATAACCAGTAAAATCGAACTCCTCCTCAACATCATACAACCACATACAATCATAATGACACACTAAAGGAGTAAGAGCTCTTGCAACTCTGTTATTAAAGTAAGACATCCACTGCTGCGGCACAGGCAAACCCTTACGTCCATCTGCAATTCCGCAAACCCAGCCTCTTTTATCGACAATTGTTTCAATTAGACAATTCATAATATGACAATATACTAACAGGCAAAAATAAATTTTGCAAGCGATTACTTTAAATTACATAAAAAACCCAGAATTAAAAACAAACATAAAAACATAAAGACTATAAAAAAAAAGACTTAAACAAAAATATTTTTGTCAAAAAATTAACGTAAACGCTTACATAGATATTGTAATAATACAAAAAATACAAAAAAAGAGTTGAGCCAAGAGACAATCCATGTAATAATTACACAAGCGGTTACTTATTTAATAATAAAATACTTTCAAACATGGCAACATTAAAAGATATAGCAGTCAAGACAGGCCTATCAGTACCTACTGTTTCAAGAATATTGAATCCAAGGAATGGGCATATTCCAGCAAAACAGGAAACAATTCAAAAAGTCAAGCAAGTGGCAAAAAACCTTAATTATACCCCTAATGCTCAGGCAAGATCTTTAGCTACAAGCCGTACTGACAATATCGCCCTTATATGCGACACACTACGAGATACACCAGAAGAAAATGTATTCTGGTCGCGAGTAACCAGCGGCATACTGCGTGAATCAAAAAACAAAAACATAGGTTGTTTTGTAGGATTGGAAAACTATTCCGACATTTCAGAATTTGAAATCCCCATAGGTATACGCGAAAGAAAAGTGGATGGATTTATAATTACCCATCCACTTGGCAATACTGATGCGAAAGTCCTTGAAAAATTCCTTGAATACGGACTGCCATTCGTTGTCATATCCTCTGTTTCAACAAATCCGCAAATCTGGTCAGTCTGTTGCGACCCTACACTCGGATATCAGCAGGCGTGCCGACATCTTTCACTGCTTGGCCACAAAAAGATAGGATACAGCATTTACCCGCAATGGGAAGCAATGGAAGACAGGCAAAAAATGATGCCTGCCCCTATTAATACCGGTAATATAAAGCTCGATTTTGTTCCAATAGAGATCGATACCAGCAGGTTCACGCATAAACAAATAGCAAAAACAATCGCAGAGGATATTATTTCAGGCAAATTGAATGTTTCGGCAATAGTAACAGGAGATATCATATCAATGCATCTTATTGATTTCTTAGCAGAAAAAGACATTCAGATACCTCGAGATATAAGCCTGATAGGCATGGATGACATCTACATGTGCCAGTTCACCAAACCCAAGCTCTCAAGCCTTAGAAGCCCACTTGAAGAAATGGGTGCAGCAGCTGTTGATTTACTCCTAGAAAACATAAGGATATCTTCAGAATCGCCTACTCCCTGCGCAAGACACCTGACCCTTCCCAAAGTCTTTGTCGAAAGAGATTCAACCGCACCTTTGATAGAATTGCAAAAGTAACATGAAAGAGTGATTTTTAATTGATCACAATCTGACAAGATCAAGCAGGGTTTATTTGCAAGAAAGTAAACTTTGTATTACGACATGACTCGAAATTTACCATTGCTGGCAGCCCACAAACTTACCGGATACTATAGCACCAAGATAACTATGGATTATTATCTCGCTGTCAGAGCTGAAGATTTTGACTCAACAGGACAGGTATTTGCAAAGATGATGGAAGAGGCGAAAATGTAATTGACACTATTTTGACACTTTTGGGCATTTTAGAGCAACAGCAGAAAAAAAAGCCTTGTAAATTATTAACCTACAAGGCTTTAACGGAGCGAGGCCGAAGGGATTCGAACCCTCAACCTTCGGATCAACAGTCCGACTCTTGCTCCATAAGCTCTTATTTCACAATGCCTTAAAACGTATTTTCAAGCAACAAATAAGGATTACAAGTAAATAACAAGTAGAGACAAACAAGACTGACAAGTCAGTATCCACTGCAAATTGACGAACTTTTTGACGAACAATTTAGCATATAATCTTATTAACATTGGAATTTAAAACAGACTGAACACTCTTCTATACAACAAATTTCAGATTTAAGCTGCTTTCTTAATACCTGGGATTATTCTAAAATAATCAATCGATTCTTGCATATTGATTAGAACTGCTTGGCTTCCTTTATCAGTTAAGCTAATCATCAAAGCAGTAAATAATTATTGTTTATCTCATAATAAACGCAATGATACGGCGATGAGATTTAGAGCAATTTTTAACTTGCAAATCCGCTCTAAAATCATAAAATCCCAATCAAAATTAGGCTCCGATAAGTTTTGAAACACCGCCAGAAATACTCTTTAAGCTACCATAAACTCACTTTTACTATTTCTCATCCTAATCCTATAAGAATTATTCGGATCCACTACAAATCTTTGTGTTTTCAGCTAAATTTAAATGATACGGGACGCGGTCATGCCAATTTTGAAACTACTTACAGATTTTATCTTGCAGTAGCTGATGATCTTATCTCTCGTGCAAGAGATGCCGGAACGCATGAAGTCAGCAAAGAATTATTGGACAAATATTGCCAAAATCAGCAGGTTAAAATAGCTGTGTGAACCTAATTCTGTTGCAAAAGTGTTGCAAGGGTATTTTTGACGAAATTCAGACAAAAGAAAAAGCCTTGTAAGCTATTAACCTACAAGGCTTTAACGGAGCGAGGCCGAAGGGACTCGAACCCTCAACCTTCGGATCGACAGTCCGACTCTCTGGCTCCGTAAGTATCTACTAATAAATGATTAACAACTGATATTAAAAGACTTATAATTTCAACCGTAGCACAGCCGAAGCTCTGCAGTAGCTCAGACGAGCATAACTGTTGCAAGTGTGTTGCAAATTCAAGACCTGGATTAACCTCTTTTATCCTGTATTGAACCCAAAATACATAATGATATTGATATCCAATACACAGAAAAACTCGGCGGTCTCCAGAAACAATACCACCGCCTTGCCGCTTAAAAAACTACGATTCAAACTAAACCTACGGCACCATTGCGACAAGACTTATATGCATTCGGTATTAGACAAAGTCAAAGATAATTGTCTTCTGCAACACATAATGTAATTTCTATGTATTGAGTATAAAAAAAGCTCAAATCAAAGCAACTAACCATTAATCGCAAAGAACCTTGTATCCAGACATGCTATCCCGCTACTATCTTCAGTATTGTTAACGATTGATTCTCGTCATATCCCACAGAAACTACCTGCTTACCGGGAATTGATGCTACAATCAGCATATTATCTATATAATTTTGAATTTGTTTTGCGCGGTCGCCTTTAATAAAAAACGTCGCCTGAGAATCCATAACAAGTTTTGCATCTCTATTTTCTCCACCAATTATCAGATCTGATGTATTAATAACACCATTATTAAAATGTAAAACACCGGTTGAACCCGTATTTTTAGCAATATAAACTTTGCCGCCAACATCTATCGTGCCGCCGTCAATAAACATTTCACCATGATGTTTATCATAAGAGCCGACTACCAAATCGTTCGTGATTGTCATTGAACTGCCGTCAAGCATCCGCAGGCTTCCACCACTGCCGCCAAGAAGCAAACTGCGGCAACAAGCATCTTCTTCCAATGTAACAAGAACATCAACTTCTATAAGAGCTGTATTTTTCACTCCCGGAACACCGTACAGCCAGTTTTCTTCCCGATTCCATTGATTTTGAAAACTACCCTTCTGCCAACGACAATTTTTAGGCTGTAAATCTTTATCCGGGTTTATTTTCTTAAAACCCACATCATTGCCGTCAAAAAAGTAGAACTTACCCGTCTCATTACCTACAACGATATCCTTCTTGCCATCATCATTAAGGTCAGCAGCATCAGGCGAGCACGAATGGACACCAAAGTTGCGTATCTTGCCGTCAAATTCGAGTATTTGAGGATAAGCAAAAAGCGGCGATGTCTCAGTGCCGGTGTTTTTCATAAACAAAACACTTGCATGCGGCTTTTCAAGAGAGCTCGGCAAACCAGTCTTACGGTTCGGTATGGAATGGTCTATTAATGTTCCTATGAGCAAGTCCTTAACCCCATCACCATCCCAATCGTTCAATTTAAGTTTCAAGCGACCGCTTCCGCCTGCATACTTGAAAGTCGATATAATATTTGAACCATCATCAAGCTTAACTTTGCCGCAATCTTCAACATTGTAATCATCAACCCTCGCATACATATGCAGTTGATCATCATCGTCAAGGATAATACAAACCATCTTTCCGCCAAGCATACCCGCCGCCGGTTGCGTACGCCATGTACCGTGAAGTTCAAGACCGTCATGATAAAGAGGTACAGGCTTTGTGAGCTTCGGCTCAGACTTAGTACCCTTATTTATGTACATCCGATAATCAGCAGGCGTACCGCTGACAAGCAGATCCGGAAGCCCATCCTGATTCCAGTCTACAACTGTCGGGCATGAATACCCCCAACGTGCTTCGAGCGGCCCCTGTATAGAACCACGATAACCTGGTTTAAGGCATATCTCTTCACCTTCGGCTTTGATTACCTGGAAAGGAGTAAAGGCCGGCATTTTCTTTGTACCTGTATTTTTGGAGAACAGCACTTCACCATTAGATGTACCTGAAACAATATCAAGCACACCATCACCATCCCAATCAACAACATTGACCACAGGTAAGCTTCCTGTATTCAAGGCAGGATTTTTAAGCCATACCTTTTTAGAATCTTCATATATCGGCGAACCGGAATCACTAAACTTTCCAGTAAACTTATAGTAGTACATCAGGCCTTCACTACTGCAAAGAATATCAGAAAGTCCTGTTTTGGTATCCGGATAAGCAATCGGTGAAGCATCAATATTGGGATTCCTGACAGCCACACCATCTACACCAACCATATACCGCATTTTCTCAAGATTAATACCACTTGCAGATTTATTATGGTAATAATGGAAGTTACCAAACTGACCGCCTCCCATCACATCACGTTCTCTACCGGCTCCGAGATTCACAACAGTAACCTTCTGTCCGTAACCAAATCTCACACTATCAGGATTTTGACATATAATCCTGTAATCAGAAGGCGTCACCGAAGAAAACAGGTCGATAGAAAACGCATAAAGCCGTGCATTATAAAGATTACCTCTCCATACACCTCTGCCGTCATAGGGATAGAAAAACGGACCACGTTTAGCAACTCTCCTGCCCTGATCGCCAAAGTAGTCACCCTCTGAAACAACCGTTATTATCTCAGCCGTAGCATCAGGATTTACCATTACAGTAAAAGGTCTGTATGACGATGTTATAAAATCACTTAGATCTATAACTTTAATTTTCTCAAAAGAGAACTCATCTTTATTGAATCTGGTAAGAAGTATTTCCTTGCCGCCTCTCCACAAACAATAAAGCTGCCCTTTATGCTCTACAACTTCAAAAGGTATATATTTTCTACCCAGATCATGCCTGCATACAACAGGCTCACCAAAAACAGGAATACCATCAAGATCTTTGATCCATTTGTATAAAACAACATGAGTATCAATATTATCGGAAACCCGAGTATCAGGCATATACCAAGTAAAAACATCTGCCCGTTCGCTACCGTAGACAAAAGCCGCACCTACCGGATAGTTAGTAAGCCCATCACCGGCAAAGTGGCCAAATCCATTTTCACTTTCAACCATTATAGGAGAATTACTCTCAAGAGCTGCCTTAGAAATCAAAGCAAGCATAGTTATCAACAACATCACTTTAGGCATATTCTTCATTTTATTTTTCCATATCCCAAACAGTAAGATTCGTCAGGTTACGTCTGTGCCTTGGAAGCAGAAGTGCAACCGCAAAACCAACAACAAACATTACTATATTACCAATCAAACCGGTATAGTACAAATCAAAAGTGGTATTCCAACCCTGCGGCAGTAAATTCCTGCCGCTAAAAACAGTCCACAAGGTGAATACAGCAGTACATACAATACCACACCAGACTGCCCGCCAATCTCCAGCCCTGCTGAAAAATCCAATTAAATATATACCAAGCATTCCACCGGTAAGCACCGACACAAGAATATTCGCAGTATCCTGCAAGGTTTTCGTTTCAGTATTTAACAGGATTACAGCACCCGATATCATTATCACTGTAACTACAACCGCTATCAGCCTTGCAATGAAGAGATAATGTTTATCGAGCTTATCCTTCGCAAGATACCTTTTGTAAATATCAACAATAAATACAGTTGAAACAGCATTAATGTTTGAGTCGAGAGAGGACATTGCCGCACTCATAGCTGCCGCAATCACAATACCAAGTATTCCCGGCGGAAGATAATTTATTATAAAAAACGGAAGAACCTGTTCCGATTTCCTGGCTCCTTCAAGCATCTCAGTTGTCTCTGGAGTAGGAAAATGATAAAAGAACACATATAATGCCGTACCAAGAAACATATAGAATGCCCAAATAGGTATTGAGCTGTAAACACTAACCCACATCGCCTTACGAGCCTCTTTTATACTCTTGGAAGCACAATATCTCTGAACCACATTCTGATCGCTGCAGTAAACCGTCATCCAACTGGTAATACCGAGAATAAACATCATAGATATCGTTTTCTTCTGGAGCGATAACCCCCAAGGTATAGCAACGGGATTCCCATCAATATACTCGCTGAATGAAAGCTTGTCATGATTAAGAGCAGTGTTTATTATTTCACCCATGCCACCAGGTACTTTTGAAACGATAACCGCCAGACAAAGTATTCCGCCTGCTACCAGAACAATGGTTTGAAGCACATCTGTCCATATAACGGCATCAATACCACCGGTTATAGTATAAAACGAGACAAAGATACCCGTTATTATGACACATAAAACAGGGTTAAGCCCCGTAACTTCGTAAACAAGCAAAGAAAGCAGATACAGAATAATAGCCACCCTCACAAGCTGAGCAATAATAAAAACACTCGCCGCATAAAGACGCACGGAAGAACCAAAACGTCCTTCAAGGTACTCATAAGCAGATGTTACATTGCTCTTACGGAAAAAAGGAAGAAAAAATCTTGATGCAACAAACACCGCTACCGGCATCATAAAAGCAGTTAAAAAACGCATCCATGACGTTTTAAAAGCGTCTGCGGGAAATGCCAGAAAAGTTATTGAACTTATCGATGTACCAACAAGACTGAGTCCTATCACAATACCGTTAAAAGAACGCCCACCAAGAAAATATTGTTCCGTATTACTGTTTCTTTTGGCAAAATACAGCCCCATACAAGCCATTGCCCCAAGATAGACAAACAGAATCGTCAAATCAATCCAGCTGATATTCACCCGGCTATACTCCCTTCTATCGTCACGATTTCTTTCTTTTTAAGCTTCAGAACAACCTTATTACCAATAACATCGGCTATTCCAATCTTATTACCGGCAAAATCAACTAAATCAACATGACTGCCGCAAATAAACTTTTGATTCATAGAAATCTTTACATCTGATACACTCTGATAAGGATTAAACACTCTCAATTGCCAATTATTTTCGAATGCCCTGAAGGCACTTACAACGCAATTGCCCTCAATACTCAACATACTCTGACAAACAGGTAAAGACTTAGAATTTTCATATAACGAAATTTTCTTGTTATCAGCACATACATAACGAACATCCTTAACAAGTTCGTCAGCCATATCATACATCTTGCAATAATCCACATCGCCTGCTAATGGAGATACTCTGTAACGGAATGTCTGTTTGCCCTGCATTTGACTGTCTTTGCCCTGGCCATTAAAAACTATACGCTTTGTAGCACGCAGCAAAGTAAGAGCCACCGGACGATCTTTCTTATCCTGAACAGCAATCTCAGGCAATCCACAACTGAATAAAGCCAATCCTCTTTGACCATCATGAACTGCCGTCCAACTCTGTTGCGGACGTGTTTCAGTTTCCATTTCCCGCTGACACGAATTATCATCGCATAGTTTTATATTTCTCTCCATCACATCGAAAATACTATCACTGAGATATGTATCAGTATCAGCACCACTGCTGAACAGAACCCGCAAGCGATGATCTGATGCCGTATTTTGAAAACTGGTCTTAACATCAAGATACTCAGACGAAGCATTCAATGTAATGACATTCTCAATGCAGATATTTACATAATCTGTAGATCTCTTCATCGTATCATAACAGAATTTCTGAGGCACCTTCAAATGTACCCGTACAAGAAAAGATGCTTTGATAGCCCCATCACAAATCAATTCAACATCAGCAAAAGAAGCATTTGAACTGCAAGTAGTATTATTTACCGGTTTGCAATAATCCCAGTTATCTCCGGCATCCGCTTTATCCTCGAAAACCATAAGATTATTGTATATCTGAGAAGTACGCTTATCAAAAATATTTAATGTACCGTTAGAATTGATCTCCACTCTAAGATACTCATTTTCCATAGTATTATGTGATGTCACAAGTGAAGAACACGACAATCCACGATTAAAACTTGGTTTCTTAGCAGGTGCAATCTTCAATACAGTATAACCTAATGAAGGCAGCTCAGCAGTAACAGCCATTCTAACCCGATGAACTTCATATTTTTCCGGTATCTTATGCTTGTAAATTCTTACGGCCGTCATACCAGGTTCGATACTGATAAACTGATGCGGTAATTTTTCACCAGTGTCTTCATTGTAAATTTCAAGATCAGGGTATTCCTGCGCCCAACCAAAATCTTTGAATGCCGGCCACGACACAGGTATATCAGCAACAAACTCAACTTCTCTGCAGCCTGATGAAGCAACAGGATTAAATAATACAACCGCAATTTCACCATCATTAATGTCCGGTTTAACGGCTGAAGCAATACTCATAAGAGACTCATCAGCAATTCTTCCTGCAATATCACTGCACTGATCAAACCTGTAGATCATATCACGGTGCACCCTGTCAATACTGCATCCGCAAATTGAATCATGAGCCTGATTTTTCAAAAGATATTTCCAGGCTCTCTGCATAAAACTCTCAGGATATTCCTTATTCAGAAGCGCCGTCGCAGTTAAAGCAAGAGGCTCGGCAACAGCAGTCAAAATATTCTGACAGTATGCATTGTACTGCTTTAAGTGAATGCGGCTTGAAAGTACTCCAGCCAAAAGCCATCGGCTTGACTCATCAGGAACAATACCCGGCTGGCGTAATTCGCCGTAAAGCTCAGGGGTTATTTTATGTTTTTCCTGAACCAAATAATCAATATATTCATCAAGACTGCAATGAACAATTTCACATCCATTCCAGCCTTTCTCGAAATACTCTGAAACAATCCGGTATATATCTCTGTCCCAGTGCTGATGATCACAACCATCAAATATCAGTACGGCATCGGTATTGGATGCTTCAAATTCTTTCGCAAAATATTTCTCTATATCTTTTCTTACTGTATCAGGATTTAATTGTCTGTCATATTCATTACAATGTCTAACCTGAAAAGCAAAATCTCCATAACCATAGTAACCAAAAACATAACACAAAAGTTCCGTATCATCAACACCCTTCCATACAAGATTTCGCTGATCACTTACATTCAATCCCCTCCATATAAAGCCGCATTTAATACCTGCTTTATCAAATATCTGAGGAAGCTGGCCGCAATGACCGAAAATATCACACACAAAACCTGCACTGGAAGGCTTAGAGCCAATAGTATTGCAGACTTTTGTTCCCATCTCAAGATTTCTTACTAAAGCTTCTCCTGAAACAAGGAATTCATCAGGCATAACATACCAGGGACCTACCGCTAAAAGGCCCTGCTCTGCCATTTTTTGAATTGTTTCTGTTTTTTCCGGTCTTATTTGCAGATAATCTTCAACCATTACTGCCTGACCATCTGTTTGAAAAGCTCCTTTGAGCTTTTCAGACTCAAAGCCATCTAATATATCATCAAACAGTTCTACAAGACTGTAACGGAAATTTTGAAAACTCTGATGCCATTCTCTGTCCCAATGACTGCTCAGGACAAAAAATATCTTCTTCTTTTCCATGGAAAGTTTATCCCTGTGGTGTTTATTCGCTGTTAATATAAAATTCTGTTAAACTCATAATAGAAGACTGTACTTCTGCCGATATTCGACAGGAGTAAGCCCTTTTTCACGTTTGAAGTATCGGGAGATATGATCTATACTTGGAAAACCTGTCTGCTGAGCAATATCCGCTATAGGCATCATTGTCTCACAGATTAATCTTGCCATATATTCAACCCGAACTCGCTGTATCTCTCTGTTTACAGTACATCTTAAATGCTTAAGAAATCTTCTCTCAAGTGTTCTTCGGCCAAGCCCAACAGCATCAGCAACCTCATTAACCTGAATTGCCCGCTTTGCATTTTCACGTATAAACCTAATTGCAACAGAAATATCTTCGTCTTCAATTGTTACGATATCTGTCGACTGACGCTCTATAACATGAGTAGGCTCAATAGTTATTATCTGCCCATCCATTTTTTCGCCGCCTATAAGTCTGTCAAGCAAGCCTGCTGCTTCATAACCTGCCCGCTGAGTATTCAGAGCAATACTTGAAAGTGAAGGATCAGACAAATCACAAATCAAATCATCATTATCCACCCCGACAATTGCAATATCCTCAGGCACCTTGATATCCAGCCAATTACACAATGACGTTATATACTGAGCACGATCATCGTTTACTGCAAGAAGTGCACATGGCTTTGGAAGCGATCTGAGCCAACTGGCAACACCTGAATGTTCAATACCGCCTTCATAATAATTATTATTTGCCATTCTGTAAATGTCTGCATCAAAACCTGCCTCACTAAGGTAACTGCGAAAACCTTCTGCACGTTTGTCTGACCAGTACATATTACTGAATCCATAAAATGCAAAATTTCTAAAACCGCGGTTAAACATATGTTCAGCCGCCATCTGACCAATCTTATCATGTTCAATTACTATATGAGGAATATTCTTATTAATTTTTGGAGGCTGTATGGCCATTATTGTCGGAATACCTTCATCTATGAATTGCTGGGCACGTTCTATATCACGCGTAATTACACCATCAATATTACTGCCGTTACTGAACAGATTATTAAAACCTAAAACATACCCACTGTCATCACGATAGAACCTCTCAAATATCTCAGGATGAACCGACCACGGTCCGTGAAGTCTTATATAATTAGCTATACCTCTGAGAAGCAATCGACCATGTCCACGCGATGCTTCTATCAGTAATAATATTTTAGGTACATAAGGCATTTTCATATCTTTCAAAATCAGGTTCGGGCAGAGCTGATGCATACCCGAACCTGAAAATTAGTTTAATCTTAATCAAGAGCAGAAAGAGGTATTCTGCTTATCGCAATATCCTGAGCATGGATAGAATAAATAACCCATAGATAATCGCCGTCAACTGCGGCATGAGGATACTGACAGCCTGTTCTTGAAGAAGTCTCATAGTTTCTGTCATAAGGCGTAGTTCTTATCGTGAATGCTCTGTCAAAATGTACACCATCATCAGACAATGCTATTGTAAGTGGATCACGCTCGGTATCATCATCACGCTCTGCATGATTTCCTATGATATAGCAAGTACCATCATTCAGATTACCTGCTGTACTAAGTGCAGGAGAATCCTGAACATTAGTCTCAACCGCAGGCAGCCATAATGCTGCCGGAATGCGTTCTGTAGCAAACAATCGATTATAGGTAGCTGCCGCTCTTGCAATCATCACCTCTGTTCCATCAGGACGGGTAAAGAAAGCAGGCTCAAAGAGTAGATTTCCATCTGCATCTGTCATATAAACCCTGTCTCCATAAGAGGCAAACGGCCCATAATAATCATGATAATCTTCAATGTATTCAGCAAGAACAACTGCATCTGCATAAAGTTGAGTATCCTCCGCAGCAAGATCATTCAACCCTGAATAACTGTTCAATACACCTTCAGGTGCTTCATCTTCAAGCCAGAAAGGTTCACCATCTGCAACTGCCGCAGAAGTATAAGCACGGGCAATATAGTAATCTCCTACCCAGCTTGAAGAAACTTTTCTTCTCACCTTGACTATTGAATACAATTTCCCATCTATTTCCTTAAACCACTGGTTGTATGAAACATATCCATCAACCGTCGAGTCACCTGTTGCAGAAAGATAATCTACCAATGGTGCTGCCGCTGTCCAATTGGTACCATCGGTACTTGTACTGTAAAGCGTTCTTGTACCTGCTGAATCAAATGAATCAGGATGATTGATCCAACTTGCTACGTAATAGCTTCCGTATTTATAGATAAATGGAAAATGGTTTACTAACCCACCGCCACCTGAAGCTATTGGAGAACCTGAATAAACAGTTGCATGTACAGCACCTGCCAAAGGTAATCCGGCTGCTTCCTGAGTATAATCAGGAGTTGTGGCAGTCCATACAATTGGCGTATCAACAGCCTGAGCATCATAAGCAGTCTTGAATCTCCAAACCTTTGAAGGCACAGTGCCATCAGGTGTAATCTCGTCAACTCTCCAATAATACTGCTGATCATAATTCAATGTGCCGCAATTATATGTTGCAGCGGTTTGATTACCCTTAAATGAGTTGCTTAAATCTGAACCGAAGTTCTTTGCCAATACTGCAAAGTCATCGAGATCAACAATACCATTGTTATTTACATCAGTATTCCAGTCAACACTTGTTTTGGTATAAAGGAGCCAATCATTAAGCAAAATCAGCATATCATCGAGATTAACAACACTGTCCTGATTTATGTCAGCAACAATCTCATCACCGCCAAAATAAACATTATGGCTTGTCGCTGTCTGACCAGCATCCCAACTCAATGTAACTGAAGAAGGTGAAAGCCACATTGTAAAATCTTCAGGAGAAGGATTGTGAGCAGAGTTAGGATCGCTTGCCCATACCCAAAGCCTGTCATCAAGCAATTGAGTATTCACAAGAGTGCTGTCGCCAAAACCGGTAAGTCTGCCATCAGCAATATAACCCTCTATCTCGTTTAAATAACTATAGTTAGTCTTCAGGATACCATCTTGGATATTTACCGTAGCACCGGCTGAATTAGTACCTTTTGCGTCAAGCAATAGTCTGGCACATTCTATTTCACCACTGATAAGTTCCACATGACCATCACAGGTTGATGTATCATTTTCAGATACATACAGAGTATTTTCAACATATACACTTCCGCCATCAACCTTCAATGTAGCATTACTGGTATCATATCTTGCAACATAGATATTATCGCCAACTTCAAGACTGCCGTTGGAACCCACAGTAAGAACTGTCTGGCTGCCTTCACCCATAAATATACGACCGGCTTTGGCAGTCTGATCAATTATCTGAACCTCAACGGTCTTGTCAATAAACGCATAGTCTGTGAGTTCTAACTGTCTTAGAACCATACTCGGACTTCCACTGTGAAAAGCCCAGTTAGAGAGATTAGACCAATTCTGGTCTTCCCATTCAGAATCCCATGTAAGCCATATTGGCTCACTCATCTCCTCAGCAGTAGCTGCACGTATGATAGTCGAATCAGATTCAATATCATATTCGGCAATAACCGCACCGCAAACACCATTACCATAATATATTCCGTCTGCTATTTGCTGATTTGTTTCATCTACTCTGTTAAATGCTCTCGTAAAAGTTCCGCTGCCGTTAAGTTCAATTCTGCTGCCGTAACCGTATACCTGACCATTTTGATCAAATGTAAGATTTCGTGTAACAAAACTGCCGCCGTCATTTACTATAATTTTAGCAAAAGAAGTATCAGAATCATTCCTTGACATTCTTAAAGTACCAATAACATTTACCACACCGCCGTTCTCAACAATCATAGTACCATCACTGTCATCATACTCTGATATTGCAAGAATACGGGTAATATTGAGCACACCGCCAGTACCTACAGTCAACACTACTCCATTGGTGTTTTCCCCCATAAACATATCATAAACCTCTGCCGTTCCATTTTCCAGATATGCATCAACATCTCTGTCTACGAAAGCGAAATCAATGAGCCTCGGCAATCTGTAACCACCGCCAAGATTGGAAACATCCCAGTTCATAGGATTAAACCAGTTACCATCTTCGTAAGCATAATGATATCTTATCTGCGTTGAGCCTAATGCTGCATCGGGATCATCGGCATACGCCGTTGTTTTTGAATCAGCATATTTAACTCGGACATTCTCACCTTCGCCGTATCCGGTAAGCTGTCCATTATCAACATAACTGAACATATTTGATACAACATCACCATTAACAGTAAAAGAACCCTGTTTAATATCAACAAAAGCACCATATCCTGCAGTTACACCAAACTCATCTAAAACTGCAGAACCGGTAGTAAATGTTCCGGAATCAATTCTGAGATAGGCCTGACACCCTGCATCATCCGCACGCGACATACGTAATGTACCATTAACTACTATATCACCGCCATTTACATTCACATCACCTACAGTACCCGCATATTCGGCTATTTTCAAATGATTCGTTGTAAATGTTTCACCTGTTGATACTGTAAGGGATGAATTCGGATCACCACTACCACCAACCAATAACTGATCGATTGTCGGTGAACCGCCATTGAGCACAACTCCAACTGACCTTTCAATAAAAGCAAAATCACTTGTCCCAGGCACAGTTGAGGTGTCCCAGTTACTCTGATTAAACCAATCAGTATCAGCCCACGTTGAATTCCAACGCACTTGATCGGCATTGGCCCTAATCACCAACACGAATACAATTAATAACATAAACTTAATGAACTTAACCATTTAAGACTCTCCTAAATTGAATAATACTTAAATATATCACACTATATGGCCTGGATTTAGACTTTATAACCGCGCGGTAAAGTAAGTCAATCACCAAATAACCGAATCAATCAAATGATCACTTTAATTGATTCTTAAACCATCAACCCATTGAACATGCATATCACCAAAAGCAGCATTAGTTCCGCCGCTGCTGCCTTTCTTATGACTACCCATATTGTAAACACCCTGCTCATTATATGTAGAAGTAAGAAACTGCCCAGCACTGCACCAGAATGCTACAGCCTGCGCCATTGAAGGTGCATTAACTGCTTTAAGATAAGGCCGACCCCATCTGGCTTCAGTAAGCTTATCATAACTGTCTCTTGCATTATAACCATTAGGAACAGATCCGGGATTCCACCATACCAGACTGCCATACTGACGTACACCATCAGGCGCATTAAGATCCGATGTTATGACCTCTCCTGCTTTGTATTGCCAGAGTGGAGTGTTATAATTTTCCATAAACCCTGACATTTCGTACAGTTGAAACTCTCCATTCTGAATCTTCTCTTTCCCAAGCGTTTTCCAGCCTGTGTCTACAGACGATTTTCCTCTACTGTAAGGGCATACAAAATAGTCAGCAATGTGTTTTTCGTAATATTCAGTAACCCTTGAATAATTGTCTCCTAAATATTTCTCTTTAGGATTCCAATCTGAAGGTATTGAAAAATCATAATAATCACGGAGGGCAACAGAAAGATTAGTACTGCTTGTAGGACAATACTGAAGAGCCCAAATATTAAGCATCAAGGGAACTTTGCCATTATTATCTGCCTGATAAAGTGAAACCATCGTAGCAATCTGCTTAGTATTTGCAACACATGAAACTATTTTTGCTTGATTTCTGGCTTTGGTCAAAGCCGGCATCATAATTGCCATCAAAACAGCAATTATTGAGATAACAACTAATAATTCAATTAAGGTAAAACCTCGCTTTTTCATAAAACACCTTTTAAAGTAAGCAAATATTAAATCTTAAATCATATTTGCATAATACTCTAATTCACAAACAAGTCAACGCCATATGGCGTATAAATTTCGCCACATTACGACACACAGCAAGGAGGATAGATTAAATTTGCAATATTTGGATTATTTTAAGCTTCACACGCATTAAAAATAAACTAATTGGGCTATTTACCAACAATATTACGCCACACTTATTATTTTGTATTTATTGAAAAGAAACGGACGTTACCCTGAGCCAGACCTGTCAGTCAGGTCAACATGGCACGAATTCTTAAGAAGCCATTGGGATATAATTGCAGCATGTGACTTTTTTACGGTGGAATTATCTATAAGAGGACGATTGATCAGATGCATGGTCTTTTTCGTTATTGACCTTTCTACAAGAAAAGTCTTCTACACCCCTATTAAGCTCCAACCTGATGGACAGTATATGCGCCAAGCCGCACGTATACTTACTGATTTTGAAGATGGATTTCTAAGCGGCAAACGCTACCTCATCCATGATCGAGATCCTTTGTTTCGCTCACAAGGATTTCATCAGACCCTCAAAAGTTCGGGGATCGAACCAATTACACTTCCACCACGAAGTCCTGATTTGAACGCTATCGCAGAACGGTATGTCAAAACTGTAAAATATGAGTGTCTCAATCATCTCATACTCTCTTCTGTAGAACAGCTTGAATACGTCGTAGGGTACAAAAACACTATAGTCATAAATATCGACAGAAATGTCACTTACAATCCCTGCGGACGAAATACATTGCAATAATCACTGATTTCTGTATCATTTACTGGCTATGAAACAAAAATTTCTAATCACAATGGCAACCTGTATTGCATATTGTATCAACAAAGAACTCTACCGGGCAATTGACTCATCTTAAGGCTCAGTTAGAAGTACTCTCACAAGAGAACAAATGTCGCATTTTGACATTGAGATTTACGCAAACCTATTGCAAAGCATTTGTATTGTGCTATAATATTTATCATAAAGGTTCAGGAAAGGTGTGTTTTCTGAACCTTTTTTTATCACTTTTTCAAAGATTTTCCCCTTAATTTTCGTCGATAACAGCTTTCTTTCGGCTGTTTTTGCATCTATTTCTGTTTTCAATTCTCTTTTCCTCAAGTTGTCATTCAGTGTTGCAATAAAAGAAATATTATCCTCTTAACTGTTTTACAGAAAGGTATTTATACTCATCTTATCTCATTAGAAAGTTTCATATTTCACACCAAATATGAAAGGAATAAAATTATGATTAAAAAGAGATGAGTACACACAACTGGGTTCTGCAGCGGGATAAGTTTCTCAATAAGCAGCAGGCAAGCAGGCTTCTAAGTGTAGTAACGCGCAGGGCAAAGTCCAATGCAAGCAAGACAGCAACAAGAGATCGCTTCATCATTCACCTTGCGTTAAGTACCGGGCTTAGAGTCATGGAGATATCACAGCTTAAATGCGGTGATTTATTTCTTGATGAGAAGCTATGTTCAGTGCTTGTCCGCAGTGGCAAAGGAAGCAAGAAGAGACAGGTGTTTTTCGTTGGACCATTTAGAAAACACTGCCGTGATTTCCTAAAGTGGAAACAGCAAAACGGTGAATCGATCGACAACGATGCTCCCCTGCTTATCTCAAGCAATACCGGCTGGAATATGACAACAATATCTCATTATTTGTCCGTGAGAAAATCTGAAAGAGAGCTGGCACGTCAAGTTTCCGACGAAGTTTTTGGCAAATTGACGAACTTTTGACGAACTATGGGGTAAAATGGGTGTTTTGAGCTTTAAAACGAAAAAGGCTTCTAAGCATAAATGCTTAGAAGCCAATTAGTTAAATCAAATGAAGGTGCTGGGGCTCGAACCCAGGACCTACGGCTTAAAAGGCCGTTGCTCTACCTACTGAGCTACACCTTCCCAACCCCTTTGCAGGGGTCAAATCATTCGAGACGGATACTTTACTGAATTAGAGATTTATTGCAAGGAAATTATATGACTTTTGTCAAAAATATACCAAAAAAGTTTTAATAAAATCTTATAAACCGTTTTCATATTTTCCAAAAATCATTCTTCCCGCCGATGTCTGAAGCGAACTTGTTATCGCCACCTTTATAACTTCGCCTATCATATTCTTCGCTCCCTCAACAACGACCATAGTCCCATCATCAAGATAGCCGATGCCCTGAGTAGCCTCTTCGCCCGCTTTAATTATCTTGACCTCCATAGCCTCACCTGGCAGCACTATCGGCTTTAGACTCTTAGCGATATCGTTTATGTTGACAACGTCAACCTCTCGTAAAAGTGCTACCTTGCCAAGATTATAGTCAGTCGTCACTAACCTGCCGTCACAGTTCTTTGTGAACGCTACAAGCTTCTGATCGACCGGTGAGTGCATATCAAGACCCGGAGGAGGTGTGTCATCTATTTTTATTTCAATCGCAGAATCTGCCTGAAGAGCTGCAAGCATATCAAGCCCCCTTCTGCCGCGAGCACGTTTCAACTTGTCAGCTGAATCCGAAAGCAATTGCAGTTCGTTCAGTATAAATCGGGGTACAATGAAAGGAGCATCAAATATCTTGGTATCAACAAGCTCAGCAATACGGCCATCAACGATTACCGATGAATCCAGAACAAGTGGACGCACTCCTTTGCTTTGCCTTGAGAACTCCACGTAAGGTATGATAAAACGGACATCGTCCTTAGTACGTATCACCACACTAACCGTCAGATAACAGATACACAAGCTCACAATCCACCTGGTAGTTCCCAGCGATTGCGGCTCCATCTGTATATAGATCTCATTGATTATATCAATAAGCGGACTGAGTGCCCAGCTTATAAGCATACCAACCAATATTCCAAAGAAGATTCCGGCAAGAGATGCGAGGTATTTCTTAGGTGTCAACCAATCCAAGACAATAACCAATATCGCCATGAACATCGCAATAAGGTAGCCTGTAAGCAATCGAGGTTCATTCAAAACTCCAGACTCAACTCCCGAATCAAGAGCCATGAAAAGCACTGCAATGATGATAAGGACAAACAACATCCTGATAAAGTATAATAACATATAAAAACTCCAAAATATAATTAAAAAAACTACCAACCATTATGATATACGTTAATAAACGCAACCACCTTAAAAACTTATAACCCATGGGATTATAACGCAATAGGGTAGAAAAAGTCAAGTAATACCCTACACATTATGCACTAAACTGCCTGAAAAACATTCAATTCTTTCATAATAAAGCAACATACACGAAGAAACAACCAAAAACGCCGTAACAGTTAGTAGTTGATTTTCATGCTTTAATTATTATAATCCCTTGGCTCCAGTGGTTTCTTTAATTAGACGCCATGGTCTCTAAAAAACAATTTATACAGGTATAGCTTTAATGATAGTGACAGAAAACATTTTAGACCTTATCGGAAAAACTCCTTTAATAAAGCTTGGCTCAGATAATATCTATGCAAAAGCAGAATTCCTGAATCCTGGCGGCAGCATAAAGGATCGAGTTGCATTGGCAATGATAGAAGGAGCCGAACGCGATGGGCGATTAAAGGAAGGTTACCGTATCGTTGAACCAACAAGCGGCAATACCGGAATAGGCGTTGCTCTCGTCGGCCGGCTCAAAGGATATGATGTCACTATCGTCATGCCTGAAAACATGAGTGAAGAACGAAAAAAACTCATACGATCACTTGGAGCAGAGCTGCTGCTGACCCCTGCTGAACTCAGTATAGGTGGAGCGGTCGACAAGGTCAACGAAATAGCCCAAGCAAGTAAGAATGTTTTTGTACCTCAGCAATTTCAAAACCCCAACAACCCCAAAATCCATTACGATACTACTGCATCTGAGCTATGGAAGCAAACTGATGGAAAGATCGAGTGCTTCGTTGCCGGAATCGGAAGCGGAGGCACACTCCAAGGAGTTGGAACTTTTCTGAAAGAACAGAACCCTGAGATCAAAATAATTGCAGTAGAACCAAAGAATGTCTCGGCTCTTCTGGGACACGAGCCCGGCCTTCATCAGATACAGGGGATAGGCGATGGATTTATCCCTGATGTACTGGATGTCTCTATTGTGGATGACATAATTGAGGTAAGTGATGACGATGCCATAGAAACCACCCGCAATCTTGGTCGTGACCATGGGCTTATGGTAGGCATATCATCAGGAGCCAATGTATGGGCCGCCAGAAGAACAGCTGAAAAATTCAATGGTATTGTAAGTACAGTACTGCCTGACAGAGCAGAAAGATATTTCAGCACTTCTCTGATGTAAATGCCGGCTTAAAAGCCATAAACGCTTTTAAGCTGTTCCTCAGTCGGGAAAGTAGTGTACATTTCTCCTTTGGGGCCGACATACTTATCGCCCTGCCTTATTATCTTAACCGGCGTTTGTGAGCCGTTGCTGTTTGTTATCCATACGGTTTGCACTTCCTGAGATTCACCCTGCTGGGCTTCTTCTTCCTTCTTATCATCGGAGTGTTTTCCAATAAGATAGCCGCTTCCGCCGCCAACAGCCGCACCAATCATCGTAGATTCAGTGTCGCCGCCTGCAGCCTGTCCAACACCGGCACCTATAGCGGTACCTATCAGTGCGCCCGTTTGAGCATCGCTTTCACACCCACAAAAATAAATTCCACAGAAAACTAACAAAACAACTATTAATGCACTTCTCATAATTTCTCCCTTACATACAATTGTTATCATAATATTTTTAAGCCTGCTTTAATATAATAATATACGTGATTGATTCAAAATTGTTTCTGTGATAAATTGTAAACAGCAAAATGGATTTTGACTGGTGTTAGCATGACAGCAATAATACGAAGACCAAATACATACCAAAAACTTGAGATATTGAGCGAGGATGCACAATACGATTTAGCCTGTGCCTGCAGCCAGACCGGAGAAGGCCGCAAACGCGGCAGTCAAGGTAAATGGATATACCCTATAACACTTCCTGGTGGCGGGAAAAGCGTTCTTTTCAGAACCTTAATATCAAATATATGCTCAAATGACTGCAAATATTGTCCTTTGAGAGAAAATATGGATGTAAGACGATGTGCTTTAAGTCCGGAACAAACAGCCGAAGCTTTCATGGATTATTACAGGAAGCGGAAAGTATCGGGTTTATTTCTCAGCAGTGGCGTCATAGGCTCTGCAGACGCAACAATGAAACAACTAATCGCTACAGCCGAAATAGTTCGAAAAACACATAAATACCGAGGTTACATTCACTTAAAAATCATACCAGGTGCAAGTAAAGCTTCTATTGAGGAAGCAGTAAGACTTTCAAGTGCAGTTTCATTGAATATCGAGACACCGGGAGCTTTAAATTTTTCAAAACTCTCAAACAAGAAAAACTACATAAATGACATCATCCAACCAATAAAATATATCAGCGAACTTACAGCCAAAGGTTCACGATTTGACAAGGTCAAACAGACAACGCAATTTATCGTAGGTGCTGCAGGCGAAAAGGATTCGCAGATAGTTAAATATATGGGTGGACTTTATGACAGATTAAAAATGCACAGAGTCTTTTTCAGTGCCTACCAAAAAGGTTTGGGCCAAAGCGATTTGCCCGGTGAAAATATCGAATCCGAAAAGCCTGAGAATATTTTCACAAGAGAACACAGACTTTATCAGGTGGATTACCTGCTCAGAAAATACGGCTTTTCCCCTGATGAAATTGAATACGAAAAAGAAGGCTCTCTGGCTCTTGACACAGATCCCAAGGAGTACTGGGCATTAAAACACCCCGAAATATTTCCGGTCAATGTGAATAAAGCATCTCAAGAAGAACTTCTGAGGGTTCCTGGGTTAGGGCATGTTACTGTCCAAAGGATAATAGAAAGACGGCGTCAACAACAACTTAGAGAAATATCGGACATAGGTAAAGTTACAGTTTTACTCAAAAAAGCCTCTGGTTACATAATTTTTTAACGGTTTTAATTACCACAAAAACGTTGTTTATAACTTTATAAATGCATTTATAAAGTTTTTTGTAATAAAATCACACAACAAAATAGATATAACAATTTTATATCTTGCAAAATATAACTTATAACGTTAGAATGAGTTCAGGTGGTTTTTTCGCGTGTACCGCCTGAAAATAATAGAAAGTTGCCGTGAATGACACTCTGCAACACTGAAACACACCTCGGCAACGGCATATGTCAGTGCTAACTGATATTAGTTGAACTCTATTAATGATGATAGATAACTGCCGGTAACGGACAGATCATTACAATATCATCTGATCGGCAGTGGGAACTATAAACTTGTGTTTAGGAGAGTGAAATATGCCAGAGTGTCAATGTTGTTGTGAGCAGGAAATGAGTGAACAAGATTTACTCGACAAGCTCGATCCCATCCTTGATGAGTACACCTCAAAACCCGGTGGTTTAATACCGGTACTTCAGATAGTCCAGAACATGATGGGCTATTTACCCAAATCAGCACTCAAAAAGATAAGCCTCAGGTTTAATAAACCATACAGCGAGGTAGCCGGAGTGGTGAGTTTTTATTCATTTTTCTCTACTGTGCCTCGAGGTAAATATGTAGTGCGTGTCTGCCTTGGAACAGCATGCTATGTAAGAGGCGGAAAAGAAGTTCTTGATTCACTAAAAAAAGAACTTGGCATAGATATTGGAGGTACAACCGAAGACAGAATGTTCTCACTGGACATTGGCAGATGCTTCGGCGCATGCGGACTGGCTCCGGTAATTATGGTCAACGATGATGTGATTCAGAGAGCAAAACCATCCAAGATGGCTGAGCTTTTAGCAAGTTATTCAGCAAATGAGAAAAAAGATGAGAAGGAGGCAGACAAATGAGCATCAAGAAGATAACTTCCATCGAAAACCTTAAACATCTAAACGAAGAATGCAAAAAAGGCAAACTTACAGACAAAGGTGTCAAGATGCAAAAAATACTCGTCTGCGCAGGCGGCGGCTGTATTGCATCAGGATCATTGAAAGTAATAGAAGCTTTGCAGGAAGAACTTGAATCACACGGTCTTGACAAGACTGTGCAAATAGTTGAAACCGGTTGTCTTGGCCCTTGTGCGGCAGGCCCTGTAGTCCTTATGGCCAAAGACCAAGTGTTCTACCAAAAAGTACAGCCTAAAGACGCAGTTGATATAGTAGAACAGCACGTGTTTGGCGGCAAAATAGTAGAACGTCTTGCCTGGACACAAAAAGAAGGTACAGAAGACATACCGCTTCCAATGCAAATGGACATAGACTTCTTCAAACGCCAAACAAAAATCGTTTTAAGAAACTGCGGCCTTGTAGACCCGATAAGCCTTGAAGATTATATTGGCGTAGACGGTTTTATGGCAATCGCCAAAGTGCTCGAAGAGATGAGTCCAGATGATGTCATAGAACAAATGAAACTATCCGGATTAAGAGGAAGAGGCGGAGCAGGATTCCCAACATGGCTCAAGTGGTCTTTTGCAAAGAAAAGCGAATCAGACACAAAATACATACTGTGTAATGCTGACGAAGGCGACCCGGGAGCTTTCATGGATCGTTCTGTTCTCGAAGGCGACCCTTACAGCCTTATAGAAGGAATGGCTATCGGGGCATATGCAATCGGTGCATCTCAAGGATACATCTATGTACGTGCTGAATATCCATTGGCAGTTGAAAGACTTCAAAAAGCCATTGATACCGCAAGAGAAGCCGGTTTACTCGGTAAAAATATACTTGGCAAAGGTTTTGACTTCGAACTTGAAATCAGAATGGGTTCTGGAGCTTTTGTTTGCGGTGAAGAAACCGCACTTATAGCATCAATAGAAGGAAAACGAGGTGAGCCGAGACCAAGACCTCCATTCCCCGCACAGAAAGGTTTGTGGGACAAGCCTACAGTTCTCAACAACGTTGAAACATATGCCAACATAGCGGCAATAATTCAAAACGGCGGTGAGTGGTTCGCTTCTTACGGAACCGAAAAAAGTAAAGGTACAAAAGTTTTCGCCCTTGCCGGAGCTATACGGAATTCAGGGCTGGTTGAAGTCCCAGTAGGAACAACACTTGGCGAACTGATATATGATATAGGCGGCGGCATCCCGGACGGCAAGGCCTTCAAGGCTGCGCAGGTTGGCGGCCCTTCAGGCGGATGTATACCCAAGCAGCACCTTAATGTACAGCTTGATTACGAATCACTCAATGAGTTGGGAGCCATCATGGGTTCCGGCGGACTTGTAGTGATGGATGACGATGCCTGTATGGTTGACGTTGCCAGATTCTTCCTTGAATTCGTTCAAGAGGAATCATGCGGCAAGTGTTCTCCATGCCGAGTAGGTACAAAACGTATGCTTGAGATTCTCGAAAGGATCTGCAACGGTGAAGGTGAAGAGGAAGATATCGACAGACTTATAGAGATAGGTGAGCAGATCAAAGATACCGCACTTTGCGGGTTAGGTCAGACGGCACCCAACCCTGTGCTCTCAACTATACGTCATTTCCGTGATGAATATGAATCGCATATCAAAGAGAAGCACTGCCCTGCCGGAGTCTGTCCGGGACTGGTACGTGCCCCCTGTCAAAGCGCATGCCCTGCAAAGGTCAACGTTCCCGGCTTTATTTCACTGGTCGGCGAAAAACGCTATGCAGAAGCTTTACGGCTGCATCGTGAACGTAACCCATTTGCTGTTGTATGTGCAAGAGTTTGCTTCCATACATGCGAGGATAAATGTCGCAGGTCTATGATTGATGAATCTGTTGCAATTCGTGCGATCAAGAGATTCATGGTCGATCAGGAAATCACTATACAGGTTCCCGAGGTTCGTGAAAGTGAAGATAATTCAAAACGCAAGATAGCCGTGGTAGGTGCCGGCCCTGCCGGACTTTCATGTGCCTACTTCCTTGCACGCCTTGGTTACAGACCAACAGTGCTTGAGGCAGAGCCGAGACCAGGCGGTATGCTTGTGCAGACAATTCCTGCATACAGGTTGCCGAGAGAGCTGCTTGCACGTGAGATACGAATGATAGAAGGCCTTGGCGTGGAAATCGAAACAGGCAAAATGCTTGGACGCGATTTCAGCTTGGCACAGCTCCGCAGAGAAGGATACGACGCTGTGTTCCTCGGCGTTGGAACACCTAAGGGCATAATCCTTGATTTGCCGGGTAAAGAGGCGGCAGGAGTTACAGAAGCAATTGCATTCCTGCGTGAATACAACCTCCGCGGCTCAGTAAAGGTTGGCAAGAAAGTCGTAGTAATAGGAGGCGGCAATGCGGCCATTGACGCAGCGAGAACCGCTATAAGACTTGGAGCCGATGTAACCGTGGTTTACAGACGAACAAGGGCCGAGATGCCTGCATATGCTGAAGAAATTGAAGAGTCGCAGCAGGAAGGTGTACGCATAGAAACCCTGACTTCTCCAACAAGAATAATTGATGAGGACGGAAAAGTTTCAGCCCTCGTATGTCATAGAATGAAACTTGGAGAATTTGACCGTTCAGGAAGAAGACGCCCTGAAGACAGCGGACAGGAAGTAAGGTTCGAAGCTGATCAGATAATATTTGCATGTGGACAGAAACTTGACGCAGAAAGTATTTTCGAAGACTTCTGCAAAGAGACCGCAGAGAACAACTATGACTGCTGTGCAAAAGTTAATGACGACAAACTTGAATTCATCGGCAGAGACAGAGTTAAGACAGATCCGCTTACAGGCCAGACAAGCATTGAATGGTTATTCGGCGGCGGTGACTTGACTACCGGGCCGGCTTCTGTTGTAGAAGCTGTAGCCGCAGGCGAAAAGGCAGCGATAGGTATTGATGAATATCTGACAGGCGAGCAGCATGCTTTCTGGCGTCAGGATATACAGGTAGATACTGCCTTCGACCCGGATGCTGACCCTGTTGAATACGACCGAAAGAAGATGGTATTGCTCTCCGTTGACAGGCGTAAGAACAACTTCGATGAAGTTGAAATGCCCTGGCTTGAAGGGGAAGCCGTCCGACAGTCTAAGCGTTGTCTGAGATGTGATTATGGTAAATACTGATGAGCGAGAGGATTCTATGATTTCTTTAACAATAAATAATACTGAGGTTAAAGTACCCGAAGGTACTACAATTCTGACAGCAGCAAACAAATGCGGAATAAAAATTCCTACACTTTGCTTTGTTGAAAACACCGTGCCTAAAGGGGCTTGCAGAGTTTGTGTGGTGGAGGTTGAAGGCGCAAGAACTTTAATGGCCGCATGTTCAACTCCTGCCACTGAAGGCATGATAGTCAAAACCAATACCAAAAGAGCACGCGAGGCCAGACGAATGGTTGTCGAGCTTCTTCTTTCAGAGCATAACGGCAACTGCCAGACATGCCAGAGGAACAACGACTGCGAACTTCAGGAACTTGCACGCGAAATGGGAATATTGGAAGTAAAATGGGAAGGTGAAAAACTTGAAAGTCAAATTGACGAATCAACACCTGCCCTTATAAGAGACAGCGGTAAGTGTATCAAATGCCGCAGATGCGTAGAAGTTTGTGAAGGCATACAAAGCGTTGGTTCTGTATCGCCACAGGGACGTGGATTCAAGAGCACTATAGGGCCTGCCTTTGAAATGGAACTTGATGAGGTTCCGTGCGTGCAATGCGGACAATGCGCGGCTACGTGTCCGGTGGGTGCTATAAGCGAGAAGAGCCACATTGACGGAATATGGGAAGCTCTTGACGACCCTGACAAGTACGTCGTGATACAGACAGCTCCTGCTATAAGGGCAGCTCTTGGCGAATGCTTCGGCATGCCTGCAGGCAGCTTGGTAACAGGTAAAATGGTTACAGCTTCAAGACATCTTGGCTTTGATGCAGTATTCGACACAAACTTCACTGCGGATCTTACAATAATGGAAGAAGGCACAGAGCTTCTAACGAGACTTAAATCAGTCCTCCTTGACAATAAGCCTGCCGCCCTTCCGCAATTTACAAGTTGCTGCCCTGCATGGATAAAATTTACCGAGTATTACCACCCAGATATGCTTCCAAATCTTTCAACATGTAAATCACCGCAGCAAATGTTCGGTGCCGTTGCCAAAACATATTACAGCCAGAAAACCGGCGTGGATCCAAGCAGAATCATTGTAGTATCGGTAATGCCATGTACTGCAAAGAAATTTGAGATACAGCGTCCGGAAATGAACGACAGCGGATTCAAAGATGTTGATTACGTACTCACAACAAGAGAATTCGGCACAATGATTGGCCAGGCCGGCATAGACTTCGAATCACTTCCAGATGGTAAAATGGATTCTCCACTCGGACTTTCAAGCGGTGCGGCTGATATTTTCGCTAACACAGGCGGTGTAATGGAAGCAGCCATAAGAACAGCATACGAGATAGTAACAGGTAGAGAATTGCCGCTCAAAAATCTTCACGTCAAGCCGATTGAAGGACTCGAAGGTGTAAAGACGGCATCTCTCAAGATTGAAAACGTTCTCTCTGAATGGTCGTTTCTTGAAGGTGTAGAGTTTAAGGTTGCAGTAGCACACGGGCTTTCAAATGCTAACAAAATCGTCAACATGATCAAAGGCGGTGAAGTATTCCATTTTGTTGAGGTCATGACTTGCCCTGGTGGATGTATCGGCGGCGGCGGTCAGCCTCGTTTCACAAATGACGCAGTGAGACTTCAAAGGATTCAGGCTATTTATGCAGAAGATGAAGGGAAGAAAATGCGTAAATCTCATGAAAATCCTGAGATCAAGATGATCTATGAAGAATTCCTTAAGAATCCGCTAAGTGACAAATCTCATCACTTACTGCATACAAAGTATGAGAAGCGAGAGCTTGTCTAAGACAAAAAAAGAGGGGTAAAAGTCAATAAAACGCTTTTACCCCTCTTTTAATATACCAATTATATGAAGTGCAAATTTACTCAGCAACTCTTATCGCAACAATACTCGTATCATCCTGCTGAGGCGAAAGCCCCGTAAAACGCCTTCTATAACCAAGAAGAGTATGTATCAGTGTTTTCGCCGACTTCTTATCACACTTCTCCAAAGTTTCATATAGACGCTGACGCCCCCAAATTTTGTTATCGAAATTGACCGCATCTATAAGGCCATCAGTATAGAATAACAAAATATCATCCTTTTTAAGATTGACAGTCACAATATCATGTTTGGTCTCTCGTTCTACGCCAAGCACCATACCGCCTTCCATCAATTCTACAAGCTTTTCATCCCGCATCAATACTGTCGGTTCATGACCGCAGTTACAAAACTTCAAGGTTTTATTAGCCGAATTAACAATACCTATGAACAACGTGACAAACTCTCCATTAGCACATTGTTCGCAAGTGAACTTGTTTATTTTGGAAATAACGCCTTCAAGTGAATATTCATTGCAACTTTGCATACAGTCAACAAAAGCTCTTATAGCTCCTTTCACCATACCCATCATTAATGCAGCAGGAATACCTTTTCCAATGACATCTGCAATGACGACAACAAAAGAATCATCATCAATCTTTATGAAATCATAAAGGTCACCACCGACCTTGAAACAAGGCCTATACATCATGGAAATATCAAAACCGGTTATATCTGGCGCCTTCTGAGGAAGCATTCTCCGTTGAACGACACTTGCAAGCCTCATCTGGTCTTCCATATGTGAGCCACGAACTGCCGCACTGTAAAGCGTAGCATTGGTAATTGCAATGGCACACTGAGAGGCAATGAGCCTGGCCACAGTAACATCTGTATCAGTGAATCTATGAGCTTTACCAGAATACAAACGCAAAACACCTATGTTTTTACCCTTGTATGTCATGGCAACGGTAAGCTGGCTTACGAGGCCTTCATTAGATGTTGCAATAGGATACTTGACGCGGCTGTCGTTTTTCATGTCGTCAACTACGACAGCCCTGCCTCCAAAGGCTTCCTTTATTACAGGGTCATCTTTCGTAACCGGCCCTTTACTTCGATAAGCATCACTGAGCCCGTAAGTACTGCGCATAGAAAGATCACCTGTATCAGAATCAAGAAGTCTGATCGAACAGGCACTTACACCTATGATATCTACCGCTGCTTCAGCAAGTTTATCAAGTACTTCATGTAAAGACAGATTACCGGCCACAAGTGCCGTTATATCCTGAATTTGTTCTCTAATTAATGCTTTCTTCCGTAAAAGAGCCATACATAACCAATCTAAGTTCTTTAGAGTTCATTAGATAAAATAAATGATGATCAAACTGCATACAATCAGGTTTATGCCTCAAGGCTGCCACTGCGGCATCAATCACTCATAAAACTCCACAATCCCTTTATTATCTCGATATTGAAGACATTATCAAGAGCCTGTTGAAACTTTTAAATATTTATGAAGTATAATAGAAAAAAGCTGGCTGCTATTGCTGTTTTTTTAATGTAAAAAGGCATATTTCAGGATTGGCAAAAAATCTGGCACCTATAGGAGATGTTCCTGCACCACAGGAAGTATACCCTTTTAATTGCTTGTATTCCCAATACCCTCTTACAAATCGCCCTCTGGCTTTTGTATGCGTGACAACCGGAATGCCCGGCGGAATACATATCTGTCCACCATGAGTATGGCCGGCCAGCATAATCTGATAGTTTTTATCGGATGCTGTTTTATAATTGTCAGGAGAATGGCTTAGAAGTATCTTGAAGGTATCCTTATCGAGCTTTTCCTCTGCAAGCTCCCAGTTCGTATCTCTATAATTGTGGTTGTCATCAACACCGACAATAGAAATAATATCACTGCCGCAACGAATGACATCATTGTCATTCAAAAGCATTTTAACACCCTGTGATTCGAGAAAAACGGCAGTTTCGTAAACATCGTGATTCCCCAATATCCCATAAATGTTTCTTGTCTTTCTCTTTATGGATTTTATCAAGTGTTTAAGACACGGCTCAACAAGCTCAGGAAAAGCTCCTGTTCCATTACTATAGTCACCGCCAAGAAAGCAGTAATCAAAGCTCAATGATCTCAACATATCATCAAGTTTATCCGTAAAACCATCAAATCCCGGGAAATGTAAATCACTTATAAAAAGTACCTTTTTACCGTTAAACGATGTTGGCAGCTCATCGAAGCAAAGCTCTGTTTCAGTAAGCCCAATGTTTTCAACCGCTTTCCGTGCTTTTTTCCAACATCCGCAAAAAAGAAGCCCTGTCTTGGCAATAAATGAATTAAGCCCCTTATCATCGTTATTAAGCTTGAGACCTTCCCGTATTTTTCTATTTACGCTCTTTGGCCTCATCTCAATCCCAGCCCTTAGACCTTTTGATGAATACCTGGATAACGGTAATATCAGCGGGAGTAATTCCGCCTATTCTGCTTGCCTGTCCTAAAGTGAACGGTCTGACAGAACTCAGCCGCTCACGTGCTTCAGCACGTAAATGAGGTACATTATCATAGTCTATATCATCAGGTACCTTTTGATTCTCGAGATTACGGAAACTGCGAACGAGTTTCTGCTCTTTCTCAAGATAACCCTCGTATTTGGCATCAATCTGAACAGCCTCAATCACTTCAGGTTTAGCTGCAAGCTCTTTTATAAAATCTAATTGGGCAAACTCATCCTTAAAATTACTTTGAGGCTGAGCAAGCTTCTGCCAATATGAAACACCATTCAATCGCGTATTCTTCATGTAATCAGTCAGTATATTGATATTATGAATCTTTTCGGAGAATATTTTCCAACGCTCGTCATCAACAAGACCAATTTCTCTGCCAATCGGAGTTAACCGCCTGTCGGCATTATCAGCTCTCAAGGCAAGTCTGTATTCCGCACGTGAAGTAAACATCCTGTACGGTTCAATGATCTCCTTGGTGAGCAGATCATCAATCATAACTCCTATGTAGGCTTGATCTCTGCCAAGAATCATCGGCTCTTGATTATTAATCAACCTCACGGCATTTATACCGGCATAGATTCCCTGTGCACCAGCCTCTTCATAGCCGCTTGTACCATTTACCTGTCCTGCCATAAATAAGCCGCTAATCGATCTTGTTTCAAGGTTCATTCGAAGCTGATCTGGGGGGCAATAGTCATACTCAATCGCATACGCATAATGAACAATCTTGGCATTCTCAAGCCCAGGGATATTCTTAAGCATTGCCTCCTGAACATCCTTGGGCACCGAAGTACTTATCCCATTAGGATACATGGTTGTTTGATCTGCGCTCTCTGGCTCAACAAATATCTGATGACTGTGTTTCTCTGGAAAACGAAGTATTTTCGTCTCAATGCTTGGGCAATACCTTGGTCCGGTGGAAAGTATCTGCCCGGAATACAGAGGCGCTCTCTCCAGATTGTCATGCAGTATTTTATGAACTTTTTCGTTTGTTGAAGTTATCCAGCAAGGAATCTGAGGCCGCTCGATCTTATCCGTAACGAAAGAAAAAGGAACAGGTTCTTCCTCGCCATCCTGCTTCTGCATTTTGTCATAGTCAAGGGTTGAAGCGTCAAGACGAACAGGCGTTCCGGTTTTAAGCCTTTCGACTTTAAGGCCAAGCTTTTTCAACGACTGACTAAGCTCATTACTTGGCGGTTCACCAAGTCTGCCGCCGGGTATCTGCTCTTCTCCGATGTGCATTATGCCCCGAAGAAAGGTTCCAGCGGTCACGATAGCCGTTTTTGTCTCGAATTTTCGCCCATCTGTAGTAGTTACGGCCGTTACTTTGCTATCCTTGACCATGATATCAGCCGCAATACCCTGCACTATATCCAAACCTTCAACCTTTACGAGGTAGTCTTGCATATATTGCTTGTAAGCATACTTATCTGCCTGGGCGCGCGGTGACTGTACGGCAGGACCTTTTGAGCGGTTCAGGAGCTTGAATTGCAAGCCTGTGGCGTCAATTGCCTTGGCCATAAGTCCGCCAAGAGCGTCTATCTCTCTTGTCAGCTGCCCTTTCCCCAAGCCACCAATTGATGGATTACAGCTCATAGCTCCAATCGTATCGATTCTTATTGTAAGCAGCATAGTACTGGCTCCAAGACGAGCTGCTGCATGTGCAGCCTCAATGCCCGCGTGTCCGCCGCCTATGACTATGCAATCGTATTGTTTATTTATCATAAGACTTCAGTAAACGCAACAGCTGAGGCCATAGCAAGATCAGCAGTATGCGTTATACTTATTGTTATTTGTTCTATACCATGTTTATCGGCAACAGCTTTCACTTCGCCGCTTATTGCAACTACAGGCCGGCCAAGATCATCGTTTACAACTTCAATGTCTTTCCAGCTCATTTTGCCCCTCAAACCTGTGCCTATCAATTTCAACACTGCTTCCTTAGCCGCAAAACGTCCGGCAAGACGCTCTATACGTTTCTTATTATTACCGGCATAAGCTATCTCTTTTTCAGTATAGACTCTCGCAAGAAAATGCTCCTCATGCTTTTCTACCATAGAGCTGATACGCTTAAGACTTACAAGATCAATGCCGTGTGCGATTATCTTCATTATACTCGAATCTCATATCAAAAACAGGAGATCATTCAGCATTGCTGCGTAGATAGACCTGCTGTATGCAATATTGCAGGAAACCTTCCAGACCTGTTATATCAGCCTGTTCGAAGAGATCACTTAGCAGTTTATCCATTTGTTCCTTGCGCTCAACATTTTGAAGATATCTTTCAATATCTTCCTGAACGCTTGTAAAAGGTATGTATCCACCTTTGGTATTCTCAATAAGTTTAACAATGAAGAAATGTCCCTCGGTCTCTATTATACCAGAAACATCTCCATTTTCCATCTGGTCTATCTCGGCGATAACATGATTGTAAGGTGATATCAGGGACGAAGGGTCTGCCGTCTCCCATAGGCCGCCGCGTTTGGCTTTCACACCTTCTGAGTATTCCACAACACAATCTTCGAATTCTTTGCCGCTTTTGATATCTTCAAAAGCTTTCTGGGCCTTTTCCATTGCTTTCTGCGGCGAATCCTCTTTCAAAATATCGATAAGCAAAAACTTGGTCTTCGGCTCACGCTTAAACTTTTCTTCCTTGTTAGAATTGTAAAATTCTATTATTTGGCTATAGGAAATTTCAGGATTCCTGTCTATCTCATTGCCGAAATACATCTGGGCAAGCAATTGCTTCTTTTGCAACTGACGATAACTGTTCCAGTCATGACCCTGCCTTTCGAGCTCTTTCTGTGCAAGGGCATAGTTATTTTCATAGTTAGCGAGATACCTTCTCACTTCCGTATCAACAGCTTTATCAAGAGGCCCATCCTCTTCAAATACAGACTCTGGAACTGTGGTCTTAGCCTTTTGATAAAGAAGAAGATTAGTAACCTTGTCAATTAACATCTGCTTTATGTAAGGATAGACTGCTGGTGCAAACTTTTCATAAGAGCTTTGCGCAGCCAACTTCTTACTTGCCGCAACACCAGCTTTAATAATATTTTCAGCCTCAAGAGTTTCTCCATTTACAGCAAGAACCAATCCCCCGCTCGGAGAAGGGAGCTCGTTTGCATTTGGCTGAGGAATATTCTGAAGCTGCTTATCAGTATACTTTGCTTTCGGCTCTTTGTAACCGCAACCAGCAACAATACAAGCCGCCAGAAACGTTACGGCCCAAAAAATCTTTTTACTTGATCTTATCAAAACTTCTATTCCTTGAAAATATTGTATAAAACGATAATACCCGCCAATAAATACCGCCTTAAGCAAGTAGATATTGTGGATACGAATATAACACAATACTCGCTTTTAGTCAATCCTTTTCTACCAACAGATGAGCCGACAAAATCACATTACCAACTATTATACGGGCATAAAAAGACAGCTTTTTCAGCCAAAAATTGAAAAACAGCCCGTGTCTATTTATCTTTTTCTATAACAGTTATTAACTCTGCGACTTTGAGTTCTAGCCTCTTTATTTCTCTTTTCAGGTTGATTCTTGCAACATTTTGCCAAATCCACAATTTAATAACCGAAACAAAAAGCATGCATACTACAAATCCCGCAGATGAGAATATCATTATTTTAAGCTGCTCTGTTCGACAAAACTCTACTGCAGCCCATATCGCCAGTCCCATGAAGATAAGTATATATATCCAGGCTAAGACCATCATACTTCGCATCCTCGCGGAATATGCCGTTGATATCATACCTCTCAAGGTATCTTCCCGGCTTACATCTGTTTCCTTTGAGAAAACATCGTCATCAAGTATTCTTTTAACATCGTCATTCATTTTAGATCTCCTTTAATTTTCTTATTCCACTCTTGCTTGAAACAGTCTCTTGCCTTGTACAACCGTGATTTTATTGTCCCCTCAGGCACTTTGAATACAGAAGCCAACTCAGAAATTGAAAGCTTCTCAAAATAATACAAAGTCATTACTGAACGATACTTATCAGGCAGATTCATCAAAACATACCTGACTTCCTGTGTGGTTTGGTCATTTTCCCCGGAACCTTCTTTCGTATATTCAGAAAAATTCTGCATGAACTTTCGATTTGCTTGCTTCTTCCTTATCCATGTGGCTGACTTGTTATAAACAATCCTCAAAGCCCAAACCTTGAATTTGGCCGGATCGTTGAGCTTTACGATTCCCTTTATTATCGCAAGCCAACAATCCTGAACAATATCGTATGCAGCGTTGGAATCACCCGTTACAACCACAGCATATTGCAGAAAACGTTTTTGCCATCTCTGAACAAGCTTTTCAAGTGATACTTTGTCACCGGATTGGACGTTCATAACCAGAAGTTGATCAATTATATTTTCACGGTCATTTTTCATTGACTATCGATCTTTTACATCTCTTCAGTAAATATTTCTATCTACATTATAGTCGTCTGAAAGAGCGTATTGGTTCATTTTTTTCAAAATTAAAGATCAATCCCCGCGTTTCATCATATCATTCCCATACTTCCCACGTATTTTATCAAGCATGGAATCAATATTTCTCTGTTTTTGATCTTCATTACGGTCAAAAAGGCCCGCTTTCTGGCTATACCTGCTCAAACCTGAAACCCCAAACCCAAGCAATCTTATTGCCCCTCCGGCATTAGAATACCATTTTTCAAATATAGAATCCGCAGTTTGCCGAAACTCAACTGTCTTGTCAGTGGCTCTCTCAAAGGTATGACTCCTCGTAACAGTCTTGAAATTTGCATACCGGAATTTCATAGTAACAGTCCTGGCAAAGAGATTCTTATGCCGCAGTCTCTGAGCAACAAGTTCAACCTGCTGATGCAAAACTCCGAGTAATTTTTGTTTATCAGAGATATCCGTTTCAAAAGTATCTTCTGTCGAAATACTTTTAGCTTCCTGCTGATGCTCTACCGGCCTGTTGTCTACTCCTATTGAAAGATTATACAATATTTCCGCCTGATTGCCAAGAAGATTGCGAAGCTGTTCTTTGGGCGTGTTCCTGAATTTCTCTATGGTGTCAATGCCGTAATTATTAAGTTTCTGAGCGGTAACTTTCCCAACTCCCCAAAGCCTCGATATCGGCAGCCGATCAAGTATCTGCAGTACATTATCCTCAGTAATTACAAGAAAACCATCCGGTTTATTCAGATCGGAAGCAAGTTTTGCAAGAAATTTATTGTATGAAATACCAACCGAAGCAACCAGGCCCACCTGCTCTTTTATCTGCTGTTTTATGGCTTTTCCTATATTAAGGACCCCTTCAAAAAGATGTTCACTGGCCGTAACATCAAGAAATGCCTCATCAAGCGATATAGGTTCTATGATAGGTGTATATATTGAAAAAATCTCATGTATCTTGCTGGATATCTCCGCGTATCGTTTCATTCGAACCGGCGTAACGATAGCATCAGGACACAAGCTTTTTGCCCTATACATAGGCATTGCGCTGCGGACGCCGAATTCTCTGGCCTCATATGATGCCGCACTTACCACACCGCGAACACCGCCGCCGACAATAACAGGTTTGCCCCTGTATTTTGGATTGTCCAACTGCTCTACAGAGGCGTAAAATGCATCCATATCTATATGTATGATACGTCTCATGACATCTTATCGCTTATTTGAAATAGCGGCTGCAGATATTTTTATAACAGCATAAGGTATCTCGCCATCGAAATACTCAAAAAGAAACTTTATAGCCTTTTTCTTTTCCTGCCTCACAACCTTCCGTACCTGCTCAAAGCTCTCTTTATCTATCCAGTCAGATGGATCGCTGATTCTGTTGCGTTTGATATAATCAACAAGATAGCTGCAAACAGTGGATTCTGTCCTCAGGGTTGCGTAAACAACTTCTTCTATGGAACTGCCCCGTGCAAACATATCAAAAGCACGCTCTTTAGTTGTGTTTTTCTGTTTCATAGAGCTTGAAGTCTTTACGATATCGGCTTCAACATCGCTTTCGTCACAGTAGTCTGATACAATTCCAATTATTTCATCACCATAATCTTTCAGCTTCTTGGTTCCAATACCCTTTATACGAATAAGATTACGATCTGTTGTCGGCCTGAACCTGGCAATACTACGCAGCGCAACATCTGTCATAATCACATATGCCGGCAATCCCATATCAACAGCTTTCTCACTTCGCCATTTCCTTAACTTGTCAAACAATTCCTTATCAACACCCTGCCATGAATCTGTAGAGATCTTCGCTTCTTTCGCTTTTCCAACAGCGACCTTGAGAAGCCGCGGCACAGCATTTCCCTTCAAAACATCCCAGCCTTGCTGCGTAACCCCAAGTACGTTATACTCACCATACTTGGCGATATACCCCTGGCTTGTGAGCTGGTCTATCCAGTTCCTTATAGTCTCCTGAGACTGCTCCTTAAGCAAACCATAAGTAGAAAGTTCATCATGGCCTGCGGCAAGTATCCGTTGATCCTTTGAGCCCGATAGTACAAGAGCATTGTAGCCGGCACCGAAACGCTGTTCAAGACGAAGTATATTGGAAAGAATCTTCTGGGATATAACGAGAGGCTCACCAACTGCCTCAAGCTCATCAAGACACACATCACAAGCACTGCAGGATGATTGTTCCAGTTCCTGGCCAAAATACAGAAGAAGTTCTTTGTGACGACATGCAGCACTGTTACAATAATTATAAATATCACCAAGCTTTTTCAGAGATATATTGGCGGCATCCTGCTCACCCATCTGGATTATGCGTTTCCATAAACCATAATCCTCTCCACCCCATATCAAGACGCATTCAGCTTCAAGTCCATCACGACCGGCCCTGCCGCTTTCCTGCTGATAGTTCTCAAGAGATTTAGGCAAACCTGTATGCACTACATAACGCACATTAGACTTATCAATTCCCATACCAAACGCAATCGTTGCCACTATTATGTCAACCCTCTCGGTAACAAAGGCATCCTGAGCAAGCCTTCGCATTTCATCATTCATGCCTGCATGATAACCCATTGTCTTGTATCCAAGACGGCTCAAAGAAGATGTGAGCTCATCGACATCATTTCTGCGAATGCAGTATATAACACCCGATTCACCATCATGGCGATCTATGACTTTTTGCAGTTGAGATAGAAGATTACTCCGCCTCTTAACCCGATATATAAGATTGGGCCTATCAAAAGAACCGACCAAGAGCGAGTGCTTTCTCAAGCCAAGCTGAACGGCGATATCATCTCTTACCTGCTCTGTAGCGGTTGCAGTATATGCGCCTATCGTAACATTTTCTCCAAATATCTCACGAACAGCTGAGAGCTTGCGATATTCAGGTCGAAAGTCGTGTCCCCACATACTCACGCAATGCGCCTCATCGATTGCAACAAATCGAACATCAAGGCTCCTTAGAACAGGTTGGAAGTTTTCTGAAAGCAGTCTTTCCGGTGATAGATACAGTATCTTTACCTGTCCACTTGAAAGAGCGTTGATTATTGAATGCTGCATATCGGGGGCGATTGTGCTGTCAAGCCTTGCCGCCGGTACACCATTTTGAGTAAGTGCGTCAACCTGATCTTTCATTAAGGATATCAACGGTGAGACAACAACTGTAAGCCCATCAAGCACCATCGCAGGCACCTGATAGCACAGAGATTTACCTCCGCCGGTAGGAAGCACAACGACACTGTCCCTATTGCAGCATACGGCTTCCATTGCCTCACGTTGAAGAGGTCGGAATTGGTCATATCCCCAATAACGTTTAAGATTTTGTTTGATCTTGTTTATCATGATTCTTTGCTTGAAATAACAGGTTCAATATATCAAATCGACCGCCAATGTCAATTCATTAAAACCAACAAAAACATTGCGACTGAAATATGCACCTATCTTCTCAAAAAAAGGCCGTGCATATAAAATCTATGCACGGCCTTAAAATTTGATCATCGTAATATTCTACTCTACTGCTTTGAAGCAAGCATTGATACTTGCACCGGCGGCGCAGAACCATCCTTTTCCTGGCCCATATAAAGCGTCATGTGCGGGAACGGTATTTCGATGTTGCGATCGTCGAAAGCCTTTTTCAGCCTGCGGTTAAATTCCCTGCCGACAGCCCATTGACGTATCGGTTTGGTCTTGGTACGAGCCTTGATTATCACGGCAGAATCGGCAAACTGGTCGAGACCGAGTATCTCGATAGGTTCAAGTATATCATCGGTAAACTCCGAGTTGGTTCGCATATCTTCATCGACCTGTTTGATAACGCTTATAACCTCATCAACATCCTCGCGGTAGGCAACTCCGACATCAAATACATAACGTGAGTATTCCTTGGTCATATTGGTTACCACATCGATCTGCCCGTTACGTATATAATGAACATTTCCGGCGAGATCGCGAAGCACCACCATGCGTATATTGACTCTCTCCACAAGACCGCCCTTTCCCGCTATCTGCACGACATCACCCACACGGAGCTGATCATCAAAGAGCAGAAAAAAGCCGCTTATGACATCACTGACCAGATGCTGGGCACCAAAGCCTACCGCCACGCCAACAACACCAGCCGCGGCAAGTATGGGGCCGAGCTCGATGTTAAGCTGACCGAGAATAATGGCTATCGAAACGGCAAATATAACTGCAACTATCAGGGCCGTAACAATCCCGCTTAAAGTATCTATCCTCTTTTTGAGTTCTTCATCAGCATTCCGTTTCTCCTGATAATTATCAAAAAGACGCTGAACAAAACTCTGGGCAAGCTTCACCGCAACAAGAGTAAGCACTACAATTATAAGTATGCGTAAACCCGTACCGATGGCCCATTGACCGACTTTTTGGAGATATTCCTCAAAATTCATATCTTCTCCTTTCACAAAAACTAAAATGCTTGCTGTTAAATGGAATAAAAACTACTTCAAGTACAATATTATCAAAATAACACATAAATTCCAGTTTTTTTACCCAAAAGACAATAGCCCAAGAGAATTCCCTATCTTCATAAACCCGCAGCAGAACCATAAAAAGGCAGCAAATCGCTATTTTTATTGAATTTTTCGAACAAAAGGTTATACTATATATATAATTAACATTATATATATTATGTACATAGCAGGCAGGTAATACTATGCTTTCAATAACAATAACAGATTTGAGAACAAAAATTCGAAAACTGGCTGATATAGTTGCTTTCAAGGGCGAACGTATACGCGTTGAACGTAATGGAGAAACTGCCTTTGTAATGGTTTCCGAACAGGATGCCGCGTTATTAGAGGCAATCGAAGAAAAGCAGGATCTGGAAGCTGCCCAAAAAGCCCTAAAAGAAAACTACAGGGTTTCGCTCGACGAAGTTGAGAAAAAAGCCAGCCTATAATCACAAAGGATTGTGATGTATAAAATTGAACTGACAAAAGAGCCGGAAAAATTTTATCTGAAACAAAACAAAAATGTTCAGAAAAAATTGAGCACAGCTCTGCGAAAGCTGGCATCCAATCCAACACCAAATCAGTCAAAGAAATTGTCCGGAATGGATGGTTTATTCCGTTTGCGGGCTGGTGATTACCGCGTAATATATAAAATCGAAAATGACAAACTGATTATTTTAGTTGTCAGAATTGCCCACAGAAAAGACGTCTATAGAAAGCTGTAAAAGTCCGAAACATAGCTTAACTATAACAGCGATGTTCATTTGTCTATATTGCTGTTATAGTTGTCAATTACAGCTTTCAACCGGTCAAAAACGTCCTTGAAACCATCAAATTTTATATATTGTTGATTTTCTCTTACAACTTTTTCGGCAAAAACAATTTTCCCATATTCTTTTTCCGCATCAAGTTTTTTTTTACGGTTAAAGACTTTTCCCTCTATTTCTTTATTGAGCACTCCAGGTTCAAATAAATCCTCTATAGCTTTATCTTTATCTTTAGGTATAATTAACAAATATAAGTTAGATTCAACATGGTAAAAATCTTCAACGTCATCATTCTTTTTAATCTTCAGTAATTTCTTTATTTCTTCTGCTCCTTCATCATTATCAATAATGATAATAACAGGAAAAGCCCTTCCGCCTACCTTAAACTTAGACATATAATCTTTATATATCTCAATTAAATACTTTAATCCCGATGTCCCAGTTGATATAGCAAAAACATCACGAAAATTATTTGAAAAATTCAGAAATTCAAGTTTAAATTCTGTACCACCATCACTGATTTCAACAAATTCATTATATATTGTAGCTAACTTTTTTAATGCACATTTGAGGTAAATAATATCTGTCTTTCCCTCACATACAATCACCGGCATTTGCGTAGAGTGAAAATTTTTATAAAACAAAAATGTTCTATATAGTTTTGTTATTGCATTTGGATGATATTTTCTATGTCCTGGTGTATCAGTATCATAAGGCCTTTTAATTTTATATATAAAATTCAGAATACCTTCAAGCTGTGTCATTCTGCCTTTGTCAACATTACCATCCGCTTCATCTGAAGATTTACTTGTATTGGGTAAATAGAATTCACCCGTATTAAAAAGTTCATAACACATTGACCTTGCAATTTTATAATACTCTCTTTTGACATTTATTTTTTTATTTACAATGAGTCCTGTTACAATACTGTTCGGCACCCCATTTGCTATGCATCCTAATAGTCTACTTGCTAACATCTAACCAAATCCTAACTTGCGCATGCGCAGGTTTTAGCCATAATTTCATTTGTGGCAAAAAAGAAGATAAAAACGTCGGATATCAGAGGTGCTAAGCTCCTTAAGCAAGTCACTAAATTGCTTAAACCATTGCATGAGATAGCAATAGATCCTTTGCGTCCGAATAAGCGAACTTTACACATGGATGAATATATAGCAATGTTTTTGATGTATATGTTCAGTCCGATGTGCGATTCTCTGCGTTCTATACAACGAAGTTCAGAGCTTAAAGACGTATGTAAAAAGTTTGGTTTCAAGCGAACCGGACTGTCAACTCTTTCTGAGGCACAACATACCTTTGACAGTGCTTTGCTGGAACCAATAATTGACAAACTCTTCTCAGAAGTCAGAAGTTTATCACAGCAACCGGTCTATAAATACAGCTCTGATATACTCCTTGTTGATGGCACTGTTATTCCTGCTGTCAAAGAGATGCTCTGGGCAGTTTATGGCAGTAAAGGCGATAACAAGGCTCTTAAGTGCCATTTCCTTTACAATCTCAACAATAATGTGCCGATGTTTACCAAAGTTACAAATGCCAATGTATCCGAGAAGAAAGTTCTCGCAGAGTTACTTGAAAAAGGCAAATGTTATGTAATGGACAGGGGCTACGCAAAACACACGCTCATGCAGGCGATAATTGATATCCAAAGCAGTTTTGTCGTCAGAATCAGAGACAATAGTATTTTTGAAGTTATTGAAGAAAGAGAGCTCAGCCGTAAGGCACTTAATTCTGGTATTGTGCGTGATACAGTTGTGAAACTTGGAAAAACCGGAGATCTGGCTTCGCCGGTTCGTATTGTTGAGATTGCATGCAAGCCGCACAAACAAGGCGTTAAACTTGGCAGAGGCGGACCAAGGCAAGGCGAAACTATCCTTATTGTAACCAATGAGCTTGATTTACCGGCAACTATGATCGGTGCCATATATAAAAGCAGATGGGAAATAGAGATATTCTTCAGATATTTCAAACACTTGCTTGGATGTAACCATTTGCTCTGCCGTACGGAAAACGGCGTAAGACTTGAGATGAATATAGCAATCATTGCTTGCATGTTGATCATGCTCTGGACTGAGAGGAAACCTACTAAAGCTACTCTTGAGATGCTACAATACTACATGCTTGGTCTTGCTGCTGATGAAGATCTCGAAAACCATATCAAACGCCTCAAAACTATAGAAAAGAACAAGTCGAAAAAATCCTGAACCTTCCGCTAAGAAAAATTGTTTTGTCAATCTTTCGCCCTTGAGCATGCGCGAAAATATCAGAACAAGCATTCGATATCCAACTTCCAACACTTTACAGATTGAAATACAATGCAACCACGATATAATTAACCATTGTAAATAAGATTTAGCAAATGGGGTGCCGAACAGTATTGCATTAGGACTCTTTCCTGTCCTTATGGATAACTTTTTGCGTTTCATTGAACCAGTTTGCATGCTCTGTGGAAACATGCTCTTCTACTCTTTCTGCAAGTAAAATCAACCTATCCGAATCATTAAGATCCATATATGGACCTGCTTCAGACAAAAAAAGAAATTTTTCATGCTTTAACCGCTCTGCAGTTGAACGGTATGTGACCCAAAGTGTAGAATATTGATTGAGGTGCTGAATAGCTTCTATTACCGCAATAAGGCCACCAGCAATAGAAGTTAACCATGTTGCCCAACTACTAGGTAAATGAGTCAAAATTGGTACAGAAACAGCTAGTATTATCTGTGCTACCTTAAATCTCTTATACCAACGTTGACAATGGCAACTTTTATTATCATACCATTCTAATTGGTTTTCCAGACGTGCCCATGCAGGTCTTTTTGTCAATGACTCTGGGATTTCTAAGCCGATCAATTCTTGTTTCTCTGGATCGCTTTTCATAATTTACCCTTCAAAATCGCATGGGAAAAGCTAATTATTTAATAGTACAATTTACTTGTTCAGAGGAATTAAAGGGGCAGGTTTTTTCCTTGCTCTTTAATTCCATTTTTAATAAATACTTACAACTATAATCATCTGTATCATAATCAAAACCATTAAAACTGTCAAAAGTTTTATTGTCATAATCATAATAATAATAAACTATTATATTTTCGGTGCAGAGTTATGCAAGAAAGAAGTCTCCCCCAGCAAACACGTTTTACATCCAGCATTAAGCGGCCAATTTCTATCATTCTCAATTACCCATTGTCTATTAAATCTACATCCTGTAAAATCCTGTAATCCCGTCAAAAGAACAGTGTGAGCTTCACCGAACTTTCCCATTCCTAATTCCAGATTCTAAATTCTAAATTCTAAATTCTTTCGTGCCACTTCGTGTGATTCGTGGTTAAAAACCTGTTTTACAGCCTCTAAAACCAGAAAACAGCACGATAATATCATGAAACTCCAATTTTTTCCAAAAACCGTGAGACTTTTTCAAATTCAGCCCCTTTTTGAATGAAAATCACTAAAAAACGATCAAAAAGCGCGCGTTTGGGCGCATTTGAGACCACTTTCGGTCGAATTCAGGTCAAAAAAAGTTATACTATCTTGCTATTCGAGAGAAACCAAGTGTCCAAGTTGCTTGCATTTTCGCACAAAATCGCTCATTTAACCTCTGCCAAATCCAACAAAAATAAAAAATCCTAAATTATCAATTAATAGCCCACGCTACCAACAGTACCGCGCCCGGAAGGAAGCGGGCATCTTATTCCATAACTAACTTATCCCCAACAACTTACACCACCAAACCCAACCCCTGCAATCGGCTCTGCCCATAAAATCGTGAGCAAAGCGAACACCACCATTCCTAATTCTAAATTCGTAATTCTTAATTGCTACTGCTATTAAAAAGACACAAACGCGCAAGTTAATATAAAGGCGTAAGAGTGAGATGGCTTAAAACAGGATTAATCTGGAATTCAACCCAGCTTACGGCAAAAAACCTTTTATCTACAGGGTTGCTATTTATATCGGTTAATATATAATCATCGCTTTGTGTCTTAAACGGCATAAAACCTGACATTTCGAAGTCCTTTACTCTGGACATTGAAATATAATATGTTCTGCTCATGCAGTATTAAGTGTGTCCTTGATTGATTATATATAAATTCTTTTCGGTCCTTTTCTGTGAATTACGAGAGAATATTAATAGTTAAACCTTCTGCAATAGGTGATATAACAACGGCTTTGCCTTCGCTGCATTCGCTGCGAAAGGCCTATCCCGATGCGCATATAAGTTGGCTTGTACGCAAAGAGTTTGCCCCGTTAATCGCTAATCATCCTGAACTCGATGAGGTTATAATCTTCGACAGGAAGCTTTTGAGCAGATGGTGGCGTGATAGAAAGTCATTCAGCGAGCTCAAGGAGCTTGTAGGAAAACTTCGCGACGGCAGCTTCGATCTGGTTCTCGACCTTCAGGGATTGTTCCGCTCAGGTATACTTACATGGCTGACAAGGTCGAAAAACAGGTTCGGAATGCAGACGGCCAGAGAGATGGCTCCAATTTTCTATACGAAAAAAGTCTCTCCTCCCGAAAACTCACGGCATGTCATTGACTATTATCAGAAAATTGTGGCACAAACCGGAGCCGAGGATGTTTCAGTTGAGTTTATCCTTCCTCCTGAGCCGGAAGCAATGGACTATTGCGTCAAGTTGCTGAAGGATAACGGAGTCGACCCCGACAATTTCCGTATATTCGTGGCAGGAGCTTCCGAACCAAACAAATGCTGGCAGAGCGAGAAGTTTGGTGCTCTTGCGGAAAAAATAGTGGCTGATAACGGCGGCCAGATAGTGATCGTAGGCACGCCGGCAGATACTCCCGCAGCAAAGGAAATAATAAGCACCACTGACGCGCCGGTTGTAGACCTTACCGGCAAGACCAATCTGCCTCAATTAGTGGCCCTGATGCATATGTCAAAGCTTATAATAAGCAATGACACGGGCCCGGGACATATCGCCATAGCGACTAAACGGCCGGCAGTCATAATATTCGGCTACACAAATCCAATCAGGCTTTATCCTTATAACAGGATGGATGCGATGGCGGTAAACGATTTTGACGGCCGAGGACTTAAATTGAGAAGCAGCGATCCAAAACATTCGATAAAGCAGATAACATTGCAGCAAGTCTACGAGAAGGTGTTGCTGCAGCAGAACAACCAGAAGATATAAGATGCCCAAACGTAAGATTTTAAGAATGCTGCGACCTGCGATCGAATTCATTGAATTTCGAGTATTGCATATAGATGATGAGCCCGAGCGAATTGCCGGCGGCGTATTTGCCGGTATTTTAGTGGCTTATACCCCTTTTATTGGACTTCATCTACTCCTTGGTCTGCTTGTATCACTTATATTCAAGGTGAATAAGTTTGCTACGCTTTCGTTTGTATGGATCAGTAATGTACTTACTCTTATACCTATATATTACCCATCATATATTGTGGGCCGTAAGATTCTGAATATATTCAATCCTAAGCCGGCGATGACTCCGCAGGAAATAGTGAAATGCTTCAGTGCAATAATTCGAAAAATCGATTTTGACAGTGTTTTTGAAGCTGATTTCTGGCAAAGTTTCTGGCATTTGTTCACAAGGATAGGTCTTGAACTTTTCATAGGCGGTGTGATTATCGGTATTCCGATAGCGGCTTTGGCGTATAAACTTACTTTCCGAAGCATATCAAAGCACAGGAGAAAGGTTATGATACAAAACCGCAGACTTCAGAAGGCAAATTCTGAGAACTGATTTTTCGAGCTTTTTTCAAAAAAAGCACACATATTTCACTTTTTTACGTAAACTATTATGAAAGTCCTTGCGGTAGGGCTTGTATTTCTGATATATTGTATCCATATTGATTTTTTGAATTTCGGTCTTTCGAGACTAAAAGTGATTAGAAGAAAATGATTGACTTAAGTAATTGTAAATTAACTAAATATCCGGCAGAGATACTCAGGAAAAAGGCTTTGCCTGTAGAGAAAATTGACGAAAGTATCGTAGAGCTTGCCGAGAAGATGATCGATATGATGATCGAGGAAAACGGCATTGGTCTTGCGGCTCCTCAGGCTAATGTGAGTTTGAGAATGTTCGTTATAAGCCTTGAGGGCAATGCTGAAGATGCTATTGTATTTATAAACCCTGAGATCAAGACTTACGGGTCGATTGAGGCCGGGCAGGAGGGATGTTTGTCTGTACCGGGTATTTATACTAATATTAAGAGGCCCTCAAAGGTTACTGTCAAGGCATTGGGTCTTGATGGTAAGGAATTTGTTATAGAAGCTGATGAGCTTCTTGCAAGATGTATTCAGCATGAATACGACCATCTTGAAGGCAAGACGATAGTTGATAAGATGACGACTATAGCAAAGATCAAGCATCGCCGTGCGGTAGAGGCTCTTATAGAAGACTATAAAAGCTCTCAGGCTGGCTGAGTTCCTTGTGTTTTTGCGGAAGGTTGAACATTATTTGACCGGAGTTGGAGTAATGTTGTTAAGATAAAGATAAAATGACCGGTTTTTTAAAACCTGTCATTTTTAAGTTTTTCAGGAATCTGATACATATAAATGATACTGTATCAGAGTTGTAAGTTTAATTTGTTTATGGATAAGTCTCTATGAAGATAGTGTATTGCGGTTCCAGTCCATTCGGTATTCCATCGCTGGAAGCTATTAAAAGCTCCGAGCATCAGCTTGCTCATGTAATCACCCAGCCTGCGCATCGTGCAGGTCGAGGAAGGGCTCTTCGTCCTACCGCGGTTGCTCAATGGGCTGCGGATAATGATTTGCCATGCAGTGAGGCCGAATGCATAAACGCTCCTGAAATAATCGAACTTATGAATGAAATTAAGCCTGATCTTTCTGTTGTAATAGCATTTGGACAGAAGATAGGGCAGGAATTTATCAAGTCCGCAAAATATGAAGCCATCAATGTCCATGCATCGCTCTTGCCGGATTATCGCGGAGCGGCACCTATAAACTGGGCAATAATTGACGGCAAGACCCATTCTGGTGTTACGATAATAACACTTGCAGAAAAAATGGATGCCGGTTTCATGCTTGGCAAGGCTGAAGTTGAGATTCGTGATGATGAGAATGCCAAAACACTTCACGATAAGCTGGCTATCATAAGCCCGCCGCTGCTTCTTGATACAATCGAGAAGATAGGCAATGGAACGGCTGTATTTGAGACGCAGGATGAGAGTAAGGTTACATTTGCCAGGAAACTCAAAAAGAAAGACGGTTTTATCGATTGGAACAACACTGCCAAGAATATAGCGAACAAGGTCAGAGGACTGTGGCCTTGGCCTGGTGTTAAAACTGAATATGTTATTGGTCAGACGGGAAAATGTGTACAGATTACGATAGCGGAAGCTGTTGCTGTTGAAAGAAGCGAGAATGCACCGGAGGCGGTGGGCCGTTTTGATGAGAATATGAATGTTGTTTGTGGAGAAGGGGCGTTGAAGATATTGCGTTTGAAACCCGCGAACAGTCACCTGATGGATTTTGCTGATTTTGAGAATGGCCGGTGTTCTGGACCTCACGACCTTTTTATGAGCGTAGAGCCGGATAATGTCTAAGCAAGTCGAAAAAACACGTTTATTTTCAGCAAACCTTCTTAGCGGATTTGATCCTTCAACGGAAAATATCGCAGAGGTTATAGGCAGAAGCAATATTGGCAACAGGGCGGCTGTTCTTGATTACACCAGCGGTGTTCTGAGAAATCGTTTTGCAATTGATGCCATACTTAAAGAGATTGCCGGAGTCAAAGAAAACAGGGTAGACAAGCAGGTTATGAATTGCCTGCGTGTGGCCGTATATGAGATGGTCTATAAGCCGCAAACTCCTTTGTATGCGGTGATAAATGAAGCGGTCTCTCCATTCAAGAATAAGCATAAGCGGGGTTTTGTCAATGCGGTGTTGAGGAATATTCAGAGGCACATCATAGATCGTGACAAACATTATTCTTTGAGCAAGTCTATCATTCCGACCACAAAGGGCAGGGGGTGTGAGTTAAAGAAAGATGTAGCTCCTGATCCTGCGTATGACCTTGCAGGCTATTTGAACTGTATGTTTTCATTTCCCAGGTGGCTTGTCAAAGATTGGATTAAAAGCTATGGGGCTGATGAGGCCTTTAATATATGTTCTGCCTCCAATCGTGTTCCATCAATCTATATTCGTCCTAATTCAACAATAACAACCGCATCTGAGCTTTGTATACTGTTTGAGTCAGCGGGTGTTAAAAGCACTGTTACTGATGATGGGCTTATTGTTATCGAGAATTTTGGTAAATCAGAGAATGTTCATTCTTTGCCTGGATATAATGAGGGGCTTTTCTGCGTTCAGGACAAGACTGCGGCAAAGGTCGCAAGGTTCATGGCTCCCAAGGCCGGTGATGTCGTGGTTGACCTGTGTGCTGCACCGGGTACCAAGACCACTCATATTGCTGAACTGCTTATGGGTACGGGCAAAGTCATTGCTACAGATATAAACAGTAAGCGGCTTGATCTTGTCAGAGAGAATGCATCACGATTGAAGCTTGAGAATATTGAGATCGTTGAGTATGATGATATATTTAAATATGCCGCAGGTTTACCACGTATCAATTCGGTATTGATTGATGCTCCATGTTCCAACACAGGTGTTTTGGCGAAACGACTGGAAGCCAGATATAGAGTTACTCAGCAGTCCGTATCTCAGTTGGCTGATATAGGACTAAATTTGCTCTACAAATGTGCCGCAGAGCTTAAGTCTTGTGAACAAATATTTTATAGCACTTGCAGCATTGATGAAAGAGAAAATGCACAGGTTTTGCACAGGCTTTTGAAAAACTTAGATTGTTTTCGGTTGAAAGAGTCGGAATTGACCCTTCCAAGTGACGTAAGTTTTGGTTTGGACGGTGGTTATGTTTCCGAGCTTGCGCGTTTAAGGTAGTTACTACAGCTCTAAAAACTACTTTTAGCAAACCTTTAATCCACGAGTTATCCACATTGGGGGTTTACGATGTGTAAAAGCAGTGAACAAAAGTTTTTTTTCGCGCGCAAACCCCTTATTATCCGTTACCTCTATCGTGTGGATAAGAAAATCGCAAAAACGCTATTGATTAGAATTCTGTTAGGGATATGATTTAACTTGCGTTATCGCTCTGGTATCAGAGCACATGGTTAGAGTTTCAAGATTTACAACTTTTGCGTTAAGAAGGGTATTAAATTGCAAGCTAATGTCATCAGTGACATCAAATTGTTGAAGAACGAATTGCGTCAACGTGTTGGTCAGAAGAAGTATGAGGTCTGGTTTTCAAATTCAGAGTTCAGTATCGAAAATGATCTTCTTAGAGTTGTTGCTCCCAATTCGTTCGTAAGCGGCTTGCTGAAGAAAAACTTCTATTCCGATATCAATGAGTGTGCCAAGGCAGTATCAGGTTCACAGGTTCGAGTTTCTTTTGACAGCAGTAATGCCAAAAGTGAAACCCCATCAAAGCCGGAGGCAGTAAGGCCTAAAAGGCGTATGATGCCTGTTGCTGCTCCTGTTGTTATTGATGAACCAACAGCCTCCTATCAGAAACCAAGCAAGAGAAGCTATAAGCATACGCTTGACACTTTCATTGTCGGCAATCAAAACAAAATGGCCTACAATGCCGCCAAGATTGTTTCAGAGACTCCCGGTAAGGTTTATAACCCGCTATTTTTCTATGGTACATATGGTGTAGGCAAAACGCACTTGCTTCAGGCTGTCTGCAATCAGGCGATTAAGAACAGACCTGGCGCTGTTTGTGTTTATGTTTCTGCAGAGGAATTTACTAACGAATATCTCAACGCTTTGAAGAGTTCCAATATGGACAGCTTCAGGAAGAAATACAGGAATGTCGATATCCTTGCGATAGATGATATCCATTTTCTTGCAAAGAAGCCTTCTACGCAGGAAGAATTTCTCCATACATTCAATACTATTGATTTGGCTGATAAGCAGGTTGTATTAGCCTCAGACGCTCATCCTACAATGATTGCCGAGCTTGCGGATAATCTTGTCAACCGTTTTGTATCTGGTATGGTTATAAAGATAGATGCTCCTGATTACGAGACAAGACTTCGCATATGTGAACAAAAATTGACTGATATGGGGATAACCATAAGCAATGAGATAGTTGAGTATGTGGCTCATAATGTAACCAAGAGCGTGCGTGATCTTGAAGGAGCTCTGATGAAGCTCAATGCTCACGTGATGCTTACTGGTGAGAAATTATCTATAGCGGTTGCCCAGTATCTGCTTGGCCAGTCTGTCCAAAGTTCAGCGCCGGTAGTTAATAGTGAAAGCGTAATATCATCTGTTACAGCATTTTTTTCTATTACCGCGAAAGATATCAAGTCTTCAAAGAAGGATCGTACTGTCAGTCTGGCTCGATCGGTAGCGATGTATCTTCTTAGGGAGAATACAAGCATGTCGCTTCCTGAGATAGGCAAGGCCTTTGGCGGCAAAAATCATGCTACTGTGATACTTGCCTGCAAAAAAATCAAAACTCTTGTCGATAAGGATAACCAGGCGACTTGGAAAGTTCAGGGCATAAGCCGCAGTGAGAATATAAACACCATTCTAAAACAGCTTACTGATTCGATAGGCTGTTGATTGATTCTGTTATTTCAAATTTTCAGGTTTTTCTATTTTATTATGGTTGCCTGAAACACCTCCTGATACAACAAAGGTCATTATGTCAGGGCTGTCCATGTCAAGCCTTCTAACCCGCTCGGTGTCAAAGATCAGGACCGATCCGGCAAAGTTGTATGATTGAGGGAAGTAGACGGCTACTTTTCCCGGCATCTCAAGAAAATCAAGGTCTTCACGTGTAATGAAACCTATTGCAGTTGGCCCGCCTTCCACAAGCTCAACAGCGACCGGCTTATCAAAGCCTTTCTTCTCTCCAGCGAAAGCTTCCGTGAAATCTTTAGCTGCTGAATAAAGCATTTTGACCAGTGGGAGCCTTGTAAGGATTCTTTCTATAAGGTCAAAGAATTTAGCCCCTATGTAATTTGATGCAAGAAATCCGACGAAAGTTATTACAGCCAAAGTGATTATCAAGCCTGCTCCTGGAATTGGAAGACCGAAAAGACTGTCAAGTTTTGTGAATACGAATACTATTGCAAAAACAGTAAGTGCCGCCGGTACGAATACGAGCAGACCTTTCAGAAAATAATTTACCAAACGCTGCATTTCAATTATCCTTTCATTGGATTCTTATATGTTTAAACATATATCATCTTCTTTGTCATGCCGCCGTCAATAGTAAAGTTTTGGCCTGTAATGAATTTTGCTTTTTCTGAACTTAGATAAACTATCATCTGGGCGATATCCTCCGGCTTGCCTACTCTTCCGCATGGGTGTTGATGATGATCTTCTTTTGTGAGTTGTTCTGGTGCTTTGTCGAGATATTCCGAGGTGTCAATCCAGCCGGGGCTGATGCAGTTCACTCTGACAGATGGCCCAAGGCTGACTGCCATCGAGTGGGTAAGGCCTATGATGCCGGCTTTTGATGCAGAGTAGGCCTCTGTATCCGGTTCAGACATAAATGCTCTTGTAGAGGCAATGTTTATAATTGATCCCTGATTTTTCTTCAATTCGGCAGTGCAATGTTTCGAGCAGAGAAAAGTTCCTGTAAGGTTTGTTCCTATGACACGCTGCCATTGAAGATATGGAAGTTTTCCGGGAGGACATTTAAAGCCTCTTGCCGCGTTGTTTACAAGCAAAGTAAGTGAATCGGTGTTATTTCTCACAAATTCACTCATTGCTATCACCGACATTTCATCAGATACATCGGTTTTTATGAAATTGTAATTTTCTTCAAATTCAAGAAGCAGGCTTTTTGATCTGTCGCTAAGAGGTTGAGTATCAGCTATTACAACCTTATAACCTTCTTTGAGTAGAGTTTTAGCTATACATAGGCCAATGCCTCTTGAGGCACCTGTGACTATTGCACTTTTAGTTTGTAAATTCATGATATCCTCCAATAAATAGCGAAATTAAACTCAGACTTCTATACTGATATCATACCCTTGCCGCAAAATGTTTTCAAGGAATATTTTGGCAGGCAATCAGTTTTGGGTTGTTTTGGTATTGAATTGACATGCTGATTTATAGATGATAAAATTGGCATGCAAAGAGCTTTACAGGATTAAAGAAGTTTTAAGGATATTTACAATGGGCAGGAAAACAGCACTTATAACAGGAGCCTCTGCAGGTATCGGCAGAGAACTTGCGTATCTTCATGCTGAAAGAGGCGGAGATCTTGTGATAACAGCGAGGCGTAAGGAACGACTCGAGCAGCTCAAAGCTGAGTTGGAAGAGAAGTATCATGTTAATGTGATGGTTATCGCTAAAGATTTGAGTGAGCCTGATGCTCCGGCTGAAATTTATTCAGAGATTAAGTCGGCGGGTGTGAGCATTGATTATCTGATAAATAATGCTGGTTTCGGAGGTCTTGGCAGGTTTGCCCACAGAGATATCGAGGACGAAGCTTCGATGATAAAGGTTAATGTGATTGCTCTTACAAAGCTGACAAGACTATTTTTGCCAGATTTTATACAGAGGGGCTCTGGCAGGATACTGAATGTCTCTTCAATCGCGTCTTTGGTTCCCGGACCTATACAGGCAGTTTATTATGCTACGAAAGCTTATGTTACCTCACTGAGTAATGCTCTTGCTGAGGAGCTCAAGGGTACAGGTGTTACTGTTACCGCTTTGTTGCCCGGGCCTACAGAGACTGAGTTTGGCGAGGTGTCTGGTATGAAAAATACGCTTGCCTTTGTTAAAAAGGCGAGTGCAGGAACGGTTGCTGAAGATGGCTATAATGGAATGCTCAAGGGCAGGCTTAATGTGGTTTCTGTCCCGTCTATTTCTCAGAAGTTGATGACGATATTTATACCGTTTATACCCAAGAGAATTATACTCCGGCAGGTTCATCGGCTTCAGGAATCGAAAATCCGCTAAGAGTTTCCCCTTATCCAGCACATTATTACGTTGACTATGTAGCTAATTTCGTCATCTGTCAGTTGCTGGTGTTTTTTTATGCCGTGCCATTTCTCAAGGCAGCTTCTGCAGCAGGTTGCGGTTGCGTGTTGTGCGATGAATACAGGATGATTGCGCATGGGCGTTTGTTTTCCATCGTTGGGCGGCATAGCGGGGGCAAGCCTGTTGGTGATGAAGTCTCTTGCGTGGCTTTCTATTACATCAAGTCCTTTGTTGTGGGCGTATTCAAGCTCTCTGCCCTTGAGCCTGAAACTGCTGCGAAACTTAGATTTTGCCAGTCTGGCAAATAGGGTGTTGATGTCTTTGTTATCTGAGTACATATTTTTTACGCTGTTGCTTGACGCAGGTTTGTTATATCTCGCAGAGGTGAATTGCCAAAGAGCCTGCTGTATTAACGACTGAACTGAGAGGGGCTTTCGTAGCCGACTTGGAATGCGGCACTGTCGGCATGTAAAATTGAAAGTTCTTCATAATTTTTCCTTTCTGATATTAGTACTCTACTCCATTGGAATTTGATTGCTGTGGTTGCCTCTTTCTCAAATCACCGCTATCAATATTTCCTATTATACATTAGGGACGCAGATTATGGTAGATAGATTCTGCTTGTTTTTTGCCTGATCCTACGAATATTTATATAAATAAATTCTGTATTTGCGATGGTTTGATGGTTTGGCTGAATATTTGGTTCTGTATATAAGTGTTTGTTAGTATTTGGTTTGTAGTTCTGTCTTGAATGGTTTGTTTCAGATCTGTTGTGGAAAGTGATTGCACGAATGAACGGAAAGACAGAGCGGTTGATACTCTCGGATCTAAAAAAAAGCGGCACTCTTAAGCATGTAAACTTAAGAGTGCCGCAGTTTAATGTTATGTGATATTATCAGTTAAGCCAATTCGATGCCATAAAGGCAAAGTCTTTCATGTCTACTATACCATCGCCATACGGAGCTGGGTAAATATCGGCTTCACTGCCGGCGAATAGCCAATTTCCTGACATTATTATCAGGTCATCGGTTTCTGTCTGGCCGTTTCCATCAATATCACCCGGATAGAAATCTGTATACTCAAAGTATATCTGAGTCCAGTCTACGCTTGTTGAAAGGTCGAGACGGAATTTTATCGTAGTCGGTGCTGTAGTACTCTGTTGAGACGGTATTGAACTGAAGAGTGCGCTGTCCCTTACGATAATTGCTGTTTCCGGCAGACCGTATATTGTGCAAAGCTGATTTGTGAAATTACGCTGAGTCAGGTTGTCGACCGATAATGAATACTCGTACTCGAAAACGGTTCTTGATATTCTCTGACTTGAAACAAGTGTCATATTAGGGTCATCAAGAGGCTGAATATCGACTTCGAATGTTCCTATAGTTGTTGCGTTAGCGAAGTTGTAACTGGAGTCGCGTACTTCGCTTGCCGCAAGCGATATTGTGTAAGTGCCATTGTAGTCCATTGTCCAGCCTTCCGGCGGGGCACCGAGGCTGTAGTAGCCAGTTCGAGGTGTGCCGTTGCCAAGCTGATCGGTTTCTGTAAAGAGAGGATGGCCTTCAAAGCCATTACTGGTAACAACGAGATCATCATCATCTATACTTAGAACATCGAGTGCAACATCATCGCTATAAGTTACGGAAATTTCAACTGCCTGATCGCCAGGTTCAATGATATCCGTGGCAGAATAGCCTTCTACTACAGGTTTAATCTGATCGCTAAGAGTGTATGTGATGGTGTAGATACCCGGTCCTCCATAATCAAATATATGCAGATAGTGTTCTACTTCATCTCCATTTTCCTTATGGTTGATTTTCTTTGTTACCCATGCGTTATCTGTTACCAGTAGACTTTTACCGTCCTGGCGTGTAACTGATTCAAGAACGAGCTGGGGATTGTCCGGTATCGGGTTGTCAATCCGAATATACCACCATCCTTCAGGAGGCATAAGCACTGAAAGCTCAACCTCAAGATCGGCTGCCGATGCCTGTGAATCAATGGCTGCGTCAGTAACCGCTTCTACAACATAGTTTTCGCCATTACTGTTGTAAAGTGTATCAGGCAGATCATTCTGGTCATAGACATCGTTGACAAGGAAATCGGGCAGTTGATCATCACTCGGGTAATCAGCTATTACAACATGCTCCATTTCATGTATATCAACACTTTCCACAAGCGATAAATTAGGATTGCCCAATCCATCAATGTGTTCGAAAGTAGCCTGATAATCTATGAACTCACCCTGAAGTGAACATAGCATCAGCCATTGTGCCACGGCAACTTCGCTTGGGCCAATGTCGCCGAGATTTACTTTGAGTGATGGGCTGACTGTTTCAGTGCCGACTATAGTGCCTATGATTTCGAAATCAATAAGCAGACCTTTTTCGTTCTCTATAACTTCAGGCTGGCTTGATGTAATTTCAACATCATACGCATCACCCTGTCCTGTATTTTTCATCATAAGACCGAGAGAGAATGGTATGGACGGTTCTACGAGATCCGGTGTGAACGGGTCATCGCTGTAGACTTCCCTCTCAAGGAAATAATGCACTACGAGATTCGGGTTAGGCATTACGGTGATCTTTGCCGGATAAAGCGGTATCGTTACGTGTTCACCCGCAAAATCATATTCGAGAGAACCTTTAACGAAATACTCTACCGGTTCCAGCGGGGCGGCATCCTGAGTAGGTACTATCAGCCACAATGCCGAGCAGTTGGTTGAAGCAGAGAGTGTACCTGTGCCGCTGACGCTATCAATTCCGGTAAGCTCTGGCGGATGTATTCCAAACAGGTCGGTTTGATCTGTCCCATTGTTGTCTACCACTTTGACCGTTACGTTGACATTCTCAAGCGGGTCTACATCGCCATCATTGCTGAGTTCAAGAACAGCTTCAAAAGCATTTCTGCTTATTACAGCTTCCTGTACTATCTCTATCTTGACTCTTGCGCAAACTCCGGATGAGGGGTTGTCAACTTCATACTGTATATCATCGTGAACATTGGTTCCGCCTTCAAGCAGATATTCGTTGCCTTCTGTCAGTTGTTCTTCGAGGGCAACTGTTCCAACCTGACAAGCATCCTTGAATTCATTGAACGGAATGAAGTTTGTATTCATGCCGTCTGGGACCTGCTCAAGTGTGGTGATCTCTGCCTGCCAATAAGAGACGGTATTGTTCCATCTGATTATTGCATACTGAGCATCGCTGATATCTACCCATGAAGGAAGAGGCATTGCAAGCAAGTCGCTCTCTTCTATTGGATTAATAAGTTCTCCATCGTCGCTGCTTTCTTCCATAGCAATGCTGAAGGCCTGGAGCCAATCGATCAGATAACCGCCTTCGGTTTGATCTTCTGTTCCGCTGAACCATACTTCACTTCCGAGAATGACCGTATACATGTTGAAGATATCTTCTATTCTTGATGCCTGAGTCCTTGCTTCTTCAAGTAGATAATCTATAGTGGAATCGTTGAGAAGAACTTCTTCTCCGGTGATTTCGGAGAGTGATACGGCTATATCTCCCATCTTATTTATATCTGGGTCGTAACAGCCGCAGCTGTAAGCGGCTTCAAGTGCATCCGAGCTCATATCAAGGCATGCCGTTCCAACATCCCACAGACACCAGAAAATATTCCATACCCATCCAATAGGCGTAGCTTTCTTTGCGATATCGCCTCCGCAAGAAGCGGCTACGGATATCATGCCGCCTGCGCAGCTCTTTGCGCATGACCACGCTGAGCCGGAATAACAGTCGCTTGCACATTCTGCTGTGGATTTAACCAGTGTTGCAGGGCAGTCGAGTGGCAGGAAGCTTATGGCACATGACAGTAATGCTTTGCCTACTTTATCCATGCATGGATCGCATGATGCATCGGTGCTGAAGTTGTGGCTTGTTCCTGTCGGGATGTAAACCGGCGGGATATACCATCCATCATCAGAGCCGCCCCATGTCGTACCGCCGCCGCCAGTATCCCAACCGTCGCCGCCGTCATAGATGTCATAAACATCACCGCCGCTTATTGTGCTTCCACCGGTGCATTCAACAACCGGGAACTTGAAGTAGAACGGTACTTTGTGACGTCTGTGATCGGGGCCGCATTCCCACGTATATCCTACGTATGAACGTATGCTGACCGAACAGCTGATTTCTTTGGATGCAGGAGACGTTTTCTTTTCCTCTACTTTAGATATTGCTTCAGGCGTGAGAGGTTCAACCTGCGAGAGATCACGTACCAGTACCGGTACGATTATTGAGCTCATTGCCGGTATGCTTCCAATCTCATCAACCAGCGGTATGAACTCGTAGTTGGAGTCTCCTGAATCGAATATCATATCCGTTTCATCTGCTGTTATCAGACCGTTATTAGTTAGAGTGTAGTTGATCTGTATTTCAGCTTCATCCATATTTTCGAGGTCGGTAAGAGCCGGTGCTACAGTTACTACAGGAGCCGGAACATTTGTTTCGAATACAGCCTGTACGGTAAAGGTGTAGTGATCCTCAATCTGTGTCGGACGTACCGTCCAGTTGTATGTGATTAGATTAAGCGGCAGGAATGCACTTATAAATGTGGTTTCTCCGCCAGATGTCAATATCGTTGAAGTAAACGTTCCGTGGTTATCTGCTTTAACTTCGATTGAGTAATAAGCTTCCGGTAAATCAGGGAATAATATCTCACCGGAAGCGTCCGTTACACCGCTATAGAGGATTGTGCCGTCAGCAGGATCTTTTACTGTTACACTTGCTCCAAAGAGCTTAGGTGCTTCTGCTGTTTGGAAGGTGTAGTCATCTGTAGCTTCTATGAGCAGATCGCCTGTCAGGTCTGAGACACATTCAAAGCTGTAAGGCATTGTTAGTCCTGCGTTACCTGCATTGACTGCTATTGTGCCGGTATTAATATTCAGAGGTGCATCTTCGGCAGGTTCAAGCTGTAATGTTACGGTTGCTGTTTCATGCGGTTCAATGGCCGGCATTGTCGCAGGTGTTACAAGTGTCATGAAGTCAGTAGCGGGCAGTACAACTTGTACCGGACCTGTTGCAGAACCGCCACTGTTTGTAAGTGTGAATTCAACATACTTTTTATTGCCGCGTACCATCGCACCTTCAAGACTGTCAACATCAGCTTCAAGCACAGGCTGGGGTTCGTATACCATAATCTCAAACTGAAGCTGTGCGTCTGCACCCTGATCACATGTCAGGTCTATACTTGGTGTGTATGGTGAAGAAGTTGCTGTGTTGCCGCTGACGGTGAATTTTAATTCACCGACGCCGTAGCCGTTTAGGGACGCAGTGCAGCTCGTAACTTGAATATCGAACTGTTCACTTGACGGGTTGTTCACCGAACAACTGATTCCCGTCAATGACTGGTCACCGAGATTTCTTATTGTAACAGTACCCGACTTGACCTCATCTGTATCAAGACCGTATCTCATCCCTACAGGAGATAGTCTCATGCCGTAAAGGTCGAATTCATCTTTAACGATGTCCTGAGTTACTGATGGGTGATCTGCTGCTATCGTATAATGGCCTGCTTCTGTTTCAAACGGTGTCCATGTGTAGCTGAATTCTCCGAGTGAATCTGTTACGACTGAGACAGTACGTTTCATGCCTTTGAGCATTATTCTTATAAGAACCGGTACATCCGGTGCCGGTGAACTGTCAGCAATCCAATAAGCATTTCCATAGAGAGTTACCGGAGTGCCTGCTGTTGCTATTTCCGTATCGGTTTGTATGTTTGCCGAGTATAGAATCGGGACATTTATATAGAATGTTTCAGTGTCACTTCCAACTTCATTGAGAGCCTGAATCACTACTTCGTGCGGATCACCGGCAACGGCTGCTGCCCAGCTTACTGCGCCGGTTGAGTTATCAACAGTCAGACCCGATGGGCCTCGTACAAGTGTCCAGCTTACCGGAAGTGTTCCTGAAAGAAGGCCAGGGGCATAGCTGAAAGATTCACCTTCGCCGACGTTCTGGTCTTCGATTGCTTCTATTGCAGGAGGATCCTGAACGGATATGTCCCATTGTTCCGAATCAGAGCCGATTGTGTTGGTTGCTGTTACAGTTATTGTATAGGCATCTGTTGAGACTACGGGTGAAGGCCAGCTTATTATGCCAGTCGATGAATCTATAGTCATGTTTGCCGGAGGATCTACAAGTGCCCACGTAATCGGCAATGCACCTCTGACGAGAACAGGTGTTTTAGAATAAGGACTTGCTCCGCTTATTGCTTCATCACCTATGCCTGCTATCACAGGGCTTGCATTGACTGTGAGATAGAATGTTTCGGTGTCATATCTGGCATCATTCTGAGCTTTGACGGTTACTCGGTAGCTGCTGTTTGAAGGTATGGCGCTTGCCCATGAAATTGCCGCAGTTATTGAGTCGATCAGCATACCTGCCGGTCTGTCTATGAGAGACCATGTTACAGTCGTGTCATTTCCTGCGGTAAGAGTGATGTCGTTTCTTGTGTAAGTAGTCCATTCTTCAACGCTGTCATCACTTATTGCTGCTATCACAGGTTTGTCCATTACGATAATGTCAAAGCTTTGTGTGTCGCTTCCGGCGATGTTCGTTGCTGATATTGTAACTGTGTATGGTGAAGCGTCTTTTACCGGAGACGGCCATGTTACACGACCAGTTGATGAGTTGATAGTCATTCCAGATGGTCCGCTTACCAGTGTCCATGTTACAGCGGTTGCTTCACTGAGTGAAGGAGTATTGGATGTGAAAGATACGCCAGTAGGTATTGTATAGGTGCTTATCGGGTTGATTTCCGGTGTTGTTACTACTGTAAGCTGCCAGCTTTCTTCATCAAAGCCGCCATCGTTTTGTGCGGCTATTGTAATTGTATATGGTTCGAGACGAGGCAGAGGATCGGGCCATGAAACCTGTCCTGTCGAAGAATCAACTGTTACTGAAGAAGTCGGTATAGCTACGGCAGACCATTCTATCGGCGGAGTACCGTCTTCAAGTGTTGGTACCTCACTTACGTATGATTGATGAGCTATTATTGTTTCGTTAGGCATATCGGCAATTACCGGTACATGACGTATTTCTATAGGCCCGGCTATAAGGGTGTTGTCGGTATAGCTGGTTTCGACTATACTCGATGATGAGTTGGTTTTGATAACCAGCCATTTTTGACCTTCCGGTGTATCGGAAGGAACAGTGAAAGTCACTTCGCCTGAATATGACTGTGATACATTTATCGGGAAGCTGTAGTTGTGTGTACCGGCCAGAGAATCGCCTCCAATGACATTGTCATCAGAGAGATAAACAGAATCTACCCAAGAGCCTTCAACCGGACATGTGCCGGCATTTCCTACCGTATATCTTGCTATGCTCTGTTTGCCTGCGTAAGCGTACCCGTAGATATTCGGTGCGGATATAGCCATGTTTGGTACTTCAACAGCTATTGTCGCAGAACTGGACGAAATCAATCCTGACAAATCTTTTACGTTGAAATATATCGTTCCGCTTTGTGTGCCAAGGGAAGAAAGAATTTCAGAATGACTTACTTGCGGAGAAAGCTCAAGACTGAAGCCGTCACCAATCTCGGAGGCAGATGTAGCTGGGGATGTATCCCATTCATATGTAAGAACCTCTCCTACGCTATTGGCAAGGTCAGGGTCAGAAGCAGTTCCCTGCAAGGTGACAGTTCCGTCATAAGCGATTGTTCCGTAATCACCAGAGCCGCCGGCATCAGCGGTTGGTGCGAAGTTGGTATAAGTTACAGTTGTTGTAGCCGAGCCGCTTTTAGCGTCAAGGTCATAAACTGTCAATCCGACAGTAAGGTCGTTTCCTATGGCTAAACCTTTAATTACTGCTTCTGCGAGTGTCAGCGGCTGCAGTGCGTTAGTTCGTCCGGTATCATCGTCAATACCGTCGTTTCCTATATCCCATTGCAATTCAGATATTGCGTCAAATCCCAATTCAGGTTCGTCAGGATCGTAACTTGCAGAAGCGTCCAGATTGATAGTATCGGTTTCGGAGCTGAATGCGTAGCCGCTGCCAGGTACTGCAACCGGAGGTGTTAGCAGGGCGGATGTGAAACCTGCGTATCTTACGCTTTGCTGGGAATAATTGTAGAAACCTACCCGACCGGTTCCCAGAGGACTTGTATCCTGTATGAGACCGGAGTTGTACATTTCAAACCCGTCACTTTCACGGGTTATGATTACTCTTATGTTTCCTTCTGCAGGTTGATAGGATAGCGAGAAAGTGTAGAGTACATTGCTAACCCATCCTGCCGTGGTGTTTACGAATTGATGGAGCACTTCACCGTTTACGCTTTCACAGTCCCAGTAATTATAACTTTCCGGCACGTCGACTCTGATAAGCTTGATACCTTCTTCGCCATAACCGCTTGAAGATTGTCCGTTTTTCTTCCATGATACGAGGTAGAATGGGCTTTCGAGAGTTGCGGGGTTGTCGTCTGTATCATTTACGGCGAAAACGAATCCTATATAATCATCATCGCTTGTTGTTTCAACTTTAAATGTGCCTTCAAATCTTGAATCAGTAAGTTCAAAGTCGCTTATAAAGAAAGTCGGGTTGCCGTTAATACTCTGGAATACACTCATGCCGTCAGTGGAAACCGTCCAGTTACCGTTTGCCGGATTGCCGAATTCGACCCAGTTAAAGAGTGTTGTCTGAATCGGGTCTTCGGTTATCTCAAATGTTCCTGTATACGCATCGTCATTTGTACCATCATTATTGCCGTCAAGTGTGTTGCCTGCCTGATCATTAATATTGGAAGATACGGTTAGTGTGTATGTGCCGACAGCGGTTTGTCTGGCGAACGTAATTACCCAAATGTTTGATTCCGTGTTTTGTATAGAGTCGATTGTGATATTTTGAGAATCTGGAGAAAGCAATGTTACATCATCGCTTGTGAAGTTGAAAACTGTTTCTGAAAATTCAATCTCAATCTCAGTAACACCTGGGTGTACAAGGTCTTCAGGATCTTGAGAAAGTAAGTATGGATAAGTGTGATCTGTTGCTGTTGATATCAAGGCTGTCGATACCGCAATGTTATTGTCAGTATCGGGGAATTCTGTTATTGCGTTGGTTTCGTCAGCTACGGCTAACAGCCATTTATCGCCGCTGATATTATCGGCTAACGTGATTTGTTCATTAAGCGTGGTGCTTGCTCCTGATGCCAGAGTGTTACTGACGGTTATGCTGTCACATAAGGTGTCTGTTTCTGAATCATAAATTTGATCGTCTGAGAGGTAGAAGTTCATAGTCCAGTCGCCGGCGATGCTTGAGTTGCCTGTGTTTGCCAGGTCTATGCTTATATCTATAGGCATAGTTGCCCAACCTTGAGCGGGACATGACAGGTTGGATACGCTGATGTCGGGAAGTATTATTTCCTGCGGCGTTGCCCAGCATATATTGTCGAGTGCGATTGTGTCTGTCCCGCTTCCGAGTGAAATAATTATTTCATATATTCCGGTCTGGATTATCTCCGTAAAGTATTGTGAGGCACTTCCCTTATTCGCTATTGTTTCCTGAACAAGTATTGTGCCTTCGAGATCGTACGCTGTTATAGTGGCTCCTGTTTCTTCCGCATCAATTACATAGGTTGAGAAGTAGCTGGTTGTTGCGGGGTTGGAGATTGAAGGGTCTACAAAAGAAATCTTGACGATGCCTTCTTCTGTGGGTTCTGTTGCAGGGTCGGCCAGAACATTGCTTGCGCTTACTGGTACGAATTCAAGAGGTTTGCTTGCTGTAGCGGTTATGTTGCCGCTGATAGTTTCAAATACAGCTCCCATGCTTTGGTATTGGGTTGTAACTGAAGTGCCTTCTGTCAGCTCATCAAAGTATACTTTTTGTTCGCATTGTCCGCCGCCAGTGTTAGGGTAGGCGTATTCCTGCGGCAGAACTACCCATCCGCTGGAAAGAGCGGTGTCCCATTGAACTTCGAGGCCGGATATTCCTGCGTTGTTTGCTGAGTATAGTAAATAAAATGGATAAAGGCCTTCGTCTTCAAACTGAAGGCTGTATGAGTACCATGTGAAACCATGATCCGGCGAGCTGCCGAGGAACTGATTGCCTATGACAAGATAATGTCCATCATCACTGCCTGAACGTATAGAGATGTCTATTTCAGGGGTAGCAGGGTTTTCGTCAAGTGCTGAAGTTATTTTTAAGTTTGTTGTACAGCGGAGAAGAAAACCAGAGGGCGTAAGGCTTTGCACCGATTCAGGGGCATAAACCGTATTATTGAAAAATGCCAGAAATGATGATGAAACAGAAACCGTGTCACCCGGATTTGGGAAATTTAATACGGGGCTCTGGAGGTCGGCGTTGGGTGTTACGCCTTCGATGGCAGTTGGCGATGGAGTGCCTCCGCCTTTGCCTAAATATACCTCACAAAAAAAACCATCTCCATTTACTGTAGGAACGGAAGTGCTTATTGCATCACTCAACGGTATTGATACCGCATTGACAATACCTGCCAAAACAGCTACTAATAAAAGCTTTCTCATTTTTCTGCCTCACAAAAGTTATTTTAATAACGAAAGTGAAGGAGAAAAGCTTTCTTAAAAAGTTAACGCTTCTTTATACGTGTAGCAAAAAAACCGGCGGCTAAAATCAGTACCGTACTTGGTTCAGGTACAGGGGTTGTCCAGCCGGTAGCCAAAGGCTCGGTGTAATCTTCAGGGTCGTATATCTCAAAGAACTGATTTCCAGGTGAGTCACTGCCGTTATATGTAAAAGATACGCTGAATCCTGAAAGGCTTTCTCCTACGCCTATTTTATTTTCTCCCACCGCAAGGACATCGTATATTTCTGAGCCTGGCGTGAAATTCAGTAGCTGTTCATCCCATGCTGCAGAAATATCCGGCGAGCTGGAGATGACAAGATCGGTGAATTCAGTAGTGTCAAAGGTGATAGAAAGCGACTGGATATCAAAACTCTCATTGTTTATGACTGTGTACTCATATACCCAATTATTTCCGCTGACTGAAGTGGCATTATACTCTACCATTACGGCATTTAATGAAGCGCAACTTAAGACGAACAGAGCCAGAAAACTGGTTTTCCCAATATTACACATAGCACTACCTCCGATAACAACATGTATACCATCCAAAACCTGATTATATCAATCTCAAGAATAATAGTCAAGTTTTAAAGGTGTTGAGCGTGCTAAGTCTTTGCTGGTATTTGTGTTATGAGTGTTGGTAGGTGCTTTATACTTTTCTTGCGAATTCGGATTTTAGCATCATTGCCTGGCTGCTGCTCAGATACAGTATAGCCGTGAAAAGACAAACTGGGATAAGACGAACCGTATTCATGTAAAACCTCACAAGAAATATTCCTACTGTAATTATAATATAATTGACTATTTAGCAGCTCGCATTGTACATATTAGTAATGCATAAAACAAGCCCATAGAATGTTATCAAGTCCATATAAGTGTGGAATGCAATGATTAAGCTTGTTGACGTACAATATAAACCATATAAAACTCAGTTTGCAATTATTAAGCAGTTTTGGATAGCGGCAGCTCTTCCGGGAATTACAAACGATTAGATTTTGGAATTTTTATGAAAAAAGTCTTGACTATCTACGCTACGATGTTATATTAACATTTATTGTTGTGTTTATATCATAAAGGGAGCTTATGTCTGTTACTATTAAAGACATTGCCGAAAAAGCTTGTGTAAGTCAGATGACAGTCTCACGTGTTTTGCGTGGAGCTGGAAGAGTGAGTGAAGACACAAGGGCAAAAGTGCGCAATATAGCCGATGAACTCGGTTATAATATGCAAGGTCAGGTTTTAATATCTTCTCGCGGCCGTAACGGTAAAAGCAATAGGTGTCTGAGAGTTGTTATGCCTTTCTTTGGTCATGGTGGTCAATATACGTTAATGCATGAGGGTGACGACTTTACAAAAGGGCATAAGTCCTTGAGTCAAAGGTTTAGCGGTGCGTTAACTTCAAGTTTAGAACAATCGGGAGGATGGCTCCAGAAGGTTCTGGTGGAAGATATTGATGAATTCGAAAGTTCATGGCCCAGATGGGATGCAGACGGTATTGTACTGCGTCAGTCAGTTCCAACTGCCTGGATTAACAGGCTCAAAAAAATAGCTCCAGTAGTGTATGCGAGTTCATTTGATACCCAAAACGGTGTGGATGTGGTCTATACCAACGAGCATCGCTCTGCGGCGAATATATTCACTTATCTTTCCGATAATGGACACAAAAGTATTGTATGGTTTGATGTTTTGCATGAAAACGGTCCTTATTCTTTTTTCAATAATCATTTTGAGCAGGATAGGTCCATAGATGCATGGCCACCATCAATCACTTCTGTTCGTCATTCTGCATGGGCCAATATACGATTTCTCGCAGGAAATTGTTATTCCAATGAAATAATGCTTTTGAAACGAGATTACAGAAGTGTTACTTTAGCGGATGCTGCTAAGGAAGGGCTTGAGCAGATACTTAAGATGAATCCCCGTCCAACAGCTATAGTTTCAGCTCATGATAACATATCGCTTCAGTTCTTGAACGCTCTTCAGGAAATGGGAATGAGTGTGCCGGATGATATGAGTCTTGTTGGTTTTTGCGGATTTGAGAAGGCTATAAATTCACAACCTTCTTTGTCGACAGTTGAGCTTCCCATGGAAGAGATTGGTGCGGTTGTTCCCGAACTTATTGAGAGAAGGCTCGCCAATCCTGATGCTATTGCTATGAGTTTGCAGTTTGAAACAAAGTTGATTAAGGGAGATTCTGTCAAAAATCTTAATACTTCTACAGTGGCAGATGGAGAATTTGCAAGAAATAGGTCTGGTAAAGTGTTGGCTTGACAAATTAAGCTGTAAGTTCATATAGAGTTTATTGTTAAATTGCTTTGCAGGCAATAAGAATAAGTGCTGATTCTGAAATGATATCTTTAATTATTTAGAATTTAGATGGTGTTTTTATTATTATTTATGGAGACTTTAAAATGAAGAAATTGGCTATTGTCTTTTGTTTGATGTTATGCGTTTTTGCGGCAAGCAGCAAATGTGATATGGTTGTGAGCGAAGATTTTCAAGGGGGTACAGTTGGGCAAGACCTGTCTACTCAAGGATGGTATAAAACTGCCGGTGCATCCGAAATTACCTCACTGCAATTCACAGATGCATGGATTAGTGGTTATGATATAAGTGCAAGGCCTACCGCTGCAGACATACAGGCCAAAATGGATTTTACGAATACTGTAACTGACTCTGATGAGGATGTTTACGTTAAAATTATTATGACTACCGGCAATCAGTTGATTCGCGGCGGTTTGAGTACAGCTCGTCCCGGACTTCTGGTAACCCTTGATCCTGTTAACGGAGGTGTTACTTTGACGCCTGCCAATTTTGCATCTGCTGTTACGGTATCATATCCGATTACAAATAATACAACTTATGAGATAGTTGTACAGATGAAAAATATCAACCATGGTAATTCCGGCTCACTTAAGATTCGAAATATTTCTGCAGGAGAGACTGAATATACAGCTCCGACTGAATTGCAGGATGTGTCTATGAATTTTACGGATACAGCCGGCTATTCTAAACCTTCTACTTTAACTTCATTGTGGGTTCGTGGCCAGTACAACGGCTGGTGGGATTATTTTGAGTATGGTACTGGGATGGCTCCTGAGCCTACTCCAGTTGTTGCTATTGAAGATTTTGAAGGCGGCATTGTTGGAGATAACCTTGTAACTGATGACTGGTATATGCTATATGGTACGAGTGAGAACAATATTAAATTCAACGAATCCAGCTGGACAGGTTACGGTACAAGCGCACTTTACAGAAACGGCGTAGCACAGGCTATGAAAAATTTCGATAATATTATATCTGACAGTGCTTCGGACCTGTACGCTAAATTTGTAGCTCATTTTGGAAATCAGGCTATGTTCTTCGGTTTCAGAGGCGAAGTTCGTCCGGGCTTTTTCCTGAAGGTTATGCCGGGTGGAGATATTACGCTTTACAGTGCAAATAACGGCGCAACTTATACAAGCACCGATGATTATCAGATATCAACCTATAAAGCTTATGAGTTTGTCGTTAATTTCACCAATATCAACGATGGCGGCAAAGGCTGGGTTATGGTACGAAACATATCAGCCGGCGAGCAGGAATACACCGAGCTTGAAGGCTTGCAGGATGTTTCTTTGAACTTCTCACACACAACCGATTTTACCAAGCCCTCTAATTTCAAAGGCTTCTATATGAGAGGCGCTTACAACGGTAAAATGGAACATATGGAATTAGGTTTTGGCACCGCTGTATTGGGAGAGAATGTGACTCTGGCCCAGGAGGATTTTGAGGATGCTACTATAGGTAATACTCTCGGCGATGAAGGCTGGGTTGGTCTTTACAATGCCAATATACAGGAATGGTATATAGACAGCGGTTTCAATGACACTATTTCGGCTGTTTGCGATTACACGCAGCCTGCCGGACAGTGGGCAAAGACTTTTGCCGATCCTAACGAACTCGAGTTCCTTGAAGACGAGATGGATATCTATTTCGAGGTTGACATTGTTCCAAGAAAGCTTGGCGATGGTACTGCGAATAATGTTTACGCTGGTATTCGTTCTATCGATATAAACGGAGACGACTTCCCGGCATTCCATGTTGGTTTCAAACGAAACGAAACAGATAACTCAAAATGGGACCTCTATTTCCATAACGCCCTTACAATGCCTGCCGGTACACCGAATATGGAATGGACCAACAGCGATACTGTAATATATAACGGTCATATTTACAGCTTCAGGGTTCAGATACATAATGGCTCCACGGCTTTTGTATATTTCAAGAACCTCACTCTTAATGAGACATGCTGGACACCGATACCGAATATGCAGGGAATTCCGATGCAGTTCCTCCAGAGAAGCAAACCGGAATTCTTCGCAATGTGGTACCTGCGAGGCAGCTATGCTCCGTTTGAGGTCGATAATTTTGAGCTCGGAACCGGGCTGCTTAACGGATGCGATGTTTACTGCGACCCTGCACTTTCAGGGCTCAGCGGCGATCTCAACGGCGATTGCTATGTGGATTTTGAGGATATAAATGTTCTTGCGACCAACTGGCTCTACAGTGCACCGGCAAGCCTTATCGAAAACGGCGATTTCAGCCAGGTTGATGCCGGCACAGGGCTTCCTGTAGGTTGGAACTATGTTAGCTGGGGTACCGATGACGGTCCGACCGGCCAGCATTATGCACAGGTTGAAGACGGTCAGCTCGTACAGATTAAGGAAAAAGGCATCCCGACAGGTTACTTCGGAGTATATCAGGTATTCGAGGTTGTACCCGGCCGTGACTATACTATAACCGCCGACTGGAGCGGAAACGTTGATGATAACGGATGGGCCGAGATGCTGCTTTACAGCGTAAACACATCCGATCCTGATATCAGCGACTTGGCCACACAGCTTGCGCAGGGCCATATAGTGTCCAAGCATGACGGTATGGATGATACTAACGCCATATTCGGACCTGAGCCGATTACAAATGCTATGTATCATGAGCACTGCCTGCTCGATGAGGTTAACGGCGGAACTAATGTCAGAACGGCGACAACACCTTATATGGTTGTTAGAACCAATCTCGGTTCTATTACACCGGATATTTCAGGCGGCATACACGAACTTTATATTGACAATATTACGATTACCGGACCCGTTCCCGGTGACGCGAATGAAGATGATGATGTAAATATATATGACTATTCTGAAATAGCTGATGAATGGCTCACAGAAGCAATGGGACCTTATTAATTTAGCGATAAGCAATCAGTGATTAGTAATAAGCTATTTGGGGGAGCAGCCCTGAAAACTGCTCCCCAAATTTTAAAGGAATGCAGAATGGCAAGAAAAGATGTTAAAAAGGGTTTTACCCTCATTGAACTTTTAGTTGTTATATCGATTATAGCGGTTTTGATGTCTATCATGATGCCTGCCTTAAGCCGTGTAAGAGAACAGGCCAAACAGGTTTCCTGTATGTCGAATGTCCGTTCGCTCGGTCAGGCAGCTATGACGTATGCAAACGACTATAACGGCAGATACCCTCTTTCTGGAAGCAGGGACGAGAGTGGCAACTTATGGAGTGCTTATCCGTATTCACCCTTCTGGGATGCCAGGCTTATCAGCTATCTTGGTGCGGAAGGTGTTGACCTTTATGCGGATTGGGGAGATGACCCCCGCTATACCGGACTAAAAGAAGACTGGTCGAAACATGCGGGAACAATTGATTTTTTCATCTGCCCATCCTCGATGCAATTGAGTAAAAAGACGGGAACGAATAATATTGATGAAAATCATTATCCCAGAAGTTATAAATACAATGCTTATATCGGCGGTCGGGTAGTCAGGCCCAACGCGAATAATGCGATCAATGTACCTGAGTCATACAAAAACTCTGTAAGCGTCGGAAGTGTGAACGATGCTTCAAGAACGATTTTGTTCACCGAGTCTCAATTTGTCAGCAAATTTAATACTGTTTACGGCGGACAGGCGAGGGGCTGGTTCGATATTCAGCCTGCCCATTTTGTGAAATTTGAAGGATCAATAAATCGTGCAGACAATACCTGGAACGACTGGGGGCACCCGCGTTCGTACGGCAAAAGTGATTTTGCTTTTGCTGACGGCCATGCAGAGAGTCTGGATACGCAGTTTACAGAGTCTTATAACCTCAACCCAGGCCCTGGATTTACAGATTATCCCGATCCAATAGATGGATTGAAATTTCACCCGACCCTGAACTGGTAACAACGTTTTAAATTATCGCTGCCAAGCTTGGCAGCAGTATGTCAATATACAATAGCTATAACAGCTTTGGGATATAATATGTTTTTATCAAGACGCACTTTTTTTAAAGCGGCCGGAGTTTCGATTGCTTCAACGCTTATAGGCGGTTGTCAGCAGTTTACTATAAATGATAAGAGCTCCGCTAAGCCGAATATTCTTTTTATTCTTACCGACGATCAGGGCTGGGCTGACTTTTCAAATTCCTTTGATTCACGATTTCCGCAGGCATATTGTGATGTTTTCAATACGCCGCATATGAATGATTTTCTCGAATCGGCACTGCGGTTTACTGATGCCTATGCCTCGGCCCCTATCTGTACGCCTACCAGAAGAAGCATTCAGTTCGGTATGACTCCCGCCAGGCAGAAGGGTACCGAATTCATAGGACAATTTGATCCGAGCGGTAAATGGTCGATCGCTCAGGCGATAAAAAGTGCAGACCATGATTATAAATGTGCACACTTTGGAAAATGGGGCGGGGTATTTACCGGTACATGGAAGGATAAGCAAAGCCAGCAGCCCGGAAGCCCGGCCAATCTGGGCTACGATGAACAGGATGGCATGGGCTGCAATGACGAAGGCGGCATATACCTTGACGTCCGGATTCCCGACAAGCTCGACAGGAACGATATATGTGAACCTTTCGACGATCCCAAACAAATGTTTTCACTGACGGATAAGTCGATCGACTTCATGCGGCGGCAGAGTGAGCGAGGCAACCCTTTCTATCTGCAGCTTAGCCACTACGCTATTCATATAGCCTGTCAGGCCACGCAGCGGACCATGGATAAGTATGAGAATACCCCACAGCCCGATAGAAAAGTTGTTGACGGCATAGCTCCGATGCTCGAAGATATGGATACCAGTATCGGAAGGCTGCTGCAAGCGGTAGAGGATCTGGGGATTGCCGATAATACGTATATCTTCTTTGCCTCGGATAACGGCGGCAAGGATTGGCACATATGGGACAACGACAATACGAGAAAAGAACGCAATCATCCCCTGCGTATGTACAAGCAGACACTGTACGAAGGCGGCATAAGGGTGCCTTTTGCCGTGAAGGGCCCGGGCATTAAAAAAGGCGTATGCAAAATTCCTGTTGCCACCTATGACCTGTTCCCCACCTTTTACGACATCGTCGGCGGCAGGGCCGATGTGCCTCAGGAACTTGACGGCACCAGTTTAGTGCCGATACTTAAAGGCAAATCGGATAAAGACATCTCACGTCCCAATGACGGATTGATCTTTCATCGACCCTTGCCCCCCGATCCGAAAGTGGAGGGCCAGTCTGCTTACAGGCAGGGTGACTATAAGCTTATGCTATTCTGGACAAGAGAAGGTGAGCTTAAAAGAACCGAACTTTATGATCTGAGCAAAGATATTCGTGAAGAAAATGACCTGAGTGACCAGATGCCGCAAAAAGTTGCTCGCTTAAAGAAGATACTCCTCGATTATCTGGCAAAAATATAATATTGTGGTAGTAGATAATAATTGTAAAGAATGAATTGTCGGGAATCAAATGTTTGATAGAAGAGATTTTCTAAAATATGCCGGAGCATGCGGCTTGTCTGTAACGGCAGGATGCAGTTTGTCAAATATCCGGGCATCGGCATCTGACCGCAAGCCTAACATTGTTCTGATTCTTGTCGATGATCTTGGTTACGGCCACTTTGGCGCGAATATGGCCGATTACACCGCTGCCGATCTGAATATGGAGTACGTGCAGCGGGATATCGACAACGGTGACCCTACTTATGATATCGATAAGGCGATGGAGGCGGCCAGGGAAAGCACAAAGCACCTTACCGCCATAGCCTCCGAAGGCGTAAGATGCAGCGAAGCATACGTGCCTCTGCCGCTTTGTGCCCCATCGAGGGCGGCCATAATGACCGGCAGATATCCCCAGCGATACGGCACCTACTGCAATCTGGACGTGGGCTACCGGATAGGACTCCCGCTTGATGAATACTGTCTTGCCAATGTTCTCAAAGATGTCGGTTATACCAACGGAGTTATAGGAAAATGGCATCTTCAGCAGTTTGATATTCCCAAATATGTCAAGGACCCCGAGCGGAGAAAAAAACAGCACCCGCTTAAAAGGGGCTTCGACTACTATTACGGCTTCAATCATTCCACAAGCGTTTATTATAATCCCGACCACTGGTACAGGAATTATGAAAAGGTGCAGGTCAAGCAGTTCACCACCGACGCCATTACCAAAGAAGCGATCGATTTCATAGAACGCGAAAAGGATAATCCCTTCTTTCTTTATGTGGCTTACAATGCCGTTCACGACCCGCTTTTTGAGGATGCGCCGGAAAAATATCTTAAGAGATTTGATCTTGGCAGTCATAGGGCAAATAATTTCAATGCTTACGTTGCCGCCCTGGATGACGGTATTGGTTCGATAATGAATAAGCTCAAAACTCTTGGTCTTGATAAGGATACACTTTTTGTATTCCTGAGCGATAACGGACCTGCCGGTGATAGGGAAGTGCCGCTTCCGGCGGCGGGTCCGCTTACAGGCAATAAAGGACAGCTTTGGCAAGGTGGAGTTAAAACACCAATGATAGTGAGGTATCCACGCAGACTGCCTGCCGGCAAGACTTACAGGGGGCTTGTCAGCTCCATGGATATACTGCCTACCGCTATTGCAGCTGCCGGAAGTAAGATACCTTTAGAGCTTAATGTTGATGGAAAAAATATGCTTCCGGCGTTGAATAATGGAGACTTTGATGTGCATGAGGAGTTGTTTTTTGCCGGTGAGCATTGCAATTATTTTGGATTGTATGGCAAGTCGGCCAGAAAAGATGCAAAAGAAGAGGATATTGATGTAAGGGGCAGCAGCCCGGTGGGCTGGGCAGTTCGTAAAGGCGATTATATGCTCAGGTATTGGCCGCATCTGGAACGTTATGAATTGTACAACGTCGTAAAGGACAGCAGCGAGAAAAATGACCTGCTTAAAAATTCTGACGGCAGTTACGAAAAAATGTTGCACCAGCTTAAGCAGAACTATAAACAATGGTTCAGTCAGATGAAAAGACCGGTGCTCAGCAGCGATAAGCACTGGGATGACCTATATCCCAAATATTGAAAAAATAATTTGAACAACTTTATCCGGGAACAGCAATGAGAATAAAGACCTTAAATATAATAATACTTGCAGTCGTATCTTTGACGTTGAAAGTTCAGTCAGCATCTCTTTCTGAGATTGAGAATGTTTTTGAGAATGAAAAATGCTGGGTTACTGCTCCAAAGATGTTTATGCAGGAAAAAGATGAGTATATGCCCCGGCTCGAAAAGCAGCAGAAACGGGTTGACTGGGTTACACCCGGGGTTACGTTTGAAGAGCTGGCTTACGGTGCGGAATTATCCGATAAGAACGTCAAGCAGGGCAACTACTCTCTCAAGTGGTCGCAGTTGAATAAATATCCAACCATAGCTTGTTATGAGATAGAAGGGGATTTGTCGAAGATCAAAAACTTTTCCTTCGAGTGTTTTTCAGAAAAAAATACGGGAAATGAAATAACTTTCGCGGTACTGGCGGATAATCCCAATACCCCTTATCTTGACTACTGGATAGCCCAATTCAAACTTGACTGGACCGGCTGGAAGCGACTTTCCTTCAATACGGATAATTTCGGCAGTATCGGCAAGCCGCAAAGCTGGAGCCGGGCGCAGGGTTTGTTCTTCTTTTCCAAAAACAGCCGCAGGAGCCCCGATCCTTCCGCGGTATTGTATTTTGATGATATGCAGGCAAGCGGCAAAAAAAGCGTTCGCGATGATAATATATTGCAGGACGAGCCGGAGAGCTTTATATTTAAGATGTCGGAGTCGTGCGATGAACCTGTGATGCTCAACCATGATTCAAAAGAGGTTGCCGAACCGATAGGAGCAGGAAAGCCTTTGGTACAGCAGCCTTATTTTCAGGGCGCAAGGGCTTTGCACGGCTATTACCCCAAATACGACCCCGGTTACGTCAGCTTCGCCCCTGAGGGCAGACCATTCATCCATTGTGCAGGAGCAGTTGAATGGCTCGATGAAAAGGGTCAATGGCATAAGAAGGATTTGAAAAAAGCGGTAAGAAATTTTGCCGTCCAGAACGGCTGGGAGGGCGTGGAGCTCTCGCTGCATGGTGACAGAACTATCCGCTTTGACAATGACGGCGGCATCTATGTTATGGAGACCGTCAGCCGGCTCGATAAAAACGGCGAAGAGACGAGCTGGAAAGACAGGGCCACTCTGCTGCTCTATGCCGAAAACGTCAAAGACAGCTGGCAGGTGTATTCGCTGCCCGGCAGACTGGGATGCTTCGAGAAGATCGATGGGCACAATCAGGATGCTTTGAACAATCCACCGGTGATCCTCTTAACCGATTATTTTTACTTTTCCGATGCCGACCATGACGGGTATCTGCTTTTGCCGAAGAAAACGGATGACGGCAAAATCAACCTTGACGATAAAATATGCTATGCCAAAAATTCGCTGGCGGGCCCGGTTCATTCAGGCAAGGCCAACTTTGCCATAACCCAGGGCGATATGATATTCATTCAGTACAGCACCATGCCGCCCCCGGCACCAGGCGTTTCGCCGACGGACGCCATGAGCGCCGAGCCTGTTGACAGTTGGAAAGACACTCTGCCTGAGATTCCCGCCGATCATCCCGCTCGTGATATGGAACTCGCCGACAGGGATAAGACTGTCAAAGCCGAAGGCGGCCTGCCTTGCTTTATCACGGCGTACAACAGGAAAACCGGTGAGCTCAGCGAACATGTGTTCCTGGGATTTGGCGGCAAGAAACTCGACAACCACAACTGGGGAGCTATTACCGTCGATAGTAAAGGCATTCTGCACGTTATCATAAGCGGTCATATCGATCCGTTGCTGTATACCCATTCACTGCGTCCGGGCGACATAACCCAATGGAGCAAACCGGTGTATCTCACCAAAGCTCCCGATAGCGATAAGTACAACAGGGCTACTTACCCATCACTCAACTGCGATGCCGATGATAATCTGATAACGGCCTTCCGCAGCGATACCGATTTCTATAACCACAGGATATCTTTTATGACCAAGCCCGCCGATGGGCCATGGTCGCAGGAGAAGAGCCTGCTTGTTCCGTACAAGGACGCGTATCACGTATGGCGGCATGGAGTCGCTTACGATGCCGCTAAGGACAGATTCTTTGCAGCGTTCTACGAGCAAAGCGCCCAGCAGCAGTTGAAGAAGCCGGATTACCTGTTCTGCAGGTTTATATGGCCCGAATCTGAACAGGAAATGACCGTGAACTATGATAAGAAATTCCCCGAAGATGCCCCTCAATGGCAAAAGGGGAATAACGCCGGTTTGCCGCAGAAGGGTGCTCCGATGTTTACGAGCGGTACTTCGGATATGACGGTTATGTTTTATAATGAAAAAGACTGCGGATGGCAGATAGCAACAACCGGTGACTTTCTGAGCAATTAACAACTTCTTAGAGGATTTTAAATGATAGGTATTTACGATTATCTTGTTATAGGGTTTTATTTTATATTTATGCTGGTGATTGGCATAGTATTTAGAAAATATAATTCCGATACCAGTGATTATTTTCGAGGTGGTGGAAGCATGCTTTGGTGGTTATCCGGTGCTTCGAGTTTTATGGTGATATTCAGCGCGTGGACCTTTACCGGCGCGGCGGGAAAAATATATGACACCGGAACAATGGCTCTGGTATTGTTCTTTGCCAATGCTATAGCAAGTGTTTTCGTTTATTTCTTTACTTGCTACAGGTTTAGACAAATGCGTGTTATTACTTATGTGGAAGCGGTACAAAGACGTTTCGGCAGGTTCAACCAGCAGTTGTACGTGTGGATGCAGGTAGTTATGGGGTTGTTGATGGGCTCTATCGCAATGAATGCCATTGGTGTTTTTATTGCGTCGGTTTTTGGTTTAAGTATGGAACTGACAATACTTGTGGTTGGAGTTGTTGTTGTTTTTATGTCCGTTGCGGGTGGTGCCTGGGCGGTTGTAGCCAGTGATTTTGTCCAGATGCTTATAATTGTCGGGATTACTATGGTTGCAGCATTTCTGACACTGAGGCTTCCTGAGGTCGGCGGAATCACGGGGCTGATCGAACAGGTGCCCGCCGCGCATTTCGATTGGACGCAGATTAGAAGAGGTCCGATTTTGGTTTTGTGGGTGATTGCGATAATGGTAAGCCAGTTTCTGGTTCTCAATTCTCTCAACAACGGGGCAGCGAGATTTCTGACAGTAAAGGACGGTAATCATGCCCGTCGTGCTGCGGTTATTACTATTGTGGGTATGTTGGTGGGGCCGGTTATATGGCTGATTCCTGCGATGGCATCGAGGATTGTTTGTGGTGACCTTGCTGCTCAGTTCCCTGATCTTTCCCAGCCTAATGAAGCCGCTTATGTTGCGATATGTATGAAGGTGATGCCTCGCGGCTTGATAGGATTGCTGGCTTGCGGTATCTTCGCTGCCACAATGTCAAGCATGGACAGTGCCTTGAATATGAATTCTGGTGTGTTCATACGTAATTTCTACAGCAGGATAATCAGGCCCAAGGCCAATGAACTCGAACTGCTGCTTATGGGTAAAATTTTCACGGTCGTATTCGGTGCGATTATTATTATCGGCGGATTATATACGAGCAAGGTCAGAACCCTCGGATTGTTCGAACTTGTGCTGGTGGTCGGCTCGCTCATTGGTTTTCCTATGGTCATACCGATGTTCCTGGGAATATTAATTAAAAAGACTCCCTCTTGGTCTGCATGGTCAACGGTTCTGGTGGGCCTTGTCGCCGCCTGGACGATCAAGCTCTTTTTCGACCCTTCGCTTATAACTCGCATGATGGGCTGGAGCGAACCTTTGAGTCCAGGTGAAAGCCTCGATGCTTCCTGGGCGATGACGGTCATTGCCGTAACGGTTACTTCAAGCGTATGGTTCTGTATTACGACTTTATTTTACGAAGACTCCGACACCGACTATAAAAAGCAGGTGGATGATTTCTTTACCGATGTGAATACTCCTATCGACCATGTCAAAGAAAATATAAAAACCAACGATGAAAGACAGTACCGTGTTCTTGGATTGCTGTGTATCATCTACGGTTTTTTTACCTTGCTATTTATGATTATACCGAACGATTTTTCCGGAAGATTGTGTTTCGCTTTCTGTGCCGCTATACCGTTGGTTATTGGTTTCCTTCTGAGAAGGAAGGCTTTGGCTATCAATAAAGTTAAAGAAGCTGCCGCTTATTCAGATGTCGGCAGGATCGAAGAAGCAGAGATTAGCGGTATTTAACTTCAGGATGTGATTTATGTTAAGATATTTACAGCATACATTTTTTATCAGCCTGCTGCTTTCGGTATTATGCTATTCGGCAGTCGCGGCAGATGCACAGACTCAAAGCACTGTCATAGACTTGAAGAAGCCTGTCAGTCAGTCGGGAACGATAAGTTTTAAGCTCCATACTGATAAAAAATATTTTAACGGTCAGGGGCAGGCTGATTATCAGCAACTGCTTGTCGAGCTGCCCGGCGTGAACAAAATATATTTCAGGAGAACCGATCAGGTGATAAATCTTGTCTGGGTATGGGACAGAGATGAAGATATCCATTACGCGGGCCTGATGACTGACTTTACCGAGTTGCCGGGGCCGCAGACTTTTTTCCTGCAGTATACCTGGAACAGCGCCGGAGGTTTTGCGCAGGGCTATTTCAACGGACGGCCCCTGAGACTTCCAGGCGTCAGGAATGAAGCATGGTGGGTTGACGGGCAGGCGGAGAAGGCAGTTGTCGGGCAAGGCGGTCTTAAAGTTACTGATGTGAATATTACTTGCGATTATACTCCTGCCGATCAGATAGCAGCCAAAGTGCCCTCTGAATTCTACGGTGAGTATGCCTCGCTTACCGGTTTCGGCAAGGTACCTGAACCGATAGATTTTGTCGGCAGAAGAGGGGGGCTTATCTATGAAAATCTGCTCGACAGTGAGAAAGCCGTTGAGGGCTGGGTCAAAGAAGGCCCGGTCGATGTCAGTTTCAAGGACGGATGCATGCTGATGCGTTCGGCGGATTTCAAAGAGCATATCGTCTTTTGGTGCCCAGAGGACTTTCCTGAAAGCTTTATCGCCGAATGGGAGTTTGAGCCTTTGTCGTATTACGGACTGGCGATAGTTTTTTTCGCGGCTAAGGGTGAGAACGGCGAGGATATATTCGCCCCCTCACTGAATGAACGCGACGGAAGGTTTGTTAATTACATCTTCGGAGATATACTCAGCTATCATGTCTCCTATTTTGCCAATATAGAAAACTTCCAGATGGGGCGGCCCGATTCCAATCTCAGAAAGAATAATAAGTTTTACCGCGTGGGTTCCGGGCCGGTAGCGATAGAACCCGGAGCTGAAGGCTGGCAGCATATCCGCCTGATAAAAGACGGCAACAGAATTCAGCTCTTTGGCAACGGCAGGATATGTCTGGACTGGAAAGATCAGCAGCCCGAACGTTACGGCAAAGCCTACGGCGACGGCAAGATCGGTTTCCGCCAGATGAAGCCGACAATAGGCAGATACCGCAACTTCCGTCTCTGGGCGCTGGAGCCGGAGGATAAAGATAATAACTGAAAGAAATAAGGCTAATCGTATGTTGAATAAAATTAAAGCGATACTTATAATAGCGGTCGTAGTTGTATCGGCGGCTTGCGCCTTTACGCAGTCGGTCGTTCCTTTCGACTCTTCCTGTCTTAATCATCAGTTTCCGGAGATCGATCCTCAGGCTGATATCACAACTCCGATCCAGTATGAGCCGTACTTCAAAGCGGAGAGGGCGATATTAGATTATTACCCCCGTTTTCAGCCCGGCTATGTGAGCTTTGATGAAAGCGGCAAGGCCTATCTACAATACGGCTCGGTCATCATCGAATCGCTCGATGCAAACGGGCAATGGCAATATTCTGATCTGACCGATGTTGTAGAGGACTACCTGATAAACACTCTCGGCTTCAGGAATTTCGAGATGAGAAACGAGGGTTCGGCCAATGATCCGGTCATAAGATTCGACAATGACGGTGATGCTTATATGATGTGTCATTTTCTTACCACCCGTGAGAACAATACCGCTGCTTACGTCGGCCTGCTTTTGCATTCCGGCGACAATATGCAAAGCTGGACTGCTTATAAACTTCCCTATCCTTTTGCCAGGTTCGAAAAAAGGGACGGCCATAATGCAGATTGTCTCAGCCGTCCTCCCGTCATAATGCTTTCAAGCGGTTATAGCCCTTGCACCAACTATATCACTATACCGGAAAAGCAGCCCGACGGCAGTCTTGTCATTCCCACACCCGTTGTGATTGATACCGACAGCATCGGGTTTACTTATCATTCCGGCGACGGCAATCCGGCGATAACTTCAAACGGAAAAGTCTACATCGTTTATGCCAAAATGACTACCCTCCCCGGTTATACCCAGGAGGACGGCGTACCCTCCTACGCGGTAGAGTATGACATAGCGACAAAGCAGATCGGTACTCCCGTTCTTATAGGCTTTGGCGGTATCAACTCCCAGGATAATCACAACTTCCCGGCAATAACTATCGACAGCACCGGCATTCTCCACGTAGTTATAGGCGGCCATCACGACCCGTTTATGTACACGTATTCGACTCAGACCTACAATATTTCAAACTGGAGCCAGCCCGTTGATATCAGCGACGGTACGACATATTGCTCATTGAACTGCGACAGCAGCGATACGCTTTATGTCATAACGCGGTGTTCTGATCCGGGGTATTATTTCCGTCTCACTATGCACCGCAAAAAGGCCGGCCAAAATTGGGAAGGCAACGAGCATCTGGTTATTCCGTTTAAGGCTTATTATAAAGTCTGGAGACACAAAGTTGCCTACGACCCGGTTACCGAAAAGCTCTGCCTGACATACTATTCACAATCTCCGCAGATATGTGTGTTCAAGGATGAGTATCTTTCATATATTAATACGTGGCTTCATACTGAAAAAGAATTTAACATTGAAACAGGCGGTCTGATACCTGTCGGAACCGCTGCTTCCACGTCTGCGCAGTATGAATTCTACCATCCTCAAGCTTCTGATATGACCATACTTCTTACTGATGACGGAGGTGATAGTTGGAGAGTTGCTCTTACTCCTGATTTTGATAATTAGGCGTTTTGTGTTTTATTATTTTTTTGAAAGGTGGTTTTGTGATGAATGAAAATGTAAAAATGAAATATGTTTTAGTTCTTTGTGCCTTGCTGTGTTTGCCGGCATGTATCATGGCGGTTACCGTTCAGGAGGCAATGGACTGTGAAGTAACCTCAAATGTATGGGTTACCGAAGCCGACCTCTCGGAGTTCACTTTAAGTGAGCTGCGGTGCGAGATCGTGGAATCAGGCTCATACAACCTGCTTCGCAACGGTATCTCAAGAAATCCCGCTACATCGTATATAAAGCAGGGGCAGTATTCGCTCAAATGGACCAGGCACAACCAGTTTCCGACTTTGACGACTGATTATGTAGAAACGGACTGGAGCAGCTACAGCTCGGTAAGCTTCTGGATATATTCCGAAGTTCCGACGGGCGAAAAGATGTATTTTATGGTGGAGAGCGACAGCACATTTACCGACTGTAAGGATTTTTACTATACCGATATCACTATTGACTGGAGCGGTTGGCAGCAGGTAAGCGTCGATCTCGTAGATTTTGATGATTACGAAACCCCCGACGGCTGGGATAACGTAAGCAAGATAGGCTTTATGACCAAGTTTTTCGGCATACAGCCCAATCCCTATACGGTCCTGTATATTGATGATATAAACTGTCAGTAATGATTTTTAAGGAGCAAAAAATGTTGAATATTACGAAAATGTTTTTGATCTTATCTGTTTTGTCCGTATCCTTCGCGGCGGCCTATACCGAAACTGTGCTGCCTTTTGATTCGGGCGTAATTAATCACGGCTTCCCGGAGATATGTTCCCCGGAAATCGAGTATACGCCCATCGCATCTCTTCAGGATATCTCGATGAACTTTTCCGATGTTACTGATTTTTCAAAGCCTTCCAATTTTGAGTCAATATTCTTAAGAGGCCAGTATAACGGCTGGTTCGATTATGTTGAATTGGGGATAGGCTCTGTTCAGAACGTTATCGTGAAAGAAGATTTTGAGAATGGCGGTGATGGTTATTCTCAGGATTGCAGCGGCTGGGAAGCTTTGTACCAGACCGATATAGATAATTTTATTGTTGCCGATTCTCCAAACAGTGATTTTGGCAGAAGCGGAAAGGTTACTACCAGTTATCTTCAGGCCAAGAAAATATTTGACCATTCTATTACAGATTCAACCCCGGAATTTTACGCCAGATTCATTGTTACATTTGGTTACCAGAATATGAGATTTGGTTTTTTTGGCGAAACTCGTCCGGGTTTTTATCTTAATATTAATCCTGATTCAGTTGTTTCAGGAGGAGAAATAAAGCTTAAAGCAGCGAATTATGGAACTGAATACACAAGCACGCACAACTATACTATATCAGATTACAAGTGTTATGAGTTCGTTGTGGAGTTTACAAATATATCCAACGGCGGTAAAGGTTGGGTAAAGGTTCGAAATATTACCGACGGTGAGAGTCAGTATACCGCTCTTACCGGTCTTCAGGATGTTTCGCTTAACTTTCTCAACACTGCAACTTATGTAAAGCCGTCAACTTTTGATGCTTTATATGTTCGCGGGCAGTACAACGGTTATTTTGACTATATAGAACTTTGTGAAGGAACAATGCCGGAAAAAGTCGTGTCAGCGGATTTTGAAGAAGGAACTGCAGATGACAGTCTTTCCACTGGCGGCTGGTATGCCATCAACAGCACGGATATTGATAACCTTATTTACGATGACGCGTACATGACCGAATATGGGAAAAGTGCAAAAGTTATCAGCGGTTATCTGCAGGCAAAGAAAGATTTTACTAATACGATCACCGATTCTGACGATGAAATATATGCGAAATTCGTTGTTACGCCTAACAATCAGAATATGAAATTCGGCTTTTTCAGTGAAGTACGGCCCGGTTTCTATGTGGATATTATGCCCGGGGGCGATATCAAGCTTCAGAACGCCAATCATGGTACCCTGACTACAAGCAACGGTGAGTATGCGATATTGAGGCTCCATACTTACGAGTTTATCGTGAAGATCACCGACATCTCAACCGGCGGCAAGGGTTCTGTTTTTGTAAGGGACATAACACCCGGCGTCGATATTGACACTCCGATCACCTACCAACCGTATTTCAAGGCCGAAAGAGCTCTGCTCGATTATTATCCTCGTTTCCAGCCGGCTTATGTGAGCTTCAATGAGGACGGCAAAGCATATATGCAATACGGCTCTGCGATAATCCAGGATGTTGATGACGGTCAGTGGCAGTATGACGATCTGAATGATACTATCGAAAGTTATATGCTCAATACCCTCAACTTCAAAACTTACGAAATGAGGAATACCGGTTCGGCTAATGATCCGGTGATAAGGTTCGATGCGGACGGTGATGCCTATATGCTCAGTCATTTCCTGGCCACACGTCAGAACGACACGAATACTTACGTAGGCCTGCTGCTTCATTCCAATGATAATATGCAGAGCTGGAGTGCCTATCAGCTTCCGTATCCTTTCGCCAGGTTTGAGAAAAGGGATGGCCACAATGAGGATTGCCTCAACAGGCCGCCTGTAATTTTACTCTCCAGCGGCTACAGCCCCTGTACCAACTATATCACTATTCCTGAAACTCAGGTTGACGGCAGCCTTGTTATCCCCACACCCGTCCAGATAGATACCGACTGCATCGGTTTTATGTATCATTCAGGTGACGGCAACGCGGCAATAACCGCCAACGGAAAAGTATATATCGTATACGCCAGAATGGTTACCCTCCCCGGATATACTCAGGATGACGGCGTACCTTCTTTTGCGGTTGAGTATGATATTGCTACAAAACAGCTTGGGTCCCCGGTCCATATAGGCTTTGGCGGCATCAATTCGCAGGATAACCACAACTTCCCGGCGATAACTGTCGACAGCAGCGGGATTTTCCATGTTGTAATAGGGGCTCACCATAATCCGTTCAAATACCTCTATTCAACTCAGGCATATAATATATCCAATTGGAGCACTCCGGCTTCGATCAGTGAAGGAACTACATATTGTTCGATCAACTGCGACAGCAACGATACGATCTATGTAATAACCAGATGCTCCAACCCCGGTTATTATTTCCGCCTGACAATGCACCGTAAAAAGGCCGGCCAGAGCTGGGAAAGTGATGAGCATCTGTTGATACCTTACAAGGCCTATTACAAGGTTTGGAGGCACAGAGTCGCCTACGATCCGGCAATGGACAGGCTTTTCCTGACATATTATTCGCAATCCCCTCAGATTTGTGTTTTCAAAGATGAATATATGTCTTATATTAATACGTGGCTCAATACTGAGAAGGAATTCGATGTTGAAAATGGCAGCATACCTGTGGGAACCGCCGCGAGTACGACCAAACAGTACGAATTCTATAATCCTCAGCCTTCTGAGATGTCTATAATACTAACCGATGACGGCGGGGACAGTTGGAGAATGGCTCTTACGCCTGATTTTGACAACTGATCTTACCGACCGTGCTTTTTACAGGGTTATCAACTAATGAAGATGAATAAAAATACATATTGTAGATTTGCCGTGCTGACGGTTCTCTCTCTCAGCGTATGCTGTTTTGCCGTTTCAACTCAGGACGTAATGGGTTTTGAGAGCGCGCAGAATATCTGGGTAACTGAGGCGGACCTGTCCCAATTCGTTCTCTCCGAGCTCCGCTGCGAGCGTGTTGAATCGGGTTCGTATTCCCGGCTCCGCAATGCCGCTGAGCTTAGCGATGAATATGTTAAGCAGGGGCAGTACAGTCTTAAATGGTCGCAGATTAATGAATTTCCGTCTTTATCGACAGTGAATATAGACCATGACTGGAGCGGCTACAATACAATAGCTTTCTGGGTATATTCAAAAGAGATAACGAATCAGAAAATATACCTCGTTCTTCATTCCGATAGCCCGCAGACCGACTGGAAGGATTTCTATTACAAGGCATTGAAGATCGACTGGCAGGGCTGGAAAAGATTGGATATGCCTTTGACTTCTTTCAACGAATACGAGACCCCGGCCGGGTTGGGCAAGATCGACGGCGTAGGCTTTTATGCTAAATTGTTTTATGCCCGGCCGAATCCTTATACTGTTCTTTATCTCGACGATATGCAGCTTCTGGATGTTCCGCCGCACGATATAAACAGGGATCGTTCCAATGATCTTGTTGATCTTTCCGTGTTAGCCGACCAATGGCAGCTGAAGCTTGCCGCAGAAGAAGACTTCGAGAGTGCTCTGCTGGGTGATGATATAAGCTCAGCCGGTTGGTACAGTATTTACGGTTCGGTTACTTCAGATGTACTTATAGAGCAGTTTGAGACCGGCGTCAAGGCGGCCTCTGTAATATACGGCAATCCTGCCGGGAAGTATCGCAAGAACTTCACCGGAAACAACCTGGCTTCTTCGGATCGGTATGTGTATATGTCCGCTGATATAACCCCGATAAAATATGCCGGCAGTTGTTATGATATATGGGCCGGTTTCTGGGCCAAGTTTTTTGCCGGTGTTTATGTCGGCTTTACTCCCTCTGCCGACAGCTCTTCGTGGCAGTGCGCCGTTACTAAAGCCGGCGGAGGAACCGTGCTCACAGACGACTCCTATACGGTCGCGGGAAATCATCAGTATAGGTTAAGGCTCCAGATGGATACCCAGAGCTATACCGGCTCGTTGTTTATCAAGGACTTGACCAATGGTGAAACATCTTATTCGATGGTTCCCGGATTGCAGAATGTTGATCTCGCTTTCACCTCATCGAACAATCCGTCCAAATGGGAGAAATTTTATATCGACGTTTCGCACAACGGCAGAATTGATAATATCGTGCTTGGAAGCGGAAATTTGTCGGTGTCTTATCCTCCGCTTGCAGCCGATATAAATCTCGACCGGGTTGTATCTCTTGAGGATATGAAGCTTTTTGCACAAAACTGGCTTACCGCGTACTGATTTTAACAGTATTGATGAGAATGTAATTTATAAAAGGTAATTTATGACAAGCAGAAGATCTTTTTTGAAAATGGCAGGGGCCTCTGCCGCGGCGGCAATGCTGGGCGGATGCCGGTCTCTCGATTTACATGATGATAAAAACAAAAAGCCCAATATTATATTTATACTTACCGACGATCAGGGTTGGGCAGACCTTTCAATACCTTTCGACCCTCAATTTCCTGAAGCATGTTGTAAGGCTTTCAAAACTCCGAATATGAATAAATTCTCTAAATCAGCTTTGAGATTTACCGATGCCTATGCTCCGGCTCCCATATGCACTCCTACAAGGCGAAGCATTCAGTTTGGCATGACTCCGGCAAGGCAAAAAGCTCCTGAATTTCAGGGTGCTTTTGACCCCAGCGGAAAATGGTCGATTGCACAGGCGATCAAACAAGCCGACCCATCTTATAAATGTGCTCATTTTGGTAAGTGGGGCGGGGTTATAACAGGTACTTGGAAAGACAGGCAAAGCCAGCTTCCGGGTAGTCCATCACATCTGGGCTATGATGAGAGCGATGGTATGGAAGGTGTCAATGAGGGCGGCTTCTATCTCAGGGAATGGGACGTCGGCAGGTGGAACATCAATCTTGAATGCGAGCCTTTCGCCGATCCCAAGCGTACCTTTTCCATGACGGATAAATCGATAGATTTCATGCGCCGCCAAACAAAGCAGGGCAACCCGTTTTATTTGCAGGTAAGCTATCATGCTATCCATCTCGCTTCCCGGGCCACTCAGGAAACTATTGACGAGTATAAAGACGCACCTCAGCCCGATAGGAAGGTGATAAAAAGCATCGCCCCGATGATCGATGAACTTGATGAGAATGTCGGCAGGCTGCTTGATGAGGTGGAAAAACTCGGCATTGACTACAATACCTACATATTTTTCACTTCCGATAACGGCGGTGAACATTGGGAGATATGGTACCAGAATGCACCCGAAAAAAACAGAAATCATCCGTTGAGGATGCATAAGCAGAATCTTTACGAGGGCGGCATACGCGTGCCGTTCGCAGTCAAGGGACCGGGAGTTGAGAAAGGCGGCTTGTGCAGGGTTCCTGTTGCCGGATACGATCTGCTGCCGACTTTCTATGAGATAACCGGCGGCATAAAACAGATACCCCAGAAGCTTGACGGTATCAGCTTGTGTCCGTTGCTTGCCGGAGATTTTACTGACGAATTCAAGCGACCCAACGACGGTTTGGTTTTCCATAGGCCCAAGCCTGCCAGAGATACCGTTGAAGGGCAGTCGGCATACAGGCAGGGCAATTACAAGCTTATGCTGTTCTGGACGAGAGAGGGCGATTTGAAACGAACCGAGCTTTACGACCTTAGCAAAGATATCGGTGAAGAAAATGACTTGAGTGAAAAGATGCCGCAGAAGACGGCCGAGCTTAAAAAGATACTCCTCGATTATCTTGAGAGTGTGAAGTAGCCCTCTTTGAAAATACAGCTTGAGACTAATAATTGAATTTAAGGAAAATTATGACTAAATATGTGATCTGTCTGGCCTTTTTAGTGTCTGCCGTTTTTTCTTCCGAGATCAGCGGAAGATGCTCAAAAGATGTTTACACCCCCATAGTGCATCAGAAATACTGGCAGCTCGAAAAAGAGCTTTTCGGGTATGAACCCGCTTTTATGCCTAATACGGTAACCTTCGATGAACGTAACCGCCCCTATATAAGAAGGCATAAATACGTTCAGACGCTCGATGACAACGGCGAATGGCTGAAACTCGATTTCACTGATTCAATCAAGAGGGCCTACCCGAAATGGGACGGCAACTTTGTAACTATGACAAATCTGATAAATGAAGGCGTTGATGAGCCGATAGTTTTCGATACTGCCGGCAGGGCCTATATGTTCATCAGTATTCAGGCATCGGGTACCAACAGTTCTAATATGACCAAGTCGCTTTATATGGTATCCGATGATTATTGTCGCAGTTGGAAATGCTATGAGATACCCATGAATCCCAGGTTTGTAAGCATTGAACATAATGATGTGTTCAATGAAATAACGGGCCCGCCGACAATACTTGCCACCGAGAATTACGGTTTTGTCAGAAAAGGTCTCGATGCCTCATGGTTTATCGTTCCCAAGTTTGATGATAAAGGCGATATTTTTTTTCGCGACCCGATAAAGCTTTGCGATTCGGGGGCGGTTTATGCCTTTCATTCAGGCGATACCAATACGACGGTAACAAAAGGTGAAAAGACGTATATTACTTACATAGATGTTGCTTACTCCAAACGTAATGAAACGAAGGGGACTTCGACATTCGCACGGGTTTACGACCACCGCACCGGTGAGGTTTCCGAGCCGGTTTTCCTTGGTTTGGGCGGAGAATATATCGATATCCATAATTGGCCGGCTATTCAGCTTGATAGTAAGGGTTATCTGCACGTTCTGCTCGGCAGCCATCACGAGCCATTTAAATATATGCGTTCCGTCGTGCCTTTGGATATTCACAAATGGACCAATCCGGTCGAAATAGGCGTTCAGAAGCGTCTTCTTGGCGAGAGGAATTATACATATCCGGCCTTTCTCATCGATTATGATGATAATATGCATCTGGTTTCCAGGTGGGGCGGCATGGGTGTTAAACAGCATCTTGCCTATCAGAGAAAACCTGCCGGCAAAGAATGGGAGCCGATGCAGATACTGGTCGAGCCGTTCACTAATCTTTACGCCAACTGGGATCAGAAGATCAATGTAGACCGTTACGGCCGCCTGTTTATAAACTATTCGCAGTATTCAAACCAGGAATTGCGTCCCGATGAGGCCAGGGCATATCAGAAGATGTTCCCCGAAGAGAATATTGAGCTGCCCGATGATCTCGATGATAAGATAAACGGCGTCAGGATCCCGAACATCCAGAGGAAGGGCTATGCCATGCTGGTCTCTGAGGATATCGGAAAGAGCTGGCGGCTGGCGGTTACCGATGATTTTGCAGATTACGTTAAACCGCAGAATGAAGCTGATATTCCCGCCGAGAAGGATTATGTAAACACTTTAGGAATGAAGCTCACTCTCATAGAACCCGGTTCGCTCTTTATGGGCAGCGATAACGGACGCTATGATGAAACGCCCGCGCACAAAGTGTTTATCACCAAGCCGTATTATCTCGGCATTCACGAGGTAACCGTGGCACAGTTCCGGGAGTTTGTGGAAGATACCGGTTATAAAACCGCCGCGGAAGATGAAGACAATTCAAACTGGATCGTATTTATGAGCGGCGAGAATGTAAGCGCAAACTGGAATCGCGCAAAGCTCTCACAGCAGGAGAAAGAAGAAAAAATAGCCGAGCTGAACTGGCGCAACCCCGGATACGAACAGAGCGAAGACCATCCCGTTGTCGTCATAAACATCGATGATGCCCGGGCCTTCTGTGAGTGGCTCTCAGATAAGGAGGGCATTACCTACAGCCTGCCGACAGAGGCCCAGTGGGAATATGCCTGCCGAGCCGGTACTCAAACCCCGTACAGCTTCCCGGATAATTCCCGGTTGAGCGATTATGCCTGGTACGAGAAAAACGCCGAGGGTTCCGCTCATCCGGTCGGTAAGAAGTGTCCCAATCCGTGGGGTCTTTATGATATGCACGGAAACGTATGGGAATTTACGAGCAGCTATTACGGCCATTACGACGGCACCGTACAGATAGACCCCAAAGCTGCGACCGACAAGGATAATATGCGGGTGGGCACGACTCTTAAAGGCGGAAGCTGGATCGACGATGTCCACGGCGACGGGGACGGTTTCAATCTCAGGAGCGCATCGAGAAATAACCAGTGCTATCCGAGGTGCAAGACCAACTGGATAGGCTTCAGGGTAGCCGCCGAGGTCAAATAGAATAAATGAAACTGGAAAAAGAGATTTGAATGATTGATAATACGACTAAAAAGAATATTCTGTTTATCCTGCCCGACCAGCTCAGGGCCGATTTCCTAAGCTGCTACGGGGCGGACTTTATACAAACTCCAAATATCGATTCGATTTGTGAAGACGGCTTGCGTTTCGAGCGTTGCGTGAGCCCCCATCCGTTGTGCGTGCCTGCCAGAGCCGCGATGATGACCGGCCGCAATGCCATCCGCAACGGCGTGATGTTTAACGACTGCTGGCTTCGCCCCGACCACAGCGAATGCGGAGTGGATACCTGGCCGCAGAAGCTTGCCGCTGCCGGCTATCACACAGAGGCCATAGGCAAGATGCATTTTTATCCGTGGGATGCCTCCGAAGGCTTTACGCATAGGATCATTGCCGAGGATAAAAGGTTTACCTACATACAGGACGACTACAGCGAATACCTCCAGTCAAAGGGTCTCAGAAGGCTCCACGGTGTAGAACAACCCGGATATACGGAGAACAAGGGAGCCTCGCAGGGCGTTGAATTTGACGATCAGATCGATAATTGGGTCGGCGGCAAGGCGTGTGAGTTTATCGATACTTACGACAGTGAAAAGCCCTTTGCATTGATGGTGGGCTTCCCGGGGCCGCACTGTCCGTATGATCCGCCCGCGGATTTTGCCAATGAATTTGACGAAGCCGATATGCCGGCAAGCATCCCGGCCACAGACGACAGCCGCGTGTTCAAAGACTTCTTCGTCAAGGGTTTTAAGGGCGAGTGGTGCCAACTTGATTACAGCGATTTTCCCGAAGACTGCAAACGCCGTCTCCGCTCGCATTACTGCACATTGATAAAAATCATAGACAACCAGATCGGAAATATGATCTCAAGCCTCAAAAAGCGTGATATGCTCAAGGATACCGTCATTATATTCGCTTCCGACCACGGCGATCTGCTTGGGGACTATGACCTTATGGGCAAGCATTATTTCTATGAGACGAGCATGAGGGTGCCGTTGTTGATAAAGCACCCCTCTTGCAGCGGTTCGCAAACTGTAGATTCGCTTGTCTCCTTGACCGATATAACATCCACTATTCTAACCCTTGCCGGTCTGGAGGCTGTGACCGGCTGCGATTCAATACGGCTATGTGATGACCGTGGCAATGCCACCGCAGGTAGAGAATACGTATTCGGCTGCAGCGACCTTGGTTTTATGATAGCCGACAAAGAGTGGAAGCTCTGCCGTTACAGGAACGGAAGCACCCATCTGTTCAATTTGAAGCAGGACCCTGCCGAACAGGATAATCTTGCTTTGAATCCGGTTTTTGCCCGGCAGAAAGAAAGGCTTGATGCATTGCTTCAGAAAGAGCTTGCCCTTTCTATCGTGGATGCCAACCTTGATAAGGTCGTCCCAGAATTTACCGGCCTTGGAAGAGGGGATTTCGGCATGAGAGATTGGAAGAGAGTTTATCCCAATTCAAAAAAATACTGAGAGTAAAGGAAATATGAGTAGTAAAAGCGTAAAGAAAAAAGTTTCAAGGGCCGAAGGATTTTTAGGACTCCATTTTGATTTTCATGCCGATCTTGACTGCGACCAGATAGGCAAAACGGTTACTGAAGAAACCATTGAATACATTATAGACAAAGTAAAACCTGACTACATCCAATGCGACTGCAGCGGCCATCCGGGGATATCCAGTTATCCTACAAAGGTGGGTAATCCCGCTCCCGGCTTCGTCAAGGATCAGTTGCGGATATGGCGGGACGTTACGGCAGAGCACAATATCCCGTTGTTAATGCATTTTTGCGGTTTATGGTCAAAGAAAAATGTGCAGAATAATCCCGACTGGGGATTTGTGGATTCGCAGGGAAAAGCAAGTGATCAGATCAATTCTTATGCCGGTCAGTTTGGCGAGAAGCTTTTAGTTCCCCAACTGAAAGAGCTTATCGATGAATACGGGGTTGACGGTGTCTGGGTAGACGGCGACTCATGGGTCGCCCCGCAGGATTTCCGCCCCGCGATTCTTGCAGAGTATGAGAAGAAGACAGGAAATACTAAATCTGATATACTGAATAACGAAACATGTTTTGCTGATTTTACCCAATTTTGCCGAAGCAAGTACAGGGAGTATCTCAAGGATTATGTAGATGCGCTGCATGAATATAAGCCTGAGTTCCAGGTCTGTACCAATTGGGCCTACAGCACTTATATGCCCGAGCCTGTTGATATAGATGTTGATTTTCTCTCAGGCGATGTCGTGCCGCTCAACGGTTTTGATCATTCGAGATTCGATTCCCGCTATCTTGTTTATCAGGGCAAACCTTGGGATATAATGGCGTGGAGCTTCGCTTTCAAGCCCGGTACCCATGTCGATACCAAGTCCGCTTTGCAGATGAAGCAGGAGGCGGCGATAACTATTGCTCAGGGCGGTGCTATGACATTCTATTTCCCCCAGACAAGGAGGGATGGTTCTGTTGCTCAGTGGCATATGGATATTATGTCGCAAGTGACCAAGTTCTGCCGTGAAAGGGAAGAATACTGTTTCCAGGTTGAGCAGGTTCCTCAGGTTGCCATGCTCCATTCATCAACCGATTACTACAGGAGAAACAAGAAGCTTTTTGCTCCCCGTGATCCGTTTGTCATCGAGGCCGACGATATCTGCCAGCCGCAGATCGGCATCCTGCAATGTCTTTTGGAGTCGCAGAATGTCGTTGATGTGGTTTCGGAGCATCATCTCGCCTCTTCGATGGATAAATACGGCCTTGTCGTAGTGCCTGAGGTTGAATATATGGACGAAACTTTCCGATCTCAATTGCTCGATTATGCAAGCAAAGGCGGAAACGTTTTATTGATAGGTACGGCGTCGGCAAAGCTCTTTGAAAAGGAACTGAATATATCGCTGCCGGAAATTTTCAAAAAGAGCGTATGGCTGGAAAATGATCGTACGATGTGTACGCTGAATTCTTCTTATAAGCTCAAAGCGGCTCAGGGCCATGAAGCTGTAGGAAGGCTGTATCCCGACCACGATATATACGGGGATTATTGTGATGCGGCCTCTGTAATGAATTACGGCAAGGGCAAAATCGGCTGTGTTTATTTCGATATGGGCGACAATTATTCGAAATATTCCACGCCTGCTCTGAGAAAGTTTTTGAAGAAAGTTGTGGATAAACTTTTCACTGATCCCATGATCAGGGTAAGCGGTTCGCAGTATATCGATGTTTCGCTGGGTGCTCGTGAAAACAAGCTCTTTATCAATCTTATAAATACTTCGGGTCCGCACAGCAATAAGTTTATTCACGTTTTTAATGAAATACCGACTCTCAGGAATATAGAAGTATCAGTCAAGATTGATTCAAAACCTTCTAAAGTTGTTTTACAGCCTGGGAACAAAGAGCTGGAATATGAATTTGGCGCGGGTCTGCTCACCTTTACATTGGAAGAGCTGGAAATTCATAGTGTAATAGTTATAGAGAAAGAACAGGGCATCTGATATGAATTCGCAGGAAAGAGCGTTCACGGCCTTGCGGCTTGAAAAATCCGACAGGCCGCCGATAGGATTCTTCGCCATCGATTCCGATACCGCTGAAAAGGTATTGGGCCGCGAAACCTATTGGAGGGCTAAGGCGAAGATACGGATTGCTCTATGGGAAGGCAGGAGAGCGGAAGTTGTCGAAAGTCTCATCGCCGACGGCATAGAGCTTTACAAGAAGCTGGATATAATAGATATTGTCTCGACTTTTGTGGCCAATGTCCCGCCGCGTGATTACGAACCGGAAAACCCCAGGAAAATAGATGATGACCTCTGGGAAGACAAGGCCGGCAGGGTTTATAAATATTCACCTCCGACCAGGGATATCGTGATGATCCACGACCCGAGTGTCTGGACACAGGATTGCAGCGTTGAGGCCTTAAGCTGGGACGGCAAGATAATCCCGCCCGATCAGTCGCGATTTGAGGTTATAGACGCCCTGATCGATGCCCTGGGTGAGGATCGCTTTATTCTCGATGGCGCCGCGCCTCCCGGTCCCGGCTGGCTTCTTGCAGGCGGAATGGAGCGGGGATTTATGGAGATAGCTACCCGCCCGCAGGAAATAAAGCAGATATATAAGAGCCTGATGGATATGGCAATAACTCATAATGAGTTATACCTGCGTCCCGGTCAGCATGGAGTCTTGCTTGGCGATGATTATTCCAGTACCAAAGGCCCGATGATAAATCCTCAAACGTTCAGGGAGCTGTTTCTCGCAGCTCACGCAGCAAGGATCAGCGATCTGAAGCGGCGGGGCTATCCTGTCGTGCAGCATTCCTGCGGCAACAACTGGGATATGCTGGATATATTTGCCGATATGGGCATCGATTGCTACCAGTCGATACAAGCTTCCGCAGGTATGGATATTGCGGAGGTTCAGAAAGGTTACGGCAAAAAGTTTGCCGTTTGGGGCGGTGTCAAAACTGAAAATCTCGTCCATGGCAGCCCCGAAGATGTACGAAGCGATGTCCGAAGGTTCATGACTGAGGTGGCCCCGAATGGCGGTTGTATTCTCGGCACGACCCATTCGGTCTGTACCGGTACTAAATATGAAAATTTCATGGCCCTTCTGGATGAATATTCAAAATTTATCTGAAGGTAAAAACTCTTTAAGAAACTGAAATTATATGAAACGCGGAATAATAATTAAGAACAATCTCTTTGGAGAGGTCTACGGCAAGAACGAGATCGATGACATCGCGAATATGATCGATATTATTGATGAGCCTCTATCCTCGCAAAAGGTACTGGAAAACCCCGGCGTCCTGAGCTGCTGTGATATAGTGATGGCGGATTGGGGCAGTCCTAAATTTGATACGCATATTCTGGAGTTCGCGCCTGAGCTCAAAGCCGTTTTTTATGGCGGCGGCAGCATCAGGGGCATTGTGAGTGATGCTTTCTGGGACAGGAATATAGTTATATCGTCTGCCTATGGTGCCAATGCGGTCTCGGTCGCTCAATACACGGTGGGCCAGATACTCTGCTGCCTCAAAAAGGTGTGGGAGTATAAAGACAGCGTACAAAAACTTCGCACCTACCCCCAACGCGATATCTTCAATGCGCCCGGCACGTATAATTCAGTGCTTGGGATAGTGTCCCTGGGCATGATCGGCTGGCATGTATGCCGTTATATTCAGGCTATTACCGAGATGAAAGTCATAGCATACGATCCGTACGTCGATAAATCACAGGCGGCGGCTATGAACGTCGAGATGCACACGCTTGAGGAGATTTTTGAACTTAGTGATGTGGTTTCGATCCATACTCCGGTTTTCGAGGAAACAAAAGGGATGATAACGGGCGAACATTTCCGCTCTATGAAACCTAATTCCTCGTTCATAAATACTGCCAGAGGAATACTTGTAAGAGAAGATGAAATGATTGACGTTTTGAAGGTCAGGCCCGATATTACCGCCGTTCTCGATGTTACTCATCCTGAGCCCGCCGAAAGCGATTCTGAGCTTTACGACCTTGAAAATATCATAATTACTCCCCACATCGCCGGCTGTATGGGCCCCGAATGTAACCGTATGGGAAAGTATATGACCGATGAATTGGGAAGATATCTGACCGGCAGATCCCTCAAATGGCAGATTACCCGCGAACGTTTCGGCATTCTCGCTTAGGTAGATTATGGCTAACCTTTTTGATTAAGAGATAACTGTCTTAATGCATGATATAGCAGATAATTTAGCTTGATGAAAAAGCATGTAAGCTTAAAGTACTGGAGTGTAATGATTTGTGTTAATTAATCGAAAGTGGAGGCGGGGGGAGTCGAACCCCCGTCCCGTGATATTTCAAGCAAGGCATCTACATACTTAGTTACCCTATTACATCTCGCGGCATCCAAAACCAGGCAACAGGCCAAAATACCGCCAGTCTGTAAATTTTCGTCTAACAGCTACCAGACACTCGCGTTAGCTTATCCCGTAGTTATGACATCCGAGCCGTCGCCGCCGGGAGAGGCAACGGTGGACGGGCCGCTCTTATTAGGCAGCCATAGCGTAGTTATTAACGCCGTTTAAAAATTAGTTTGACAGATTTTTAACCGGGCCAACTGTCATCCCGGGTATGCCACCTGGCCATCTACCTATCCGGTCGATACCAGTCGCCCCCTTCGATCATCGAAGGAAATCGTATCTTACATTAAACTTACGAAAATTCAATGTCAAAGTTCTTTTCGTATCAACAAAAGTTTAATTTATTATGTGTGAAGTGCAAATTCTATCGAGATGAGATGTTTTTTTTGCTTGTTAATTTTGGAAATTTATACTAATTTTTTGTTTGTTGTATGTGTCTTGTACGGTTTTGGGGTTAATGTGGTTTTAGTGCTCGCTGTAAGTTTGATATTGCGGATCTGGATTGTTAAATAGAAGTTTGCTTTGTGTTTAAGTAGTTAAGTTACTGTGGTATAATGATTAATAACTATAAAACGATGCGAAAAATGTTTGCAGGATAGTTTCTGTTGTGTTTGCAGGTTTTCTTTGCTGATAATTGCAGATTTTTTATGTTGTTTTTTTTATGAAAAACCAACAAGATTTTTAGGCTTAAGTCGTTTCAAGGGAAGCGTTTATGTGTAAAGATTCTTATGATGACTATTTAAATGTCTTATGGCATGAAAAAAAATATTGACAAAAGGGTTGTATAGCAGTTAAAATGTACGTTGATGGAATCGGTGATATTACCGGCGTGCAATAACTTATCATAATATATAAAACTGTTATCATACTTATACACGCTTTTCATAAAGCGTCGGCTTTGTTACTCCTTCCATCGCATTATGCGTTTTTTTACAGGCCTTCTTGGGTAAGAGGCGCCTGATGTTTAGAGTTTATACGTCGCAATCCGGCGAAATATGGGTTTCGCAGGAAAAACTAGCAATTTTAATTAAAAATTATGCGGACCGGGCGGCGGCGTTGAAAGCGAAACCTAATGACCGTATTATTACAATAAGGAGTAATAAAGTATGAAGAAGAAAGGTTTTACATTAATCGAGCTTCTCGTGGTAATTGCTATTATCGCGATGCTCATGGCGATTCTGATGCCTGCACTCGGTAAAGTGCGTCGTCTCGCTCAACGTCTCATCTGTGGTACCAACCTCAAAGGCCTCGGCACAGCATGTATGGTATACTCAAACGACAACGATGAGGAATACCCAATAGCTGGTGGTAAGGGTGCTGATGAATGGGCGACGAAAGATGGTCAGGATGATTATTGGGATACTCCTGATTTCGACTGGTCAGATTCTCAGAAGGTGACAGTTTCTGCATCTCTCTATCTTTTGGTTCGTGAAGCGGACGTATCTCCAAAGCAGTTCGTTTGTCAGAGCAGTGACCAGAAAGAATTCACAGGCTCAGAAGCTCAGGACTTTAACGGTGAAAAGCCGGATCTTACAGAACTTTGGGATTTCGGTGGAAAAGAAACTGATGGTGAGGATGAGTACCCACAGTTGTGCTTAAGCTATTCTTATCATTTGCCTTATGAAGGAGCTAATGGTCTGGAGTTTCCAATGAGTTCTACTGATCAAGCGGGTATGGCTATAATGGCTGATAAAAGCCCATGGTTTGACCCTTCTCTCCAGGAAGGTTCTCCTGATAGTGATAACTATATGAATCTTGTTGATCTTCTTGGTGCAGGTGATACAATCCAGGATGATAAATGGGATGAGATTGAAAAATGGAAAGAGCAAGTTGCTAACTCAAACGCTCATATGCGTGAAGGTCAGAACGTTCTTTACAATGATGGCCACGTAACTTTTGAAAAGAGAGCTGATATTGGTGTTCAGAATGACAATATCTATACTTGTCGCGTTGGTGCTGGTCCTACTTGGGATCAGATGGCCATACGTGTGGGTGCAGCTAAGTCAACTGTAGGTCAGTCTGGTGTTCCAATTCGTAGTGACGATGACAATGTTCTTGTTAATGATGATGAACGTCAGTAAGAGATATTGATTTTGAAAGTGGCATTGTGTTTTTACATGATGCCACTTAAGTTTTTTGAGTTTTGACTTTTAAAAAATATTAGACTTGATAATTATGACCGCCTGTCAAACCGGTGGTCATAATTATTTTTTTATAGAGAAGATATACTTGTCTCTGAATTTTTTAGGATTTGATATCTTGAATCCTTTAAAACAGTTTTGATAGTATTCTAAAGGTCGTTCTACTTCATAATATTGTCGTTGTTTTTTTGCTTCTGAAAGCCATTCTGTTACTATAAAGGTTGCTTTATCAGAAAGCATTTCTTGGATATTTTCCATTGCTGCAACAAACAGTTTATCTTTAGTGATATGTTGTGTGACATCGATCATTATTATTAGATCAAATCTTTGATTAAGTTTTCTCTTAGTAATGTCAAGTTTTTTGAAATGATAAGAACAAAACTTGTTTTCAAGTTTTTTAAGCGGATATTCGGCTATATCGATTCCAATATAATCTTTGCATCCATGTTGATGAACTATATTAGTATAGAATCCATTTCCGCAGCCTATTTCAAGAACTGATTTGTTTGAAAAGTCAATATTGTTTTCTTTACATAGTTCGAGGAATACATTTGCTGCATTGTTATAATCTATAATATTGGCCTCTTCAGTCTTCTTTATATGACCAACCCCCTTTAATGAGTTATCAGAATATTTTCGATGACGATTTTCCCAATATTTTTCAGGGTTGTAACGATTTTTGATAATTCGTTTAATTTTCCAGTAAGGTTTGAACGGAAACTTAATTATTTCTTTAATTTTTGCCATCTATTAACCTCGTATACAGGCTTAGTAATATAACATTTAGTATTTTACTGCAATATAAATCTTCAAGATGTCTTCGTGCCTCGAAGACCATTTGCTGAGGAATGTCTGGCTTTTCTATTATTAATTTAATCTTTTCTGAAATCTGCATAGCATTTTTTTCTTCTACAAGAAAGCCTGTGACATCTTCTATAATTGTTTCTGTGAATGCATTATGTCTTGTAGCAATGACTGGTATACCTTGTGCCTGAGCCTCAATCAGAACCATTCCCTGCCCCTCCTGATTGCCATCAGATGCCGTGATGCTTGGGTGTAGGAATATATGACACTTATCATAAAGCTCCATGAGCTTCTTAGATGAAACCCATCCGGTAAATTCTATTATTGATGACAAATTCAGACGATTTACTTGTGCTTTTAGTGTATCAAGACAGGGCCCATTGCCTACAATATAATACTTGATGTTAGGATAGTCATTCACCAACTTTGAAATAGCCTCAATTGCGTATTTTCTTCCCTTCATTTCTACCAAACGTCCTACGCTTAGAATGTTTATTTGACTATCAGGATTTATATTACGCCTTTTGAATTTAAAGTCTTCTACTGGAATTCCCATTGGAAGTTTGAACATTTTATCTTCATTACAACCGAGTGCTATTAACTTGTCTTTTGTTGCTTCACTGTTATAAGTAAAGGCATCGCCTGTTCTGAATAGTTTATCATAAACGCTTTCATTCTTGAGTTTGATGTATGAGCTAACATCATACCCATGGAAAGTTGTTACTAATTTGCCTTCGAAAAGTCCTGTTTCTTTAGTGAAAAGCCCTATGTTGCCAGCTGGACCAAAATGGCATTGAAGTATATCAAATTTTTCAGGTTTGAATGAAAGGAAAAAAAATAAATTTTCATAGTCAAATTTTTGGCTAAATAAAATTCTGAGAGCAGCAACTGTTTTTAAAGGATGCCGCATTAATTTTATAACAGAAAATATTAAAGCTTTAATCCTTCTTCTGTTTTTATTTTTAGGTATCTTAATACAAAAATGACATTTTTCAGTCATTCTATGTTTTTTAACTAAATCTATAGTGTTGTTGTCGTTGCCTCTATTTTGAGCAAATATAGTTACATCATGTCCAGATTCGATTAATTCTGTTAATTGAACAATAATGAAAGTTTGAGAGATTTCAGGGAATGATTTTAGTATATATGCTATTTTCATTATATTATCAGCTTGATGCAATAAAGGTATATCTTCTTCCACTATTATATATTTCTGGCATTTCGGTTTTTGAATTTAATATTTTGACATCTCTAAATCCAGCTATTTCAAGCATTTTAAATACTGCTGACGGAGAAGGATAATAGCATATATTGTTTGAATGATTTTGCTTGTGTACGTCATCTATTCTTAATTCCAATACATTTTTTGAGTCAATACATACATTTGTATCAACTATTAATGTATCTTTTGTTACTTCTTTAAGTTTTGACAATATCTCTACGGGATTATTAAGGTGATAGAGTATTCCGAGGAAGAACGTGATATCAAATTTACCTAATTTATTTTTAGAAATATCTGCTACATCAAGTTTCTGATATGTGACATTTTGTGTATTCGTTATTTCTTTTAGAAAATCAGCTTGCTCGATATTCTTCTCGCTTGCGTCAAAAGAAGTCACGCTTTTTGCACCATTTGCCAGAGCTTGTAATGACCAGAACCCACAATTACAAGCGCAGTCCAATATGTTCTTGTTTTCTAAGCTGCCGCCGTAAATATCAAGCAAGTTAGAGAATATATGCATATAACGCTTGTAATGCCTGCCGTAAATACCTTGTGATTTATCTGAGTCAGACTCAATATACAAATCTTCTCCAAAACTAAATGGGTAATGCCAGAAGTACTGCTGAGCTCTTAATTTAATATCTTTTAGTGTATAATTCGAAGTTTCTATATTGAAATTTGAGATGTAGTTTTCTTTTGCTTTATCGATGTTTTGCGTAGATGTTATGTTATATTGAGGTAGTCCTTTTATCAGTTTTTTTTGTATCTCAGCTTTTTTGAATAAAGATTTCATGATATTAAATTCACCTTATTTATTAATGTTATTTTTTACAGTATATTCCATATATCTCTAATTCGTCAAGAAAATTATTGCCTTTATAGCAGTTAAAATATATATTTATGCTATTATGACTAAAATACTTATAATAGGGCTTGATGGTTTTTCGTGGACAAGTGGCAAAAGACTTATGGACGACGGTTTTATGCCTAATCTCCGTAATTTATGCAGTAAAGGTTGCTGCGGGAATTTGAAAAGCGTTTTTCCGTTTGAAACATCACCGGCTTGGTCATCATTTCAAACAGGATGCCGGCCAGAAAAAACCGGTATTTACTGCTTTCATAAATTTGATACAAAATCTAATAAACTTCGAGTTAATAGCTTGGCCGATAATAAAGCTCCAGATATTTGGACTATATTGACAAAATCCCAAAAAAAAGTTATAAGCATTAATATGCCTGTAAGTTTTCCTTGTCCTGAAGTTGAAGGAGTCTTTGTTCCTGGTCTGCTTTGTCCGGAAATTAATAGTGACAATGTCTATCCATCTAAAATATATAATAAATACTTGAAAGGTACTAATTACAAGATAGTAGAAAATAGACATATTAAAGACCTTGACGATTTCGTTGAAGAGTCTATAAAAACAGAGAATGTCAGGTTTGATTTAGCAGAGAAACTTATAGTTGATTATCAATGGGATCTTTTTTCGATACAGGTACAAACAACAGACTTATTTCAGCATAGAGCTTGGGCAACATTAGATCCGGGTGCTAAGGGATATAGCAAAGATGTTTATGCTAAGGCTTCGCTTTTTTATTCTCAATTGGATTCACGTATTGGACAGCTTTTAAGTTCTGCAGGACAGGATGTTCTTACTTTTATTGTCTCTGATCATGGTTTCTGTAAATATGAAGGTTCCATAGGGTTAAACCGATGGCTTTTAGATAATGGTTATCTGGTTCTTAGTACGATCCCTGATTCTGATACTAAGTTTTCAAAAACAAAAGAAGTTTTGAAGAGTAAATTTAGTATTATAAAGTATGCAGCTAAATTTTATGGTAAGATAAAGAAGAAACTATTTACGAAAAATATTAATTATAGTGAAGAAGAGATAGTTCATCTCAGACGAATCATTGATATGGATAAAACCGCAGCCTTTTGTCTTGGAGGTTTAGGAGGATTGATATATATTAATCCTTGTTGCGAAAACAAAGAATCTATAGTTGAAAGATTAGCAGATGAAATTCGTAGTTCTTTTGGTGACGGCAAAGCCGTAAAAGAAATACAAAGAGGTGAAGAAGTGTATCCCTCAGGATATGATCGTCCCGATATTGTAGTGAAACTTAATGAGGGCTGGCAGATTACACTTAATCCATTTTCTCCTGTAATAGAGGGAAATACTGTAAGAAATGGATTACAGATAGGGACTCACTCGCCAGAAGGTGTTTTTGTTCTTTCCGGTGAAAAGGTCAAAAACAAAAACAATAATTGCGAGCTTATTGATATTACGCCAACTATTCTTGCTTTGCTCGGTATTGATATTCCAGCTCATATTGACGGAAAAGCCCTTACTGATTGTTTTAGTTTTAACTTTAAAACTAATTTTACCGATAAAGATACTGCTGTCAGAAGTCATATGGATTATTCAGATTCTGAACAAGAAGATGTCGAACAACAACTTACTGATTTAGGCTATCTTTGATTAAAGATAACCAAGTTGTTGCAACTTATCTTGAATTTTGTCATTGTCATTTGTTTGTTCGGAACTACAAAATGCATCAGGTTTAACGGTGTTTTTTTTGCATGTTTCTATTAATAAATAGGGAACTTCTCTTAATATCGGGTTAAGTGAAGTTGAAGGATGAGAAAAATCTTTCTTTTCGCCAAGTAATTCGCCATGATCGGAAGTTATAAGAACTTTCCCATCAAGGTGATCAAGTAATCTTGGCAGTTGAGACATCACTGATATTAAATTTTCTCTATACTTTTGCCTCAAGCCAGTTGTACATAGTTCTCTCCAGGCCTTTTCTATTGGTTTGAGTGGTTCTATATTAAGCCATTTTCTAAGGTACCATTCGCTGTGATTCCCAAGCAACTTAGATTTTTTTGCATAAGGTCTTAAAAAATCAAATAACTTGCGTCTAATGCCAAATTCGTTGCAATAGCCTTTTTTCTGGAAGTCATTTGCTGTTTTGCAACCAGATACTCCAGAGCATATATATGGAGCATGAGGTTGAAGATAATGAACAATTATCTTCTTATCATTATATTGGTTGATAATTCTGATGGCTTGTTCTGTAAGATCTCCTGGCAGGACTGTTCCTATTTGACTATTCCATTTATTTTTCCAAATCTCAAAGACTTCAAAAAAATGTTCGCCTGCCTTATAGTCATAAATTGACTTATCTTTACAAATCATAGGATTGCCTGAAATATAAACTATATCACTATAAGAATCAGGAAAGTTGTTGTTTCGCCATTCAGGAGTGCAGGAGCCTAATGAAATTCTTTTTTCAACATTTCCGGGCAGAAATGATTTATAGATTTCTGTGAAATAATCATATCTGCATGCATCTAAGATTATAAGATAGTCCCAATTTTCATCTATTAATTTTAGCTTTTTCATTTTAATCATGTTTCAAGAAATTAGAAATTACTAACCATATTCTATAACCTAAAAAAAGTAATTCAAGACATATTTGACTGCCAAAGATAGCAATCCAGTGATTATTCCAACAAGTATTGCTGTTTTTGATGATTCTATTATGTCTTTCCATGTAGCGTTAAGTAATTTGTTAGCTAAGTTATATGCAGGTGCCATTGGTAATAAGCAAGATAATGTTACGGCTATGCAAACACCTTTTAGTTCTAATAATAAACATAATGGATAAATTGTTATTGAAAGGGTGATAAGTCTTAAAAATCTGAATTTTGTTCCAATTCCAGGCTTATTTAACGATAAAAATAGAGGTCCTCGTGTAGCCCCAAGAGTCAGAAATGTACCTTTTATAGTTAGAATTTGAATGAGGATTATTGCAGGTATCCATTTATCACCTAAAATTAGAGGTATCATAATTGGTGAAAGGATTAAGATTGCCACAGATGAAGGTATAGAAAAAGAGGATGCAAATTTATAGGTCTTAAAATATGCTTTTTTAAGTCTTTCGATATCGTTTGAAACTTTTGAAAAAGCAGGGAATGTTATTTTGGATAATATTGAAGAACCAAAATCGGCGGGTATCATTGCTATTCTGTATGCCATTTGGTATAGTCCCAAAGCTTCTGTTCCCAAGAAAAACCAAACAAAGAAGTCGTCTCCATAATTAACGAAAAAACCTATTATTGAGCTTCCTGTGACCCAACGGCCAAAATGCCATAGCTCCAAGAATTTATCTTTTTCAAAATTCAATTTAGGTTTAAATGGATGTAAAATATAACTTAGTAAAACAGAGATTGTTGTATTTGTTAGTCTACCTGCGACTAATGCCCAAGGGCTTTTATATATGATTGCAATTATTATAGAGATAGCTATACCCAACAGGTTCGATATAGAATTAATCTGGAATGTTTTATTGAATTGTAGATCTTTTTGAAAGTAAACAATTCCAATGTTTGATAAACTTCCAATTATAATTGAAAGTCCAGTTACCCTTATTATAGCTAAAGCTGTTTCATACTGTTCTATTGGGACTTTAATCTTAGCGGCGAATGGTGCAATAAAATATAATAAAGAATAAAGAATAATCCCTCTTATTATATTTGTAGTCCATGCCGTATTTAAAAAAGGTGTAATATTCTCTTTCTTCTGAACAAGAGCGGCTTGAAATCCGGTTTGTGTGATAGTGCCAAGTATACTAATAAGAAGCAGGGCTATGCCAATTAATCCGAAATCAGTTTTCGAAAGTATTCTCGCCAGAATTGCGAGTCTAAGAATGCTCATTAGCTGAGTGAATATTCTTAGTGCGAATACCCAGAAACCGCCTTTTATTACTTTCTTGTATAGGTCGGGGTGTTCTTTCGTTTTTTTTATCTCGGTTTCTGGCATATTATATTTGGCAGAGAAGCAAGAGTTTCTCTTTGAAATCATCAAAATTCTTGAAATGGATTGCTTTCATACCTATTTTTTCTGCTGCGTTTGTGTTTTCTTCTTTGTCGTCGACGAAAAGGCATTTTTCTGCCGGCATTTGAGCTTTCTCGGCGGCCAGATGGTATATTTCAGCATCAGGTTTTGCCATTTGCTCTATACACGAAAACACGCTGAAGTCGAAATCCTCGTAAATTTCCTCTTCGAAATACGTCAAAACAGGCAATTCCGCGTTTGATAGAAGCCCGATCTTGTAGCCGTTATTTTTTAGATCGGCAATGATTTTAAACATCTCCGGTCTCGGTTTATATGCGGTGTCAAACGCCATTAACCATTTCGAACGTCCTTCATTCAGGCATTCAGCAGGGGTATCAATCCCGTTAACAGAGCATATATGCTGCCACAACTGCGGCTCGGAGATGGTTCCCCTGTAAAAGTCAAACTCGATCTGGCGGTATGCATTCATGAAATCCTCGCCAGAGATGCCTGTGACACGTGAACAATAGTTGATGATATTCGCTGCCGGCGGGTCGATTAATACGCCGCCCCAATCAAATATTATTGTTTTTACAGAACAGCCATCAGGCATCAGGCACGAGGCATTAGAGGTCGGCTGGTTATTGCTGTCAGGCTTATTTTGTTCTATCGTCTGGTTCATTTCATTATTCATATATTCTACTCATATTGAAGGCATTAGCCGGCAATTAATTCCAGGCTAAGCTCAGTTTTTACCAAGAGCCTGTTTGCCTTCTTTTATAAAAACATTATCAATGACAGTGCCATTATCGCCATCCCTGATATTAATCCATATATCGAAAGGTGGTGTTCGCCGTAACGCTGGGCGGCAGGCAAAAGCTCGTCAAGCGATATGAACACCATTATACCAGCAACTGCCGCAAATGAAAAGCCGAATACGTAGTCAGTCATAAATTGTCTGAGTATCAAGAAACCTATTGCCGCACCAACCGGCTCGGCGATCCCTGATAGAGTGGAAAGCCAGAACGCTTTAGAACGGTTGGCTGTTGCGTAGTATATCGGCACGCTTACGGCGATTCCTTCCGGTATATTATGTATTGCGATTGCCGTGGTGATTGCAACGCCCAGTTTCGGGTCTTTGAGTGCACTCATAAATGTAGCAAAGCCTTCAGGGAAATTGTGTATTCCAATCGCGAGGGCGGCGAAGAGTCCCATACGCATCAAATCGGGGCTGGAGGTGTCAATGCTTTGCTTGATTTCCTCGATTTTATGCATTTCATGCGGATTTTCTACATCTGGTATTAGCTTGTCGATTATCGCAATTATCGCTATACCGCCAAAAAAGCCTATGACCGCGTATATAGTCCCCCAATATGCGCCGGCTACTTCGCTGAGGCTTGTTCTTGCTTTCTGGAAAATTTCTATGAAGGAGACGTATATCATAACGCCGGCTGAGAAGCCCAATGCCAGTGACAGAAATTTCGTGTTGGTTTTTCTTGTAAAGAAAGCTAATGCCGCGCCTATACCCGTAGATAAACCGGCTATCAGTGTGAATCCGAATGCTAACAAGACTGTTTGAACGCTGTAGTCCATATATCCCTCAATAGTTCCATCTTAGATTCTAAACCCTTGAACTTACAATATGACAAATAGTAATATGCTTGATGTGTTTTTTCAAGTAAAATTAAATTAAACACTTTGGCACTCTCGGAAAATACGACGTTTGATATTGTATTCTCTCTCAATTGAGTTGGATGAAATTCAGGTTGGTTTATCAGATTTAATGATTCTTTTATTCAAGGTTGCATACTTAATCATTGTTTTGTGAACGCGTAGCGGTATTGTCTTGGTGTTTTTACCTTTTGCTTTTTGAAGTGTCGATTGAAGTTTGCTATGTTGCTGAATCCTGATTCGAAGCATATTTCAGTGATTGACTTGTCAGTTTCTATAAGCATTTTACATGCGTGGTTCAATCTTGTACTATTGAGGTACTCTATGTAGCTTTTGCCGCAGATTTGCTTGAAAAACTGGCTGAATCTTGAACTGCTCATGTGTATTTGTGCGGCTATATCAGCTTGTGAGAGTTGCGGGTCGGTGAAGTTGGTGTTTATAAAGCTGCATACTCTGCTGAATCTGTCTTGTGATTTTTGGTCGAGGGAGCCGAAATTGCTGTTTTCCGATATTGTACGACAGTCTGCTTTGCTCAGTTTGCCGAGAATTTCAAGAAGTGTTGTTATTCTCTGCCAGCCGTCCAATACCGGCAGTGCGGATATGTTTTCTATTACGGTCTGAGTTGCTGTTGGGGTAAACAGGAGTCCGTTTTTTGACCTGTTCAGCATTTTTTTGATGTCCTGCATCTCATTTTTATCAAATAGCCCCTCGCCGCATGAATTTTCTGTAAAGTGAAAGACTATTGCGCGGGAATTGGTTTGGTTTTCGCATGAATCCCATGTGTGCGGCAGGTTGGGGCCTATGAGAACGAGTTCGCCCGCTGAGAATTCGCTTATATTGCTACCAATATAACGGTTGCCGCTTCCCCTTAATATTACCGTCAGTTCGAAGCAATTGTTGTAATGCCAGTAGAAGGGGAATTTTGGGCAGTTTAGATCTTTTGCTATAAAGCAGTGATCGTTAAGTTCTTTTGTTTCTTCGTAACTTGCTATCATGTATGTATTTTAGCTGAATAAGGGTGTATGGTCTAATTAAAAATAAAAAAAGTATACATACGATTGGCTGCTGGATGATTTACAGTTTTGAAATTGTTTGACAAATTTAATGTAAATTATTAGAATTAATATAGATAGTTTAATTAGCTGTTAGCAATGATCGATTAGTAATTAGCTATCAGTGATCAGCAATCAGTAGAGGAGTTTGCTAACGTTTGAGATTTTATATGGCTGGTTGTTGGTTTAAGGCTGAGATAGGTTTAAAAAAAGGAGATTGCAATGGATTCATCACTTGTTTTGCTTGACTGGGTTGTTCTTGGAGCTTACTTTTTCATTCTTGGTCTTGTTGTTTGGTGGTCGTCGAAGAAGCAGGATACATCTGAGGATTATTTCCTTGCCGGGCGTAATATCGGTTGGTTTGCGGTTGGTGCCTCTCTTTTCGCTTCCAATATCGGCTCGGAGCATATTGTGGGGCTTGCCGGCAGCGGGGCGACTCGCGGTATGGCGATGGCACACTGGGAACTTCATGCCTGGATAATGATGATGCTGGCATGGGTATTTGTGCCGTTCTATTATCGCAGCGGCGTGTTCACTATGCCGGAATTCCTTGAAAAACGTTTCGATTCACGCACGCGTTGGCTGCTTTCATGCGTTTCGCTGGTGGCTTACGTGTTTACAAAGGTATCGGTTACGGTGTATGCGGGGGCGAAGGTGTTCGAGGCGCTGCTGCCGGATCTTTTCAGTACGCCGGAGATGGCGTTCTGGGTTGGAGCATTCACAACTGTAATCCTTACGGGTGTTTATACGATATTCGGCGGGCTTCGTGCGGTGGTGTATACCGATACGGCTCAGGCTATGATACTGCTTGTCGGCTCGGCGTTTATCACGTATTTCGGGCTTAATAAGCTTGGCGGCTGGGGGCAGCTTCAGGATGCCTGCCAACTCAACGCGGCTAATATGGCGTTGTGGAATCCGCTTACCGATCCGGATTTTCCATGGCTCGGCGTAATGATTGCTTCGCCGATTGTGGGTATATGGTATTGGTGTACCGATCAGTATATTGTGCAGAGGACTTTGGCGGCTAAGAATCTTACAAACGCCCGCCGTGGTGCTTTGTGGGGTGGTTTTCTGAAGGTGTGGCCGGTGTTTATATTTCTCGTGCCGGGCATGATTGGGTATGCTCTTCACAAGAACGGGCTTATATCTATCCCGCTCAAGGATAACGGCAATCTCGATGGCGATCAGGTGTTCTCCATTATGGTTATGAACTTGTTGCCGGTGGGTGTCCGCGGGCTTGTTGTGGGCGGTTTGCTGGCGGCGTTGATGAGCTCGCTGTCTTCGCTGTTCAATTCGTGTGCATCGCTGTTTACGGTTGATATCTACGAGAAGATTAAGCCGGGGCAGTCGGAGAAGCATCTTGTTACTGTCGGGCGATTCGCTACGGGCATCGTGGTCGGTCTGGGTATACTGTGGATACCGGTTATGTACAGGATTGCTGACGGCGGGCTGTATGAGTATTTGCAGAGCGTGCAGAGCTATCTTGCTCCTCCGATAACCGCGGTATTCCTGCTTGGCCTGTTCTGGAAACGCATTAACAGGCATGGTGCATTCTGGGGCTTGACGGTTGGCTTCGTGCTTGGCATGATAAAGCTCACCGTTCAGGCGTTTTACGGGGCGGGAAAGATAGGAAATCCGGCGGCTCTTGCGGCTGTTGGCGATTTCAACTTCCTGTATTTCTCAGGCGTGCTATTTATATTCAGCGTGATACTGGTTATATTTATCTCGCTCAACTCAAAGGAACCGGCAGCAGAAAAGGTGGCCGGGCTTACCTTCCAGACATTCAGTGCCGAGGACAAGAAGGCGATACGAGAGAGTTGGGGTAAGTGGGATGTGCTGCTGACAGTCGCTACAATCTCGCTGGTGATTGGGATATATTTATACTTCTCGTTCTGGATTTAAAATTCAACGCAAGGACGCTAAGACGCAAATTAATTACAAATTAGGAATTAGGAATTGTGGGGTTCGCTTTGCTCACGATAATTATTGCTTACGCATGATATAGACGATTCAAAAGTGTGAAAAGTTAGAAAGTTTAAGGGGGAGAGCAGGAGCTTTTTCCGTCTGGATTTGATTTAGGATTATATATTTATGATAATGAGCTTAAGGAAAAGATTGAAAAATATCTCGAAAATGAAATTTATATAAATTCAGATAATAATGATAAGGGTTGAAATTGATAAGTAAAATATTGTTGTGGTTAGGTGGGTTTGTTGGTGCGGTTGTGTTGCTGGCGGTAGTTGCGTATTTTTGGTTAGCTACGGGTGAGCCGACTATTGACCATGATTATTTGGCAGAGCTTAATGAGTTTATTAAACCCGAATTTGAAATAAAGGATGAAGAAAACGCGGCAACTTTCTTTGATAATGCCGCAGAAGTTTATAGTCCATTCCCTGAACAGGAAGATGAATTTGATCCTATAAGTTTAGATTTCTTTGTTATCAGTTCTGATCAGGAAAAGTTAGTATGCAGGTGGATTGAAGAAAATAAAGAAGCAATGGAATTGTGGCGAGAGGGAAGTGAGAAAAAATATTACTGGAGAGAATATTCATTAATCGAGAATGCTCCTCTTACAGATATTGAATTACCCAACTTGGGTATTACCAGAAAGATGATTTATTCTTTTCTGTGGCAATCTTATTTTGCCTTGAGTGATGGTGATTTTACAGAAGGTATTGATGATTTGAAGGTTGTTTTTCGGACTGCGGCGCATATAAAGTCTCAAAAAACTCTTATTGAACAGATAGTCGGTATTGCTTTGGCTCGCTGCGCATCAGACGCTGCCTGTTTATTCATTCAAGAATTTGATTTGTCGCGAGAGGAGCTGACAGAGATAAAAAATGAGCTTGAGATATCTTCTGCTCAAATCGGGAAACCTTTAGATATAGAGTCGGAACGTTATATGATGCTTGATGGGATACAACGCAGTTTTGTGGTTACCCCGATTGGTGATCATTGGTATCCTGAGAGTTTTAATGGATCTGATAATGCTTTCTTGAAGAACGAACCAGAGTCCTTTACGGATTTTATGAAGATTGTATTTTTCCCGCCGGGTAAGCAGGAATGTATGGATGATGCGGCCGTTCTTTATAAAAGTGTGGATTCAAATTACAGAAAGCCTCCTTATGTAGTTGGAAGTTATGAGGAAGCTGTTGCTGCTGAAGTTGGAGAAAACTTTATGTTTGCAACAGTAAAGCCTTTTTTAAGTCAGGTTGCATATTTGGTTTGGCGAACTAATGATAGTAATGAGGCGAGCATTCTTGTTGTTGATCTGCATTTATTTAAGATTGACAACGGATACTTTCCTGAATCGTTGAATCAGCTTGTTGATGAAGGTTATATTGACCAATTGCCAATTGACTCCTTTAGCGGTAAGTCTTTTATTTACAGCCGGCAGGTGGATTCTTTCTTACTGTATGGTATTGGAGAGGATGGTGTTGATGATGGTGGAGAAGACTATGATGCCGTATTCTGGCCGATTAAGTGATGCTTGGAAGTAGTGTTTTGGAGTGCGGGGCCAACCTTAAGGCGGCACCGCTTTGGAATTTTGGCGATATAATGATATTTGACGTAAGGTCACAAAGTCGCAATTTTAATATACCTGTTGTTCTCTCTGCGTTCTTGCAGCTTTAGATTGTAATTGTATTGGCTGGGTTATTGGCGGCATTTATTCCAAAGCGGCATTGCGCTTTGCTTTCAACCGCACTCCAAAGAGGATTGAGGCTGGTTTAAAAATCTGATAAAAAGATGTTGACAATATTTTTTGATGTGATAGTATGTATTACATACTATGTTATGTAAACTATGTGAAGCAAACTATTATTAAGGGAGATATGATAATGAAATTTGAACGCGAATTGATGAAAGGTGTGGCGCCTATGATCGTTCTTGAGGTGCTTTCACGGGGGAAAATGTACGGCTATGAGCTGAGTACGGCCATTGAAAAACGCAGTGGCGGCATTTTTACGCTTGGCAAGGGGACGCTCTATCCTTTGCTGTACAATCTTGAGGCCAAGGGGCTTGTCGCCTCTGAGTGGGAAGAGGAGCAGGGCAGCCGCAAACGCAAATTCTACTCCATTACAAGCAAAGGCTCTAAACGGCTTGCAGCTCAGAAAGATCAGTGGGCAGGTCTTCGGGAAGGGCTGGAGCTTATATTCGGCGGTGGAAGTGTTGCTTTAGGCTGATTATTAAGGAGATTTTAATATGGGGACTAATGGAGTCAAAGAGTTGCCGCAAATTGCTGTCGAGTATGTCGATGATGTTATTAGGAAGATGCGTTGGCGGCGAAGAGTGCGGGAGGATGTGAGGCAGGAGCTTATGGATCACTTTGCAGATGCATTGAATCATATGAGCGGAGAAGCTGAGAGGGAGAAAGAAGCCCAAAAACTGATAAGCGAGTTCGGCGATGCGGCGATGCTCGGCAAGCTGATGCGAAGGGCAAAGAAACGCTGCCGTCCGTGGTGGGTAAAATTTATGATACGTTCGTGTCAGGTAGTGGGCTCGTTTTTGCTGCTTATAGTTCTTTACAGTGCATGGTTTCTCAGCGGTAAGCCTGTTATTAGTACTGATTATGTGTCTAAGTATAATCAATATTCAAGACCGGAAATTAATATTGATGAATCTCAGAATGGATTGGAGCTTTATACAAAGGCTACTGACAGCTACGTAGATCTTTCTGAAATTGTTGATGGGAAAAAGTTTAATACGAGAAAGATGCAGGATTATTCTGCTATAAGCCAAGAAGATGAAATTGTCATAAGAGAATGGATTGAGGCAAATCAAAAATCCATAGATTACTTCGAAGCTGGCAGCTTAAAGCCATATTTTTACAGGGAATATACATCAGAAACCGGAGAAGTGGTTACTATGCTTGTGCCGCATCTTAGCGAATGGCGAAGTCTTACCCGGGTAATCCTTTGGCGGGCTTATTTTGCGGCAAGTGATGGAGATTTCAAATCGGCATTTGATGATTTGCTGGTCTCTTACAGAGCCTCAAAGCATAGGTATAGCCGTAAGACACTGATTGAACAGCTTGTAGGTTTAGCGTGTTTGAAGTATTCCAATATGACTCTGCTTAATATCGTTAATGACTTTGATGTTCCGCAGGATGATTTGGTTTATATTAAGGATGAGCTTTCAAAGATTAAAGAGCGTTTCGATTTTATGCTGGACTTTGAAGGAGAGAAATACTTGGCTCTTGATGAGGTTCAACGCAGCATAGTTGAGACCCCTATAGGTGGTCATTTCTATTTGAAACGAGCCAGATTTAGTGCCTATAAGGCTATGTATGGGGAATTAAATTCTGTTTCGGATAATCTAAAAGTATTGTTTGCTTTTCCTGATAAGGAAAAGCAATTTGAGGTGATAGATTCGTTCTATGACAAAATGAAAAATTATTCAAAGACTCCTCCTTATATGATTGATGATTTGGAGTCGATTTTGAGAGAGAGTTCGAGCCAATATTTCCTGTTGGGCAATCTTTCAGAGCCTTTCGCAAGATGTATTCTGACCAATTATCGAACACAGGCGGATTTTGATGCTGCCAATTTGATTCTTGCTCTTCATGTCTACAAGGCAGATAAGGGTGTATATCCTGACTCGTTGACACCGCTTTTATGTGATGGGTATATTCAGGAGATTCCGGTTAATCCTTTCAGTGGAGAGCGGTTGGTCTATTCCAGAGAAGGTGATTCTTTCGTCTTGTATAGCTTTGGTGTTGATGAAACTGACGATGGCGGCAAAAGACTAAGCTTAAAAGACAAATCTGATTGCGGTTCTATCTGGGATGATAAAGGCTATGATAATGTATTCTGGCCGCTTGAAGAGATTTGAGAAGGGATAATTTGAGATGGAGAATAAGCAGATGACAGAGTTGCCGCAGATTGCTGTTGAGTATATTGATGAGGTTATCAGGAAGATGCGGTGGCGGCGTAAGGTGCGTGAGGATGTGAGGCAGGAGCTTGTCGATCATTTCACCGATGCACTTGATCATATCAGCGGCGAAGCGGAAAGACAGAAAGAGGCCCAAAAGCTTATAACCGAGTTCGGAGATGCGGCAGTGCTCGGCAAGCTGATGCGGAGGGCGAAGAAACGCTGCCGTCCGTGGTGGGTGAAATTTATGATACGTTCGTGTCAGTTTGTCGGGGCATTTATTCTGCTTGTCGCTGTTTACAGTGCATGGTTTCTCAGCGGCAAGCCGGTTATCACCACTAACTATGTGGAAGAGCTTAACCGGATAGTGAGGCCGGATGAAAAAGTGAGCGATGATGAAAATGCGGCGATTTCTTATGATGAGGCAGTGAAATTCTACAAACCTTTTTTCAAAGAAGAGGCGGGTGTTAAATATGATTGTAATAATCCGCGTCCAGAGCCAGAAGGTTTTGATCCATCTGATCGGGAATATTCTGCAATTACTCCAGAGGATGAGGTACTTTTGCATAACTGGCTTGCAGAAAATGCCGAAGCACTGGAGCTTTGGACTGAAGGCAGTAAAAAACAGTATTTCTGGAGGAAATATGAAGCAAAAGAGGATGAGTACAATTCGTTGATGATACCCAATTTAGCAGATTACCGTCATATTTGCAATGCAATGTTGTGGCGTGCTTATCTGGAAGCTAAGAGCGGAAATATTGAATCTGCTTTCAGTGATATATCTGTCGTTTATAAGTCGGGAATGCATCTGAAAGATCAGCAGACTTTAATTGAACAGCTTGTTGGTATGGCAATTCTTCGCTTAGCATCTAATACGTTAGATTATGTAATTAATGACTTTGATATTGACAGGAAAAGCCTTGAATACCTGACTGATGAATTTAAGGCATTGGCCGTTAATACTGAGTTTGCTCTTAATTTTGATGGTGAGAAATATTTCGCACTTGATGAAATACAGCGAAGCTTTGTTTCTACTCCTATCGGAAGCCATTTATATCTTAAGCGTGCTTCCACTCGTGTAATAATATTCGGTGATGAGTCTTTCAGTGGTTTTGCGGATAAGATTAAATTATTATTTGTACAACCGGATAAGGAAGTGCTTGTAGAAAACGTTAATGAGTTTTATGAGAAGCTGATAGAATATTCCAATAAGATGCCATATCAAATTGCTGATATAGGTAATGTTATGGCTGGGGTAGAAGATAATATAGTATTGAGTGTCTTAATGCCGGCATTTGATAAAATTATCAGTTTATCACACCGCATGGAGATAGATATCCAATCAACGGTTGTTATTTTAGCGGTACATCTTTACAAGGCAGATAACGGCAGCTTTCCAGAATCGCTGGATAGGCTGATGTGTGATGGTTATATTGAGAGTGTGCCGATTGACCCATTTAGTGGTAAGCAGCTTGCATATCGTAAGACAGACAACTCATTTGTTTTATATAGCGTAGGGACTGATAGAGTGGATAATGGCGGCAAGGCTGAATATGACAAGGAAGGCAATATTGCAAAATGGCCGAAAAAAGATGGCTATGATGCCGTATTCTGGCCTGTTGATTAGAATAGGAAGAATGTAAAGCCGAAGAATTTATATAGCAGACCTATCTCCAATAGTATTACTGCTCCACAGCCAAGCAGCCACCAAAGAAGCGAAAACTCTGCGGCTTTATCTTCGTGATACTGTCCTTTGAAGGCTGATATCCAGTCAGGGGTACTTCCTAAGAAAATCTGGTCTAAAAAACCACCCCAGCTTCCGAATATTGCCCATCCTATCAGTATGAATATAGGTAGGTTGGCTATCAGGAAAATTGTCACCGCTAAATAAAACATAAACTAAATGATATTGATTTAGGTACATAAAATCAAGATTATCATTAATGTTTTATTTTTTAATTGCCTGTAATGCAAAAAAATAGCCGTGATTATGGTCGATGTTATTGCGGATTTTTTTTATTGTAGTATGATAAACGTTTCTGATTTTGGCGAAACTGGCAAAAGCCGGAGACGGCATGTTTGGCTTAGTTTGTTTTACAGGAGCTTTTGCATGGAAACTATTCTTTTGATGCTTGTCGCTTTTGCGGCTTATATTGCGGCTTATCATACTTACGGAAAATATCTTGCCCGCCGGATATTCAAGCTTGATCCTACTGCGCCGGTTCCCAGCCGTGAGCTTGCTGACGGTGTGGATTATGTGGCCTCTGAGAAGGGCGTTATATTCGGCCATCATTTTACATCTATAGCGGGAACAGGACCGATAGTAGGGCCGGCGATAGGTGTTATCTGGGGTTGGTTGCCGGCATTGCTTTGGATAGTATTTGGCAGTATATTCATGGGAGCGGTTCATGATTTCGGTTCGCTGGTTGTGTCAATGCGTCATCAGGGCAAGAGTGTTTCTGATATTGCCGCCAAATATATCAATGCCCGCGTGCGGTTTATGTTTTTTCTGGTGGTGTTTCTCGCACTGCTGATAATAATAGCGATTTTCGGGGTGGTAATAGCGGTAGTGTTCAAGTTTTTTCCAAGTTCTATAATTCCTGTCTGGGCACAGATACCGATTGCCATACTGCTGGGTTATTTTGTGTATAAGAAAAATGCCAACATCACCCTTGCGACCACTATCGCGGTTATATGTATGTATGGTTTTGTGCTTTTGGGAGCTTTTGTTCAGAGCCATTGGCCGGGGGCATGCACGATACCGGAATTTGCGGCAATGCCTTCAACCGGTTCATGGACGATAATCCTGCTTATCTATGCTTTCATTGCCTCAATTCTGCCGGTAACAACTTTGCTCCAGCCTCGTGATTATACGAATGCGTGGCAACTTTTCGTTATGCTCGGCATACTTGTGGTAAGCGTGATTTTTACCGGTTTTGGCGGTAATCTTGAGCTTGTTGCTCCTGCCGTGAATCATTCACCTACCGGTGCGCCGCCTATCTGGCCGTTTATGTTCGTAACGATTGCCTGCGGTGCGGTCAGCGGGTTTCATTCGCTTGTAGCCAGCGGCACGACGCCAAAGCAAGTCTCGTATGAACAGGATGCTCTCTTTGTCGGCTATGGCTCAATGCTTCTGGAAGGGGCGTTGGCTGTTCTCGTGCTGGTGTGTGTTGCGGCGGGTATAGGTATTGCATACACAGCTTCCGATGGCTCGACTCTTAGCGGATTTGCGGCATGGAATACCCACTATGCTTCATGGTCGGGTGCACAGGGGCTGGGAGCCAAGCTTACGGCTGTTGTGGTAGGTGCGGCTAATATGATGGAGACGATTGGCTTGCCTAAGCAGGTAGGTACTGTTCTTATGGGTGTGTTTATCGCTTCATTCGCGGGTACTACGCTTGATACCGCGGTGAGACTGCAAAGATATATAACGAGCGAGCTTGCTTGCAGTATGAATCTCACAAAGCTCAGCAATAAGTGGACTGCGACCAGCTTCGCAGTGATTACCGCTGCGATTGTGGCGTTTGCTACTGGAGCAGACGGCAAGGGGGCGATGGTGCTTTGGCCGCTTTTCGGCACAGTTAATCAGCTTCTTGCTTCGCTGGCATTGCTTGTTGTTACAATGTATTTGAAAAAGAAGGTCGGTAATAAATCGCTTATTGCCGCTTTCCCGTGTGTTTTCATGCTGACTATAACAATATGGGCGTTGGTCATAAAGCTAAAGGACTTTATTAACGGCGGCGATTGGCTGCTAATAACGCTAAGTTCAATGATATTGGTGCTTGCAGTATGGATGTTTATAGAAACCGCAATACTTTTCTGCAAAAAGAATAGTTAAAACAGCTTCAAGTATTGTTTCTTCCGGCTCTGAATGTTTTTGAACAGAGACCGGAGATAATCCCTACGGCGGTCAGCATTGCGATGCTTATATACAAAGCAGTGTTGTATGATCCGGTCGCATCAGCAAGGTATCCGCCAAGACCTGGGCCTATGATTCCGGCTATGCCGTAGCCCAAGAAGCATATAGGGTATAATTTGGGAAATGCCTCAATGCTGAATATACTCGATATTGTTGATGCGTAGATTACAAAGTTGGCACCAAATCCAAATCCCAGAAATCCTACTGTAAGCATAATCGCCCATATGGGCAGCGGCAAGAGAAGGAACACGCAGAAAAATGAGAAACAGCATAACGAAAGCGGTATACATTTATAGCTCAGGTGATCTGATATGTGTCCCCATGTGATTCTGCCTACGGCGTTGCCTACAGCGAATATCGATATGGACGTTACAGCTTGGGTTGCCGTTAATCCGGACTTGAGCAGCAGTGGGGTCAGGTTGCCGATGATCAATAATCCCGCAAATGTTCCGGCAAACATGCCGAGAGTTATTATGGCAAAAGCAAGGTTCCATATGGATGCATCTTTTTGCTGTTGGACTTGACCGTTGCCTGAAGATGGCGGGTTGGCCATAAACGAAGCGGATAGAAGTAAAATGCCGCCAGATACAAGCCCATAATATCTGAAGAATACCAGTACGTCCATGCCGGTGGTCAGAAAGTGCTGCGCAATCGATGAAAGCAATACAGCGCCTCCGCCAAAACCGGCAACCGCAGCTCCGGTTACCAAACCTTTTTTGTCTGGGAACCATTTAATGCCAACAGATAACGGGCATACATAGCCAAAACCGATACCGGCTCCCATGACAATACTGAGAGATACAAGCAGCATCGGATATATGCCGCTGGAAAATGAAGCAGCGACATAGCCGCACATAAACAGGATTGCTCCTATCGTTGCGGTGAATCTTGGTCCCTTTTTTGTGAAAATCCTGCCTGAAGCAATCATTACAATTGTGAATACTGCAATATTGAGCCCGAATATAAATCCGGACTGAGCAGTTCTCAGGCCATAGTTGTCAACGAGATAAGGAGTAAATGTACTCCAGGCATAAATACCTCCCAATACGGTTTGCATCAGGATTCCAGCTATTAAATTTACCCATCTGTTCTTCATGATAATCTTTCGCAGATGTCTGTTGATTAAGTCACTCTTGGTATTCTATGATAATTCGTTTTTAAGAGTTTGTCTGCCATTTGGGGTTTATACGGCTCTGTATTTCCCAGGCATCAAGCAGTACAAGTGCTGCCATCGATTCAAGAACCGGTACTATACGAGGTACGATACATGGATCGTGCCGTCCCATGATTTGGATCTCTTTGGTTTCTCCGTGTATGTCTTTAGTCATTTGTTTGCCTGTTATGGAAGGCGTAGGTTTTACAGCCACTCTTGCTGTCAGCGGCTGACCTGAAGATATGCCGCCAAGAATACCGCCGGCATTGTTGGAAACAAAATCGTTGCCGCTCATCTGGTCGTTGTTCTCGCTTCCAGTCATCTCAGCAGCTTTGAATCCTGCCCCGAACTCTACTCCTTTAACTGCTCCGAGAGAAAATAGAGCGGCCGCCAGTTTTGAATCAAGCTTTGCGAATATAGGATCACCAAGCCCGGCAGGTAAGCCTGTTATTTCAATTTGGGCTACGCCGCCTACTGAATCACCCTTATCTTTCAACTCTACTATCAGTTTCTCCATTTCTTTTGCGGCCTGAATATCAGGGCATCTTACTGAATTACTTTCTATAGTACCGTAGTCGAAGGAATCAGCCTTGATTTTGCCGATTTGAGTTGTAAATGCCCTGATTGTAACGCCTTTTTCAGCAAGTATCTTTTTGGCGACTGCTCCGCCGGCAACGCGTGTGGCTGTTTCTCGGCCCGAAGACCTGCCGCCGCCTCTGTAATCACGGATACCGTATTTTTGCCAGAAAGTGTAATCCGCATGACCAGGGCGGAATATTTCCTTGATTGTGTCGTAGTGTGACGACTTGCTGTCAGAGTTACGTATAATAAGTCCTATAGGTGTACCGGTGGTCTTGCCTTCGAAAACGCCTGAGACTATCTGTACTTTGTCGCTTTCCTTTCTTGCTGTAGAAACCTTGCTTTGACCTGGTCTTCGCCTGTCGAGGTCTTTCTGGATATCCTCTTCACACAGCGGCAGTCCGGGCTGCACACCATCAAGGACTGCACCTATCATAGGGCCGTGGCTTTCGCCAAATGTTGTTAGCCTTATTACTTCTCCAATAGTGTTGGGAGAAGTGGATTTTACAGCAAATTCATATTGAATAGCATCGATTATTTCTTTAACGATATCTGCTTCTGGTTTGTCGTCAACTTCGATTTGTATATCACATCTTGGTTCGACTATCTCATTAAGCAGTTCCATTCTCTCTTTGTAGGTATTTTCAATATCTTCCACCCCTTCAAGGAAAGCAGGAAGAGGTTTTGAAGATATGCGGCTCCAGAGACAAGAGAATGATGCGTCAAGGTATATCCATATGGAATCTGCTCTGAGCATTTTTCTTGATTGTGAATTTAGCAGAGTTGAGCCTCCAGTGGCTAATACAGAGAAGTCTCTCTGCAGCGCTTCTGTGATGGCGGTTTGTTCAATCTTGCGGAATTGCTGTTCGCCAACATTGCGGAATATTTCGGCACATGATTTTACCGTCTCATTTTCCTTGTTATATATATCAAGAACTATATCATCAAGGTCTATAAAAGGCATGCTTAAAGTTTCTGCTAATGATTTTCCTATTGTTGATTTGCCTGATGATTTTGAACCTGTAACTATTATATTCATTTATAGCTCCGTTTTGACGGTGTAATGTTTTATCTTTATTCTGATGTGTTTCTGTCCTGAATACTTCCTATGAGTCTTAAGAGGTCGGCAACTTGGTGTTGCGATTCTATAGGGTGTCGCAGGTGTTTTTCTGTGTTTGTTTTATAGGTGTTGCATCGACCGCCTTTTTCGACATCAAGATAGCCTCCTTCGGCGAGATCTGCAACAATTTTCTGGACTGCACGCTCTGTGATTCCAACTATTTGTGCCAGATCCCTCATACGAAGGTCTGGTTTTTCTGCTATACATAGCAATACATGGGCATGATTTGTGAGAAATGTCCATTTTGTACCGCTGTTATTTCCTTTTTCTGCCATTCTTTGACTCCAAATTTCTAATTACGGGATATTTGCCTAAATATACGAAAAAAAATTCATGTGTCAAGTATCGTGAATTATAAATAGTGAAATACTTTACATAGAGTTCTTATGCCTATCCATATTCACTAATTTGGGTGATGTTAATTTTGAGAAAGAGAAAAGAGCAGCTTGAAATGATGACTTGATGATAATGCTTCAGTTGACATGAGGATTCGGACATTTAGTCTATGACTATATTTTTGCCGCTTCTCTTGGCTTGATACAGCTTTTTGTCCGCTGATTCAAGGATGTCTGACAACTTGTTGATGTTGTTAGATATTCCTGTTACAGAGCCGCTTATGGTTGCGTGTATCTTGTTTTCTTTCTCTGAAATGTATTTGTGGAACCGTGAAGCTATAGTGTAGGCATCATCAGGATAGTTTTCTTGTCTCTTTCGGTTTTTATCATTTCTTTTCAGAACAGAGAACATTTCAGGAAGTTGCCAAAGTACTGCTATAAATTCATCGCCACCAATTCTTGCCACAAGATCATAAGCTCTGAAAGAATTTCTCATTGCATTACTTATTTGAATTATTAATTCATCGCCGTATCGATGTCCGTAAGTATCGTTATATTTTTTCAAGTCGTCAATATCAAAAAGTAACAGCGACATCTTTATCTCGATATTACTGTTTCTGATGTTGATTGTAGATAGGAATGTGTCTATAAAGCGCCTGTTCCAAAGTCCTGTGAGGTCATCGGTGTATGCTATTCTTTCGAGTGACCGTATTCTTTTTTCAAGAGTTGGTTCATCGGTAAGCGGCAATCTGTCAATATCTGTTATTAAGTTGCCCATTTCTTTATCAGATAAAGGAGAAGGCAAGATGTAGTCTGCTATGCCTCTGTCTTTAAGCTTGATTGCCATAGGCAAGAATATTGTTTCTGTTAGCAGTGTTATAGACAGCTTGGGTGACTTTTGCTTGAATTTAAGCAGAGTTTTTATGAAATTATCATTAAAACCTGAGAACTGGGCTATAGCATTAGTGCAGTTCTCAGGTATAGAAGCATCATTAATGTCTTGGTAACAGACAATGTTTTCTGCTGATATTGCTGCATTGCGGCAATCTGATATCAACAAAGTAATTTTATCGGTGTTTGACAAAGTTTTTGTATTCCGATGTTTCTTTTAGATTCATTATGCCAAGAGAAACGATTTCCTTATGATCAAACGCGAAGTCGAGCTCTTCTATTTTGTCGAGTTCAAACCATGTGGCCAGTGCCGCATCATCTCCCGCTCTTGTCTGGGTTACGAATTCCGCAAGCTTGCAATATCCCCAGAATACAACGGTTATAAGTCTGCCTCTCGGATCTCTTCCTGGCTTACCGAAAGTGGCAAGCTCCTTGAGTTTTATGCCATTAAGGCCTGTTTCTTCGTAAAGTTCTCTGGCAGCAGATACTACCAGATCTTCATCCATTTCCAGAAATCCGCCTGGTACAGCCCACTTGCCTGCAAATGGATCTTGACCACGTTTGATGAGCAAAACCTTTACGCTTGTATCATCAAAGCCAAATACCAGTGCATCGGTAGTGACCATTGGTCTTGGCCATTCATATACATATTTGCCTTTTACAGCCATTCATATTACCTATTAAAGTTTGTAGTTTCGTGTTGCCGGATGACTGGCGAGGAACTCTACAATAAGCTTCACTACGTTGTCGAGGTCACTTTTAGAGATAACTTCAACAGGCGTATGCATATAACGATTAGGGATACTTATGAGAGTAGCGGCTACTCCGCCACGGCAAAGCTGCATTGCATTTGCATCGGTACCTGTTCCTCGCGGATTACCAGTAACCTGATACTCTATCTTATGCTTCTTTGCGATTTTTAAGATATTTTCCTGCAGTATAGGGTTCATATTGGGGCCTCTATGAAGATTGGGGCCGCCGCCTACTTTGACTTCCCCTACTTTTTTCGGGTCGGTATCGGGATGGTCTGAAGCGAAATTAACATCAATCGCAATGCCAGCATCAGGATTAACTGAATAACTTGATGTGATAGCACCTCTGAGACCTATTTCTTCCTGAACGGTAGCAACACCGGCGACGCATATTTTGAGCTTGCGTTTTGAAAGTTTTCTCATTACTTCCGCAACGACATAGGCTCCGGCTTTATCATCAGTTGCTCTTGATACGATCTTATCATCACTGAGATCGCGTACAGCAACATCTACTACCATTGGGTCGCCTATTTCAACGCGTTTGAGTGCATCTTCTTTTGAGTCGGCACCAATGTCTACCCATATATCAGACATTTCAACGGCTTTTTTTCGTTCTTCTGGTTTCATCAGATGTATTGCCTTACGACCGATAACACCGAAGACTGGACCTGAAGATGTAATTATCTTTACTCTTTGTCCTATTAGCAAAGCAGGGTCCATACCACCGATTTGGCTTGTATATATAAAGCCCTTGTCATCAATATGCATTACCATGAGGCCGATTTCATCTATATGTCCGGCCAGCATGAATTTGAATTTCGCCTTGGGGTTCAATATCGCAATACTGTTGCCATGAACATCAGTTACAAGTTCGTCTACGCTGTCTTTGACGCGGTTACGCCATAGTTTAGCGGCATTGCTCTCATATCCTGACGGGCTTGGTGTTTCGAGTAGGTCCTTTAGAAATTTTTCACTTGATTTGTCCATTTTATCCTCTTTATAATTCTTCTCATTTGATATCCGATTTACTTTGCTTCGATACTCACAGCCGGCCAGTCATCTGTCCTGAAAGGTGATGCCGGCAGGCCTTGTCTGTTGGATAGATTTGTTTGGGCAGCTTTGTCCCATCCGAATCTTACAGCAACAGGTTTTTCAATTTCGACATTTCCAACTAATACTGTATTTCTCTCAATAATAGCATCTGCCGGATAGAATTTTTTGTCTTCTCCTGCAATCTCAAAGCCTTTTATTGGTTCGTAGTACGGAGCAGTTAATCCTTGACCAAGGTGGTCAAACATTATCCGGATTTTATCATTTTCTACTGTCATAGATTTGTATATAGGTCCAGAATGTACTATATTAGGTTTGCCATAATTATTTGCCATTGCCCAAAGGAAAAGTCGATTGGCAACAGTTGATTTGTTTTTGGGATGTATATCATCAATGTTACCAATGTCGGTAGTCACTACCATGCCGGTATTAACCACTGTTTTCATCGTGTGCAGTTGCGCATCACGAAGTTCAGGCACAAGATATTTGTCTGTGTTGGGATATTTGTATGGTGCTATTTGTACAAAGTAAAATGAAAACGGCCCCTGATTCCAATCCTTACGCCAATTTTCGATCAATGCAGGGAATAGCTTTCTGTATTGCCAGCCGCGTCTGCGATTTGCTTCTCCCTGATACCATATAACCCCCTTGATCTTATAAGGAATGATTGGACTTATCATGCCATTGTAAAGACTTGAAGGTGAATTCTTGTCTCTAAGCTGCGGTGCCTTGGGTTTTTCTTCCCTTTTGCTTTCTTCAGTGCTTTCCCACTCTTTGAGTTTTGTCTCATATTCTTTGAACTTTTCAGAATATCCAAGAACTTTTTCGCTGAAACGCTCAAGTATGGGGTGAAAATCTTTGTCAGTTGCAAGTATTTCTTTTCTCATCCAGCTTTCTGCAAGAGTTCCACCCCAAGCAGACTGAATCATACCTACCGGAACATCAAGCTGGCGGTTAAGCAGTTTGGCATAATAAAAACCAATTGCGGAAAAATCAGGCGTTGTCTCAGGTGATGCCTGCTGCCACTTAGCTTCTGTATCTTCGAGAGGATTATCGGCTATTGTATGTGGAACTTTAAATAACCTTATTTGGGGCAAATTGGACTCAATTATAGCTTCAGCACCTTTTTCTGACTCTTTAAGCGGAAAATCCATGTTAGACTGTCCACTGCAAAGCCATACTTCACCGGAAAGTACGTTCTTAAGTTCTATGAATTCTTTGCCGCTTTGAATCACAATTGAATATGGCCCGCCGGCTTCAGGTGATTTAATCTTTACGAACCATCTTCCTTTTTCGTTAGCTCTTGCACTTCTTGGAAGAACCATCCAGGAACCCTTAACATCAACTTTCTGATAAGGTTGAGCCCATCCCCATATAGGTACAGAGGCATCTCTCTGGAGTACCATTCCGTCGTTTATTACGGCTGGAAGTCGCAATTGTGCTAATGCCGGTATGCAAATAGCAGTTACTAATAAAAGTATTCGTTTAAGAGCCATTGAATTAATCCTGTGTTATATTAAATTAGTCAGCATCATAGATAACTACTTTGCCGAAAAGCTTCGAACAGTTGGTCAGGAAGTCCTTATGAAGAGGATCTGTCTGGTAGCAGTCGTGAGCTTGCATATCCTGAAATATCACTGTAAGAGCATAGTCATAGCTTCTGTCAATCACAGGGCGGTCTGTTCCCGCGGGAGTACCAATGTAAACAGCTTCCGCAGAACTTATATTTTCAAGGGCTTTCAGCTTCTTTTCAAACATATCCTTGTCTTTTGCAGTTGCATCTTCTGATAGCCAGAAATAAACGCTGTGTACTAACATTATAAAACCTTCTTAATTAACTGTTTCTTTTTCTGTTTGAGTTTCTTGCAACTGAGGTTCTTCCTCAGAGGGAATTGTATCCCAGTCCATTATATCTGATATTTTCTCAGTCAAAGGATCTGCCATCAACTCATGTTCACTTATTGTAGGGTGGCCGTCAGTTCCTTTGAACGGAAAGAATATTGTATCAAGTTTGTTATCGGAATATTTTTCTCTCATCAGATTAACAGCTTCCTGTATATATACAGGAAAGGGAGCGTTTTCTGCTGTTGAGCTCATGTTGCCAAGAGTGCAAAGGATGAATGTTTCTGGGTATTTTCCCCTCAGCATTCTTACGAAATCAACATAAGCTTCAATTATCTGTGTTTCTGTTGGTGTAGTAAGGAATCTGCTGTTGTAAAGCCAGCTGTCATTAGTACCCAGATTAACTACAACAATATCAGGTGTCCACGAACTGAAATCCCATTTACTGTCTTTATCATTTGGGTTAATTCTGTCATAGATATCTGGCATTATTATGTCTGCCCAGCTTACCATAAAACCGATACCGCTTTTTGAGGTCATATGCGCCTGTGCCTTGAGATTTCTCGCTGTCATTGCTGCATATGTCATATAGCCGTTTTCAAGGCTCATATCGCTGTTGTTTACAAGGCTTTCATCCTCGTTTCCCATACCGCATGTTATTGAATCACCGAAAAACTCAATGCGTCTTCTTGGTTGATAGAGCGGCAGTTTTGATAATCCCTTGCCCGTATCAAGTATAAATCCGCAGAATGCGGTATCTCCAACAGAAAATTCAGTTCTTTTGGCTATAAGGACCTTATGATCGTCTCCCTCGAGATTTTCTGCGAGTGTATATACATTTTTACCTTTCAGGCACGACAGGGTAAATGCCTGTGACTCATTACCGTCTATTATTATATGGTAAGTATCATGCCCTGTGCTGTCATCAAGAATTACTTTTAGTGATGTGCCGCTGAACCTTGCTTCAATAAGGCTTGAAGTCCAGAAAAGCCGTGGCATATCGGGGTTTGAAAAGTCGATACGTCCGGTGTAGTAAATGTGTCTGTCAGAAGGGGTTACCCAACTGCCTTCTGCTGTTGCCTGTGCATAGCAGCATTGAATCATCACCATTGACAACATTGCTATGAAGGCTGTTTTAATTTGTCTTTTCATCAAAAAACTCTCTTAAAATTACTGTAATATGTTTACGATAACTTGAATATATTATTATTGATACATTAAGTCAAGAATTTCTTTTCAGCATTGTTTACCGCAGTCGGTTGTTAATCATAGCTGTAAAAACAAAAGCAGCGACACTTTGTTTAGTACCGCTGCTTTTTATTAGTTATTTTGCTGCTCTTGCAGCTCTTTTTCTGTCTGTTTCTTTCAGCATACGCATACGCATTCGTACAGAATTAGGCGTTATCTCTACAAGCTCGCCTTCCTGTATGTATTCCAGAGAGGCTTCAAGGCTCATTTCTCGAGGAGGTTTCACCTTAGATGATTCATCCTTACCTGATGCACGCATATTGGTAAGCTGCTTTTGTCTTACAACGTTTACCGTGATGTCGTTATCCTTGCAGTGTTCACCGACAATCTGGCCTTCATATACCATATCGCCCGGTTTGACAAAGAAAGCACCTCTTTCGAATAGGTTATCCAGTGAATATGATGTTACCTGTCCCTGTTCAAGAGCAATCATGACACCGGCCTGTCTTTGAGGAATGGAACCTCGCATAGGCTCGTATCTGTCAAATGTATGGTGCATGATAGCACGGCCTTGTGTGGCATTGAGCAGACGTGCATGCAATCCGAACAGACCTCTTGATGGTATCTTGAATTCCATGTGGACATAATTGTCTGTGCCGCTTTTCGCGTCCATTTTGACCATTTCGCTTCTTCTGTCACCAAGAAGGCTCATCACAGAGTTTTGGCAATCAATAGGGCAGTCTACAACCAGGTTTTCTATCGGTTCCTGACGTATTCCGTCTGCAACGCGGAAGATAACTTCCGGTTTTCCAACACAAATTTCGTAGCCTTCTCGTCTCATATTTTCGAGAAGTATACCCAGGTGCATCAGTCCTCTGCCTGAAACCTTGTATTCTTCACCGGTATTGCCGGGTGCAACTCTTAAAGCGACATTAACCTGCAGTTCTTTGTCGAGTCGGTCCTTTATCTGACGGCTTGTGATATATTTACCTTCTTTTCCGGCAAAAGGTCCGTCATTTACCCTAAATGTCATTGTCATTGTTGGCTCATCAACTGCAATCACAGGTAAAGCAGAAGGCTTGTCAGGACATGCAATCGTATTGCCGATGTCTACCGGGTCTAAACCTGCTATCGCGCAGATGTCTCCTGCCTGAACCTGCTCAACCGGTTTTTTACCGAGACCTTCAAACTGATATAGCTTTACAATTTTTTGAAGTGTATGCTTGCCGTCTCTATCTATGACGGTAACCATCTGAGCCTGATTAACGCGACCTCCGAATACTCGACCTATTGCTATTTTACCTACGTAGTCTGAGTAATCAAGGGTGTTAACAAGCATCTGTAATGGTGCATCAGGATCGGCTGCTGAAGGCGGAACATGTTTGATTATAGCATCATAGACAGGTTTCATGTTGTCATTGTCATCATTGAAATCAGCTCTTGACCATCCTTCTTTAGCCGAAGCGAAGACAACTGGAAAGTCAAGCATGTCATCATCTGCATCAAGCTGCACGAGAAGGTCGAAAACTTCGTTTACAACATCATCAGGGCGGGCATCAGGCCTGTCTGCTTTGTTGACTACTACTATAGGCTTAAGTTTGTTCTCGAGAGCTTTTGTCAAAACAAAACGCGTTTGAGGCATTGGCCCCTCAAACGCATCTACAATTAACAGTACTCCGTCAGCCATTTTGAGTACACGTTCAACTTCACCACCAAAATCGGCGTGGCCTGGGGTGTCTATAATGTTGATTTTGTATTCTTCACCATCTGGATCAGTGTAATTAACAGCGCAGTTTTTACTTAGGATAGTGATGCCTCTCTCTCTTTCAAGAGGATTACTGTCCATAATCAAGTTGTGCTGCCCACCGGCGAGCTTATCAAGGTCACTGTTACGGAACATTCCAGACTGATAAAGCAACTGATCAACAAGTGTTGTCTTACCATGGTCAACGTGAGCGATAATCGCTACATTTCTTATATGATTTATGTTTTTCATCTATTTTTCTATCTTTATTAAAATTTTAATGAGAAATCTTCTTTCGTTATTAATCAGAAGATGAAATTCTCTTTACGGTTAATTGATGCCTTAAAAAAGATGTTGAGTCAGGGTTAATACGGTAACAACTCAACGCATATAATCTTTTAACGCTTGCGGCCGAATCTCTATCAGCTGCAAGCGTTAAAAGAAAAACGTTCTATAAGGCCAGTTATAGAAAGACCTTATAGCTATTTTTTACCTGCCATAAGAATCATCATAATTATGAGAACCAGTATGGTTGCAGTAAGAAGTACCATTATTATCCTATATTTCACTATTATAGAATACGGATAGCTTCTTTCCGCTGGATCAAGTGCAAGGGCTTCGCCGCTTTCCAGTTCTTCAAGAGATTCTATCGAAAACTGATGTTTTGTATATTTAGGGGCTTCGCCTCTTTTAACACTTTTCAGGTCTTCAAGCAGGTCTGATGGGTTGGAGTATCTCTCGGATTTATCCTTGGCCATCATAGTCTCTATGACTTCGGATATACCTGCTGAAAGGTTGGTATTGAGATGATCCGGTGGAACGAGCTGTTCTGTAAGATGTTTCTTCATTACCTCACCCGGATTGGCCCCTTTGAATGGAACAGTACCTGTAACCATATGGTAAAGAGTTGCACCAAGTCCGTAGATATCTGCTCTTCCATCGATGTCTATTTGGCCTTTTATCTGCTCTGGAGCGATATAGAAGGGGGTCCCAAATGCCTTGCCTTTTTCAGCCTTTGCAGCTTCGACATCTGATGCTGCTCTTGCAAGACCAAGGTCGGCAAGCTTGACAACACCCGAATTGGTTATCATTATGTTTTTAGGCTTTATATCGCGGTGAATCAGCCCTTGTGCGTGTGCGTGTTCAAGGGCACCGGCAAGCTGAATCATTATTTCAAGGGCGATTTGTTCATCATATACAATACCTTTTGCAAGATCGTCATATATTGTCTTACCCTCAACATACTCCATTACGAAGTAATACATTCCTTTGGATTCGCCCACATCAATAGCCTGAACGATGTTGTTGTGATTCAGTTTGGCTGCGAGCTGACCTTCTTTGAAGAATCTTTCTACGTAGTTCGATTTTTCGGCGAATTTATTTGGAAGTACCTTTATCGCAACTATTCTGTCAAGGCTGACTTGCTTTGCTTTGTAGACAACAGCCATTGCGCCTGAGCCAAGCTTTCCAAGTATTTTGTAGCCTGGTATCTGGTTATTATCTTTTTGTGATGCGATATCCTCCATCAGTCTTTTTGCCTGCCTGCGTGTGATGAACCCTTTTTCGATCATCAGCTGGCTTAAAGTAGATGGATCCTCCTTTGCCTGTCTTTCTTTTAACTCGGCAAGGCATTTCTTATGCTCAGAGTCTGAACATAACTTCCATTCAACAGCCATCCTGCCGAACATAGTATCATAATTGGTTTTAGCCATATATCCCTTAAAACCCTTATTAATTTTCTTCTGTTTCAGTAGGTTCTTCATCACCGGGCTGTTTTGGCAACTCTGTAATGAAGTTTTGCTTATAAGCCAATGCTACCGGCTCCGTACCCTCAGGGATAAAGAATGCCAGATATACATCTTGAGTATTCGTTTTGTTATCTTTTTTGTTGACTTCAAAGCTCAATACATTTGTAAGATTTGATCTTACAAACCTGCGATTTTCATCCAGATATCCGTAAGGATAAATGGCAACGCCATTACCTTTTAGCCCATCTTCATATGAATCATTGCAAAGTATACGAATCTGGCAAGGTAAAAGTTCAATTTTAGAGCTATTATCAAGTGTGCCGCCATTTTCAACTCTCTTAAGATTGAACGGGCATTTGATTATATAAAGCTCTTTGCCGTCGATTTGAGGCACAGATTTACCTTCGCTTGTTCTCAAACTTGTGTGAGCTTTGCGGACAGTGTTCTTGTCCGACATAGAGATCCTAATGGCTTGATTGCCAGTCATTGCATTAACCTGGTTCTCTTCATCTTTGATTTTGTGACGATTCAAATAACAACTGTTAAGAAAATCGGTATGAAGAACACCAAAACTCTTATCTGAGCTGAAGCTTCCGCTTGAAATCAGTTTGAAAATACCTGTTGCAAGCCCATCAGCACTGATTAGAGGTTTGTCCGGCTCAATATCATTGTATTGATTGACCAATACAACCTTATTGGCAAAGCGAGCATAGGGATATTTTGGAGGCATTGGAAGAAGTGCGCCGAATATAAAGAAAGTGCCTGCAACGAGAATTGCGAATATAAAAGCGCATACTATACTTCCTATTCTTGAGACCATGCCGGGAAATTTGATTTCAGAGCGTATGGCATAGTCGCCTATCACTTTGAATACTATAAAAGCTATTACTGCTATCAATATGAATGACAATGCATATATATGATTAGGCAGGAACTCTTTTTCGTAGAGTATTTTAGCAATTGATTCATAGTAATTGAAAGTAACTATAATAGCAAAGATGCCTGAGAAAAGCATAATTGCGTATTTGAATATGGATGGTTTAATAACCGCGTCCGAAACGATAGCTATCGTGATTATCGCCAATATAATTAATGGGATCATTTTTTATCTCCTATGTCTTTCATCAGGCCTTAGGTTTCTTAGGTGACTGGGCAGCTTTGTTTGTAGATTTAAGCACCCTTACCATCTCATTTATGCTCGTAACGCCGTCAGCAATTTTTTCAACAAGTCTTTCCTGCAGGAATTTCATGCCGTTTCTTCTCAGAATCGCAGCTATTTCTTTGAGGCTTTCTGTTTTTGGCAATTCTGCGGCTACGTTTTCCGGTACGATAAAGCTTTCAAGAACACCAGTTCTTCCGTAATAGCCAACTCCCTGACAATGTTCGCAGAGTATTGGTTTTCCACTTCTTGTGTATTCAGGCTCACCCGGACGACACATTACGCTTACTTTGCCCGCTGGTATATTGAGTTTTTTCAGCATTTCAGGATTTGGTTCGTATTCTTCCTTGCACTCATCGCAAAGAACTCTTACAAGTCTTGACGAAGCCAGGCCTGCAAGATTCCCAAGGGCCAGTCTCCTGTCAGGGACTAATTGTAACCATTTTGCAATTGCCTGAATACTGTTTTCTGCTTCGATTGAGACATAAATCAGCTTGGTTTTGGCGATTTCGCAAACAAGTTTGGCTGTTTCCGGATCATCACAATCGCCAACACCCACGATATCCGGTCCCATACGAACCATTGATTGTATTCTCTGAGCATATGTCTGACCGCCAGATTTAATAGGGTCAAAAACTATCTGATCAATACTGTTTATATCGCCTGCAGGGCGTTTTTCGACAGTATTGATGCTGTAAAGGAATGGGTCATGATTTCTAAGCAGGGCATAGAAAGCAGTTGTCAATCCTGATGCTCTTGTGCCGGCGACGATAAAGACGCCTTTGTTTATTTCACGCATTCTCTTGAGGTCTTCAACCTGCTCGGGGAAGAATCCAATGGATTTGATATCCATTTGGCTGTATTCTTCATCTCGTACTATCAATATCTGTTCACCTGCAGTGGAACCTGCTGTCTGAACTTTCCAGCCGGTCTTCTGGTTTTTCTTCTCTGTTTTGAAACTGCCTAATTGCGGTTTTCTTTTTTCTTCAACGTTAAGATCAGCAAGGTGTTTGATGAAATATATGAAGTAGCCGACATTTTCAGTTGCTATGGGGTCTGTTTTTGTTACTGCGCCGTCAATTTTATATGTTACGGTGTATTCTTCTGCCCCAGGTATCATCTTGATTTCAGAGACTCGTCGCCATATAGCATCATCAAACAATCCGCATGCTATCTGGAAGCCGTAAGATTCTTTTGATTTTGGCTCGGGTATTCCTATTGGATTACCGTTGGCGGTAACAAAGTTGAAGCCGTGAGATCCTTTTTCTATCTTCTTCTTCTCATTTGTCATAAGGCTCTTGAAATGCTGTATTGTCAGAACCTTTTCAAAGTCGGCAACTTTCGCATTTCTGTGTATTACATACAGCAGGCTTGATGTACCTGCTATGATAAGGAACAGCAGAAGCCCGATAACATATACCGGAACAAACATCCATGTTACTAAAGCTACCGCACCAGCTATTGTTGTAACACTCAGCCAGTAATTGGTGTTAGATTGTACGGCTTTAGTGTCAAAATAAACCCAGTTTATAAGCAAAAGCCACAGGTAGAAGAACAATACGAAAGGTATGAACTTAACCAGTGATATGTAACCAGAATAAGCGATATCGGCTAAAATTGTTTCAGGCATAACATTAAACTCCATAAGTTTTATAAGCGATCTTAAGCGTAGTGGTAAATTCACCAAAGTATTTGCTTAAGTGTCATTCGTATAAAATCAATATATTTCAAGTATTAGAGAATAGCTCCGGAAGATGCTCTAATACCCTTAAGCGCCATTCGAAGCTCTTCTTTATTTGATGCGTATTCGAGTGCAGTGTCAAGGTCGATTAGTTCACGCTCTACAAGGTCCCTGAGACTTTCTGTGAAGTCTTGCATACCTTCGTTCTGACACGATCTTATGACTGTAGGTATGTCAGCTTCACGTTCTTCAGAAAGCAGTTTACGAACAGTAGAGTTGGCAACCATTATCTCAAGAGCAGGTACTCGCTTGGCGTGCGGCTGGATTCCAGGAAGCAGCATCTGGGCGATGATACCTCTTATAGCAAGAGCAAATGTCTGTCTTGCCAGTTCACGCTCTTCCTGTGGGAACATGTCAAGAATACGTTGTATTGTCTGAGATGCGCTTGATGCGTGCAATGTACCAAATACAAGGTGACCTGTTTCTGCTGCCTGCATAGCTGCAGAAAGAGTTTCAAGGTCTCGAATTTCACCAACAAGAACAACGTCAGGGTCCTGACGCATCAGGCCGCGAAGGGCATCTTTGAAGTCAAGACAGTCGATGCCGACCTCTCTTTGATTAACAATCGCCTTTTTATCGGTGTGGACGTATTCAATCGGATCTTCAATTGTAACAATATGACATGATTCTTCACGGTTGATCTTGTCGATCATAGAAGCGATTGTTGTACTCTTACCGGAACCGGTAGGACCTACAACAAGAACCAGACCTGTCGGATATTCTGCTATATCCGAGATGATTGGAGGTAGATTCAGCTTTTCAAATGGTGGGATATCAGAGTCGATACGTCTTGCCACAAGACCGATATGGCCTTTCTGTCGGAATACATTTACACGGAAACGATCCTTCTCTGTTAATGCATGGGCAAAGTCGATTGAACCTCTCTTGAGGAAAAATTCTTTTTGCTCGTCTGTAAGTATTCCAAAGATAAGCTCTTCCATTGTCATGTCGTCCAGGATATCCGCTTTCATTGCACGCAATGAACCTTTTATCCTCATTTTGGGCGGCAAACCAACTTTAAGGTGCAAGTCACTGCCTTCGTGTTTAATCAGTGCCTTGAACAGCTTGTTTATACTTGGGTCAGATTGTCCAGTCTGATGACTGTCAATAGGCTGGCCTTTTGTCATTTGTATTTCCTCAAAATCAGATTATATATGTTATTATGGATAAATAATGAATAATTCCACTATAAAACGCCTCATTTTACTTATTACAGAGGTGTATGTCAACGAGTAATCGATTTTTATGAGCTTAGTTCGGAAAAAACAGGGCGATAGTAATAAAGTAGTAATATTTGTAATGGTTTTTCAGTATGCGATTTAGTTCATTGTGTTATTAATGTGTAGGACCAGCGGTTTGTTTCTGCGACAAAATTTAATATAAATACTTGAAATGTGCTGTTAAAAGGATACAATCCGCAGTCTGATTCTATGATACAATAAGATTCTATGTTTAATAGAGAAATGGATATTAAGGATACAGAATAATGCTTTTAACACAGATAATGAAAAAATCCTCTGTTGTTGTTCCGCTAAAGAGTACAGACAAAGAGGACGTTATAACTGAACTTGTCGATGTTCTTGATTCAAACAGCTTATTGAAAGATCGCGATATGGTTCTTGATTCGGTACTGATGCGTGAACAGACTCGCAGTACAGGAATCGGCAGCGGCATCGCTATTCCTCACGGTAAGAGCCGTGGCGTAGATGAGCTTGCAATGGCTATAGGTATAGCAAAGAACCCTATTGATTTTGATAGCATTGATAATAAAGGCGTAACGATAGTTGTGCTTCTTGTCTCTCCTTCAGGTCAGACAGGTCCACATATTCAGGCTCTTGCGAAAATAAGCCGTCTTATGCTCGATGAGGCATTTAGGACTCAGCTTCAGGAAGCATCTGATGCTGATGAACTTTACGAGCTTATCCGCTCAAAAGAATCTGAGTAAATATAGAATTAAGAAGCGCATTTGCTTGATTGATACGAGTTCCGTGTCTTGAAGGGTAGCTGTGTCTTTATATAATGGAAACTTATAATAAGCCCGCTACGCTATATGCTGTGTGGGCTTATTTGTTTTAAATAAAAGAAAGGGAGTTAAATGGTTGATACGGATAAGAATATACTTGTCGTGGCAGCAATCAAAGGAGAACTGAAAGCTTTTATCGAGCCGCTAAATGCTGAAGAGGCCAAACTTGGTCCTTTTACCTACTACACTGATGAACTTGCCGGGGGAAATAAGGTTTACTGTGTTCTATGTGGAGCCGGCAAGGTTAATTCTGCTTCAATAACGTCGGCATTTATTGCACAGAAAGATTTTAATATCGGTCTTGTTATCAATACAGGTACGGCGGGGAGTCTCGATAAATCTGTTAAAAAGGGTGATATTGTTGTCGGAGTTGACTATTATCAACATGATTATGATATTACAGGACTTTTCTCTGATTTTAAGATTGGCCAGATGATGGGCAAAGATAATATTCTGGATGTTGTTCCGGCGGATATAATTGATAAGATGCCAAGGCAGGATAACGTTCATTTCGGTACTATTATATCCGGTGACAGATTTATTGATGCCGGAGTTGAGTTTCAGCACGGCAGACCTTTAGCTGTGGATATGGAGAGCGCGGCTATTTCACATATGTGTTATCATTTCTATAAAATACCGTTTGTTTCAATTCGTGCAATTACAGACGGGGCGGACGGGGATGCCCATGAGGATTGGATAACAACACACGAGAGACTCAGCTATGCGGCGGCAGAATACAGCATGAAAGCAATAACCGAATTATATCAGTCGAATTTTAAATGAGCCCAAGCAGAGTAGATAAAATTTTATGGAATGATTTTGAGCTGGATTTTTCACATCACTGCGCTGTTATGGGTATATTGAATCTTACCAGTGATTCATTCAGCGATGGCGGACTCTATCAGGATATTGATGCGGCAGTTGCTCATGGTATGGAGATGGCAGGCTATGGAGCGGATATCATTGATATTGGCCCCGAATCAAGCAGACCCGGCTCTAAAAGATTGAGTGCAGAGGTTCAGACAGCTCGTGCTGTGCCGGTAATCAAGCAGCTTGCCGGAAGTGTTAATATTCCAATAAGTATTGATACCTACGATGCTTCTGTTGCAAGAGCGGCGATAGAAGCCGGAGCTTCGATTATTAATGATATAACAGCCGGCGATTGTGAGGGTATGTTTGAACTTGCCGCAGAAAAAAAGGTGCCGATAATTTTGATGCACATGCAGGGCAGTCCTGAAAAGATGCAGGAATCGCCGGTTTATGGAGATGTTACAAGTGAGGTACTTGGGTTTTTGCTTGATAGAGCCGTAAAAGCAGAAGAAAAGGGAGTTGACAGAAACCTCATAATACTTGATCCTGGAATTGGCTTTGGTAAGACTATTGAGCATAATCTGGCTCTTATCAGAGATCTTGATAAATTTGTTGAAAGCGGCTATGCCGTACTGCTTGGTGCCAGTAGAAAGAGATTTATAGGTCAGATTACAGGAAAAGAGAAGGCTTGCGACAGAGTAGCTGGAACGGTTGCGACTTCTGTGCTGGCACAGATTGCGGGCGTGCAGATTGTAAGGGTGCATGATGTGCAGGAAAACCTTGATGCACTGAAAGTTGCAGGAAGAATCTTAAATTGTGATAAGAGTTAACAAGGTTGAAGTGTTTTTCGTTTGACTGTGATTAAAATAGAAGCAAAGGTATATTGTTATGATTGGACTTAGGAGTAGAGTCGGATTAAGATTGCTGATTATTGTTGGCAGTTGTTGCTTTTTACAATTTTTTATCATTGGCATTATCAATTTAGTCCGCGGCTATACAATTCAGTCTTACCTGCCTTGGAAAATTTTTTTGGCAGGATACATTGTTTTTGGGGTTGTCTTACCTTTTATGTGTATTGGTAAAAAGTCGATGAGTTCTTGTTTCTCTATAATGAGTTCTATGGGACTTATAGTTGTCTGTGTTGTGTCAATTCTTCAAGGCAGATATTTGGAAGATGCAGAAAAGTATTATGAGGCGTGTCAGTATGAGAAGACATTGCAAGCTTGTGATAAAGAGATTCATACTTGGTATCATTTACTGAGTTACAATTATCGTGAACAATTTGCTCTGCGTTTGATGGCAGACTCTTACTGTCAGCTTGCTGATTTTGACAGTGCGAGAGAAACTTATAAACTTATTGTAGAAAGATATGAAGGAGAATTCATCAGTAACTCTGCTCAGCAGAGTTTGGTGAGATTGGAGGAGGGGCTAAGTATTGTTGCGTATTATCCTGATCGAATTTCAGAAATGCCCTTACCCGACCGTTTCAAAGATGATAAAGATATAGGGCATTCGGAAGTTTCATTTCTTTTCGATGTTGCTCTTGAGTATACTTATAACCTTAATTGTCACGCAAAAGCATTTGAGGTATATACCAGAATTCTTGAAATGGATATTCCTGAATCGTATAAAGAGACAGCCAGAAGCCGTATTGAAGAATTAAAGTTAGCTGATAATAATCCTGGTACAAAAGCATAGATATATTAGTACGCAATATTTGCTTGAAACAATGTGATGATATTGTATATCTCTTGCGGAACACTATGTTTGATATCAGTATATAGTTTGTGAATGATAAACTTAAATTAACGAAAATAAATTATGATTGAAAATTACAAAGAAGCCTTTGAGCTTATAAAAAACGCTGAAAATATTCTTATAACTGGTCATACAAGACCTGATGGCGACTCTTGCGGAAGTGTCTGTGCCATGAGCCGGTTTTTGCTGTCAATGAACAAGAACGTCATCCCTTTTATGATAACTCCTTACAGTGATGATATGAGTTTCATTCTTGAAGGTGTGGAACATTTTATTGCTGATCCAGAGATTGATATGTGTAAGCAGATAAATGACATTTGTGATGCTGTCGATCTTGTTGTTCTTGTTGATACCAACAGTCGTAACCAGTTACCTCGTTTTGAGAAGTGGCTTGATACTTCAGATGCTCCGGTGATTGTTTTTGATCATCACATTACCAATGACGGCCTGGGCGATGTGGAGATAATTGATACCGAAGCAGCGGCGGCAGGTCAGGTAGTATGCGAGTTTTTTGAGGCATTGAATATCTCTATTTCAAAGGAGATGGCAGACAATATGTTTGTCGCTATAGCCGCCGATACGGGATGGTTTCGTTTTGGTAATAGGAACAAAGGTGATGTTTATGCCATGGCTGGGCGGCTTATAGACAGGGGAGCTGATCCGGCAAAGATATACCAGAAATTGTATCAGCAGATGCCTGAAGGCAAGCTTCGCCTATTGGCTAAGTCTATTGACAGCATGAAGCTTTATTTTGATGGTCAAGTGGCGTTTCAGCATCTGTTCCTGAGTGATTTTACTGCTACCGGCACAAAAGGCCGTGATACCGGCGGGCTTGTAAATGAGCCGAACAAGATTGCTACAGTTGATGTCTCAGCAATGTTTATAGAACAGCCGAATGGTCAATTTAAGTGCTCTATGAGGAGCAAGGGCAAGGTGAATGTTCGAGTAATTGCCCAAAAGTACGGCGGCGGCGGACACGATTTGGCTGCAGGTGTTACTTTAGATAAGTCTCTTGATGAAGCTAAAGCTTTGATAAAGGAAGAGATAGCCAAGCAGCTATAACGCTTGGCCTTTATTACCATTTAACCCTGTTTATATTAGCTGGTCCTCGTTCAATGGTTCTTTGGTACCTGATTGCTGGGTTACCGAATGTCATTGCGCATCCTATTATATGATCCTCAGGTATACCGAGTCTGTTTCTAAGGTCTGGGAATGCTGTTTGGATTGTGAATTTCAGTATGCCGTTCCAGACAGTGCCGAGTCCCATTGCGTTGGCAAGAAGCTCAAAATAGGACATGAATATCGCGCAGTCTTCCTGAGGTGTTACTGAGTCTGCCGGTGAAGAGGCTATCAATATGTGCGGTGCACCGCGGAATATGATGTCTGCTTTATGCTTGTCCCAAGCTTCGGGTGATATTTCAAGATATTTCATTACGCCATACCCTGCCATTGTACCGGATTTTACAAGCTCCGGTATTCTTTCCAGTATTTCGGCTCGTATTGCATGGGTAGATTTCATGTCATCAGTCACAGTGACCAGAACCTGTCTGTTATTTTCACCTGTTGGGCTGTGTATTGCTGTTTCAATAAGTTCGTCTATAATGCTGCGATCAACATTTTCCTGCTTGTATTTTCGTATTGTCCTGCGGCCCTTTATAAGGTTTGTCATGCTCTCAGGGGTAGGGAAGCTCTCAGAAGTCAGTTTAGTACTGTCCTCGGGGTTGTTGCCGAGTATCGAGATTGCTTCTGCCGGGCATATCGCAAGGCAATGCTGGCATTTAATGCAGTTTTCTGGTTTTGTCAGTTCAGGGTAGTCAAGCATTGATATTACGCGTGTGGGGCAGTCGTTAATACACTTGCCGCATTTAATACATCTTCGTTTGTCTACTTTGAAATCTATCATCGTGAGCCTGCGTTAGTCTGAATATTTTTGGTTTTCTGGTAACACGTACCATTCATGTGGATTCATGCCGAGCTTATGAATCTGAACATTTTCAAATCTGTTTGATAAAAAACCAAGTCCCGGGCTTGCAAACATGAATGTATAAGGCTGTTCATCGTGAAGTATCTGGTGGAGCTGATGATAAAGGGCGTTTCTTTTGTCCTTATCCAGTGTCTCTCTTGCTTCTTCTATGAGCCTGTCAGCTTCTTTATTGTTGAAGCCTATGCGATTGCTTCCGCCTGTTTCGATCTGACTTGAATGCCATATCTGATATGGGTCAGACTCCATAGCACCAGACCACCCAAGTGTTATGGCGTCAAAATCTCTGCTTGTCAGTTTTTGAAGGAACACTGACCACTCATAAGTATCGGGAATAAGCTCTATACCAGATTTTGCGAATTGGTCTTTCAGAAGCTTTACTATCTGCTCAGTAGTATCGTTGCCGCTTGGCATTAAATATCTGAATTTGAATTCTTTGCCGTCTTTATCACGTATTCCATCTCCGTTAGTGTCAATCCACCCGGCTTCTGTAAGCAGTTTTCCTGCCTGCTCAGGATCGAAGGGCCACGGAGTGATTTCTTTATTATACTGCGGGCTGTTATGATAGAAAGGGCCGGTTACTATCTTTGCCAGTGACTTATATATGTTGTCGCGTATGCTTTCCCTGTCGATGAGCATTGTCATAGCCTGTCTTACACGGCGGTCATTAAAGAAGCCGGTGTCCATATTCCAGCCTATGTAGGTATATCCGCCGGAAGCTTTCCAGTATGATATAGGTGTATAATCCTTGAGCAATTGCGGGTCTTTAGAGAGTTTGATATATTGTTCTGGTATTGTTCCTACAAGGTCAAGCTCGCCGGCTCTCATTGCTGATACGGCAGCAAGATCGTTTGAGATTACTTTGTATACCTGCTTTTTGATATGCGGCTTCCTGCCCCAATAGTTCTCATTGCGGCTAAGTGAGAGGTAGTTGCCTATTTCCCATTTGTCGAATACATATGGCCCGCTGCCTATGGGGTCTGTGCGAATCTGATTGAAGTCTTCGGGCTTTTCAAATTTATATATATGCTGTGGAATAATCAGCATCGTGCCTGTTATCTCCAGCATCTTGAAATAAACCTTGGACATCTCAAACTTGACTTTCTTTTCGCCGGTCTTTTTGCATGAGACTACATCCTCAAAATAGTTTGCAAGGTGCAGATTGTCTATCTTTGGGTTTTTCAGAAGCTCAAATGAGAATATCACATCGTCAACAGTTACCGGTTCGTTGTCGGAGAACCATATATTGTCTCTAAGGGTGAATTCAATTGACAGTCCATCCGGTGCTATTTCCCAGCTTTCGGCAAGCAGCGGCAGATATTCGCCGGTATCGGGATCTGATACAGCAAGAGATTCGAATATGTTTGGCGGTGTTGAGCTTGTGCCGTCACATATGATGGCTTTATAATAATCTGTTGCCGTTATTGGGTTTAGAGTAGCGGGCTCGGTCGGTATTCGTCTGATAAGCCAGTCGCCGTCTTTGCTGGAGTCTTGTTTTACAGTAGAAATCTGCGTTGTGCCGAAATTTGACGGCAGCTTGCTTACCTTCTTTTCCAGGTTGACAACTCGCTCAAATAATCTGTCTGATTGCTTCATTGACAGAAGCTGAAGACAGACCACGGACAGCAGGAACAGAATGACGAAAAACTTGAATACAGTTGAACGGTTGCCCATTTGCTCTTTCTCCGTTTTAAGATAGATTTAATCAAAAAATATCTATTTGCCGCTCAGTAAAGAAGCAAATAGATATTTATGTGATCAAGAAAAATAAACTTTACTCTTCAATGCTTACGCCAAGATTTGAAGCTAATTCACCTTCGTTATCTTCTGAACCAAAGACCTTGTCATAGGCCTGCTGGAAATCTTTTTCACTTCTTCTTTCAATAGCTTTAATGAATTCAGCATTAATATTGAACTTGGGGAATATATTCTTTTCAACTTCTGTAATAGTTGTTATTAGCTGTTGGCTTGAAATATCTCCAAGACCGCTTTCAGGTGAAATTCCTGCAGCATATTTCTTGAATACTTGTGCCGTCAGGTTGGCGAATGGCTGTGCGAGAGTGTCTTTTGATTCGTCTGAAGCAATCTTTTCAGCCATTACTTTGAGTATCGCAGCATCTGATGATTCGTGTATTGCTTCGTTGTTTTTGTATGCGGCTATTCTTGTCTGGGCTACAGCGGAAAGTATTTCACTGGCTGAGCCATTACTGAACTGGCCGGCAAAGCTTGCTATCATCTCGAGGTTTATAGGTGAGTTGACTTGTGCTTCAGCTTTTAGTGTATCAAATATAGATTCAGAGAGTTGTGAGTCTGGAGAAGCTTTGATAGATTCTATAACATCTGTTCCTGTAAGAGCTTTTGTTGCCCAGTATTTGACTGCAATATTCTCCGAGTCCATCATTTCGATAGCCAGCTCAGACATCTTAGGGTCGTCAAGACTTCCTATCATAACGGCAAGATTGAGTTTCATTGCTTTTATGAATGTTTCATCGCTCCATGTCTCAACTATCTTCATTGATGAGACTATATTTCTCTCAACGCTCTCAAGGAATTGCTCTTTGTATTTTGATTTTCCCTCTTTGGGCTTTCTTACAAGTATGTCTTCCCTTCTCTTTACGGAATCTTCAATTGTCGGTGCTTCAAGCATTTCCTTGAAGATTTCATTGATAAAAGAGTCTATTACCGCAAGATCATCGTTCGTAAAAGTTGTTTTCTTTCTTACTTCGTCGATTTCACGAGTTGATGCCGCGAAGCTGATGCCGGAGAGAGTTATTATAGCTATAGCTAAGAAACATTTTACGTTTTTGCTGAACATTCTATTCCTCATATTATACTGATATATTTTAATCAATTTTACATAATAACATTTACTGCTGCATTATGAGCTGTATGCAGATATGAGCAGATTAACGATATATACCCTTTATGTCAAGGTTTTTACGTTTATAATGGGCAAAGTCTGTGAGAATTTTACTTATCAGTTATCAGTTAACAATTATCAATTAACCAGTTATCAGTTACCAATTGCCAATTATTAGTAGTTGACAATCAGGGATATTGATAAATTAATGGTTGGCTCAATCTTAAATTAGCTTGCGCGTTTGTGTTTTTTTGAATATATGGATTAGGCAATAGGCAAGAGGGATTAGGCATTAGTTTAGTAATTAGCAATAAGTTGCCAGCGATAAGCTATTAGTTTAAGTTGTTGGGGATAAGTTAGTTACGGGATAAGATGCCCGCTTCCTTTCGGGCGCGGTACTGTTGGTAGTGGGGGGCGTGGGGTTTTAAATTTTTTTTTGGAAACGGCCAAGTTGGACGAGCGATTTTGTGCGAAAATGCAAGCAAAAGGGACACTTAGTTTCTTTCAAATAGCAGGATAGTATAACTTTTTTTGACCTGAATTGAGGCAAAAGTGGTCTCAAATGCGCCCAAACGCGCGCTTTTTGTTCACTTTTTGATGATTTTTGATCAAAAACGGGGCGAAATTTGGAAAAGTCTCATGGGACTCGGGTACCCGTTCACGGGGGTGGATTTGAAAAAAACTCTAATTTCTCCAAAATAAAGCTGTTTAAATCTATAAAAATTTGAATAATAGGCGTTATGGATGAAAGAGACGCCATAATTGAAAAACTGATCGAGCAGGTTAATATTCTCACCGTTCGGGTTAAGGAACTTGAGAAGGAGAACCAGTTTCTTCGCGAAGAAATCGCCCGACTTAAGAAGAATTCGGGCAATTCTTCTATGTCTCCTTCCTCTGACATCGTTAAGCCGACAAGCAGGCCAAGCCCTAAAAATCCCAAGCGTAAACAAGGCGCTCAGCGGGGCCATAAGAAGCATAGCCGCCGTGAATTCACC
>JBITAJ010000010.1:0-32281 GCA_044440125.1 Sedimentisphaeraceae bacterium JB056 | reverse complement strand
GGACTCGAACCTCCGACCTCTCGCTTATCAGGCGAACGCTCTAGCCGGCTGAGCTATGAGCCCAAACCTTAAAGAACCTAAGGACTAAAGCCCAAGACTCATTTTTATCGGCTTATATTCAGTTTTTATTAAAGAACTTATGTCAGTCTCTGCCAAAAACGACAGAAGAAACATAATAGCGATTTAACGCCGCCAGTCAAGCGATTTTTTATAAGTTTTCAACTTTTTTTATCGCCGCAACATGACACAAAAAAACACCCGAAAAAGAAATTTCAAACTTCACTAACGAGTGAGCGGGGAATTATATGTAATTAAACCACAACGTCAATACCTAATATCAGTTTTTTAACAAGTTTTTCAAAATATAAAGAGAAAAACCCCTCAGACAACGCTGAGAGGCTTTAAACTCTCACTTATTTTATAGATTAAAGCAGGATAATTCTATATCAACAGAATTTTTCCAACAGGTTCTTTGCTCTTTCTCTTTCGGATATGTCGGCATCTATCATAAATACGATGTTATCGCATCGCCCGATCTGGTCCGCTATAATATCAAGCTGCTGCTCGAACGGCTTTTCCGAATGCTGAGAGAATATCTGAATTTTCTTGCCGGCATCAGATATCTTACGGTAAACATCAGGCCAGTTAGTATTATCCTCAGTCCCCGCCCCCGGTATCCATTGCACGCCTTTGAGAGAGTCTATCTCAAGCAAGCTGTCAAGATGAGGCAGTTCACCGGGACCATCGAGGTGATAGAAAGCATTCTCCAGCTTATCACAACTTGCCGCAAGCTCGGGCTTGACGAACTCGTCGAACATATCAGGGCCGATCATATAGCAGAAATCACATTGAAGCATATAATGGGGCTGCTCGGAAAAAATCCTCGCCCAACTCGAATAGCCGGGATTTGCCGTAAGCATCTTAGTATGAAACTCCTCAAAATACTTCCACCAAAGCTCATGGGCTTCCCACGTCATTTTTTTAACATCATCAGGGCAATCATAAAGATCGAAAAGCAGTTTTTCCGATGGGCGAAACGTAGATAAAATATCAAGATTGCCGCCAAGGTCGGTAAGACCAAGCTGCACACCACCCTGCCATCTGTTCAACACCTCTTCCACTATATCCTTAACCCTGATCAGCCATTTGTTGTCAGGAATATAATTGAAAGCGAGATCCCTGAGCTCTTTATCTTCTTTTGGATGAAACCATGCCGTCTCTTGGCCATTTACAAGGTCAGCCCCCATAAATGCCGCTATGCAGCCGGGACCGAAATTAGGCCATATATGTGGAAAAGCATCACCAAGATGAAGTGTAGAATCAAGCTCTTTTTCCCAATCATCAACTATTACCGAAGCAGGTTCATCCAATGGATAGAAAGACTGAAAGGAGTATTTCGATTTTTCTTTTGCAGGATCATTCAACCGAACCTGCAGAAGCGGGCGTCCAAGCTCCCCCTTCCACCATTTGTTGGAATCTGTTTTTATCTTATCCCACTGCTGTTTTGTAAATTCAACCGACATACGCATAATCCCCACTAAAATTTTAAAATTAAGTTTTTCAACTTCCGTATTCTACACAACGCTTGCGATAATGTAAATAGTTCTGCCATGGAACTTCCGAAGGTACGCCGTGATCGCAAGTAGGTATGTAGCCGCCACGTTTTCTCATCACGGGCAATATACCTTCAAGATACCGATCGATTGTATCAAAATCTTCGGAAAGCACCCTTTTATCAATACCCCCAGATGCTATAAGCCACGGATACCCCTTAGTTATCTCAACAACATCACAACCCGAGGCCACTTCAAATGGATCAATCATGTCCATACCTATATTTTCGCGATAAACATCTATAACAGGTCGCAAATCACCATCTGTATCGACCTGAATATAAAGTCTGCGATCCTTATCGATCTGTCTACTTTTGATGTTAGATATCAATTGCTGATAATATGGAAATAGGAACTCACGCATCATATCCGGCGAAACGAGCGGACCGTGATTGTAGCAGATATCCTCGGCCAGAAATATTTCATCAAACGTAACGTATTTCTGATGAGCCGCAGTAACCGCATCGGCCAACTTCAGCCATGTCTTCATGCAGTCGTGAACAAGGTCGGGCTTATCATAAAAGACATACATTATATCCTCAGGCCCCATAAGACTGCGAAGATACATATATCCGCCTATTATATTCTGCTGTATCATCAAGCCCTTGGCCGCAGCGGAACGGGCCTCTTCCATACGCTGCCCAAGAGTATCGAAACGTCCTGAGGCATCAGGATCAAGCCGCCATTTGACATTTTTCTCCCAGGTCGCCATATCCTTTACCGGATGATCGATATATTCAGGCATGAATCCCTGTCTTTTACCTTTGAAATAAAGCACTGAGCGGCCTGCAAAATCCTGCACCACCTCATGTTCGCCTCGATCTTCAAGCACGAGACTATCAAATTGAGGGCAAAATGCCGCTTCACACCAACCCAACTGACCAAGAGCATGAAAACCCGGCTCATCAAACATAAAAAGCTCATTGAGATCGGTATTTCTGTCAAGTCCGTTCTCATACCAGCTCTCCAGACACATCCACAATCCAAAAGTCTTATGATAAAAAGGTGCATCAGCCTTAATCTCGTAAGTATCCCTGAGTTTTCTGGCCGAAAAAGTCATTTCATCCCGGCTCACCATTGAGACAACACCATCATCAGTTATAATACTACCCATAATATCCTCATTAAAAAACATTGACATCCAAGAATAATTAGTACAATATAACTATACTATAACACTATTTAAGCATAATTAAATACACAAAAGAAACATTCTATGGACAAAAGAACTTTAACAATAAATAGTTCACACTGGTACACATATTTTCATCCGCCAGAATATCTTTCTAAATATGCAATAGGTATGACCGGCGCCGGTCACGTCACTCAGGACCAAAACGGACGTGTAATCAACCGCCGGTATCCCGATCATACACTGGTATTCAGCTATTCCGATGGTGCATCGCTCGAATTCCGTGGAAAATATTATGAGATCAATAAATACGACTGTTTTTTCATACCACAGATGGAAATACATACTTACGGCACATTACCAGGACATATATGGGAAAGTTACTGGGTAAGCTTCAAAGCCAGCGATGGTATTTTAGAGACATGGAACAAGCTGCTTCCAACGACTATAAATATACCGAATGAAAGACTGAAGTACCTTTTTGAACAGATAGGCGCTGCGGTTAAACGAGATGCGGCTTACGAAGAATATACCGCTACATTGTTCAATATGATGGCCGTATTGAGAACGCCTCTTAATGACACCGGAATTCACGGAAACGACTATCTAATGGAACAAGCTCATCGTTTTATAATGCAGAATCTTCATCGCAGTCTCTCGCTTGATGAAATCGCTGAAGAAGCCGGATATTCCTCAACACACTTTGCGAGACTGTTCAAAAAACGCTACGGCATGGCAGTGAACGAATACATAATAGGCAGGCGGATAGCCCAGGCACAACTTCTGCTCGCACAAACACGACTTCCCGTAAAGCAAGTGAGCTATCAGTGCGGCTTCAACGACCAACTATATTTCTCACGACTGTTCAAAAAGAAGCTCAAAATAACCCCAACCGATTTCAGAAAATATTACAGATAGTTATTAGCACATTCGTTCAAATGATCAGTGTGCCAATTTTGCGGGTTAGTAGCTATATATCCTTGAATCTGCCTGAAAGACTGAATACTTCTGATTATATGTTCGTAATATCTTGGCTGCCATCGGAATGACTTAGCTATTTTATGTATTTCAAATGACGTCCGTCCCTTATACCATCTGATAATACGAGCCAGATTGTTTTTCCGCATAGGATTATCATTTCCTGTAACACCGCCGGTGGAGACGCGATTAATCGCGTCTCTACGTGGATTTTCATCTTTATTGAAAACTATTATCCCATGAATATGATTGGGCATAATCACAAATTCTTCCAGACGAATCCACAGAAAATATTTCGGTATTTCGCACCAGCATTCTTTAGCAATCATACCAATAGGATTGTAAATCATATGACCACCAGAAATTCTGCCGAAATAATGTTTCATTTGAAATGTACATATCGTAATAAAATATGATGCATTGCATCCGTAATCCCAGTTTCTCAACCGTAAAGAGTCAACACGATATTTATTATTGTATTTTCTCCCATATCCAATCCCCTATAAATTCATGATTGGATTATACAACAATAATAATACTTTGTCCACAATTCAGTTTAAACGGTCTCGTAGAGACGCGATTAATCGCGTCTCTACAATCAATCACAACAGTGTACTACTCAATTTGCCTACGCCGTTCATGCAGCCAATCGCCGCCGATTATAATGGCTATCAAAATGTAGCAAGCCGGTACTATATAGAATGCGACACTAAGCCCGCCGGTCTGATTTCCAATATACCCCATCAACCACGTAAAAAAACCGCAGCCGGGAATACCTGCACACGAGAGAAGTATGAAAAGCATTGTTGTATCGACATGTGGAAACCTGTCCGTTGTATAACTCTGTATACTTGGCCAAAATGGCGCAGTCGCTATGCCTGAGACAAACAGCAACACAAAAAACACCCATAAATTCGACAGGATAGGAAAAAACAGCGTAACGATTGTGCCGCCAATCGCTGAAAAGAAGATAAGCCTGTTCAATTGGTGCTGCTTTATGAAATACCCCCAACCAGTGCGTCCCAGCACCATTCCCCCTGCAAAACATGCCGTACCGACTCCGCCTGCCCACGGCTCAGGGGTAAAGCTAAGCTGTATGTAGCTTGCGCTCCAGAATGTGAGACAGAATTCCCCACCTCCGGCAAGTATCATTGCTGCGAAAAACAGCCAGAATCTGGGAATTCTCACTATCTCCATCAACTGATCGTGAACTATCTTCCAATGCAGCGGCTCTGGATGCTCGGGGTATATCTGAATATTTTTAAAAGGTCGCAAGAGCATTAAGGCGGGAATAAGAGCCATAACGGCCACTGTAAGTGTAATCCATCTCCACGAAACTCCCAAAGAGAGAAGCCAGCCAGCCCCCAAAACAGTTACTACGATACCGACAGACCAAAAGCTATGTGTAAAATTTATATAGCGTCCGCTCTCCCCTTTATGCAGCCTCTCAACAAAAGGCGTTGCCACCCCCTCTATTACTCCTTCTCCCGCACCAGCCACCATCAGTGCAATAAACAAAACACCATAAAAAGGTGCAAACGCACAAATAGCAAGACCTGTCACCATCAATAACACAGAATAGCCAAGCGTACGTCTAAGTCCCCATCTTCCGGCAACAAATCCGGACAAAACCATTGCAAGTATCATCGGCAAAGTACGTCCGAGATGCAAAGCACCTCCGGCACTCAACCCACCTTCAGCCAATGAGAACCCCAGATCGTTTGAAAGCTGAACCAGAGCAACAGGTATCACCACAGAGCCTGAAGCATAAGCCGCAAATATTATAAAGGCGGCATAATCAAACCAACCAAAGGTCATACGTTTTGAACGGGACATATAAACTTGTCTTTCAATGAAATATCTAAAATGGGCTTGACCCACAATCCAAAAGTTCCATAAAAAAAGAGGCTTTCGCCTAACAACGAAAACCTCTCTATTCATTAAAATCTTCAAATGCTCAGCAAGGCTTAAATTCGTCCTTACCTGCACCGCACTCCGGACATACCCAATCATCATCGATGTCTTCAAAAGCTGTACCAGGTACAACTCCGTTGTCAGGATCACCTATCTCAGGGTCATAGATCCAGCCGCATAGTACGCATTCATACTTTTCCATAATTCATTCTCCTAATTTATTTGGTTACCAGAAACATTATTCTTAAAACTTTAAAAGATAAAACACTAAAGCTTAACAGTTTGCTCTTTCAGCAAATCACTCAAGATTTTAATATGTTCCATCTCTTCTTTGATTATTTGATCGACCTTGGATTTAGACTGCTCATCGGCAACCATCATCTTTATGCCGGAATAACAACAAACAGCATCTTTCTCAAGCGATATCGCTATTTTGAGGATATCAGGAATTTCAGTGTCCTTATTCAAATACTCAAACGGATTCGCATTCGCATCAAATACAGCACCTGTAACAAATGCCTCAAGATATAACGACGCCTGCCCATCAGGACTGACTATAGCTTCTGAGCTTGCTACAACCTCATCCTTAATCTTGGAAAACTGTTCATAGTGTTTGGATTCCCATGAAGAAAGCGAAAGCAGCAATTCCTTAGATTTTTCATCTGGTGCGTTTTCCGCAGCCTTTGCATAAAACTTGATGCCGTCAGCTTCCATCTGAACAGCAACTTCAAGTATTTCCCTTAAGGTCATTATCAACTCCGTACAAAAATCTTTAATAAAATACTCTATCAGGCCACAGGAGGATTGAACACACGCTGCCCAAGCTCACGATCTATCATGAGCATTCCACCCTTGCTCTCACCGGCAAGCTTCAACTGATCGATTACCGCCTGAGCACTGGCCTCTTCCTCAACCTGCTCTCCAACAAACCATTGCAGGAACAATGTCGCGGCATGGTCTTTTTCCGATATTGCCACATCCATAAGATTATTTATCAATGAGGTAACCTTCTGCTCATGAGCAAGTACTGCCTCGAAAGCAGCTAAAGCATCTTCCCATTGTGTCTCAGGGCCTTCTATAGCCGTCAGTATAACACGTCCGCCTCTTTCGTCAATATAGTTGCAGAATTTTTCCGCATGAGTCATCTCTTCAAGTGCCTGAATTCTCATCCAGTTAGCCGCTCCCGGCATACCTATCGAAGAAAAATAGCTGCTCATTGACATATATAAATATGACGAATAAAACTCTGCGTTTATCTGTGCATTTATAGCATCCAGCATTTTTTTACCTATCATGATTGCCCCTTCCAATGTCCATGTTTATTACAATACTCTCTTGCCGTAACAGCATCCGCATCTGTCATAAAAATAGCTTCCGGAGCATCTCCGGGCTTAAGGTACTTCGTATAAGACATCCGATCGGTCACAAGCTCTATCCACTGTATATAGTGATCGTCAACCATCGGATGAGCAACTGAGCCAACCATTACCTTGTATCCGCCATCGATCTTCTCAATAACCGGAACATGTTTTTCTGTCGCCGCGTCAGTAGTATTCTCTTTAAGAAGCTTCATTGGTTCGCCACAGCAGTAAAGCTGCCCGTCAGCACCATAACAAACTTCAACGATATTACTACAAACCGGACACAAATACAAATCAAATCTTTTTGGCATAACAAACTCCTTCCAAATTAATTAACAAATGCCTATTGACTTATGCTTCTCGACTATAGAATCAGCAAGCTTCTCAAGCAACGCATAATCCTCTTCTCTGGGAAGTCCTTTTACCATGATCGGTTCAAAAAGTTCTACTTTCAGATTAGGCATCATACCTACAAGATTATCAACCATTTTGCCGCCCCAGCCGTAGCTGCCTATCACAGTCGCAAACTTTGTCTTAGGTCTCAGAGCATTGGCAAGAAAAGCTGCATTTGCAACTGCCGGATGGGCACCGGCAAGAACCTGCGGACCGGCAAGAATAACTGTTGCAGAATCTACAAGATCACAGGCAAGAACATCAAGATTTCCGCCTATAAGGTTAAACGGATTGACCGCAATATCCCTGTCTAAAAGACACTCTGTCAGGTATTCAACCATCTTTCTCGTACTGCCGTGCATTGATATAAACGGCATCAGAACCTTATTCTCTACCTTATCGCCAACCCACTGGCCGTAAGCATCCATGATAAATTTCGGATCCTTATGAACAGGACCGTGGCTTGGTGCTATCATTTCAATATCAAACTTTGACAGTTTGTCGAGGTTCTTCTTGATCGCTGTGCGGAAAGGCATCATTATCTCTGCGAAATAGCCCTTTGCACAACTATAAAGAGTTGAATCAGGTTCAGCAAACAAATCGCTGGTAGCAAGGTGAGAACCGAACATGTCGCATGGGAAAAGAATTTTATCCTCAACAAGATATGTACCCATAGTCTCAGGCCAGTGAACCCATGGTATAAGAGCAAACTGGAGTGTTTTATTACCAAGACTGACAGTATCATCTTCGCCGACTACAATAAACTTGTCTTCTTCAATATGAAGATGCGCCGAGAGAAAACCCTTGTTTTTTTCGTTGGTTACGACTTTTGCTTCCGGATAAAGCATAAGAATATCAGGTATGCTGCCTGAATGATCCTGTTCGCAGTGATTACTTACAACATAATCTATTTTTTCAACACCGCATCTGAGAATATTATTGACCAATATGTCGGTTTTTTCAGGGTCAACTGAATCTATAAGGGCTGTTTTCTCACTTCCCTTTATAAGGTATGCATTGTAGCTTGTACCTTCATTAAGCGGGATAAGCTCATCAAAAACTCTGCGATCCCAATCCTGTGCGCCAACAGCAAATACATCCGCTTTTAAATTCCTCATTTGATATCTCCGTAGTTTATCAGTGCTATTATATGACCGTACATGCAGATTTCAATATCCAGGCAGCACGACATATAAAAAAATCATTAAAAAGACGGATGACCGCCGCCTAACAATCATATATTAAGCGGCGACCCCCGTCCGATATTTATAATTTCCTCGCAACGCAAAGCTTACCAGCTAAACGTTAACTATATGCAAGTTTTGACTTAAAATCAATAATTTTCTGCCATAATCTCAAAATGTGCCTGTGGGTGTGCACATGCCGGGCAAGTACCCGGAGCCTCTGTGCCGGTATGCATATATCCGCAGTTACGGCAAGCCCATGTGATTTGAGCATCTCTCTTGAATACCTTACCCTCTTCAATGTTCTTCTTAAAAGCAAGATACCTGTCTCTGTGGTGAGTTTCAGCAACGGCAATCTTCCTGAAAACGGCCGCTATATCAGTAAAACCTTCTTCATCAGCAATTTTTGCAAAATCCGGGTACATTGTGTTCACTTCATAATCTTCGCCGGCTGCCGCCTCTTCGAGATTTTCAAGTGTTGTACCGATAACTCCGGCAGGAAATGCCGCACAGATCTCTACTTCGCCGCCCTCAAGGAATTTGAACAATCTTTTTGCGTGTTCCTTCTCCTGATTTGCTGTTTCTTCAAAGATAGCAGCGATTTGCTTGTAACCTTCTTTATTCGCTTTTGATGCGAAATAGGTGTATCTGTTTCTTGCCTGAGATTCGCCCGCAAATGCTGTCAAAAGACATTTTTCTGTTTTACTTCCTTTAAGTTCCATTTTTACTCCTGATAAATTTGTATTATTTATGTATTATTCGTTAGTCCTGCACTTATCACATAACCCCTCAAAATAGACACTTTTGCGAAGTATCTCGAATTTTCCTTCGATAACTTCCGGAATATCTATATTGTCAAAAGGTTCGTAGTGAAAGTCAATGATTCTTTTACACTTTATGCACTTAAAATGCTGATGATCTTCCATTCCGGCATCATATCGCCGCACATCACCGCTGCCCTCAACAAGAAAAGCAAGCCCTATCTCATTGAAAGTTAGTAAAGTCCTGTTTACTGTATCCAGGGAAACATTCGGAAAATGCTCCTTTACCCTTCTAAACACAGTATCAGTAGAAGGATGATCCTTCGCTTCAGAGAGTATCTTGTAAATACAAGCTCGTTGAGGCGTAAGCTTAAGATTATGCTCACGGCACTGTTTTTCAAACCAGTTGTTTTTTGTTTCCATAATGCCCTCGTTTAAGTTGCTAATACTATATAGGAGTAACTCCTATTTGTCAACAGCAAAAAAGAAACATTTATTCATTTTTTTACCATTTTAACAAATCCATTCTGGCCTCAAATAGCCCGCCAACAGTATTTACCAGTTGAAATAGTTGTTTAACCATCGAAAAGGATTATCAAAATGCTTCTTGTTTTTTAAGCAGTCCCTGTAATCGCCCCGTAAGGGGCATAACAACATAGCCTATGGCTGAAAAAGGGAGAAGGGGGTAAAGTATTACTCAATTACAGACCAAGGGCGTTGCCCTTGGCTATAGTATCATGCCCTTTCAGGGCGAAATAATGCAAGAAAAGACACGTTTTTAACATTTGACTTTCAACGGTATTATTTTACAATTACATCCCTAAACAATTAAAGGGGAACCTATAGAAATCATGAAGGCTTAAAAATGGGGAAGACATCTGAAAAACCTGTATCAATCATTAATTGGATATTAACGTACATTTTAATGGGAATACCCCTGGTCAATATAATAATGCTGCTGGTCTGGGCTTTTGGAGGAAACACTTCTAAAAGCAAATCAAACTGGGCTGCCGCAATCCTCATAATGATGCTGTTATCAGCAGCAATCTACATTTTACTTTTCGTAGTACTGGGGTTCAGCATAGGAATGATAGCCGGCGAAAGTGGCCCGCCTGCCATATTCATGGGAAAATAAAAAATAAGAACAAGGAATAGATATTGCATATCAAAAAGATAAATTTCATAACACTAAATAGGGATAATACAAAGATTAATTTACCCAATAATCAAACCATTCCTCCCTGTTTTATGTATTTCCTGAAAGAAAAATACAAAAATGAATTTACCAATTAAAAGCATTATAGTTGTTTTAGGCTCTCCCAATTCTGATAACGGTGAGCTTTATGAAATTGCAAAAGATCGCTGCAAGGCTGCCTTGGAAGAATATAAGAAGGATCCTTCCTATAAACTCCTTTTAACAGGGGGATACGGCGAACACTTCAACACTACCGACAAACCACATGCGGCTTATCTCAAGGAATATCTGATAAAAGAAGGGGTTCCAGAAAGCGATATTGTTGAGTTTGCCCAGAGCAAAAACACAATCGAGGATGCTTCACTATCCAAGCCGATAATTGAAAAGTATGCACCGGAAGAGATTCTTGTGATAACATCAGACTACCATCTGGGCAGAGCCCAATACGTTTTCGAGAAGGAATTCAAGGATTCCGGCATCAATATTGAATTCAAAACAGTAAAAACAGACGCGGAAAAATGCGGCATAGATTTGCAATCACAGATAAATCATGAAAAGAGTTCACTTGCCAAATGGATTGAAAAAGATAAAGCCACATAACCAGATTCAACGGGCGAATACATTGATTCGCCCCTACTGGGAGACGGATTCTTCCGGTGTTTCGTCCTGCTTCTCCATAACGGGCAGGTCTATATAGAATGAGGAGCCCTTGTCCACTTCACTTTCAAGCGAAAGTTTGGCGGCTATGAGATTGGCAAGCTCCTTTGAGATAGCAAGCCCAAGGCCGGTTCCGGCTCCATCACGTGTAATAGAGCCGTCAAGCTGGCGGAATTTTTCAAATATCTGAGCATGGAATTCAGGTGCAATTCCGCAGCCGGTATCAATCACTGCAACCCTTACAGTCTTTTCATTAAGCAGATAGACCTTTATAGTTATATTTCCGTCTTCAGGCGTGAATTTTATCGCATTACTGACAAAATTATAGAGTATCTGCTGAACTTTCGAGGCATCAGTATTAACAAGAGGTATCTGCTCATCAATATCAAGACTAAGCTCAATGCCCTTTTTCTCAGTCATAGGCCAGAAGAAACCCGCAACCCCCTTGCAAAGCTGCGAAATACTTGTCTTTTCAATCCTCAGTTCAATCTTTCCGGCCTCAGCCTTTGCAAGATCGAGAAGATCATTTATCATAAGCAGAAGATTACGTCCGCTATCAGAAATATTACTCGCATACCTCTTGGTTTTCTCGATGTCTTTCGGTGGAGAATCCCTTAGAATATCTGAAAAACCGAGAATCGCATTAAGGGGAGTCCTAAATTCGTGGCTCATGTTAGCCAAAAACTCACTTTTGAGCTTGTTAGCCTTGAAAAGTTCGATATTTCTATCAGAAAGCTCGATAATCTTTGAATCCAGCTCCTTATTGGCGTTGCGAAGTTTCTCCTGGGAATCCTGAAGACCATCAAGCATCGAATTGAAGCCATTGGCAAGCCGCTCATATTCATCATTGCTCTTAATCGCCGAACGTGCATCAAGATTACCTTCTGTAACATTGTTCACAAGCCCGCGCAATTGCCTTATAGGACGAAGAATAACTCGTTGAACAATAACATAAACCGTGATAATCGCACTTGCCCCCGCAAGGAGACCGGCAAATATCACACACGCATTATTCATTATAACCGTACGGCTGATATCCTCATCAGGAAGCTTTATGACCATTGCCCCGATAGGCTCCTTGGCGTTGAAAGCTATTGCAGTGCCCTGCGGATTATGACACCTCAAACACTGATCCTGCGCCCTTATCAATTCAATGTAGTTATCCTCAACAACTTCATCATGATATTGACGCCACATGGAAATATCACGATCATCATCTCGCAGGAGCTTTTTTATCCTTTTGGCCTGCTCGTCAGATAATCCTTGCGAATCAAACTGCTTGCCCTCCATAAACCTTAACCAGTTGACGGGAGCAACGTATTCTTCGGGCATGGGCTGTTCGGAATATGTACCGCTGGCAATTCTCTCAGTCGCTTTTTCGAACCTTATATAGCGATTCATATGACCGTCAAGAACCAAATTAACAATCGATCTTCCGGTCTGAAGCACTACTTTATCGGTTAGCTTGCCCATCCATAGATATGGAATAAGCAATGCGAAGAACAATATTATTATAATTGCAACACCAAACTGAAGCCGACACTTGGCAGCCACAGTTTCCGGTCTTAAATGAAGCCATATAGGCAGCATCTTCAACCAATACAATATTTTAGCCTTAAAACTATTGAACATACAACACTAACCAAAAACTAAAAGTACAGGCAGTTTTTTCTGCCTGTACTATATATACCATGTCTGTCATACGACAGGATTAATTTTGAAACATATAAAGCCAAACAGCTTTATTTAGCATACCAACCGCTGCTTTTTATAGTAATATCTTCAGAACCTTCAATGTTTACTACAAGATCATCACTGAAATAACGGCTCTTACCGGTCTTCTCAGGTGCGGTTATTGTGACTTTAAGCTTGGCCATTCCATCATTATTTTCTACGATTTCATAATCCATAAAGCCTTTGGCGCTCTTTGCACCGGTTATTTCGATAGTGTTTCCGTAATTATTCTTTATCCAGATTTCCCTGGTTTGCTTGTCACCAGGCAATGCGTTCTGAACTATGATTCTTGCCGGTGAGGCTGAATATTCTGGCAAGGTATTATAGGTAACGGTAAGCGTATCACACTCAGGATGGTCGATTTTTATACGGATAACTCCTGAAAGATACTCTTTAAGTTTTTCGATATCAACTTTAGGCTTGATAGTATGAACATTTGCCTTCTTTTTAGTATCAATATCAAAGCTGAAAGGATTGCCGTTGGCATCTATGCTTTTTATTGAAAACTCTTTACTGTCGCGACTGTAAACCTTGAGTTCCGGAAAACCCGCATTGTCTTTCACCATGGAAAGGTCGAGTTTTTCAGGCTCTACGCTTGCCTTAAGTACTGTTGTTGACTTGATTATAAGCGGATATCTTGGATTTTTGGGGTCGTTACTGTGAATATAAAGGTGCTTAGTCGTATCACCCTCACGCGAAGAAGCGGTATATGTAATCTTAACCTCGCCGCTTTCCCCCGGCTGATATTCCTTCTTTGCAAGCTCTGGAACTGTACATCCGCAAGTACTCTGAACTCTTGATATAACAAGTTCTTCCGAACCTACATTCTTGAATTTGTAAGAAAATGAATGAACGCTCTTTGGTTTAACCTGTCCAAAATCAGCGATCTCATCTGGAACTTCAATGCTTGGCCCTGTCACCGCAGGTTCGGCAGCTTCTTCCGCATAAAGCACGCTTGAACCACACAAAGAAATACTGATGGCCGTAACAACCATAAACTTCTTTAGCCAATTACTCTTAGTCATGTCATTTCTCCGAAATCGAATTACCAAATTGCTGAATATTTCAATTAAATTATACTCTAATGAAGTCTCTTAACAAGTATTTAGGCATCTTTTTTAAAAACTTAGCATAAAGACCTCTGGTCAAACAAGTAATTTTCTGTTATTATATGCAATTTTACTGCATTAAATACAGATTTGTTCTTAATATAAGCGGATTTTTTTGTCGCTTTTCTAACCTGAAAGGAAATAATTGTGAATCAGTGGCGTTTTGAAGTCTATAGCCGTGAAGGGTTTGCCGACGTTTATGGCAAATCAACGCTTGAAGACATAAAAGAGCTGGGCATAACCAGCGTTAAAAAAGTTGATTATACACGTGTATTTATTATCGACGCGGATTTCGATAAGTCTTTTGCTGATCGCGTAGCAGGCGAACTGCTTTCAGATGCGGTATGTGAAGACTACTTCATCGGCAGAAGACCCCTTCCCCAAAGCGATCTGAACAATACTGTTATAGAAGTACACCTCAAAAGCGGTGTTACCGATCCGGTTGCTGAGTCTGTCGTAACGGCAATATCAGACATGGGCTGTAATGTTGAGCATGTAAGGACCGCAAAAAAATATGTAATGAGCGGCGATATCAGCAAAGACGATATAGAAACGATTACCCGCCGACTTCTTGCTAACGACTGTATTGAAGAAGTAATCTACGGCGAGGACAGCGAACCGCCTGCCCCTCACACAAAACCATACGTACTTGAGAAGAAAACGGTCAAAATACTTGGCCTTAACGATGATGAGCTTGTTGCCCTCAGCGACAGCATGGACCTCTTCCTTGATATTAAGGAAATGAAGACAATCCAGGCCTATTACGAGAAGCTGAACAGAGATCCGGTGGATGTAGAACTTGAAACCCTCGCCCAGACATGGAGTGAACACTGTGTTCACAAGACGCTCAAGAGCAGTGTCGACTTCGACTTTAACGGCGAAAAGATACATTTCGATAATCTTATCAAGGAAACTATCTTCGGTGCCACACAAGAACTTAACAAAGACTGGTGCATATCAGTATTTGTTGACAATGCAGGTGTCGTGGCCTTTGATGATGAGGATGCGATCTGCTTCAAGGTGGAAACACATAATCACCCCTCAGCACTGGATCCATACGGTGGAGCCTCAACAGGTATCGGCGGCGTTGTCCGCGACCCGATGGGTACAGGACTCGGAGCAAAACCGGTAGCCAATACCGATGTGTTCTGCTTCGGCATGCCTGATAAGAAACTCAGCGAAGTGCCCAAGGGCGTGCTTCATCCTCGCAGGGTAATGAAGGGTGTTGTCAGCGGCGTACGTGATTACGGCAACAGAATGGGTATCCCGACAGTAAACGGTGCAGTATACTTCGATGAAAGATACATGGCTAACCCGCTGGTATTCTGCGGCACTCTCGGCCTTATGCCTAACGATAAATGCTTCGGCGATGCAAGCCCGGGCGAATACGTAATGGTTGTGGGCGGCAAGACCGGTCGTGACGGTATTCACGGAGCCACATTCTCAAGCGGCCAGATGACTCACGAACATGAGTCAATCTTCTCACATGCCGTACAGATAGGTGATGCCATAACCGAAAAGAAAGCTCTCGACACTATATTGCAGGCTCGCGATGCCGGACTCTATGAAGCAATCACCGACTGCGGTGCGGGCGGATTAAGTTCTGCAGTAGGTGAGATGGGCGAGAAAGTCGGTGTTGAAGTCGATCTCGACAAGATACCTCTCAAATATTCCGGCCTCAATTATACAGAAACATGGATAAGTGAAGCTCAGGAGCGTATGGTCCTTTCAGTAAAACCTGAGAACCTCGAAGCTATCCAGAAAATATTCGATTCAGAAAACGTACAGGCTACTGTAATCGGTAAGTTTACCGGCGACAAGAAGCTTACACTGAAGTATAGCGGCCAGCAAGTTGGCCAGCTCGATATGGACTTCCTGCATGATGGACTTCCAAAATATTCAAGAAAAGCAAGCTGGACAACTCCAAAGCTGACAGAACCGCAGATAACAGACAAAGCTTCTTACGATGAAGATTTGCTTAAGATTCTCGGCTCATACAATGTTGCAAGTAAGGAATGGGTTATCCGTCAGTACGACCATGAGGTTCAGGGCGGTTCAGTCGTCAAGCCTCTGGTAGGTGTTGTCAATGACGGCCCTTCTGATGCGGCGGTTGTAAGACCGAAACTTGGTTCTGACAAGGGTGTTGCTCTTGGATGCGGTATGAACCCGATGTATGGAGATATCGATCCATACTGGATGGCTCTTTCAGGAATTGACGAAGCTATCCGTAATATTATCTGCGTTGGCGGTCGTCCTGACAGAATCGCACTCCTTGACAACTACTGCTGGGGTAACTGCCGCAAGCCGGAAATCTTCGGCTCATTGGTACGTGCTTCACAGGCTTGTAAGGATGGCGCCCTTGGATTCGGTGCTCCGTTCGTTTCCGGTAAGGACTCGCTCAACAACGAGTTCAGAATGGAAGACGGAACGGAAGTTAACATACCGGCTACGTTGCTTATCAGTGCTGTTACTTTGGTTGACGACACCAACAAGTGTGTAACCATGGACCTCAAAGAGAGCGGCAACTACGTATTTGTTGTCGGCATAACAAAGAACGAGCTTGGCGGCTCACACTTCTACAAAGTGAATAACGAACTCGGTGCAAACGCACCTACCGTTGATATCGCTACTGCTTACAAGACAGCCGAGAAAATGCATGAAGCAATCACAAAGGGTCTTGTAAGAAGCTGTCACGACTGCTCTGAAGGCGGCCTTGCTGTAGCTCTGGCGGAAATGGCCTTTGCAGGCGGCATGGGTATCGATGCCGATCTTGACAACCTCGCGACAGACGGCAACTGCGATTCAGTCGCAAAGCTCTTCAGCGAATCCAACTCAAGGTATGTGGTAGAAGTTACACCGGAAAATGCAGAAGCCTTCCTCAAAACTCTTGACGGCATAGTAGTTGAGCAAATTGCTAACGTAACCAATACAGGAAACGTAGTAATCGCTGACGGCAAAAAGTTGATGATCAATTCAGACATCGACACGCTCAAGAACACATGGAAGAAACCGCTGGCTTGGTAATCAAAAACTTTTTAGCGTTAAATGGGTAAACATTAATTTATAATCGCAGCGGTATATTATTCAAACTTCGTTGCGGATGATACTGACTCAAACCCATTTTAGTAATTTTATAGTTTAGGAAATAAGGAACTGAATAATGATAACAATAAACGAAAACTTTTTGAAACTTCAGGCCGGATATTTATTCCCTGAGATTGGACGCAGAGTTAACGCTTTTGCTCAGGCCAACCCAGATGCGAATATAATCAAGCTTGGTATCGGCGACGTAACAGAACCGCTTGTGCCCGCGGTTATAGATGCGATGCACAAGGCTGTTGATGATATGGCAAACGGTTCGTCTTTCAAAGGCTACGGTCCGGAACAAGGCTACAGCTTCCTTGCTGAAAAAATCATTGAGAACGATTTCAAAAGCAGAGGCATCGATCTCGATACAAGCGAAATTTTCATAAGTGACGGCTCAAAGTGCGACACCGGTAACCTTCAGGAAATCTTCGGCATTGACAACATCATCGCCGTGCAGGACCCTGTTTATCCGGTATATGTTGATACAAATGTAATGGCAGGTCGTACAGGAAAAGGCATTGAAGGTGGACGCTACGAAGGCATCGTATATATGCCATGTACTGCTGAGAACAATTTCTCTCCTGAGCTTCCAACAGAAAAGGTAGACATCATCTATCTGTGCTACCCTAACAACCCAACAGGTACAGTTACGACAAAAGAGAATCTCAAGAAATGGGTTGATTTTGCAAAAGAAAACAAAGCGATCATCCTCTACGATGCAGCATATGAAGCATTCATTCAGGATGATTCAATCCCGCACTCTATCTACGAAGTAGATGGAGCTAAGGATGTAGCTATTGAATTCCGCAGCTTCTCAAAGGTAGCCGGCTTCACAGGCGTAAGATGTGCGTTCACTGTTGTACCTAAAGCACTGAAGGCTTACACCAAATCAGGTGAAACTGTTGATGTGAATCCGGTTTGGAATCGTCGCCACTGCACAAAGTTCAACGGCGTTTCATACGTAACTCAGAAAGGTGCGGAAGCCGTTTACACAGAAGAAGGCAAAGCACAGATTAAGAAGGTCATAGACCTTTACATGAGCAATGCAAAGTCGATTCGTGAATCTCTCACAAGCTTCGGCTATGAAATATTCGGCGGCGAACACGCTCCATACGTATGGCTCAAGACAAAGAACAATGAATCATCTTGGGACTTCTTTGACAGGCTTCTAAATAACGCTCACGTTGTAGGCACGCCTGGTTCAGGATTCGGCTCATCAGGTGAAGGCTACTTCCGCTTAAGTGCATTCAATGATCCTGCAAAGGTAGCTGAAGCAATGGCTCGCATCAAAGCGATGGACAATTAATCTAATTGAAAATTGGAAATGAAAAATAACGGGTCAGACTTGTCAGAAAAGTCTGACCCGTCTAACTTTAAATTATGCGAATACTTGCGATTGATTACGGCTTAAAACGAACAGGGATTGCAATTTGCGATCCCTCTGAAACTATCTGCAGCCCGCTTGAAGTTATCGAAGGTCAAAACGGCCTCGTTAATCGGATAAAAAAAATTGCAGATGAATATCAGGCTGAAGCAATTCTTTTCGGACTGCCGCTCAACATGGACGGCACAGAAGGAAAACAATCCCAAATAGTCCGTTCTTTCTCAGGAGAAGTCAAAAAGGCGACGAGCCTTGAAGTCTTCTTTCAGGATGAAAGGCTTACAAGCAAGGTTGCTGAACGCATGATGATAGACGCTGATCTCACACGTAAGAAAAAGAAAAAACGCCTGGATGCCGTGGCTGCTGCCGCGATACTCCAAGCGTTTCTCGAAAACAAAAGCAGCGGCCAAAACTGACCGCTGCTTTATTTTTTCATTCAGTATTACTTACCCAGGTAAGATACACCGTAAACTGCAGCGATAATAACCACAGCCGCTACTGTATACCATACAATACCCTTCATATCAAGATTGTCGAATTTCTCAAATTCCCAGTTTGAATTAGGGAACATCTTCTTATGATCGAATCTTGCAGGATCTTTCACTGAAAGCTCCATATCACGAACATCCTGCTCCCTATCTGCATTGGCAGGAGTTTTCATCTTCACATAGAAAAGATCAAGCCTCTTCTTATCCTCTGGTTTTGTAAAGAGAGAAACTATCATCAACACAGCAAACGGGAAGATTATCCTTATTATATAACGAATGGTTTCATTCAGAGCATAAGGATTGCTCTGCAGATCAAAGCCAAGCTTATCAAGCAATATAAGCTCAAAATTAATCATACCTTTGCCAATAACATTCCCCTCATCATCCACACCAAGATCCTGGCTCCAGAAAATACTCTTCTTAGGTATATTATAGACCTTATCAAATCTGTCACCAACTGCTAATTCTACAGGTTTTTCACCTTCAGCCTTACCAGCCGCATTGAGTTTTCCCCAAAGCTCTATATCCTGCTGTCTTCTCTCAACGTCAACTTCACGAGCCACATAGCTTCTTGTAGCTTCTTTAGGGTGCGTTGCTTTGAGCAGGTAGTCATTAGTTTTAACTCCCGGAACAAGAGGAACAAAAGCCGGAAGCAGACCGAATACAACCAGTGTTATAATCATAGAACACCAAGCACCCGGTCTATTTGCTCTTCTCCATTTCATGCCAAGCCAGAAACTCGCCGCAAGTACGATATTGAATTCCCATGCAAGCTTGATCATGTAGAAGATATTATCAAAACAGTAAACCGAACCTATTGCACCAAGAATGAAAAGCAGACCGGCAACACGTCCTGCCCATACATAGTGCTTTTGTGATTTACCCGGAACGATTACAGCGTAGACGTTGTTGGTTATCAAACTCGATACAGTCAGCATCAAACAGTCAGCAGTACTCATAAGAGCCGCCATCAGACATGCAACCATCAAGCCCAAAAGTCCAATATTCAGCGACCCAAGAAGGTCACGGCAAGCTACACCCCAGATATAATCCGGTTTGGAAACCTTATCCGCATAAAGTATAACAAGAACAAGTGCAGTAACAGCCCATGCAAGAGTTGCCCAGCGTTTCATGTATATACCGGCACAAAAACCAACACGTGCGGTATATTCATCTTTAGCAGAACCGCTGCATGTAAGCTGATTAGGCTGTATCGCAACATTGATGTTAAACATCAGGAAAGTAGCAAGAATAAAGTACCATGTAAAGTCCTGCATACTTGGTGAGCCCCAAACCTCGAATGCAGCCTGAGGAAGCTGGGAACGGGCAACCTCTATGACACCCGTAATCCCTTCAGTACCAAATGTAGTATTAAGTTTAGCAAAAGCAAACGGCACAAGTATCATGGAAAGTATAATAATACCGACACCCTGAATAGTATCCGTCAGGAAAGCGGCTTCAAGACCTCCCATCACCGCATAAATAAGAACAACTGCGGCAACTATCCACACCAGAACATTCTCATTTATGTACGAGAACGCGATATCCGGTTCTGCGAGACGAAGGGCTTCAAGCCTTTGAGTCTGATCTTCAGTCATGAGTCTGGCATCCATCTTCTCAAGATCCTGAAGCTCAACTGCAAGCTCATACTCTGCCTTCTGCTCAACTGTCAGCTCATTCATAGGCTTAACCGCGATAGCACTGACAGTCTTTGTCATAGCCATAAAGCTGATACCGGTAGTAAGCATAAACAACATCGCACTGATCAATGAATAGAAAGCAGGCATCCATTTGGAATTATACCTCTCTTCAAAGAAATCGCCAAGAGTAAGCGTACGAAGACGCCTGTACCACACGCACGTTATCCAGTAAATCGGTAAGCTAAAACAGCTTATAAGACTCTGGGTAACACCGGCAATACCGTTTCTGGCAACCATAACAGTAGCACCGACAGAACTATCGGTACTTGTAGCCTGCCCGAAAGCGGCAAATGTCTGAACGAATTTACCAAAACTTCTGCCGCCGAGAAAATAGTCTTCCTCATTTTTAATACGCATTGATGCCCATACACCAATACCCATAACGGCAATAAAATATACTATGATAGCAATAAGATCAACAAGTGGAAATCCAAACATAAGTCCCTTTCTAAATGTAAACAGTTAAGTCAAATAGTCATATTATTGAAATGATTTATAGCAATATCTCGCGAACCTTCTTAGCAACAGCGGTTCCGAGTTTTTTGTGTTCTTCAGGGTCTAAATGCACACCGTCAACATCACTTGTGACAACAACCTTGCCAGCATCAAGCATTTCGATGTCATTTTCGCAGCAATAAGCTTTGAAAGTCTCTGAGAGCTGTTTTGATTTTTCTTCTGCACCAATGAGAATATCCTTGAACGGACTTTTGCTCATATCCGCCAGTGGTGGAGGGCACACAACCAGAACCTGCGGCACATCACCCGTATAAGCAATCTGGCTCTTCTTAACAGTATCAACAAGCCGCCCTACGCTCCAGGCAATATCAAGAGCTGAAACGCTGAAACGATTCTTAAGATCGTTGGTGCCAAGCATTATTACTATCAGGTCAAGGGGTGCGTGAGTATGAAGAAGCGGAACAAGCTGTTTGAGACCGTTTTTGTGTCCTTCGATAGGGTCATCCCATACGGTATTGCGCCCGCAAAGCCCCTCTTCAATAACATAAAAATCTTCACCAAGCTCACTTTGCAATACTCCCGGCCATCTGACAGACCTTTCATATCGTTCACTGCCGTCAGGAGGATAGCCCCATGTATTTGAATCGCCAAAACACATCACTGTCTTCTGCTTCATCTCAAGCCTCACAAAATTAATCTTCTTTTTCGAATTTATCGCTTACATACCCCAAAAGTTCAGGGATATCAAGATTCTGAGTACATTTTTTCACGCAAGCGCCGCAGCCGGTGCATTTCGAAACAAGCTCGCTACGATCTTTATTGTTGGGATTACGCTGCCAACCGTAGGCTTCAGCCGCTTTTTTAGATGCGCCGATAATCTTATCGTAATATACAACATCCATCATTGCCGGTATATTGATACCCTGATGGCAAGGCATGCAGTATCTGCAGGAAGTGCAGAAATTCTGACCTTCCGGAGATATCGTCTTCATCTGATCTTCAATCGCAGCCATCTGCTTTTCGGTAAAAAGCGGCTTTTCGTAGTTTGCGATAGTGGATTCAATATCCTCAGGCTTGTTTATACCACATATTATGGTATCAACATTCGGATTGCTGTTGAGGTATCTGTGGGCGACCTCTATAACATCATCACTGCCAACCGCCTTATTGACAGCATCGCTAAGCAACTTCGAATCTTCAGAAAACAATCCGCCGCCTATAGGATTCATGACAATTGTAGCAATACCCTTATCGTGAGCTTTTGCTATTACTTCCTTATAGGTAGGGTTCATGATATTGTAAGTGAACAATATCGCCTCGCACCAGTCAGCCTCATCAATATAACGGCTTACATTTTCGGGCGAATCATGAGTTGTGAACCCGGTGTGTCCTACGAGCCCCTCATCAATGGCACGCCTTATTCCATCAACCATACCGCCCTTCCTGACGACGCTTTCATACGCCTCAGGGCTGTTGATGTTCCACACCTGGTAAAAATCGAGGTAATCAACATCAAGCCGTTCCATCGATTCGATTATACGTTTATAAGTACAGTCCGCCGTAGGCTCATCATCAGCATCAACCTTCTTTATCCACGGCGAACATTTAGTGGACAGTATCACTTTCTCGCGGTAGCCGTCTTTCAGAGCCTTACCAAGCACCACTTCACTCTCGCCATAGCCTCGGGATGTGTCAATATAGACAAGACCCGAATCGATGGCCTTGCGAATCAAAGGTATAGCCTGCTCCGGCTCAGGGAAACGCATAGCTCCCATGCTAACCGGGTAAACCTTCAGTCCGCTGCGTTTACCAAATTCTATTTGTCTTGTCTGCCGCATAAGCTTAAAATCCAATCACGATTTCTAAGGCAAGATTATTACAGATAATGCTTAAAAACTACGCACTCAAACGTGTTATGCTTTATAATATCAGGATTTATGAAAACTGTCAACGTAATTAACGTTTAGTAAAATCCGCCAAAATCACGAAAAATACGGCAACTTTCGTTTTTAATCCTATTATAACAAACAGTTAAGCAAAAAACGAAACATACGGTTGGAAACGCTCATTTCCCAAAAAGCAATACCTCTTTAGCCAAAAACGCACCTTGAAACAATCATTTATCATACATACCTCGCTTATAATGGACTAATATCGGTCAACAAATAATTCTTTCTGGTCGATATTTTGCTTAACACCCTCAATAAACCCTGTAAACTGATACTGATACCATGTTTTTTCTGTTTTCGGAAAGTATATAAAAGGAAACGATAGAATTGCGATAACTAAAACATACATTGTGATAATAATTGGTGTTGTTTTCTTCAAGATACAGACAAGCCCCACTATTACGAAAATCGCTATTGTAAAACCACAGACAAAATCATACAACATACAAAGCATAGAGAGCTTATAAGTTATATCTGTTTGTGTTAAAGTAGCAGATTCGCTAACAATCTTATCAGGTATATATTTACTCAAAAACATACCAGAAAACAACAAAAACACCCCACTGACTAAACCCAACTTGTTACCTATTGATAATTTCTTCTTCATGACAATCTAATGTATTGCTGCTTTTATTAATTCTCAGTCCATGCCCAGATATCTTCGTATACTTCCACAACACGTCTATTTTCTTTAACATAATTCAACCTTTGGGGATCATTAGTTATCATTAAACCGTAATGGCCAGCTAATACATTTCCCCATATAAGTCTGATTTCATAATATTTTGAGTCATATTTATCCACAGTACCATCGCACTCCATTATGCCGTTTTTTGAGAGAAATGCTAATTCACTCATTTGAATCATCACGCCACCATCATCATCTTCAATACCGGCCAATGTTGTATCTATCCACTCACGAAACTGTTGCTCATCAATATTTTCTTTGACTCCTGCAACAAATCCTTCAAACTCACATAGTCCCATTGGTTTCGGAAATGGTAAATATCTAATCATTAACAGTGACACAAACAGAAAAATAAAGTATGTAATAGATAATTTCCATTTTTTTGCATTCAGATATAAACAAAAGATAATTAAATATCTTATGAGCAGGATAATGCAAAATAGTTTATACACTAAATTTACCGCCACAGAAATCGATTGAACATGAAACCCGTTAGCTAAAGAATATGCCTTATTGTAAATTTCTTCAGTACTGTACGAACAAAATGCTACCCCAATTATAATAACGAGTGACAATAGGAGAATATCAATTTTCAGTTTTTTTGTCATTTTAAATTTCATATTCTTATCTTTCTTTAATGAATTTTACTTTAATATGGGACATAAGGAATATGTGGCATACTTGGCGTAACAGGTGCATTCCCATCTGAATAATTGTCATAATAATAATCATAACCCCAATTTGCAAAATAGTAATCACCCCAACAAGGAAGGTGCGGGTCTGGTTTGCATAACTTCCAGCCAATCATGAATAGGTACATTTGTCCAAGAGTGCGTCCATCTCTTGCAGCTTTCATTCCAATTGCTATATAATTTACTGATGAGTCATCATATTTCTTACCATTATAAGAATATTTCTGTTTTATATAGCGATATGGACTATCAGCATTCAACCAACCATCCTGTTCTCTGCTCTGTGATAATCTCTGCCTATAATACATATCTGCCGCATCAGCCAAATCCTGCTCTGTTAGAACCGGCTTTCTAAACCTATCTACTTCTTCACGTGTGTACAAACCCAAAGGATCAATATAATTAATTGGATTGTTTATGCAGCATTGATAAAGATTCATACTGTCGTAATAACCTATAGGGCCGGTTTGCATAAAGCGGCCAAGTTGCGGCGAATACATGCGATAGCGATAATAATATAATCCGCTTTCGCTGTCGTAGCGTCTGCAGGTAAACATATACGGGTTGCCGATGGCTGAATCTGTTAAAAATATGCCATTGGGGTCGTAGATTGTTACGGCACCGAATGGGTCATATTTATATGTTTCCACGAAGCACGGCAGTTCATTCGGATTGCCGGTTTCGTTGGGGTCGTTGCAATAGGTCATTGCAACGACATTATTAGTGCCGTCAAAAACGTAGCCGTAATATTTTATATTTATCTCCTATAAAAGATCATTTGCAAACAAATACCATAGCAACAAGATACTCGCCATGATTTGAAAAAACAGAATGCTCCAATTAATCATTATCAACCATATTTTAAGCTTTTTACCACTATCTGCAATAATCTTATTCATTGAACCCCAGTCGTAGAAAAGCGTAGCGAATGGGAAAAATTTATAACCATGTCTGGCTATGATGATTTTCCTTAGGAAAAAGAAAAACAACATCAAACCGAAACCTATTTGCCAAAAATATTTTAATGTATCTATCATTATTTCGACGTCAAAATTGCCACAATTACAAAAACAGGCAAGTAACAAAGCAAGGCTATGAATGTTATCACCATTATCTTTTCCGCTTTTTTAAGTCTATCATAACAATTATCAAGCTCACATATACCTGTAGGAAAAGACGACTTCAGCTCTTTGTTAAAAGTTTTTATTCTCTCAAAAACCCCCATTTCATCCAAAGCATCACCAGTGCCAATATAAATAGAATGCCCCAATTTAACTATCGGATGCATATCTGGATCAGTTTTCTTTATCTCCTGTTTAAACAGAAATAACATAAATTGATGATAAATAATTGTAGCAACTACTAAAACAAAAATTATAACCAGAATAGTAACAGAAACTTGAATTAGCATATTACCAACCCCCATTTTCTTGAATTATTGTAACTGTATTATAAACGTGACTTTCACCACCACCAACGAATCCAACAGAGCCCGTATAAATAGTAGCTCCGCCATTCGAGCCAACGGTTGCTGTACCTCCTCCTCCTAAGCTAACTCCTCCTGAACCACCAACTTCAACAGCATGCCCCGAAATATCACTACCTTTTTTAGCATTTTTTGAAAAGCCTACATCAATAGTCACAGACACTCCTGCACCAGCAGTTATGCCATTACCATACATCTGATAAGTACCCCAGAACCAGCCCTTTGACCTTGACCAACCGAGATAAAAACCAGAGCCTCCAGTATGACCAATACCTTCACCTTTAGTTACACTACCACCAAAAGTAAACATCCACAATCCCCACGGGTCTATCCAATTAATCGGATTGTTTCCGCAATACTGATATAGATTAATACTGTCATAATAACCTATCGGATCTGTTTGCATGAAGCGACCGAGCTGCGGCGAATACATGCGATAGCGATAATAATATAATCTGCTTTCGTTATCGTAGCGTCTACCCGTAAACATATATGGATTACCGATTGCTGAATCTGTTAAAGATATGCCATTAGGATCGTAGATTGTCACGGCGCCGAATAGATCGTAAGTGTATGTCTCAATAAAATATGGTGTTTCATTCGGATTGCCTGTTTCGTTCGGATCGTTTTTGAATGTCATGGCAACCACGTTGTTTGCTCCGTCAAACACATAGCCATAATATTCACTTTTCCCAAGCAGTGGTCTATCGTCAAGGTAGTAGTCTGCGACGAACATAGTGAGGTCGCTTGCGTCTATAATATCATTAGCATTAAAGTCAAACGCTTCATCAAAACACGCGTCCCCATCTTCGCAAAGCCAATGATCAGCAATACTGCTGAATTCTGCCAAGCCATACCAGCCTTCGTGCTGCGGTTCTACCACCATCAAAACAGGCTCATCAATGCCGGAAGCATAAATAAATCTGCGTTTGATATGCAAGCCATCAGTATTATACTCGCCAATAACCTGGAAGCCGTCATAGAGATAGCTCTCTGCAACGGAGCCGGTTGTTGATTCAACGCCAACCGCTGATGCCTTGTTTGTCCTTCTGCCTAATTCATCATAACCGTAAAGACTGACAACAACTTCATTCGGGTCGCCGGTGAGATTATATGTGGCAATCATCTGATTCTCACTATTGTAGAGATAATGCCACGTGCCGTGCTGCGTCAGGTTGCCGTTGTCATCATACTCAAGGCTCGCCGTCCCCACAGCCGAATACTGATTCAAGCCGTTAGTGTATTTCGTGTAATTCGTGGTTGATGTTCCCTCTACAACGCTCATCCTGTTAAGGAGATTATCATAATCGAAGGTAATATCATCGCCCGTTTCGTAATCAACCGAAGTCAACGAATAATTCTTATCGTAGAGATAGCTTATATCCACGCCGCCGCTTGTCTCGGTGGTAATATTACCGGCTAAATCACGGCTATAAGTAAAATCCAGCGACAAACTACCCAGCGTATTACTCAACCCATCAAGATAAATTCCCCGTTCATCTTCAAGGGTACTCGACACATCTTCATAATCGTAATCAGTCGTTAAGCCGTAAACACCGGTTGTTTGAGTACGGCGGCCGGCGGAATCATAGCTGCAAGACCAAAGCACGCTGCTGTTGCTATTGTAAACAGCATTGAGCCTGCCGCAAGCATCGTATCCATAAGTAACATAGAAGCCATCGGGCCATACAGATCTGCCCGCGCTGGCATAGCTGAAAATGTTCATTTATTTTCAGTCCATGCCCAGATATTTTCATAAACTTCCACAACATCATTATTGCTTTTCATATAATTAAGCTTTTCCAAATCATTGGTCACATATAATCCATAATGTCCCATAGGGCCACCCCAGTGCATTTTAATCTCATACCTATCATTTTTATATTTATTCACATATGTCTCACATTCAAATTCCTCATTTTTTGACAAAAAAGATAACTCTCCTCTACCGAACATCTTGTTTCCACCATCTTTAACATCACCTGTAACATTTTCCGACCACTCTCGAAATTCTTTCTGGTCTATATTTTGCTTAACGCCCTCAATAAACCCTGTAAACTGATACCGATACCATGGTTTTTCTGTTTTCGGAAAGTATATAAAAGCAAACGATAGAATTGCGATGACTAAAACATACATTGTAACAATAATTGGTGTTGTTTTTTTCAAGATACAAACAAACCCCACTATTACAAAAAACGCTATTGCAAAACCACAAATAAAATCATATAACATGCAAATCATAGAAAGTTTGTAAGTTATATCTGTTTGTGTTAAGGTGGCAGATTCGTTTATAATCTCCTCAGGTATATATTTACTCAAAAACATACCAGAAAACAACAAAAACAACCCACTGACTAAACCTAACTTGCTTCCTATTGATAATTTATTCTTCATATTAACAACCTCATCTACAATAATTTTAGTTTACCATCCCACTGGTATTCCTGGATTGATTGGCCAAGCAGGAGAACGTGGAACTGGTGGCCGGTATGTTGAATTATAATAATCGTAACCCCAATTTGCGAAATAATAATCACCTTCACAAGGATCATGTAAATATCGATCATTTTTCCAGTATTTTATTAATCTATTCATTAAAAATTTCGACATGCCTGTTTTGGCAGCTTTCATACCAATAGCAATATAATTCACAGAAGAGTTATCGTATTTCTTACCATTATAAGAATATCTCTGATTTATTTCATGGAATGGCGTATCAGCAATTATCCAACTATCCAGTTCTCCGCCTTGTGACAACCTCTGCCTATAATACATATCTGCCGCATCAGCTAAATCCTGTTCTGTTAAAACGGGTTTTACAAATCTATCTTTTTCCTCTTGAGTATACAATCCCCACGGATCAATATAATTAATCGGATTGTTTATGCAGTATTGATAAAGATTCATACTGTCGTAATAACCTATAGGGTCGGTTTGCATAAACCTGCCAAGTTGCGGAGAGTACATCCTATAGCGATAATAATACAGGCCTGATTCAGAATCATATCTACGTCCCGTAAACATGTATGAATTGCCAATTGCAGAGCATGTCAGTTGCGTGTTGTTCGGGTCGTAGATGCTTACTGCTCCAAATTCATCATAATAGTAGCGTTCTGCGATTGCCGGATAATTCGGGTCTGCGTTCAGCAAAGCCGTAACATTGCCCTGACCATCATAAACATAGGAATAAAAGCTCGTATAGTATGTATTGTTCTTTCTCGTGAGATAGCGATTCTCAGCAAAATTATTCAAATCATTCGCATCTATCACACCGTTATTGTTCAAGTCCGCCGCGGCAATGTAATCGGGGTCTGTGGATTCACAAAGCCAGCTTGTAGCCATCTGCGCAAAATCCTCGAAATCGTAATATTCCGCCGCCGGAACGGTATACATCGCAACGACTTCATCAATCCCGCCGCCATAGACAAACCGTCTAACCAAATTACCTTCGCCGTCATACTCACCGATGACCTGAAACCCATCATAAAGATAAGTCGCTGAAAGCTGACTCTCTTCGCTGTCAACTCCCGTAGCGGAAGCAGAAGCAATACGCCGCCCGAAACCATCATAAGAATAAAGACTGACCGAGACCTCATTAGGGTCGCCGGTGAGGTTATAATTGGCAATCATCTGATTTTCGCTATCGTAAAGATAGTTCCAAGTGCCGTATTGCGTCAAGTTACCATTATCATCATAAGTCAGATTATCACTGCCGACAACGGAATACTGGCTAAGCCCAAGCAGATTTTGCGTATAGCTTTCAGTAGCCGCACCAACAACTACACTCGTCCTGTTTAATAGATTGTCGTAATTATAACTGACATCATCCCCGCTCTCAAAATCAACGCCGGTAAGAGAGTAATTTTTGTCGTACAAATAATCAATCGCTGTCCCTTCGCTCACCTTAGTCGTGATATTGCCCGCAAGGTCACGGCTGTAGCCGTAATCGATTGTCGTTACAGAATCAATCGTGTTGCTGACGCCGTCAAGATAAACACCTCTGTCATCATCAATCGTAGTAGACACGTCCTCATAATCGTAAACACTCGACAATCGCGGCTTAGCAATATCCGTAATCCTGCCCACCATATCATAAGAATATTCCACCAGCACATGAGAATCCATGTCAACAATCTTCCACAAATCACCCACGTTATTGTAATAATAAAGAACGTAAAACCCATCCGGCCAGGTCATCTTGCTTCGCTTGCCAGAAGGATAATATTCGTATTTAATCCGTCTGCCATATCCATCTTTTACTTCTGCAAGCCTGCCTGCTCTGTCATAAGTGAACGTATTGCTGTAAGTTGATTGGCTTGTGCCTTGTGCCTGATGCCTTATGCCTGTTATCCTCCCCATAATATCATATTCGAACGATTTTACCGGCACAAACTTCACAGCATCAATCGCCGTGATATCACTGCTGCCGTTGCTGTAGACGGTAACTTGCGGCAACTCTCCAAACTCACCTATACCAACATAAACCCAGCTGTCGCCGCCGGTGCTCTGGTCAAGAACGAACTCAGCTTCAGGCTCAAGCCGATTACCGAAGAGAACCTTCGTCTCACTGTTGCTTGAAGCTCCAAACGATGGATATCTTACAAGCACAGCAAACCTGCCCGCCTCATTTCCAAAGAGCGTATAGGTGGCATTCGGGTCGCTTGTCATCGCGTACCTGCCGCCGATGCACGTGCTGTCAGTTACCGCAGTCCATGTGCCGGTAGTCATATACCCATCAAGCAGACCGTTAGTAGTGCCAATCAGATCTTCGCCGCTGGCTGGGTCAACTGCCTTGTCAATAAGCCTGCCCAGCGAATCATAATTATAATAGATTGCAGAGCCGTCACGTTTTGTCTCGCTTAAGACGCTCCCATTATCGTCATAGGTATATTCTTCTGTGCTAAGGTCTGGATATTCTACTTTTGTAAGCCTGCGATACCCATCATAATAATAGTTAGTCTCTTCGCCCGCGGCATCGGTAACTGTCTCAGTCAAGCCGTCAACAGTATAATCAATACTCGTAACATTCTGATTGCCCGTAGCAGTATTATAATCCTCCGGCTTAGTAACGCTTGTTACCTGATCGAATGCATTATAACTGTAAACCGTTGAATATCCGCTAACGCAGCCTTGCGGGTCTGCCGCCTCTTCGATATTATCATTATTATCAAGCGTAAACTGTGTTACCCTGCCAAGCGAGTCCGTAATACTCGTAAGCTTATCGACGCTGTTATACGTAAAAGATAAATTTATCGCGGTATTTTCGTTGAAGCTTGCTCCAAGCTGACGATAAACACCCTCAACAAGCGAAGCATCATTATAAGTAAATTTTGTTTTTGAGTTCAAGGCATCGGATATCTCGATGAGCCTGTTTATATTGTCATAGTCATAGCCGGTTACAATATTATCAGGATCGGTTACACTTGCAATATTACCCCGGCTGTCATATGTAAAGCTGTATGTTATATTCTGGTTATTCTCTGATGTGCCGTAATCATAGATAACGCTTGTTACAAACCCGTCATTATCATAATCGTAATGAATCTTCGTTTCATCAGGCAGATAGACATTTTCAACCTGTCCGTATGTATTATACGTAAACTCATATTCAGGATTTATCGTTTGCAGAGTACCCGGGTTATTAGGATCGCTAACATCTATCTGCGACAGAGTAATCTTAGTCAGATTGTAGTTAGTATCATACGTAAAACTTGTAGTATTGCCCTGCCCGTCAGTAACGCTTGTAGGTAAGCTGTAAATATCATTCGTATAAGTATACGAAGTGGTTATCCTCCCATCCGTCTCACTCGTCTTATGAGTCCGACTCGTCAGATTGCCCCAGCTATCATAATCAAACTCATATATATCACCGGCAGGCATCTCTATTTCAGTAACCAGGCACTCGCTTTCAAGCTCCTCTGCGCCGGTCGCATCAAAATCATATGTATACTCTGTAGTGGCATATTCACCGCCGCCAAGGTCTACGACTTTTTGCCTTATCAGTCCGGTCTTTGTGAGATAAATACTCTGAGCATTGCCGTTTCTATCTGTAGTATAGACATGATCAACGATATTCGGGTCATCCTGACGGAAATAATATGTATTATTGAAATACCCCGTGCCGTAGGCCTGTGCAGAGATGCGGCCATCGGTATAAATATTGTTCTGCCACGTCTGGCCAGCTCCGTCTGTCATGGTAAGCAGGTTATGATCATCATCATAGGTATACGTATTGGTGATGTTTCCAGATGTTCCGGTTATCGGCTTGGTAACACTCACAAGGTCGAAATCAGAATCCCTGTCATAATACCACGTTCTTC
>JBITAJ010000009.1:0-82951 GCA_044440125.1 Sedimentisphaeraceae bacterium JB056 | reverse complement strand
ATAGAAAATAGCGGCTTTAGCGTCAATTTGCGTCGTCTGCGTTAAAATATTCCTTCCGCCGGATTCTTTTTAACGCTATAGTCGCAAATGTCGCAATAGACGCAAGTTTGAAATTAATATAGAAAATAGCGGCTTTAGCGTCGATTTGCGTCGTCTGCGTTAATTACCTCCGCCAGTCTTTTTTTAACGCTATAGTCGCAAGGGTCGCAATAGACGCAAAGGTTTAAAATTATCAAATAATCGGCAACCACAAGTCAATCATAATAGGCACAAGGCATTAGTGGCTTGGCATTAGCATAAAAATACAGTTAAAGTTAATGTTAAGATATACTTACGGCGAAAACCGATAATTGATAATTGTTAACTGATAAATGAAAAATAGCGTCTTTAGCGTCGATTAGCGTCGTCTGCGTTAGAATATTTCTTCGGCCGGATTTTCTTTAACGCTATAGACGCAAAGGTCGCAATGGACGCAATGGTTTTCGGCTATCAGGCTTTCGTAATCAGAGAATTTCAGTATTGGTGTAAGCCATATTCTCTGTCTTTTCACACTTTTCAACTCTTTGCACTTTTAACACTTTTTTCATATTCAATTACGGCTTTAAGTGTGTCTTCGAGTGAAAATTGGGGTTTATAGCCGATGGTTTTGGTTGCTTTTTCCAATGAGGGTACCCTTCGCATCATATCGTCAAATTCCCTGCCGTATGCCTGCTTGTAATCCATATAGGATACCTTGCTTTCACTTTGGCAAAGCTGGATTATTTTTGCGGCCAATCCTTCAATCGATATTTCTTCGTTGCAGCCAAGGTTGAACACCTGTCCGAAAGCCCGGCCGCACTCCATCAGTTCTTTTGCTCCCTTGACCACATCGCCTACATAGCTGAAGCATCGTGTTTGTTTTCCGCTTCCGTAAACCGTTATAGGCTGATTTGCAAGGGCGGCACGCACGAATCTCGGCACAACCATGCCGTATTGGCCGGTTTGCCTTGGCCCGACGGTATTGAAAAAGCGTGTTACAAGGACTTCAAGACCATATTGCTGGTAAAACGCCAGTGCCAAAAACTCATCAATAGCCTTGCTGCATGCGTATGACCATCGGGAATATTTTGTGCTTCCGTAGATTACATCATCGTCTTCGCTGAACGGCACGGAATCGCTTTTGCCGTAAACCTCGCTTGTTGATGCGATAAGAAGCTTTTTATTGTATTTCGCGGCAGCCTCAAGAACGGCCTCTGTACCGTAGATATTAGTCTTGATAGTGCGTATCGGCTGTTCGACGATGAGCTTGACCCCAACCGCTGCGGCAAGATGATAAATATAGTCGCAGTTTTTGACCAATTCGTCTAATAATTCTGTATTCTGGACGCGGTCTTCAATGAACGTGAAATTATTGTCAGCGGTGAGATGGGCAATATTGCTGAGTGAACCGGTGCTCAAATCATCAAGTACGGTTACCTGAGCTTTTTCGGCAAGCATAATTTCAGACAAGTGTGAGCCGATAAAGCCGGCTCCTCCTGTTATTAGTATTTTTTTCATTTTTCTGCTATAAGTTTTTAGTTCGCGGTTCGTGGTTCGGAGGAAATACGGCTGACTAATGCCTTGTGCCTATTCACTATTGCCTATAAGTGCAGTAGGCTCTGTCGTTTTCCCAGATGGTTATCTGGCTGAGTTTGGCGCCGTCGAATTTATCCTTAAGGCATCCCCATCCATAAGTCGTTATGTTTTCTACTGTTGGGTTTTTGTCTTTGAAGTGTTCTACGTCTTCATTGAGGTTTTTATGGTCGAGCAGTTCAATCAGGTTGCGGTCTACGATTTCCTGGAATTTTCCATATTTGAAATCGGACCCGACCGGCATTTCAACGGTTACCTCAACGATATAGTTGTGGCCGTGTCCCTTAGGGTTGGCGCATTTACCGAATTTAGCGTAATTCTCATTCTCACTGAAACTATCGTTCCAGAGCTTATGCATTGCCGCAAATTCAAATTTCTCACTATAATGTATCACGTTCTCATTCTCCGTGAATATCTTCACTATTCTGTAAGGATTAATATTAATTGTCAGTGACAGAATTTTTGCCGGTAAAAATTTGCCTGTAATAGCATCTCTGCATTTATACAGACAGTTTATAAGTTCTTTGACAGTAAGGTCTGTTTTATTTCCGGCAGCTTCTTTGACTGCTTTATCAAAGATTTTTACAGCATTCTTGCGAAACACCTTATCGATATCGGCGAGGTTGACAACGAATCCGGTATCGGCATCTATCTTGCCGCCAAGCTCTACCCAAATGCTGAAAAAAAGCCCCATTCCTTCACAGTCAGGTTTTGAGCAGTATGAATTGCTTCCCTGACTCATCGCCGAGAACGGGCTGATTGTAAATCGTATCTCACGAGTAAGTCTGTGCATTTTAATTTCCGCGTATCAGGCTTAATACTTCCGATCTTGCCCGTTGATCCTTGATGAAATAGCCTCTAAGAGCAGATGTTACCATTGTAGAACCCGGCTTCATTGCCCCGCGTACGGTCATGCAAGTGTGCGTGGCCTCAATCACTACGGCCACTGCCTTGGGGTTGAGGTTTTTCATCAGGAAATCAGCTACCTGGTTGGTAAGCCGTTCCTGTACCTGTGGACGACGGGCGAAAGAATCGAGGATTCGAGCAAGCTTGCTGAGGCCTATTATCGCGGTATCGGGCAGATAGGCTATGTGAGCAACTCCCGTGAAAGGCATAAGATGGTGTTCGCAGGTGCTTGAGAAGGATATGTCACGAAGTATTACTATTTCATTATAGTTTTCGTGGAATATCTTCTTCGTATGTTCGCTTGGATCATCTTTCAAACCCCTGAAGAGCTCTTTGTACATCCTTGCTACGCGGTCAGGTGTTTCCTGAAGTCCTTCGCGATCGGGATCTTCACCAACCGCTTCAAGTATATCCCTCACGGCTCGTTTGATCTTTTCTATATCGATATTGTCGTTAATTGTCTTGTCCATATAGATATTATCAATTATTCGACGCTGTGGTCAATATTTTTTTGGATAACAGCAATGCTTTTATGAGTTTTCAGCCTTGATACGGCATCAAGTGGTGTGATTTGTCTTTAAATAATGTTTAAACTAAAAAAGCGAAGCAGTTTCAGGCTGCCTCGCTTTGATTTTTCAGAAAAATGCCGTTATCTATCGAGTTTTTCCATTATCTCGTCGGGGATGTCGAAGTTTGAGTAAACATTCTGCACATCGTCCTGATCCTCGAACATGTCGATCATATCAAGGATTTTTCTTGCCGCATCGGCATCATCAACAGAAATGGTATTTTGAGGCATCATTGAAAGCTCCGCTGATTCGACCTCAACACCGGCTTCATCAATCGCATTTTTGAGCTCTGTATACGCTTCAGGGCTGCAGCTTATTTCAAAGATATCGTCTTCGGTGACCATGTCATCGGCACCAGCGCCAAGAGCAAGTTCCATCAGCTCTTCTTCATCAGCTTTTTCAGCACTGACGATTATCACACCTTTTTTGCTGAACATATAGTTCACGCAGCCGCTTGTACCCATCGAACCGCCTTTTTTCTCGAAGATCTTTCGAATTTCAGGTGCGGTTCTGTTGCGGTTGTCTGTAAGGGCATCAACCATTATCGCTACGCCGCCGGGGGCATAACCTTCGTAAAGCACTTCTTCGTAGCTTGCGCCGCCAAGCTCGCCGGTACCTTTCTTTATTGCCTTTTCGATGGTATCTTTCGGCATATTTGCCGCTTTACCTTTATCGATTGCATAACGCAGGGAAAGATTCTGTGCCGGATCGCCGCCGCCTGCTTTTGCCGCTACAATGATAAGTCTTGCTATTTTGCTCCAGAGTTTACCTCTTTTGGCATCGTTAGCAGCCTTTTTATGTTTAATTCCGGCCCAATGTGAATGACCTGCCATGTATTAAACCTCTTTATTAAAATATAGTTATTCTTCTTTATGATATGCGCAATAATCTTGCGCCCGTTAAGGGAAACGGCTATTATATAGCAAAAATCACGGGAAAGTCAAAAGAATTCCATTTTTTGCTTTATTTATACGCCTTAATTTTTTGATATAGCTCTAAGTCGGGAATTTCTTCCTGCTGCCGGTGCTATTGTTATTATTCTGCCGCTGTCAAATCTTAATATTACTCTGTCTCCGACTTGACGTGAATCTATCTTGGGGCAGGCCTGCTCTGGCTTCAGTGGAAGCAGGAGAGTAAGGAACTCTTGTGTTCCCTTACCTTTCTTAATGTGACGAAGTGTTGTTGCAGGCTCTGGTTTGTCGGCGTCTATCACTTTCCAGCCCATTACTTCCGGTGAACTTTGAGCTGTTACTGTCGCAGTTTCCAGACCGTCAGTGTTGACGGCAGCTATCGCAAGATTAGGCAGCTTGGGGTCGGTTGTGGAGAATATATTGTTTTCCAGCTGAGTTTTGACAGAATCGATTTGCCAGCGAACATCATAGCTGTGTTCTGTATCGTCTGTCGGCACAAAAATATCCTGTACAATGAATACATCTGGCGAAATATAGAATATCTGCCTTTCATGTGTAGCCGGTTTTGTCCAGTCTTGCTTGAAATTACCTCCATCTTTGTATGGATAGGCATCATTTCCGACTGAGCCGGCTTTCCCGTAATGCTCATCGTAGAAGCTTCTTGCCCATACTCGGTCATTGCTGATCTGGTACTGGAATTCCGGTACTTCTTCGTATGGCATTGAATCGGGATGCGGGTTGTTGTACCATTTTCTTCTTTGCGGACGATTGTCGACTAATGCAGTGGAGTGGGAAAAAGTATCGTATGAATATTGCTGGTATAGTTCATTCTTATTTCCGCCGCTGTAGGCGTTGGCTCCCGGATCAAATATTATATCACGGCCATAGGCGTTCAATAGTATGCTCAGCTTGTCTTGATGGGCGTGTCTGTAGCCTACCGGACCTGCAACGAAGCAGAGAAAGTTGTCATTTTTTTCCCATCCCGAGCGAATTCCCAGTAATCCTGCATAAGGGAATGCAACGCTGAGATATTTCGGGGCATCACCTTCTTTACCATTGGTAGAGGCCCACAGAAAATCTTTTCTGTCCGTATATCTTTTGGCGGCCTGATCGAGAAACTTTGGCACATTTACCGCATGATTATCATTTATTGCGGGAGTATACCTGTTGGGAGACATTATCTGAAGGTAGGGGGTGAATAATCTTTCGCAGTCTTGTGAGAGTCGTGCTGTTTTCTCATCGGCATGTCCTGTCTCATCGGCCATATCAGCAATATGCAGGAAATTGCTGAAAAATTGTCCGTAACCTAACGATAGCTCTATGCTTACGCCATCAGGCAGCCAGCCGCGTTCTATGTCGTCAACAGCGATTTCAATGCAATGATTTCGCCAGTCGGCAGCCTCTTTGAATTCAGGAAACAGAATTCCCGCACTATATAGACCGGCAAGCTCAAACGTAAGCCAGTTCGATGTAGCGGAATGATTTTCCCGCAGGTGGTGTGCCTGTTCATAGAAAGACTTTATAAACACGAACATATCCTCATCGTTCCACTGCGGAGATTTTGAGAACGCCGCAAAGGAATCTCCCCAGCCTGATCGAAGACGTATCCCCATGCTCAGAGTTGTCCAGCCGGGGTTGGCTTTTTTATCTTGGGGGAATTGGGCAATCCATGAATTGCAGAGATTAGTGAATACATCAACTACCCTTTGATCCTTGCTATGCCGCCAGGCAATGCCGAGGTTTGAGAAAAAGTACATTCGCTGTTCTCTGCCGCCGGAATTGAGCCAGTTATAGCTGCCGTCATCGTTCCATTTCTTTTGGTCATAAGGTGAGCTTTTTTCGTACAACTTCATGAATGTATTGTCGAAGCTTTGCTGGCCTGTATCTTGATCGAGCGGTTCGAAGCTTTTGTTCCACCAGTGTCCTTTAAGCGGACGATTGCGGAAATAATCTGCCAGTGCTTTTATCGCGGCATCATTGTCCTGTGCTTCAACTGCTTTACGAACCTCTGAGAGCTTATCATTGCTGAGGTCGAGTTTACTGAAGAACTCTTCATCACTGAGTGTTGTATCAACAACTCTGTCATTTGCGGATAAAGCATTTGTGAAGAAGGGGGCCGATGTGATAAAAAAACTTAAAATAAGTTTACGTAAGAGGCTTTTGTATTCGCTCATTATTAACTCTGCTTTCGTTTAATTCAAATTGATAATAATGAAAAGATGCCGGGCAAGAGGTGTCAATCGTTTTGGCAGGGTATAATTAAAATAGGGGTAGAATTTTATTCCACCCCTATATATGTTTTCTTATTTACCCCAGTTGTCCATCTTGTCGCGTAGATAGTTCAGGAGATTGTCTACATTTATTCTTTCCTGCTCCATTGTATCGCGGTGGCGAACGGTCACAGTATTGTCTTCTTTGACCTGGCCGTCAACAGTGATGCAGAATGGCGTGCCCGCTTCGTCCTGTCTTCTGTAGCGACGACCGATAGCGCCTTTTTCATCGTAGAATACATTGAAGTGTTTGCGTAGATTATCGCATATGCCGTGTGCTATATCCGGCATGCCGTCTTTCTTGACAAGTGGGAAGATTGCCGCTTTAATAGGAGCTATTTCCGGATGGAAACGCAGCAGGTTTCTTGTCTCGCCGTTTACTTCTTCCTCATCGTAAGCGTCAACGAGGAATGCAAGCGTACTTCTGTCAATACCGGCGCTTGGCTCAATTACATATGGTACGTAGCGTTTTTTAGCCTGCTCATCAAAGAATGACAGCGGACCCTTGAAGTAGTCTTCTGTCTCCTCTTTGAGCTCTGCTTTAGTAACATCATAACCGTTCTCAATGTATGAGTTTACGCTTCGCATACCTCTCTGATGCTGGCGAAGATCGTAGTCTGTACGATTTGCGACACCTTCAAGCTCCTGCCAGTCACCTTGACCGAACGGGAATTTATACTCAACATCAACACATGCTTTGGCGTAGTGTGCCAGTTCATCTGATGCGTGGTCTCGCATACGAAGGTTTTCTTTCTTTATGCCGTGTTCAATATACCAGTTGAAGCGTTGCTCTTTCCAGAATTCGTACCACTGTTCGTCTGTTCCAGGCTCGCAGAAGAATTCCAGCTCAGCTTGCTCGAACTCGCGTGTACGGAAGATAAATGCTTTGGTTGTTACCTCATTACGGAAGCTCTTTCCGATCTGGGCGATACCGAAAGGTACTTTTACGCGTGTACTGTCGAGTACGTTGCGGAAGTTGGCGAATATGCCCTGAGCTGTCTCGGGACGCATGAATAAGGTCATTGTATCATCAGCGTTGGCACCCATCTGAGTTTCAAACATGAGCTTGAAAGGCATAGGCTCAGTGAAATTACCCACTTTGGTACATTTGGGGCATACTTTATCGCTTGTATCGTTGATATCTGTTCCAAGCTCTTCCGCACTCTTGCCGTCTGTATTGAGGAGATGGTCGACGCGGGTACGTGCATGACATTTCTTGCATTCGGTTATAAGGTCAGCGAATTTGTCTGCATGACCGCTGGCCTTCCACACCATTGGGTGCATAAGGATGCTGCAGTCAACGCCTACGACGTTATCACGCATCTGAACGGTGCTTTTCCACCATGCGTTACGTACGTTTCGTTTGAGTTCGCTCCCCAGTGGACCGTAATCATAACAGCTTGCCAGACCGCCGTAAATTTCGCTTGACTGAAATATAAATCCACGCCTTTTACAAAGCGACACAATATCATCAAGTTTTGCAAGTTTTGCCATTTTAATACCTTATATCAATTTTAAGATTTAATCATCCGCGTTAGCGGTTAAAAAAGTGCATCTGAAACCCTGTAAAGTCGATGCGAAATCAACAATTTAACCAAAACAGTGTGAAATGCAAGCGGAAAATGGCATTACGGGTATGCAAACGGTAATATTAAGTAAAATTGCGGCATCGATTTATGTTACTCGGTGCTTATGATAACAGTAGTTGTTTTTCTGATGGAAATATAAATGAAAAAGGCCGGTCTATACCTGTTGGGGATATGCCGGCCTTTTTATTAAGAATGTATATTGTTTGTTATTTGTCGATGTCTTTGAGCCTGTTGAGTATTCTTTCAGCTCTTTGATAGTCCTTATCCATGACGGCATCGCGGAGTTTCAGCTTCAGTTCTCTTAGTTCACTGCCTTGTCCTTCTGGTTTCTCTCCACCTTCACGGCTTTGGCGGTGGTGCATTTGCTGTCTCTTATCTTTGGCTATATCGCAAGCTCCTTCTTTCTCTTGACAGAAGCCTTTTCCTTGATGATGTTTGTATGCTTTAGGACCTTCTTCTGTACATTGTCCTTCTCTACCTTCCCTGAATTGCGGTTTTCTTTCGTATTGCTCCTTACCGAAACCTCTTGTTTCTTCTCCGCGTTCTCTGTAGCATTTTCCTTCTTTGCCATCGCATTCGAACCTTGGCTTCTGGTCTCTAAAGCGATTTGATTTGTCAAAGTCGAAGCGGTTGCTATCAGGATAAGCGAATTTGCGGCTTTCAAAACCTTGCCCAAAGCCTCTTTGCTGAAACTGTCCTTTTCCGCCGTATGGAGAACCCATATGTCTGCCTTGAGCGTACGGTCTTCTGTCTTGACCGAATCCACGGCCTTCAAATTGACCCTGATGCTGCCATCTTGGAGTGAAGGCATCTCTTCTCTGTGGTAAGTTGCCGTAGCCAAAGCCCTTAGTGTGCCCTTGGAACCATTGGCCCCTTCTCATGCCTTGATGACCTTGGAAATTAGGCTGGGAGAATTGTCTTTGTCCCTGAGTCGCCTGAGGACCATAGCCCCTGAACTGCTGCCAGCCTCTGAATTGAGGACGAGCTTGAAATCCTCTTTGTTGCGGCTGCTGGCACTCTCTGCCGAACTGTCTGCTGCATGTTGGTGCAAACCCTCTTTCTCTCTGATGGGGGCCGCTTACTTCATCCCAGTTGAATCTGGGCTCGGCAAAACATATTGCCGCTGTGATAAGTAGTGTTGCTAATAGTGTTTGTGTTCTCATGATAAAACTCCTTATGAAATAGTGTTTGTTATAAGTTTTAATTTGATCTTCACAATTACAGACGAGGATATTGTTTTGTATATTGCATTGAATTTATTTTTTTGATTAAAATCTTATTTTATGCCCATTTTATAAGATGTTGTTATTTTTAATGCTTTATGGATATTTGCGATTGTAAGATACTGTCAATAATGGCTTTAAGGTTCTTAGCGTAGCAGTCTTTCTACCGCGGCAGAGGTGGAGCCAAATAACATATTGCAAATTAATGTTTAATGACTACAATTAAAACACTTGCGCCGTTTTCTGAAACGGCAGAAATATGCATTCTTTTTAATATTGGGAAATTCGATGAATATAATAGCTGTTGACATAGGAAATAGCAGTATAAAGATAAGTTTGTTTCTTGAGGGTGAAAAGAGCCCGACAGAGATAATCGAAGATGGTAATCGCCAGAAGCTTACTGAAGTTCTTTGCGGACTTTGGGACAAGCTGCCTGTATCTGAGCGATCAACTGAAGGCCGCAAAGACGGTGTAATAGTTTTTTGCAGTGTCAAACCCGAATGGTCTGAGCTTCTTAAAGATGTTTGTAAAACAGAGCTTGATGAGAAAGCACTTGAAATCGGTATCGAAAAGGATATTCCTTTGCCGATAAAACTATGTGTTCAGTATCCGGCAAATGTAGGTGTTGACAGGATTGTTGCGGCGGCAGCGGCTTATTTTGTTGTGGAGTCGGCCGTAATAGTTGCCGATATCGGAACAGCTATAACAGTTGATCTGGTCGACAGTGATGGTGATTTTATGGGTGGTATCATTGCTCCCGGTTTTGAGCTCAGTTCAAAGGCTCTCAATGAAAATACGGCTCAGCTGCCTAAGGTTAACATTGTTACACCTCTTAATCCTGTAGGCACAAGTACTCAGGAAGCTATAAATAACGGCATTTATTATTCAGCGGTAGGACTTCTTGAAACAATAAGCCGCAATTATGCCGAGCAAATAGGCCAGTGGCCTCAGATGATTGTAACGGGAGCGGGAGCTTCTATTCTAAAGAAGGATTGTACTTTCGTTGATAATTGGGTTGATGAGCTCGTTATAAAGGGAATTGTGCTTTCATATAAGTTCTATCTTGACAAACTTGAAGTATCTTAAAGGTTAAAATATGGAAACGATCGCGGCAGTTATCACGGGAAAGACCAGTTCGGCTATATCAGCAATTGCAGTTGATGGCCCTGCCGCGTCTGAAATATGCAGAAGTTTGACAAATAAAGAAGATTTTCGGATAAATCGAGGTTGTTATAAACTTTACAGCATTTATGATGAAAATGGATTGATTGATGAAACTCTTATCGCACGTGAACAGAATCAGCGTTATGTTATAAACTGTCACGGCAATCCGATAATAGTTGAGAAGATAATGACAGCGGCATCCGGTTTTGGAGCAAAAACACTTCCGCTGGACGAATATGCCGCAAGAGACCTTGCGCAGCGTTTCCCTTCTGATATCATTTCTGCTGAAGCTAAACTTGCGTTTATTCAACCTTTGAGTTGCGAAGCCTTTGAGTTGATGTCAAATCAGACAAAAGATGGTTTGAGGGCTTTTGCCCAAAGATGGCTTGCGTCTGAAGAGATAGATGTTGTAGCATTTCACATTGAATGCGCAAATATACTTTCTGATTCAGATAAAGCACGGTACCTTTTTGAAAAGCAGCGTGTTGTTCTTGCCGGTCTGCCGAACAGTGGCAAGAGTACGTTGTTTAATTGTTTCAGTGGAAAAGATGCTGCAATTGTTACAGATGTCAAAGGTACGACCAGAGACTGGATAAGCTGCGATTGTTCGATAGGCCCGATGAGTGTTGAGTTGATTGATACGGCGGGAATTGACAGCATGCTTTGCGGTAATGATATAGACAGGCGGTCTCAAAAGAAAACGATTGAGCTTGTTGATAAGGCAGATGTTATACTCCTGATTATGGATATCTCTCAACCGCAAAAAGGCTCGAATAATATGATCGAACAGATGATCATTGACAGCGATAGTGAAGCCATATTCCTTAAGGTATACAACAAGGTCGATTTGTGCAAACCTGAATTTGTTAAGAAGTTTGAGGGTGATATAGTTATTAGTGCAGCGAAGGCTTCAGGAGTTGATGTTGTAGCAAATTCTATAATAGAGGCTTGCGGAGTTGGTGAGCTTACTTCCGATAAGATCGTATGTTTTACAGCCCGCCAGAGACGGTTGCTGGAGCAAGCGGCTCAGAGTGATTCAACAGTGTTTATAAAACAGCGACTTGAAAAAATAATAAATGACTGTCTTTGACAGTAGACTAAAAAAAAGCGGCTGACAATTTCATTATTGTCAGCCGCTTTTTCTATTTATCCTGATTTAGATACTATAGTGAATAGCATAATTAATTGTGCGTGGGCAGTGTATTTATTTCATGAGATTGGTATAAAATACTTTACAAATTTGGTATTGAAAATAGAATAAGTACCATTGGATTTTGATAATAGCGAAAGAATATTTTATATATGAGTAAAAAAGAGCCCAAACTAACGCCCGCGATGAAACAGTATCATCATTTCAAGGATAAGTATCCTGATTCGGTGCTGTTTTTCAGGATGGGTGATTTTTATGAGACATTTTATGAGGATGCGGAGATTTGTTCGCGTGTGCTTGGTTTGACACTGACCAGCCGCAATAAGAACAGCGATTCTCCTATCCCTCTTGCCGGTCTGCCTTTCCATGCCGTTGACGGCTACCTGAAAAAGATGATTCAGGCCGGTTATAAAGTTGCTGTTTGTGAGCAGGTTGAAGACCCTAAGACAGCTAAGGGAGTTGTAAAGCGTGATGTTGTGCGTGTTATTACTCCTGGTACGCTTACCGATGATATCCTGCTTGAGGGTAATGAGGATAATTTCCTTTGCGGCGTACATCTTGGCAAAAAGAATGCGATGATAAGCTGGGTTGATATCTCAACGGGTCACTTTTTTGTTCAGGAAGTGCCTGAAAATAGGCTTGTTGATGAACTGATGAGCCTTGCTCCGAAGGAATGCCTGCTTCCAGAGAAACGCGGCGAGCTTTTCGCTGATGATTTCAGTAAGCTTGCAAAAGATATAAGAGAGCAGACAAATGCGGTAGTAACCGAGCGCCCCGGCTGGTATTTTGATTATCATAATGCTGAGAAGAATCTGCTCAAGCATTTCGGTACGAATACCCTTGAGGGGTTTGGGATATCGGGCGGTTCAGAGTTTATCCCGCCGGCCGGTGCGATACTCGAATATCTCAAGGAAACACAGAAAACAACGCTTGGGCATATAAAGTCGATAAAGGTTGTAAATCGCAGCCGTTATCTCCAGATAGATCAGACATCGCTCCGCAGTCTTGAAATATTGCGTACGATTCGCAGCGAAGACAGAAAAGGCTCTCTGCTTGCATCAATCGATCAGACGCTTACCGGAATGGGTACGCGAATGATGCGTATGTGGGTTTGTATGCCGCTTTATGATGTCAAGGCGATACATGCACGTCAGGATTGTGTTGAGGAATTTGTAAATAATTCTCGCTCTCTTGAAGAGCTGAGGTCGCAGCTTAAGAATTTTGCCGATCTTGAACGTATTGCAGCGAGGATAAGCACATACCGTACTAACCCTAAGGATCTCATTGCTTTAGCGGCTACTCTGAGAAAAGTTGTTCAGATACGAAATGTTGTTGAAGGTTGTGATTCAGCGGCATTGAAGGCTTTGGCGGAAAATTGTGACAGTATGGATGAACTTGCCGACTTACTTGAGGCGGCGATAATCCCTGACTGTCCTACACATCTTCGTGACGGCGGTGTGATAAATAACGGTTACAACGAAGAGCTCGACAGGCTTCGCCGTATTTCTTCCGATGGCAAGAGCTGGCTGGCGGAATATCAGCAGCGTGAAATAGAACGCACCGGCCTTACGAATCTTAAGCTTGGTTATAATAAGGTGTTTGGCTATTACATTGAGCTTAGCCGCTTGGTTGCTGATAAGGTTCCGATTGAATACGTCAGAAAGCAGACGATAAAGAATGCTGAGCGTTACATAACCGAGGAGCTTAAGAATTATGAGGTTGAAGTTCTGGGAGCCAGAGACAAGGCTCTTGATCTTGAACAGAAATTGTTTGAGCAGATAAGAACTGAGACCACAAACTATATACACAGACTTCAGGATTTGGCTGATGCGATTGCTAATATCGATTGCCTTGCCGCTCTTGGCGAACTTGCCTTGAGGCGTGGATATATAAAGCCGCTTGTTGATGATTCATCTGTACTAGAGATAAAAGACGGTAAGCATCCGGTTGTAGCCGAGACTCTTGGAAGCGAATTTGTTTCCAATGATATTGAGATTGGCGAGGATAATAAGGATGTGATTATTATTACCGGCCCTAACATGAGTGGTAAGAGTACTTATATCAGGCAGACGGCTCTGCTTGTGCTTATGGCTCAAATGGGCAGCTTCCTTCCTGCCGAGAGTGCGAGGGTTGGTCTTGTTGACAGAATATTTACAAGGGTTGGTGCTTCCGATGAACTGGCAAGAGGGCAGTCAACCTTTATGGTCGAGATGACCGAAACAGCCAATATTGTTAATAATGCAACGAATCGTTCGCTTGTTATTCTTGATGAGGTTGGACGCGGCACAAGTACTTATGACGGTTTGTCGCTTGCCTGGGCAATAACCGAACACATAGCGAATGTTATCGCCTGCCGTACTTTGTTTGCAACTCACTACCACGAGCTTACCGAGCTTGCCGATATTTTGGCGAACGTTAAGAATTGCAATGTAGCGGTTCGTGAGTGGAATGATGAAGTTGTGTTCCTGCATAAGATACTGCCCGGCGGTACTGACAAGAGTTACGGTGTGCATGTGGCGAAGCTTGCGGGCTTGCCGCCGGCTATCGTCAGCCGCAGTCGTGAGATACTCACCGACCTTGAAAATACATTCTCCAAAGAAGTGCAGGATGAGCAGCTTAGCAAGAATAAGACGGTAAGCGATGAGGGTATGTTGTTTGTGCAGAGAAACAAGAGCGTACTTGACAGACTCGGCTCAATCGATGTGAATAATCTCACGCCGCTTGAGGCTATGAATCTGCTTAATGAGATAAAGAAAGAAATTCAGTAAAGGGATATAAGGGAATTTATCTAACTGAAATTATATAGATACAATTACCTGTATGAGCGTAAGGGGTGTATGCTTTTGCAGGATTAAGGAAAACACGATGGAAGATAAAAAGTTTAAAGTGATCTTTCAGCCTTCCGGCAAGAATATTGAGGTTTCAGCCGGTATGACTATAACGCAAGCCGCCAAGAGTTGCGGTTTGGAGATGATTGCCCCATGTGGAAGTCAGGGAACCTGCGGCAAGTGCCGTGTGAGAGTAAGCAGCGGTCAGCTTGCTATTGGTGAGGGAGACAGGACTTTTTTCAGCGATTCGGAGCTTGCCAGAGGCTGGCGGCTTGCGTGCAAAACGATAATAACTGACGATATTACGGTTGATCTGCCGCAAAGCTCGCTCGTATGTTCGGAGCATCAGATACTTACCGATATTGGAAGACGACAGCAGGTGGAATTGTCTCCGGTTGTCAAAAAAGTTTATGTGCAGCTTCCTGAGGCGAGCCTTGCCGATAGCCGCAGCGACCTTACCCGTGTTAAAGATGCTGTCGGCAGCGGTGATATTGATATGGAACTTTTGCGACAGCTTCCTGATAAACTGCGTGATGGTGCATTCGGTGCGACATTCACACTTCTTAATGGCAAGATTGTTGCCGTTGACAGCGGCGATACCAGCGATAAATTTTACGGTATGGCATTCGATATCGGTACAACAACTGTTGCCGGTAAACTTCTCTGCTTGCGGACAGGAACCGAGCTTGCAATCGCTTCTACGATGAACCCGCAGGTATCGATGGGTGATGATGTTGTAAGCAGGATTAATTTTGCCGCTGAAGATGATGGCCTCGCCCAGCTCAATGATGCTATAGTTGGGGCTATAGATGATTTGTGCGGTGAGCTGTGCGAAAAGGCAGAAATCGAAGCCGGGGATGTTGCCAGTATCGCGATTGCGGGCAATACGACAATGCTTGAACTCTTCTGCCGCATTAATCCCGCTCCATTGGGAATGATGCCGTTTATCAGTGCTTTTGCTGATGGGCAGTGGACGCAGGCTTCAAAGCTTGGGCTTAATAATTGTCTGCGTGCTTCAGTCTTTATTTTCCCTGTTATCGGAAGTTTTGTCGGCGGTGATACTACCGCCTGTATAATCGCATCGGGCATTCTGCAAAACGGTACAAAAACGCTGATGATAGACATCGGTACAAATGGCGAGCTTGTGCTTAGAAATGACGGCAAACTAACTGCCGCCTCGACAGCCGCGGGTCCTGCCCTTGAGGGTGCAAGAATATCCTGCGGCATGCGTGCTACAACAGGAGCTATCGAAAAAATAGATTTTGCCGATGATGTGCAGACTTCGATTATTGGCGATTCGGAGCCGGTAGGTATTTGCGGCAGTGCTATAATTGATATTACTGCTGAGCTTCTCAAATCAGGGATTGTTAGTGCGACTGGTCAGATGAAAACTCCACAGGAGCTTGATGAGTCGCTGCCGGAGAAAATAGGGCAGAGAGTGGTGCTTGATGAAGCGGGCAGTCCTGAATTTATCATTGCTCAGTTGCCGGACAAGAATATAACCATAACCCAGCGTGATATACGCGAGCTTCAGCTTGCGTCTGGCGCGATAAGGGCGGGTATAAACATACTGCTTAAACACGCATCGATTGACATTAATGAGCTTGATGAGATTCTCATTGCCGGCGGTTTCGGTTTTTATATCAGGCAGGAGAATGCCCAGAGGATAGGTTTGCTTCCGGTTGTAAGCGATTCAAGTAAGATTACTTATATTGGAAACGCGGCGTTGGCAGGAGCCGAGCTGGCGACTCTCAGCGAAGACAAGCTTCAGCAGGCAAGACGTGCGGCGGTAGAGACTGAGCATACAGAACTTTCGCTTGATCTCGATTTCCAAATGGAATTCGCCTCAGCAATGATGTTTCCCGAAAACAATTAATTCACAAAAGATCAACGCAAGGCTGTGAAGACGCTATTTATATAGTTGCTTAGCGGCTTGGCGGCCTTGCGTTATTTAAATTCTGCCCGCAATAAAAATTTGCAGAATATTGCGAAAGCCTATTTCAAAATCATAGGACATTATTTATAATTCCGAATATGAGAATTAAATTGAGTTTATTGAAAAGGACGACTCAAGAGGGTTATTTCAGCTAAACGATCGTTGCAATGTAGTACGTATTGTTTGGTTGCCCGAAATTCCTATATTGCTGATAGGCAAAAAATGAAAACACTAATTAGGAATGCGATCCCTGATGATCTTGATTTCCTTGAGCATATTGAAAATACCTGCTTTTCTCCTCATTTTCGAAGCAATCGAAGATCTCTCCATCTAAGTTTATCAAGTCCTACCCAGCAGGTAGTAATAATAGAGTTGGCTGATTCCTCCAAACCTCTGCAGGCAGGCGCAGCTATAATAATGAGTTACAAAAAGTCAATCCGCATCTATTCTATTGCGGTATTGCCTGAATTTCAAGGACATGGTCTTGGTGAGAAGCTGATCAATCACATAATTGAGTTTGCCGGTATTAACAATTTTGAGAAGGTTTCTCTTGAAGCTGATGCGGCCAATAAAGAACTCATCCAGTGGTATCAAAAGTTTGGTTTTGTTACTGCCGGTATTGTTGAGCATTATTATGCGGAAAACCAGCATGCGGTTAAAATGATGAAAAAGCTGCTGACTGGTCAAAGGTGCAGTCAGCCGGATCGGACAATTATTGTAACAAATAAGCCGAAGCTATGGGATATACCTCTCGATAATACAGACGTTATCTCTCCAAGAGAGTATCTTACAGACCAAAAGTATCAGGATTCTGAGCGATTCAGGGTCTTGAATCTATGTAATTCCTACAAAAATCACACTCTTGGATACTATGTATCTTTGCTGGCATCGGCCCGCAACCATAAGATATCACCCAGTGTAATCGGGATAAAGGATTTCTCTAATGTATCTATTGCACAAAGTCTTGTTGATGATATAGATGGCGTATTACAGAAACGATTTGATAAGATCGAGTCCAATGAGTTTGAGTTGAATATATTTTTTTCCGACACTCCGACTCCGGGATTCTCTGATATTGCTAAAAAGTTGAGTTCCCTCTTTGAAATGCCTCTTTTCAGGATAAGTTTTGCTAAGAATAAGAAGTGGCGGGTAAAAAAGATTGAAGCCTTGACTTTTAATAATGTGATTCGTCATTATTCCAGAGAGATATCGATTATCGCCCCTCGTTATTTCCAAAAGAAATCTCTAATAAAGGCACCGTTGAAGCGTTATAAATACGATCTTGCTATTCTTGTAAACCCAGAGGAAGCAACACCTCCTTCATGCAGCAGGGCTCTTAACAGGCTCAAAGATGCTGCAGAAAAGCTTGGTTTTTTTGCAGAATTCATAACACGGCATGATTACAGCAGAATATGCGAGTTTGATGCTCTTTTTATTCGTGAAACAACATCTGTTGGAAATCATACGTATAAATTCGCAAGAAGAGCCTATACCGAAGGTTTGGTCGTTATGGATGATCCGTGGTCGATTTTGAGGTGTTCGAACAAGATATATCTTTATGAGAGACTGGCAAGAAGCGGTATTAAGCAGCCGCGGTCATGGCAAATTTGCAAGGGCAATATATCACATCAGTTTTTAAGTGGCTTTAATTTTCCTCTGGTGCTGAAAATGCCTGAAAGCTCTTTTTCTATGGGAGTATTCAAGGTGAATTATTCGGAAGAGATGAGAGAAAAGCTGAATCTGATGTTTAAGACTGCCGAACTCGTTATTGCGCAGGAGTTTATTGAAACTGATTTTGACTGGAGGATAGGTGTTCTGGACAATAATCCGCTTTTCGCCTGCAAATATTATATGGCACAGGGACATTGGCAGATATATAACTGGAATAATAAGGATGATACTGAATTCTCTGGCCGCTCTCATACTTTGCCGCTTGATGAGGTGCCGTTACATATACTTCAAACTGCGGTAAAGGCGTCTTCGCTGATAGGAAATGGGCTTTATGGAGTAGATCTAAAGGATATTAATGGCTCGGCTTGTGTCATAGAGATAAATGACAACCCTAATATTGATGCCGGAATAGAGGATGCTGTTCTAAAGGAAGAACTGTACGTCAGAATAATGAATTCCTTTTTGAATCGCATAGAGCAGGAACGGAATATACCAACGTTACTCTTTTAATGTTTTGTCTGGAGACTGAAAATGCTGCATATGGCAACCAGAGTTCAGTATGTGTCGGAACAGATTGGATTTGGTGTTTTTGCGACACGAGATATCCCAGTTGGTACTATAATAGTTGTATTGGACCCATTTGATATCGTTGTTTCTAAAGAAGACGCGGCCCAATTAAGTGCCATACTTATATCTAATGCTGAAAGATATATGTATCGCAATAAAAATGGTGATTTTGTTTTAAGCTGGGATAACGCTAAATATCTTAATCACAGCTGTTTTGCCAATACTATGATGACTGATTATGGCTTTGAGATTGTTGTTCGTGATATAAGAGCAGGGGAGCAAATTACTACCGAATATGGCTTGCTTAATGTTCAGGAAGAATTTGATGTTGACTGTGGCTGTGAAAGTTGCAGGCGCAAGGTTTGTGTTACTGACATAGACATGTATTATCCTCAATGGGATAGGCTTATTTGCAATGCGATAAAATCAGTCAAAGACGTTCAGCAGCCGCTTTATGATTTGCTTAACATTGATTTGCAACATGAGATTTCACGAGTTGCTGAGGGACAATCGGAATACAGTTCAATACTGAACCTCAAATGGAGAGGTTTCTAAGCAGATATGCCTGGATTGATCACTGAATTGTGTTTTGTACTGGTTTAATGTTTACAGGGCAAAAACCTTGCAATTTATCAAAATTTTAACTTGATTTTAGCTGAAATTTGATAGTGTATAAGGAAATCATTATATAGTGATTGGAAAAACTATAAACATTTGTCTGAAATGGGTTTGGTTTTTAGTCTTACATTGTTATAGAAATTTAAAAAAACTTGATAATTTGCGAAATTTGTATAAACTCTGAGGTTTATACTGTGTTCTGTTATATCAGCGGTTTTGCGCTCGGTGAAAGCTGAAAATAGGGCATAAAAAGAGTTTTAATGGTATTTGATACCTCGATAATGGAATTAAAAGAATTATGTCGAAAAAAGTTAAAGTCGGACTAATAGGCTTTGGTACGGTGGGTAGCGGAGTAGCTAAGATACTGCTTGAGCAAAGAGCTGAAATTGAAGAGAAAACAGGCGTTGATATTGAGTTGACAAAGGTTGTCGATCTCGATACCACGACGCCAAGACCTGTTACATTGCCTGAAGGAATGCTTACATCCGATCTTGATGCGATACTTGGTGATGAGCAAATAGATGTTGCTATTGAGCTTGTAGGCGGTACTACTTTTGCTAAAGACTTGCAAATAAATCTTTTAAATAAAGGTAAGAATGTTGTAACTGCGAATAAAGCACTTCTTGCAAAGCATGGCATAGAACTTTACAGAGTAGCTCGGGAAAATGGCAAGTGTATCGCTTTTGAGGCAAGTTGTGCCGGCGGTATACCCGTTGTTTCTGCTCTGAGAAGTGGTCTTGCGGCTAATAGAATAGAGAAAATATACGGTATCTTGAACGGTACCTGTAATTATATACTGACGAGTATGGCCAAAAGCGGAGCCGATTTCCCTGTAGCCCTAAAAGCTGCACAAGATTTGGGTTATGCTGAAGCTGATCCAACGCTTGATATAAACGGCGGTGACAGTGGTCATAAGCTTGCTATTCTTGCCTCTATTGCATTCGGTTATGAAATCGAATTCGACGATGTATATGTAGAGGGTATCGAAAGTATATCGATAAATGACATAAGACGCGGCGAAGAAATGGGTTATGCTCTCAAGCTTCTTGGTATTGCAGAGAAGAGTGAAGATGGCCGAATATGGCTGAGAGTCGTGCCTGCATTTATTGCTGATGACGAGATGATTGCCCAGGTAGGTGGTCCTTTCAATGCCGTAAGTGTTTTTGGCGATGCGGTTGGACACACTATGTTCTATGGACGCGGGGCCGGAATGATGCCTACGGCAAGTGCTGTTGTAGCTGATATTATCGAGATAGGTAATGGAAACTCAAAACGTTTGTTTGATACTATCGTAATGAAGCCAAAGCAAGATGCACAAAAGGTACTTGCCGATATAAAGGATGCTTCATCGAGATATTATATCAGACTGAATGCTTTGGATAAGCCGGGTGTATTTGCTAAAATAGCCGAAACTCTCGGTAAATTCAATATAAGTATTTCAGGTGCATTGCAGCATGAAGGCCAAGCCCCTGAAAATTATGTACCTGTGATGATGACAACTCACTTTACTACTCAGAGAGAAGTTGAGGATGCTATTGATGCTATATGCAAGCTTGATATCGTTGCTGATAAACCGGTTTGCATACAGATAGTTGATATACCGGAGGATAACGTTTGAGAAAATATGTTATAATAGTGCCTGATGGTGCGGCTGATGATCCGATAGAGATGTTTGATGGTAAGACTGTTATTGAAGCGGCAGATATACCGAACATTGATAAGCTTTCGGAGAACGGCAGGTTGGCTCTTGTACATACCATTCCCGAGGGAATGACTCCCGGCAGCGATGTTGCACAGATGACGCTTCTCGGTTATGACCCTAAACAGTTTTATACAGGCAGGGCACCGATTGAAGCGGTGGCTCAGGATATCGAGCTTGATGAGGACCAGTTTGTCTTCAGGTGTAATTTAGTGACTTTTGCCGATGACAAGATGGCAGATCACAGCGCCGGTCATATCTCGACCGAAGAGGGCAGGCAGATAGTTGAATTGCTTCAGGCTAATCTTGGCAGCGAAAATGTTACGTTTTATCCCGGTGTCAGCTATAGACATCTGTGCGTTATAAGCGGAATAAATTTTGATCTTGAGACAATACCGCCTCATGATGTGATTGGCTCTGCTGTAGAGGATATTCTCCCAAAAGGTGAAGGTGCTGATTTTATCAAGGATCTGATGGAGCGTTCTCAGGAACTTATAGCAGAATGTGATGTCAACCGTGTAAGGCAGGATCTTGGGGAAAATCCCGTAAGCTCTATATGGCTTTGGGGGCAGGGAACCAAGGCAAGTATGGAGATTTTTGAGACAAAATATGGTCTTAAGGGAGCGGCGATAACTGCTGTTGATCTTGTAAGAGGCATAGCAAAACTTACTGGTCTTGATGTCATTGAGGTTGAAGGGGCGACAGGTCTTGCCGATACTAATTATGAAGGTAAGACTCAGGCAGCCATAGATGCTTTGAAGGATCATGATTTTGTTTTTGTTCACCTTGAAGGGCCTGATGAAGCTGGTCATAGCGGTGATGCAGAGCTGAAAAAGACGGCTTTGGAAAGGATAGATGCAAAAGTTGTAGGCCCGCTTATTGAGGAATTGGAAAAATATGGTGACTGGAGAATGATGGTGATGCCTGATCATCCTACGCCTGTCGCTACAAGGGGGCATACAAGCGATCCGGTTCCGGTTGTTATTGGAGGTGCGGAGATTGAATCCAGAATGCAAAAGCCTTTCTCAGAACAAAATGCTAAAGAATCAGGTTTTGTGATCAAACAAGGCTATGAGCTGATGGAATATTTTGTTAAAAGATAAGAATCGTTATCAGTAGTTAGTGGTTTGAGGTTTGGCTAACGGTTAGTTTAAGTCTCTGCCAGATTGATTAACACTGATTAAAATAATAAAAAGGATAAAAATGGCAGTAATTGTTCAAAAATTTGGCGGCACTTCTGTCGCGGACGCAGAAAAGATACGTCGTGCGGCAAAACGTGCAATACAGAGGTATGAGCAAGGCTATCAGGTAGTGATGGTTGCCTCTGCAAGAGGTAAGCAGACCGACCATTTGATAGCGGATGCTCTTGAACTGAACACCAATCCACCTAAAAGAGAAATGGATCAATTGCTCAGTACAGGTGAGCAGCAGACAGTTTCTCTTATCGCAATGGCTCTTGATGATATGGGCTATAAGGCGATAAGCTTTACAGGCGGTCAGGTGAAAATGATCACCGACAGTTCTCATAGTAAAGCAAGGATTGAAAGTATTGGCGGCGATGTAATAAAAGCTAAGCTCGATGAGGGTTATATCGTTATCGTTGCCGGTTTCCAGGGAGTTGATGAATTTGGAAACATAACGACTCTCGGAAGAGGCGGCTCGGATACAAGTGCGGTAGCTCTTGCGGCATCAGTAGAAGCAGAGCAGTGCGAAATATTTACAGATGTTGATGGTGTCTATACAACAGATCCGCGTAAATATAAAAAAGCCGTTAAAATAGATCAAATAAGCTACGATGAGATGCTTGAGATGGCAAGCCTTGGTGCAGGAGTAATGCATGGGCGTGCGATAGAGTTCGGCAAGAAATATGACGTAGCTATACATGTTCGCAGCAGCAGCGAAGAAAAAGAAGGAACATTAATCACTCACGAGGTGCCACAAATGGAAGGAATTTTAGTATCAGGTGCAACCGTACAGTCTGACCTGGCGAAGATATCACTTGTTGGAATAGCAAATAATCCGGGTAATGCGGCGATGATATTCGCAAAACTTGGAGCAGCCAAGGTAAGTGTTAACGATATTATACAAACGGAGGTTGATGAGAAGATTGCAAACCTTTCGTTTACTGTTGCTAAGTCTGAATTGGCTGATGCTCAGAAGACCATAAAGTCTCTTAAAGCGGAGCTTGATTGCAAGGATATTTTCGTTCGTGAAGATATTGCTGAGGTCAGTATTGTAGGTATTGGTATGCGAACACATTGTGGTGTTGCAAATACTATGTTCTCTGCTCTTGCAGATGCTAAGATCAATATTGACTCAATTACTACAAGTGAGATCAGGATAAGCTGTATAATTGATAAGGAGCAGGCTGATAATGCTCTTGAAGTTATCTGTGATGCTTTCGAGCTCGATAAACCTTCAGAAAAAAGATCAATGTAATTAAAAAACTGTCGCGGGTGTCAAGCCTGCGACAGTTTAATTTTTTTGATCTTTTTTTGCTCGTATTTAGTTCTATTACCAGTTGTAAATATTCAGTAGGTGTGCTTTGAGTAAAAATTTATATTCATTTTATGATGAACGAAATCCGGCCGGTTTGTTGTTGAAGCATAGAAGGCCTATTGTTGTTCTTGTGCATATTTCAGTGTTTGCTCTATCGCTGTTTTTCTCTTTATGCATAATGCACAATATGAATATCTCTAGAGTTTGGATTAAAACTGAGTTTATTCCTTCTTTCATATTTTTCTCTTTGATAAAACTGGTTATTTTCTGGCTTTTTGGCCAGTATACAGGATGGTGGCGTTACGTAAGTATCAGTGATTTATTTGGAATATTTTCAGCATCGATAGTGAGTTGTATAACTATTGCTGTTTCCTGGTATATGATCATGATAGTTAAGCCGCTTCATTCCCATCTTGCACTTTTGGAAAATGTCAATCAAGGCCTTATGATACTTGACATGATAATAACTATCATGGCCTTGTCCGCATTAAGACTTTTGATACGGCTTTATCACGAAGATTTCAAATCTCAGGAAGCAGAGGATGCAACAAAACTCCTCATTGCCGGTGCCGGAGATGCCGGAGAGGCTCTTGCGCGTGAGATTCTTAAATCTAAAGTACGTAAATACAGGCTTATCGGTTTTGTTGATGATAGTCCTAATAAACAAAAGATAAGCATACATGGTTATAGTGTGCAGGGTACTATAAACGATATTCCCGCTTTGTGCAGCAAGTATGACGTTGACGAAGTGGCAATTGCTATACCAAGTGCTCCGCGCCCGCAGATCAAGAAAATCATCAGAACATGTGAAGATGCCAAAGTTAAATGTGTCACAGTACCATCTATAACTGATATAGCAAGCGGAAGACTTAGCGTTACTCAGATGAGAGATGTAGAGATTGCCGACTTGCTTGGGCGTGATGAAATCAAGCTCGACAGTGAAAATATAAGAAAGTTCCTTAACGGCAAGACAATACTTGTTACAGGTGCAGGTGGGTCGATCGGCTCAGAGATGTGTCGCCAGATATGCAATTTTGGTCCATCAACGCTTCTTCTTTTAGAGCAGGCTGAAAACCCACTCTTTTTTATCGATGCAGAACTGAAGAAAAAATACCCAAGTGTTGTATTCAAGAGCATCATTGCCGATATAATTGATCGCGACAGAATAGAAAATGTTTTTTCTACTTACAGTCCGGAAGTTATCGTTCATGCCGCGGCACATAAACATGTCCCACTGATGGAAGCTAATCCTGGAGAGGCTTTTAAGAATAATGTAATGGGTACGAAAAATCTTGCTGACATGTCTGATAAATATGGTGTTACGGACTTTGTTATGATAAGTACTGACAAAGCTGTTAATCCGACAAGTTTGATGGGGTCATCAAAACGAATTGCAGAGATGTATGTTCAGGATCTTGACAGAAACAGCAAGACAAACTTTACTACCGTCAGGTTTGGAAATGTTCTTGGTTCAAATGGTTCGGTGATACCGATATTCAAAGCACAGATAGCTGCCGGTGGACCTGTTACTGTAACTCATCCGGATATGACAAGATATTTTATGACTATTCCCGAGGCCAGTCAGCTTGTTCTTCAGGCAGCGAGTATGGGTGAGGGCGGTGAGATATTCTTGCTTGATATGGGTGAGCCGGTGAAAATAGTTGATCTGGCTCGAGAACTCATAAAACTTAGCGGCTTTACCCCGGATGAAGAAATCAAGATTGAATTTTCTGGTATAAGACCGGGCGAGAAACTTTATGAGGAACTTTCTATTGAAGGTGAGAATATGGTTCAGACCGATCACCCGAAGATTGCGATATGGAAGACCAAGCAGGTTGACAGAAAGCAGCTTTATGAATATATGGATGAACTCTTCAGTATTGTTCCTACTCAGGACCACCTTAAGATAGTAAAAGCCGTTAAGAAACTTATCCCAGAGTATATAGGCGATAAAGTGCCAAAATAGAGATTGATGGAATATGGGCTGGCGAAAATGGGCAATTTCAGGATTATTGAAAGCTTCAGGCAGTGGGGTTCCGGCTTCTCTGGCTTATATAAAAGAATCTGAATTCGCCTCTGGTGATCATATACGCATCCAGCAGGAAGAAAAATTAACGAAGCTTATTACTTTTTGCTATGAAAATGTGCCTTATTATAAAACTGTTTTAGAGCATTCTGGTGTAGTTTCAGGTGGTTTGGTTAAGCTGGAAAGATACAATAATATCCCGCCGCTGACAAAGAAAGTAATAAGAGAAAACTATTCCTCTCTTTTACCGGGTAAATATAGCGGTACTGGACGTTATGAAAATACCTCTGGCGGTTCGACTGGAGAAGTTGCGAGTTTTTATCAGGATAAAAGGTATGACTGTTGGAATATTGCTAATAAGATATATTTCAATAGAGTACTTGGAAAGAACCCAGGTGATAAAGAGATAAAGCTATGGGGTAGTGACAGAGATATTATTGCCGGTTCTCTGACACTTAAAGACAAGATTATCAATTTTCTTTATAACAGGCTGTTTTTCAATTGTTATCATCTTGACCAGGAGCGTCTTGAAAAGTTGCGTCTTTTAAACAATTCGTTTAAGCCATGCGGTTACTGGAGCTACATGGAGGCAGCGGCTGAACTTGCAGAATATATAGAAAAAAGCGGCAGGAAGTTCTATTCCCCAAAAATGATAATATCCACAATAGGCCCTCTAAATGAACAGTTAAGAAATAAAATTGAGAAAGCTTTAGGGTGTAATGTATATAACCAGTATGGTTCGAGAGAAGTAGGTGCTATCGCCTGTGAGTGTAAGGAGAAAAACGGTTTGCATACCTTTCCCTGGAGCCATTTTGTTGAGGTTGTTGGCGATGATTATAAAAGTGTAGCTGAAAATCAAGAAGGGCAGATACTTGTAACACCACTCGAAAATTATGCGATGCCTCTTTTACGTTATTCTATAGGTGATGTCGGAGTTAATGGCGGCAGTAAGTGTCAGTGCGGCCGTAATACATTTAAGCTTGGGGCTGTAAAGGGCAGAACGCTGGGGTATTTCATAAAGCCCGATGGAAGCAAGGTTCATTCTCATTTTATAGTGCAGGGGCTTTTCTTTAGAGATTGGATTGAAAGATTTCAAATTGTACAAGAGAAGCTGGATTACGTTGTTATATACATCAAAAAAAGAGGTGGTGTCGAGTTCGATCAAGGAGATATTGAAGAGATAAAAACGCAGTCAAGATTGCTTTTGGGGCAACAGTGCCGGATTGATATTGACTTTGTTTCTGATATATCTCGAAGTGAAAGTGGGAAATTTCTTTATACTATATGCAAGGTCAATTGTGAGTGATTATAAATTGAAAATTTGCTTCTTGAGTCCAAAGGCTTATCCTCTTTTTGCTGTTGATTGTGATGGTGTTTATGGAGGTGCGGAAGTTGACCTGTATTTACTTGGCACAGCTCTTGCCGCGGATACTGACTTCGAAGTTACTTTCGTAGTTGCAGATTATGGGCAGAGAGATGGCTATGTTTCTCAGAATGTCAGGTTGCTAAAGAGCCTCAAATTTGGTGAAAATCCTATTTCATCGGTGATCAGGATATGGAACGCTCTCAGGAAATCTGATAGTGATATTTATTTTATGAAGACAATGTCACCTGGGATGATTCTTTTATGGATGTTCTCAAAATGGCATCGAAAAAAATATATACTTAGAACTGCACATACAACTCATTGTGATGGCGTTTATTTGAGGAAAAATAAGCTGACAGCCTTTATATATAAGCATATTTTCAGAAAAGCTTCAATCTTATTTACTCAGAATCAAAGCGATGCAGCGGTAATAAAGAAAACTTATGGCGTTGATTCAATAGTAATACCTAATGGACATCGAATAGAGGTTGCGGTACAAAGAGAGAATAGGTATTTTTTGTGGGTTGCAAGAAGTGCTGATTTTAAGAATCCCAGGATGTTCATGGAATTATCGAAAGCTATTCCCTCTCAAAAATTTATTATGATATGTCCTGCTGCGTTTGGTGACGAAAAATACCACGAACTTGTTCAAGAGGCTCAGGAGATTGATAATCTTGAATTTATTCAGGGGGTTCGGTATCCAGATGTGCAGGAATATTTTGATAAAGCGAGTGTTTTTGTGAATACGAGCGAGTCTGAAGGTTTTGCCAATACCTTTATTCAGGCAGGTAAATCAGCTGTTCCCATACTGTCGTATAAAGTTAATCCTGATGATTTTATCAACAGATATCAGTGTGGTTTCTGTGCTGATGGAGATTGGGATAGGTTTACAGGGTTTGCTCGGCAATTATCGCAAGACGAGGAACTTAACCGAAAATTTGGAGAAAATGCTTTTCGTTATGTTAAAGAGTATCACGATATAGATGGAATTGTTGAGATATATAAAAGTGAGTTCAAGAGGATAGTGGGCAATGGTATCTGATAAAAAGAAACCTATAAAGATACTTCATGTTATAAATTCACTGTCAACAGGCGGTGCGCAGGTTTGTCTCAGGGACATTACTAATACGGATTCACCAGAGTTTGAGCATTACATATATACTTTGAGACCTGATACTCATAAGTTTAAGTTTAAGGCTCAGGTTTTTGACAATACGTATCCCAACTATGATATAAGGAAGCTTTTTTACCTAATATCATTGTGTAAAAAACTTCAAATAGACATTATTCATGCTCATTTACATAAATCGATAATGCTCTCTGTTTTGGCTAAAATATTTTATCCTTGCAAGGTTGTTGTCCATGAGCATGGCCCGATAGAGCGTAAAGGTATTGATTATACGGCATATCGTTTCTTTATTAAATTGTTCGCAGGTAAAGTTTCGCGTTTTATTGCTGTTTCAGGGCATATCAAGAAGATGCTTGTCTCTCGTGCAAAGATTGATCAGAAAAAAATAACTGTAATACGCAATGGAGTTGACAGGTCGCTTTTTGTCCCGAATAAGCAAGCCCGCCAAAAGTGGAGGAAGTATTATGACCTTGAAGGATCTTTTGTTGTAGGTTTTATTGGTAGGCTTAAGTACGTCAAAGGTATTGATATACTCATCAAAGCTTTTGAGTTGCTTGATCATAAGAAATACGATATAAAGTTAGTCATTGCCGGTGATGGCGGGGATAAGTCTGATTTTGAAAATTTAGCATCAGAATCGAGTTATTCCAAGAATATCATTTTTACCGGTTTCTGCAGCAAGCCCAACGAGCTTATGCAGGCCTTTGATGTTGCAGCATTGCCCTCTTTGCAGGATTCCTGTCCTCTGGTGATATTTGAGCTTCTGGCTCTTGGCAGGGTTATAATAACTTCTGGTGTTGAAGGTATTGGTGAAGTTGTGAAAGATGGGTATAATGGACTGGTTTTTGAGAATACGCCGCAAGGAATTGCCAAAACAATACATAAACTTTTAGAATTTCCTCAGATGAGTCAACAGATTCGTGAGAATGGTCTTGAAACTGCAAAAGAATATGACATAAACATTTATCGCCGCAGAATACATGAGTTATACTCTGGAATTCATAAGAAAGGTTCTCTTGGATAACTGCAAATGCTTTTGATTTAAGGTTTAAGTTTATATTTATTGCATCTTAGTGCTATTATAACTCAATTTCAAATACATTTTTTTTGACTTGAAGCCTTAATGTTGGTATCCTAATGAGGCTATTTTAAAGTAGCGAAATTGTTTCTATAGATGATATTATGGATTGATTAAGTCGTCAATCTTTTGCATGACCCAGGAGTTAATAATGGCACGACATGGATACGTCAATTACAGCACAAGGCAAAGAAGAAAGAAAAATTTAGTTTTTTTCATTATATCAGCGATTACTATCATCGTTGGTTACATAGTTGTACGTCAATTCTGGTCTAAAGAACAAGCAACAGGAAGTGAGCCTGCTGTGTCAAGGCCTGTTACTCAGGTGCCTGCAGAGCCGGAAGTTGTAAAACCTTCTTTGAGGTCGGTTGAGACTTCTCATACACCAAGGGCAATTGTAAAGCCGGATATCTCGACTACTGTTAAGCCTGTTTCAAAGCCGACTCAGACCATTCCGCAGACAGAACTTCCGGTTGGAACCGTAACTGAGGAGATTGTGACAGAAGCAGCAAAACAGACGGCGGAGCCTGTAAAACCTGTGAAGACAGAAGAGGATATACTTGCTGATAAGATTCAGCAGGCGACAGATGTGGCACGGAGTGGTAAGATAATTGCCGCAAGAGATATGCTCTATTCTTTGATGCTTCGTAATCCGGATTCCCCTCAAAGATTGAAAATCAAATCACTATTGGGTAAATTATCAGACCAGTGGCTTTTTAGTGATAAAGTACTTGCTGAGGATAAATGCTGCTCGTACTACAGGGTTCAAAGCGGTGATCTTTTAAGTAAAATAGGGGCTAAGTATGATGTCCCTTGGGAATTTTTGCTGAAGATAAATAAAATCATACGTCCTGAGAGCTTGAGAGCTGGGCAGACTATAAAGGTTGTTAACGGCCCATTTAACGCGGTTATATCAAGATCGACTTTTACAATGGATCTTTACCTTAATGATATTTATGTCAAGAGCTATAAAGTTGGTTTGGGCAGTACTAAGCATCAGACGCCGACAGGACTTTGGGTGGTAGGTAATGACAAGCTGGTTTCACCGAGCTGGACGGACCCTGACACGCACAGAACGTATGATGCAACGGATCCGGATTATCCTCTTGGCAAGCGCTGGGTAGGACTTAAAGGAGTTTCCGGGGATGCACTTGGTAGGACTGGTTTCGCTCTTCACGGTACAAATGAGCCGGAAAGCATTGGACAAAGAAGGAGCAGAGGCTGCATTAGATTGGCTGATGAGGATATACTTGAGGTATACGACTTGTTGACGCCCGGTAAATCTCAGGTGCAGATAGTTGATTAATGGCTGAGAATACTGAAAAAAAATTCAAGCCGAGCATATTTATGCTTTCGCTGTCATTGCATTTGCTTTTGATGGTGGTATTTGCAATGGTTCAGTTTTCCAGAGGAAAGTTGTTTCAGTCTTTTGCTGACTCTCCTCAGGGAGCCATAAGGACTCTTGAGGCCATAGAGCAGGCGGGTATTGTTGTTCCTAAGCCTTCGATTAAAGAAAGAGGATACTCTTCGGCAGGTGGAATCTATAACGGAGAAGGTGGAGTCGGCCAGTCTGGTGATGGCGGCAGTGCCGGTAATGAAGCTGGTAATGGCGGCAGAGATAGCGTTAATAGTCTTATAGGCTCATCAGTTGCGAGTGCTGGGAGTGTGCTTGGTGAGATTGAGGACAAAAGTCCGCAGGCAAAGAGCAAGACGATTAGTTTCTTTGGAAATGTTGCGAGCGGCAGGAAGGTTTGTTTCGTAGTTGATTGCTCAGGCAGTATGCTTGGTTTCTTCGGACAGGTTACCGAGAATCTTTTGCAATCAATTGATGGACTCAGGCAAGATAATTTTTACGGAATTGTTGTTTTCAGAGGTGAGCAGGTCTTTGAGGTTGAAGCTGATAAACTGCTTCGTGCGAGTGATACTGGTAAAGAAAGAGCAGTTGAATTTATAAATAGTATTGGTACGCCTTCCGGAAGGCCTGATGCTTTTAGTGCATTGAAGAAGGCTATAAGATACAAAGACAGCATTGGTGATAGCCCTGGGGTTATCTATTTTCTGACCGACGGTTTTGACTATGATGGTTTTGCCCGGCAGGTTGAGGAGTATAGAGAGCAATACGCTCCGGTAGTTAAAATACATACGATTGGTTTTATGGTTAATAAAAGAGATGCCGACATGTTAGAACAGATTGCTTTAAAAAGCGGCGGCAGATTTACATTGTATTCAGGTGGGGTAAATTGAATTGAAAAATAGAGTTATATGGTTTAGGTTGTCGATATTTTTGGTTGCGGCTGTAGTAATATTGCTTATGAATGAAAGCATTTATGCTCTCGACCAAAATGTGTTGGAAGATGGTCGTGTATTAGCGTCGTCATCTGACAGGAGTTTCTTTGGGCAGTTTATCGTCTCAGGTGGTCCGATAGTCTGGTTTGTTCTTATGCCCCTTTCTGTTGTGGCTTGCTATTTAGGTATTGACAGTGGACTTACGTTGAGGCGAAAGAAGGTTTTGCCGTTGAATAGTCGTACAGAAATACTTAATCTAATACAAAGGAGCAGTATTGCCGGTGCTAAAGAGTCTCTGGTCAGCAGGAGTGATATGCTCAGTTATGCAATGGCCAGGGCTATGAACTATATAACTACTACCAAGAGCTATCTTCACCTTCAGAATATTACAGCTGAAAGTCTTGAAGAAAAGACATTGGAGCTTATGCGTAGGGTTGAATGGCTTAATATTGTTGGTAATGTTTCACCTATGATCGGGCTTTTCGGTACTGTTTACGGTATGATTAAGACATTTAATACGATTGTTGTTACAGGCGGACAACCTCAGGCCGATCAACTTGCGGGTGGTATATCAATTGCCCTTGTTACTACATTCTGGGGACTTCTAATTGCGATTCCATCTCTGGCGGTTTATGGTTTCTTTAGAAACAGGGTAGAGTCTCTGGCAAGTGAAGCGGCTATCGAGGCTGAGACATTACTGCAGCATCTCCAGGTTAAAAAGGATGCCTGATGCTACTTAAAAGGCTTAGAGAGCATAAAGGATATTTTACTTTTAATATGATGCCGATTATCGACATCGTATTGCTGCTTATAATATTTTTCATGTTTGTCTGCAGATATATTGCAGCAGAGAATTTTGCTATACGTGTGCCTGATGAGGCTACTAATGCGATAACCGATGCTACGGAAACACCCGGGTTTGTTACAGTCAGCGTATGGTTTGATGAGGATGAAGATTTGTTGTATTGTGCTGTTGGTGTTGAAGTTATGGATATTACTGATGGCGTTGATATTACTGCTATAGTTGAGTTGATAAATAGTAATATAACTGATGATGTCGAAAATGCGATAGTTAACCTCCGCATGAACCAGGAGCTTGTGTTCAGTCAGTATGCTGATGTAATAAAAGCGATATCAAACAGCAATGCTACAGATCTGTCTATCGCGGCATTTGAAGATGTTAAGGATTGATTTGTAAAAGTATTTCGCTTAAAATTAGGGTAAGTATTCAATATTTATACTTTTACAAATGTTTTAACTTGAAAATAATACTGTCAAATCTAAAATAGTATAGTATTATTAGTTTGAATTTGTAAAAATAACTTGTTGTTTTGGTTAGAACTACGGTTTTATACGTAATTATTATATTTTTATAAGAAAGGTTTTTAAGGTTATGAGCAAAAGTCTATTTTGGGTTTTGGCCTGTATAGTGATTTGCACGCCGGTCTTTGCTTACAATTTTAGCGGTGGTTCAGGCACACTGAATGATCCATATCTAATTGCAAACGCAGAAGATATGGTTTGTATAAGTCTTGATCCGTTTAATATGTCTAAGTCATTTAAGTTGGTAGCGGATATCGATCTCTCCGGCTACTCTGATAGTTATATACCTATAGGTTCTGCGGGGTATCCATTTGAAGGACATTTTAATGGCGATTATTACACTGTATCAAATCTTACCCTAAGCAGTATCGGAGAAGATTACGTAGGTGTGTTTGGTTATCAGGGACATCAGGGACAGATATGGAATTTGAATCTTGATAACATACAAATATCTACTCAGGAATCTATATACGTTGCAGCGGTTGCCGGTTTCAGTAGTGGTTTGATAGCCAAATGTAATGTTAGCGGATCCAATATATCCGGCTCAAGTGGAGTTGCTGGGATAGCGGGTTATAATGATGGTGAGATAAAATATTGTAATGTTGATACCACTGAAGTTACAGGTGAAGCCGGAGTCGGTGGAATTGCAGGTCATAGCAGCACTGGTTACATATATTATTGTACTGCGAGTGTAGTTTTGAACGGTGGTGATTTTGTCGGTGGAATTGCAGGTGCGCAAGATCAATTGTCAGTGATTGATTATTGCAGTTGCAGTGTCTCTATCAATGGACAGGAATCAGTTGGAGGTATTGTAGGGTTAAACACTTACAGTACTGTTTCTAACTCAAGTTCAACGGGTTTTGTAGCCGGTACGCTATATACCGGAGGTATTGCGGGTTACAATTTGGGTGACCTGCTCAGCTCAACAACTGATGTTGATGTCAGTGGTGGAAATTATGTTGGCGGTATAGCAGGCTACAATAAGTTTGGTAAAATACTTACGACAACCACTTATGGAATAGTAACCGGCGATCAGAATGTTGATATGTTTGTTGGTGCTAATATAGGTGGAATATTCATTTCTGAGCAGGCTGCTTTTGATTATTCAGATTTTGATGAAAGTGGGATTGTTGATTTTGATGATTTAATGATCTTTCTCGAAGATTGGCTTGCTTCTGGATCAGACCTCCAGGCGGATATGATTGGTGGCGACGATTTTGTCGATTTTGCTGATTTTGCTCTCTTTGCAGGCCAATGGCTTGTATCAAGTGATTGAGCTTACTGAATATTGAATTTATAAAAGGGCAGACGCAAAGGTTCTGCCCTTTTTTTTGTTAAAACTGTCAAGGAGTTGAAGATGGAACAGATGAAACTTGATATTAAAGATATGCCTAATAATTCTGTTAAAAAACCGATGCAGGAATTATCTGAAAAACTTATTACGGATTTCTTCGATAATCTTATAAGTATAACAATAACAGGCAGTTCTCTTACAGATGATTACATAAAAGGTAAGAGTGACATAAATACAGTTCTTGTGTTTAAAGAAGAAACAATGAATGTTTTAAACGGCATAAGTGATTTAGGTAGGTTGCTCTTCAAAAATCATTTTGACATGCCTCTTATAATGATTCCGTCGCATATTGAACGGTCATGTGATGTTTTTGGTGTTGAGTATCTTGACTTCCAACTGAATCACAAGACTATTTACGGCGAAAGCCCGTTCAAGTCATTAGTGATTGAGAAAAACGATGTTCGTTTACAATGCGAACGGGAGTTCAAGGCTAATATGATAAGACTGAGACAGGGGTATGTTGCTTCTAAAGTAGGTCCAGTGAAGCTGGTTGATATTCTTTCAAGCTGTGCATCTGGTTTGCTGCCGTATCTGCGTGCTATGCTTTGGCTCTCAGATAAAGAAAGAGAACCTCTTATCGCATCAACACTTGAATCAGCTTCAAATGAGTTTGGTTTTCAGGTTGAGCCGCTGGCTAAATTGATTGGTTGGAAGCATGAGAAGCCGAAGCCCGATAAGATGGAGTTGCAGGATTCATTTGAATATCTGTATGAGCTTATAGGCTCTCTTTCTTTGTTAGCAGATAAAATTGAATTTTGATTGTAAGGAAGGTTTGATATGAAAATTTTCGCGAAGTCCTTTCTTATTCTCTTGCTTTTTGCATCGCTTGCTTTAGCCAAAGTAAGTATGCCTGTGCCACGAAATTACGTTGAGGATAAGGCAAATATCATAGACAGTAGTATCGAATCTAAGCTTAATGGTCTTCTGAAGGAACTCGAGCAGAAGACCGGAGTGCAGTATATTATACTTACTGTTACCAGTCTCAATGGCGTTCCGATAGATATGTACAGTATCGAGCTTGCCGAGCAGTGGAAGCTTGGTCAGGCGAAACAGGATAATGGCATGTTGTTTGTTATCTCGCTTAATGACAGGAAATTCAGATTTGAAGTAGGCTATGGACTCGAAGGTGTTATTACTGACTCATATTCAGGCGGTGTGGGGCGAGAATATATAACGCCTTATGCCAGAAAAGGGGATTACAGTACCGGTATATATCTTGCCAATGCAAAAGTGATTGATCGAATTGCTAAGTCGTATAATGTTAACTTGACAGGAATACCAAAAAAGCTTTCATCATCAAGACCAGGCAACAAAACTATTAGCAGTATTTTCAGTACAATAATTTTTATCCTTATTATACTCTTTAGTCTGGGTGGGAGAGGTGGTTTTTTCTGGTTCCTGCTTTTTGGACTTTCAGGCCACAGGAATCATCGACGTCGATATTATTCACGTGGTTTTGGCGGCAGTGGCGGCAGTTTTGGAGGTGGCGGCTTCGGTGGCGGCTTCGGCGGCGGCGGATTTGGCGGTGGCGGCGGCGGTGGTTTCGGCGGCGGCGGCTCCAGTGGCGGCTGGTAATTAACGTATAAAACCAGTAGTTTATAGAGATATGGCTACTTTGGGTAATGCAAACTTAATTAATGGCGTGAGCCGATATTTATAACTGGTAACTGACATGTGTATATCTGTTGTATTATTTTCTGGAGAATTCTGGCATGTAGTCGCATCTTTGGCTCTTGCTATGGTCTTTGGTGCAATAATAGGGATAGAGAGAGAGCTTAGCGGCAAGGCTGCCGGATTGCGTACAAATATATTGATATGTATGGGAGCTGCTCTTTTTACGGTACTTTCTATGATGATAGCAAAGGAAACCGGCTCGGAGCCGACCAGAATAATATCTCAAATCGTAAGCGGTGTCGGCTTTCTCGGTGCCGGTGCAATAATACGCGACAGAGGCGGCATTCAAGGTCTTACCACCGCGGCCGGCATCTGGTTGGTTGCAAGTGTGGGTGTTGCATGCGGTTCAGGTCATTATGTCATAGCGGCCATAGCGACGGTTTTTGCCGCACTTTCATTGCTTGTTTTCCATCCTGTAAGCAAGTATTTCAGAAAACGTTCGAAATATGTTGATTACGATCAGGATTGACCCTTCTGCTCAGTTGAATTTTCTTTTTTTATGGTAGGTTCACCCTTGAGGTATCCAAGCGATGTAAGGAATTTGTCCGCTTCTAAAAGTGTCTCGTAGTATCTATCATGGTTGAAGAAACCGTGCGTCTGATCTTTATAGAGAAATAACTCGCATCGATTGCCGGCTTTTTCCATTATCTTTTTGTATTTTTCTGCTGTTTCTACAGGTATCAGTTTGTCCTTTGTACCCAGAAACACTATTGTTGCAGGAGTATTTTCGTCAATATTGTGCATCGGTGAAAACTCTTTCCAGTATTCTTGCACTCTGTCGTATCCGTACCCATCGACGCTGTTGTCAAATACTGGGTTGAACAATACCAGTGCATTGGGCTTGCAGCTTACAGATGTATCTTCACCATCTTCATTGAAACCGCTCAAGGTTGCGGTAGCTGCCGCGACATGCCCGCCTGCCGAACCTCCTCCTGCGGCTATCATATCAGGATTGATGCCGAGTTCTTTTGCGTGGCTTCTTATCCATCTCATTGCTGATTTGCCGTCTTTTACGCATTCCTTAGGTGAACCGCCGTAATGATTTTGGGTTCTGTATTCAGCGTAGATGGCAACCATACCCCTTGATGCGAGATATTCACATTGACGGAAGAACTGATCCGGACTCCATTTAACCCATCCGCCGCCGGAAAAGAAGACTATTGCCGGTTTCTGGTCCGATTCTTTGTGGCTTTCAGGGTTGAATATGCTCATTTTTAATGTTACATCTCCAACCGACTTGTAGTCAATTATCTTGTCAGGAGTTATTTCAGAGAATACTGTGTTGCACAAAACTATCATTACTATGCTTAAAATTGTAGTTTTCATTCTTAAACTCTCTTATTCAATAATATTGATATTCAATCTTAAGATTATAGCCTTGCCGCTATCAATATCAACAATAACATACCAGCCAAACCAAAACAATTTGACTAATTTTGTACTTGCTGTTATACTACCGGGTTCAATCAACGGTTAAGAACCGCTTAAAGACTCGTTGTCTGTAGAAAAAGCGGAAAATATCGTTTTTATTATTGATCATAAATAGAGATATATGGCAAAAACAAGATTACAAAGAATTATGGCGGCCGCAGGGGTTGCGTCCCGTCGCAAATGCGAGGAAATGATTCTCGAAGGTGTGGTAAGTGTTAACAATATAATGGTTAATGAGTTGCCCGCATTTGCTGACCCCGAAAAGGACGTGATCAAAGTTAACGGCCGTAAAATAGAGAAAGAAAGCAAGGTTTATTTTCTCTTGAATAAACCAAAAGGCTTTATTTGCACAAGCAGTGATCCTTATGGACGCAAGAAGGTTTTGGACATAGTTTCTGTCAAACAGCGTGTTTTTTGTGTTGGCAGGCTTGATGCCGATACCACTGGCGCAATAATTCTGACAAATGATAATGAGCTTGCAAACAGGCTTACTCATCCGCGGTATGAACTCCCCAAAACATATGAGGTTCTTGTAAAGGGTGTGGTTAATGCTGAGGTTCTTGATAAGCTTAAGCGAGGTGTATGGCTTTCGGAAGGTAAAACCGAGCGTTCTTCTATTAAAGTTTTGAAAAAAGGACCGCAAGAGTCTCTTATAGAAATGACGATTAGGCAGGGGCGTAACAGGCAGGTCAGAAGAATGTTTGCTCGCGTAGGACTCAAGGTTAAGAAACTTAAACGAAGCCAGATAGGTGTTATAACCCTTAAAGGTATTGGAGTTGGGAATTATAAACCTCTTACAGGGCGTCAGATATCATACCTAAGAAGAGCTACGAAGCTTGAAAAAGGCTGATCGTTTTATTTTATAAGGAAGTAGAATGCGCACTTTTATTGCAGTCAGTATGGATGAAAAGATTCAGGAGAATATACGGGATTTTCAGTCGAAGATGAAGCTCGAGACTACGAGATTCCGTAATGATATAAATTGGGTATTTCCTGATGAATGCCATTCAACCCTCGCTTTTCTTGGTGAAGTACCTGAGAACAGTTTGCAGGAAATATGTGATCTTGTTGATCCCATTGCTGAGCGGACGAAACCCTTCAGGATGAAAGTTGAAGGTGTAAGGGCTTTCGGAAGAAGTGCGAGAGTTATATGGGCTGCTTTGCGTGACGGCAATGAGCAGCTTGAGCTTCTCCACAGGCAGTTGGTCGAGGTGCTTGGCCCGGCAGGATTCTACACTGAGAAAAAGAAGTTTTCACCTCATATAACCCTTGCCAGAATCAAAGATCCAAAGGCTGGCAAGTACGTTAAGGATATAGCCGTTACTCTCGGACGTTATCCTTTTGGGGCGATGGCGGTGAGGTCGATCGAGCTTTACAAAAGCGAGCTGACCAAGTTCGGGGCAAAATATACGCTCCTTGCTCAGTTCCCGCTGGGACAGCCTGAGTACTACAGATAAATGAATTTTGGAAATAAAAAGGCCGTCATATTTTATTATATGACGGCCTTTTTCAGCTTGTATTCAAAAGCTTTATTTAGAAACTGTACATTATCATCATCTGGGCACGTGTACTGTTGCCGTTGGTTGAATCCTTGTATTCTGTTCGGTTGTGCTGCAGTTCCAGACCTGTTGATACGTGTTTGTCGAGTAGGTAGATGCAGTTGGCGAAGGTACTCTGGTTGTATTCCCTGTCGCCAGTATTGAGGTCCTCGCTGTTGAGGTCCTCTATAGCCACTCCAACGTTGAACAGCCATTTCTTGAGAGGCTTGTAGCAAATGCTTGCCCAGCCGCCGACACTCTCAATCTCTTCAAGCGTTGTTCTGTTTACGCCCTGGTTGATTCCGCCAAGATAGCTGTCAAGGTTGTCTCCGGTAAAGAATTCGCCTTTGAATGTGAACTGCTCATTTATTGGCTGTGCGAAATCTACGTTGAAAGACCAGCTTTCTTGTTCTTCGTCTCCGCCTGTATTGAAGTCGTGTTCATCTTTGCCGAAATGTCCTGAGAGGCCAAGTGTTGCCTTCTTATTAAAGAACATTGGTGCGGTCAAAGCTATTCGGCTCTGAACGTTAGGCTGTCCTGAGTCAGGGCCGCTGCTTGTACCTGTTGGGTAAGTAGAGTCGTCAGCGGGGCGGCTGATTGCTCCTGTCAACTCAAGTGAAGAATCTTCATTCAATTGGCAGATTTGTGTTAAACGAAGCTGCGGACGTCTGAATCCGATATTACCGCTGAACCAGCCCACTGCTGCGTCAACCATGGTAGGATAGAGAGGAGATATTACGTCCCATGTCTGGCCTGCGAGCAGTGAGAAACCGCTGTCTGGCCAATCGAGTTTTACGTAGCCGTGCCTCATTCTTAATTCTGATGAAGATTCAGAGCCTCCACCGCAGAAGTCAACTTCAATGACGCCGTTGACGAGCATGCCGTTTTCTGATTCGCATTGAGCTTTGATTCCGAAACGACTTACTCTTGCGGTTGATTCAAAACTGTCATCGTTGTTATCCATGTTTTCCGGAAGAGCCCACCCGTTACCTGCTCCGCCAAAGAAACTTTGCACATCCGAGTTGTCATAAGCCATGTCGTAACGCATGAAACCATAGATATCTAAGTCAATATCAGAAGGTTTAACTTCTCTTTCTACAGGCTTTTCATCTGCTAATGCCAGAAGCTTTTCTATTGTTTCGTTGTTGAGTTTTTCAATTGCTGCGGATTTCTGATCTTTGGCGATTGTTTTTTCAACTGATGTTTCTTTTGCGGTAATCTCTGCTTTCTCAACAGTTGCTGCAGAATTCTGTGTCATCAGCATTTCTTTGATTTGAGCGATGTCATTTTCCAGTTTTTCTACACGTGCTTTTAGAAGCTCATTCTCTTTTTCCAGTTCTTCAGGGGTTGCAGCATTTGCCATAAACACACAACATAATATTGCCAGTACTATTTTGCTTTTCATAAGCGTTTTAATCTCCTTGAGGTTTAAACCAGTTTTAGCTGTTTATTATGGGATTTTTGTTTCAGATTTCAAATTTTAATCGTATATTTTACTTAAAAGCGGGATTTGCAGAGTATAATTTGCTAATTAAAACAACGCCGACAAACCGTGATTACGGCTTATCGGCGTTGAAGAAAATCGAATTAATTATATCAGATTAGAATGAGTACATGATTTGTCCGCGAAGGAAAGTTGCTTCTTCCTGACGATTATCATTGTAGAAATCGCCTGGAATGAAATATTCAGCATCTACTCTGGCTGAAAGGTTCTTTGTCATCTGATACATTAGTCTTGCTGTAAAAAGCTGACCGCGGAAATTGCCTCCGCCGTCTGTTCTTCCTGCTACAGAGTTTGTTTCATCAGCCCACATAAGGTTGTAACCATTTTGAAGCTTGACATTTTCCATTGGAGAGAGGTCGTAGAAGCAGCCAACTCTGTGGAGGTTTGTCAGTTCACCTATAGATGATTCAAAAGCGTATGTATATGCATACAGCTCAGAGAATCTTGGATATTCGCCCCAGAGTGGATCGAAGCCATGAACTTCGCCGTCTGTCTTATCGTTGTCACCTGAAAGGAATTCGTACTCGAGGCGGAGCTGGCTCTTCTTGTCATCATTGAAATTGTAAGCCAATGAGTTGTTTGAACCGTAAGCTCTCATGCTTGATGTGTTGCCGTCATTGTTCTCATCTTTGTCGCCTGTCTGGATAGCGCCTTCAACTCTATAGCTCCAGTTAGCATCAATATGACCACTTACTGCACCACCAAAAGTGAATATTTCAGCCTTCTTGCTCCATGTTGGAGGCAGAGCCTTTGACAGCGTATCAGCAGGGGAATCATCAATAGGATTGTCATTTTTGTAAATGAAGTAACCTTCAAGAGTAGTGTCTGCAATAGACTTGTTTGTCAGGTAAAGGATTACGGCTGTTTCATCCTGCTCTGTGACATAACCATTTTCATTTCCAATTGGTCTGAGTCTGTCCTCAGTAGCAGCCGCCTGGTCGATGTATACAAGGTCAACTTTAGTTGCCGAATCGTCAAAGTCAAAAGTCAGTTTTGCGGCATCAAAATAACATGTTCTTGAACCATCAAAAGGTGTGCCGTCAATAATAAGCCACTTATTCATGAACATATCCTGACGACCAAACTTACCGGTAATAGGTGCATCAAAGAGATTTTTGACTGTTAAATTCATAATGTCGAATATAGCTTCATCTCCATCCATATGGCTGGCTTTACCCGGCCCGGTAGGATCATCCCATGACCTGAATTCCCATGTGAGCCTTACATCGAACATCATATTCTCATCTAACTCTATCTTTTCACCCACACGAACGCGGTATCTTGCGAAATTCCAATTACCTTCTTGAACTTTGTCGTTTAGAAACCATTCATCGCCGTATGTATGACGAAGACGAATATCGCCATAAGGAGTGAACGTTCTTTTGTACTCAGTTATCTTTGTTTGGAGGTCATGCAGGGAAGGGCTGGATGACTCTTCTGCAGTTGAAATGCCTACGGCAATAAATAAACAACACAATACAACAATCAATCTTTTTTCCATTTTTTAAGTAACTCCTGAATAAAATAAAACAATTAACCTTTTAACCACTCTACCGGCCTCTATAAAAAGATGCCGCACGACGATTTACAGCAAAATTACCCCCAATTTTTCCCTGTGTTCTGCCGTAAAGAAACAGGATTATAGCAATTTGGATGAAAAAAGTGAAGATAAAAATCATTTTAGCTCCTCTAAAATTAATTGAAGCCAAAAGTTAGGTGATGTTATTCTTGTCTTTTTTGCGTCATGGTTTATAATATTTGCATGAATCCTTTTGATAATGACAATTTTGCAAAACATCTGGGCCTTGAGATCGTTGAAGTCAAAGATGGAATAGCCAGAGCTAAAATGCCGGTTCGTCAGGAAATTCTCAACGGGGCAGGTATTGTTCATGGTGGAGCTATATATTCTTTGGCTGTCTGGGCATTGGCTTTAGCGGCTAACGATAGCTCTAAAGATGATGCGATCAGTGTTGGTGTCGGCAGTTCGATAAACTATATATCCAACGTTTCTTCAGGTTGTCTTTATGCTGCGGCCAAGCCGGTTAATGTCGGCAGGACATTGTCAACATATCACTCAACGGTAACCGATGATAACGGCAATGTCATAGCCGTGCTTCAGGGAAGCGCCTATCACAAGTATAAAAAGAATAAAAGTTCGTAATATTAGTAGGCATGGATGCTTATGGAAAAGAAGAGTATAGATTACGGCCAGTTTTTAGCGATGATAGCCTTTGTGCTTATCGGGATAGGGATTGTATTTGTATGCTCAGCTCAGGCAAATGTGAGCAATGAATTCAGTTTCAGGCGTGTGTATTTTTCATTTGGCGGTGTTATTGCCGTTCTTGTTTTCAGCCTGATTCCATATGAATGGTTTAATTTCCCAACTCGCGAAGAGTTTTATGAAAGCGTGAAATCTTTGTTGGGGCAGGGCTCAATAGGCCGTTTCAGAGCCTTTTGCAGATTGGTGAGATATTCTATTCTACCAGTATTTATGATAATTGTAGCTGCCGCATTGCTTTACGTGCTTTTAGGGCCGGTGAGGGCGATCAATGCTTCGCGAAGATGGCTGATATTGTTCGAAGGCAGCAAATTTGAGATAAGAATGCAGCCTTCGGAATTGATTAAGCTTGCAGTTGTTTTTTTTGAAGCTGCTTATATCGTACATTTCGGCCATATATTAAGAAAATTTACAATTTACGGTATAATAAAAGCCGTCATAAGACTTTTCAAAGGTGATTTGACCCTTAGAAAGTCGATTAGGCAGACCTTGCTGATAATTCCTTTCTTTGCCGTTCCCGGTTTCTATGTAGCCTTGATAGCGATAGAAGATTTTGGTACGGCAGCATTTATTGCAATGGTAATGTTTCTAATGCTGGTTGTTGCGCAAACTCCATATTGGCAATTGTTTACGGGTACGGTTGTTGGTATTGCCGGTTCATATTACTATATCAGTCAGGAACAATACCGAATGAACAGGATAATAGCTTTTATGGACCTGGAAAAGGCCACCGAAGCAATAAAATACCAGATTGTAAATTCAATGACTGCGATAAGTACCGGTGGAGTGTTTGGTAAAGGTCTCGGCAGAGGTGTGTATAAATGGGGATATGTACCCGAGGATAAGACCGACTTTATTTTTTCAATTATATGCGAAGAAATAGGTGTTGTAGGTGCGGGTTTCGTGATATTGCTGTTTATATTGATGCTCATGCTTGGTTTCATTATTGCTATAAAGTGTCGTGATCCGCTTGGCAAGGTGCTTGCGGTCGGGCTCTCCTGTGCGATATGTCTTCAGGCATTCGTTAATATCGGTGTTGTAACATCATCGCTGCCAACCACCGGAATACCCCTGCCATTTGTAAGTGCAGGCGGTTCAAGTCTTTTGGCCTCATCTCTTGCGGTGGGGTTGCTTATGAACATAGCAAGAAAAACCGCAAGACAGGATATTGGATTAATGGAGCCGGTAGATGAGTAAGAAAAAAAGTGTTTTTTTTGCAGGCGGCGGAACGGGCGGGCACATCTATCCGGCACTGGCTGTTGCCCAGAAACTTCCAAAAGATATTGACGTCTGTTTCTTTTGCAGTAAAAGACCGGTAGACAGTTCGATACTGCAAAAAACCGATTATCGTTATATTCCGCTTGCGGCACGTCCTCTCAGCATCAATCCGGTATTTCTGTTGTGTTTTGTGATAAGTTTTTTCAGAGCATGTACTGAGATGTTGAAAACACGCAACTGCGTGGTTGTCGGAGTTGGAGGGTTTGTAGCTGCTCCGGTCGTTGTGGCGGCTAAGTTTCTTGGTAAGCCGCTTATGTTTATAAATGTTGACATTGTTCCGGGTACGGCCAACAGAAAGCTGGCAAGACTTGCTTCAAAGATATTTGTGCAGTTCGAAAGCACCAAAGACAAATTCGGAAGCGGTAAATTTGAAATTTTTGCTTGCGGTTGTCCATTGAGAAGTGATTTTGACAGTCCGAATGCTGGTAATATCCTAAATGACCTTTCTCTTGATCCCGAAAAGAAAACCTTGCTTGTAACGGGCGCATCCAGTGGTGCTCATAACATTAATATGGCTATGAAGCATCTCATTGATAAGCTTTCTGAGTTCAAGGACAATTGGCAGGTAGTACACCTCAGCGGCAAAGGTAAAGCTGGTGATCTTCAGCAATCTTATGAGAAGGGTGGCATTAAGGCTTGTGTTCTGGAGTATTGTGATGATATGCCGCAGCTTTTGACTGCTTGCGATCTCGTGATAGGTCGATGCGGTGCTGTAAGCGTGGCGGAGTTTATCGCTACCTGCACACCCGCAGTTTGCTTGCCTTATCCATACCATGCCGACCAGCATCAACGATTGAATGCGATGGAGATGGAGAAACTTGGAACTGCTGTAATAGCAACAGATCATAAAGATGATTACTGCAAGACCTCTGAAGAACTCTGGCTGGCGTTGAATCCTTTGCTCTCAGATGCCGGCAAAATCAACTCTATGACTGTTGCTCTAAGAAATACCGATAGAAATAATGCCTCAAAATTTATTTCTGACCGGATAATCGAATTATTGTGATTTTTAGATTCTCTGCTTTATTCGGTAGGGCATCCAACCTTTTTACAGGCCATCATTGAACCAAGGCAGTTTTCGACATCTTCAAAGCCATTGGTTTTCAGTATTGATGCCGCTATTATTGCCCTTCTGCCGCTGCCGCAGAAAGTTACTATCTTTTTGTTTTTATCAAGTTCATTTATATGCTCAGGCAGATGGCCTATATAGATATTTTTAGAGTTTGGAAGGTGCTTCTCATCATACTCTTCTTTGCTTCTGACATCAAGCAGTATGAAATCGTCTTTGCTTTCCAACATTGATACCACATTTGAAATATAGATAGCCGGTATATCACAGTATTCTTTGCCTTCAACTTCCCATTGATGCAGACCGCTGCCAAGGTATCCTGCAATGTCGTCATAACCAAGTCTGTAGAGATGCTTGATTGCGGTTGCAACTTCTTCTCCTGAACTTGCTATTATTCCTATTGGTTCTTTGTAAGATAGAAACCAGCCGGCAAAAGCAGGAATCATATTCAATGGAATTGCAAGGCTGTTCGGAATGTATGTGCCGCAGATAGCTTCGGGACTTCTTGTATCAAGAATTTGCATTCCGCTTTTGTGTCTTTTGTCAAACTCATCTGCAGTTAATACTCTCGTGTTTATGCTCAATTGCTTTAACGGAGGCCCTTCAAGATTGTATCTCTCCATAATCTTGAAATATGGAGGCTTATTGTGTTTTTCATTTACTTTATAATCTACGAATTCTGCCAGACAGGTTTTCTGCAATACAGGGTTGAACATTTTCTCATACCCAAGCGTTGAGAATTCACGCGAGGCCATTCCTGAGCCGCATACAGAGCCTGCCCCATGTGCGGGGTATATGATTGCCTGGTCACCAAGCGGTAATATCTTGTTGAATATGCTGTTGTAAAGCAATCCTGCAACCTCTTCGGCTCTGTCGGGAAAAAATCGGTTCTTCCAACGTCACCAATAAAAAGAGCATCGCCGGTAAACACTCCGACTGCTTTGTTGCCGAAATTAGGGTCGTAGAGAGCTATTGAGATACTTTCAAATGTGTGCCCCGGTGTCTCAAAGATTTTCAGGCTTAATTCGCCTATCTCGAAATAATCTCCCTCTTTGACGGAGTTGCCGTACTTGAAATCGAGCTTTCCGCCATGATAGATATCTGCCCCGGTAGCCTGTGAAAGTGGTACCGAACCTATCACGTAATCTTCGTTTCTATGTGTTTCAAAGATATGTGTTATGTTTACCGAATATTTGGCCGCTATGCTGAGATAAATGTATATATCTCTCCGTGGGTCGATAACTGCAGCACTGTCTTGGCTGCCTATAATATAAGAAAGATGTGCGATACCCTCTGTTTTGATTTTTTTTAAAAACATCTCAACTCCTGTTTCGTTTAATTTAACATTAATCAAAGATCGGTAATTCCATATTCGAAGAATACAAAACTACCGATCTTATCTAAGTGTGTGTGTTTGATTGGAGTTTTTATTTGGTCGTAAAGATTGACATTAAGAACAATACTATAAATATTATAGCGAAAATATAAAACAAGACTTTGGCTATTTCAGCTGCTGTTGCAGCAATGCCGCCAAAACCGAATACCGCGGAAATAACCGCTATTACCAAAAATATTAATGCCCATTTTAACAAACTCATTATTTCTCCCTGCTCTGCACTGCTCTGATTTATTTCTCAGAGAACCCGTGCAAATATCAACACTTATTCAGCGGCTTCCTGGATTCGTTCTCCACCGCTTTCAATATCTTCTCCCATGCCCTCAATTGTGTTGCATCCTGAAACAAATACCGCTATTGCGGCCAGTAATACCGAACACAAGATAAACATTTTAAATTTCCTCATACTTCTACCTTTTTCACTACTGGTTAAGTATTTTAATCCCGTCCTCTGCTATGGTAATATTGTCAATAAATGCTTGAGATTGTAAATAGGGCATTTACTCAATTTGCCATAGGTTTATCCTTACTTCTGTTTTCAGATCAAATATATCAGGAGTGTTTCCTGCGATAGTTTCCGGGAGAGGTGTTGAGGTATTTCCTGAATTGCCGGCTTAGGTGGCTGCTGCTGGAAAATCCGCACCTGATTGCTATCTGCTCAAGTCCCAGTTCGGTACTGAGTAAAAGCATCTGGGATCTTTCGATTCGCTTTATGGTTATGTATTCTGTTGGTCTCACCCCTGTTGTCTTGAGAAATACCTTGGAGAAGTGGTCTTTGCTTACAAACATGAATTTTGCCAAGTCTGAGATGCTTATCTGTTTGTCAAGATTTCGGTTTATATAACCTATTATCTTGTGCAGACTCTGTTTGGGGATATGCATCTTCTCTTGCGGTTTGGTAGCATTGTCTTTTACGAACCTCGAGATCAATTGGATTATTATTCCGGTACTCTCGAGGTACTCAGAAGCCCCCATTCTGTCAGCCATCTGAAATGATCGCTTCATTTGAAACCGTTTGTGGTATTTTGCCGGATCCCGTTCAATCAACGCCTTCCCGGGGTTAAGGTCGAGCAATCTTTTGAAGAGATAGTAATCTGTTCTTTGTGCATCAATCAGGTAATCGACATTGAATCTCTCGAATAAGCTTAGCTCATCCTGGCTGCTATGCGTAAAATGTATATAATAGTGAAGCATATGCTCAGGGCACTTGTAACTGCTTTCGGTAAAAGCCGGCACAAGAAACATCTTGTTGCTGCTCAACTTGAACCTTCTGCCGCTGTGAACGACTTCCCCCTCGCCTTCAAGGATCAGATAAAGTCTTGAAAATGGACTGTTAACGCTACTGTAATCCCAGCTCGAATCACATTTTGCTAATTCCGTATTGATTACTGTTATATTAAGGCCTTGTAATTGCTGTGAGCTCATTTTTGCGCCTGTAAACTTTAATATGCAATCTTTTAGTAGCTTATTGTATCTTTTTAACTGATATATGCAATAAATTATCGTTTAGCTGTATTGAATAATTTGTTTTGAAAGGGTAGAATGTATTATGTTTTATAGCTTAGATCGCTTAGGCAGATTCTTGCTGGTGTTAACTATGTAAATTTATTTATAGAATTTTTATGAGGTTTTGTAATGAATAACAAAGAACGTTTTATTGCCGCTGTTGAAAGAAAAGAAATCGATCGTCCCGCATCATGGCTTGGAGTTCCACATGCTGAGGCAGAGGGTATGCTGCTGAAACACTTCAAAGTAAACACCATTAATGAACTTATAATTGCTCTTGATGACGATGTTGTTCCGGTGAGCCTTCCGTATCACAGTCCTGTTTCTGACGCCATATATGCCGCTTTTGATTTTGCCAAAACAGGCGATGTTGACAATGAACATCGCACCCTGACCACAGAAGGTTATTTTGCCGATATTACGGATGCTGATAAGGCCGCCGATTTCGATTGGCCTGATCCTGAGCTATACATCGATACTGATTTATGCAGGAGAGCAGTGAGTAATGTACCGCAGGGTCGTGCCGTGATGGGAGTTATCTGGTCGGCTCATTTTCAGGACAGCTGTTCCGCATTTGGCATGGAGAAGGCCCTGATGGCGATGTATAATTACCCAGAACTGTACAAGGAAGTCATCGGGCGAATTGTGGATTTCTATCTCAAAGCCAACGAGATATATTATGAATCGACAAAGGGCAAGCTTGATGCGGTACTGATCGGGAATGATTTTGGCTCTCAGCTGTCGTTGATGGTTTCGCCGGATATGCTCAGGAAATTTGTATTTGACGGCACAAAAAAGCTTGTTGATCAGGCACATTCATACGGGCTTAAAGTCGTCCATCACTCATGCGGTTCTATTCGTGATATTATCCCTGATCTTATCAATATCGGTGTTGATGTCATACATCCTATACAGGCTCTTGCTGCAGGTATGGAGCCTGCCGGATTGAAGAATGATTTTGGTGATAAGGTGTCATTTTGCGGCGGAGTTGATGCGCAGCAGCTTCTTGTAAACGGCTCACCTGAAGAAGTTTCTCAAAAGGTCAGAGAGCTTGCCGATATATTCCCCACCGGCTTGGTGATATCTCCCAGCCATGAGGCTATCTTGCCTGATATCTCTCCTGCAAACATCGAAGCTATTTATACGACTTTAAATTCTTTATAGTAAAAATCTTACATATATAACGGGTTGGGTTGAAATGGATTAATAAACAAATATTATGCTGAAAACTTATTTGTTGACAAAATTCTATTTCAGTTGTATCCTGAAAAGTATGGCATATGGAGAAGTAGCCTATTAATCAAGTTGTTTAGTGCTGCGTTTTACCGCCTCGATTTTCTTCAGAAGCACTTTCGTATATAATAGTGTTTAGAGAAGGAGATGTAATATGTGTACAAGAACTTTTATTTTCAGTGTCTTGCTGGTGGGTATTGTATGTAATGTTTCGGCGGTTCTGCTCAGTGATTCTGACATGTATTTTGATCCTGCCACGATAACGCCTGATTATTATCCTCGCATATACCTTGACGACCTTGTCGCAGATAATGATTATTTGTGGTTTGGGGGTTTCAATCCTATTGTTGATGCCGATGTGCTGCCGCTTCTAAACGAGGGTATGTATCCCGATGGCTATTCCTATACGCAGGCTGATTATTTTCAGGTTCCCAATGTTGATTATTTTGCCGATATCACTTCCGGCGATTTGACTTGCACTTTTGGGGTTCCAGGTCTGTATCATGTGCGTGTAACAAGGGCAGATGGGCAGGCTGTTATATACGCAGTGTTTGCCGAAACTGCCTTGATGGAGAAAGATAAGGCTGAGAAGACGTCGAAATCAAAGAAAATTGCACTGCCTGAAGGTGATCTATTCCTTGCTGAAAATTCTGATTCAACGGTCGATAATGCCGCTGACATACTTGAGAACGGCGGCAGAGATGTTGAAAGAGTTGACAGCAGGCAAGAGGTTATTGACAAGATAAAGGCAAAATCTCAGGCTCTTGGGCGCAAGATACATGCTGAATTGGTCGGTCACGGCACAAATGGCAATGTCAGTACTGGTGCCGGGAAGAAGAATATTCCTGATAAGCAGATTGATATGAGTTCTGTGGAAGCATTCCAGAAGGAAATTGATGATTATGTAGACCACATAACTATTCAGGCGTGCAAAGTCGGAGCCGGTGATACGGGTAAGCGTTTTTTGAAAGTATTGGCAGATTCGATTGGCAAAGCCGGTGCTTACGACAGCAGTCTCATAGTGGTTAACAAGAGTCACTTTGCCTTGCCGACAGGTGGTGCATGGGTTGAGGAGAATACCCTTGAAAAGGCGGCGCATAATTTCGACCCGACAACTGATGCAAGCCCAGTTAGCACGTTTATTGCGTGGGACCATGGCTCTGAGGCGAATAATTATGTTGTTTATATGTCTCAGCAGCAGGATTTGGTGGAAAGCAGAGATACTTCTGTTCTGGTTACTTCGACCAATGACAATGCTTATGAACCGCTTGGGCTTGAACTTGGTCAGACATACTACTATGCCGTAGATTCATACGGAGGAGTTGAGCCGTACTTCAGCGATGTATGGGATTTTACCGTTCAATCGTATCTGCCTGTTGAGGATTTCGATTATGCGACCAGCTCTGAATTGTATTCCGGTTGGGAGTTTCTCGAGGGTGCTCACGGCAGCTTGAAAACCGATTACAGAACGGTTGACGAAAACAGTCTTAGCTTTAACTACGACAACTCTACAGCTCCTTTGTCAGTTGCGAATCATTTCTTTGATATACCCCAAAACTGGCTTCAGGGCGGCGGCAGTGAGCTTAGTTTGTGGCTCCAGTCTTCGCTGATTCGTGAGACAGACATGATAATCCTGTCGGTTACCGACGAAATGGATGGTGTTGCGCAAGCGGTCTTGCCGGCATTGGAGCTTGTCACTGCCGGCGATGACGGCTATACATGGAGTATACCATTTGATCAGCTTGCAACTGCCGATCTTTCAGGTGTTATACAGATGTCGATAATAGTCGATAGTTCATTTGAACCTTGTATGCCTGGCGATTGCGAGGGAAGTATACTTATTGATGATATAAAGGTGCTCCCGCCTCAATGCGTAGAGCTTAGCGGCGATTTGGATGAGGATGGACAGGTAAATCTTAATGATTTCAGAATTCTTGCTGCTCAATGGATGCAGAGTGGCTGCTGATTCTCAAAACTATATCAACAGCAGTATAGCTATGAAGCCTGCTATTGATAATAGGCTTGATACGATTACTATAGCTGCCGCGAGCCTGCCGTTGGAGCCCATTTGTGATGCCATTACATATGAGCTGATAGCCGTTGGGCATGCCGCGAAAAGCAGGGCGGTTGCTGTTTGTTGAGAATTAAGCCCGAGCCAGCGAGCCATAAAGAATGCGAAGACGGGGCAGAATAATACCTTGATCAGCGATGCCGCTATTGAGAGCGAATAATCTGCGGCGTTTCTCGTGCCTACCAGCGTTGCGCCTATACCCAGCAGCGACAGCGGCAGTGCCATACGGCTTGTTATCTGTAGGCTTCTTTCCATCAAAAGAGGCAGAGAAGGGAAGAACTGGGCATATATCATCCCGCAGATGCTTGAGATTACCAGTGGATTCGTTAAAAGTCCTTTGACGATCTTTACAGGCATATTTATGTCAATGTTATGGCGGCTTGTCAGTAATATCATGATTCCTGCCGCATTGTATGCGGGGATTACGACAGACAGTGCCAACACTGCGGTTTGCTCGATGGTTTTTCCGCTGCTTGTTCCTGAAGCTATGCTGTAGATTATCATTGGCAGCCCGATAAACATCAGGTTGCCCCTGTAAGCACCTTGTACGAATGCTCCCGTATTCTTGCGGTCTACTCGGAACACCAGGCAGAACAGCCAAGCGAGCATTATTGCCGCCGCCATTGTGCCGAGAATAACATAAGCTATTCCCATTGCCTGTTTGTAGCCGTGTTGGGAGGTCGATATGTTGTAGAAAAGCAGTGCCGGCAGTGCTACCCAGTATGTGATTCGTATCAAGGCCGCTGCTATATCGTCTTTAATGAATTTGCCGAGACGAAGTGCCGCGCCAAGTCCGATCATCACAAATACCGGGCCGATAGTGTTCAGGATATATTGAACCTTGTATTCGATCATTATCTTTTCGAGAAACATGCCGGTCCTTTCGTATTTGGACTGGTCACTACGGCCTGCCTAACAGTTGTTCGAGCTCCTCCATCTGCCTGTTGATAGACTCATCTTTGGCCGATAGCTTCTCGATTTTTTCGATAGAGTGCATTACGGTTGTATGGTCGCGTCTGCCGATGCTTGCCCCGATTTCTTCAAGGCTCAGACTCGTCAGTTTTCGTGCCAGATACATGCACATCTGTCTTGGAAGGGTAATTGATTTATGTCTGGCTTTGCCCTTGATATCAACTATTCGTACTTTGTAATATTTTGCGATTACGTCAAGCACGCTGCTTATGTCGATATTGTCCTGCTTGATTTGCGGCACATAACCAAGTATGTTTTGTGCCAGTTCAAGAGTAGGGGCCTCTCCGGTAGCCTGTGCCATTGCGTAAACGCTCGTGATGGCGCCCTCAAGCTCACGGATATTAGTGGTTATTTTGGTGGCGATGAATTCGGCTATATCATCGGCCATGTCAAAGCCGCGGAGTGCCGCCTTCTTTCTGACGATGGCAACGCGGGTTTCATGTGCGGGAGAATCTATTCTTGCGACCAGTCCCCATTTGAAACGGCTCACAAGCCGCTCTTCAAGAGCTTCGATCTCTTCAGGGGAGCAATCGGCGCTGAGGATGATTTGTTTTCTGCCGTCATATAGGGCGTTGAAAGTGTGGAAGAATTCTTCCTGACTTCCTTCCCTGTTGCGCAGGAATTGCACATCGTCAATGATAAGCACATCGACGTTTCTGAATTTCTCCTGAAATTCCGGCAGGCTGTTTTCACTTATCGCCTTGATGAATCGGTTTACGAATTCTTCGCATGTAAGGAATCTTACTACCGCGTCTGGATTTTTCTTAAGTATGTCGTAGCATACGGCATGGAGAAGGTGGGTCTTGCCCAGGCCAACGCTGCCGTGCAGAAATAGCGGGTTGTAAGTGTTTCCTGGTGAGGCGCTTACAGCTACGCAGCTTGCGTGAGCGAGCCTGTTGCATGGGCCAATCACGAAGTTGTCGAACACAAGATCAGGATGCAACCGGTAAGGGATGTCATCGTTTCTGTTATTCGCGGCTCCGCGTGTGCCTGTGCTGCTTGCAACTGTATAAGCGGGTTCTTTTACACCGTTGATGATGAACTCCACGCTGACAAGACGTCCGGTAACCGTCTGGGCCGCACGAATGAATGAACCCTTGCAGTTTTCTTCGAGAAATTCTGCAGTGGATTTGTCAGGACAGTCTATGCGCAGAAGTCCGCCCTCGAAATCAGCCAGTTTAAGCTGGTTGAACCAGGCACGGCTGTTCTGAGGATCTGAAGACTTAACTCTCTCGATTATACTGTTGATATTGCCGGGGAAGCTCAATTCAAGTCCTGTTATTACAAACGGTTAGTAAACAAAAGCGGCGTTTCATAAAGTGTTGTGACCAAGCACATGTCCTCTCAAAAACATCACACGCTCACCCATTATAATTACAAGCATACAGATTTCAATACTTCTTTACCGCGATATTTGAATATTTTATTTCCTGCTCTTTCTCACCCTTTGTTGACTTTCTCTTTGTACCGATATATACTTGCGATATTAATTAAGAATATAGAAGATAGAATTGAGGAGTTAGAAGATTGAATAAATTATGTTGCTTTCGGCGTGAGCCACATTCTATCTCCTGACTTCTATCTTCTAACTCCTTTTGGATTTGACATGGCAATAGGAATTGCGGAAATAATACTCATCGGCCTCTTGCTCGACTGGCTGATGCGTCAGATAAAGATACCCGGGCTTATCGGACTTCTGGCTCTCGGTGTGATTGCCGGGCCGTACTGTCTGGATGCGTTCAGTCCGAAGATGGAGTCGGTCGGCGGTGATTTGCGGCTAATAGCCCTTATCGTGATACTGCTGCGCGCCGGTTTTGAAATTAGCCGTGAGGCTTTGGCTAAGGTTGGCTTTCGTGCTCTTTTGATGTCGTTTATACCTTGCATATGCGAGGTTGGCGTTGTTACCCTCGTTGCTCCCCGTCTTCTGGGGCTTACTACCCTTCAGGCGGCAATGCTCGGCTCGGTTCTTGGTGCGGTGTCGCCGGCGGTAGTCGTGCCGCTCATGATAAAATTTATCGAGCAGGGAAGGGGTGCCAAACGCGCTGTGCCTACGCTTGTTCTTGCCGGTGCTTCGTGTGATGATGCTGTGGCAATCGTTTTGTGCAGCTCTTTTATCGGGATGTATGTTGGCGGCTCGGTTAATGTGGCGGCTAATATCGTTTCGGTTCCGATTTCCGTGATTACGGGTATTGTGGTAGGCTTGATGATAGGCGTGGTTGTGTATAAGCTTTTCGATAAGTTCAACCCCAGAGCAACAAAACGCGTGCTTATTTTGCTTGGTTTGTCGGTTGTGATGCTTCATTTCGAGCATTATCTTTCGAAATATGTACCGTTTGCTGCGCTTCTGGCGGTGATGTCGATAGGGTTTATTATTCTCGAAAAGCGGGAGCACGCCGCCCACGAGATTTCATCAAAGCTTGGAAAAGTGTGGGTTTTCGCACAGTTATTGCTGTTTACGATTGTCGGTTCACAGGTGAACGTGCCGGTAGCGGCCAAAGCCGGTCTTGCCGGAGCGGTCGTTATTGTTTGCGGCCTGCTTGGCAGGAGTATTGGCGTGCAGATTTGTCTTTTCAGAAGCCCGCTTGTGCCTAAAGAAAGATTGTTCGTGGCTCTCTCGTATCTGCCGAAGGCAACCGTTCAGGCGGCGATAGGAGCCGCTCCGCTTACGGCAATGTTAGCTAACGGCATGAACCCGGCACCCGGCGAATTGATATTAGCAATAGCTGTATTGAGCATAATACTCACAGCCCCAACCGGAGCATTCGCGATAAGCTGGGCAGGCAAAAACCTCTTAGAGCAATCAATAACCCCAACCCCAGCCGCAACCGCCGCAAAAGAAAGCGAATAAAAACGTAGGGGCGAAACAATGTTTTCGCCCGTTTTCGTCCAAAAAAAATATTCGTTAATCACGCCCATATTTTAGTGACAAAAGAAGGTCTGTACGTCCATGGCATGCCGCTGGCTTGTCCCGCAAAAGGGGTTTTTGAGTTAAAAAAACTTGTTTTTTGGGGTTTTTAAGGGTACAATAATTTTATGAAGACAGAAATTTCTGCCCTATTTTATCAGGTCGAACATTTTTAGGAGTTAATGTTGAAAAGAACTGTGTTAATACTATCATTGTCGTTATCCTTCGCCGCAACAATTCTCGCAGGAACATACTCAGGCGGCACAGGCATTGACCCTACCCCATACATAATCTCAACACAAGCCGACTGGCTCGAACTCATTGCGACACCAGCCGATTTCGGCAGCTCATTCATCCTCGCAAACGACCTCGACCTGTCCGCATTGTCCGATCTGGAGCCTGTCTCCGACTCCACCCAGCAATTCACGGGTATATTCGACGGCCAAAATCATACAATCGCAATTGGCTCAATGGACTATCCATCAACAAACTACATAGCACTTTTCGGGGACGTTCTCAATGCACAAATTAAAAACCTCTCCGTGAGCTGCACCTCGATAAATGGCCACACATGCGTAGGTATCCTTGCTGGCCGCCTCACAGGCAGCACAGTAACAAACTGCAATGTCTCCGGCACGCTCATTGGAACATTCAGCGATGTCGGCGGAATCGCAGGTTCCGCAGCAGGCTCAACAATAGCCCACTGCACTTCTTCTGCAAATATAGATACTGACGATGCATATAGAACAGGTTCACTCGCCGGCTCCAGCTCAGGTGTGATCGAATATTGCTCAGCAACAGGCACTGTAACCTCTTTAGGCGAAGCCGGCGGACTGGTCGGCTCAAATTCAAGCCCCGGTATTATAAGATACTGCTCGGCAACAGGTTCGGTAACCATATCAAGCAGCTATGCCGGCGGACTTGTCGGGACAAATCGCTCACAGATAAGCGACTCCTATGCAAGAGGAAATGTTTACAGCGGAAGAGATGGTGCCGGCGGTATCACGGGCTGGCTATACGACTCAAGCTCAACAATAAACAATTGCTACGCGACAGGAACCGCCGGTGTGTCCAGATACTACGCCGGTCCGCTCACAGGAAAAAACAATGGCTCAATAACAAACTCGTTCTGGGACTTACAGACTTCCGGCTATGCAGGGGGGCTGACGACCGAGCAAATGCAAACTCGCTCAACATTTACGCTTTCAGGTTGGGACTTTCTTAATGATGCTAACGGCATACAAGATAACTGGCGGATGTGCATCGATGGAGTTGGATATCCACGCCTGGCCTGGCAATTCACGCCGGGAGACATAGCATGCTTCGATGGTGTTGATCTCTTGGATTTTTCAGTTATTGCTTACAACTGGATGACAGATTCCTCTGCCCCCGATTTTTACGATAATGCCGATATCGATAATAGCGGATATATTGATTCCAATGACCTCACCCAAATGGCAGAATACTGGCTGATAACCCCCTGAAACAGCTAAAGCAAATTTCTTTATACACGGGTTCCCTGTTCCACCGCGGCAAAAGCTCTTTTCCTGCCCGATAGCTGTTAACTGAATAACTGATAATTGACAACTGAGCTATTGCTTTATGCCCTATGGTCCTGTTTGCTTATTTTTGGTTGGAACAAATACTTGCAAACAATGGCCTTAATACCTATAATACGTAGTCTTTTAAAATAATGGTATTTGGGCGGCCAGATTGTCGCTCAAAATGGTCTTGAAATATTGTATTGAAAAAACAGAGATATGGCCAAAGCAAAAAAAACTCAAAAGAAAAAGACAGCCCCTCACGGCAGACTTTTTACAAGCGAATCAGTAACAATGGGACACCCTGACAAGGTTGCCGATCAGATATCAGACTCAATTCTTGACGCTATGCTCGAGCAGGACCCTGACAGCAGGGTAGCCTGTGAGACTATGGTAAGCACCGGTATGGTAGTGGTTTCCGGTGAGATCACATCCAAAGCTGTTGTAGATATTCCTGAGATAGTAAGAAACACTGTCAAGAAGATAGGTTATAACGATCCTGCGTTGGGTTTTGATTATGAGGGTTGTGCCGTTATGGTAACTCTCAATCATCAGAGCCCCGATATTTCTCAGGGCGTAACTGAGGGCAAGGGACTGCATAAAGAGCAGGGTGCCGGCGATCAGGGCATAATGTTCGGTTATGCCTGTAAGGAAACCAAAAGCCTTATGCCTCTGACAATATCGCTTGCTCATTCTATTACCATGAAGCTTTCAAGAATGATGCAGACAAAAAAAATACCGTGGCTTCGTCCTGACGGCAAGAGCCAGGTTACTGTTGAGTATGGTGCCAACGGCAAGCCCGCGAGGATTCATACGGTAGTTGTCTCAACGCAGCATGATGAGGGTATTAAATACAGCCAGATCAAGAAAGAGATCATTGATAAGGTTGTTATGCCTTGTCTTCCCAAAAAGCTGGTTGATGATAAGACGATTTTCCACATAAACCCTACAGGACGATTCGTTATTGGCGGTCCTAAAGGCGATTGCGGAGTTACTGGTCGTAAGATAATTGTTGATACTTACGGCGGACACGGCAGCCATGGCGGCGGAGCATTCAGCGGAAAAGACCCGTCAAAGGTTGACAGGACTGCAAGCTACATGGCTCGTTATATCGCCAAGAATGTTGTTGCCGCAGGTCTGGCTAATTCATGCGAGGTTCAGCTTTCCTATGCAATAGGAGTAGCCGATCCGATATCAGTATTTGTGGATACTGAGGGCTCCTGCGCTATAGATGAACGCAGGCTTGAAGATATCATCTCTGAGATATTCCCGCTTACACCTGCCGGAATGATAAAGCATCTGGACCTGAAACGGCCGATATTCTATGATACGGCTCACAGCGGACATTTCGGACGCGAGAAGAACGGCTTCACATGGGAAAAGACCGACATGGTCGATGCCTTGAAAAAAGCGGTCGCAAAGTTAGGCTGATTTCAATCATGAAATGAATTCAACGGGCCGGTGTGTGAAACATCTGCCCGTTTTTTTATTCCATGTCCTTGAGCTTTTTACCAATATTTATTATGGTATCTTTTTGTTTTTGGGTTGGCTCGGGGTAATGAATATCCAGGGATTCAAGTGTTTTGATCATTATCTCTGATATTATTAATCTTGCATTCTTTTTGTCATCTGCCGGAACTACATACCAAGGTGCATTTTTCGAGGTCGTGGAGTTTATACATTTTTCGTATGCATCCATATATTCCGGCCAGAATTGTCTTTCATCAATATCAGACTGTGAGAATTTCCAGTTTTTCTTCGGATTGTTGATTCTCGAAAGAAATCGCTTTTTTTGTTCCTGCTTTGATATATTCAGCATGAATTTTATGACTCTGGTACCATTGTTGTAGAGATGAGATTCCAGACATTTTATTGATTCATACCTGTTTTTCCATATATCCTTGCTGTTTGCTATCTCATCGGGCAGCATCTGAGCGTTCAGTATTTCAGGATGGACTTTTGCGATAAGCACCTCTTCATAATAGGAACGATTGAATATTCCTATCATCCCTCGTTCCGGCAGACAAAGGTTCGACCGCCAGAGAAAATCATGCTTCAGCTCCTTGTTGCCGGGTTCCTTGAAGCTGAATACCTGGCATCCCTGCGGGTTAACTCCTGACATAACGTGTTTGATGGCGCTGTCCTTGCCGCCGGCATCCATTGCTTGAAATATAAGCAGTATTGAATAGCGGCTATGGGCGTATAGCTTACTTTGCAGGGTTTTCAGTATCTCTATTCGCTCAGAAAGGAGCTTTTTGTAGTCTTTCTTGGATTCATAGAAAGGCTCTACACTGGTTTTGAGTTTCTCTATATTAATCCTGATATCCGGTTTTATCCTGAAATTGTTGATATCAATAGGCATCCGGGCTTCTCTCCTGATTTTAGAATTTCGTTTATATGACCTGTTTCTCCTGAATAAAGTATATTTTCTGGTCGAAATAAAGTCAAGCTTATAATTTCTGCACTGAAAAAGCTCAGCGTATTGGGTGGAAATCTATGTTTGGGCGTTTGTTGCAAGTATTTATAATATTGTAGGATATTGGAATAAAGTCTTTAAAAAATAATATAAATATGTTATATTTGGATACTTCAAAGTGTTGTTTGAGATTATAAGTGTGTTTGATTCGGAGAAAATCTGTATGCCTGAACGTAAAGGAAAAAGTTATAATTTGCTGCGATCTATATTCGAGCAAAGACTTGCATCCCTTGATTTCCTTTCTGAGCGTTCGAGAAGACATGAGATATTGGACATATTTGATGAGCTCTATGATAAACGTGTATGGCTTAAGAGTGTGAATGATTATGTTCTTGATCACGGCCATTCAGAAGGCTCGCTTTATGAAAGAGTCCACATACTTGATGCTTTTTTCAAATACACTCTCACACCGATGGTTTTCCTTGATACAAACTTCAATTTTATTCGTGTAAATGATGCATATGCCAAGGGTTGCGGTCGTGAAGTTTATGAATTTCCCGGACGTAATCATTTTGAAATGTTCCCCCACGAAGAGAATAAGGCCATATTTGAAAATGTCGTCAAGACTAAAAAAGCTTACGAAACTCGCGGTAAGCTTTTTGTTTTTCCTGACCATCCCGAATTTGGAGAGACTTACTGGGATTGGAATCTTGTTCCAATAACCAATTTGCGGGGAGAGATCGATTTTCTGGTATTCTCTCTCAAAAATGTTACAGATATTAAGAAGGCTGAGATTAAGATTGCGGAAAATGAAAAAAAATACCGCCATTTAGTGGAAAATGCTAATAGTATAATAATGCAAAGGACGGTTGACGGCACAATAACATTCTTCAATGAATATGCTCAGAAGTTCTTTGGTTATTCTGAACATGAGATAATAGGGAAGAATATTGTTGGCACCATAATACCCGAGAAAGATTCCTCTGGTCGGGATATGCATGAACTCGTAAAGCAGATTGGTAATGATCCCGAAAAATATGTGCAGAACGAGAACCAAAATATCTGCAAAGATGGCAGGTACGTATGGATATCATGGACCAATAAGCCTATCATTGATTCCGATGGCAAAGTTGTCGGTTTGCTTGCGGTTGGTTCTGATATAACGAAAAGAAAATATGATGAGTCGCTGATCAAAATAACCAACACATTGCTTGATCTTTTCATAAAGAAAAATACTTTGCAGGAATATCTGGATTCTGTAGTTAAGACTATCCGACAATGGAGCGGCTTTGAATGTGCCGGGGTAAGATTGAAGAGTGCTAAAGGTTCGTTGCCGTATATCTCCTGCATGGGATATAGCGGAGATTTTTTAGAACTTGAAAATAACATCTCGGTAGAAGAAGTCTCCTGCATATGCGCAAGAGTTGCTTCGGGAATATTTGAAAAAGTAGATAAGAAAATATCAATAGGCAAGACATCGTTCGGTGTGAATGATGCTCAGAATTTTATGGACAGTCTTTCAGAGAAAGAGAAAGAGAAATACTGGGCCCATTGCATTTCCAATGGTTTCAATTCGATTATAATTGTACCTATCGTTTATCATAAAGAGGTCTTAGGTTTGATTCACCTTGCTGACCAAGAGAAATTCAAACCTATTGAATTGATGACAGAATTGCTTGAGCCTATAGCCTTGTTGGTAGCGGAAGCGATACACCGATTTGACGTTGAGAAGAAACTTTTTGAAAGCAGGGAAAGAGTTAATACGGTAGTTTCATGTGCGCCTATAATTCTTTTCGCAATTGATAAGAATGGTAAGATTACTCTTGAAGAGGGAGAGCCTCTTTATAAAATAGGCGGAAATCCAGGAAGTTCTGTTGGAAAGAATTTCTTCGAAGTTTATGAAAAACATTACGATATGGTTGATGGCTTCAAGAAGGCCTTAAGAGGTGAGATATCTAATACGGTGATTACATCTTTTAACGGATTCACTTTTGATGTCAACTTTTCATGGGTTAAAAACAGACAAGGTCAGATAGACGGCCTCATTGGTGTTGCGGTAGATATAAGTGAAAAAACCAAGGCTCAACATGAGATACTTGACTATCAGGTTCAATTGCGGTCTCTTACTGCCGAGCTGGTCCTTGCTGAAGAAAGGGAACGAAGACGAATTGCCGAGCAGCTTCACGATTGCCTTGGTCCAATAATAAGCCATTCAGCACGACAGATAGGTATAATTGAAAAAGAGAGCCCGGCGAATATATCAAATTCCTTAGTGGAAGTTCAGGAACATCTCCATGAAGCAGTCAGAAGCACGCGTTCTCTGACCTTTAATATAAGCCCGCCTTCTTTGTACAATTTTGGTTTTGAGATAGCAGTTGAAGAACTTGCAGATGAGTTCATGAAAATGCATAATATCAAAGTTGATTTTGAATGTAAAGGTGAGCAGCATTTTATTGATGAACAGATACAAGTTCTCATATACAGATCAGTGAGAGAACTTATGTTAAATATTGTAAAACATGCTGACGTCAAAAAGGCCAAAGTTGTTATTAACAGAAATAAGGATAGCGTAGAGATTTTCGTTATAGATGAGGGAAAAGGCTTTGATGTTAAGAGGCTTGACTCGTCCGAGTGCGATAGAGGCTACGGCCTTTTCAGCGTAAAGGAACGCGTTAAACATATTGGCGGCTTTATGGATATTATCTCACAGCCTGATAAGGGTACGAAAGTGGTAATTAATATTCCTGTAACAGGTCAGTAGATTTTTTGTAGGAATTTCAATTTTCGGGTCGATGAAATTCTTTGAAGCTCGTGTAGAACCATTTCCAGTTGAACGCTGTTAACACAATTGTAAAGACACTTGTAAAGGCGAGTACTTTAAATATAGGCCATTCCTTTGAGAAGATGATGAAGGGGTTTCCTACAACATACCACCCAAGGTTATTCATTGGTGCCAGACTTTCAAACATGTAGAACGCTATAAGTACAGGCGTTATTGTTCCCAGGAGAATTAATATCAGGGTTATTATTGCCGGTATCTTTGTGTCAGGTTTGTCTTTGAAAAAATGACGTTTTATAGTAATGGTTGTAAGCCCATACATAAGACCGTAAAGAGTCATTGCTGACAATTCTATTGTTATCATTGTTTCTTTTGTTCCAGGCATACCAGCAGCTTCAAGGGCACCTGATACCATTATTGTTAGTATGGCCATTATTCCGCAGAATATAAAAGTGCTTGCACATCCTGAATAAAAGATATACTGGAATGTTTTTACGAAAGATTTTTTAGATATCTTAGCTCTTACTCTTTTACTTAATTTATTTGGCTCGATTGCTGACATTACCATTGCTACCACAAACATTATTGTCATAGCAGGCAGCCATATTCCGAGTGGTTCAATGTCGCTGAATCTGCTTGTCAGCGCATCGGATCTTGACCATGCAAGAGCTATTATGCCGGTAAGGAGCCAGAAAATGAAGGTATATATTTTGATAGGCAAAGCCCTGTTAGAGAACTTTGGACTTATTTTGTAGACAGTTATCAGGAACAACATCAAACCTGCAAGGATTTCGACTCCAAGGTATGTTAGCATTTTGGCCCAGTATACAAAGGTGGTTATGGATGCTCCGTCACTGTTAACAAAAAAGTAAAGTTCACCAAGTGAACTGCTCAAGAATAGGAGCGATATGACACCTACGGCATTTTTTGTTCTTCTTATTCCAGGATGAGCGGCATCTGAATTGAAGGCCAGCATGAACATAATTGACAGAAGGCTGAAAATGAAGCTGTAGAAGATTGTCATCAACATTTTTACAACATCAAGTCCGCGAAGGAAATAAAGCAATACCAAAAATGGCAAAGTTGCGCAGTAGAACATTACGACAAGCATAGCCCCCGAACAAAATTTCCCCCAGACAATTTCTGCGGGTTTAAGTGTTGTTGAAAAGAAGAGGCTGCTTTCTTTGTCAGATATTTCACTTGAGAATCTATTGCCTATGTAAGCAGGTATCAGTATAAAGCTTCCAATCATAAGTATGAAGTATATTTGACTGAACAATCTTTGTGCAATTGTAAAATCAAGCCCTATGTTGTTGTTGAATATGAGTTCACTGCAGATGAACATCCCGTTTGCGATAAGGGTTATTGTCAGAAGTATGCTGATGAACATTCCTCTTACTGACTGCCTCATCTCTTTTAAGGTAACTGCATTGACCAAGCCCAGACTCATTAACTTACCTCACCTTTTGTTATGTCCATGAAGATATCAGACAGTGTTCTTCCGATAATTCTGAATTCAGTGATACGGCAACCGCCGTCTATCAATGACTCAAGCAGATTTGCTATATCAGTATCATCGCCTGAATATTCGGCTTTGATATTTATGCTGCCCGCTTCTATATTTTCAATCTTGCCTGTTGTTTCCAATATCTTAAGTATTTTTTCTTTACAATCGATATGTGATATTTGAATTTTCTTTGTCGTTACGATATTTGACGACATTATATGGTCTATTTGACCGCTGTAAAGCAGTTTGCCTTTTTCTATTATCAATATGTTATCACATATTTCGCCAAGCTCCGAAAGGATGTGGGAACTTACAAGGATAGCTTTGCCTCTGGAAGCGAGTTCCTTTAGCATATCAAGCAGCTCTACGCGGGCCCTTGGGTCGAGGCCGGCAGCCGGTTCATCAAGTATCAGAATATCCGGGTCATGAATAATAGCTCTTGCAAGACTTACTCGCTGCTTCATTCCCTTACTTAGCTGCTTTAGTGTTTTGTTACGAAGTTTTGTTAGCTTTGTGAAGCTTTCTGTTTCCTCTATGGCATTCTTTCTTGCTTTATTATCGAGTCCGAATGCTCTGGCAAAGAAGTCGAGGAATTCGTTTACTGTAATGTCATTCTGATTTGGCAGGCTGTCGGGCATATAGCCGACAGTGACCATTGCCTTTTCCGGATATTCTATTATGGAATGGCCATCAAGCAGTATTTCTCCTTCGGTAGGATCCTCAAGTGCTGAGAGGATACGCATTGTTGTGGTTTTGCCTGCTCCATTTGGGCCTACAAATCCTACAATGTCGCCAGATGAGAAGTTGAAACTTATGTCATCAACAGCTTTGGTTTTACCGAAATGTTTTTTGAGGTTTCTTACTTCAACCCTCATTTGAAATCTCCGGTTATTCCATAAATAAAGCTGTTTTGAGTTCTCTTTGAAGCTTTCTCGTGTGCAGGTTTCTCAAGGAAGAGTTCTCCCTCAATATTTGCTATATAGCAACCGGGATACAAATTCTCGTATGGATTTTTATATATGGTTGAGCCGCTCCTAAGCCAGTCATTGCTTGACATTTTTCTTACAGGACACAAGACCATTGAACTTTGAATTTTTTTTGCAGGTTTCAGTATGGTTTTTTGGCCCGGTTTAAGATTTTCTGTTTCCCATACTCTTCCGACTTGATCTTTATATCTTAAGCTGGACACTGTTGAATTCGTTTTATTAGTTACCTTAATAATCGCGTTGTTGTTATTGACAAATTCAAGCACAGGTTTGTTGTTTTCGGTAAGTTTTATTGCGGCGAAATGAGATGGAACTCGTGAGTTTATCCAACTGCCGTACAATTTTTGGCCTTCGTCAAGATTTATATGTTTATCACCGTTGCTGCCGTATTCAGGAAGGTTAAGTGGGATAACTTGGGTGTTTTTTGCAAACTCGAGTTCACCTATTGGAAGTATTGGACAATAGTAACCAAGGACCGCTGCCGTTGATGCTATGCCTTCTCTTTGATCCAGTATAGTGAAACTGCTTGTCTTTTCGGTGTTTTCGGTACCCTCATTTTGAACTGAAAATATCAATATTGCAGCCATGCCTAAGATGGATATCAGGGGTATCGTTATATACATCAGGACTGATTTGTTCAAAACCCTGAGAATCAATATGTTTATCGGGCCTATTATGATGACCAGAAAAGCTATTACACCAACCATTGCCTTAGATGGAACAGGGGATACTTCTACAACTCTGAACCAGTCATTTATATTGCTTCCAGGATTTATGTGCCTGTAAATGAACAGTTTGTTTTGCCATAGCCGTTCTGAAATATGCTGCCAATTAAGCTTTTCAAGTTCATTATTGCCTGCCTTGTCACTAACGATTATGACGCCTAAACCATATTCATAGTAATGGATATCTTTGCCGATATCCGATTTTATCGCTTTGATATCGGGAGTGAAGCTTCCGGCAACGAACAGGCTTCCACCGCTCCTTATATAGTTGTAGAGGGTTTCTTGTGCTTTGAGCGAGCATTTTTCAAGCTGCTCTGATTTGAGAAGCAGACTGTCGAAGCCGCTATAGGCATTCATTGTTTCCGGTAATTCTTCGCTTCTATAAATGTTGAGCTTCTTCTCTTTGTAAGTGCTTTTGTAGTCGGCGTTTAATAGCTTGTCGAAGAAGTCATAGCTGAAGTTTTCGCTTAAAAGTATCGATGTGGGATTGGACCATACAAAGTCATGATCTATATTGTATGAATTGAGGCTGAACCTTTTCTGGGGTATTCTGTCTATCCAAATGTTAACCTCTATGTTATGCATCGCCAGATAAGGTTTGCTAAAGGTCACAGTTGAATGTTCACCAGCATTTAACGTGACTGTTTTCGATATACTCTGGAGCTGACTGGAGATTTTTTTGCTGCTGAGTTTAATCTCTACAGTATGGTCTTTATCAGAAGTGTTATGAAGTTTTAGATTAATATCTTCATAACCATAAATTTTTCCTGATAAAGGCATTTCTGCCGGTTCTATCAATATAGAATAGTCTTCATAATACCAGCTTCCTGCGCATAAATTAAGCGAAGCTGACATTATAATGACCATTATGGTCAAATATAATTTCAAGCTCATTCCTTTCGTATATCTTTAACAGTCAACGGTTTATGTTGACTGGTCGGGTCTTTGGCAACCGCTGACAGAATCCTCGATAGTATTCTTCAGCTCTAAAAAAGTGAACGGTTTTGCTAAGCAGCCGTTCATGCCGGATTCAATACATCTATCTTTAATATCAGAAAGAGCATCGGCGGTCAACCCTATTATTGGAATGTGCGAATATTTTTTGTCACAATTACGTATTATACTGGCAGCTTCGAACCCGTCCATTACCGGCATATTTATATCCATAAGGATCAGATCAAAGTTGTTTTTGTCGAGATTTTCTACTAATTCTTTACCGTCTTGAGTAACTGTGACATTGTGATTGAGCTTGCTTATGAAGTCTGTGATGAGCAATCTGTTTATATGGTTATCATCAGCTACTGCTATATTCAATTTCTTTTGTGGGGTCCTCTTGATTTTTAATGATTCTATTGTGCGGCTTACCGGTAATTCCAAGGTCAGCCTGAATGTGCTTCCTTTATTGATTTCGCTTTTCAGATCCAGATTACCGCCTAACAGGCGTGAAAGTGACATTGAAATACTGAGTCCCAGACCTGTTCCTTTATATTTTCTGTGCGAGCTGCTGTCCACTTGTTCAAATTTTTCAAATATCTTATTTTGTAATTCTTGTGGTATGCCTATGCCTGTATCAATAACTTCGAAAGTGAATGTTGATTTGTTATTTTTGTTTGGATTTTCAGTTTCGCAGACCCTAAGTGTGACAGAACCTATTTCTGTGAATTTAACTGCATTGCCGATAAGATTAGTAAGTATTTGTGCCAGACGGATTTTATCGGTTTCAACTATCTGATTATCTTTGATTCTGTAGTCTGTTATCAGTTCGACGTTTTTACCTTTTATAAGACCTTTTGTTACAGACTCAAGATGCGAGAGCATTTTACTGATATTGAATTTTTCGGGACGAATCTGCATCTTTCCTGCTTCTATTTTTGAAATATCCAACAGGTCGTTGACTATGGTAAGTAAGGATTTGCCAGATTCATTTATCATGTTAACGTACTCTTTTTGTCTGACATCCAGGTTGGTGTCTGAAAGAAGCTCGGAGGTTCCAAGTATTCCACCCATAGGCGTTCGTAATTCATGGGTTATATGGGCAAGAAAGTCGCTTTTTGTATTATTTGCATTCTCTGCGATTTCCCGCGCCTTGATCAGCTCAAGTTCGTATTCTTTGACTTTGGATATGTCGCGAATCATTACGATCACTTCTTTTTGGTTGATCGGCGCTATTCTTACTTCTTCCCAACACTTAGCGTTATTCTTTATTGTAGAGTGCTGATATACCTGAGGTTCTCCGGTTTCGATTGCTCTCTTGAGATGTTTAAGGTGAGAAGCAGGGCGTTTCTGGGGTAAAACTTTAAGTGAATTGCATTTTTCAATGTCGCAGCATTGTCCTTTTGTGTGTTTCGGAAAGTGGATTCGATAACAATTTCCATCAATATCTTCATGTATGATTATATCAGGTATCGCCTCTAACATAGCTTTAAGCTGCTGTTTTCTTTCATAGACATCCGTTACATCATGAAATATCAGAACCGCGCCCTGAGCCTTAGTGCTGTGTTCATAAAATATTGGAGAAGCATCTATTGAAATTTTGTATGAAACTCCATTTTTAGAGTTCAATGTGGCTTCATTGAGTCTTGTCCACTTCTTTTTGTTAAGAATTTCTGTTATCGGGTCTGCTATTACAGTCTTGCTTTCATCCGTTATTTTGAATATTTCACTGACGTGTCTGCCGTAAGCAGATTCTGAGTCCCAGCCTGTTAAATTTTCCGCGATAGAATTGATATTGTCAATAATACCTTTAGAATCAGTGGTTATAACAGCATCACCAATGCTTTTCAGTATAGATTTGTAACGGTTTTTCTCAAAACCTGTACGGCGATTTTGGATTTTGACCATTAAAGAGAAAAGTATTGTCAATGCAAATAACGCAACTATATACATTGAGTATGATTTGCCATCGGCGATAGAGGCTAAATGGCTGCCGGAAAAAGAACTTAAGGCAATTAGTACCATATTTTAGTATCTCCAATGTAAGTAACAGTAAACTCCAACATGAAAAACAATTATTCTTACAGCCTCAATTTGTCAGTCACGTTATTTAAAATAATAATGTGGAATACTACGCAGTAATTTCACATACATCGCGATATATTGCTGCCAATACTTTAAGATCAACTAAATGATCCCCCTTAATTGAAAGTTGCTTGATATTATTCAAGTCATAAAGTGATGTTTATGATAGTATAGACGCTTTTCTTACATCAATTTAGAATTTCGTCTAATACAGCAACCCTATTTTATACCTTCAAACTGCAATAAATTGTGATTGAGTATTTACAGTACAACTATTTTCCTATTATCCAATAAATCAAAGATACACTAATCAACCCGACTTTGATTTGCTGAAGATTTTAACATAAAAATATTATTAAATCAATACTGTTTTGCGTTAAAACCAGTGAATTCTCTGTTCTATGTTATTACCATTTGTCGTCTGCAAATGGATGGAATGCTTTGGGCTCTGTTTTTGTCCTTGATTTCAGAATTGCTTCAGCTATTGATATGTCGTCTTTTTTTGTTATTTTAATGTTGGAACTATCTGTTTCTACGATACTTATGGCGTGGCCGAATTTTTCGACAACAGAGCAGTCATCGGTTATAGTTTTGGCATCAATATCTGATTTAGCGATGTTTTCGTATGCATCTATAAGTAAAGTCCGGTTAAAAACCTGGGGGGTCTGTGCTTCGTATAGGTTAATTCTATCAACAGTTTCGGCTATTTGACCATCAACTACTTTTTTGATTGTAGAAACAACAGGGCATGCCAGTGCTACAGCTCCGCTTTTGCTGCATTTTTCAAAGGCCTCAAGAACCCATTCCTTTGTAACGCAACATCTTGCAGCATCATGGACCGCTACTAAATCTATTTCATCTCTAACATTGGCGAGGGCTTTTTCGACAGTTTCACCTCTGTGGCTGCCCCCATGGCATAGTTCGACACCATCAAAAGCAAGATTGGCTTCCCAGTTCATGCGTATCTTCTCTTCATCTTCAGGAGAAATGGCGAGAATTATCTGTTTAACATCATCTATGTCTGAAAAAACATTAATGCTTCGTAGAAATACAGGAGTTTCACAAACTTTTTCAAAGATTTTTTTCGTCTTTCCGCCGAATCTGGTACTTGACCCGGCCGCGCATATAATTACAGCTATATTCATTATTGACTCTGTGATTTAAACTTTGTTATGATTTACAATCTTGCATAAAGCCTAATAATATCAATTTTTCAACAGCTTATGCAAATAATTTTTGCAAATTTGATCATTTTACCTATAATGACCGCAGGATTGGAACTAACTTAAGAGAATTTAATGGCTGAAAAATCGACAACTAATGACAAGGAGTTGCTCCGACGATTTTGTTCGGGGGATGAAGCTGCGTTCAAGGAGATCGTAAGACAGAACAAAGATGGTCTTTACGGCTTCATAAAGCGGTTTGTAGGTCAGATGGATCTCGTAGAAGATGTGTTTCAAGAGACATTCCTCCAGCTTTACATGAGCAGGAAAACTTTTGACATTGACAGACCCATAAAACCATGGCTTTTTACCATAGCTGCGAATAAGGCCAAAGATCTTCTAAGAAAAAAGAAGAGAGACAACAGTGTCTCGGTAGGTGTGATAGCTGATGCTACTGAGGCAAGTGTTGATGACATATTCAATAGCCTGGCCTCTGACAGTGATACCCCTGATGATATGACAATTCAGGCTGAAACTAAGGCCAATGTAAGGCAAGTAATTGACGAAATGCCCGAAAATTTACGAGAAATTTTGATTTTAGCGTATTTTGAGCAATTTTCTTACAAACAAATGGCCGACATTTTGAGTATTCCTATAGGTACGGTAAAAAGTAGACTGCATTCAGCAGTCAGCCATTTTGCTAAAAAATGGAAACAGATGAATAACGAAGTTGAAAGGTAAAAGCTTTTGTCAAACGAAATTAAAAATCTGGTAATTGATTACTTTTTTGGCCTTTGTGAAAAAAATGATGTATCTGAGGTTAAAAAAGCAATCAATGAAGATCAGGATTGTTCAAGGCTTTACAACGGATTGAAAAGAACGGTCGGCATGCTTAATTCTATGCCTGAAGAAAAATGTCCTGATGATTTAGTTGCAAGGATGTTTGAGCGGTTTGAGGAGAAGAGCAGTAGCCAAAGGAACCTCGAGAGCTTGTTGAAAAATGAGTACGAGTCAAAATCACGCCGAAATTATGTATTCATAGGTAAAATATCTAAATTAGCGGCTGTTATTGCAATCGTTATTGGTATTACGGCGACTTATGTGCCTGTGACCAAAAAGATGAGATTTATGGCTCTTAATAAAGTTTGCCAGCAAAATCTTGCAAGTATTGGTGCTTCTATATCCAATTATGCTGCCGATAATGCGGGAATGCTGCCAAGTGTGGCGGCTGATAACAGCTCATCGTGGTGGAAAGTTGGCTCACAAAATGAGAGTGACCATTCGAACACGCGCAATCTCTGGTTGCTTGTTCGTGAAGGTTATTCAGACGTTAACGATTTTTCCTGTCCTGCCAGACCTATGATAACAGATAAAAGGCTTAAAACCGTTAACGTTTGTGATTTTAAAAGGGATTTTCCAAGCAAAGACTTTGTAAATTACAGTTTTAGGATTATTGATGGAAACCCTGTCAGAGTAAACAGCATGGGCAGAAGTGTGCTTGCTGCCGACTCAAATCCTCTCTTTGAAGAAAACTGTATGGATAAATATACCTTTTTCAAAGGTTTTGAACTTAACGATCAGTTAAGGTCAGCAAGCAGTATTAATCATTTAGGCAGAGGTCAGAATGTTATCTTTGCTGATAATAGTGTTAGCTTTAATCGTGGAAGAAACCACGAAGGTGATGATATTTACACAGTCAGGGGAACTAATAGCTATAAAGGCAGCGAAAGACCGTCTGATGAAGATGATGTATTTCTTGCTCCATAAAAGTTTATACTGATTTTCTGACTGAATACAAAAATAAAAAAACGGGCAGGTGTTATTAGAACACCTGCCCGTTTTAAGTTCTGCATATTTTTTATTTTTAGGAGAAGGTTGATATAGCCTTATCGATTCTGGCTATCGTCTCTTCTTTTCCAAGAATACTGATTGAATCAAATATAGCAGGACTAATTGTTGTGCCGCTTACAGCAACACGTATTGGCTGAGCTATATTGCCAAGTCCTGTTTCTTTCTCTTCGGCAAGTTTTCTCAGAAGTGCTTCTATTGACTCGCCGCTAAAGTCCTCGAGATTCTCAAGATTAGGCTTGAGGAATTTGAGCATTTCAATTCCCTGGCCTTCATTTTTCAAGAAAACTTTCTTTACGGCTTTATTATCGTATTCTATCTGCTCGCAACTAATGAAGAACAGTTTACATTTATTTTCGATGTCTACGAATGTTTTGGCTCCACGATTCATATTTATTAATCGTGCAAGCAAATCATCATCAGCACTTAGCATCGGACTGTTGTTGAGCTCAAGATAGTGCTTGAAATGCCTGAGGAGTATATTGACATCGGTTTTGTTAATGTGTTCTGTATTAAAAGAGATAAGTTTGTTTCTATCGAAAAAGCTGTTTGCTTTGTTGAGTCTGTTAACATCGAATGCTTCTATAAGCTCATCAACACTCATTATTTCCCTGTCGTCACCCGGATTCCAGCCTAAAAGTGCGGTGAAGTTAACAAGTGCTTCCGGAATATAGCCGCTCTTGGCAAAATCTACAACATTGATTTCCGGTAGAGTTATCCCGATAAAATCAGCCATTTTTTCTATGGCGGTTTCGTCCGGTGTTGTCTTTTTCTTCATGAATGACTGAAGGTCTTCTTCGCTGATTCCACCGGCCTTTGCGATTTCCTCCATATTTGCATCTGCAAGCTGTCTTATTGCTTTGCGAAGAGTGTTGGGGCGTTCACGTTTAGACAGCTTGCCGCCGTTATCACTTACAGTTATCGACATATGAGCGTATACAGGCGTGTCAAATCCTAAAGCCTGCTGGAGAGCAATATGGCCTGGAGTGTTCATTAGATGCTCTTGGCCTCGCATTACATGAGTTATTCCCATTAAAGCATCGTCAACAACTACTGCAAAATGATATGTTGGAAAGCCGTCAGATTTTTGTATGATAAAGTCAGCAATTTCCTCAGGAGCAAATTTAACCTCACCGCGAACGATATCTTTGACAATTATAGGTTTGTCTTGAGGAACCGCAAATCGAACAGTAACCGGCTTGCCTTCGGCTTTTGCTTTTTCAACATCGGCTGCAGTTGGAAGGGTTTCGGGCCTTCGGTATATGAAGCCGCTTTGTTTGCCTTCGGCGTCCTGACGCATAGCAGCCAGCTCTTCAGGCGTGTCGAAGCAGTAGTAAGCCTTGCCTTCATCGAGGAGCTTTTGCATATAACGGTCATAGATATCACGCCTTTCCGACTGAAGATAAGGGCCGTTGGGGCCGCCTGTCTCAGGGCCTTCATCCCATGTTATGCCAAGCCACTTGAGATCTTCCATAACCTGTTTCATAGCAGTGGGTGTGTTACGCTTCTGGTCGGTATCTTCTATTCTAAGAAGAAACTTACCGCCGCTTTTGCGTGCTAAGAGCCAATTGAACAGAGCGGTACGTGCTCCACCAATATGTAAATATCCCGTTGGTGAAGGGGCGAATCTTGTTACTGTCATTATATTATCCATATCATTAACTAAATTTAAGATCTGTGTTTAATGGATGATTTTACATAAAAAGCATGATTCAACAACCCAAAGTGCTGTTTTTTTGAAAAAATCTTGTATTTTAGAGAAGTCTTTTAAATAGACTGTGTGGTCATTGTTTGTTTGCAATATATCTTTCAAGGATATGTTTAAGCTTGTTTTTGTTGACTGGTTTTGATATATAGTCATCGCAGCCAGCCTCAATGCAGGCTCTTTCGTCACCTTCCATAGCATTTGCAGTTACGGCTATGATGGGGTTTTTGATGCCGCTGGATTTGATTTTCTGTGTTGCCTCATAGCCGTTCATGTTCGGCATTTGCATATCCATGAAGATTATATCAAAATTATTTTCTAATGCAGAATTAAAGGCCTCCAAGCCGTCATTTGCAACGTATACATTCAGTCCAAATTTTTCAAGCAGACGATGCATTACGAGCTGGTTTGTGATTGTGTCTTCTGCCAATAGTGCTTTGCCGTTGAATTTTACAGTATCTATTGCCTGATCTGTAAATTTTGAAGATATTGCATTTGATACAGAACCGAATGGTATTAACAGTGTGAATTTAGATCCTTTACCTTCCTTACTCTCCAGATCTATCGTGCCGCCTAAAAGATTTGTTATCTTCTTGGTTATAGTAAGGCCAAGGCCTGTGCCTCCGTATTTACGGGTAGTACTGCCGTCAGCTTGCTTGAAAGATTCAAATATAATATCCTGCTTTGCTTTAGGAATCCCTATACCTGTATCTTCTACCCTGAATCTTAAAAAGTTTTTATTGTCCTTTTTGATTGTTGATACGTACAGATTCACGCACCCATTAGAGGTGAATTTTATTGCATTATCAGTAAGGTTGATTAAACATTGTTTAAGGCGATCGGGGTCAGTGTTTATTGCTTGCGGCAACTGTACTTCATTAATTATTTCAAACTTGATATTTTTGCTTTGGGCTTTGGGGCAGGCTATATTTTTAATTGATGCAAGGAAGCTTTGCATTGAGAAGTCTATTTTGTCTATACCGAGCTCTCCGGCTTCTATTTTAGAGAAATCCAATATGTCATTTATGAGACTAAGAAGATTATGGCTGCATTCAGAGATTACATTAAGAGTTTCCTTGTGTCTTTCTTCAAGCTGCTCATCTGCCATCAGTTCAGTCAGACCTATTATTGCATTCATAGGAGTTCGGATCTCATGGCTCATATTCGCTAAAAACTCGCTTTTGGCCATGTTTGCAGCTTCAGCCTTAGACTGCATTTCGATAGCGTAGAGTTTTTCAAGTGTAAGCTCTTTATTAAGCTTTTCAGTTTTCTCTTTTGCTATTATGAGATTTTTCTCGTTTTGACGCATCTGTTCGTTTAGATGTCTGAGTTGCTTTTCACTTGCTGTCAGTTGCTGGTTTGCTGCTTTGAGTTGTTGCTCATCTGCTACAAGTTGTTGGTTTGCAGCTCGCAATTGCTGCTCATTTGCCATCAGTTGCTGATTTACAGCCTTGAGCTGCTGCTCACTTGCGGCAAGTTGCTGGTTCACAGTTTCCAGTTGAGTAATAGAAACAGTAGAGCTTTTAAGGTCCTTACACATCTGATCAAAAGCTTTTGATAAAACGCCTATCTCATCATTTCTTCTAATTTGTGTATGAACATCCAGATTGCCATGTGAAACGGAAATAACTGCTTCAAGAAATCTTCTTAGCGGTATTGTTATGCTCTTCGTTGTTAAAATCGCTAAAGATATAGATACAAAAATGACTAAAATAACAAGTATGCTTACGGATCTGTATGAAAAAATACGGTTTTTTTCTGAACGCTTTAAGAATGAGTCAGCTTTTGAATAAGCGTATTCTATGATTGCCTTGTTCTTGCCGATCAGGACATCAATATGTTTACGGCTTTCATTAATCAGTATCTCAGCAGCGGTCTCATTGTTATTTTCTTCTATAAGCCTCAGAAACTCTTCTCTTATAGGTTTCCAGTTTTTGTATAATAGGTATGCCTCATTAATTTGCTGTTTTTCGCCAAGAAACCGTTCGAAAACAATTTGGTATTGAGCTTCTATGTCTTCTTCGCAACGGCTTATTTTTTCTAATATATTCTTCTCGCGATTAACATCTTTAGACAATAACAGATATTTCAAAGAGCCTTGTATTTCAATTATGTTATAATTTATACTGTTGCAGTTATTGCTGACGATGAAAGGGTGGTCATAAACTTCATTTATGATTATTGAGGAATTCTTGAAATCTTTGATTGCTATAAACCCAAGCAGGCCGGACAGAATGATTATGATGAGAAAGGTCAGACCGATACGCTTTCCGATCTTTGATTTACCCATAAGATTCAGGATATCATTATACTTAAGCTGTTCTTTTCGCTCGAAAAACTTAAATATCTTTTTTGTATAAGGCTTTTTCATTTTCATCGCCTATAGTATAATATACTGCCCCTGTAGCGATATCCATCCTTATGCTCTTTCTTTGAAAACCACCTAATATCTGATCAGTAATTTTGAAACTTCTTTTCTGCAATAGAGACTCCACTGATTTTATATTGTCTTTACAGATAGTGTCGTTTTCTTTTTTAAGGACGTTACCGGCTCCCACGAGAAAGGTTTTTACTTGTTCCGGACAGCAATCGTAGGAACTTAAAACTTCTATTATTCCGTCTATGGCATTTTCCGCATACCGATAATTTCTCTCGGAATTGTCTGGACAAGCACCGGGCAACATTATATGAGCCATGATACCAAGTTTAATATCTTGCTCATAGCATGCTACAACGATGCACGACCCAATGGCTGAAGACCTAAGTACTCCTTCACTTGTCTTGTACTTCAGCTCACCCGTTACGACATCTATGAAATCATATTCCATTTATATATTTCGTAAATTAATAAACGCAATTGTCGTAGATGATAATTTGGCGATATATGCTGAGTTTCTTATCGCAGTTGGGGGACTATAATAACGCCTTTATCTTCTATTCCACTCCTAAAGTTTATCACAATATTTTTTTAAAGCAAATTTATTATCTGCCTCCTGTGATGAAAAGATCGGTTGAAGAGAAATCGGGTTTTGAGCTGCATAAAAAAAGGGCGAGTCTTTCGACCGCCCTTATTTTCAGTAAAAAACCTCCGCGAGTGCCGTCCGCAGAGCCGATTGCAAGAACCCTTGCAATTCAAAGTGGGCACCCTGTTCTAAGCTGTTGAAAGTCCTGTCAAGGCAGGCTTTTTCTTCAGCAGAGACCGTCAGGGTTCCCGGATAAGTAACATCGGTTCTCCAAAATACGCTCTACGTCTCGAACACCGCAGGGGTTATTTTCTAAGTGTATTATAACGCAACGCTACCCCTATTTCAAACAAAATTATGCGCTTCTAAGCTCTGCGCCAAAAGTCTTTGAAAGGGCCTCGATTATAGGTTTCTCGTAAGTGTCTACCTGTTCGTGCGTTAAAGTTCCATCGTCATCACGGAATGTCATTGTAAGTGTGACACTTTTTTTACCGTTAGGTATTTGCTTACCCCTGTAAAGGTCAACGAAGCTTATTTTCTCGAGCGTATCGGGAGCGTTTTTCTTTACATCTTCCTCTATATTTTTCCATAGCACCTGCTCGTCAACAATTATCGATATGTCCCTTACTACTGATGGGAATTTTGGCAGGTGTTCAATCTTGAATACCTTACCAGAGATATCGAGAATCGTATCAAACTCAATTTCCAGAGCGCTTGGCTGCAAGTCTTTGATTCCGAGTTGCTTGCAAACCTGCTTGCTCATTTTTCCGCATACGCCTATTGGTTTGCTGTTTACCAATACCTGTGCTCCGGTCTCGGACCATGGCAGTTCTGTTTCTTTGAACTCGAGAACCGCAGTTCTGTCGAATTTCTTTATAAGCCCTTCGATTACGCCGCGAAGAAGTCTGATGTCCTCTTCGCAGATCAAGGCGAGTTTCGTTTTTTCTTCAAGGTTGCCGGCCGGCATCTCAAAGGTGTCTGCTATCTCGAAGAATTTGCACCCGGTGTTTCCGACATTCCTGTTGGATTTGACATTTGCGGCAAGAGTGCCTATCAGTGTCTGGCGAAGCAGATTTGCGCTCTTGCGGATGTCCTCACGCACAGTCATATGTTCTTTGATTGTTTTGCCGGTAAAGAGCTTTGCGGTATCTTCATCAGTGAAGGTTATTCCGAGAGTCTCAAAGAATCCGCAAGCATTCAGGAAGTCTGTACATTTTTTTATGCAGCTGCTTCTTTCATCCGGATTGATTACCTCGATATTGATCTTGGTATTGACCGGTATATTGTTATATCCATATGTTCGCACGGCTTCTTCTATAAGATCAACCTCACGGCTGATGTCTGTTCGCCATGTAGGACACTGGCAATTGAAAATACCTTCTGATTCATTTAGCTGCGGCTCAAGGCCCAGTGCTGTGTATGATTTCAGTAAGAAGTCGTTATCAATTTGGAAACCAAGAAGTTTTTCAAGACGTGAGAGACGCATTGAAACTTTAGGCTTTTCGTTTTTTACAGGATAGCTGTCAACGAGGCCTTTGGCCACTTTGCCGCCGGCTACCATTGTGATAAGTTTTGCGGTTCGTCTTGAAGCCCAGTCTATCATTTGTGTGTCTACATGACGCTCAAAACGGAAAGAGGCCTCTGAACCGAGTACCAGACCACGTGCGGCGGTGCGAACAGTTACCGGGTCGAATTGTGCTTCTTCAAGCAGGACATTTGTTGTTGTCTCGCTGACTTCCGTATCGGCTCCGCCCATCACACCCGCGATTGCTACCGGCCGCTTTTCATCAGCGATCACGAGCATGTCAGACTTGAGTTCGCATTCGGTGTGGTCGATAGATACAATTTTTTCGCCATTGGCGGCTTTGCGGACAAAGATTTTCTCACCTTCAAGCTTATCATAGTCAAAGGCGTGGGGCGGCTGGCCTGTTTCAAGCATTGCGTAGTTTGTAGCGTCTACTACGTTGTTGACACTTCGGACGCCGCTTGCCTCAAGTCTTCGTACCATCCAGTCAGGTGAAGGGCCGATCTTGACATCTGTGATATATCGTGCCGTATAACGGTTGCAAAGCTCAGGCTCAGCGATGTTGACGTCTACGAATTCGCTTGCTTCATTGTCAATTTCATCAAAACTGACATCAGGAAGCTTGAGAGGCTGGCCTGTAGAGACAGACAGTTCGCGGGCAATGCCTATGTAGCTGAGGCAATCTCCGCGGTTACTGGTGACCTCAAAGTCGATCATAGTATCGCCGTCGTCAAGCTTGACTATTTCTTCTGCCGGAAAGCCGAGGTCGCTCATGATATCTGCGATCTGCTCTGCGGACATGTCAATATCTATATATTCTTTTAACCACTCTAATGATATCTTCATTTTATATTACCGGTTTAATCTGAAATTAAAAAACGATTAAAAGTCGGGATTATAACAAAAAACGGCAACTATTCAATTACCAATTGAAAATTAGAGTTTTCGGCCGCCAATCGCATCTAACTTACATTTTTTCGCCCTGAAAAGCAGGTATGCGGGCCGGAAAGCTATGCGGCGTTGTTATAAACAGAAAAAAGGGCATCATGCGTTAATAGCCTGATGCCCTCTGAAAGTTTGCTTTATGTGATTTTTTTTACTGTTTTGGCTACTTTTCTTCCTCTTCTTTTTTGCCGCCGAAGATATTACCTATTCCTTCAAGCGTTTTAGAAGCTCCCTCAGTTATTGTTTTTCCGGCCTCTGTAGCCTTTTCGCCAACGGCTTTGCCTGCATCGGTGCCGCCTTCAAGTATCTTGCTTCCGCTGCTTATAATTCCTTCACCGGCAGTGCCTAAAGCGTCAACCGCGCCTTTTAGTGAGTTATTTAGCGGGCCTAAGAGATCATCAGGTATTACGCCGCTGCCTACTGTAGCGATCGCTTCTGATATTTTGACGAATATCAGCTCTACTACATCCTCAAAGCTCATATTCTCATCATCTCCCTTGCCTATATCTTGCATTGAAATGGTCGGAAGCGGAATAGTTACAGTGTCAGATTTACCTGGTACCGGCAGAAGTTTTATGCTGAGTTTGGCGTTTGTAATCTGCAAATCTGAGATTACCACCTTCTTGCCGGCTTTTTCCTCTGCTTCCGGTTCCGGTTTCTCTTCTTCGGCCGGCTGACTCTTTTTGATATTATCCGTGATGACCTTTATATTTGATGTAAGCCCTTTTTGCTCAAAGGTGACATGAAGGTTATCCAGATGTATTTTGTCTACAACTATGGTGTCGCTCAATAATGACTTTATTTTCACCTTTACCTGTCCCTCCTGCATCTGCATAAGGAATGGATTGTTGAATCCTGCCGGGTTGGCGATAGATAAACCTTTGATTGCACCTTCGCCGCCAAGTATTTTGAGATCCATATCATCGATGTTGACCGCTACATTGAGAGCCTTTGTTCCGGCGGTTTCAGCCGCTGTCGCGATGATTTCCTCACCCTTTATCTTGAACAATATAACAAGGACGATTATAAGGAACAATATCCCTATAAGTATAAATTTGACTATTTTTCCTACTTTACCTGCCATGATTCGTTCCTTTCAGTTTGAATAAATCTAACATGGGCTCACTCCCATGACACAAGAAGCCTTTAGTTTACCGTTTGACGCAGGCCCATAAAATATCAGTGGACATTTATGAACACCTTTTCGATGCGAACTACGAACTGAAAACTTCTTTATGAATTCCTCAATTATCCATTATTAATTATTAATTGTCAATTATTGATACAACAGAATTTGCATCAATGTTCTTAATTTCTATTGTTTTCACGGGGTTGGTCTTGCCCGAAGTGATTTCGATATCACTTTTTCGTACACCAAGCTTTTTAGCAAGAAACGCTGTCAGCTCCTTGTTGGCTTTGCCTTTCTCAGGCGCAGCGGCAACCTTGATCTTAAGCATGTTCCCAAGAGCACCTTCAATGCTCGTACGGCTGCTGCCGGGAACTATCTTAACGCAAAAACTAATACCACCTTCAATGTTTGTTATGTCAATGCTCATGTAATTTAAGTTGTTAGTTCGTAGTTCGAAGTTAGTAGCGGCTTTGCCTCATTCTCTGCGAACTGCGAACTACGAACCATGAACTTTTATCTTCTTTTATACCATTATCGCATTAAACCAACGATAAATCAACATTTTTACATAATCATAAATGGGAATTACTTGAAATTTTATGATAAAGCTTAATCTTCATTTTCCGTTTGTGTTTTGGGAGTTATATATCGCACTTTTGTATCAACGGAATTTTTATTTACTTTGCGAAGCCAAGAGACAAGCTCTTTTTCTTTCTTTTTTTTCTTTGTTCGTTGCTTTGACATAATGATTCTTTCGTAAACTTTTTTGTTACTATTCAGCCGGTTAAGTTAAATGTATTATATTATATCTTATCTTCAATTTCTTCATTATCTTCATGGTAAAACAAAAAAACAGTAAATCATAATTAAAAGTGCTGCTTCCGTTTCGTTTCTTTCTAATTCATTTAACACTATCAATTAGAGGTATCTCAAGAAAACTGCTTAGATTTTGAGCAATTTTGTATATTTTGACGGAGTTAGAGGCTGTAATAATGGTTTCTCTATCATCATCTTTACCTCTATTCATTATGGCGTTCATCTGAAATAAAGTTTGACTTAAACATCTTTTCCCATTTTTTGAGTTAGATGTTGATGCGCAAACCTGCAATGCTGCTATTTCTGAAACAAGGCATTCTTGTTTTATGATTTTCTTTGCATCAGCAAAAGGGGCACAATATACGCTATTGTTTGTTTTGTCGAAATTTAGAGTCCGATTTTTGAAAAATTGCCATGTCGCAGCACAACCTGTAGTAAACATTAAGAGCCCAATAACTGTTATAAAAATGTTCATACCGATATTTTCCTTTTCTGCACTTATCCAAAAGCTTATAATCAAAGCGACTCCAACTGGAATTGGTATTATGGAATAAAACAGATAGGATTCAGGTCGCATCAATGTGGCAATATTTTCATTGACTATTTTGAATCTTAAATTACTTAAAACATCATCGTCTTTTAGTCTTGATTTTGAAAACTTTATTTTCCTGCCATCGTGAAGTTCAATATATTCGAAATTTTCTCTAATTTGGCAATATTGATTATTGCAAAAACTAAGTATAACATTATCGACTTCCTGTATTGTATCCTCCCTATCACTGGCGATTAGGATGATGTCAAAATCACTGTGTGGTTTAGATATGGCAAGTACCGTATTTCCCGGTTTGAGGGCTTCTTTTGAATGTTTAAGGTCAATGACATATTTCTTGTATATTGTTTGTTCACGGCTTAGTGTGAGTGTCTTTTTTGAAAGCCCTTCGAAGTATGTTATTGTTATTGTCTTCTCGATTGAATCAAATACGATTTTATTTCTTTTATACGCTTTCAGAATGCCATAGAAGCAACAAAATATGGCTAACATAGATATAACTATTGATAATACAATATCTGAAACTTTTGAAGGGTCGAAATCTTCTGAACCCGCAATAAGAGAATAAAGAATAATTGTTCCTAAAAAGACTCCTGTGGCAAAAGAAATGACAGGTTCTACCCAATAAGATTTTGCTGGTTTTATGATGCATCTGTTTCTTCTTTTGGCTACGCATACACCTGTGGCTGGAAAAGCTGATGCTATCAAAAAAAATGGAGTCCTGATGGTTTTGTAAGACATAAGTTCCCATATATCAGACGTACTGATATTGGATTTCTTTTCAGGCTCTAATAATTCCTTGTCGATTTTGACTGGATAAAAGGGCTTAAAAGTTTCGTAAAGCCTTATTATATCTTTGCGTTTTGTATATACTGCAATGATATATTCGCCTCTTTGCTCATTTTGTGAATCATAAAAGGAAAAAACATAGGTTCCATGTCTAAGCATAAATCTCTTATGATTACCTTTCTGTTGATAAATTTTAAAGGTGAGATTCTGCAATTGAAGCCGTGTTTTAATTGGCTTAAAGAAATAAGAACTGCATATTTCCAGAAACCCATTTTCTATCCTATATCGCAAGCTATAACGAACTATTAGCCCTCTAAATAGAAAAATAATCAATCCTATACTTACTATAAAGGGTATGATAATTCGTAGTTTATTTTCGAGTTCAAAGGTTTCCGGAAAAAGTATGTATGCAACGAAAGCTAAAATTATCGGAACAAAGAATGGGAATAATAACAATAAATGGCTAAATTTTCGTAAATTTGAACGAATATCAAAACCGTCAGAATTTACATCTACAGTAGGTTTATAACTGGAAATCAGTGTTCCGATCTTAATGTTCAGCGATTCAAATTCCTTGTTTTCCAACTCCACTGTAGTTCCTTATATAATTTTGGCTGAAAATTACACACTAAAATTGCTCTAACTTTTATATCTGTAAATTTATTTAAATGTCAAACGTAGGCTTATCCTTATTCTCTGCAAATTTTACTAACCCATTATCGCATTAAACCAACGATAAATCAATATTTTTTACATAATCATAAATGGGAATTAATTGAAATTTTATATAAAAATCCCTTAATGATGGTTATCGTCGGTTCCGCCAACCATAATTATCTTGCCCCGACTCAGGTTTTGATTAAAATGTTTTTACGTAGTTTTTTATACAGATGAGAAAAACACCCAACGTAGAGACGCCGGTTTACCGTGGAATTAAAGGGGTCATGGAATTAAAGGGGTCAGGTCTCTTTTTTTGGCTGTTTAACATCATTATTAACAATCACTTATACACAATATTCTAACTGGAAACATACGGCTGAAATACAACGGAATAGAAAAAATATTAGACAATAAACTGCAAAATCAGCATATATTCATAGACCCTGGTGGTCTAACGAGGAATTAAAGGGGTCAGGTCTCTTTTTTTGACTGTTTAACATCATTATTAACAATCACTTATGCACAATATTCTAACTGGAAACATACGGCTGACATACAACGGAATAGAAGAAATATTAGGCAATAAACTGGCAAAATCAGCATATATATGCACAGACCGTGGTGGTCTAACAGCGGACAAGTACACTCACCCGCATGGACTGATGCCAGCTGGAAAGTCTCCAAAATCGAAATGGGGCAATGGGTTGAATTCACTACAACAAAATAACACCCCCTCCTACAGTACCGCGACTGGCAAGGAGCGGGTAGCAACCATATCACGGCGTAAGCCATAAAAAATAGTGAGCAAAAGCGAAACCCCCACCATTCCTAATTCGTAATCCCTAATTCTAAATTCCTATCGCCACTATCTGCGAACTACGAACTACGAACTGCTATCCATACAATTCCTAATTCCTAATTCTAAATTCGTAATTAATTAGCGTCTTTGCGTTAAATTAGTTCATGTTTGTATGGTTTAAACCGGATTTATAGCCTTTCGGTAGCGAAAACAGCAAGATAATACCATGAAATTCCAGTTTTTTCCAAAAACCGTGAGACTGTAACCGTTCACAGCAGTGAAGGAAGTTGATTATTATTCCAGTGGGCAAGTACTGACTGATGAAGGAAATCGAACACATCTCGGTTCTGTTTTTTGCAGGTTGCGATTGTACTCCAGATACGTTCGCACCAGCGAATACCTGAGTCTCCGCGCGTACCCTGAGTAATCTTTCTGTCTATGACAACATGCCTGATCTGC
>JBITAJ010000008.1:0-143955 GCA_044440125.1 Sedimentisphaeraceae bacterium JB056 | reverse complement strand
AAGCAGGTTATGATCATCATCATAGGTATACGTATTGGTGATGTTTCCAGATGTTCCGGTTATCGGCTTGGTAACACTCACAAGGTCGAAATCAGAATCCCTGTCATAATACCACGTTCTTCCGAAGTTATCGGTAATATGATCTATCATATTCAGAGAATCATAATAGAAGCGTATATAATTGCCGATATCATTGGTCACCTGATAGAGATTACCATTGCTGTATGTAAAGGTAATCTGGTTGCCGTTTAAATCTTCTATGGCACTTATCTTCAGATCACTGCCAAATTTGTAAATAGTCCCGCCTTTTCGATGAAGCTGGAAGCCGTTTTCAGTGCTGTAAAGTATCTCACTGGTATCGCTCGGGCATCTATAAACGCTACTCTCGCCGAACGGAGTCTCGGGTTCCTGCACAAACATAAGCCGCTTGCCGTTACCAGCGCCAAAGGCGTATTTCTTTGGTGCATCTTCGTTAGGGTCAAAGACAAAATCGAGGAAGATATTATAATTATGATCCCATTTGTTGCCGAATCTGCAAGAATAGCCGTCAAGCTCATAGTCAAACGTTCTGCTGTACACAGTCGATATATCACCTTCAGGATGGCTGTTGAAATATATCAAGGGATTGCCGCCGTTAGGGTCGTTGGTTCCGTAGACGCAGTAACGCGTTGTTACGGTCGTTTCTCCGCTGTCATAATCATCGAAAGTTACAATGCCGGTATTATTCGGGTCGTTAGGGTCGCCGGTATCAATGTTGAAGCAGTCATTATCAAATTCCCAGTCAACGGAATTTATCTGCATAAATGTATAAGTATAGGAGTCCAGCGATGTATGAGTCACTGTTCCTCCGGTTGAGCTGTAAAAATCACCTGCTATAGGGAAATCATACTCTTGGGGCCTGTCCATCACGAAATTAGAGCCGATAAGTATCTTCTGTCCTGCCGCAGGACTGTAGAAAGTATGCGTAAAGCCCGGGTCGTCCATATCACCGCGATAAGTACGTGTAAGATTTATATCCATCATACGTCCCGGCAGGGTAATATCGGTAATACTCGAATACAGCTTGCCGCTGGCTGGTGAAACGGGGTCGTTAATCCCTGGCTCAGGTCCTCCTGAATCGTCAGAGTCAGGCTTTATATCTCCCTGATTATCGGCAAGCTCATCTTCAACACCGCAAGCAGGGTCAGTAGCACAATCACAGGCACATGCATAATTTTTGTTCTCTATATCTACAGGTCCAAAATTGCCTATAGCGTTTATGTATTCTTCACAACTGCACAAAGCTTCAACGGTCACTTCATATTTAGGTATATTCTGGTCCGTGTTAGGGTCATATCCGTAGACGTCAAACACAAAAGAACCTTCTCCGCTGCCGCATACAAGGAAATTTGGGTCGGCATATTGCCCCTGATTTTGAATAATACCCTCGCAGAAAATAAGCTCTTCACAGGTGTATATTGAAAACATCGTCCCATCCTGCAAAAATACCCAACTCTCCTCAAGCGCCGAGAGAATTGGATAAAGAACTTCTGAACTTGAATATTTCTTGTAAATACCCTCTCCCGTAACCCCTTCGGGGCATCCCTCAACTATCGGAGAATCACACTCACATTCTCCATCAACGGTTATCCGATAATAACATGGGCCATCAGCAAAAACAAATCCGCAAAAGAAGACAACCAGTAAAAAAACTAAAAATCTAAACATCCTCGTCATAAATCTAACTCCCATACAAAAACTATTTTCGAATAATTAAGTATTTTAATCCCGCTTATATCAAAATCAAGATTAATAAAATTATTCATTGGTCCAATTCTTATATGCAAGATGGAAAGGTGCTTTTTTTAAAAAAAATGCGGGACACCAAACATCTTGCGAACCGGGATAGCCAGCAACAGCTAATGCAGGACGCAAGGTTGATGCCCCGCATTTAAGCAGAAAATCTCTGCGCAAAATACAAGAGCATTCAACCCTTTTAGCGTAATGCTCCCGCATAGAGAAAGTTGCTGTTTTCCCGGTAGCATCCCAAAAGGATCTAATGATTCAAATCTAATTATTTATATATAAAGAACAGTGAAACTGTCAATTAAATTAACACTGAGGTCAAAGTTTGTCAAGTTTTATCTTAAATCTTTTCAAATTTCAAACTAAAAGAAGAAACATTAACGTCGGATTAGTTGTAAGTCTGTGATTGTCCGTGAAAGTCCATGCATGTCCGTTACCATCATTATCTACTTTCAATTAATTAATGATTCGTGATAAAAACCGCGTTCAAAGCCTGTAAACCCATAAAACAGCAAAATAATATCATAAAAGAACCCATTTTTCCCGGTCATGTGAGACTTTTTCCTTTTTTGCACTGAAATTGATCAAAAATCGTTGAAAAGTGAGCAAAAAGCGCGCGTTTGGGCGCATTTGAGACCAGTTTGGGTTAAATTCAGGGCAAAAAAAGTTATACTATCTTGCTATTCGAGACAAACCAAGTGTCCAAGTTGCTTGCATTTTCGCACAAAATCCCTCATTTAACTTGCCCGTATCCAGAAAAAAGCAAAAAATTCTCACGGTTAGTTCAATATGACTACAACTAACTCTAATTCAATAACTTATAAACACAGATAAATAACCACTGCATAACTGATAAATAAACTTATGCCTATTAAAAAAACACAAACGCGCAAGCTGATTTAATTATATATTCCCCCTTTATTTGATTCTGAAAAAAGTGTTAGATGCTATTAGGATTTGATTTGGTTATAAAAGAATTGTGTATTATGATTGTGGGAAAGTGCATTTTTAAGCTTGCTGGTTTCGTGTATATTGGTATTGGTAAAAAGAATTGTGCTAAGAATAATTGTTTTGAGGTAAAGAAATGGAAAAAACTACATTAAAATTGCATACAGATTTTACGATATCTGAAGTTGATGAACGTATTTTTGGCGGATTCATCGAGCATATGGGGCGATGTGTGTATGAAGGAGTTTATGATCCTGACTGCATTCATGCTGATGAAAATGGATTTCGGATGGATGTGCTTAATGCACTTGGTCAACTCAAAATGACAGCAATGCGCTATCCTGGCGGCAATTTTGCCAGCGGATATAACTGGCTTGACGGTATTGGACCTAAGTCGCAGCGACCTGTTATGCGTGAGCTTGCGTGGCAGAGTATTGAGACAAACCAGTTTGGAACTGATGAGTATATTGAGATGTGTCGTAAAATGGGATGGACTCCTATGCTTACGGTAAATCTCGGAACCGGCACGCCGGAGCAGGCACGCAACTGGGTTGAGTATTGTAATTGCCCTGAAGGTACGAAGTATGCCGATATGCGGGTTGCCAACGGCAGCAAAGAGCCTTTCGATGTGAAATTATGGTGCCTTGGTAATGAAATGGATGGTCCTTGGCAGCTTGGGCATGTACCTGCGAGGGATTATGCAATACGAGCTCAGCAGGCGGCCAAGATGATGCGGGATGTTGACAAGACTATAGAGACGGTAGTTTGCGGAAGCTGCGGTACTGGCTTGCCTACGTATATGGAGTGGGACAGAGAGGTAATGGAGTATTGCTGGGATTACATTGATTACATCAGTCTGCACAATTACGCAGGTAATAGATCGGATAATACAGCTGATTATCTTGCTAATTCAGAGGTGATTGATGATCAGATAGAGGCTTTGGCAGCTGCGACAAGATATGTTCAGGCTCTGCTAAAAAGCAAGAAAATGGTGCATTTGTGTTTTGATGAGTGGAATGTTTGGTATAAGAATCAGGAGATGGACGGACGCGGCAAGAAAGCTCCGCATCTTATAGAGGAGGTATACAATCTTGAAGATGCTGTTGTTGTTGCCGGATATCTTAATTCTTTCATTCGCCACAGTGATGTTGTGAAAATCGCTAATATTGCTCAGGTCGTGAATATTATAGCGCCCATACTTACTCGTGGTGATGAAATGCTGCTGCAGTCAATCTATTATATTTTTGATATGTACAGTAACCGTCGGCAGGGAGTTTCGCTGCGGCAGAGTATTGATGGCGGAGTTTATGAAACATCTGAGGGCAGGGAAGTGAAATATCTGGATTCAAGTGCTATCCTCGATGGTGACAAATTGAGCGTGTTTGTCAGTAACAGAAATTTAGATGAGGATATGCTTCTCACTGTAGATATTGCTGATGCTGACATTATAAAAGCTGAAAACGCTCAAGTCCTTGCAGGTAAGAATGTTAAAGAGGTAAACAGCTTTGAGAATCCAAGTGTTCTCAATAGTCATGATTTTGTTGCTGATATTAAAATAGAAGACGGCAAGGCTTTTCTGACTTTGCCTCCGGTTTCTGTTGCGGCCGCTACGTTTACGCTTAAAAGATAAAATTTTCTGTAAATTGAATTTGTAGTTTGTATAATCACAAGGTCTCAGGCGGTTTTAACACGCCTGAGACCTTATTAAATTAAACTCAAATTTGAATAACTATGGAATCGAAAAAAAATATAGAAGAGGGCAGTGAGTTTCTTCCGAAATTTAATGCTGATGGTCTGATAACAGCTATCAGTCAGGATGCTGTGACAGGACAGATACTTATGGTTGCCTATATGAACGCTGCGGCACTTGAAGAGACGATCTCTACAGGCCGTGCGGTCTTTTATAGTCGATCACGCAAAAAGCTCTGGCGAAAAGGTGAGCAAAGCGGCCATTTCCAATACGTTAAAGAGATATTGACTGATTGTGATCAGGATTGTGTCGTACTCAAGGTGGAAGTTGATCAGGGACAATGCCATGTCGGATATCAAAGCTGCTTTTATAGAAGGCTAAAGGACGGCAAACTTGAAACTGTGGCAGAAAAAACGTACGATCCTAAAGAAGCTTATAAATAAACATTCAGAAGGATCGTAATGAAATTTTGTCTGTGATTATGCATCTCTGAAAGGGGAGCGGTCTCCCATGCAAGTTCCTACAAGGCGAGCTGACGTTATCATAGGGTGGTCAACAGGTACGATTTTTCTCTGTCCGGCTACTTCTTCAAGAGGTATGGGTTTGCAGCATCCGGCACTATAGCCGACCATCACGTTATAAACGCCACGGGCAAGAAGTTGTGTAGCTTTTGTTCCAAGACGAGTGCAAAGCCATCTGTCGAATGAGCTTGGCGTTCCGCCTCTTTGCATATGTCCAAGTGAAGTTACTCTCGTTTCGATTCCGGTTAGTTCCTGCAGTTCTCTTGCCACACGGCTTGCGACTGGTTCCTGTACAATATGGTATGTTCTTATTTCTCCGTCAATTCGTTTTTGCACAAGAGTATTCTCGCCGCCTGAACCCTCTGATTCAACTATTTCCGCAAGATGCTCGTCTTCGGTACCTACAAGTTTCGGAGTTTTCTTTTGTGAGTTTTTTTTGCCGCTGTTTTTCTCTTTTACCTGCAGATCGTCAATTGATATAGCGCCTTCAGCGACCGCTATAATTGAAAACCTGCTGCCGCGACGGCGTCTTTCCATGATGTAATCAGCTACGACTTTTCTGTTATATGGTATCTCTGGTATAAGTATCACATCAGCTCCTCCGGCAATTCCTGCACCAAGAGTCAGCCAGCCGGTCTTGTGTCCCATAATCTCACAGACAATGACTCTGTGATGGCTTGTGGCCGTTGTATGAAGTCTGTCTATCACCTCTGTCGCTATCTGCATTGCCGTGTCATATCCAAATGTAACATCAGTACATGCGACATCGTTATCAATAGTCTTAGGCAGTGTCATTACATTTACATTACCGGCCTGATGAATTTTGAGTGCGTTTTTATTTGTGCCGCCGCCTCCCAGGCATACAAGACAGTCGATATGATGCCGTTTGATATTTTCAACAGCTACCTTGGTCATGTCAAGGTTCTTTCCACCCATTTCCATCTTGTGGGGTTTATCCCGACTTGTACCGAGTATAGTTCCTCCCGCAGTAAGGATACCGCTTACAATTCTGTTATCAAGAATCATAGTACGGTTTTCCACTAATCCTCTAAAGCCGTCAAGTATGCCGATAACATTCATCCCGTATTCGTTTATAGCAGACTTTGTTATAGCTCTTATCGCGGCATTTAGCCCCGGACAATCACCGCCTGAAGTTAAGATTCCAATGCATTTTGTCTTTGTTTTAGATGCCATTTGAGTACCTTAATATATTGTAATTCTAATTTGATTATAGCCTAACTGTGATAGATTTAAAGAATTAGTTCTTAAAAACGTCAGCTTGCAAATATGTTTCTGTCTAATACTCCATATTCGATGAAAGCCGTCTTCTGCGTAAGCTTTATTGCGAGAACTACAGTGATTGCCGTGCCGGTGAATATTGACATCATTATTGCAAGCTGATATTTTATAGCTGTTATAGGATTGGCTCCGGCAAGTATTACGCCTGTCATCATGCCGGGAAGCGACACCAGTCCAATTGTAGACATAGTTGCAATAGTAGGGGAAAGTGCCGAAGTCAGTGAATCTGCCATGAAAGGAGATGTTGCTTCACTGAGATTTGCACCTTGCGAGAGAGATAATAGGAATGATTTTTCCTCTTTTCGCAGCGATTTATAAAACGATCCTATCCCAATTATATCAGCGCGGAGGCAGTTACCAAGAATCATACCGCCAACGGGTATCATAAATCTTGCTTCAAAAAGTGCAGGGCTGCTAAGTACCAAAGTTGCGAATACGGCAAGAGGAAGGGCGGTTCCCACGGATAATGCGGCAAAAATGGCGCGACCAAGCTTTCTGAGCTTCAAATCAGTTGCCCTTAAGATTGATACATCAGCAACCGTTATCATTATAATCAGCCATAGCAGATTCAGAAACGGATTATTCAGTCTAAAAACAACTTGAAGGTATAAGCCTACAAATAATAACTGGAGTGTCATCCTTGTTACTGCAATGAGCATTTTTTTGAAGAGTGGGAGTTTGAAGATATAAATAATACTCAATGGTATTATCAGCATCAAATAAGCAAAAGTTATACCTGTAAGTTGAATAGTTTTGTCATCCATCAGATTACCTCCCCTGAAATATTTGCTACACTTATCAAACCATCAAAAGAAATTGCAACATCGGAGTCATGTGAAATTATAAGGCATGTTGTATCTTTTATTCGAGCGACGATATCCCAGAATACTTTCTTGCAAGCCGGATCAAGTGCAGATGTTGGTTCGTCGAAAAAAATGTACTTTCTTTTCAATGAAAGCGCTGATATTATTGCTATACGTTGTTTTTCTCCGCCTGAGAGTTGATCTGTATTAGCTTTTTTTATTGATAGCGGAAGCAAGAACTCTGCTAATAGATTATCTATTTCGGTTTCATTGTATTTAAGGTGGGAATTAGCCTTGAATGAGAAAGGGCTTTTAAGCTGCTCCTCAACGGTAGAATGCTGAAACAATGGTTCCTGTGGCACGTAAGCAATCATTGTTCTTATTTTCCATACACTTGAAGATGTGAGTCGCTCATTTCCGTAGAATATTGATCCCTGTGCTGTATTGAACCCAAGGAGGCATTTGAGCAAAGAACTCTTGCCGCTGCCGGATGCTCCGGTGACTTGAATCTTTTCTCCTGGCTCTATCATAGCACTTATATTGTCGAAAACCTTACGTTCATTAAAGCTTAGAGCTAAATTCTCTATTTTCAATTTCTCTGCGATTGCCATTTACAACTCCTGAAATTCTATCAATCAAGATTATGTTAATGTTTTCGGCTATTATTTACAAGCATTTTCCGTATCACCTATTGATAGATAGTACTTGCCTGGAGTCGTGCCTATTCGTTTTTTAAATAGCCTGCCGAAATAATACACATTTTCAAATCCACATTCTGAAGCAATCTGTTTTACACTGAGTGCTGTGTTGGATAGCAGGTATTTTGCGTATCTCAATCTTGTGTCAATAAGATCATTTAGTGGTGAGATATTGTAGAACTCTTTATAAAGAACGGCAAATCTTGACTCGCTCATGTTTGCCATTTCTGACATCTTTTCAATTGTCCATTTGTTTGCAAAATCATCTCGTATTTGATGTCGAATATTATCAAAGACTTCAAGGTGTCTGGCCTTAGACTTGTCAGCTTTCATTAATTTTCTGTGTTTTATATGACGGCTTGCGTCAATACACATTTTTTCAAATATTATCTGGTTGCTTCGTTGAGTGAAATTGTCTAATATACTTAGCTCATTCTTTAACTTCTTTATGTATTCACGTATAAAGCCTGTTTGCTCTGCTCTTACGACCTGATTTACGGGAAGCCCGCAATTTTTATATATTGCCTCAGTATTTTTTCCATAAATATGAAGCCAATTATCACATAATGCCTCATTATATCCTTTGTACCAGTGTGGGAATCCGGGCTGGAATAACAAGAAGCTTCCTTGTGGAAATATATCTTCCTTATTGTTTATTCTGGTTTTCACTGCTACTTCAAAATGAACGAAAATATAAAACTCTGCACCTTTCGGGCGATCAATTGTAAAGTCTTTCGCATGTTTTTCATTTACGCCCGCAAGATCAATTTTAAAATTATTATTCATGCTTTGCAATTTTATGTTTAATAAAGGGATAATTCTAATAGCCTGCCTTTAATGTGTATTAATGCAGGCATGTTTGTGTTTTTCAATAGAATTGTATTGTACAATTATTCCGTTTACATGCAAAGTTAAAAAGATTATAATGAGATGGTTGTTATAAAATAATAAATTAAGGTGGAATATGTTAGATAATATGTTCAGTTCATTCGATTCCCTGATCTTTGAGCCTGACAAAATAATGGAGCAGGCAGCTAATTTAGGGCTTTATGGTGCAATAGTATCGGTTATCACAGGAATTATATACATGATGTATGGCTGGAGGATATTCCGTGTAATGGTGGCCATACTTTTCGCTTTTATTGGATTTTATGCTGGTATGTATATTGGTGATTTCTTTGGATGGGCAACATTTGGAGGTATAATTCTCGCAGTCTTATTTGCGATTGCCTCTTTGCCTCTGATGAAACTTGCTACATGCTTTATAATCGCTCTTGTTTCTGCTGGCCTGGCGGGTTATTTTTGGCACATTAGTGATATGCCCGAAAAATATACCCTTGCTTGTGCTGTCGCAGGTTTAATACTTGGCGGGTTATGCGGGTTTTACATTCTCAGATTTGCTGTTATGCTGTATACAAGTTTGCTGGGAGCGTCAGTAGTTCTTACGGGTTTTTATGGTTTTATTTCTGCCATATCGCAGACTCAGATTGAGGATACTTCCGAGCCAGTAACTGAAGTTTCCAAGTTGTCCCAAGATATTCCTCTGAATGTTATTTTGGCAATTCTTACGGTTATAGGGCTGCTTATACAGTTAAAAATACATGGGACAGCAGGAAAGGAAGCTGATAAAAAAAGCTGATGAGTCAGATATAACCAAGCACGGAGACAATTCTGTAAAGAATCGTCTCCGTTATGCTAAGAAATGTGGTTAGATTGTCTTATTTATCAGGTTTTTAACCTTCGTATTCATTTCCAACCTTGCGGGCTCTTACCGGTTTGTCAAGGTCTATTCCAAGGCTTAGACCTACTTCTACCAGTACATTCCAACCGGCTGCGAGATAAGCATAATTCTGAAGTTCACCTGCTGAAGGAACCTTTATAGTCGGGAATGATGTTTCTTTATCAGAGATAGCGAAGACCTTCATTCCTACGCCTTCAACGAGAACTTTCTGGAATTTTTCTTCCTCAGCTTCGAATGGGTCAACAACGATTACAACGTCTTCAGGATTCATGACTTCTTCGATGCCGTGTGCTGCGTATGTGCCTTCGAGGTAGTCACTCTTTACTCTTGTGATCTCGTTTGTTTTGAGAGTCAGTTCTTCAGCTACACCATCGTTACGTCCGGCAAAGTAAATAGTGCCTGCACCGCAAATAGCTTTTGTGATTTCAGGATCTATATCAAGTGTAAGTGCTGCTTCAATAGCATCGGCGGCAGCAGAAAGCTCTGATGCAATACTTTTGCCTTGAAGCTGAGCAAGAAGCTCATTATATACAAGTGCCTGTTCTGCAACACTCTTTGTAGCAGCAACGGCGTTTTCCCATCCGCACTTAAGCACGAATGTCTGGTCAGCGTATTTTGAAAGTATTGTGTCTTCACGTGCAGTAAGTCCGAAAACTCCGCAGTTTTCTCCCTTTTTCTGTTTGTCGAGAAGTAATATAATTTCCTTTGTTGAACCGCTGTTTGAAGCTCCGAATACTACGAATTTAGATAGATCGTATTCGGCAGCCTGACGTGATCCTTCTGTAGAAATATTCAGGTCGAGACCGGCTTTCATTGCGGCACAAATAGTGTTTTTTGCAGGAAAGATTCGGCTTGAACCTTCACCAGTCAAGAACAGCTTGCCTGCATTTTTGATTGCTTCAACAACTTTTGATGTGTCTTCCAGCTTAAAGTTTCTGACTACATCCACTGTCTCCATCATTTCCTGGACCAGTGCAAATTTTGAGTATTTCTCATTTAGTTTCATTTTATCAGCTCCCTTTCTAAGGTTTAGTTTTTTGTTTTTTGCAGGTCTTTCCGGCATTGCACCGGAAAGATTCTGCAAAAGTTGCTTAAATACTTTATATGTAAACTCTGGTTAGGAGAATCATATCTCAAATTTTATATTCGCAAGCCTGACGTATTCAGGAAGATCGCCAACGAGTGGCTTTGCGTATTCGATGAATTTGTCGCTTACGAAATTTCCTTCTTCATTGATGAAATCATCCGGCATTGGCTTGGCTCTAACTGCTACATCTTTGAGAGGAGCGGTTGATGTTATTGCTTTGTATTCATCACCTTCTGCTCTCTCAAGAGTTACCATAACTCCTGTAGTACCTTCTGCCGCCAGTTCTACAGCCTTTTCGCCACACATGCAGGCTTCATCGATATCAGATTGTACAGCTCTGTCCTGTCCGCACATTGGCAGTGATTCTGTTACCTGGAATTCGCCTCTGAACCCAAATTCTTCTGAAATCATTTTATGGAGACTGATTGCTGCGCTTGTTCCGCCCATTGCTCCAAACTCAACATTATTGAATTTATCTTTTGTCTCAGATGCTGATACAGGAGTGCCGTCAGCGTATGTTATGCCTTCACCGCAAACTACTGATACAAATCCGTATTTGTCGTAGCATTTCTTAACATCGGCAAGGAATTTAGCCTTGTCAAATGCTCTTTCAGGGAAGCAGATGATGTGCGGAGCGTCAGATTCGCATGTTTTTCCAAGAGCAGTAGCGGCAGGCAGCCAACCGGCTTCACGCCCAATGCACTGGAATACTACGAACTGATCGACTTTCTGCATGTCTCTTGCTAATGTTCCGGCTTGCTTTATTGAGAGGGCCATATATTTTGCGGCACTTGCAAATCCTGGAGTGTGGTCAGTGCCGAAGAGGTCATTGTCCACAGTTTTAGGGATTCCCACACCTCTGAGCTCATAACCCTGAGCAACGGCATATTCTTCGATTCTATGAATCGTGTCCATAGTATCGTTGCCGCCGATAAGGAATACGTAACGTATATTGTATTTCTTTAATACTTCAAGTACTCTTGGAAGATCTTCTTCCTGAAGCTTGTGTCTGCATGAACCAAGTGCGCTTGAAGGTGTTGTTTTCAGGCCTTCAATATTCTCAGCGGTTTCAGCACTAAGATTGATGATGTTTTCCTGCATCAGGCCTTCAACGCCGTATCTCATTCCAAGCATATTTTCTATGCAGTCGAATTTTGCAGCCGCCTGAACAGCTCCAGCTAAAGAGGCATTGATTACAGATGTCGGTCCGCCTGACTGTCCTATTATTGCATTACCTTTTAACATATATTTTTATCTCCAGTTCTTCTAATGGTTATAATTCTTTAGCAACCCATAATGGTTATAATTCTTTAGCAACCCATTTGACTATATTGCTCATCAGTGTTGCGTAATCACTTCCGACTTCGATTTCGACGCTCCCTTTTGCGTGGGCGCATACTCTGTCTTTACCCCAGTCAACCAGACCGCCTACCCAGTGAGGCGCAAGATCTGTAGCTAAGGAAGCTACGCGGCCTTCGCCGTAAGAGCCGACCACCAGAAGGGGACGGCTCTCCAGCTTTTCAAACGTCGCTTCATCACCACTTACCGAAGCGCTGTATCTTTGTGAGCTTAAAATAAGCTCCGAGTGTTGTCTGGTTTCAAATTCATTGTAGCCGCCTATTCCCGGAAGATCGGTCGCAAGGTTCAGCTTGTCAATTATCGGATGATTCTTTTCTTTTATTACAAGACACGGATTGTATGAATTAACCCTGTCGTCACTGTCTTTCATTTTAACTGGCAAAACTTCTGCAAGCGGGCTTCGATTGTAGTGTCCGCAAAGACCTACATAAGAATCCCAACCTCCCGGCATGAAAAGGCCGGTTCCTTGCGCAACCATCTCTTTTATCTTTTCGAGAGTGCCGTGTTCAAATTCTTCGGCAGGATAATCGCTTATAACGAAAGCGTCATATCCTTTGCTGACTTCGTCTAACCCGCATTTCTGTCCGTTAGCGATATAGTCATAATCAATGCCGAAGTGTGTCATTACTCCCGCAAGATAGCATGCTGCGTTGTCGAGTGCTGTGTCGCCTATGTATAATATTTTTGCCATTTTTAATAGTTTAAATCTCGTAGAGCGGGTTCGTTTCTTTACTGAACTGAATATCGCTTATGTATAATATCTTTGTCATTCGAATAGCTTTCTGTATTTTGCCGGGCTGTATAAGTTAAAGCCTATTTCACTGAAATATTCGAAAGAACCATTCTCTCTTACTATGTCGATCAATGATGCTATTTGAGTTTGTGACTCAAATTTATTAATCGCGTTTATCTTGCCGTTAAGCTGCTCTTCTGCTGCGGCAACCTGAATAGTAGGTGGTTTTGGAAAATCACAGTATACACCCATTTCATATACATCGGGAACATCATTCATTGGTTTACCAAGTTCGGGCCAAATTGTACCTGTTGAATGGAAAATGCTTATCATGAATTCTTCATAAACGAATCTATGATCAGGGTGAAGATCTGCTATTGTTGGCACGAAACACCGCGATGGGGCTATTTCCCTGAGAGCTGCAGTAAAGGAATTTTGCATACCAGTAAAACCTTCGAATATTGCCGGGTCATTTTGGGAAGCTTCACGGCGACCGCGATAAAGATTGATACGGCAATCCGGATAGCCAAGCCAGATGATATTTTCACGAGGTATGCCCAAGGCTTCATAGCAGGCGTAAGTTTCCTTGTGGCGAATATCGGTAATAGTGTTCTTTTCTTCTTCGCTACAGTATCCCATGCTGCCATCGGTTACTATCAGAAGGTAGACTTCTATGCCTTCTTTTAAGGCAAGCTGCATTGTCAGGCCTCCTCCGAGAATTGCATCATCATCGTGTGGACTGACAAAAAGGAACCTTTCGTTTCCATTTTTACTGTTTTCCAGAGATTCTCTTATGCTGTTGAAGCTCTCTCGTCTTCCGCCGTTAAGTTTTGTTATTTTGTAATTATCCATCAGCTATATCTGTGAAATTCTCTACTGAGAGTTTATTGTTAAGTGTGAATTGCTTTTTTATTTTGCACTCTACAATAACAAGTATACGAGCTTGTATGGATTTCGACCATAGAGAAAGGTAACAAGTTGATGGATAAATGTAACTTGGCGTGGCTTTGCTGTAATATTACAGATTATTTTTGTGAATATTAAAGAATGGGGGAGTAGTTCAGCAAACGCTAAGTTCGCCGGTAAGCTCTTCAGCAAGATCTTTTATCGTGATAATACCTATCTTCTGTCTTTTATGTGATACGAGAGCCATTCTCAAATTTTTGTGATTCATTTCCTTGATAGCATCGATCACAGGCATCTGTGCAGGGAGTTCTTTTAGTTCCTTGGTGAGTTCTGTTATATTAAAATCTTCATAGCTGCTGTTAAGGGCTTTGTAGAGATTGAGGTACCCTATGATGTCTTGTTTGTTATTTTTGTACACAAGTATTCTTGTATAAGGATGCTTTCGTAATATATCTCTAAGCTCTTCCTTGGTTGTCGTGACTGAAACCATCACAACGTAATCAACAGGAACCATTACAGACGCAATTGTGGTATTGGAAATACCTGTCATTCTATTCATGATGTCCCATTGTACATGACTTAAAAGTCCTTCGTGACGCGTTTCGTCAGATATTATATTGATTGTACTTCGTATATTGGTGTATGATCGACCTGATGTGGGCATCTTAAAAAGCTTTGACATGACATTTGCCATCAGCTTCATGACGGGTGTTATTTTCAGTACGCAAAGCAGTCTGTGAATTACCCATAATGGTAATGTAACAAAGGCCATCAAGGTGTTGGCTCTAAGGAAGAAAAGGTTTTTTGGGATTACTTCACCAAAAACGAAGAGAAGCGGGGTGGTGACTAACGCAGCGTAATATTCTCCACTGTTTTCGTAGTATGTGGCGAATAGATAAGTTGCTATTGTTGTAGCAGAGTAGTTGAATACGTTATTTGCAATCAGTATTGAGAAAATTACCCCATTTGTATCTTCAAGCATATTTCTAAGAATTATACTTAGTTTACCGCCGTGTTCGGCATTTATTCGAAGATTTACTTTACTGATCTTGTATACACCCGTTTCGCTGCCCGAGCATAGAGCCGAAAGAACTATAAAAACAATGAAACCGATTACCATTATTGCCAGCATTATATCAGCTCCACAATAAGTGTTTGTATTCTGTTTCGGTATACTTTTTCAACTTCAAAGCTGATGTTCTGGTATACTGCTTTATCGCCTTTTGTCGGTATTTTGTCGAGAAGAGCTGTTACGAAGCCTCCGATAGTTGTATATTTTGTCGGCTCATTGTTCATTCCTGTTATGTCAAGCCAGTCGTGTACAGGCAAATCACCGCCAAGGCGATATGACATTGGCCCTGTTTGTTCTATTATACCATAAATATCAGATCTGCCTGCCCCAAGAAGCTCGTAAATTATGTCTTTAATTGTTATCAAGCCGGAAATTCCACCATATTCATCAACAACTATCGCTATATCACGTTTTTCCTTGCGGAAGAATTCCAGCAGCGAATCGGCCTTTTTTTGTTCAGGCACAAATGTGACAGGTTGTAATGCTTCCATGAGATCTGTGGGGTTGGACGTCAGAAGTGTTCTTAGGCTGATAATGCCTATTATTTTATCGCTATCTTCAATATACACAGGAAGTTTTTTGATCTTGTTCTCGGCCATCATTCTAACTGCATCAGTGATTTGAGTGTCAACAGGTGCGATAACCATGTCCATCCTGTGCCGCATTATATCTTTTACTTTGAGCTCACGCAGTTCAATGATTTCATTGAGTATCTTTGTTGATTCCTGGTCTACATCTAATTTTGATGTCTCATTAACGAGAAGTTTTAGATGGTCTGTGGTGATTTTTTGCTGCGAAGGAATCATTGGCGTGAATATTCTTACTGCAGGCACAATTATGAGTAAATCAAAAAGTTTTAGTAAAGGTGCAAAAATTTTAAGTAGTACAAAAACAGGAACTGCAGTCAAATGAGCAAAAAAAATAGTGTGGGAATAAGCAAATGATTTTGGAAGCATCTCGCCTGTCATTACAAGTATAAGCAGTGATATTACGCCTTGCAGTGTGGCACCTAAATGATTGCCGTTTCTGCTTAATGAAATAGAAATAGCACCTGATATTGCAAAATAAAGCACATTAATCAGAAGGTTGCCGAAAAGCAGAACTGTTAGAAGGTTGCCGGGAACAGACAGGAGCTTGACTATTATTGAATCGATATTGTTGTTTGAGTTGCGCATTTTATCCCGTTGATGCTTGCTCAGCTTAAATAGAGCGGTTTCTGTACCTGAAAAGGCTGCAGAAAGTATTAAAAGCACGAGCATCAAGCACAATTGTACTGCGTTTTGAAGTAAAAAATCCATAATTCTCATTAAACCTGTCATAAGACTACTGCCATATTTTAAGATAAAAAAAGATTTAATGCAACTTCATACTTGATATAAAAATACAATATTGGATTTAAGTCGATATTCCGAGATTTCATATACCTTTGCAGTAAAAAAATGTAATGAATCTGATGTTTGGTACTTTTGCATATTGCCTTATAAGTAAAATCATTACTTGAAATAAGAAAACTCCTTATTTCGTAAGTAATCCATTTAGTGTACCATGAACTATTATTTGTTAACAATTAAGTAAAAGAAGGTATTATGTGGCTTAAATGGTTACCGTGGAAATTTTTAATAAGTCGAGCTGCACGTCGTCATGGTTTTCTTGACCCTCTGGTCGTGTGGTCTTATCTGCAACGCTTTTCTCAGCCCTCTGAAGTTGCCGGGCCAATAGAACTGATCCGGGATAGTGCTGTATTTCATGCAAGAGGCCTGATAAACAGTAGTGCAATTCCGCAGAATTCTGACTGGGTGTGGCCTTATTGGGTTCACAGGCAGTTTAACCCTCATGACAACTCTTTTATCCCAAGGGCGTTTTCTTTGACGTACATTAATCTTACGGAACGAAATTGGACTGCAGTTGGCTTGCCGAATTCCGGTTATCTGCCTATAGTAGACAAGGCAGGTCTCCTAACACCTCATTGGAACGGCTGGTCGCTTGATTTTTGGTTGGTAGGGGAGGATAAAAAGCTGAATGTGGCAGCCAGAAGTGATGGTAAGATAGGCCAGCGATTGTTTTATCAGGATAATCTTTTTGTTGTAACCCGAAATAATTTTGGCAGTGGCAGGTTATTGTCAAAGATTGAAGTTGAATATCATGATGAGATTCCGTGCTGTAAAGTTCAGTTACGCGCAAAGACGGAAACAGAGGGTTGGTTGGCTATAGCTTTAAGGCCGTACAATCCTGAAGGCATCAGTTTTATTCACAGAATTGAGCTTGACAAAACCTGCAGTAGATGGATCGTTAATGATAAGGATGTAGTTGAGTTTGAGCCGGTTGCTGAATATTTTCACGTAATTAAAAAATATTCAGAAGGTGATGTTGCAAATCATCTCTTTAGCGAAGAAAATGTTCACGAAATGACTTGTGATGTTGGTATGGCAACTGCAGCAATAGTCTTTCCAATCTCCAGTGGCAAAACGACGGATGTAAAGCTTTCAATACCTCTTGATACTCATAAGTTGCGTATATACAAGAGTAAATCCAGCGGGCGTTCTAAAGAGAATATTGCGTCTGACTGGCCGGCGGTAATGAGTAATTATTGTAGAATCAATTTGCCTGACAAGAAGAAGCAGCTTATTTATGAGCAGGCTTTGAGGAGCGTTGTGCTGCATACTATTGGTGCTGATGTTTATCCGGGTCCATTTACATATAAACGCTTCTGGTTCAGAGATGCTTCATTTATTTTGAATTCGTTATTATATGGTAACTTAAGAGAGCTGGCCAAGCCTGTTTTGGATTCTTATCATCACAGACAGAAATCAAATGGGTATTTTCAGTCACAGTATGGTGAGTGGGACTCTAATGGTCAGGCAATATGGATTCTTTATCGATATTGGAAAATGATGCGAAATAAAAATGACCACATTGATCCGGACTGGATAAGATCGATTGAAAAAGCTGCTGATTGGATATGCGAACATTGTACAAGTACTCAATCAGAATCGAGGCATGCCGGTTTGCTTCCTGCGGGGTTCAGTGCTGAGCATTTTGGTCCAAACGACAATTATTACTGGGATGACTTCTGGGCAGTTTCAGGTCTTGAGTGCGCTGCAGAAATCTCCTCTTGCCTAAACAGGGAAGAGCAGGCAAAGAAGTATTCTCAAAAATCACAAGAGCTTCGACATTCTATTGATGTAAGTCTGAAAAAAGTTGCAGAAATACTCAAGAGAGATTCAATTCCTGTTTCGCCATATCGCAGAATGGATTCAGGAGCAGTAGGCTCCTTGGTCAGTGGATATCCTCTTCAGATTTATGATTCAGATGATAAAAAATTGATTGCTACCGCTAACTATTTGATCAATGATTGTTGTTTCAAGAAAGGTTTTTTCCTTGACATATCGCACTCAGGAATTAATCCGTACCTGACTCTGCACATTGCACAGGTTTTGTTGCGGGCAGGTGATATGAGACATATAGAAATGGCTGATAATTTATGCCGTCTTGCTTCTGCTACAGGTCAGTGGCCTGAGGCTGTGCACCCAAGAACAGAGGGAGGGTGCATGGGAGACGGTCAGCACATATGGGCCGCTGCTGAATGGGTTAATTATATCAGGAATTGTCTTTTGTATGAAGAGGAAAAGGATGGCATTCTTGTTATTGGTGCAGGAATAGCTGTCGATTGGATTAAGGCTGGAAATATAATATCAATAGGGCCAGCTCCAACTTTATGGGGCGATGTAAATATTGAGTTTGAATGCGGCGATAAAAATATTTTGGCTAAGTGCAGTGGAGATTGGTCAGACCAAAAACCTGACATTAAAGTCGCAATTCCGGGCTATGAGCAGATGTTTTTAGACAATGAGGCAGAAGAAGTTATTGTAAATCCATTGAGCAAATGAGTATCTCATGAAAATTTTATTAATGACTAACACCTATAGGCCTTATACCGGCGGCGTTCAAAGATCAATAGATGCTTTTACTGAAAAATTTGAACAGAAGGGACACGATGTACTCATTATAGCTCCTCGATCGGATGATGATTCGCAAGAGGATGACGAAGGTGTTTATAGGGTTTCTGCAATAAAAAATTTTAATGACACAAATTTTCCTGTTTCGATACCTTTACCTGGGGCTATTACGGCAAAACTTGAGGAGTTTCAACCTGAAATCGTGCATTCACATTTTCCATTCATAATTGGAAGTACTGCAATGAGAGTGGCGGCAAGCTTTGATATACCTTTGGTGTTCACGTATCATACAATGTACGAAAAATATATACATTATATCAGTTCTGATTCTGATCGTGTCAGAGAGTTTGTGAAGAAATTGACCACCGGCTATTCTAATTTATGCAATCTTGTTATTGCACCGAGTTTGGCTGTTAAGGATATATTGATTCGCAGAGGAGTTGAAGTGCCTATAAAGGTCATTCCCACAGGAATTGACAATAAATTTTTCTTGAAATCCGAACTGAATCAAGTACGTGAGAAATTCGATTTAGACAAAGAATGTTTTGTTGTCGGACACGTTGGTCGTTTGGCCTCAGAAAAGAATCTTGATTATTTAACAAAATCCGTCTCTCTGTTTTTGAAGAAAAATAGAGATTCCCGCTTCATGATTGTGGGGGACGGACCTTTGGCTGAGAGTATGAAGAATTTCTTCTTGAACCAGAATTTGAGCTCTCAAGTTCTTTTTACAGGTGTTTTGAAGGGGCAGGAGCTCATTGAAGCGTATCAAGCCATGGATTTGTTTGTTTTTGCTTCTAAGACAGAGACTCAAGGGATGGTTCTCGCAGAAGCAATGGCCTCATCTTTGCCTGTAATAGCAATAAAAGCAACTGGGGTAACTGACATCTTAAAAGATGGTTGCAACGGTTATATGCTTGATAAGGAGGACGTTGAGGAGTTTGCAGATAAAATTGATAAATGTATGCATATGGATCGGTTGGATTGGACGCGGATTAAAGAGAATGCGGTTGAAACCGCACGGCATTTTTCTATGGATAAATGTGCTTCTGATGTTTTGAAATCTTATGAAGAACTCATAGCAATTCATGACCCAGGGGCCGGCAGATCTGATGAGTCAGTATTTCATGGTGTCATGAGTATGGTTAAAGCTGAATGGGAAATTTTCTGTAATTATGCCAATGCTGCAGGAACGTTAATAAGCAATGATAAAACAGAACCGGAATGAAATTTATGCTGCATAAACCAGAAGTGTTTTTGAGAAAATTCAGGAATTATTTTAATCGAAGCAAATGGCTTGTACGACTAATGAAGCTGCCATATGCTTCGGATCGGCAAAAGAAGCCAGGTATTATACTTGTCCAAATAGATGCACTTTCAAAACAGCAGCTTGAAAAAGCAATCGAATCGGGCCGTATGCCTTTCTTGAAAAACCTTATCACTAAACAAAATTATAAAATTCGTACATGTTATTCTGGTATGCCATGCTCTACGCCTGCGGTTCAAGGTGAGTTGTTTTATGGCGTTAGAGGCTGTGTTCCTTCTTTCTCTTTTCATGATTCTAAGTCGAAACGAACCTTTGCTATGTTTAATCCTGATGATGCTGAGGTGATAGAGTCACGATTGAAAGAAAGGGGGCAGGGGCTTTTTAGAGATGGAAGTTGTTATTCTAATATTTATACGGGAGGGGCTATGGAGGCCCATTTCTGTATTGCCGATATTGGGTTTGCGAAAGTTTTTAGAAGATGGAGAACTTTTAGTTTTGCTGTCGGGGTGCTTCTTCATGTCTTCAGTCTCATAAGAGCTTTAGCATTGCTTTTCGTTGAAACAGTAATTGCTTTTATTGACCTTTTTCGTGGTTTGATTGATGGAAACAATCTTTGGAAAGAACTCAAATTCGTGCCTTCAAGAGTTGGTATGTGTATTCTTCTTCGCGAGATAATTGTAATAGGTGCAACGATGGATATAGCGAGAGGACTGCCCATTATACAAGCAAATTTAATGGGATACCATGAACAGTCACATCGTCGCGGCGCTACTTCACGTTTTGCTCATTGGACTTTAAAAGGTATTGATAACGCGATTGAAAGATTATGGAAGCATTCGAGGCGTTCATTAAAGGATTATGAGTTATGGGTGTATTCAGACCATGGCCAAGTTGATACCGTGCCTTATCGCCGAAAATATGGTGAATCATTAAATGAGACGGTAAATAAAACATTACTACAAAAACATTCTGCCGGTAAAGATTCAAAAACAGATTACTCGCCTGGATTTCTTGAGAGGCTTGGATGGCATATTCATGGGCTTTTTCAAAATCGAAAAAGCCTGCACATGAAAGAGAGCGGACATATAAACGTGACTGAGCTTGGTCCTTTTGCGCAGGTTTATCTGGATAAAGACAACCGAAAAAATAAGTTGGATGCCGCCAGGAAATTGCTCGCGACTTCCAAGATACCGCTAATATTTATTCCGGATAGTTCAGGTGATGTAAAGGTGCTTACTAATGATCAGGAGTATTGGCTTTCTAAACAAACAGGGTTTTTTGATAACGATTTTGTTCCGAATGAAATTGTTTCTGATTTCATGAAATGCTGCAACGATGTTAATTCAGGTGATTTCATAATATCAGGTTATCAGGGTAAGGACAGGCCTTATTATACATTTGCGATGGAAAATGGGTCTCATGGTGGTATTAGCGAGCAGGAATACACTGCTTTTTTTCTTGCTCCAAAACAGTTTCCTATTGATGACTCAAAAGATCATATAAGGGTGGGCGATATAAGGAATGCGGCAATAACATTGCTTGGACGCTCATCTTACATCAATGACATATGTGAACCAGAGAAGCTCTTAAGTACCCGAAAGCAGTTTCGGGTTATGACGTACAATGTTCATAGTTGCGTAGGAACCGACGGGAAGCTTTCACCTTTGCGAATAGCAAAAGTAATCGAACAGTATGCACCGGATATTGTTGCTTTGCAGGAGTTGGACGTTTTCCGTGAACGTTCCGGCCATGAAGATCAAGCAAAGATAATTGCTGAGATATTAGAAATGGACCATTTTTTTCATCCTGCTGTGATGTTAGAAGATGAGAAGTATGGTGATGCAATACTGAGCCGTTTTCCTATGAATCTGGTAAAGACTGATATACTGCCTCCAACAAAAAGAAGTAAAAAAATGGAGCCGAGAGGTGCATTGTGGACCGAGGTTGAAATCAATGGTCAAAAGCTGCAATTCTTTAACACTCATTTAGGACTAAGATCTCAAGAAAAAAAAGAGCAAATCAGAGACCTTCTGAGTTCAAAGTGGTTGCGGGCAAAGTCGCTAAATGGACCAGTGATTTTTTGTGGCGATCTAAATTTTACTCAATGGTCTAATCTTTACCGTAAGATCAGTGGATCTATGAAAGCTGCTATCCCTACAGCCGGACCTTTAGGGAGCTATTGCGGAAGATATCCTTTGGTTAAGATCGATCACATTTTTTATGATGGGCCGATTGAACTCACTGATTGCCGGATAGCAGATACTGATTGGGCAAGAATTGCCTCTGATCATCGCCCTTTAGTTGCGACTTTCGATATGCCGAACTTGTGTGTATGATGCACTAAACTTAAGAAGCAGTTATTTTCTTGTCTATATATATCTTGCCCAAAACTATTGAAAAGGCAAAAAAGACCAGAAGGCAAATAGTGATAAGTATCTTTGGAGTCAATACATCATCGATGTTTCTTATAGTCAAAAGTTGTCGTCCGGCATAACTGAATATTAAAATTCCCGGCAATGATCCCACCGCGGTTGTCCAAATAAATGTCGTGGCCTTAATTTTTGTGAGGCCGACGAGAAAATTCACAAGAATATAAGGTATTAGGGGGATCATCCTTATAAATACAAGGAAATAATGTCCGTAGATAGCAAGCTCTTTATTGAAGCTTGACAAGTTATTGCCCCATTTTCTTTGAATCCAGTATCCGCAAAAATACCTGCTTAGGTAAAAACCGCATAGAGCGCCTATTGTTGCTGCTATCTCAACATAAATGGCTCCTCTTATGGTCCCGAATAAGAAGCCGGCGAGCAATGTACATATGCCAGCCACAGGCATGCATAAATTAATCATTACATACCCTGTAATGAACAAGATGACTGAAATAAGATAGTTTTGATCGATGATTTGTTTAAGGTTTGAGGCGTTATCCTGTATATTTGACAAAGTCATTTTTTCATCTATATCAGTACTGTTGAAAATAAGCAATAGTACTGCAGTAAGTATAATAAAGAAAACAACTCTTTTGATTAAGTCTGTCATTTTTTAATTTCAATAAATGTATCTTATGTTTATGTTACCGAAATCCACGTCTACACGATTCTTATGATAAGTATAAAATTAATATTTTCTATAAAGAAAGTCCTGATTTGGAGTAAGGGATTAACTTACTGTTTATTGTAATATCAAGAATAGCAATTAGTTAGCGATTAAATACAGAATTTGTCTGCCGGATATTTCTTGTTTGAATGCTAATATATTGTAATTTTACATAAATTGCTGTAGCTTAATAAAAGACTTATAAGCCATTATTTAGTTGATATAAGACTGTTTTTTGCTATGATACCGCAGGATGATGCTGTAAAGACAGTTAAGGTTTGGCTTTATGCTGAATTTGCAGCAACTGCCTTGTCGTTTTGAGCTTAGATAATTTAGTTTGATTAGACTAACAGGATTATGAAATGAATATCGTGGCAAAATATAGTAGCTATAGGCTGGGAAATATCAAAATTGCAATTGGTGTGCTTATTGTCTTGAGTATATGGTGTGTTTATGATGGCTACCATAATCAAAAATTCATTGATAAGCATACAAAGGCTGACGGTAAGGCTGATCATACACTTATTTTCTCTCAGAAATTTCCTTATTTTGGCGTTATTGCTACCTTTGGATTTGCCGGAGCTTTTGTAAAACGCAGGAGAATGCAGCTTACTGCTGACGACGATGTGCTTGTGCTAAGTAACGGTAAAAAAGTGCCTTACGATAACATAGAAGAGATTGACCATACTGCTTTTGATGAAAATGGGAAGTTTAGTTTTAAGTATATGGAAAATGGCCAGGAAAAGAGCGTTACGCTTTCTAAAAAGACCTGGGATGACCTTGAGAAACTGCTTAAACATTTGATATCAAAAATAAGTTGAATTATCAGGCCGAAAGATTATGATATAGTCTTTGCGCATCTGAGCAGGTGCCGTGATTTTTAAGCTATAATAAATACAGGAAATTTATAAATTATGAACTGTTGTGTTACTGGTCTCCAGTGGGGTGACGAAGGAAAAGGCAAAGTAGTTGATATACTTGCCGACAAAAGTGATGTCGTTGTACGTTTTGCTGGCGGTGCCAATGCCGGGCATACTGTAGTTGTTGGCAATACTAAGTTTGCTTTGCATCTTATGCCCAGCGGAGCTGTAAGAAAAGGCGTTGCTTGCGTTATCGGCAATGGTGTCGTTATGGATCCTGAAATATTTATTCAGGAAATGGAAAACCTTGCAGAACAAGGCATTTCATTAGATGACAGGCTTTATATCAGTGAAAATGCACATACTGTGCTCTCGTATCATAAGCTTGAGGATGGATTGCGTGAGGCGTCACTTGGTAAGAATAAGATTGGTACAACCAACAGGGGCATAGGCCCATGTTATTCAGATAAAATCGGACGCAGTTTTGCTGTCCGTATGGCTGATTTCCGCGATCTCGATGGCCTTTATACGAAGCTCCAAAAGATTGTGGCATATAAGAATAAGATATTCGCCGCACTTTATGATGCTGATCCGATAAGCGTTGATGAGGTTTTTGAATCTTGTAAAGTTTATGCCGACAAGCTCTGCAAGTATATAACCAACACAACAAAAAAACTGCATGATTCAATTAAAGAAGGCAAGAGCCTGCTTTTTGAAGGAGCTCAGGGTGCTCTTCTGGATCTTGATCACGGTACTTTCCCATTTGTTACAAGCTCAAACGCTTCTGCGCTTGGTATGGCAGCCGGTTGCGGCGTACCTACGAAGAATGTTGAGTCGTTCATTGGAGTCATAAAGTCTTATACTACAAGAGTTGGAGCCGGCCCATTCCCTACAGAGCAGGATAATGAAATTGGACAGCTTATCAGGGATAAGGGTAATGAATATGGAACTACCACGGGGCGTCCACGAAGATGTGGTTGGTTTGATGGTGTTGTAGTGAAATATTCAGCCACGATTGGTGGTATAAACGAGCTTGCTATGATGCATCTCGACACTCTTGCCGGCATGAAAGAGCTTAAAGTTTGCAAGTCTTATATCGTTGATGGTGTTGAAACAGACTTCTTCCCATGTGATGCAGCTACTCTGGAAAGAGTAGAATGTGTATACGAGACTGTGCCTGGATGGGATGAGAATCTTGAAAATGTAACCGATTATGACCAGTTGCCTGATAATGCCAAAGCTTATATCAAGACGGTCGAACGCGTTACGGGAGTGCCTGTAACTATAATTGGTGTTGGTCCAAAGAGAGATCAGACAATTTTCAGAAGCTTATAATTTAGACCTAATCCCTGCTTCAAAGCAGCTTAACGAAATTGTAGGAAATTTTTATGCCTCAATCGCAGGAACAGAAGAGGATTGAAACTGCTCAAAGGCTCAGAATACCCGTCGACAAGGTACCCAGACACATTGGTATTGTTATGGATGGTAATGGGCGATGGGCAAAAAAACGCATGATGCCTCGTTTTATCGGCCACAGAGAGGGCGGTAAGAATGTTGAGGATATCGTTCTTGGTGCCAATGATCTTGGAATAGAATGTCTGTCGTTGTATTCTTTTAGCCTCCAGAACTGGAAAAGACCGGTTATGGAAGTAGACTTTCTGATGCATCTTTTTACGCGTTATCTTGTTTCGATGCGTGAACTTATGATGTCGAACAACATAAGACTCAAGCATCTTGGACGCCGTGATGGCTTGCCGGATACTCTTTTGTTTGAGATGGACAAGACTATTGAAATGACATCGTCGAATACCGGCATGTATATGGCTCTTGCATTGAATTATGGCGGCCGTGAAGAGATTGTTGATGCGGTTAAGCTGATAGCTGAGAAAGTCAAAACCGGGGAAATGTCGATTGATGACATTGATATGGATTCTATTGCCGATCGAATTTATACGGCAGGAATCCCCGACCCCGACCTGGTGATCAGGACATCCAATGAGCTGAGAATAAGCAATTTCTTGCTATGGCAAGTATCCTATTCTGAATTCTACCTGACAAAAACACTGTGGCCGGACTTCACTGTAGACGAGCTTGAGAAGGCGATAGTTGATTATTCGTCACGATCACGTCGAATGGGAGACGTTAAACCGCAAAAATAATCTTCAGGGAAGAATTTTTTCGCTAAAGGTGGAGCATTTTGGGTAAAAAGACATCAGTAGACACTTTTGAGACATACTTTGAGAGAACATCAAAACCTATATATGCATTTTATTACCTGCTCTTCTTTGTTGTTGTTTATGAACTCGGCCTTTTTGCGATTGATTCGGAGGTTTTCTCTCGTCCCTTAGGCGAAGTTCCAGGCGTTGTTGTCGCATTTGCGTGGGTTTACAACACACTTATTAAACTTGGATTCAACGGTCAGGGTGCCTGGGTTGGTGCACCGGTAGTCGTAATGGCTACTTTGATTGTATGGCAGCTTGCTTCAAATACGGAGCCCAAGGTTCGAATACGCGATTTTTTCCCTATGACGCTTGAATGTATTGGGTGGTCAATACCGCTGATAGCTTTCAGTTTCTGGATAAATAATATGGTGTCAGCCAGCGACCATGCTGCTGTTCCGGCTATACCTCAGGCATCTCTGTTGGCTTCTACGGAAAATACTCAGCAGTTTTTTGTTAGTGTCATTGCAGGTATTGGTGCAGGTATATACGAGGAGCTGTTCTTCAGGCTCTATGTGATCATGGTGCTTGTACTTTTCATGAGGAAATTTCTCGGCATGCCGGAGTTGCGTGCCAATTGCTTCGCAATAGTGATATCGGCATTGCTTTTCAGTGCACATCACCATGTTTACTTCTTAAACGGTTCCTTTCATTCCGGTGAGCCATTCAGTGTGGTACCATTCATCTTTAGATTCATCGCAGGTGTTTATCTCGCTGCTCTTTTCGGCATCAGAGGTTTTGGAGTAGTAGCCGCAACCCACGCATATCACAACATCTTAGCCGCAATGATTAACTATATGTAATCGTCTATGTAGATGTATTGTTTTATAGGGCTTGGTGTTAGCTTTTTGTATTTTACGTAAAACAAGCTTGCGTTTAGATTTGTTTTGTGTAGATTTAATGATATAGTTGTATATGAATTTTATATCAAATTAGTGTTGTTTATATAATTTAAGCTAATTTTTATGCTTGAAATGCTGTTTTGGAGAATGTAAGATGAAAGTGATGGGGAATCCTAAATGGATGGTATGTGTGATGTTTTTGATTTTTAATCAGTGGGATTTGGTGTTTTCTACTGAACAGCCTCATTGTCTTCTTTCTGGTCAATCTTTGCCTGTAGAGACTATTATACAATCAATAACAGAGAGTTCAGGTGGTATTGAACTCCAAGAATCTTTCCAACTATTGGCTCTGCGTAAAAATGAGGCTTTGCCTTACATACAAAAAAAACTTAAAACAGGAAGTGTCTGGGAAAAAATATCTCTGATTAAATTTATACAATATAGCTCTTGGCCTGAAGTTTCTACTGAATTAATTGCGATTGCGGCAGACACAAAGGAGCATTGGCTTTCTCGGCAGGGAGCGTTATATGCTTTGGGTGAAATTGGTAATGCAAATGTGGGGGCAGAAATACTGTCTATACTTTGTGATTCGAATTGTCCTCAATCCATACAATTAGTAGCTATCTCAGCATTAGCAAGAATTGGTTATGAAGAAGCCTCTCCAGTTATTAGGGGATTTGTTGAAAATGAAAATCCTCGCATTCGATTGTTTGCATGTAGAGCATTAGCTGAATTTGGAGAACCTGTAAATATTCAGTTTCTGCTAACCTCACTGAATCACCAAGATTACATTGTCCGACAGGATGCTTGTGGGGCATTGGCGGTATTGGAAGGTGAAGATATTACTCTGGCTTTAAGCTCAATGGCAACGAATGATTTTAATGAGTCAGTTAGAAGTGTTGCCCAGATCTCATTACTCAAACGAAAAATTCGTAATCAAACTCAGTTGGATAAATTAAGTATTCTAAAAAAGGCACTTGAGAAAGCTGAACACCGAACTATACCATGGATTATCAAAACTACTCTAAAAGAATGTGGTTCTGAAGGAAAGAGGCATGTAAAGCAAGTTAGTGGAAGAGATGATGAAATCGGTGAACGTGCCAGTGCATTCCTAATTGCTCAGAATTGTTCGCCAATGGTGTCGTTAGATGATAATGTTATGTCAACTAATGACGTGAAAATTATTGCCCGTCATGCTTCGACACCAACGCATCAGACTCTTATGGAGTATTCAATAAACAAAGCAGGTAGTCTTCTACCACCGCTTGGTTTTACAGGCACACAGAAAATAAAAATGAAAGAAGGATCGGCTGATGAAGATAGTTCATCACGACCTTTGGATCATGCATATCGTCCAATAGACGGTGGTTCTTTTCCCTTTGGTACAACCGCATTGAAAGAGTCACAAGCAAGGTGGGGTAGTATGGTTGATGCATTTGAAGAGAATGGTGATGGATGGCATTATTTAGGTAGAGTCTCTCATATACTTCAAGATATGTCATCACCTTTGCATGTTTTTGCTGTACAGCATTTAACCTTTGGGTGCAAGTTTGAAAGCTACTGGGAAACATCTGATTCTAAATTACGGGATGTGCTAAATAGTATTGGAGGTCCGTTACACAGCAGTTCACCTTTGCCGGAAGAGTCTATGGCAAAACTGGATTCATTTACTCAAGAACGGCTTAAATATCGTTTTGCTACCAGTTGTCCAGAGAAGAACAATGATGATGTGCGGGGATGGATTGATGTTTTGGCTTGGATAACATATTTTCGCTCAACGTTTTGGGGTGAAGTTAAATTTGGAAGTTCAAGCAGGGGTTCAGCTACATCTTTTTATACAACAGGTACTGACTTTATTGATGGTTACGTTGGGTCTAAAATCAATATTTTGCATACTATGTTCAATGGGAATATAAAGTATATTGATGGTTGGACAGATAACTATTACGAAATCACTGATCGCAAGGGGTATGTTTTCCGATGGATGAGTTGGTCTGATATTGATGATTGGGGTTCCTGCGGCAGAAATTGGGCAAATGGCAAGCAGGATAGCTCTATAAGGGTTGGGGGTAGTGATGATGACGACAACGGAGTTCGAATAACAGGGAGGTTCTGGTTTGATACTCGGGAGCTTGGAAAGGATTCTTCGGGGAGCTACAATAGAAAGTGCTATCCTAATAAATATCCTAATGGTGACCCAATGGTAGATGATTTGCATTTATACTATGGCAAGTATGGATACCCTTTGGCCGTCCGCTATAATGCGGGGCTTCTGGGCTTAGCTAACAGGAGAATAACCGTTAAGACAAATTGTGGAACTGCATATTTTTCATTAGGGCGAAAAGATAATTTGGGGAATGGACAGGATTTTACTACAGGTACAAATGGAAGTGATTTTTATTTTGTGGCAAAGAGTTCTGTGACGATAGAAGCTCCTTACGAAAATTCAAGCAAGTATCTATTTAACCGCTGGTTAAAAAATGGGAAATTGTACTCAATGAATAAAAATATAACTATTAACACTGCATACAATTGGATACCCCAAGGTGGTGAAGTTTATATTGCAGAATATTCAATTCCTACCTTAACGCGTATAGAAGTAAGTGGATCGTCAAGTGTTCAAGAAAATTCATTTGCACAATATACTTGCAAGGCGTTCTACAGCAATGGTACAAGTGCTATAATTAACCCTCAATGGACAGATAATAGTATTTATGCTTCAATTAGTAGTGCAGGTACACTTACGACATTAAGTGTTAATTCAGATAAAAATGTCACAATCACAGCAAGTTATACCAGTGGAGGTGTAACTAAAACGGATACTCATGCTCTTATTATTACGGATATTCCCGTGACTTTAGAATATATTTCAATAGCAGGCTCATCTTCTGTGAATGAGGGGGCTTCAGCAACTTATACCTGTAAGGCTACTTATAGTGACAGCACTACCCTAACAGTAATACCTACGTGGTCAATCATAAGCGGTATCGCATATGCAAGCATAAATAGTAACGGTAAACTTACTGCAGGCAGCGATACATATGATCAGGAGGTTGTTGTTCAGGCTGTTTACGGAGGCAAAACTGATACGTATACGGTTACAATTAACGTAGATAATACACCGTATTATGTTGTAACCTTTGCTACTGGTGATCATGGCGAAATAATTTCAGGCCAGACTGTTCAGCAAATTGAAGAGGGCAGCAGTGCAACTGCTCCGACTATATTAGAGGACAGTGGATGGGAATTTATTGGATGGGATACCGTATTTGATAATGTAACAAGTGATTTAACAGTAACTGCTTTATATACCGAGAAAGACAGTAAACCTGATTGGCAGAGTCCTCAAGGGTTATTGAATTCCATGACGGTTTATGCTCAGATTTATTCGTCAGGGAATCAGATAGGTACGGATATTGGCAGCTTGCTCTCTGTATGGGATTCTTCGGGAAACATTGCTGGGGTTGCAGAAGTTGTAGATGGGGTTAATGGCAAGTTGTTCATATTAAGCGTCTATAATGATAATACCATAGAAGATGGGATGGTGCTCAAGCTATATGATGGAGCTGACGGCGAAATATACGAGGTAGGAGGTAGCTTCAGTTTTGAGAGTGGTACGAGTGTCGGTTCTCTTTCTAATCCTGAGGGCTTCTCTTTGTCAGGCGAAGATATCAGTTATCTTCAAATATCTCTTGTTTCCGGATGGAATTGGATTTCCTTTAGCGTGCTGCCAGATGAGGCAACTCTTGGAAATGTTTTTGCTGAATTGGAATCTATAGCTGATCAGGATAAAATACTTTCCGCAAATGGACTTAATGCTACCTATTATCAAGGACAGTGGTATGGTACCCTGCAGTTATTAGAGCCTGGATTGATGTATAAGCTCAAAACAGCAAATAGCGATATTTTGACAGTTTCTGGTCAACCGGTGGATCCGGCAACTCAAATTCATCTTGTAGCAGGTTGGAACTGGTTAGGTTATACATTGTGTGAAAATGCAGCCTTCTCTACTGTTATGGATAATTTCCCGGCTAATAACAATAATTACATAACTAATCAGTTCGGTAAGAATCTAACATATTGGGACGGCCAATGGTATGGGATGATGTCTGAAATGAAGCCCGGCTTGGGTTATATGATGAAGGTTTCGCAGGAATGCACACTTTCATTTTCTGAAGTTCAGCAATAAAAAACTGATGACTTTCAATGGTTTTATACTATGAGCGAATTTTCACAAATAGGAAAAGTATTAATAATAACTGGGATATTTCTAATTGTGATAGGTATCGTTATTGTTATTGGCGGTAAGTTTAATCTTTTCAATCTCCCGGGTGACATTTCCTTTGGCGGTAAGAACTGGAAAGTGTTTTTCCCTATCGGTACATCAATAGTAATATCGATAGTGCTGACATTGATTTTCTGGATAATCAGCAAGTTCTTGCGATAGTATCAGCGGACGTTTGTTATGCAATCGCAGCTTATTGTTCAAAAATAGAACAATAAGTATTAGGTTTGTGCTCAAAATAACATATTTCTCATTATTAAAACTTGACAATAAAGCTCGAAACCCTTAAAATTTCCGGCGTTTGCGTTCAGAATCTATAATGATCGCTATGAGTATGTATTTGAGTATTAATATTAATATATAGGAGATTAAAACTATGGCAACAAAGGTTGCAATTAACGGTTTTGGCCGTATCGGTAGAGCGGTTGCTCGCGTTATCCTCGAAAGAGCTGGCGAGCTTGAATTAGTAGCTATCAACGACCTTGCAGATCCTAAAGCTCTTGCTCACCTGTTCAAGTATGACACCGTTATGGGTAAGTGGGGCGGTACAGTAGGTGTAAGTGATTCTGGCCTCGTTATCGATGGCAAAGACATCAAGGTTACTGCTGTACGTAATCCTGCTGAGCTTCCTTGGGGCGAACTGGGTGTTGATATCGTTCTTGAGTCAACAGGTATCTTCCGTGAGAAGTCAAGTCCTAAGGGCGGTTATGGCGATCACATCAAGGCTGGTGCTAAGAAGGTTGTTCTTTCAGTACCTTCTAAGGACAAGATCGATGCTACAGTTGTAATGGGTGTTAACGAAGAAGCTCTTACAGCAGATGTTGAGACAGCTTCAAATGCAAGTTGTACAACAAACTGTCTTGCTCCTGTTGCTAAGGTTCTCAATGATGCATTCGGTATCAAGAGAGGTCTTATGACAACAGTTCACGCATACACAAATGATCAGGTTGTATCTGACATGATTCACTCTGACATGCGTCGTGCACGTGCTGCTGCTGACAACATCATCCCAACAACAACTGGCGCTGCTGTTGCTGTAGGTAAGGTTATCCCAGAGCTTAACGGCAAGCTTGATGGTTTCGCACTTCGCGTACCAGTAATAGATGGTTCATGTGTTGACCTTTCAGTTGAGTTCGAGAAGGACGTAACTGTTGAAGAGATCAATGCTGCTATCAAGGCTGCTGCAGAAGGCCCAATGAAGGGTGTTCTTGCTTACTGTGATGAGCCAATCGTATCAAGCGATATCGTTGGTGATCCACACTCAAGCATCTTCGATGCAATGAGCACAATGGTAATGGGCGGCAACTTCGCTAAGATCGTATCTTGGTACGACAACGAGTGGGGTTACTCAAACCGTGCTGTTGACCTGATGGAAAAAATGGTACCTATGCTTTAATTTCCATTAGCAATAGAATAATTAAAAGGGCAATACGTTTCGGCGTGTTGCCCTTTTTTTTAATGTGTAATTTAAAATAAAAAAGCCCAGCGGATTTACTCAGCCGGGCTTATTGTTTTCTTCAGGAAACTCTTAGAAGTTTTCTTTTATGTAGTTTACGGCATTGTTGAAAATTGTCATGCCGTCTGCTTCGATATCTTCAGGAAGTCTTGTCCAATGTGGGTGCTGTGTACGGCGTACGAATCTCTCAGGGTGCGGCATAAGGCCTAACACGCGACCTGTATGGTCACAGAGGCCTGCAATGTGATCTGCAGCACCATTAGGGTTTACAGGGTAATCACCGAAGTTGCCGTCTTTGTCTACATACCTGAAAGCAACATGGCCTTCGCTTTTGAGTGTTTCGAGTATCTCAGAAGTTTTTGTTACAACTTTTCCTTCACCGTGAGCCATTGGGAGATAGATACGCTGATCTTTCTTGATGAATACGCATTTATCAGTTCCGGGCTGCAAATATACCCAGTTGTCATAAAAACGCGGTATGTCATTATTTGTTATAGTAACTGGGGCATCATCAACAGGATTTTCCATTCCAGGCAAAATACCCGCTTTTACAAGCACCTGAAAACCGTTACAGATTCCAAGGACAAGCTTGCCTGCATCGATAAACTCTCGTATTACGTCGCTCAGATGGTGTATGACCTGATTGGCAAGAATTTTTCCCGCTGCCACATCATCACCATAGCTGAATCCGCCAGGAAATACAAGTATCTGGTTTTCCTTAAGGAGCTCTTTGTTTTCGATTATCTTATTTATATGAGCGCTTTTAGCGTTAGCCCCGGCAAGTTCCAGAGCGTTTACGGTTTCAAGATCGCAGTTGATTCCTGCAGCGCGAAGAACTAAAGCTTCAACGTTTTTCATCGTAAATATTCCTGTTAGGTTTAATTAGTTTGTATCAAATTATAAGCAGGCTCTTAATGATAATGAAAACACGAATTTTTACAATATATTTTTGCGTAGAAAAGCCGTGTAAATATTCTAAGGTGAGAAAAGTATGAACGGTTTATAAAGAGGAAAAAGTGATATATGCGCATAAAAAAAGCTGACAAAGAAAGTTTGCTACTTTATTTATCAGCTTTTCGTTTAATCGGAGTGGAGGGATTCGAACCCCCGACCCCTTGGTCCCAAACCAAGTGCTCTAGCCAAGCTGAGCTACACTCCGTCGAACGAGAGGGGGATTTTATAAAAGTAGGGTGTCTAAAGCAAGTAAAAAATGTCAGCTTTCTCAAAAAACGGTTAGATTTTTTTTATTACCCTGAAATTTGTATTTTTTTCTACTCTGTTATATGTGTGTGCAGGTTGTTTTAGCATAGACATCATATCTTGGTGTAAAAACTTAATTCTTGAAAAAAATGTGAATTTGGTTAGAATGCACCGCTTAATTGTCTTGAAATTCACCTTTCGGTTGATTGAGCCTCTTAAAGTCTGGATTGTTTGTCGGCTTGGTCCCATAGATGAAAAGGTGTAAATTAGATGTTGGAATATATTTAGGATAGAAAATGCAAGAATTCAAATTGGCTTCGCTTGCTGAGCATGTAGGTGGGACAGTCATTGGTGATGGCGATATAGCCATTACCTCAGCAGCTCCAATGGGCGCGGCTGCTCGTGGAGACATTACGTTTTTGTCTAACGTGAAGTACAGGACTTTTCTCAACAGTACATCAGCTTCGGCTGTTATTGTTCAAAAAGAAGAGGAAACCACGGCTGATGCTCAATTAGTTGTTGACGATCCATACTACGCCTTCTGCTGTATCGTGGAGTTGATATTCGGCCATAGGGAACATCGGGATGCGGGTATAAGCCCCAATGCGACCATACATGAAACAGCCAGTATTGGAAGCGGCTGCTGCATATATGACAATGTCGTTATTGAAAACGATGTTGTGATTGGTGATAACGCGGTTATCTATCCGGGGGTATTTGTAGGCCGTGGTACAAAGATAGGTTCTGACTGTATTTTATACCCTAACAGTGTTGTTTTCGAGCAATGCAGCATCGGTGACCGTGTTATTATTCAGGCTAATGCTACTGTCGGGCAGGATGGATTCGGCTTTGCAACTTATGCCGGTGAACATCACAAGATTCCTCACATCAAAAGTGTTATCCTCGAAGATGATGTAGAGATTGGAGCAAACGCTGCTATTGAACGCGGTTCACTTCAGGACACGATTATAGGTTCTGGTGCTAAAATTGGCGACTGTGTAGTAATTGGTCATGGTGCGAGGATTGGCAGAGGCTGTCTGCTCGTGCCGCAGGTTGGAATTGCAGGAACCGCTGAACTCGGACAATATTGTGTTCTTGGCGGGCAGTCTGCCGTCGTAGGTCATATAAAGGTTGGTAACATGGTTATGGCGGCAGGACAGTCGGCTATAATCAATGATATTGAAGACGGAAAGGTCGTTGCCGGTGCTCCGGCTATCGACGCAGGACAGGCAAAGCGTGCATATTCCATGCTTGGTACGCTTCCTGAGATGAAGCGTACGTTAAAACGTCTTTCAAAGCGTGTCGAAGAACTCGAAACTGCATTAGCAGAAAAATAACGTACAATGGCCGATCATTCAGAAAAAGTATTAGGTCTTGTTGCAGGTCAGGGACGGCTGCCTTATCTGATTGCTGAGGGAGCCAAGGCTGCCGGCTACAAGGTTGTTTGTGCTGCCTTAGCGGAGAACGGCGAGCAGGAGCTCTCTGAGATATGTGATGAGTTTTTCTATGTGCCTATAGCACGGCTTGGCACGTGGATAAGAAAGCTTCGCAAACGCGGTGTGAGTGATACGGTAATGGTTGGGCGTGTTGCCAAGAAGAGGATATATACGCCGTTTCGTATCTTGAAGTATCTGCCCGATTGGAGAGTACTTCGGGCATGGTACTGGACGCTTCGTAATAATGATAAACGCAATGATACAATCCTTCGTGCTCTGGCTGATGAGCTTGCGAAAGGGGGAATTATTTTGATAGATTCTACTAAATACTGCAAAGAACATCTTGCTTGCAAAGGAGTGATGACAACGGTTACTCCACCTGAATGTGTGATGAAGGATGTTGAGTTTGGTTGGGATATGGTTAAGAAGCTTGGCGAGCTTGATATTGGTCAGGCAATTGCGGTGTGTGAGCGTGAGGTTATTGCTGTTGAGGCGATAGAGGGTACGGCGAGAATGATCGAGCGTGCCGGACAGTTCTGCAAAAAGGGCGGCTGGACTCTTATCAAAACAGCCAAGCCGGATCAGGATATGCGTTTTGATGTGCCGTGCGTAGGTACTGAAACTATTGAAGCATTAGCACGAAACAAAGCTAAATGTCTTGTTGTTGAAGCTGGCAAGACTATTATCATCGATAAGCCCAAAACCCTTGCTTTGGCTGATAAACTCAAAATACCGATTATCGGGCATTGATTGTTATGCTTCAGTGTTGAGTTCTTTAAGCGAAAGTAATGCTTTAGCGTGATTCAGAGCCGTTGAGATATTATTATGTATGCATTCATTGCTGATTTTTCTTGTAAGCCCTGATTTTTTCATAGCGGTCAATGGCTGCGGGTTTATTCCTGAAAGAAGGATTGTTCTTCCGTTTTCACGAGCCTGTGTTACTATTTTTTCGAGGGCAAATATTCCTGTTGCATCAATAACAGGTACTTTTCTCATTCGCAGTATGAGGATATCTACATTTCGTTTGATTATGTCATCCTGGAATTTACTTGCAGCGCCGAAAAAGAACGGCCCGTTTATTTCGAAAACTTCAACGCCATCCGGTACCTCAAATTTGCTTAGGGCGAATGGGTCAATTCTTTCATCATCATCGTCTTTATCTTCTGTTGTCAGATTAATTGTGCTGCTGACTTGCTCCATACGGCTCATGAACAGGAAGCTTGCCATTACCATGCCTGTAGGGATTGCTATGGTCAGATCGAGAAGAACTGTGAGCAGGAATGTTACGAGCATCACAACTACATCGCTTTTGGGCGCTCTGAACATTTTTATAAACATGTGGTATTCACTCATCTTTACAGCAACGGCCATCAGGATTGCTGCAAGTACACACATAGGTATAGTTGATGCTAATTTACCCAGGCACATTAATATAAGAAGCAGTGTTATGGCATGAATAATACCGGCTATCGGTGTTTTGCCGCCATTTTTGATATTTGTTGCCGTGCGGGCTATTGCACCTGTTGCAGGTATGCCGCCAAAGAAAGGGCAAACTATATTTGCTGCGCCTTGTGCGATAAGCTCCATATTTGAACGATGTTTGCCGCCGGTCATTCCGTCGGCCACGACTGCGGATAGAAGTGATTCGATTGCCCCAAGCATTGCAATACTTAATGCGGCAGGGAAAACCTCCGAGACAAGCTTGTAGTTAAACGAAGGGGCAGTAAAAACAGGCAGACTGCTGCTCATGGAACCGAATTGCGTTCCGATTGTTGGAGTTTCTATTCCGAATATTTTTACCAGCAGAGTGCAGATTATGATTGCGGCGAGTGAGCCGGGGAATCTGGAAGTTATTCGCGGCCATGTCAATATTATTGTAATTGCAAGTAGACTGATGAGCAGTGTTGAAGATTCTGCTGTTGTGACATGTTTGAGGCAGGTTACTATTTTAGGAATAAATTCTGTTGGTATTTCCTCTATTTTCAGGCCGAGAAGAGGTTTGATTTGTGTGCTTGCTATTACTACCGCGATGCCGCTTGTAAAACCCTGCGTAACCGGGTATGGGATGTATTTAATGAATGAACCGAGCCGCATTGCGCCCATTGCGATAAGTATTATGCCTGCTATAATCGTTGCTACTGCTAATCCGTTGATACCATGCTGCTGAATGATCGTGTAGACCATTACAACAAATGCTCCTGTAGGGCCGCCTATTTGAACGCGGCTTCCGCTTAGAATTGCGATTATAAAGCCGGCGATTATTGCAGTATAGAAGCCTTCTGAAGGGCCTACACCGCTGGCTATGGCAAAAGCTATTGCCAGTGGCAGTGCAACTATGCCTGTTATGACCCCCGCCGTGAGATCACTGCTGAAAAGCCTGAAATTGTAACCCTCACGTAATACGCTTATAAATTGAGGTTCGAATCTTCTGTTCACTTTATCAAAAACCTTTAAAACCGGCTGGGTCTGTACAGTACCGAGAGTATGCACCGATAGCCTTCGAAATTATTAAATAGCAGAGATTAAATCTGCACGGTCTGTCAAAGTTAACGCTCGATTCGTCCCGAAGGCCGCGAGAAGTGGCGAATGAGAAGACAAAAAAGAATAATGTTTTTTACTCAAACGTCAATCCTTTTTCAAAAGAAAAATGAAGGTTTTTTGAAGGGTATCTGAACTTCGCATGAAAAAAAGTCCTGCTTTACAACTTAATCTGCAAAACAGGACTTTTATAGCCGAGGTGGGACTCGAACCCACACCCCGTTTCCGGGAGGGGATTTTAAATCCCCAGCGTCTGCCATTCCGCCACTCGGCCACTTGCGAACCAGAATTATATACATTAATATCTAAGTTTCAAGATTAAATCTCTGAGCTCATGTAAAAAAACAGCATAATCAATTTTCATGATACAATTCATATGAAAAAGTACTTAGTTGGCACTTTTTTGCTAAATTGTGCTTTTGTATTTTTTTACTAAAAAATCTTTTCGGCACGTACTGTACGTGTTTAATTAGCTGTTCAGAGATGGTTGACAGGACGTTTTTTTATGCTAATATGAATTGAAACACTTTAATGAGGTGTCCCTTGCAGAAGTCTATTGATCTTGATAAAACCTACGTTTTTATCAAAATGGTTTTGTTTAACATGCTGTTTTTTAGCTTTTGTCAGTGGCATCAATGAGGGCATGATGAAAATTAGATTTGATAGAAAAATACCACTCAAGTATGATGTTGATATTTGCGTGGCAGGTGGCGGGCCTGCAGGTGTTGCGGCTGCAGTGACGGCTGCACGGCAGGGTGCTTCAGTCTTTATTGCTGAGGGGCACAGTTGTTTCGGTGGAATGGGGACTGCAGGTTTGGTTCCTCTTTTCATGGAATTCGATGATGGTATAAATTTTGTTGCTGATGGTTTTGGCAGGGAAATCTATGACAGCGTGGTTGATATTGGCGGAGTCATATACGACAGATACTTATCAATTCCAGCGGAAGCTGTTAAGAGGCTTTACGATCGTATTGTGATTGACTCAGGTGCTGACTTTACATTTCAAACAACGGTTGTCGATGCTATCGCCGAGAATGGCAATGTTTTATATATAATATGCAATGCCAAAAGCGGGTTGTTTGCTGTTAAGGCCAAGGTTTTCATAGACTGCAGTGGTGATGGTGATCTTTGTGCTTTGGCAGGGGCAGAGTTTGAAAAAGGTGACGAAGAGGGCAGGGTTATGCCTTCGACTCTTTGCAGTTTATGGGCTGGCTGCGATTTTTCAAGAATAGAACGTCATGATGTAGAAAAAATGGGTGTACTTCTTGAAAAAGCCTTTGATGAGAATATATTCACTGTTGAAGATAGACATCATTCAGGTATGGCAAGAACAGGTTACTCGCTTGCTTCTGCAAATATGGGCCATTCGTATAATATTGACGGTACGGACGAACGAAGCATTACTCGCGGATTTATTGAATCTCGTAAGTATCTGCCGGAGTTTGAGAAGTTTTATAGAAAATACGTCAAGGGCTACGAAAAAGTAGAGTTAGCTTCGAGCGGGGCACTTATGGGCATTCGGGAATCGCGAAGAATCCTGGGTGAATATGTCATGACCAAGCAGGATTATCTGGACCGCAGACAGTTTGAAGACCAGATAGGATGTTATGCCTATGGCGTAGATATACATCCTGAAAGCGGCTCAAAAGAAGATTATGAGAAATCGGTGCAGTTCTATAATTCTTGTGTTTATGAACCCGGTGAACATTACGGTATTCCTTATCGAAGTTTGACTGTTAAGGGATTTGATAATTTACTTGTTGCAGGTCGCTGCATTTCAGCCGACAAAACAATGCAAAGCTCAATAAGACCGATGGCAGGCTGTTATATAACTGGCCAGGCTGCCGGTATGGCTGCGGCAATATCTTCTAAAAGTGCAACAGGGACAAGGGATATCTCAATAAAAGAACTGCAGGACTCATTAATTAAAATAGGAGCCTTCATAGGGAGGTAAGGTACAAAAGTCTTAACGCAGAAATTATATTGAGGATATATTCTGCGTTAAAACTGCAAATTTTGCTTTTTAAGCTCAGATATCCCGGTTGTCTAACTTAAGATTCTGAAAAATATCCAGCGATATCCATTGCAAAACAGACAACCGCTGATATTGTATATTTTATTCAGTGTCGAGCTCTGTCGGAACGTAGCCTGGTTTTTGGGAATTTTCTACTTCCAGGTCATAAGCCTTTACGATAGTATCCTGGATCATATCTCTGCATTCAGCATTGATTGGATGCGCTATGTCCGCGTGAAGTTTTAATCTGCCTCTATTGCTTTTTGAAGCTCTGTCTTCAGAGAGTTTTTTGCCGCAATTGTTGCAGTATCTTGCTCTCAGGTAATTTTTGGCGCCACATTCGCAGTGATCGCTCATTTTTCTTGAGGGCATGGCCACAAATAAGCCACCTGTGCCTTCAATGATTTTGACGTCTCGAACTACAAAGCAGTTGTCAATTGTCATCGAACAAAAAGCCTTAAGCCTGTCATCCTTGTTTTCAACCAACTTCACTCGAACTTCTGTGATTTCCATACTGTTTACCTCTTGAATATTACCATCTGTTGTTAGAAACTAAAATGATATTACAACCCAAACGATCTTTCAATGACCGCATTAACTCATCAATTTCTTGGGTATTTTCGTCAGAAAGTATTTTATAGAAAGCTGACCCGCTGCCGCTCAATACAACGCCGCCTCCAAGCACATCATCGGCTTCTCGGTATATTTCGCTCATTTTGCCATTTATGTCAAAGCAGCTTTCTGCAAGCATATTAATTCCGAGTGATGCTGCCTCTAACACATTGTTGCTGCTCATAAGCGGATTGATTTTATGTGCGGAGTTGTAATAAATTTCTTCGTCGTGCGAATAATTTCTGTAAACTTCTACGGTAGGCATGCTTATGTTTGGTATTATAAGCAATGCCTGGTAGTTTATATCAGTTTCAAGTTCGTGAAGTATCTCGCCTCTGCCTTTGCATACCGCAAGAGAATTACCTGTAAAGAATGCAGTGTCACTGCCGAATTTGGCAGCTATCTTTGCTAAACGCTGTTTGCTTATGCCAAGCGAGAAATATTTGTTGAGCCCCAGCAATGTTGCAGCGGCATCACTGCTTGCACTTCCAAGGCCAGTTCCGGCAGGTATGTTTTTCTGAAGTGTTATACGTATGGACTCATTAAAACCGCAATCGTCATTAAGAGCTTTAACAGCCTTTATAATAAGGTTGTCGTCATTTTGAGGTGCCCAGTACGATCCTGTGCAGGCCAATTCCACTCCTTCATTGTCAGACGGCTCAATTATTACCTGATCGTACCATGTGATCTTCGACATAAGAGTGTCAATGTTATGGTATCCATCAGGCCGCTTTCCGGCAATCATTAGATATAGATTGATTTTAGCTGGCGCATTAACAATTAGCTTGTCGCCTGATTCCTCAAACTGTTCTTTTTGCATGTTGCAGTAATTCAATAGTTAAAGCCTCATCGCATATTCACTTACATAGCAACCAATTTACCTGAAACTGCATTTTAACTCTACCAATAATTAAATTTTTGCAGAAGGCATATAATCAGTACTCTATCTCGCATTCCCAATGTTGTTCCATTCTACTTCAAATAATTCTATTTTCCTAATAAAAAAATCAAAAAACTTCTATTATACATGTCAAAAGGCCCTTTTTTTAATTTAAGTGGTACGTAAATCGGTGTTTTCTATACAACTAAAAGCTGTTTTTAATTAATACAGCAATTAAAAAGATGGAAGTTCAAATATTACCTTAAGAGATTTTATAGCAAATTTATCTGTAAAAAACACTAATTACTTGTTATAATCTGCACGTTTTTAAACTTTAATGTGCTAACTTGAACTATAAGGATTAATATTATGAGTGAAAATAATATAGAAAAGATCAAAGATGTGATCGAGGTAATAAGGCCAAGGCTGCAAGCTGATGGTGGAGATATTGAGCTGGTAAGCGTTGAAGAGGATATGACAGTCAAAGTACGCCTTCAAGGTGCATGCAGGGGTTGCCCAGGCGCACGGATGACATTGAAAAATGGTGTTGAAAGAGTTCTGAAGGATCAGGTTCCTGAGGTCAAAGAAGTCGTAGCGGTAGACTGATTTGATGCTGATTCAAGGTGATAGCTCAAGTTTGAGCTAAGTTAGGTTGGAATTTTAGATAATTGATGGAGATGTTTATGGATAATAAAATATTCAAAGCATACGATATTCGTGGCCTTTATCCTTCTCAGCTTGATGAAGAAGCTGCGTGGAAAATAGGTTATGCAACAGCACAATTCCTCCGTTCTCTGCTGCGAGGTTATGAAAGAGGGCAGGAAAATGGACAGGCTGTTTGTGTGGGACGTGATATGCGTAAGCACAGTGAATCGTTGACGCAGGCTTTGATAAGCGGTATGCGTTCAACAGGCACTAATGTTATAGATATTGGTATGATAGATACGCCCCAGATATATTTTGCGATTAATCATCTGGGGACTTGTGGCGGAGTGCAGGTTACTGCATCGCACAATCCTGCAGATTATAATGGTTTTAAGATAAGCGGTATCGAGGCTAAACCGGTAGGTGAAAATACCGGCCTCAAAGATATACAGCATATGGCCACTTCATTGCTCCATACTAAGGGCAATGAAACAGGTACTGTTAAGAATGTCGATCTCACTGATGAGTATCGTAAGCATGTTTTGAAGTTTCTCGATAGAAATATCAAGCCGCTTAAAGTTGCTATTGATGCATCGAATGGTATGGCTGGTAAAATGGTTCCGCTGCTTTTTGGTGATCTTCCGATTGAAATGGTTATAATCAATGAAACTACCGATGGTACTTTCAAGCACGAACCTAATCCTCTTGTAGAAGAAAATCTTGCTGAGTTGAAGCAATTGATTCTTGATGAGAAAGCAGATGTTGGTGTTTGCTTTGACGGTGACGCTGACCGACTTCTTATGATTGATGAAAAGGGGCAAAGCATTAGTTGCGACTTGCTCACTGCCCTGATGGCCCCATATTTCCTTGAGAAAGAGCCTTCATCTACTATCGTTTACGATCTTAGAAGCAGTTGGGTCGTTCAGGAAGAAGTCCTCAAGCATGGTGGAACGCCTCGTCGTGAGCGTGTAGGCCATTCTTTTATGAAGAAAACACTCAGAGACAGTCATGCTATATTTGGCGGTGAGCTTTCAGGTCATTTCTACTATCGTGACAGTTTTAATACTGACTCAGGTATGATTACTTTTGTGCATATGCTTAATATTGTAAGCAGAAGTGATAAGCCTGTTAGTGAGCTGATTGCACCGCTTCGCAAATATTACTCTTCTGGAGAGATTAATTTCCGTGTTGAAGATAAAGATGCGACCCTCAAAGAACTTGCGCACAAGTATGGTGAAGGCCGTATTGATGATCTTGACGGAACCACTATTCAGTTTAAGGATTGGTGGTTCAACGCAAGGCCGAGTAATACAGAGCCTTTCCTGAGGCTTAATGTAGAGGCTAAGGATGATGAGATCCTTGCTGAAAAACTTGCCGAGCTCAAATCTGTTCTTGGCGAACCATCAGGATCTCATTGACCTGCTGGTGTCTGAGATTTGAAACTAAAAGAGCCGCAAAGATAGATTGTCTTTGCGGCTCTTTTCATTTGTATGTTTTTTTTGTCTTATTTTTGAGAAACCTGCGGTTGCGGCGTAGGCATTGCCTGCATAGCCGGTAAGACACTCATTATTTCAATTATATGCTTCTTTGGAACAGCGAGTTCGTAAACTATACCGTCAGCTTTTATGTCACCGCCAAAGACGATATTGGAATTTGTTTCAAATTTCAAGCTATCCTTTTGTGCTTCAGGCATCATGCTTGACATCGTTGCTAAGGAAAATTCGAATAGTTTCACATAATTATATGTACCGATAAATTCAAATGTTGAATAATCCCCAAGCATTTGGAAGTTTTCTTTCAGGGCATCAGATATCTGAGCGTTTGACTTGCTTGTTTCAGCCATTGCTTTAAGCCTGCTGATATCTTCATTATCTGACGTGCACATAAGTAAATCATCATAGCAAACCCAATATCCGTTTATCTCCTCACCAAACATTTGATCAAATATCTTTGTATCTTCTTCAGTCTGCATTGGAATATCAAACTTGTAAGTTAATTTGTTTACCGGATAGCTATCTAAGCTGTTAACTCCGTTTGAAGCTGTTAATTCTAAGTTCAGATCGAATGACTCAATGATACCCTGGATATCTTGTGTGTTAAAGAATTCAACTTGCTTGTTTATAAGAGATTCTACTTCTTCGGCGTCATCAATCCCTGCTATGAAGGATAAGGCCAGCTTTGATTCAGAATCATTATTGAAGCCGTAACTGATAACACAATCATCTTTTACTGCTGATGCCCATTGCGTTGATATTTCTCTTATTTTTTGCATGGTTTGCGCATTCTCTTCAGTTTTGAACATGTCTTCAAAAAAGTCAAAAAAGACAATACTGGAAGCTTTATAGTAATCAGCATTAACCTTCAATCCCAGCCTCATGAAACTGTCGTTTTCAAGATATGCCATGCGATTCAGGTTAAGTTTATTGTTGTCTGGTATCATGATTTTAGCAAGTTGACTCCCGTTAACTGCTGTTATTGCATTTGATATCTTTACGGCATCTTTTTCGATATTGACTGACAAAGATATAGAATCGATATCTCTTAGTATATCACGATACATATCCATCATACTTGATAGGTATTTCTGGTATATTTGCGGTGTTTGTGGAGTCTGGGCAATCTGCGTAGTGACTGTTTGAATAGCCATCTCAATATAAGTATCCATGAGTTTGCCATATTCTGATTCGACAGCTGTTAAATTACCATAAACCCATATCTGCTTATTTTCAGCACTATCGACAATATATTTTGGCTTGCTGTTTATTACATCTCCGTTGGCATTGGTTATAGCTTCAAATGCTTTTGTGAATTGAGGAAAAATAAGTGGGGTTGTAAGTAATATATAGTTGTTGGCTTTTTTGAATACGTATTGTTGTTGCCCCATACTGTATGTGTAAATCCCATCGGTATCCGGCATAGAAACAGTGTTCATCTGTTCTAACTTTGAAAAATCCTTTATTGGGATTACCAGAACAACTGTAGGTTTGGCGATCTCAGTGCCGTCAGGCTGTGTAATCATCTCACCTGTAGGTATGCCCATAAGCGCAAAGTCACCGTTAAGGTCTATTATTGCAGAATCGACATCTCCTGTCAAATTTGCAGCAACCATTTTTAGTCCCGTTGCGGCAGATACCGGAACAGGTGTAATACCGATGGCAAAATCATCTATGCTGGTTGCGATACCCTCAATATCATGCGCTACAATGCAAAATAAAGACTCTTTCGGAATATATGACAGAATGCTTTTAGGCTTCTGGGTTGGTTGGCTGGTTTGCGAATTTTTATCTTTGCAACCCGTAATTAACGTTAGTGCAATCAATAAAAAAAGAGATATTTTTGCTTTCATTTTGAGACATCCTTTCTACAAATTAATTTTACGTAAAAATATAAAAGATTAAATTGCACCAACTACATTAGTTCTTAGTATATTGGAGTCTCAATTTCAGTCAATATAAAAAGGGCCGCAAAGTAAAATTACTTTACGACCCTATGTCTTTCTGATATAGATATCAAAGACAGGCTCTATTATCTCTTAGCCAAAACCTCTTTTTCGTAAGTTTTAACTTCATTAATCCAATCAAAGCCGACAGGAACATTATTTTTCATGCAGAAATAATCCCAAACTGCACCGAACGGCATTGTCTTGAGTTCTTCAACACCGGCAAGCCTCATTGTAAGGTCGCCGTCATTTTCAGCTTTTCTTAGCATCTCAGCCGGTTCAAGCATTGCAATAAGCAATGCCTTCATCATGCAGCGTGTGCCGGTAGCCCATGCTCCAATCCTGTTTATACTTGCATCGAAGAAATCAAGTGCGATATAAACGCGATCGAGGTAGTCGCCTCTTACAATCTCTTGTGCTATTGCCTGAAGGTCATCCGAAAGTATTACCACATGGTCACTGTCCCAGCGAACAGGGCGGCTTACATGTAAAAGGGCCTTGTCCTGGAAGGTTAGCACTGAAGATATTTTGTCTGAGATTGTCTCGGTTGGATGGAAGTGGCCGGCATCAAGGCAAACCATTTTGTCTCTTGAGAGAGCATAGCCCATATAGAACTCATGAGAACCTACAACGTAGCTTTCAGAGCCAATACCAAACAGTTTGCATTCCACTGCTTCGGCAACTGATTTTTCATTAAGCTTCTCTGCGAATATTTCATCGTATGAAGCGGCAAGCCTTTCGCGAGGAGCTTTCCTGTCGTATGGCGTGTCCTTGTAGCCATCAGGTATCCAGTAGTTAATTACGCAAGTATCATTAAGCTCTTTACCCATATACTCACCAATTTTACGGCATGCTTTTGCGTGGTCAATCCAGAATTTACGGATGGACTCTTCCTTGTGGCTGAGTGTGAAACCATCATCTGCCTTGGGGTGTGAGAAGAATGTTGGATTAAAGTCAAGGGCTGTCTCGTTTGCTTTTGCCCAGTCAATCCAGCTCTGGAAATGCTCTTTGGTTATTTCGTTGCGATCAACGAATTTGCCACCGTTATCAAGATATGATGCATGAAGATTCAAACGTTGCTTGCCTGGAATAATGCTCATGGCTTTTTCTACGTCCTGGCGAAGCTGTTCTACCGTAGTCGCTTTTCCTGGATAGTTTCCGGTCACTTGAATGCCGCCGCTTCCGAGCTCAGCTCCGGCTGTTTCAAAGCCTCCGACATCATCGCCTTGCCAGCAATGCATTGATATTGCAACATTAGCCAGTTTATTAACTACATTCTCTGCATCTACACCAATAGCAGCATATTGATCTTTTGCAATCTCGTATGCTTTTTCTATCTGTTGATCTTTCATTTTCTAACCTCTTTATATCTTTAACAATTCTCTTTAGACCTATTTAGCAACTCTTTGAATCATTTTATATTTGTCTAAATACTCAGTTTAATACTATAGCAGAGATATTAAAAAAAACAACTTGCGGAGATTGCGCTTTTGCTTTTTTATGCCTCTAACCGATGTGTAATAGTACACAAACGAAACATCGGACCAAAACGAACATCTTTTAATATTCATTCCATTATATTATAAGATGATGTGTTCTTGTAAACTTTTTTCAAAATATTGGTAATATGTATTGAAATCACTATGACTTTATATAGAATACCAAGCTCTGAACGGGCTGTGGCGCAGTTTGGCTAGCGCGTTTGACTGGGGGTCAAAAGGTCGCAGGTTCAAGTCCTGTCAGCCCGATTTTTCTATGCCTGCAAGTTGGTAATCAGCCTGCAGGCTTTTTATTTGAAGTTTAATAGGGCAATCACAGATTTTCAATTCCCAAAACAACTATTTGTCAATTCCAGTTTGCAATATTTTATTTGTTGACAATTATTGTCTCTAATGGATAATGTGATTTCTGTTTTATTCAAACTTTAGCTTAATCTCAAGGGCTTTAATGGGTTACATAATAAATTGCAAGAATATAGAAAAGAGCTATAGGCTGGGTGATACGCATCTCAAAGTACTTAGAGGTGTGGATATCTCAGTAAAATCAGGCGAGTTTCTGACTATAACCGGCTCAAGTGGTTCAGGTAAAAGTACCTTGCTGCATATACTTGGTGCACTCGATAAGCCGGATAAAGGTGATGTACATTTTCATGGTGATAATATCACCCGTTTTTCATCAAGACGTCTGAATTCTTTCCGCAACAAAGATGTAGGCTTCATCTTCCAGTTTTATCATCTGATAGAAGAGCTTAATGTTGTAGAGAATGTTCTTATGCCGGTAATGGCCGATTACTCAGCGATTGGGTGGTTTGGCAAACGTAAAAAATATAGAGCCGAAGCGATTGAGCTTTTGGATAAGCTCGGACTTTCAGAGCGATTAAAGCATCGTCCTTCTCAGCTTTCCGGCGGTGAACGTCAGCGAGTGGCTATAGGGCGTGCCTTGATAAATAAACCGCAGGTATTGCTTGCAGACGAGCCTACTGGAAATCTTGACTGGCCGACTGGGCAGGGTATACTTGAGATACTCAGGAAACTTCATAAGGAAGCAGGGCAAACTATTATAATGGTCACTCATGATAAACGCGTTGCGGATATGGGCGACAGACAGGTAGTGCTTCAGGATGGCAAGGTTGTATGAAGATCATAGGAATAGATCCGGGGTTGCGTATTTGCGGTTACGCAGTTATAAATAGTAATGTTTCCGGCATTAATCTTCTGGAAGCCGGTACTATAAGGGCCGATACCAAGGCGGAGCTCGCAGACCGCTTGTCACAAATTGCCGCTGACCTTGATACTATATTAGATTCGCATGATCCTGATATAATGGCAGTTGAACAGCTGTATTCTCATTATGCTCATCCTCGTACGGCAATACTTATGGGGCATGCAAGGGGGGTCATTTTTCAGCGTGCAGGTGTCAGAGAAATGAAAGTGGTGGATTATTCAGCGACTAAGATTAAGAAATCTCTTACCGGTAACGGCAGAGCGACAAAACAGCAGATGCAGCGTGCTATCGCCTCGACACTTTCTCTTGCCGCACCACCTGAACCAGCAGACGTAGCAGACGCAATTGCTATTGCTCTTTGCTGCGTAAACGCCCTGAATTTAGAGGATATGATTGCTTTTTGAGTTTTGATATGGTGTTTTTACTGGAAATTCTATTACTATCTTATAGAATACTAATTAGTACTTGAATGATAAAATAAAAATTTGCAATTCTTTGTTCACTGAAAAGGATATTTATGATAGCACGGATAACAGGTGAACTTCTTTCATTAGATGACGAAAAGGCTTTGGTTTCGGTAGGTAATATTTCGTACGAGGTTATGCTTCCGGGCTATTGTGTAAGCTCGCTTTCGAGTAAGATAGGGACAGAGATAACACTTTGTACTATGGAATATTATGAAGGTACTCCGGGCGGGGGAAACCTCATACCGAGGATGGTTGGCTTTATGAATTCGTCAGAAAAAGAGTTTTTCCTCAAATATACAAGCGTAAAAGGCATGGGCATAAAAAAAGGGCTTAAATCGCTTTGTTTGCCGGTCGATGCAATAGCTTCTGCTATAGAATCAGGTGACGAGAAGATTGTTATAAGTATGCCCGGGATTGGCAAGAGGCTTGCTCAGCATATAATCGCTGAACTAAGCGGCAAACTTTCTGGTTATGCCTCCGACCTTACTATGTCCGGGCAATCAGAAATCTCCGGTCAAGGTGCAAAGTTCAGCTCGTATCAAATCGAAACTCTTGAAATTCTGGTTGCTTGGGGTGAAAAGCGAAATGAGGCCATTGAGCTCGTAAAGCTCGCTTCCCAAAAACATCCTGATATCAAGACTGCTGAGGAGCTTGTTCCTATCGTTTACAGGTTGAAGCAGGGTGCAGAGGTTTGATTATGATAGATATTCTTCGCAATAGACGCAGTATACGCCAATTCACTTCTCAGCCGGTTTCGTCGAGTGATATTGATATATTGAAAGAAGCATTGCTTCGCAGTCCTACTTCAAGAAATTTCATGCCGTGGCAGTTTATTTTCGTTGACGATAAAATTCTCCTCGAAGGGATTTCTGAGTGCAAAAAATCCGGTTCTTCACTAATAAAAGGGGCTCCTCTGGCTGTTGTGGTATGTGCAGATGAATCGGAATCAGATGTATGGATAGAGGATTGTTCCATTGCCAGCATTATTTTACAACTAACTGCCCAGACATTGGGGCTGGGAAGTTGCTGGGTTCAGGTCAGGTCCAGATATAATAATGATGGCCTGGAATCAGAACAACATGTCAGTAGGATACTTAAAATTCCCGCAGGTGTGAGGGTGGAATCAATAATAGCTATTGGGTACGGAGCAGAAACCAAAGCACCGATAGATAAATGCTCCCTTGCAAAGGATAAGTTTCATGATAACCAGTGGGGTAGATGATTTATAATCGTCCGAAGATTTTGATAAAGGGTGCAAAAATCGAATATACAAATTACTTTTGGATGATTTGGAGTAAGTATATCTTGTGTTTTTCTGGTTTCAGCAGAGGTTTATTGCTAAATAGTCTATTTTTTACTATGTAATATTAAAAATCTCTTGACCTGAGGCTATCTGAGACGTAAAATCTTGTCAATCCTGTGGTACTGTGGTTTGTACTGCGTGAGTTGGGGTTTATGCCCCGTATATATAATGTTATAATAAATGTAATAGGAGTAAATACTTTGAGTGCTTTTACCAAAATTCTAACTGTACTATTGTCTCTGGCAAGTATTTTTCTTTGCGGTGCGGTAGTTTCATATGTTGCCAGCACAAATAATGTTAAAGCAAAATATGATAAACTGCAAAGTGATTATAAGGTTCTTCAGTCAAGCAAGAATGTTGCAACCGCAAGAGCTAATGAAGTACAGCTTGAAGCAGATAAGCAGCTCTCTGAGCTTAAGGATAAGCTTGCTACAATGGAAGAAGATAAGAGTCAATTGGTTATTGATCTTACCAACGCTCAGCATACAGCTGTAAAGTGGCAGGACAGAGTAAACAGTTGGTCAGGTGTTGTAAAGAGTTTCGAGCAGACAATTGCTGATATGGAAAAGTCTCTTCAGGCAACCCGTCAGATGCTTTCCGATGAGCAGGCCAAGAACATCAAACTTGGCGGTAAGCTTAACGAAATGACGACATCACTTGATGAGCACATCGTAATGCTTAACGCTCTTAAGGCAGAGAAGAGAAGATTACAGGAACAGCTCGCTGCACTGGAAGATCAGGTCAAAAACGCTGCCGATAATATCGTTACCCAGGTTAAAAGCGCTGCGACAGCAGCAACTGCTCAATCAGCTTATGCAAATATAACAGGCCTTGTGTCAGAAGTTTCTGAAAATCTTGTGTCAGTAAGTATAGGTAGCAGTGACGGTGTAAAGGAAGGTATGAAATTCCACGTTACACGCGGCACTACTTTTATCTGTGATATAGTTATAACAGATGTTGACACTGATGTTGCAGCTGGAGTCATAGAGCTCAAGAAAGCTGAACCTAAAACAGGCGATACTGTTTCAAATACACTGTAAGCTGGAGAGAATAATGGCAAAGAAACAACCCAAAAACTCAGCCGGCAACAATATCTATACTGCGATGCTGGCATTGGCTACATTGTCGGTAATTGCGACTTCTGTATACGTAGCAATGGTATGTATGCAGCAATTTGGCACTATCTTTTCGATAGCCGGGTAACTTATAAGATGTTTTTTACCACGACACGGGTAGCCTTGCGCTGTTCGTGTCGTTTTGTTTGTTATAATTTAGTATAATACTGAATATTGGTTGTTATATGTTTAGTTTTGTAACCTGTTAAGGATTTTACGGCAGGCGGGTGTAGTTCTGAATCTTGACTGAAAGGAATCATTGTGATACTTGACTCAATACTTGGCTGGTTTAGTACGGATATGGGTATTGATCTCGGTACCTGTAATACTCTTGTTACCGTTAGGGGTGAGGGTATAAAGCTTAACGAGCCTTCTGTTGTAGCAGTTGAAAAAGGTACTAATAAGGTACTCAATAATGGAGAGGCTGTTGGCCTTGTTGCCAAGGATATGCTTGGTAAGACTCCCGGCTCTATAACAGCTATTCGTCCTATGAAAGATGGTGTCATTAGTGATTTTGAAGTCACCGAAGCGATGCTTGGCTACTTCATTCGTAAAATACACGGTCGCGGCAATCTTATAAAGCCTCGTGTGGTCATATCTGTTCCAAGTGGGATAACTGCAGTAGAGAGAAGAGCTGTTATTGACAGTGCAGAGCGTGCAGGTGCACGTGAAGTATTTCTCGTACCTGAGCCAATGGCAGCCGGTATTGGTGCTGGACTCCCAATAAGTGAGCCAACAGCTTCAATGGTGGTAGATATTGGTGGAGGTACTACTGAGGTTGCTATTATGTCACTTTCGGGTATAAGTACTTGTACAAGTCTCAAAGTTGGCGGTGATAATTTTGATGAAGCTATAGTGACACATCTTAAGCGAACCTATAATCTGCTTATTGGTGAATCAAGGGCTGAAAGGGTCAAAATTCAGCTTGGTTCTGCGGCAAATCTTGAGGAAGAGCTTACCATGGAGATTGCGGGACGTGACACAATATCAGGCTTGCCGAGGAAGATTGTAATAACAAGTGAAGAGATTCGTGAGGCATTGAAAGAGCCTGTTTCTTCAATAATTGAATGTGTAACTCGTACACTTGAGCGAGCTGAGCCTGAATTGGCTGCCGATCTTATTGACAATGGTATTCATCTTTGCGGTGGCGGAGCTCTCTTACGTGGCATGGACAGGGTTCTTGGTAATGCGACAGGATTGGATGTTGTTGTAGTTGAAGATCCTCTAACATGTGTTGCAAGAGGCACTTGTATTTATCTTGAACAGCTTGATCAGTGGAAAGATACAATCGACAAGAATAACTACTCATGGGATTAATATCAATGGTTTACTCACAAGTTAGTTAGCGAGTAATGATGGCACGGCAAGGACTTAAGGCAAACAATACGTCTTTATTTACAGGTTTCCTGATGGTATCTATAGCCATCCTGATACTGCCGCATCAAATTACTAATAATCTCAATTCTTTTTTTATTGAACTTTTCAGTCCCGTTATAAGCTTAAGGATAGATTTGCCAGAGGAGCTTTTGAGCAGCCAAAGTCCAGGAAGTGAATGGGTTTCTCGTCAAGAGTATAACCGTCTCTGGGCAGCATATAAGAATATCTACGCAGATCTCCTTGAAGAACATGAAAGGCTCGAAAAGATGGCAAAATACAGGTCGTATTTGCCTAAGTCTGGTGCGGGTCTTGTCGCTGCCAAGATAATCAGAAAAGAGCAGGGGCATTTCCTACTGATAAGCCGCGGGGCTCTTGATGGGGTACGAGCAGGGCAATATGTTATGAGTGACGGCGTGGTTATCGGTACCGTCTCGGAAGTATCAACAGCAACAGCACGTGTTACCCTTGTTGTAAATAATAGCCATAGTCTTGAAGTTCGTATAATGCGTGATAATGCGAACGATTATATAAGGGCAAATATTAAAGGAGACGGAGTTAATGCATTTAAGATACCGCTGGTTTCTCGCGAGTTTGACATAAAACCGGGCGATCTTGTTTATGCATCACCTGATCCGCGATACCTTGATACTCCACGATATGTAGGAGAGATAAAAGTTGTTCAAGCCGACAAAGAAAATCCACTACTCTGGGACATAAGCGGTTATCAGCCTATCGATTATGACAAACTTGAAGAGGTGGCTGTAGTTGTTATGGAGACGGTCATGGAGGGCAGTCAATGAAATGGATCAACTTCGTAGTTACTGTGCTTGTTGTAACACTTATAAATGCCGGCAGTGTAATGGAGCTTATTACTATAAGTTCTCTTGATATAAGACCGGATCTTCTTGTTGCGGCTCTTGCGTTCTTTGCTTACATTTCTGATCGACGGGATGCTATAATAGCATCTTTCATGATAGGCTTTATGGCTGATATATCAGGTTCCACGATGGGGCCGGCAATGATTGCTTACGGTATTGTGGGTGTGTCATTTTCAGCTATGAGAGATGTCTTGTTAATGGACCGTGTTCGAAATAGGATTTTTGCAATATTTCTTATTAGTGTCTGTATTATGGCGATAATTGATACGCTTAATGCGTTCAAGATAGGCCAGCACATAGCCAAACCATATTTAGCCATTCCATTAAGCTCTGTTTATACAGCATTGATTGGTGCCTTCCTATGGCAAATATTCGATTTTTCTGCAGTCCTGCTTGGCGTTAAGAAAAAGAATATTCGATAAATTTCTCATCTATATACTAAAACCTGCCGGATTTATATAGTTTTTTTTACTTTTTACATTGTAACTTTGAATATATTGCTTGATTTAGGTAATTAGATTTAATAGAATGCTAAGGTAGAGTTATAGTGTTTTTGCAGTGGTTATGTTTATACATTGCCAATTGGTTAAGGAGAGATTTTGAATTACGAAGGATTGTTAATACTGCATGCAGTTAAAGTCGCATTATTCTGCGTCTGGCTATATTTTTGTCTGTTTTGTGTGTATTATTTTAATAATAGCCGACTAATGGACATTTCTTTACGGCCGTGGTTAAATGTTCTTACACTTCTTTTTGGTCCATTTGTTATTTTTGGTGTATATGCAGTTCAGATTACACGCAAGGTCTATACTAAAAAATTAGGGTTTTCAGAAATTTGGGCAGAAATATTCAGCAGTAATATATGGAAAGTAAAAGGTAAGAAGACAGTTTATGAAAATATTGATCCGGTAAATATAAGTCTATTGAACAGTTCGGGACGTGATATTGAGGATATATATACAAGCAGTAAAAAATCTTCTGATCTGAGCGGTGTAGTAAGGCTTGCCGAAACAATCATATGGGAAGCTCTGGAAGATTCAGCAAGTGACATACTTATAGACCCTGATTTAGAATCTTATTCTGTGAGATTTAGGCTTGATGGGAAATTGCAGAAAGTTAGGGAGATGCCGCTTGATGTTGGGACCGCAGTAATAAGCAGTATAAAAGCCCTTTCAAGCATGGACATATCAGAGAAGCGAAGACCTCAGGATGGCGCCTTTACGGCCAAGTTAGGCGATGGAAGTGCCGCATTCAGAGTTGCAAGTGCTGGTGTAGTTAATGGGGAGAAGCTTTCAATACGTGTGCTTAATGTGTTTGCAAAAATGCTTGAACTTGATGAGATCGGCCTTTCGAAAAATACATTAAAAGACGTACAAACAGTAATATCGAAACAGTCTGGTATGATAATTGTGTGCGGGCCAACTGGGAGTGGAAAGACTACTTCGCTCTATTCAATGTTGGCATCGATAAACAATGCTGAAAGAAACATAATTACAGTTGAGGATCCGGTAGAGTACCAGATCCCGGGAATAAGTCAGATTGAGATAAATACAAAAGCAGGTATTACATTTGCAAGTACGCTTCGCGGTATCCTCAGGCAAGATCCGGACGTTATAACTATTGGAGAAATAAGGGATAATGAAACGGCTCAAATAGCAGTTCAGGCATCACATACCGGACATCTTGTACTTGGGACGATTCACAGTGGCGACAATCTTACTTCGATATTGCGTCTGATAGATCTTGGCATAAGGCCTGTTATGCTTGCTGATGCGATTGATATGATTATATCACAACGACTTGTGAGAAAACTTTGTGAACATTGCAAAAGTCCTGCCAAATTGCCTGCGGATAAAGAGATTATGCTTAAAAATCGTGGCATCAACGTTACTGGAATAATGAAACCTAACGGGTGTGAGAAATGTCGTAATACCGGGTATTCAGGACGAGTTGCGATATTTGATGTTTTGAAGATAACAGAGGATGTCAAAGCGAATATAACATGTCTTGAGCATGTCTCTCCTGACCAGCTTAGAGATATTGCTTCTAAAAATATAAAATCAAGGCTTCACAAAGAAGCGATGAAAAAGGTATTGCGTGGTATTACCTCGTATAATGAAGTTAAGGGAATAGGGTAGGTGTTTTGATATGTGGATAACCATAGCAGCTTTAATATTTGGTTTGGTAGGGTGCTTCTGGGGAATAAGAAGAGGCGTTCTGGCCGCATGGGTGTGTATGTTTAATGTAATGATATCAGTTTATCTTGGTATAATGACCGTTACTATTATCGGTAAATATTCGCCCAATACATTGCCTAATCAATGGGCTAAAGTAGGTGTATTGTTTCTGACTGCAGCTTTGCTTCTTGTTATACTTGAAATACTTAATGTGCATTTGTTTTCTGATTATCCTGCTCCTGCACTGCCAAAATATTTTGAGAAAATTGGCTCAGGTTTGTTTGGTTTTATCAGTGGGTATATTGTACTTTGGTTCTTGGTGTATACCTTTTTTATTACACCTGTAGGAAATTCGTATCTGAAAAGTTGCGATGAAAAACAGGCAAATTTGCTGCTGTGTTCAAGATGTAAAGTTGATATGATATGCAATGTCTTAGAGTTGCTGTCACTCCAGGAAGATGATGGACAGGCCGGAAAAATATATAGTTGGCTTGAGAATACTGAAGAAAACGCAGAATTGAAAAAGCAGGATATTGTTTCTGAGGATATTTCTGCGCAAACAAAAAAAGGCGACTGGTCGAGCCAATCGCCTTAAAAAGCTTTCTGCGTTATCAAATACTTGGATTTAGCATCGCAAAAAACTTAAAACGCTTAAGGCAGCAAGATCAAGAAACCTTGTTTCTTACTTTCCAGCGTGCTTTTCTCTTTTTACTGCCGACTTTTCTTCTGCGTCTCGGTTTAGCCATTATTATCTCCAAACTAATTATACGGTTAATATCATAGAGGCAATAGGTTATAAGAAATTCAGGAAAAATCAAGGATTTTTTAGTTTTTTCCCATCTGAAATACTAAATTGCTCTCTATTATCTATTTTTTTGCGAATCTGCCAAAAGTTTTTCTTTCAAGTATTTGCCTGTATAACTCCCTTTGATTTGCGAAACTTCCTCAGGAGTCCCCTTGGCAACAACGGTACCGCCGCCTATACCGCCTTCCGGGCCCATGTCGATGATATAGTCGGCTATTTTTATAACATCAAGATTGTGTTCTATAATTACTATAGTATTGCCCATGTCGGTTAATGTCTGTACAACATTCAACAGATTATGTATATCGGCAAAATGCAGTCCGGTTGTCGGCTCATCAAGTATGTACATTGTATGGCCGGTATTGGGTTTTCCAAGCTCTGAAGCGAGCTTGACCCTTTGAGCTTCGCCGCCAGAGAGAGTTGTAGAGGCCTGGCCAAGCTTCATATACCCAAGACCTACATTCGACAAAGCCTGAAGTTGTCGTGATATCTTGGGGAAGCTTGAGAAGAATCGTTGAGCATCCTGTATACGCATATCAAGAATTTCGGCAATATTCAGTCCTTTATACCGTATTTCCAGCGTCTCAGGATTATATCGCGTCCCTTTACAGCTCTGGCAGGTTACGTATACATCAGGCAGAAAATGCATTTCTATTTTTTTAGTTCCCTGTCCCTGGCAATATTCGCATCTTCCTCCTTTAACATTGAAGCTGAATCTGCCCGGTTTATAACCGCGTATTCTGGCTTCGCGAGTTTGCGCGAATACTTGCCTTATAAGGTCAAAAACACCTGTATATGTTGCAGGGTTGCTTCGAGGAGTACGCCCAATGGGTGACTGATCTATTTCAATGATTTTGTCAATATACGAAAGGCCTACTACATTTTTATGTTTTCCCGGCCTGTCTTTCGATGAGTTTATTTTTCTTTTCAGTGCTTTTAGAAGGATTTCTGTAACCAAGGTACTTTTCCCTGATCCAGAGACGCCTGTGACACACGTGAGTACGCCTACTGGGAATTTGACATCTATTCCTCTCAGGTTATTTTCTTCGGCTTTACGTACCTCAATTACTTTATTAAGGCTATAGGGACGCCTTTTCTTGGGCATCTCTATCTTGTTTTTGCCGCTCATATACTGTCCTGTAATTGAACGGCGGCATTTGCAGATGTCGTCCAGGCTTCCTTGAGCGACAAGTTCGCCGCCGTGCAGGCCTGCTGCCGGTCCAATATCTATCACGTGGTCAGCTTGTTCTATCACATCCTCATCATGCTCGACTACAACCACAGTGTTGCCTATGTCAGTGAGTCGTCTGAGAATACTTATGAGCCTGTCGTTATCACGGCGATGCAAACCTATAGTCGGTTCATCAAGAACGTAACAACAGCCCACAAGCCCGCTTCCCACCTGTGTAGCGAGTCTTATTCGCTGAGCTTCGCCGCCGGAAAGCGTGCCGCTGTTCCTGTCGAGTGTGAGGTATCCAAGGCCTACATCAAGCATAAACTTCAATCTCGCCCTTATTTCCTTCAATGGTTGTGCGGCGATCAAAGTCTTTTCTTCGTCAAACTTGATATTGCTGAAGAATTCTGCACCGTCAATGATGCTCATTCCTGTTACTTCGCTAATATTTTTATCACCTATTGTTACGGCTAATGCTTCTGGACGCAGGCGCGTGCCATTACATTTTTTGCAAGGCTGCTCGGATAGATAACTATGAAGACGAGCTTTAACGTATTCGCTGGTCGTGTTTTCCCAACGTCTGCTTAAATTCGGTATGACTCCTTCAAAATCCATACCATATTTCTTGATATCTTTGGCAGCAGTACCGAACATCAGAATCTTTTGTATCTTAGCCGGTATTTTATCGAAAGGCAACTGTTTGCTGATTCCAAAATTTTCACAGAAGTCATTTATCAAACGGCTATAAAATATATTCATACGCTTGCCGCCTTTGCGCCACGCGTCTATTGCCCCGTTTTCAAGTGACAGCTCCTTGTCAGGAACGATAAGGTCGGGGTCGAATTCCAGTATTGTTCCAAGTCCATCACATTCTGAACATGCGCCATAGGGAGAATTGAAACTGAAAAGACGCGGCGATATTTCGTCAAGACTTGCCTCTGGATGGTCGACACATGCAAACTTCTCACTGTAAACAATTTCCTGCCATTGTCCGGCCTTGCCGTCTTCATCGATTTTCTGCAAGAGTATATAAAGCGAACCGTCGCCAAATTTCAATGCAGTTTCAACCGAATCAGCAAGGCGTGAGCGTATATTGTCTTTTAATACCACACGGTCAACAACGGCAGCGATATTATGCTTTTTATTTTTGTCAAGTGTAGGAACATTTTTGACGTCACATATAGTGCCGTCAACCCGTACACGCACAAACCCTTCCCGCTGTATTTTAACAATGGCATCTTTGTGCTCGCCTTTAGTACCGCGAATTACAGGAGCACATATCTGAAGTCGGCTGCCATTGGGATTGGTTAATATTGAGTCCACTATTGAGCTGGAGCTTTGGCTTGAGATTTCCTTGCCGCAGATCCAGCAGTGCGGAGTACCAGATCGTGCAAAAAGAACTCTGCAATAATCATAGATTTCCGTTGTTGTTGCAACCGTAGATCTTGGGTTACTTGAAGCACGCCGCTGCTCAATTGCAATGGTAGGGGGCAGACCCTCTATATGCTCCACTTTAGGCTTTTGCATCTGCTCAAGAAATTGTCTCGCATATGCACTAAGTGATTCTACGTATTTTCTTTGCCCCTCGGCGTATATTGTATCAAAAGCCAGAGAGCTTTTTCCTGAACCGCTGAGGCCGGTTATTACAACCAGCTCATCACGGGGGATTTCAACATCAATATTCTTGAGGTTGTGCTCTGCTGCCCCTGTTATTTTTATTACTTTCTTCGACACGTTTTTATCCTGAAATATTTAATTAAAGTCAAACTATTGATTGTAGTACAAACTTCTATAGAAGTCAAATAACAAAGGGTAAAAGGGGTGCAAAAAGAGTACTGATTTTGACGAAAAACCTGCCATTTTGACATTTTAATTTAATTTATGTTATTGATTTCAAAGCGGGCGTAGCTCTAAGTTCTTGCTGTAGGTGTGATTACGTTTGTGTATTGTTTTTGGCACGGGTTTTGCATAATGATATATGCAGCACGTGATGCAAAGGAATAATTTGATATAGAGTAATTTAATAGAGATTAAGGTATTGAATTATGAAAGGAAAGGTGAGTATCATGTTAGCATTAAGAAACAACAATAACAGATCTATGTCAAGGTGGGGAGATGATTTTGACAGGCTTTTCGGACGGTTTATGCGAGGACTTGACACCTTTGATGATGCAAGGCGTTTTGCCCCAGCCATAGACATTGAAGAACGTGACAATCAATTTGAAGTACTTGCAGAATTGCCTGGTGTCGGTATGAAAGATATCGACATAACAGTCAACAACAACACACTCTCTATAAGTGGAGAGAAGAAAGAAACCACTGAGAAAAAAGAGGACAAGTACAACTATACAGAAAGATATTACGGCTCATTCCGTCGTGATCTGACTCTGCCGGAAAATATTGATGTTGACAATATTTCTGCGGAAATGTCTAACGGTGTACTAAAAGTAATATTGCCAAAGACAGAAAAGGCAACACCTCGCAAAATTGATGTCAAAGAAATTAAGTGACAAAAGCCTAATCATTAACCCATAAGAACTGCCGCAGGCAATTATTTGTCTGCGGCTTTCTTTCTTGGTTTCTTAGCGTATGATAAGATAATTAGAATCACGAACAATACCCCTGTAAGCTTAGAAAATAGAGTACCGTATTGCGTAAAAAAAGTTACCCTCGAATCTATTTCAGGTCTATCGGTAAAATATCCTTCAACTGCCTGACGGTCAAATACGTTTTCAGGCAATGTGCCGTCTATGTATCCATCAACTATACGGCCTAAAGGGTCTATTTTACAGCTTATACCAGTGTTGACGCTTCGCATTAGGGTAATTCGGTTCTCAACAGCCCTAAAGACTGAAATCGCAGTTCGCTGCGGCAGTTCAGAGGATGGCTTGACTTTTCGATCTTCATACCAAACGTACCATCCGTCATTGCTTATATTCAAGAGCCAGTCAGCCTTGCCTTTATCCTTTGAATAGGTTAGTTTCCGGTTAAGCTGAGCATCTGTATCTTCATAGCAGATCATGGCCGAAAAATCCCACTCCTTTTCGTTGATTTTTATCTGAAAACGTGTTAAATTTTCTCCGGCAGTCAATGTGTAATCGTAGTCATATGGATTAAAAGCCAGGAATATATTTCTTATCCAGTCGATATTTTTAGGGGGTATGTATTCGCCAAAGGGCACCAGATGTATCTTGTCATATCTAACAGGGAAGCTGCCGTTATTTGGCGAGTAAAGAAAAGCTGAGTTATATTGATCCGTTACCTTGTTTTCCCCATCAACTTCGCCTACTTTCAGTGCTGTAGCTCCGGTTAGAAGATATGTTCTGCCGTCTGTGAAACTTTTTATTTTTTTATGATATTGCCACGGTTCTGAATCTTCCTTCATGTATATCAGGAACTCAGAATTTATAGCACTTGATACTATAGTTTCAGGCCAGACAAGCAGTTCTGCTCCGCTGGCCAGTGCTTTTTCAGAAACCTTAAAAAGCCCCTCGAGTATATTCATTCCTTCGTACTTATCTTCTTTTACGGTAGATGGCACATTGGATTGAACTATCGCGATAAGAGGCCCTTGCGTGAAGTTTTGCGGTTCCGTTTGGAGCCTGTATTTGCCGTAGACGATAACTGAAGCTACTGCTATAGCACAAACAGTGATAGGCAGTTTCAGGCTTTTTATACTTTGATGCATTATTATATCGCAAACAAGACCATTGAGCATTGCAATTAGAAAAGTTATGCCTGCGACGCCGGTAATGTCGGCAATCTGGATAAACTCAAGGTTCTTGTAGAGGCTGTGGCCCAGAAGGTGCCATTTGAAGCCCCCAAAAATTCCGCCATAGAAAAATTCAATACCGGTTACTATTATCGGCAAGTAAATCCAGCAGCCCCAACCGGTTTGCTTTGCTCTTGCAAGAGCCCATACAAAGAGCAGTATGAACAATGCCATTATTGCCGATGCTCCTATCCAGCCGATAGCAATTATGTTTATCAGCCAGTAGATATTGAACATCCAATAGCCGATTGATGCCAAGAATGTAAAGAGTATAAATCTTTTGGGTTTACGGGTTTTAGAAAAGGTTAATACCAGAGGTACATATGCAACAGGAGCTAACAGAACCTGATCATAAGGTGCATGTATGATGCTGAGCATTACCATTGTTGCGACAATCGCTATGATTTCTTTTATGTAGTCTGGTATTTTGTTCATCGTGTCTTACTTGTTTATTGGAATAGCCCTTTGGGGTCTTTTTTCTTTGTCTTTTTCTGCTTTTTCAGTGGTTTTATGCAGATATATTCACTCAGTCCGTTTTGTTCAATCAGCCTAAGAGCCTGAAGTATTTGTTCCTCTGTGAAATTTCTATCGCCGGCTATTCGGTTTGAAAACATTTTGACAGTAAGTGAGATAAGTTGCTGTTTTGAAATGATATCACTTGGTGCGTGCTTGATTTCTATGCAGTATCGCTGAAGCTCAAATAATTCTGTATAGTTCAATTGGCAGCCGGTAGGGGCGGCAATTTGCTTTTTAATTTTTTCAAGCCTTTTTCCGATGTTTTCAACGTAGTTTTCGCTTATGTCTGTGCCAAAATATTTTCTGCCGAGTTTCAAGGCTGTTGCGGCTGTTGTACCAGAGCCCATGAACGGATCGACTACGATGTCGCCGGGGTTACTGCTTGATGCAATTATTCGTGCGAGCAGAACTTCTGGCATTTGACATGGGTGCCAGCCTTCACGCTCTTTGAAAGTGCCGCAGACGCGGGAAAACTCATTCCACGTGTCATCGGGGAGCTTGCCGGCATTGTTGGCTCGCTTATCGTTGTATATAAGCTGTCTGTCGGATGGAACGCGGACGGCATTGTCATTAAAGGTGAAGTTGTCTGTGTCTTTTGTGAAATAAAAGATATGCGTATGTGAGCGGGCAAATTTTGCTTTTGTCTGCTGACCGAAGGTGTAGTGCCAGATTATCCAGTTTCGCATGTTAAGCCCAAGTTCGTCAGCAATAACCTTGACATTTGCAGCATAATCATCACCTATCGCGATATAAAAAGAACCGTTAGGTTTTAGTATGCCGCAACATGCACTCATCCAGTCTTTTGTCCATTCAAGATATGCTTCTTTTCCTATCTTGTCATGGTATTTGTCGTATTCGTATCCAATATTGAACGGTGGGTCGGCGAAGACCAGATCGGCAAAAGGTTCCATAGAACCGAATGTCTCGATGCAATTTCCGTGTATTATGGTATTTTCCTGATATTTCATTACAGATAACCGTAAATGTTAAAATCTTCTGTATTTCTTGCGATAATCCTAAGATATTTTCAGCGGCAGTCAAGATTTTTATTATGATGCGGAAAATTGCGTATATAAAAAGCCGTCAACAGTCTGACTGTTGACGGCTTAGCAAAAATATTACCGATTGCTATGTGTCAATATTTGCCGTATGTCTTAGCCATTTTAACCATTGTTCTGGCGTGATCTAAATCAAGATTCGCCGGGTATTCACAGCCTGTGGCAAGTACATAACCACCATCTTTTTTAAAGATATCGATGTGCTCCTTGCATTTTTCTTCAAGTTCTTGAGTTGATGCCTGCGGGAGCCAGGTTGGATCAATGGCTCCTATAAGTGTAGTTTTGCTGCCATATTTAGCCTTGGCATCAGCATAAGATTCACAGTCATCAGGCACATGCAGGAATGAGATAGCCTCAGGCTTCATAGTTTCTATCTGCACATCAAAATATACCCCGCAGCCGCAATTATGTATCATTACCATGCAGCCTTTGCTGTGGATATGATCGGCAAGTTTTCTTACGAATCCGCCTTCAAATTCCAGCCACATGTCTTTGCTCATGATAGATTTTGATGCAAAAAGAGTATCAATCATTATCGCATGAACGCCTGTTTCAATAAGTGCATCACAATAGTCTATCAATGTTTCGTTTATTTGTTCAACTGCAGATTTAACCAAGTCCGGCTTGTCGTATATATCCATGTAAAGGGCGGCTTGGTCACGAAGCATGCTGGCTATACCAAGTGGGCCAAATACAAATGCGGCTATTGGATAATCAGCACCTTTAGCTTTGACCAGTTTGTCGCAGAGCTGAATATGGGTACTCATACGGGGAGATGTTCGTGGGTTGATCTTCTTAATACCGGCAAAATCATCTACGTTTTTTATAAGTCTGTCATGGATATCAGGATGTGCTGCTTCAGTCTCCGGATATATGATTTTTTGTCCAAAATCACCGGCCTCAACCGATAGATCTGTAAGCGTACATATGCAATCCGGCTCAATTTCGTCAGTAACTTTTATGTAAGCTTCTGCGCAAGTTTCAGCGTCTGTCGCCCATTTCTTGTAGCCTGCACCAACCAGAGATCGTCCGACCCCATTCAATAAAGGATATACAGGGACTCTGTCGGCTTGTTTATGATTCAGTGCTGCAACAACTCTTTCGATAGGCTTCATTTGCTCTTTAGTATCCATTTTTACTCCATTTTACATTTACATTTCTAATCCTAAAACAGTTAAATTCGTTAACTGTCATATAGATTAGATAAATAATCTTTTCAATCTTTAACCAAACGGCTCAAAACTATAACTATCTTGCTGATAAAGTTTTTTGGGGAATTGGCTCAAACTGATGATATTGATTAATATTAGTGCATTTATATTGTTCATATTGGGTATAAGTTGTATAATGCAGTGAAGTAGGGAGCGATATTGTATCTATTTTAATCGTCCAATCTGATTGCAAGAAAGTGTTAAGTTTAGAAAGAGAGAAAAATGAACAGACTTGGGAAAACAGAGCTTATGGTATCATCCATTGGATTTGGTGGTATCATTGTTATGAATTCAGAGCCTGAAGAGGCTGCAAAATCTGTTGAAAACGCAGTGAGCAGAGGGATTAATTATTTTGATGTAGCTCCAGCATATGGAGATGCCGAGGTCAAGCTGGGGCCTGCTTTAGAACCATTTAGAAAAGATGTTAATCTTGCCTGTAAAACACATATTCGTGATGCTAAAGGCGCAAAAGAAACATTAGATCAGTCACTTATAAATCTTAGAACCGACTATTTTGATGTGTTTCAGTTTCATGCGTTAACTGATGTTGAAAAGGATGTTGAGGCTATTTTTGCTAAAGGTGGGGCAATGGAAGTAGTACTTGATGCGCAAAAAGCAGGTATTATACGTAATATAGGCTTTTCTGCACATTCACCGAAAGCGGCATTGGCTGCAATGGCTAAGTTCGATTTCGATACTATACTTTACCCTGTGAATTTTAATCTGCATTTTGAAAAAAGCTTTGAACTTGATGTTCTTAAAGAGGCAAGAAGTCGCGATATGGGGATACTTGCGCTGAAAACTCTTGCCAAAGGCAAATGGCCAAATGAAGAAGCAAAAAAGAAATATCCCAAATGCTGGTATGAGCCGATTGACGATGAGCATGTTGCAGAACTTGCAATAAACTGGACTCTTAACCAAGGTGTTGCAGTCGCTATGTCACCCAGTCATAAAGAGTTGCTTGATCTTATGCTTAAGGTATTCAAGGGGCCGAGAATGCTTAACGCAATGGAGCTTAATGAACTGAAAAACATCGCATCCAAGAGCGATTTGATATTTTGACGATATTAAATTAACAAAAAATGCACTTTTTTATAAATTTGAGGTTGAAATCTCTTTTATTTGATGATAATATGTTTCTATACATAGAAACGTTGCAGTATAAATTGAGATAGATATGTTAAAAGAAACAACAAAATTTAGTTTTAACAACCTTTGGTGGTGGCACAGTGAACTGTGAGCACCTGGGTTGTCTATTTTGTTGAGTAAGATATAAGCAAGACCGCAGGCTGTTCACAGGCTTGCGGTTTTTTTGTTTTTAAACAGCCGTAAGTAAATGAAACTTACGGCTGTTTTTTATTAAATTGTACAAATTATAGGTTTTTAGTAATAGAAAGTGATATTATGCGATTAAATTTATTCCCTGAGAAAGAAGATTTTTTGAAGGCATCAAGCAGTCACAATATTGTGCCGATATGCTCAGAAATACTTGCAGATACCGAGACGCCGGTGTCTATACTTGAGAAAATATATACCCAGAATAAGGGTAACATGTTTCTCCTTGAAAGTGTTGAGGGTGGTGACAGATGGGGCAGGTACAGCTTTCTTGGTATTGGCGCCAGGATGAAACTTCGCATATTCCGTGAACACGTTGAAATCGAAAAAAATGGTGAAATAGAGAAAATATCTCATAACGGTGACCCGTTTGAAGTTATGCGTGAGGTGTCATCACGTTATAAAATAATGGAATTTGAGCAAATACCAAGACTAACTGCCGGCTTCGTTGGATATTTCACTTATGAAATGGTAAGCTTCTTTGAAAAAATAAACAATAAACTTGCTCCGGCTAAATCTCTTGCAGCTTTTATGGTGCCAGAGACAGTGCTGATATTTGACAATACAAGACATACATTGAAATGTGTTGAGTTGGCATACATTGAAGAGGGCTCTGATGTAAATCAGGTTTATGAACAGGCATGTGAAAACCTTGAGGCTATAAGAGAGTTAATAAAAGAACCGCATAGTTCGCCAGCGGCGAAGGATGGGACAGAGGATATGAACCTTAGGGCCTTTTTCTCTCCAAAAGATTATATGCATAAAGTAGAGAAGATCAAAGAGCATATATATGCAGGTGATGTAATACAAACTGTTATATCTCAGCCATTCATATGTGATGCTCCTGCTAATCTGATCTCTCTGTACAGGGCACAGCGTTATATAAATCCTTCGCCGTATATGTTTTTTATGGATATTGACGACCGTACTCTTATAGGTTCCTCACCTGAAACAATGGTGAGGCTTGAAAATGGACTGGCTTCAGTTCGTCCTATTGCAGGAACACGTCCAAGGGGAGCAAACGAACAGCAGGATAGAAATCTTGCAGATGAGCTGCTTGCTGATGAAAAAGAAAGAGCAGAGCACCTTATGCTTGTCGACCTTGGAAGGAATGATCTTGGAAGAATGGCACAAACAGGCACCGTTCAGGTTACAGATCTTATGGTAGTAGAAAGGTATTCACACGTAATGCATCTTGTTTCAAATGTAGTTTGTGACATGGAGCCAGACAAGGATGCTTATGATCTTATAAAGGCGGTATTCCCCGCCGGTACGCTTTCCGGAGCTCCAAAGGTGCGAGCTATGGAACTTATAGCCGAGTATGAAGAGTTTGCAAGAGGGCCTTACGGTGGATGCGTTGGTTACATTGCATTCAATGGTAATATGGATATGGCTATTACTATAAGGACCGCTACAGTTGAAGATGGCAAACTTACCATTCAGGCGGGAGCAGGAATCGTGGCCGACTCGAATCCCGAAGCTGAGTATGTTGAGACGGTTAACAAGTCAATGTCAATTCAAAGAGCATTGCAGTTTGTAAATGACATTATGTAAACCTGTGGTAAACGAATAAAACTTTACGGAGTAAAAATATGATACTTATAATAGATAACTATGACTCATTTACATACAATCTTTCGCAGTATGTACGAGAGCTGCATGAAGATACGGTAGTGATACGTAATGATAAAATTACAATAGAAGAGATTGAAAAACTTTCTCCTGAAGCGATTATAATTTCGCCGGGCCCTGGTAATCCAGATCAAGCTGGTATATCTCTGGAAGTGGTGAAAACATTTTCCGGGCGTCTGCCATTGCTTGGAGTTTGTCTTGGTCATCAGACAATTGGACAGGCTTTTGGCGGCCGTATAATTAATGCCAAGAAGCTTATGCACGGCAAGACATCAATGATAGAAAGTGATGGAAAAGGAGTTTACTCTGGGATCAATAAACCTTTCAAGGCGATGAGGTATCATTCTCTCGTGGTTGATCAAGAAAGCGTTCCTGATGAGCTCGTCGTAACAGCGAGAAGTGAGGACGGAGAAATAATGGGGCTTCGCCACAAAACTCATCTGACTGAGGGGGTTCAGTTTCATCCTGAATCTATAATGAGCCCAATGGGCAAGAAACTTTTACGCAATTTCCTTGAAATGAGCCATAAGGTGAAAAAGGAGTCTAAAGATGTATAAAGAACTTCTTCTAAAAGTGATGGATGGGCAAAACTTGAATAGTCGTGAATCTGCAGGAATGATAAATGATATTCTATCAGGCAAATTAACTGATGCACAGATAGCTGCTTTTATAACTGCAATGGCTATTAAAGGCGAGACTTATGAAGAGCTTGCCGGTGCAGCTACTGCCATGAGGAGCAAGGCCGCTAAGCTGCAGACCTTGAGCTCAACCGTTGTGGATACTTGCGGTACAGGTGGTGATGGCCTAAATACATTTAATATTTCAACTGCCGCAGCCTTTGTTGTTGCCGGTGCCGGGATCACGGTTGCTAAGCATGGAAACAGAAGTGTGTCAAGCAAATGTGGCAGCGCTGATGTGCTCGAAAAACTTGGCGTAAATCTTGAGGTTGATCCAGAAACTGTAGAGATGGCCGTAAACGAAATAGGGATTGGTTTTATGTTTGCTCCAAAATTTCATGGTGCAATGAAATATGCTGCACCTGCCCGACGTGAAGTTGGAATAAGAAGCATATTCAATATGCTGGGACCACTTACAAATCCTGCGGCTGCAAGCTGCCAATTGCTTGGAGTATACAAACCACAGCTTACGGAAATGTTTGCACAGGCACTTAATCAATTAGGATGTAAACGTGCTTTTGTTGTACATGGTCATGATGGTCTTGATGAGATAACAATATGCGACAATACAAGGGTTAGCGAGCTTAACAATGGCCATATAAAAACGTATGACATCTATCCTGAAAAATATTTTTCGCAGTATTCTGAACCGGATACTCTTGTTGGCGGTGATGCGGATATAAATGCCGGCATTATTGAGGATATTTTTTCAGGCAAAAAAGGGCCGCAGAGAAATATAGTAGCAATCAATGCAGCAGCAGCAATAGTTGCCGGAGGTAAAGCAAAGAATCTTGATGAAGGTTTGAAGACAGCTTGTGATGTACTGGATCAGGGCAAGGCTTCTGCTAAACTTAACGAGCTCGTGGAGTTTGTAAAATGAGTAGTGATATTCTATCAAAAATAATTGAAGCCAAGAAGGTCCAGGTTAAAACAGCTCAGGACTCCATGCCGTTATCCAAGGTGAAAAAGATTGCTGAAAACAGAATTGTAGAATCACGTTTTCTTGAGAATTTTTCGAAAGAGTACAATGCGATAAACATAATTGCTGAGATAAAAAGAGCATCTCCATCAAAAGGGGATATATGCATTGATCTTGATCCCGCCAAAATGGCTGAGAGTTACGAAAAGGGCGGCGCAGCAGCTATATCAGTTTTGACCGAACCTGATTTCTTCAAGGGCAGTATTGATGATTTGAAAGCAGTTAAAGCAGCAGTTGAGATTCCGGTACTCCGTAAAGATTTTATAATTAGCGAGTATCAAATATATGAGTCCGCTGCAATTGGAGCCGATGCTATTCTCCTGATAGTAAGATGTCTTGAGCTTAATCAATTAAGAGATTTCATGAGGCTTGCTGACAGTCTGTCACTTGATTGTCTTGTCGAGGTTTATTCTGAAGATGATGTCAAAAAAGCGATAGATGCTGAGGCTACATTTATAGGAATCAATAATCGAAATTTAAAGAATTTTGATACGAGCATCAAACATGCCATAAGTATATCATCACTGCTTAAGGGGTTCCAGACTCCTGTTGCGGCAAGCGGTATAGAAAGCCCTGTTGATATCGAATTGAATAAAGCTTATGGTATTAGTAATTTTCTCGTTGGTGAAAGTATTGTACGCAGCGGCAACCCTGAACAATTCATAAAACAACTAAGAGGTACTGCAAAATGAATGTTCCACAGGTCAAAATTTGCGGCATTACAAGCAGCTCACAGGCAATTGAATGCGCAAAGCTCGGCGCTGATGCAATAGGTATGGTCTTCTATGACAAAAGTCCCAGGAATATCTCCGCAATAGTTGCAGGACGAATCGCTGAAAGTATTAACGGATTGGCTATACCTGTTGCTGTTACTGTTGATATGCCGATAGACGAGCTTTTATGTACTGCTATGATAACTGGCATAAGTACTTTCCAACTTCATGGAAATGAAGATGCTGAATATATCAATCGTCTCAGAAAGGCGGGCCTCAGATCAATTAAGCATGTGAATGCTTCTGGTGAGAGACTCGTTGAATTGGCAGATGGTTTTTCAGATTGCTATGCACTGCTTGTCGAATGCGGCAAGGGAGAACTTCCCGGAGGCAATGGCGCAAAATGGAACTGGAGTCAAAGCAGCAGTATCAGTGGAAAGCATCCATTTATACTGGCCGGGGGATTGAACTGTGAAAATGTATCTGAGGCAATCATCTCATCACAGGCTGACGCTGTAGATGTCAGCAGCGCACTTGAGAAAGAACCCGGCATAAAAGATATGGGATTAGTTAAAGAATTTATAGAGCAATCAAAAAATACAAACCTGAAAAGGGAAGTTAAAAGGATATTTAAATGAGTAAAGACGATTTCAAAAAATACCCGGATTCAAAAGGTCATTTCGGTGTACATGGCGGACGTTATGTAGGCGAAACATTAATGGAATCTTTGATAGAACTGGATGATGCTTATAAAAAATATATCAATGACGAAAAGTTTATGGCTGAATATCAGTATCTGCTTAAACATTATGTCGGAAGGCCTTCGCCTGTATATTATGCACAGAGACTCACTGAATATATCGGCGGTTCTAAGATATATCTCAAGCGTGAAGATCTTAATCATACTGGCGCACACAAAGTAAATAACACAATCGGCCAAGTACTGCTGGCTAAGTATATGGGCAAGAAAAAGGTTATTGCTGAGACTGGAGCCGGACAGCATGGTGTTGCTACTGCTACGACTGCAGCTCTTTTTGGGCTTGAATGCAAGGTGTTTATGGGAGTTGAGGATATCCGCAGGCAGCAGCCGAATGTTCAGCGAATGGAATTGCTTGGTGCTGAAGTAGTACCAATTGAAAGCGGTACTGGTACATTAAAAGATGCGATGAATGGGGCTATTAGATACTGGGCAGCTACAAGCGAAGACACTTTTTATGTAATCGGTTCTGTTGCTGGTCCTCACCCGTATCCGGCGATGGTTAGGGACTTCCAGAAGATTATAGGTCATGAAGCAAAGCAGCAGTTTAATGAACTTGCCGGTGGATTGCCTGATTGTTTGATAGCATGTGTAGGCGGTGGAAGTAATGCCATGGGACTTTTCTATGAGTTTCTCAATGATATTGACGTTGATATTGTTGGTGTCGAGGCTGCGGGCAAGGGTATCGAAACGGGTAAGCATGCCGTAACACTTGGGCAGGGTTCTATAGGTGTTCTTCATGGTTCGAAATCTTATATCCTTCAGGATGAGAATGGCATGGTTAAAGAGGCTCATTCAGTTTCTGCCGGTCTTGATTATCCAGGTGTTGGCCCGGAACATTCGTTGCTCAAAGATATTGGTCGCGTGCGTTATGAATCAATAACTGACAAAGAAGCTCTTAATGCATTTGTTATGCTTAGCCGTCTTGAAGGAATTATACCAGCATTGGAAAGTTCACATGCTTTGGCTCAAGCAATGAAAGAAGCCGCAGGTAAAAGCAGTGATCATACGATTCTTGTTTGTCTCTCAGGAAGAGGGGACAAAGACCTGGCTTATGTACTTGATATGATTAACTGATCTGTTGTTGATGAAAAAACGCAGATAAATATGTAAAGGTTTATGTTTATGAACAGAATAGATAAAAAATTTAAGGATCTTAAAGAAGCAGGTGAAAAAGCTCTTGTTGCTTTTATAACGGCAGGTGATCCTTGCATAGAGAAATCACTTGATATAATTTGTAAAGCAGTAGAGTCGGGTGTGGACGTCTTGGAGCTTGGTGTGCCTTTTTCCGATCCTACGGCAGACGGGCCAACAATACAAAAAGCATCCATGAGGGCTCTTGAAGCGGGCGTAAACGTATCGACTGTATTTGAAATGGTTCACGCCATACGTAAAAGATGTGGTGATTCGTTGCCGATAATTTTATTTAGCTACTACAACCCTATTCATAATTACGGTGTAGAACAGTTTTGTGATGATGCAATAAATGCCGGAGCTGATGGGGCTTTGATAGTAGACCTCTCATTTGAAGAAAAGGATGAATTTGAATCATCATGTATCGATAAGGACTTCAAATTGATACATCTCGTTGCACCAACTACAAAAGGCAAGCGACTCGAGGATATATGCAAACAAGGCAAAGGATTCATCTACATGATAAACAGGGTCGGTATTACAGGAACAGGCGGGGTTGACAAGGATTCAATAAAAGCAGGAGTTGAACGCATAAAGGCTTATACGGACGTACCTGTATGCATGGGATTTGGAGTGTCAAGCCCTGAAGATGCGGCGACAATAGCTCCGTTTGCAGAGGGTGTAGTGGTTGGGAGCCTGTTCGTCAGGACTATAGAGGAAAATGTCAATTCGAAGGAACTTGCGAATATTGTTTCCGAAAAGGTAGCAAGTCTTAAAAAAGCACTCAGATAGAATCTCTAATAAGTGCAAAGATTATCCCAAACCTCCGCCATATTGCAGCGGAGGTTTTTTTGTGGCTTAATATATATTTGTTGTTCCTGAATTGTGAATAACAATTGACAATTCTTGTTTTCTGCATAATATTGACGTTTCGTTTTGATTCATTTTAAATATTTTCAAGATTTATTATATGGCAGTATTAATCGGTATTGACGAGGCAGGTTATGGCCCTGTCCTTGGCCCTCTGACAGTGAGCTCTACGGCATTTATGGTGCCTGAGGATAAACTACGCTCCGATATGTGGAAGGTTTTATCAAGTTCTGTGTCTAAACAGAAACGCTCACTAAAGGGTAAAATCCTAATTACTGACAGTAAAAAGGCTTATAATCGCAAAAGCGGCCTCGGTCATCTTGAGAGAACAACTCTTGCTACATTGAAAAGCATGGGGATTTCTGCCAAAAACTTCAAGGAGCTTGTTAATGTACTTGCGCCTGAGGCATTGGCTCGCCTTAATCATTATCCTTGGTATCAAAAACTGGAAGATGTTGAGATAGATTTTGAGAATGCAGAGTACAGTATTGCAGCAGGGGCGTTCAAGACAGACCGTGAGAAAAATGGAATAAGCATTGTTGCCTTGCGTTCAGAAGTATTGGATGTTGGTTATTATAACGAAATGGTCGATAAGGTTCAAAACAAAGCATCTGTTCTTTTTACCGCAGTCTGTCGGCATATTGACTGGGCATTCAAACATTTTGGTAATGACAACCTTCAGATAGTTGTTGACAGGCAGGGTGGCAGGAGTCATTATTTGCCGGTTTTAGCCAAAATGTTCCCGCAATCGCAGGGGCGGATAATACGAGAGGATGAGACGGATTGCAGTTACGAACTTATTGATGGTGACAGAAAGATGCGAATTCATTTTGTTGTAAAAGCTGATGATAAATCGCTGCCTGTATCACTGGCATCAATAATCAGTAAATATATCCGTGAGATGATGATGGAAAGGCTGAATTCTTACTTTGCTGGTTTTGACGCAACTATAGCTCCTACCGCTGGTTACTGGACAGACGGCAACCGGTTTATTAAAGATACAGATAAGATAATTGAGTGCCAAAAGATAAATAAAAAAATGTTAGTAAGATTACGATAGGATGGTGAAAATAAAATGGAAGTTATAATCGCGGCTAAATGCGGGTTCTGCCAGGGCGTAAGAAACGCTATTAAAACGGCCGAGCAAACCTTGGAATCGGGCGATAAGAATGTGTATAGTTTCGGGCATATTATACACAACACAGATGTTGTAGATAAGCTTTCCGAAAAAGGGCTTAATACAGTTGACAGTATTGAAGAGGTCTCAGATGGCACTATTTTGATACGATCACACGGGGCAACAAAAAAACAAATACGGGAAATTCGTAACAGAAATCTCAATATCGTTGACGCCACCTGTGTGCTTGTGAAAAAAGTGCAGAATATAGCAACTGAACTTGAAGCGAGCGGCTATATGGTGGTGGTTATAGGCGATGCAGATCACCCGGAGGTCCGTGCAATAACAGGCTCGGTTGAAAAAGCTATCGTTGTTGCAGACAAAGAAGATCTTGAACGTCTTGATCGATATCGCAAATTGGGTATAATCTGTCAGACAACCCAATCTTACAGTCACTTTGCCGAGACTGTTTCAGAAATCATAAAGAGGGGGTTTGCTGAACTGAAAGTAATCAATACTTTGTGCCGTGAAGCTATAAAAAGGCAGGATTCTGCTATGGAATTGGCAAAAAAAGTCGATATTATGTTTGTTTTAGGTGGAAAACACAGCGCAAACACAAAAAAACTTGCAGAATTGTGCAAAATGTTTAATATTAACACCTTCCACCTTCAGAATTGGAAGGAACTGGACACAGATGTCCTTAGAGACAAAAAAACAGCCGGAGTGACGGCTGGTGCCTCAACCCCCGATTGGGTTATAGAGGAATTTGTCAATAAGCTCAGAGAGTCATAAGGATATTGTTGAAGTGACTTAAACGATCGTAACCGCCAAACGCGTGTTTGGAATTAACGGTTATGTGATTGATAACGCAGCCTAACAATTGAGGCTGCCTTGCAGAAGCGAAGGCGCGGACGTTTCCTGCTTGTTTGTTTTTTTCCGCGGAAAGGTTTAAGATGGTAGATTTTAATATTATTAACACGTTAGGTATCAATCTTGACGAGCTCAATGCTGAGGTCGATTCAATGTACACCCAAGAGCATACACAAATGCTTGATGAAGTACTTGAAACTAAAACACAGGCATTGGTACCTGGAAGCATCCTTGTCGGTAAGATTGTAGAGCAAATCGGTAATGATGTAATCATCGAAATTGGTCTCAAAAGCGAAGGTGTTGTCGAATCAAACGAATTTGACTTACCTGAAGAGATTGAGGCTGGTAAAGAGATTGAGGTTTTTGTCGAGGATGTAGATGCTGAAGACGGCATGATCCTGTTGAGCAAGCGCAAAGCTGACAGAATCCGCGGTTGGGAAAAGATTGTTAACGAGAAAGAAGAAGGCGATATTGTCACTGGTAAGGTTACACGCAGAATCAAGGGCGGTCTGCTCGTTGATATTGGTGTACCGGTATTCCTGCCAGCATCGCAAGTTGACATCAGAAAGCCCGGCGATATCAGTAGATTCATTGGTGAAGATATTGAGTGTAAGATTCTCAAAATTGATACCGAGAACAAGAACATCGTCGTTTCACGTCGTAAGATTATTGAAGAAGAACGTCAAAGCAGCAAGGAAGCAATACTTAAGGATATCGAGATCGGTCAAATACGTAAGGGTATCGTCAAGAATATCGCTGACTTCGGTGTTTTCGTTGACCTTGGCGGTCTTGACGGTCTGTTGCATATATCAGATCTCAGTTGGGGCAGAATTTCTCACCCATCAGAAATCGTTAAGCTTGATCAGGAAATCGAATGCGTTGTTATCGGCGTAGACACCGATACTGAAAAGGTTTCACTTGGTCTCAAGCAGAAAACTGAAAGCCCATGGGAAAAGGTTGAAGAACGCTACCCAGTCAACAGCAAGGTGAAGGGCACTGTAGTGAATATCATGAACTACGGTATCTTCCTGCGTCTTGAAGAGGGCATTGAAGGTCTTGTACATATCAGCGAAATGAGCTGGACAAAGAGAATCGTTCACCCAGGCGATATGTTCGAGGTTGGACAGGAAGTTGAAGCTGTTGTTCTTGAGGTTAACAAAGACAAGCAGGAGATATCTCTTGGTATCAAGCAGCTTGAAGTTAATCCATGGACTATTGCAGCTCAGAAATATCCTCCAGGAACAATGGTTAATGCTAAGGTTACCAGCCTCATGAATTATGGAGCATTTGCTACCATAGAGGAAGGTATTGACGGACTTATCCATATTTCTGACCTCAGCTGGACAAAGAAATACAATCATCCGAATGAGGCTCTCAAGAAGGACCAGGATATACAGTGCGTTGTTCTTGAAGTTGATGAAGACAAGCAGCGTATTTCACTTGGTGTTAAGCAGCTTACAGAGGACCCATGGGTTCGTGCTATACCTGAAACATATCTGCCAGGTCAGATTGTTAAGGGTAAAATCACAAAGATCACCAATTTTGGTGTATTTGTTGAGCTCGAGGAAGACCTCGAAGGCTTGTTGCATATCTCAGAAATCGCAGATCACAAGATTGACAAGCCACAGGATGTTGTCAAGGTCGGCGAAGAGCTTGAAGTCAAAATTCTTCGTGTTGACACAGAAGCACGCAAAATCGGCTTGAGCTTGAGACGTGTTCAGTGGGCAGCTGAAGATGCGGCTAAGGATGAAGCTGAGACAACAGCACCTAGTACCAATGATAATGCGGGCAATGCTGATTCACAAAGTCAGGCAGGCGGCGAACGTCGCGGCGGACTCGATGGATCACTGCAGATTGACCCAGGTATTCTCGGCGGTAAATAAAAGAGATAAAAGGGAGGGCGGCATGTCCGCTTTCCCTTCTCTTTTTTAATATAAAGTCCTATAATTTATGTTATGTTGCATTATGTTTTTTGTTTATCACATTTTATAAATTGCGTTACTTTTGAACTTTACAGTTTTATTAATATTGCGTAAGACATTACATCCAAATCTTTCTGGCTTTTATCGATTTTGTGCCTCCTCTACAAAAAATGTAATTGTTGGATTCAATAATGCTATACTGTATTGACACATGAAACTCCATAATATTTATGGTTTTGCCATCTTTATTTGAATATGAAGAATTCCGATTCATGATTTAATCTCTTAATTGATATAATTTTCTGGTAAAAAAAATATTGAATGTTTATAATATTAATAGCAATCATATTTTCTTTTTAAGCGTATTGTAATCAGTACCTTTAAAAAGGTATATGTAACATGGGAAATTTAATTGGGTTTATTGGAACCGGAGTTTTAGCTGATGATATTTATGTCCGAATTTAAAAGACATAAAAATATAGTATTTTTTTTCAGTCTGGGTATATTGATTTTAACCGGATGTCAAAAGCCATTTGATGTTGATAATTATAATGAACCTGAAGCGAATGTTCCCGACCAATGGTCAACCAAGCTTGCTGGAAATATCTTGAAACAATCTGATGAAGCTGATATTAGCCAATGGTGGGAAACCTTTAACGATCCTTACCTGAACGATCTTGTTACGAGATCGATATGCGAAAATCTGGATATTAAGGTCGCTCTGAGTCGAATAGCACAATCACGTATTAATCGCGCTATAACGGCTGGCGAGAAAAAACTAAACCTTGACGCCTTAGGATTCTATAGTCAGTCAATGCCAAGTAATTATGGATTGGAAACTATACCGGGCCAAAGCGCACATCATTCAAATCTGCATAACATTGGCATTGATGCAAGCTGGGAAATTGATGTTTTCGGACGTATTGAACGAGCAATTAATGCCGCCGATGCCGATTATCAGGCTTCAATTGAGGATCTATATGATGTGCAATCTATTCTAACATCAGATATTGTAAGTACTTATATTGAAGTTCGTACACTTCAGTCACGTCTGTATTATGCAAGGGAGAATGTCAAATCTCAAAGTGATACTTTGGAGTTGACGCAAGACAGATTCGATGCACAGCTTGTTCCGCAGATAGATGTCCAGCAGGCAAAACTCAATCTTTCGAGAACACAATCGTCAATACCGTCACTTCAAATACAGATAAATCAAGCAATAAACCGTTTAGCCACCCTTCTTGGTGAAAAATCTAAAGATTTGCTGGACGAAATTACCAGTAGAAAGGATTTGCCGGAACCAAGCTTGCTTATCAAACTGGCCGTACCGGTTGATTCTGTAAGAAGACGGCCTGATGTAAGAGCAAGCGAAAGAAGGCTTTATGCGCAAAGTTTGAGAGTAGGCGTGGCAGAAACAGAGCTTTATCCTAAGTTTTCATTATCAGGAAGTTTTGCATTTGAAGGAACTCAACTGAAGCACCTTGGCTATGATGACAGCAGGAAATGGTCTTGGGGCCCTTCAATTAACTGGAGTTTATTCAATGGCGACAGGCTTAGAAACAACATACTTCTTGAAAAAGAGCGAACAGAAGAGTTGTTACTGGTATACAAAAGAACCGTGTTAAATGCTCTTGAAGACGTAGAAAATTCTCTGATAGCATACAATAAGGAAAGTGAACGAAAGAATATACTCAAAAGCTCAGTTCTTGCGGCAAAGGAGTCCGTCAGGCTGGTTAACGAATTATACAAAAGCGGACTTACTGATTTCCAGAATGTACTGGATACAGAGAGATCGCTTTTTGAACAGCAGGATGAATATGCATCAAGCAGTGGAAGCTTGCTGCAGAATTTAGTTTCATTGTATAAGGCAACAGGAGGCGGCTGGGAACCGCTAAGCTTGGATGCACAGAAAGATGAAGAGGAAATAGAAAGTCAGTAGGAAAATATATTATTTGAGTTAAGGAACAGTGGATTATGAAAAAGATATGGATGTCTATTATTTTAATGACTGTTTTGGGTATGGGATGCCAAAAATCTATTGAAAGCGGTTTGCTTAAAGACTATACAAGGCTTGAAAGGAGTGATGAAACAACCTTGATCTACAAGTCATCAAGCACCCCTCTTGACGGCTACAAGGCTATAAAAGTTAATACGGTAGATGTTTCGCTAACAAAACCAAGCCAGCGAGTTATTGAAGATCTACGGCAATATGTAGACCTTTCGATTAGAAAAGTTGTTTTGTCAGAATATGATATAGCTGAAGAAAATGGTGAAAAAACAGCTGTTTTGAGTTCAAGATTATTTTACTGCAAAGATTCTTCGCAAGCCTATATGGAATCGGGTTATGAAGACTTTGTAGGCCCCTGTCTTGAAGTTCGGATATCAGATTCGCTTACTGATAAAACACTGATTTCAATGATACTTAAAAGACCGGCTATTGCTGATGATAATCTTGACAAATGGTCGAGAGCTAAAATGACAATAGAGTACTGGGCAGAAAATCTTGCCGTAGCATTATATTGCAACGATGAAGAGCCCTGCGATGTAAAAAAACATATTGATGCAGCAATAGCAGAAGAAGCAAAGGCTGAACCCGAAACTGAGGATGCTGCTCAAAATTGCGAGTAACGCCTTTTATAGTTTTGAAGCTAAGGCCGCAAAATCTTCAAGATTGATTATATCGTCTGGTACCGGCCATGGAGCAATGTCTATATCCTGATTCCATAATGGGTCCGTCGGCTCCATGAGCCAGTATGATGCAAGCAATAGAAAATCCTGCTCGTCAATTTGTCCATCAGGATTATCTAAAGGAGCAATATCGCCTAATATGAAAGAGGTCTGACGCGGTTCGAATTCTATATATGGGTCATCTTGGAGCATCATTCCACCGCCCCTCAATACCATATTGTAGTTATTCAAGAGGTTTGTTCCAATTATGCCGTCAAGTGTACCGCCCTCCGGCGATGCTACATCAAGCAATGCCACTGGAACATTGGTAAATGTCAGCCAGTTTCCTAATGTAGGAATAGTAATAGAATCGATTACAAATCCCGGCAGATTGACGATCTGACCATTGACACCCATTGCCTGTATCTCAAAGTCAGGCGAAGAAGGGTCAAGACCAAGGCGAGCAGCAACCCTTGAACCTATCAGTGTACTCTGTGCACCAGTGTCGAACATAAACCTGTCTTTATCGAATGCCAAGCTTCCATTATGTTCCAAATCAACAGCATGAACAAAGTAGAGACTTTGTGAACCGACGCCGGTTATTACTGAAGGCGACCCTGGCTTAAAATCTAAGCCGCCATTCAAAATGTCTTCATAGCTTAAAGTATAGGTTACAGACAAAGCACCAAGCGGTCTCAATTCAAGCGGTATCACATTTGAATAAGTAGGTGAAGATAAATCACCCTGATCGTAAACAGTCAATGAGGGAGATTTATACCTTTTCCCCTCCTTATTGATAACAACAGGATTGTCATTGTTTATTGAAACATCGTAGAAAACAGACATTGGACAGCCGATAACAGTTGGTAAATCAGGCTCCCCCGCATAGGGCTGCATGCCTGAAACAACAGAAACGTTTGACTGTCCACAAGTGCTTGAAATATCAAGTGAACCATCTGTCTGATTTATAGCATCAAGGCCACTGAAAAATACGCCAATCGGCATACTCACATAAGTATCAACAAAGCCTGAAACGCCCCCAATAGTCATTATGTTGGAAGTGAGATAATCACCACTGAGACCAAGAGACTGCGAAGTCTGATAGCCAATAACATGAGCAGACGCTCCTGTATCAAATATGCCTATACCAAAATTAGCAGAAGGATTTGCAACGAGACTTGTACCCACATAAGAAAGTTTTTGTTGAGCGTCATAACTCGTATCACCAAGATTTTCATCTGTAAAAGAAATAGCAATATACGGCACAAAACCAATGATTGGTGGATGGTCAATAGTGTAAGGATCGGTCGGTAATGCATCTTGAGTTGTTATCTCCAGAGGTGCATTGTATTTGATATTCTTTATACTGAGACCGCCCCACAAATTACCTCCAAGAATTTGCTCTGAAGCAGATACCATATATCCAGTTGCAAGAACAAAAAGTATCACTATCGCAGTAAAACGTTTGTAAGACATCCTTACATCCTTTCGTATAAATTAATTTCTATACCGAAGAAGCCAAGGCAACAATAGTGTTAGCCAGTTTAACAAAATCCTCAGGCGGTAATTTTTCAGCCCTTAATTGTGAGTCTATCCCTGAAGATTCAAAAATCTGAGGCCATATTTCAATATCGCCAAGTCTTTGGTCTGCTAATTTAGTACACGCACGAAGAGTTTTCCGGCGGTGGCCTAAAAACAGCGACACTACCTGCCTGAAAACATCAATGTCGCATATTTTTGATATTTTATCTTCGTCACGAATGTACTGAACCATTGCAGAGTCTATTTTAGGTGCAGGCCAAAAAACATTTTGACCAAGCTTTTTCAATATTTTTACGTTACCAGTTGCCCCCATAATTACGCTCAGTATGCCGTAAAGTTCGTCACCATTACGTGAAGCCATCCTTTGAGCTACTTCTTTTTGTATGGTAACATACATTTCATCAGCTATTGGGGGGGCTGTTACCAGATTCATCATGGCAGAGGCCGCTATATTGTATGGGAGGTTTGCAACCAGCAATACTCTGCCGCCAAGATTTTTCTGGCTTTCACTTATTAATTCAATTGCTTGTCGATTAATTGAATTTTTGCCGTCAAGAGCATCACCATTTATGATAGTAACATGTTCTATATCTGAGAACATATTTGCGACTGCTGCAGAAAGTAATTTGTCGTATTCAACCACTATAACCCTGCCGGCCCTTTCTGCAAGACCTTCGGTAAGCGTTCCTGTGCCGCAGCCTATTTCGAAAACCGTGTCTTTTGGCTTTATGCACGCTTTATCAAGCAGAAAATTAATCAGATTAATATCTATAAGAAAATTTTGACCAAGCTTTTTATCCGGTCTGGCTCCAATACTTGCAAGTATTTGCTGTATCTGCTGCTTGGTTTGCATTAGTATTTCCCCCTCAAAATTGCCATTTTCACTGCCACTTCTATCGCTCTCTTCATGCTGGAGGCATCAGCAATTGATTCTCCGGCAATATCAAATGCAGTACCGTGCGCCGGGGATGTACGAAGTATCGGAAGTCCGATTGTAACATTTACGGCGTCAGCGAATGCCATTAATTTCACCGGAATCATCCCCTGATCGTGATACATTGCGACAACTCCGTCATAATCTCCCCTGCTTGCTTTGAGGAAAAGAGTATCGGCAGGAAACGGACCAGAAGCATTTACACCCTCTTCTCTCGCAAGTTCAATCGCGGGTGAAATTATAGTGCATTCCTCATCGCCAAACCGCCCTTCTTCACCGGCATGAGGATTCAAAGCTGCCACTGCGATTGAGGGCTTGTTAATACCAAAATAATTTATCAAGGCTTGGTTAAGCAGTCTTATGCTATTTGCTACGCTTGCAATATCAAGTCTGTGCTTAACATCAAACAATGCTTCATGTATAGTAGCTAATGCAAGCTTGATTTTGCCTGCAACAAACATCATAGCCTTTTGGTCGGTACCGCACTTTTCTGCTAAAAGCTCCGTGTGACCGGGCCATTTAGCTCCTGCGAGTTTCCAGCTTAGTTTATTTATTGGAGCAGTTACTATTGCATCTATGTCATTTCGTAAAGCCGCATCAATTGCATCATTGCAAAACTTAAGAGATGCCTCACCTGATTCTCTGTCAGGTTTTTTTATATCTGGCTTATATTCAAACTGATAATCCGCCAGTACAACGCCCTTGACCAAATCAGTGTCAAGTTTTTCCGAAGGCTGGCTAACCCAGAATCTGTCAATACCGCATTTATTAGCTGCAGACTGAAGATGCGATTCGGTCCCGTATATTACAAATTCTGCCATTGAGCGGATATATGGATCACTTAACGCTTTGACGATAATCTCAGGGCCTATGCCGTTGAGGTCACCCATTGTTATGCCTATTACACTATTTTTATGAAACACCATTAACAAAAACCCATTTGCTTAAGTTTATCTAAAGTCAAAGAATTATTATTACCGCTGTCGTCCTGGAGCATTTGCGTCAATTGTGCACGTATTGTCTTTACTATAAGATCTGCTTCTATATTAACCTTATCGCCGGGCTTCATATATTGCAGGATTGTATCTTGCCACGTCACAGGTATAACTGCCACTGTGAAACCGTCATCCAAGACCGATGCAATCGTAAGGCTTATTCCACTTACTGAAATCGAACCCTTTTTGACTATATACTTCATCATATCGTTGTTCAAAGATACCGAGAGTTCATAAAAACCGTTAGACTCTTTGATGTTTTTTACAATACCAATGCCATCAACATGCCCCTGTACAATATGTCCACCAAATCTGCCATTTGCGCTCATTGCAAGTTCAAGATTGACTTTGTCTGAACTTTTGAGGCTTCCGGTTGTTGAACTGTTCAAAGTTTCAAGGCTTACGTCAAAATCTACATTTACTCCTGAGATGCTTGTCGCCGTAAGGCAAACTCCATTTACCGCGACACTGTCACCAATTGAAATATTCCTGGAAAGATCGCCAACGTCAATCCTGATTATCATTCCGTTGCCGCTTTTCCTTAGACTTGTAACGGTACCTATTTTTTCTACTAAACCTGTAAACATTTATATCTTCAAAACAAATTATAGATTATTTTCCCATGCTCAGTTGTGCAATAAGAGACTCTACGAGTATTCTTATTGAATCTCTACTTTCCCTGTATGTTTCTAACATTTCATCTTCAGTGCCGATAACTTCAAATGGGTCATCAACAGGTGTATGAATCAGCATTGGCTTACCAGGAAGTTCTGGAAGATTTTCTTTTGCTTCATCACTTAAAGTTACAACATAGTTGAATTCTGTATCTCCGAAATAGTCAACGGCTTTGGGGAAATTATCAGATATATCGATACCTACTTCGTTCATTACCGCTAAAGTTTTTCCGGTTATTTTTTCGGTGGGCTTTATACCAGCTGAACATGCGCAAAACTTATCATTTTCGGCTGTTAAAATATTAAACCATGCTTCTGCAATCTGGCTTCTGCTTGCGTTAGCATTGCAGACAAACAATATAATCATTTCATTATTTCCTATCTAATGTGCAATTTAAGAATTAACATACTCTATTGATATATTATGACTATCTTTGCATAGTATTGCAAGTCCAAAATCGCAATACGGACTGCGGTTTATTTGAGCATGACTGCTGAAGTAATCACCATATCATCAATTATAGCAAAACGGCACTTAAGTAATGCGAGATTTTCGTAACCCTTTACGGTTACATCAAGCTTGTTTGCGTCTGAATATTTGTGAAATTCAACTTTTGCATCAGTATAATCTATCCACTTATTGTATATAGGATTAAGACATTTGTAAACAGACTCACGAATACTAAAGGCCACAGTCAGCATAATCGAGGGATTATTTGCTGATTTTATTTCATTTAACTCATTATCAGACATAAACAGGTGTGCATCCTCAAAGCTAAGCTGCCCTGTTCTTTCGAGATCAATTCCTAAAGAACGTACTGTCGGCTGATTAGCCATGGCACAAAGACAGTAGCTGTCAGTGTGAGAAATCGATCCAACTATACCTTGCGGCCATTCTGGAGCCCCGGAAGATAATTTTGAGATAGAGTCCGATTCAACGTCTAAGACAGAGAGAACCTTTTTGGTAAGATATCTTCCTGTAGAAAACTGTGATAACCTTTTCAGTTTATAATTTTTGCTTTGTTTCAATTCGGTTCCGGACAACAAATAACCATAATTATCAACAGGACATACATCCGAAATAATACCGTCTGGAAGTATACTTCTAAGTCTATCAGCCAAAAGAATGCTAAAGTCCTTGTGTGATGACATCTATCCTCGCTTTTATGTCGGTTGCAATGGTCTCAATATGAGGCGGCATTGAAATATCTTTGTGAAGGCTCTCTACCTCCACTATGTCAACTTTCTTTGTTAATGAGGCCCAGCCAAGGTCTTTACCTTTCGAACGCCACATCTTGCGTTTATTAGCAATATACAAAGCAATTTCATCGTCATATGGTTTAAACATATATGTCTCGGTCGATTCCATATTGCTCTTATGTGTACGCCTCATATTTTCAAGCCATTTGTTGTCATTGGAAACACCTTCCCACACATCAAATATAAATCCATCATCTATTTCATACTCATCTATCAGCTTAGCCTCTCTATTGATTAATTCTTTGATTTTTACAGGTAAAAACTTAATTATATGCTTAAATCTTTGAACATAGTATGGCAGATAGTTTAACGGCACATTGCATACAGGAGTTTCTATAACACCAAGCAATTTGACTTTTTTGCCCATTGACTTGAGATTTCTTGCTATCTCATAAGCTATGAATCCTGCAAAACAATAACCAACAAGCATGTATGGTCCTTGCGGTTGTCGTTGAATAATGAGGTCAGTGTAATGTTTGGCCATTTCCTCAATGGTTTTTATCTTCTTATCAGCATCAAATATGCCTCTGTCAAGTATTCCATAACAAGGCTGCGATTTATCCATGTAACCGATAAGGTTGGAGTAGAAGAGCATATCTCCTTCCACTGTATGAATAAAGAATAGCGGCAAGCGATTATTTTCACCTTTGCGTAATACAACTAATTCTTCATGTGAGGTTCCGCTATTATTTGAGTCACCGAACTTGAGGTAACTTGCAAGGGTGGCAATCTTGGAATACTCGAATATTTTTGTAACACGAAGTTTGAAGCCGTGCTTCTCAAGCATTCCGGCCATTCGAATTATTAACAGTGAGTGACCGCCAATATCAAAGAAGTCATCATAGATTCCGATATCGTCCTTTTCCAGAAGTTCTTTCCATATGTCATGCAAAACCTGTTCTATATGATTACGAGGTGAAGCCTTCTGTGTTTTCTGAGATTGTTGAAAATTCTCATTGTTGCAGTCAAAATATCGCAAAGCATTGCGGTCAACTTTGCCGTTAGCTGTCAGCGGTAACTGACCAAGCAGAAAGAAAGACGATGGCACCATGTAGTCAGGAAGGTTCTGTTTGAGATAAGAAAGTAATCCAGAGGGAACCTGACCATCTGGTGATTCAGATACAATATACGCTTTAATTACCGTGTTACCTGATTGTTCCAATGCAACAACAGCAGCCTCACGAACTTTTCCAGAGGAAATGATCGCATTTTCAATTTCACCAAGCTCGACTCTGAAACCGCGAATCTGAACCTGGAAGTCAGACCGGCCGATAAATTCAATATTACCATCCGGCAGAAAACGGCCAAGATCACCGCTTCGATACATTTTAGCTCCGCATTTTTCCGCAAATGGGTCTGGCAAGAACTTTTCTTTCGTAAGTTCCTGTCTGTTTATGTATCCCTTAGCAACTCCGTCACCGCCAATGAAAATCTCGCCTTCCTGTCCTTCATCTACTGGTTCAAGCTCTTCATTAAGAATATAAACTGATGCTCCATCGATTGGGCATCCAATATCCGGTGCAGACTTATCTTGACTTTCAGACTCAACAATACCTGCAGTCGTTATTACGGTACACTCAGTAGGACCGTACTCGTTTATAAACTCAAATGGAAGATTCTTTGGTGGCCTCTTATGAAGCCTGTCGCCGCCTGTTTTAAGTATTCGTAGAGAAGTTTGATCTGACCATTGTTCTGATATTACTATTTCGGCAAGCGGAGTAGTCATGTCCGATATTGTGATACTGTTTTGATCTATCCATTCGATGAGACGGGGAGGGTTAAGTATGATGTCTTCATCTGGAATTATAACCGCAGCACCAGAAGCAAGGTATGGCCATATCTCAGAGACAGATGTATCAAAACTTGGTCTTGCTAAATGACTCGCCCTATCGTTGGGGGTAATATCGTAATAATTAAGTTGCCAATTTATAAGATGAATCAGATTTTTATGTTGTATTTCAACACCTTTTGGCTTTCCTGTTGAGCCCGATGTATAGATAGCATAAGCAGGACTTTCCCCTGAGATTCCGACGAATACAGGCTCTGCTTTGGGCTGTTGAAGAAGGAGATTGATATCAATATTTATAATGTCAATTCTGGCAGAGATAGAAGATTTGACTTCTGAAGTCTTTAGCACTATTTTAATATCTGCGTCCTCTATCATAAAATCAAGACGCTGAGTTGGATAATCAGTATCAAGCGTAACATACCCGGCTCCAGCTCTGAGAACGGCTAAAGCGCATACTACAAAATCAAGACTTCTGCCACAATGAATACCGACATAGCTGCCTCTGACATTTTTCGCGTTTAATTCAATCGCAAGCAAATTTGTCACATGTTCAAGCTGGCTATAATCAAGACTTTTATGCGTATCTTTAAGAGCCAGATTCCCCGGAGTATCCGAAGCTTGTTCAAGGAACCGGTCGACAACAGAATCAAACTCTGTATCATCAGGAGGTGTAAGAGTCGGAATATAGCAGATTTGCGGCTCAAATACAGGTAGTTGGTCAAAAGTTCTTTGTGAATCTACAGTAAACAAATCAAGCAAATCAGCAAAATGCTCGGCCATAAGTTCTATTGCTTCTTCTGTGAAGATATCAGAATTATAGTTAAACGCGATTTTAAAACTGTCTTCTGTTTGGCTTATCCGGGTTAACAGGTCAAGCTTGGAACTATATTCACGGCTGCTTTTTGGGTCTTCGCAAACCAGCATGTACTGAAAAATTGGATGGTAAGATTCATGAGGATTTGAAATCAGTTTTTTGACAATCATATCAAATGGCAATTGATTTTTTTTCGCTTGCGATGAAAGATCCTTCGATTGCTCGAGTATGTCAGCCAAGCTCATTTGAGAATCTATTTTAAAATGCAATGCAACATTATTCCCTATATCACTGCTGATATTTTCATTGCAGGTTTTATTAGGTATATCAGCACCAATCACAATATTTTTTTGCCCGCTATATTCATACATTAAGGCAACGTAAGCTCCAAGTATTATATCCCATGATGAACAATTATCAGAATCAGACATGCTTTTTATTCTTGAATATATTTCATCAGGAAAACTGTATTCGAATACGGAAATATTGGAATTATTTTTTTGCGGACGAGGTTTTGCGTTTTTAAGTATTAGCGGTTCCTCTGAATTTTCAAGATGAGTAACCCAAAAACTCATTTTTTTTACGTAGGCATCGTCATCTACTATTTCATTTTCAACTGCAGCTTCACACTGATCTTCGGTTAAAACTTCTGCAACAGACTCATCACTTAAAAGACCATCATTTTCTTGAATGATCAGTTCGCCAGATATTTCAACTTCTTTTTCCTGTTTAGCAATTTTTGACGTAATTTCAATTCCAGCCTCTTTGGACTCAATTTCAAAGAGAGGGTTCTCTGCTATTTGGCTTGCAAATTCAAAGAATTTGTCCGCAAACTGTTTTATTGAATCTTTACTGAAAATATCGGTATTGTATTCGAAGTAATATTCGATGATATCATTTCTTTTCATTGCATCAAGCGTAAGATCAAGCTTGGCACTGTCGCTTCCTATCTCATCAAAACGTATCTTCAAACCATTCATATAACCTGAGGAGACATGGGCGTTCTGATAAATAAACAAGTGTTGATAAATTGGATGACGTGATGAGTCTCTGGCTGGCTTAACTTTGTCTACGACCATCTCAAACGGTATATTTTGGTTCTCGAAAGCTTCAAGTGCCGTTTTCTTGGTTTCAGCAAGTATATCTGTAAATTTGAATTTTCCTCCAAAATCAAATTTAACGGCAACTGAATTTATAAACAAACCAATTATGTTTTCTATCTCAGGGATTATTCTGTTTGCAACAGGAGAGCCTATTATAAACTTATCCTGTCCACTGAAAAATCTAAGCGTAAGAGCATAGACAATAGAAAGAACCATATACATTGTAACACCATATTTATGGCATATTTCTTCCAGTTTTACAGTTACATCTTCCGGCAAGCTGAAGTATTCTCTTGAACCATTAAATGTCAAGGTATCCGTGCGAGGATTCGCGTTGTTAAGGTCTAATGCAAAGTTGCCATCAGCAAGCTGTTTCTGCCAATACTCAAGCTGTGTTTTTGCCTCAGGGCAATTTAGCCACTCTCTAAACCATTTTATATATTCGGGATACTGTGCCTGTAAAGGCTCAAGCTTAAGCTTAGTCCCCTTCGCAAGAGATTCATATATGCAGAGCAGTTCTTTTACATATACTCCCATAGACCATCCATCACCAATAGCGTGATGAAAAACAGAGACAAGCTTGAAATGAGTATCTTCTATGCGAATAAGTACAAATCGACATAGAGGAGCTTCATGCATATCAAAATTGGTATGAGAATATTTTTTTATTATCTTCTCAATCCGATCCGGCTTATTTTCTGCTCTTACACGGATAATATCTTGATAATCCAACTGGCACTGAAGCTCATCCTCTATCACTAAATTATAACCGGTATCAGAAAGCACAAACCTGCTTCGCAGCATTTGCTGACGATCGATTAATTGATTTATCGCATTTTCAAGTGTTGTATTGTCAACAAAACCATCGATATCCATAACCGTTACAATATTGCAAACAGAATTATCATCCGACATGTCATTCAGCAGGAGCATGTGCATCTGTCCCTGGCTGACAGCGATATCATCGTCTCTTTCAATATCATCTATGGCAATGATGTCACTTTTGTTCTTTGAAGCCGATCTTATTATATTTGCGGTTTCTGCTGCAGTTGGGTTGCTGAAAAAAGTCAGAACAGAAAATTCAATATTAAACTGTTTACGAATATACGCAACAGCCTTGCCTGCTTTCAGCGAATCGCCTCCCATATCAAAGAAATTATCATCCGGCCCAATGTTGATGTTGCAGGCAATTACTTCTTTGAAGATATTTAATATTTCTTCTTCAGTTTCATTGGTAGCTTTCTTAGGAAGCATTTGGGGTGCTTCCGTTTGTCCTGTCGTAGCCATTTTTGAAAGAGCAAGTCGGTCAATTTTACCGTTTATGCTCATAGGCAATTGTTCAGTCTCTATGATCTGAGTGGGCATCATATATGCAGCTATCTTGTCAGAGAGGTACCTTTTGGCTTCTGTTGCAAGATCAGCAGATTCTCCGCTTTCAGAAACAATAAAGGCTACTATCTTTTTCTGTGTTGACCCTCCTTCTGAAGCAACTACAGCTGCATCTTTTACAAGAGCATGGGAAAGCAATTGGTTTTCTATCTCACCAAGCTCTATTCTGTGTCCCCTGATTTTGACTTGCCTGTCTATCCTGCCGTGGAACTCAATAGTACCATCTTCAAGGAGCTTTCCAAGATCACCACTACGATACATTCGTGAATTTTTGTCACTGGAAAACGGATTCTCAATGAACTTTTCAGCAGTAAGTTCTTTATTATTGAGATACCCGCTTCCGACCCCCTTGCCGGTTATACATATTTCGCCTATCTCTCCAGATTCAGCCTCTTCCATATTATCAGTCATTACGTGCATTTTATTGCCTGATATAGGAAAACCAATATTAGAATAAAGAGGCAACGACTCTCCTTCCTTAAGCGGCTTGATCTCCGCAATACTAGTTACAATAGCGCATTCGCTCGGCCCATAATGATCGTACATCTTAAATTTCATTGATGGGTCAGGATATTTTCGAAGTGCATCTCCGCCACAGAAAAGGTATCGTAAGCTAATTTCCCGCGGCCACTCAATTTCAAGACAGCTCTCTGCAAGTGGAGTTGGCATAAAGCATATTGTCAGTTGTTTTTGATTAATCCAATCAAGTAATCGTGGAGGTTCGTAAAGTAATTCTTTGTCTGGAATCGCGATAGAAGCACCTGAGATCAGATATGCCCATATTTCAAAAAGAGAAGCGTCAAATGCGGGCCTTGCAATCCATGAAGTTCTGTCATCTGGTACTATAGAGTAGAAATCTTTTTGCCAGCAAATTGTATTCAGGAAATTATCATATCTGACCATAGCGCCTTTTGGTGTACCTGTAGAACCACTGGTATAGATCAGATAGGCGAGATTCTGAGGCTTTTCAAGTGAATCAAACTGCTCGTATTCAGAATTCAACTCATCTATATGAATTTCAAGAACTTCAGCATCATTAAAGGATAAAGCCCCCGCGTCTGGAGCTTTAAGAACAACCTTAGCCTTACTGTCTTCAATAATGAAATTGACTCTGCTTTGCGGATAACTGGTGTCGATTGTAACGTAAGCAGCACCAAGTCTGAAAATCGCAAGAACAGATGCGATAAATTCAATGCTTCTGTCTGAATAGATTGCAACGATATCGTTTTCTTTTATATTTTGTTTTTTCAGATAGCATGCAATATTGCCGGAAATTCTGTCCAGATCAATATACGTCAAACTCTTTTCATTATCACACAGAGCGAGAAAATCAGCATACTGATCTAAAGTCTGCTTGTAAAGCACTGAAAATAATCTGTTTGTACTATTAGACTTCATTTGGTGAAACACCTATCTCGATATATTGATCTTTACTCTAAAATTTGAAATTGTTTTTACCAACCATAGTGATGTTGCAATTGATACCCCTGTAAATATACCCCATAGGTCGGCGTAATAGTCTTTGATGTCAGTCCTGCGGTCAAAGTACTGCTGGCTGTACTCATCAACTGCACCTAACGCACACATTGCCAGAGTTACCAGTATTAATCCCAGCAGACCTCTCCAGCCTCTTTGTGAAAAAGATATGCCATACAGAAATGATACCATAAGGTAGGCCGTATAATGCAACTGCTTGTCATGAGATTTTACATAATATGAAATATGATTCTCGGGGATATGTGTAAGAACTATAAGTATTATAGTTGAGAGAATTGCGGCAGTAGTTGTAAAGTATGTTATTCGCAATATCATATTAATTTTTCAAATGCATCTGTATTAGTTCTGAAAGTTCAACTCTGTCAATAGGCTTTGACACATATGCGCTGAATCCCTCATTTATCAGTGACTCTTTGTCACCCTTCATTGCTTTCGCAGTTACGGCAATAACCGGTATTGGAAGTTTGCCGCCATTGCATTCAGATATTTTGTGCATTGCCTCAACACCATCCATGACAGGCATCATGATATCCATCAAGATAATATCCGGTTTATCGTTTATGTATCTTTCAACTGCTTGCTTACCGTCTTCAGCAAAAGTCAGATTGTAATCTTTCTCGAGCATCATCTTCATTGTCATTCGGCCGAACTTATTATCTTCCGCAATAAGAACCAGAGATTTATGCGATTGAGCTTTGAACTCTGTTTCGTCTTTGATTGATTGAGCTTTTTTAATATTTGCCGAAGAACCAATAGGCTTGGGCTTATTCTGCAAGTCAGGTCTTTTGATGCTGCCTGTTTGATTCAGGATTTTTTGCTGCGTACTGGAAATTGTTGTCTTCGGTTTATTTTCCTTTACAAATTCAGTGTTTATCGGCAAAACAAATGAAAATGTAGTTCCTACACCACATTCGCTCTCTACACTGATATGACCGCCAAGCATCTCAATTAGCTTCCTGCATATAGCAAGGCCAAGACCGGTCCCAGCGTATTGCTTAGTCATAGAGCTGTCAATTTGTTTGAATTCATCAAAGATAGTTGCCAGATCCTCGCCTTTTATACCAACGCCGGTATCAACTACTTCAAAACAAAGCATATCCTTTTTGGCCGATAAGGCTAATTTTACAAACCCTTTTTCTGTGAATTTTATTGCATTCCCAACCAAATTCAATAATACCTGACTTACTTTCTGTTTGTCAGAGGCTACCATCAAGGGTAAAGATTCATCATCTATTTCTAATATAAACTGAATGCCTTTGTCGTGACTCATGGCGGTAGCGACACTTCTGAGCGATTCTACAAGACTTTGTGGCGGCAATACTTCAAGATTAATATCAAGCTTACCGGATTCAATTTTTGAGAGATCAAGAATGTCATTTATAAGCAGCAACAGGCGTTGACCACTTTCGTTTATAATTTTGACGCCTTCAATCTGTTTTTCGAGCAGGTTATCTGTATCATACTTCAGAAGAGTATTGGAGATTCCAATAATCGCATTCATTGGCGTACGGATTTCATGACTCATATTAGCCAGAAATTCACTTTTAGCTTTATTGGCATTTTCTGCCTGCTCTTTTGCAGATACCAGTTCAGAAACATCCATGATTGTTATTATAGTACCCGTATAGAGATCGTTTTGCCATACAGAACTAAGTCTTATTTCAACAATCATATCTTCACTGAGTTTTTCAGTGTAGGCTTTCATTGTGTGTTCTGGCGACTTTTTAAGTTCAGCTATTCGCTTTTGGAGACGCTTGGAAATTGTACCAAGGTCCTTGATATTCTTGCCTATTATCTGGTTTCTTACAAAACCTAAAAAACCAGTAATTGCTTTATTGGCCTCAATAACATTATCGTCTGAATCTATATAGGCAATTCCTTCACCAATACCGAGGAAAATAGCTGACAATTTTGCGGTTTCTCGCAGAATTCTTGTTTCAGCACGGCTTCTTTCTATAGCATATCTGGCTATCTGCGGCAATGAGTGCATGACATCAGGGCCTTTGACTACATAGTCAGCAGCACCATTTTTGATCATTTCGACACCAAGCTCCTCATCATTCAACCCGGTAAGGACGATTATTGGTATGTTTTCGGCAGCGACAGAAACGGATTTAAGCGTGTCAAGTCCTACACTGTCAGGAAGACCAAGATCCGTAAGCACCAGATCGAACCGGTTGTTATTGAGCTGATTTACTCCATCTGCAAGGTCTTTTGAATGCTTGACCTCAAAATCCTCAGAGTAACGCGACTTGCTGAATGAATACTGTATCAGCTTTGCATCTCCGGGATTATCCTCTATAAGTAGTATATTTAGCAACCCGCTCTCACTCATGAAACTGACCTAAAAACCTTAAAATACTAAACTTATACATCCTTCTTAAGTACACTATAATAGAAATTTAACTGACACGAATTATAATCCATCGCATGCCAAAATACCAGAAAAAATTAGACTAAATATACCCATGACCCACATAACTCAACTTGACAGTTTTCAACACCATTGTATAATACCGCTAAACCTGCTCTAATGCGAGCAATAATTATACTTAGCAAAACTGTCTCGTAAAATCTTATGTATTTTTGAGCTTTTACCGATTTAATTAGCAAGGTGATCTTGAGTAACTGTAAATTTGGCAAAAATCGACGAATTAGGTCCAATGACCGTTTTAAGGAAATAATCTCTCAACGAATTTGCGTTCGTAATGATATTTTAGTTGTTTTCGCGGCACCAAACAATCAGAATATATCCAGAACAGGCATTTCTGTTGGTAAAAAATTTGGAAACGCTGTTGTTAGAAATCGGCTTAAAAGACTTCTTCGTGAGGTTTTCCGCATAAATCTTGCAACTATTCCCTCTGGTTATGATTTTGTGCTGATGTACAACGCCAAGTTAGCACCTTTGACAAAGAGCAAAAACAAACTCAAATTCACAGAAGTTGATAACTCATTTAACCATGCACTTGAGAAACTCAACAAAAGATTGAACTTTTAACAGTTTTCGTATCAGTTCAATGTCCATTTCCATTCGCGTATTTCAGGCATGTCTTGCCCGTATTTCCGTATATAACTTTTGTGATCAAGAAGCTTATCACGCAGGAATTGCTTGGCGTAAGCTGCTCTTGCTCCTAAAGACTCAACTCTGTCTATAACATCACCTACCAGATGGAAACGGTCTAAGTCATTGAGTACAACCATGTCAAACGGTGTTGTTGTAGTGCCTTCTTCTTTATATCCCCTTACGTGAAATTGATGATGATTTGTCCGTCTGTATGTAAGCCGATGTATCAGCCAGGGATAGCCGTGATACGCAAAGATAACCGGCTTGTCTTTTGTAAACAAAACATCAAAATCTTTGTCGCTTAATCCATGAGGATGTTCGCTTTGAGGCTGAAGCGTCATAAGATCAACTATATTAATTACCCTTACTTTTAGTTCAGGAAACTGCTCCCGCAACATTTGCACCGCCGCAAGTGTCTCAAGAGTAGGCACATCGCCGCAACAGGCCATAACCACATCGGGCTCACAGCCATTGTCATTGCTGGCCCATTCCCAGATACCAAGCCCTGCTGTACAATGTTTTATTGCAGAATCCATGTCAAGCCATTGAATTTGAGGCTGTTTGCCTGCAACAATGACATTGATATAATCACGACTCCTCAAGCAATGATCAGTTACAGAAAGCAACGCATTTGCGTCTGGAGGCAAATAAACCCTTATTGTTCCGGCTTTTTTATTCACTACATGATCAATGAATCCGGGATCTTGATGACTGAAACCGTTATGATCCTGTCTCCATACATGTGATGAAAGCAAGTAATTCAATGATGCGATAGGCCTTCTCCATGGTATCGTTGAAGTCATTTTCAACCATTTGGCATGTTGATTGAACATTGAGTCGACAATATGAATAAAAGCTTCATAGCAAGAAAAGAACCCATGGCGGCCGGTAAGCAGATAACCTTCGAGCCACCCTTCACATTGATGCTCACTAAGCATCTCCATTACCCGTCCATCACATGAAATGTTTTCATCAATATCAATTATATCAGCGCATAAACACCTTTTGGTTACATCAAATACGTCTGCCCATCGGTTTGATGCCGTTTCGTCAGGACTGAAAATGCGGAAGTTTTTCTGTTCAATATTGGCTTTCATGACATCACGTATAAAAGCTCCCATAACCCTCGTCGACTCAGCTGTATCGCTGCCGGGTTTGGCTATATTGACTGCGTACTCCCTAAAATCCGGCATCTTAAGATCTCTCAACAGCTCGCCACCATTGGCATGCGGATTCGCCCCCATGCGTCTGCGGCCTTTCGGTGCAAGCTCTGCAAGTTCAGAAATCAACTCCCCTTTTTCATTAAATAACTTATCGGGCTCATAGCTTTTCATCCAGCTCTCAAGTATTTTAAGGTGATTTTTATTTTCTGCCAAAGTTGCTACAGGTACTTGATGCGACCTGAATGTTCCCTCAACTGGTTTTCCATCTATTTCAGCGGGGCCTGTCCACCCTTTAGGTGTTCTGAGGATTATCATTGGCCATAACGGCCTTTTTTTGTACCCGTTAGCGCGAGCCTCTTTCTGAGCAGCCTGAATTTCACTGATTACCGTATCAAGTGTAGCAGCCATCAGTTGGTGTGTACTTTCTGTATCAGTTGCTTCAACAAGATACGGTTGGTATCCGTAGCCTTTGAAAAGCGAGAATAGCTCTTCTTCCGGAATACGGGCAAGCACAGTGGGGCCTGCTATTTTGTACCCGTTTAGGTGCAGGATAGGTAACACGGCGCCATCGCGTTCAGGGTTGAGAAATTTATTTGAGTGCCAACTGGTGGCAAGAGGCCCGGTTTCAGCTTCCCCGTCACCTACTACACAAGCCACAATTAAATCAGGGTTGTCAAAAGCCGCACCGTAAGCATGCGAAAGAGAATACCCAAGCTCACCGCCCTCATTGATTGACCCGGGCGTGTCAGGAGAAACGTGGCTTGGTACACCGCCGGGGAATGAAAACTGTTTGAAAAGTTTCTTTATGCCGGCTTCATCCTGCGAAATATTAGGATATAACTCACTGTACGTACCTTCAAGATATGTATTGGCCACCAGTCCAGGACCGCCATGACCTGGGCCTGTTATATATATCATGTCAATGTCATTTTTATTTATGATCCGGTTGAGATGCACATAAATGAAATTGAGCCCGGGAGTTGTTCCCCAGTGACCTAAAAGCCGCGGTTTTATATGCTCTGCTTTAAGTGGGTGCTTGAGCAGAGCATTGTCGTAAAGATATATTTGGCCGACAGATAAATAATTAGCGGCCTGCCAGTATCTGTGCATTTTGTCTGACAATTCAGGTGATAAAGGTTCACCTGAAACTTTTCTAATCCCATTCTCCATTTTGAAATTTCCTTTCTTTCACTTCATTATTTCTGCCATAATATATTAGGACATTCTAAGGGGACTGACATATTGGATATCGCCGGTACGATTCGTGCCGTGTAGTCTGATGCATTTCTTTGGGTAGTTATTTCAACCTGATAATTATATCCCCCCACAGCGCCTACAAGTTCCGAGACAGGTAACATTTCATACACTTCATTTTCTTGGCCTTCAAGACCAATAGCGTACAACTCGATTTTGACAGAATCCTTGTCTATACTATCAAGGTATATCTGCACATCAAACAGATATCCATCACACTTAGGTTCTATTTTCATCTCACCAAATCTCAACATTTTCCATTTATGGTCAAGGTCTTTGCGGCAATCAACTATTTCCTTAGCAAGTGCACAGTTGTCTTCTATCCTTCGACTATATTCATGTGCCGACGATATATAAAATTTTTCAGTATATTCTCTTACTGCTCTGTTAGCTGAAAAATGCGGTGTCAAGGTCGCCATACTTTCCCTGACTCGATTAACCCATTTTTCAGGGATACCATTTTGATTGCGTTCATAGAACTCGGGAATAACTTCATTCTCCAACAAATCGTAAAGGGCACATGCCTCATCCTTATCCAGTTGCTCTGAATCCTCATGCTCCAGTCCATCACCTATTGCCCAACCAACTTCCGGCCTGTAAGCTTCTGCCCACCAGCCATCAAGTTCTGAGATATTAAGTCCTCCGTTTACAAGGACTTTCATCCCGCTTGTCCCACTTGCTTCCCATGGACGTCTTGGAGTATTTATCCAGACATCAACACCTGCGACAAGATGTTCAGTCAAAAGCATATCGTAATCACTTAAGAAGACAACATGCTTTGAAATCTGCGGGTCACGAATAAATTCGGTCCATTGTGTTATAAGGTTCTGACCGGCCTTGTCAGCAGGATGTGCCTTTCCTGCTATTATGAGTTGTACCGGCCTTTCAGGATTTGTAAGCAGATTCCTGAAACGCTGTTTGTCATAAAGGAGAAGATTAGGCCTTTTATAAGTCGCAAAGCGGCGGGCGAATCCAAGTGTTAAAATATTGGGATCAAACATTTCTTTCGCATTGTCAATAATTTGATCACACTCTGCACAAGATTCCAATTGCATCGAATGCCTCAAACGTGTATATTCTATGAGGTCCTTGCATGAATCGGTCCTAAGTTTCCATAAAGTTACGTCATCTATCTTTCTGATATCTTTACCAAGATCTTCTGTTACATCCATCCATCTGTATTTACCGCAAGCTTCAGTCCAAAGAGCGTCTGCGCGGTCACAATCCCAGCTTGGCATATGAACTCCATTTGTCACATGTCCAACAGGTACTTCTTCCAATGGCCAATTAGCAAAAAGAGGACTGAGTATTTTTTTACTTACTTTCTCGTGAAGCATACTGACTCCATTGACAGCTCCACTGCCCCTTACTGCGAGATAGGCCATATTAAAATACTCGCTGTCATCATCAGGGTCAGACCTTCCCAATGCAAGCAGGTCCTTAATTGTAATTCCAAGTTTTTTTGGGGCATAATAACCAAGGTACTGCTCAATCAGTGACGGTGGAAATCTGTCGAATCCGGCAGGCACTGCGGTATGTGTTGTGAAAAGATTGCCGGCCCGTGTTGCAGTCATTGCTACATCGAAATCATGTCCGGTTTCTTTCATAAAATCCTTGGCTCTTTCGAGTACCGCAAAGGCAGCATGCCCTTCGTTGAGATGGCAAACTTCAGGCTCTATACCCAGTTCTTTCAGTAGTTTCCAGCCACCTATACCAAGAAGCAGTTCTTGTTTCAACCTCATATCAATACCGCCGCCATAAAGCTCACTTGTTATACCTCGCAGAGCCGGGAAATTGGCTGGATCATTACTGTCCAGTAAGTAAAGCTTGGTTCGGCCAACCTGGACTTGCCACGTTCTTAACCAAACTGAATAACCAGGCAAATTGATTTCAAGACGAAGCCATCGACCATCTTTGCGTCTTAGAGGTGTGATTGGAAGCTGACCTGGATCGTTATAAGGATAAAGTGCTTGCTGCTTACCGTATTTGTCTATCATCTGGCGAAAGTAACCTTGTTGATATAAGAGGCTAACTCCTACTACCGGAACACCAAGATCACTGGCCGTTTTTAACTGATCACCGGCAACGTTGCCAAGTCCACCCGAATAAATAGGCAAGGCTTCACTAAGCATAAATTCAAGACTGAAATATGCAACTGTTTTAAGTTTCGAGTCCTTATGATTCTGCTGAAACCAAGCATCTGTTTCCATATCATGACGTTTGCCTTGGATAAGCTCGTCAACTTTAGCCCGAAATGCATCCGTCTTTATTATATTTTCTATTTGGTCAGGTGAAACTGTTTGCAAAATAACCCATGGGTTATTTGTACGTTCCCACAAATCAGGATTAAGTTCACGCCACATTTCATCAGCAGAATGATTCCATGACCACCGTATATCAAGTGCCAATTCTGCTAAGGCGTCAAAACCTTCTACATCTGCAGGCAAGAAACTGTCAGCTGAATTTGAAAAAAACTGTCTGTTATCCACAAAAAAATCCTTAATATCTAAATAATTTAATCCGATAATTTTTCAATTGATGATTTAAGAGTATGCATAAGATCATCAAAGGGTTTAATAAATTTTTTAACTCCTTCATCTTCAAGCTCCTGACAAATCTGCTCGAGATTTATGCCTAATACCTGATGCTGTTGCAATACCCAGTCGGCAAATTCAAGATCCTGCTCAAGCCTGAACCGGGGATTGCCATGATCCCTGTAAGCGTCAACTGTTTCGGGAGGCATTGTGTTGACGGTATTTGAGCCGATAAGCTCCTCAACATATTTCACATCATCGAATTCCGGGTTTTTAGTACTTGTGCTTGCCCAAAGCAATCTCTGCTGTCTTGCTCCTTCAACTTCCAATTTTTTGAAACGTTTGCTCGAATGCAATTCTTTGCAGACTTGATAAGCGATCTTTGCTGATGACACCGCCGTTTGTCCGTATACCTTTTGAGCTGTATCCTTTTTTTCATCGCCCTGCTCAATAATTTTCGACAAAATCGGATCAACTTTCGAATCGATGCGGCTAAGAAAGAAACTTGCAACAGAAGCAATGCTGTCAATAGATTTGCCTTGCTCAAGTCTTTTCTCAAGACCGGAAAAATACGAATCCACAACTTTGCGGTATCGTGGCACACTGAACAGTAATGTAACATTTACGTTTATCCCCTCGCTGATTATCTGTTCTATTGCATCCAGACCTTCAATAGTTGATGGAACTTTTATGAAAACATTTTGTCTTCCAAGTGACGCCCAAAGCCTTTTAGCTTCATCTATTGTAGCTTGAGTATCGTAAGCTAAATGCGGATTGACTTCAAGACTGACATACCCGTCCAATCCGTTTGTTGCATCAAAAACACATCGAAACTCGTCAGCCGCCGTCCTGACATCCTTCTGGCTGATTAATTCATAAGCAGAATCAGGCGTTCCGCCATTACGGACTATTTCGGCAATATCCTCATTGTAATCAGTGCTTTTCGAAATGGCTTTTTGAAATATAGAAGGATTTGAGGTCATACCCTTGAGAGCGTCCGATTTTATCATTTCGGCAAGCTGACCGCTTTCTATAAGTTGACGACTGATATAGTCAAGCCATATTGATTGCCCGAATTTCGATAAGCTTCTTAACGGATTTTCTACCATTTTTCTCTCCAAACTTATAAAGATTAACTATTTATATGATTATTGCTCAATAAGGATGGTTTGTAAATAAGGGTTTTCCTTATATTGATGTAAATCAGGGTAATAACTAACTTGCAAAGATATGGCGTATGCAATATTTTTCAAAAAAAGCACATACAGTTTGATTATTATTGGAAAAAACATCCAACAAGACTATAATGTTTGCTTTGGAATTAGTGAAGTTGCATGCGAGTTCACAAGGCCTTGTGCAAAGCTTTGCTAAATATAGTCTTATAGAGTCAGGAGATAAATATCATGCAAAAAGATAATAATTATAAACAGGCTACATTAGCGGTTCATGGTGGCTACGAAATTGATCCGACAACAAAAAGTGCCAATGTACCGTTATACCAAACAGCAGCGTATCATTACGATAGCACGGAACACGCCGCAAGCCTTTTTGAATTGAGCGAGTTTGGCAATATCTACAGCAGGCTTCAAAACCCCACTTGTGAGATATTTGAAAAACGAATAGCGATGCTGGAAAAGGGAGCAGCAGGCTTATCCTTCAGTTCCGGCATGGCAGCAATTACAGGCGTAGTACAGAATTTATGCGAAAAGGGAGATAATATTGTAACATCAAGTTCTTTGTATGGTGGAACAGCCACGCTTTTTGCGCATACAATTGAAAAATGGGGAATTAAAGCAAAATTCGTAGATGCTTCAGATCCGCAAAATTTTGCAGATGCGATAGATAGCAATACCAAGATCGTTTATATTGAGACAATTGGTAATCCTAAAAACGATGTTCTTGAGTATGAAAAAATAGCTGAAGTAGCTCATCAAGCAGGTGTTGTAGTTGTTTGCGACAATACGGTTGCTTCGCCTATACTTTTCAATCCAATAGATCATGGTGTTGATATTGTAATTCATAGTTGCACGAAAATGATCGATGGCCACGGTTCAAGCATAGGCGGAATCGTTATCGATTCAGGTAATTTTGATTGGGCATCAGGCAGATACCCCTGCCTTACCGAACCTGATGAAAGTTATCATGGTGTGAAATTTTATGAGCAATTTGGCAACATTGCGTTTATCATCAAATTGCGTGTTCAGGTTCTCAGGGATACGGGCGCATGCTTATCACCTTTTAATGCGTTCATGTTCCTTCATGGCGTTACTACCTTGCCGCTGCGTGCGATAAGACATAGCGAAAATGCCCTCGCTCTCGCTAAGTTTCTTGAGGCAAATGAAAGCGTAAGCTGGGTGAACTATCCGGGGCTTGAGTCGCATCCTGATTTTGAACGTGCACAGAAATATCTGCCTAAAGGTCAGGGTGGAATTTTAGGATTTGGAATTAAGGGCGGAAAGCAAGCGGGCGAAAAGTTCATTAATAATGTAAAGCTTGCCAGCCATATAACGAATCTGCTTGATGCAAGAACAATGGTTGTTCATCCCGCAACAACCACACACCAGCAACTGACCGAGCAGGAACAGGAAGCTGCCGGAGTAACCTCTGATTTCATCAGGGTATCGGTTGGTATTGAGGATATCGATGATTTGATAGCGGATTTCGCTCAGGCACTTGAAAAAAGCCAAAAATAACTAAAACTTGGCGAAACCGACAAAAGTACATCGTTGCTGATTAAATCTACGAGTTTAATCAGAGATCAAGGGTTAACTAACGCTTCATGACTTTTGTTGGACGCATCAAACTTGAAAGATATAAAATGGAAGAAATAAGAAACAAAAAAGCTTTTATCTGTGACATGGATGGGGTTATATACCACGGCAGAAAACTTGTCGATGGCGCAATGGACTTTATAAACTGGCTTAAAAGCGAGAACAAGGAATTCCTGTTCTTGACTAACAGTTCAGAGAGAAGTCCGCTTGAACTGAAGCACAAACTCAGCGGTCTTGGAATTGATGTGGAAAAAGAGCATTTCATGACATCGGCTATGGCAACAGCGAATTTTCTTTCATCTCAATGCCCTAACGGCAGGGTTTATGTAATAGGCGAAGCTGCCCTTTCACAGGAATTCTACAATTTAGGATTCATACAGGACGACAGAACGCCGGATTATGTCGTTGTCGGTGAAACGAAGAGTTACAGTTACGATAAGCTTGAAACGGCTGTCAACCTTGTATTGGGCGGCGCAAAGCTGATAGGAACCAACCCCGACCTGACCGGACCGACCGAGACCGGAATAGCGCCGGCATGTCGTTCCTTGATTTCGCCCATAGAACTGGCAACAGGACGCCAAGCGTACTTCATTGGAAAACCTAATCCTCTTATAATGCGTCATTCACTTCAAAAGCTTCAGTGCAGACGTGAAGAAACAGCTATAATAGGTGACCGAATGGATACAGATATCATTGCTGGAATAGAATCGGGCATTGATACCGTGCTTGTAATGAGCGGCATAACCAAGGAAGCTGATCTGTCTTTGTTCCCTTATCGGCCTCGTTATATCGCAGAAAATGTTGGCAAGATTTGCTCTTAAAACAGAAGTACAAAACCCCGGAAACATTCGGCTTTCCGGGGTTTTGTATATTTTATTTAGCGAACTGACATTTCATTATAGCATTCATTGTAATACAATGCGTTTTCCACGGGTGTATTGGCCGGAATATGATTGCCGACAGCCATGAAAAATCCAGGACAATTTTTGCCGATATCCATGCACCTCTTAACCTCATTGCGTATATCATCCTTGGTACCTGACAGCAATATCCTTGTATCCGCATTGCCGATAAAGAAATGTGTCTTGCCGTATTTCTCTGCAATATAAGCCATGTCAGTGGTCGGCTCCATTATAAACCCATCTACGCCGCATTGAGCAATGTCATCAACGAACATAGTATATGTTCCATCAGAGCAATATGCTAACTTTTTACCACTTTCGATTATTGGAGCGAACATTTTTTTGAAATTGGGGAATACGTATTCTCTGTACCAGTCAGGAGATACAAATGGGCCGCTTGTCCATACAATGTCATCGTGAATGGTTACCATTGGTATATCCGCCTCACCCAAAGCCTCCATAAACTGCATCATCCAGTCCGCGTAACGGTTGGCAACCTGTCCCATTCTAACGGGATCGGTTCCAAGTCCCAACAGAAGCATATCCCAGCCGAAAGTATTTATCAGACCTGAAATTAGAGTGGAATAAGTACCTGATGATGTTACGCAATCAGGCGTGCGATTCAGATTGAACTTGTAACTTTCCTCAAAATTCTTTACGAGCCAGTTTTTATCAAGTTTTCCGTAAGATTCATATGGGTCGAAGCTTAGGACGTCTTCAGGTGTTTTGAAAGGACAATCTACTTGAGAATCCATATCGCTGCCATTTGCGGCAAATTCGGCATGGCCCATTCGGGTTCGCTTCTTATCGCCAAGCTCACTTACCGTATAGCCCCAAAGTCCAAAGCAGTAATCATAATTCCAGGCTTTTGTAAAGGCCTGGCGTGCTTTAAGCTTCTCCATATCGCTGCTTTTGTCATTTATCTCTATGCCTGTAACTTCTTTGATCAGATCAAAGTGATAGGTTTCTGCCGAATATTCGGTTCTTGGAACCCTTGGCGGCATCTCTAAATTTATTGCAGCCCAACCATGTTCATAAGACATTTCATACCTCTTTAACTGTTTTAATAACCATTATTACGTTGTTTTTTATGATAGCGGTAAAATATAAAGATTAAATGGTTGTTTTGCTGGAAAATATGTATATTTCTGCTATTATATATTTATGCAGGAAGAAATATACATAAGAATACTCAACTGTAAACTTGTCGAGATAGATGATCAATGGAACTATCCCAATATGCTGTGTACATATTGGAGACTTTACATTAACAGCTCTGATGGTGCGATATTAGAGACTGATAATAAACGTCATTACCTTAAAAAGAACACCCTATATATAATTCCAGCATGGCAAAAAGTGGGACTGTACAACAATCTTAAAATAGAACATTTTTATGTACATTTTGATCTGATAGGAGTAACTGGTTTCTTGTGCAAGAAAACATTCCCTTCCCTGATGGAATTCGGCAATATTGACAGGAAAGAAATAATATCAATTATTGAGCAAAATTACAAAGACCCTCTTAATAAATTCATTATTGATACAAGACTTAAATCTCTTATATATGGCTTGCTTTTTGAATATTTCAAGAAAATCTCTAATGAAAAACGAATACTGTTAGATCGATTGATTCCGGCAACAGGCAAATACTCTTCATTATTCGAGTTCATTGACAACAACCTGAACGGATCTATTGACAACGATTCTCTTGCGAGGCTTTCAGGAAAGAGTCCAAGTCATTTTTTGCGTGATTTTACTGATTCAGTGGGAATAACTCCCGCAAAATTTGTCACTCAGAGGCGAATAGCAAGATCCATAGAAATGCTTATACTTACAGATGACACAATTGACAAGATTGCTTACGATACAGGTTTTACGGATCGGTTTCATTTTTCAAAGACATTCAAGAAGATAACAGGCATGCCCCCCGCTGCATACAGAAAACATAGTGAAGGCATCTAAACTATAAGCCCTTATCTCTTAAAGCAAACGACATCCTTCTTCAGGAAGCCACACCTTAGAGCCATCCACAAGGCTTACCCTTATCCATCCCGGTCTTTTTTCTATAAGCTCAAACTCAGTTCCTTCATGAAGCGGCTCATTGAATGCCTTTTCGTACTTTTCACTGTCTCCCTTTCTTGCTACGAGTTCTGATGCGATTATTACACCCTCAGTATGTATTTTAGAATCAACTGTTTCAATAACAACTGAAGCTGTCATCGATAAAAACATCAAGCCTAAGACAATTGTAAGTGGCCAGTATCCTCCAAAAGTGCGAGTTAAGACTTTTATCGTTGCAAGAAGCATGATTAATGCAAAAAAGCTTAGAGCCAGATAAAACCGTACTTTTGTAGAAAAGTCATAATGCCAGAAAAAGATTGTAGACAAGACTTTTCTTTCTATTTCAACTTCTACCCTGTCAAGGCGTTTACTTCTTGCGACTGCAAGATTTTTTTGTAAAAGCGGATCAGTCGAATCAATACGTTCCGACTTTTTGTAATTGTATATAGCCATTCCAATATTATCTGCAAGCAGATAACAGTTGCCTATATTGTAATACAGCTTGGCATTGTTGATTCCTGCTTTTTGGGCAACTTTTTCATACAATGAAGCCGCTTTCAGGTATAGCGAAATGCTTTCAGGTTTCTGGGTATCGTTTGCTTCTGAAAATATCTTGTTAGCATGAGCAAGTAAATCATGACTTTCTATTTTGCTATCATTCTCAGCAGAAAGCACAATCGTACTGAAAAACAATATAGCTGGTAATAATCTATAAAATATCATCGAACGCATTTTTCAATCCTTTCAATGATTGCAATAATCTCTTTTATCCAATCTCTATCAAATTCTACAGAAAGCAGGCTATATTCTGAAGTCTCACATTTTTCTATTATTTCTGCAATTTTTCCTGCAGATTCGTGATCATCACATTTCTCTTCAACTATGCGCCTGCAATCTTCCGAAGTCAGCGAACCGGAACTCTTGTCGAATTTTTCCGCAAAATATGTCTTTACCGCCGCAGCCAGAGTCTTTTTTGCACCTTCGCCATCAGAATCAATTTTGCTTAATGCCGAGCGGGCTTTCTTAGCTGCATTTTTCATACGTTTTCTTACTGCTCTTATATCTTTATCCCGTGATGTTAAGCTAAAGATAAAACTGATTATGAAAATAAACAAAGGTCCGCCCCATATAACTACAGCGGGAAAATGTATGATCTTCTTGTACGGAGAGAAAGACATGTCTTTGAGTAATTCATTACCCACATAGTTTGCCGAAATGCCGCCTTTAACGGCCTGAAGCGTCCTGCCGGATTCAAAGCTATTGCCGCTTTCAACATCTGAAAGGGTCAGTACTTTTGTTGGGGAGACATTAATATTTATCGGATTACTTGAGCTTGTCGCATATTTCCCTTTTTCTGTATCAAAGAAAGAAATTGTAACGGCAGGAATCTGCTCAACAGTATCGTTCTTGGCTCGTATGGTTTGAGTAAAGACTTTTCTGCCGTTTACAATCTCAGGGCTTGATTGTTCGGATGGGAGTATGAAATTATCAGTAAAGTCTTTGATGGAACTGAGCTCTGGCCATTGCACCGGTTTGAGATAAGGATTTCCACCAATAGATATCTTGAGTGTAATTGGATCGCCGACTTTAATGTCAGTTGGTGTCGCCTCAGTCATAATATCAAAGTTGCCTATTAGTCCATAAAACCCATCCGGTTTATCTTCTTGAGGCAATGCTGTCACTTCAAGTGTAAGCCTGTCAGTATCAGTTCCAAAAGATTTGTATTCTCTATCAAAACCGAATCTGCTGCGGCTCATATTAATCTTGCAGAGGACTCCGATTTTATCAAGAGAAAGCGTACCGGTTATTTTAGGTATTAAGACTTTGCTGAAGGAAACTTCAACGCAGTCGTTTCCGTTATACTTGACTGCTCTTTGATTTACCTGAACATCTATGCCGTTTACCTGTAAGGCCGCTTTATTCGGAGGTGTTGAGGTTGGCGTAATATCCTCAATAATGAAATCTGCATCACTAAAGACCGGAACATTGAACATGTAATCGCTAACTCTACCTGCAATATCTTTCCAGACGTACCATTTAACAGTCAGGATAACTGGCTGGCCAACATAGCATTTATCTTCTGAAAGTTCAGCTTCAATTGCAATCCGATTTGTTGTCTCAGGTTTCTGAACCGCAAAATTGACTGGTGATGTCCTATAAGTGTCTCCACCAACAGTAACGGTAAGAGGTGGTATCACATAGTTGCCCTCAGTGCCTGCTTGTAGACTGTAGCTTATCAGATATCGCTTTACAACATTTTTAGTTGTCTTGCCGTTGATAGTAACAACGGAGCTTTGTGATACATCCCGCACCTGAGGCCCTTGAGGGGAAAAGGGAGCAAGCGGCTTCTCATCAACAGTACCGGGAGTATTATCACCATCAATCACAACATAAAAATTGAATCTCTGTCCCGAATATATCGGTTCCTTATCATCAACTTTTCCGTATACAGATACCGAATCTGCAAGAGCTGTTATCCAAATTCCTGAAAGCAATAAAAAATATATAATCGTTTTAGTTTTCATAATTTCACTGATCAAATCCTTATTACCTACCAATCTTTTTCGACCTCTCGTTGTCTTGCCCGTATCAGCACCCTCTGCTTCTTGTTCTCCTTCTCTTTTTCGAGTATCTCCTGAGCAGTCTTGTCTAATTCAGCTTGATTTGCTTGAGTCTGACCTTCTTTGGGTTGCTCTTTTTGCTGTTGCTCACCTTGCTCAGAATTCTGTTGCTCTTTATTTTTTTCGTTTTGCTGCTCTTGCTCATTATTCAGGCTTTCTCTGGCCTCCCTCAACTTCTCCGCCGCTTCTTCCTGTGATTTTGCGGCATTTTCGTAATCTCCTTCTTCCAACTGCTTCTGAGCTTGTTTTTGCTTCTCCATAGCTTCCTGCATCTTTTCATTTGCCTGCTTCATCTGAGAATCTTGTTGAGAAGTATCCTGAGCTTGCTGTTGAGCCTGGCTGGTCTCATCACTTAGTTCCTGCTGTTTTTGTTTAAGACTGTCTTTCTGCTGCTGGTTCTCCTCGCTTGACTGCTGTTCAGATTGCTGCTTAGACTGTTCAGATAGTTCTTGCTGCTCTTTTTGCAGTTCATCAAGTTTATCACTCATCTCATCCTTGTTTTGCTGCTGTTGCTTTTCTTGTTCTTCTAACTGTTTTTTAAGTTGTTTCAATGCAGCTTTTTGAAGGCGTGCAGCCTCAATTCCCTTGTCTATATCATTTGACTCTTCTGAGATCTGCCTGGCTCTGCTCAAATAATCAATTCCCGAATCAAGCGAGTCTATCTTTTCATCTATAGCTTCCTTACCCTGTGTTTGCTCTATATTACCAAATCCTTCTTTAAGTTTTATTGCCGCGATATTGCGCTGCACATTGGAAAGGAGCCTTTTGTCAGAAGTCTTACTTGCAAGATCCATGAAAACATCTGCAGCTTCTTCATTTTGGCCATTCTTCATTTGAGCAACACCAAGGTTGTACATCGCCTGTTCACAATCGGGATCGATTTTAAGAGCCTGTTCATATTTGAGCTGAGCGTTTTCGTAATCACCCTTTGCGAAGAGTTCATTGCCTTCTGCAACCGTTGCTCTTGGAGAGGCGAATGCCGCAGATACAAGAAGCAAAATTACAGGCAAGGTGAACTTAATGCATAGCTTGCTATTGTGACTGTTTGCTTTAACTGTTTTATTCTCTCTCATAGTCTTATTTTACCGTTGATTTCTTAGGTTCTTTGCATTTCTCACTTATAAGCATTTCAGAGACAAGCAGAATAAGTGCAGCGGCAAGAAATATCTGAAATTTTTCCTCATATTCCATTTTTGACTGCTCTTCAAGCTTTCGTTTCTCTGAGTTGGCGACAATGCCCTCATATATCTTACCAAGATCAAATGTTCCGGTTTGCACAGGTATATACTTACCATCTCTGCTGGCAAGAGCTGCCCTTCTGAGCGTTTTCTCATCAAGCTTGGTCCAAACCTGTTGCCCATCATAGGTCAGAAAAGTCTTATTTCCAGCATCATCGTAAATTGGTATCCTGGAACCCTGATCTGTATTTCCAAGCCCCACGGCAATAATTCTGATTCCTTTTTCACCTGCCGCCGATGATGCCTCAACCGGCAAACTGTTCTGCTGGTCATCGCCGTCGGTTATAAGTATTATATCCTTGAATTCTTTTGGCGTATTATCAAATACGTCATCAGAAGCCTTTCGGATAGCATCACCAAGATTCGTGCCGCCTACTCCGGTACTTTTAGTCGATATCTCAGAGAGTACAAGTTTGAGGAAACCATAATCCTGCGTTAGAGGACATTTAACAGTCGCATCACCGGCAAAAGTTATCAACCCGATACGATCACCTTGCAGCTTTTCAATTAAATCCTTTATCGCTATCTTAGCTCTTTCAAGGCGATTTGGTTTAATATCCTCTGCAAGCATTGAACGTGACACGTCAAGCAATATAACAACATCCCTGCCTTCACTGTGTACATCTTTAAGCGTTGGGTTCCATCGCGGCCTGCACAGGGCTATTACAAGCAGCGTGAATATCGCAATCAGTGTCAACGCTTTGAATAACTGCCTGGTCACGCTTACATTCGCGTTTAACTGCTTGTGAAACTTAGAATCGGCAAACACTCTCAGCATCCTGCGCTTGCGATAAAAACTCCAGCAGTACGCCGGTATAATAATAACCGCGATCATGAACAATAATAATAAGTAGTTAACATTAACCATAATAAACCATCAAGGTATTTTTCTCAATAGAGTGCAGCTCAGCACTATTTCGCAAAGCAAAACGATTAAAGCCGCAAACGTGAAAAGTTCAAATTTCTCAGCATATTCGTAATAATCAACAGCTTCTATTTTGGTATCTTCAAGCTCGTCAATTTTTTCATATATTTTCTTAAGAGATTCTGCACTGTCAGCTCGCGCATAAAAACCGCCGGTTTTCTGTGCGATACTTTGCAGCATGGCTTCATCAAGTTGTGACCTCATTGGTATTCTCATGCCGCCAAAACTCCTGTAACCGTCAGAACCTATACCGATAGCATATATCTTTATACCCCACTCAGACGCCAGTTCTGCGGCTTGCATGGGTGTCATCTCTCCAGCATTATTAATACCGTCTGTAAGCAGTATCAGAACTTTGCTTTTTATATCAAAATCTGGCTTAGATTTATCCTTTAATGAAGAATTTGCAATCTTGCGATTATTGTCAAGTATCTGCTGCTCGGCTTTCTCAAGTCTTGCGGCCGCAAGCGAGATGGCCTCGCCTATTGCGGTAGCATTCTCTTCAGATTTTTCACTAACCGTCTCGGTCTGCTTCATGAAGTCGAGTAATATGCCGTGGCTGTGCACAAGCGGGCACGTAGTGTCAGGATAACGGGCAAACGTTACAAGCCCTATCATGTCTCCGGCTCTGCCTTTAAGCTTGTCGCCATCGCCCTTTATAAAATCCTCTAAGACATTTTTAACAACCTCAAAACGAGTTAGCTGCCTTCCTTTATAAGCCATCTGCTCGTCCATACTGCCGGAACGATCAACGACAATCTGCATCGCAACACCTTCGGTTGAAACATTCGAAAGCTTGGTACCTTTTCTCGGACGAGCGATTGATATCACAATCAGAATGATACAAATTATTCGAAGTATCAGCAGCAGAGGCCTGAGTCTCACTCGCCAGCCGGGACTGCAATTCATAAAAAACTTACTTGATGAGAACCGGACAGTTGCCTTTGACTTGAACCTTAAAAGCAGCAAGACCACCGGGATTATAAGCAGCAGCGTAAATGCCCACGGATTACTAAACAGTGTCATCGTCACCCTCCAGTATTCCTGCGTACTTGTCTGCAATTGATTGTTCTATAACGCAAAGATAGTCTTCCGTATCACTCAAAAAAGACCTGACACTTTCTAACGCTTCAAATGCCTGTTCAGTCGACGGCTGAAACTTAGCGAATTTCACCATGTCACAAATCTGAAAAAACTTTTCAATACTGCTTCTGTCAGCCGAAGCAAGACTGTCTGAATACCTGATATGCTCAAGAAATTCTTCGGTGGTCATATCGGGAGCTTGAATATCAAATCTGTATTCAATATAGTACCGCAATATATTACTCAGACTACTGTAATATAGCTTGAATTTTCCCAGATCAGGTAGATTCTTGAATTTAAGATCATCAAGCAGTTGGTAAGCAACATTATGCAAAACAACGTATTTTTTCTGCTCCTGAACAACTTTCCGTTTCTTTCGCATCGCAAAAATAAAACCACCGGCAAGAATAAGGATTCCAATACAAGCGGCTATTAAAATCGTGGGATCCACTGGTACTGATTCTACTTTTTCAGTTCTTGCTATTGGATCGACAATTGAGGATATATCACCTGATTGCAGGTTTTTAATATCTTCTTCAGTGAGATTTGTAGCAACATTTAAGTTAAGCTGCCCAATACCGAAAACGGCCTCGACATCGTCTTTATCCTTATATTCAAATTTCAAGAGAGTTTCGAATTCACCGGGTCTTGACGGTACTATAACCGCTTTTAGATATCCCGCAGCCTCATCAATAATATTGACATCAAGAGCTTCATCTGTTAATGATATCGAAGCATCTCTTATATCCTGCGGCTCATAGTTGATTGTAACAATTACGTTTTCCGAAAAGTTTATGTCAGTCTTTTCTGCAGTGGCAGTTGCTTTCACCGTATCATCAGAACCGGTAAGTGTTACTCCCATGCAGCTTATGGATATCAATACTGCGAGAAATATTGTTGTAGACATTTTACACTGATTACTCATCGTCTCTTACGCCTCAGGTTGAAAAACTTAATTAGAGTATGTATGTAAGGTTGATCGGTAACGACATCAATGCAATCTATTTTGGAAGACTTAAATGAATCATTCAACGCGGCAAATCTATTCGCATTCATAAGTTCGAATTGCCGCCTCGTTTTCTTGTTAGAACAGTCTATGCAAAACAATTCACCGCTTTCAGGGTCCTTGAACTCCACTATGCCGCAAGAAGGAAGATTAGTTTCGCTTGTATCTCTTACGGTAACTGCAACTACGTCATTACGTCTCTTCAAAAGTTTCATTGGCTTTAAAAAATCTTTATCTGAGATGAAGTCCGATACAACAAATATCGTAGCTCGCTTATTGGTTATCCTTGCTATATAATCGAGAGCCTGAGGGATATCAGTTGCAATACCTTTCTCTTCAAAACCAAGAAGCTCCCGGATTATTCGTAGAACGTGTTTGTCTCCTTTTTTCGGAGGTACGAACAATTCAATCTTATTTGTAAAAATCAAGAGCCCTACCTTATCATTATTACGGCTCGCCGCAAAGGCAAGTACCGCACAAAGTTCAGCCGCAAGTTCTTTTTTGAATTTGCCTGAAGTACCAAAATTCTCAGAGCCGCTCATATCGACTGCCAGTATAACAGTCATTTCACGCTCTTCGACAAAACGCTTCACGTACGCCTTACCTTCACGTGCTGTAACATTCCAGTCAATATCACGTACATCATCGCCTGCAACATACTCGCGAACGTCTTCAAACTGCATACCGCGGCCTTTGAAGACGCTCTCATACTGGCCTGCGAAACTTGCGCTCACAGCATGAGAAGTGTATATTTGCAATTGTTTGATCTTTGCCAGCAATTCCTTGTCAAGCACGGTCAATCTCCCTGTAAAGGTTCGGATTGCGATACATACTACGGCACTTCGATGTTGTCAAAAATCTTCTGAATCACATCTTCGCTCGTCATTTCCTGCGCTTCTGCCTCATAGCTGACTATGACTCTATGCCTCAGAACATCCATTCCAATGCTTTTGACATCCTGTGGAGTCACATAACCGCGTCCTTTAATGAATGCATGGGCCTTAGCGGCTACGGAAAGAGCTATAGTTGCACGCGGAGAAGCACCGAAGTTCACAAGACTTGCTATATCAAGCCCGTATTCATCGGGATTTCTTGTAGCAAACACAAGATCGACAATATAATCCTTGATCTTGTCATCGATATAAATCATTTTAACGAGCTCGCGTGCATCAACAATATCCTGAGTGGATATAACAGCGTTTATTGAGGGAGCAGGTTCTGAGCTTGCGAATCGTTCAAGTATCTGCCTCTCTTCGCTCTTTGTCGGATAATCTATCTTTATTTTAAGCATAAACCTGTCGAGCTGCGCTTCGGGCAATGGATAGGTGCCTTCCTGCTCTATAGGGTTCTGAGTAGCGAGAACAAGGAACGGCTTTGGAAGTTCGAAAGTCGTCTCGCCGATAGTAACCTGCTTTTCCTGCATGGACTCAAGCAATGCACTCTGAACCTTAGCCGGAGCTCGGTTTATCTCATCGGCAAGTATGATATTGGCAAAAACCGGACCTTTTCGGGTATAGAACTGACCATCGCTCTGGCGAAATATCTGTGTACCAGTCAAATCAGCAGGTAATAGATCTGGTGTAAACTGAATACGGTTGAAATCAGCCTTTATAGCTTGCGATAAAGAATTGACAGCAAGCGTTTTTGCCAGTCCGGGAACACCTTCAAGCAGTATATGCCCGTCAGAGAGTATAGCTATAACCATTCTCTCAAGCATATATCTCTGCCCTACAACCAATCTGTCAAGTTCGCCAAATAGAGTACTTAAAAAACTGCTTTTCTCTTCAACTTTTTTGCTTATTTCCTCAATGTCAAAAGCCATTTTTAGGCCCCCATAATACTTGATTAAGTTGTTAATTACTCTAACGATAACTCTTTCTGCGTAGAGACTTTAATGATTCCACTAAAAATCTCATAAAGTTAAATCTACGCAAATAAGTGTAAACAGGTTCGAATTATCGCAAAATTAAAGTCAAAATCAAGCATAAAAAAACGCAACTGACGATCAATCCGTCAGCTGCGTTCTGTTATCTATATCTACTGTTTCCCAATTTACTGAGTAACAGATTCAAGATTATACCTTTGGTCTTGTGCCAAGATAAGTTGTCTTAGGCAGAGAACCGCAAAGAGGCATTGCGTAATCTTTGAATGCCTGTGTGATACCGTTGCCGGTTTCATTGATGTATTCTTCTGGAAGATCCTTTGTGAATTCAGCAACATTCTTAAGCTCAGTTCTTTCGAACTCAATCTTATAGTTATCACCTTCACCAACACGCTTCATGATAGCTGAACCGCTTGTGAACTCCTGTGAGAACTCAACAGCCTTACGACCCGTCTCACGAGCTTCGGCAACATCGCTTTCACTCTGAAGACCAGCAAATGATCTCTGAAGATAGCCGAACGTATCTGCACGAACACGCTTGATATCTGTTTTCTCTTTAACCTGACCTGCAAGGAAGTCTGCAAGAGCACCAGAACCTGAAAGCTGTACATTACCGTGCGAGTCAACTTCTACATTCTCAGCAATCTTCTTTGCCCATGTTGTGCCGTCAGCATCACGAATACCTTCACTTACTGCAACTACGCAGCGGCCAAGCTTATCATAAACAGCTTTTACGTCTGCTACGAATTTTTCCATAGAAACAGGAGCTTCCGGCACATATACAAGATGCGGACCATCATCTTCTGCATCCTGACCAAGAGTTGTAGCAGCTGTGAGCCAACCTGCATCACGGCCCATGATAACATCAATCTTAACGCCTGGAAGAGCGCGGTTATCAAGGTCATCACCTTTTACAGCACAGGCAACAAATTTAGCAGCTGTACCATAGCCAGGACAGTGATCTGTTGTCCTCAAGTCATTGTCAACTGTTTTCGGCACGTGGAATGCACGCATTTCATAACCCGCAAGCTCTGCCTGCTCGTTGATAATCTTGCATGTATTAGCAGAATCATTACCACCAATATAGAAGAAATAGCAAACACCGCGTTTCTTGCATATTTCGATAATATTCTTACAGTATTCTACATCAGGTTTATCACGGCTTGAACCGAGAGCTGATGAGGGTGAACCGGCTACTAAATTAAGAGTATCGGCATCAAGATCTGTAAGATCAATAAACTCATCCTTTACAATACCTGATACAGCGTGTACAGCACCAAATATCTTATCAATATTTTCACATTTCTGTGCTGCTTCGATAACGCCTACAAGAGACGCATTAATGACACCTGTCGGGCCGCCCGACTGGCTAACGATCGCATTTCCTTTTGGGGCACTCATATTCATATCCTCTTATTAATCTAACAGTTAATAATATTACGTTAATTAAAAATACCCGCACCTCTAGCGCAAGCTTTACACAATTTACAAGAATTATACACAATAAAAAGGGTTCGGCAAGCCAAAAAAGACACCAAATTTCACAATTTAACCAGAAACAAACACTAAAAGTTTATCTTTTGAAAAATCGAAAATCAGAAGAGAAAACAATTTTTGTAAGATATTTTTTGCTCAAAAATCTTTTTCTGGTATCCTATTGCCTATGGCAAAAAAACGAAGAAACAATAGAAATACAAATAACAATATCAATGTCGGGTTTATCTCTCTTGGATGCCCTAAGAACACGGTTGACAGCGAAACCATGCTCGGCAAATTAGCCCAGAAAGGTTTCTGTATAGTAGGTGATATAGAACTTGCTGATGCCGTAATAGTGAATACATGTGGATTTATTGAATCAGCAAAGCAGGAGGCAATAGATCAGCTCAAGGATGCCGCTTCCTATAAGGAAAACGGTCGCCTCCAATGCGTAATTGCGGCCGGATGCCTTGCTCAACGAATGGGGAAAGAGCTTCTTGAAGCGGTGCCTGAAATTGATGCAGTTGTAGGCCTTGCTGACAGGGACAATATAGACAAAATAGTACTTAATTCCGTAAAGTCTTTTGAAAAAAGATCTTATCTTTCCGAAAACAATAATTTTATTGCCGATGACCGTGGAAGACTCCTTACAACTCCTTCTCACTACGCCTATTTGAGAATAAGTGAAGGTTGCGATAGAAAATGCGGCTTCTGTACTATACCAAGTATTCGAGGCAAATTTCGAAGTAAACCATTAAAAGCTGTGGCGAGAGAAGCCGAAGAGCTGTCAAAAAGCGGCATTAAAGAGCTGATAATAATTGCTCAGGACAGCAATTATTACGGCAAAGACCTTGGGATCGAAAATGGACTTGTAGAACTGCTTAATGTGCTTGAAAACTTTGATTTCAAGTGGATAAGGGTTATGTATCTCTACCCTGCCACTGTTACTGAAGAGCTTATAGAGAAAATCGCAAGCTCTGACAAAATATTGCCTTACATAGATATACCTATCCAGCATATTAACAATGAGATTCTCAAAAGCATGCATCGTGCTGATACACAAGAAAAGACAACTGCTCTTGTCGAAAGTCTAAGGAAGAAGATTCCTGGAATCGTTTTGAGAACAACGGTTATAACCGGATACCCCGGAGAAACAGAAGAAAATCATCGCCAGCTTGTCGATTTCATAAAATGGGCAAAGTTCGATGCGTTGGGCTGCTTTATATTCTCACCGGAAGAAGGTACTTATGCTGCCTCTCTTAGTAATGAGGTTCCACAAGAAATTAAGGAGAAAAGGCTTGAGGAGATAATGCTTACGCAGCAGGAAATAGCCTTTTCAAAAAATAAAGCAATGATAGGCAAAGAACTTGAAGTAATAATCGATACTGTTTACGAAGATGGCACCGCAGATGCACGATATTATGGTCAGGCTCCTGAGATAGACAGCATCTGTATAATAACAAACTGCAGAGCCAAACCTGGACAATTTATAAAAGTCCGAGTAGTTGACTATGAGAATTATGACTTAATTGCATCGCAGTTGCGGTAGCAATTGATGCGAGACTTTCATACTCACTTGCAGTTTATGTTAAAATGGGTATAATGATTGGCTTGTAGAGAAATTAGATAAAGTGTGGCGCTAAAGTGATTTTAATATAAGTAACCATGCTTCATCACCCAAGACGAACTTAGAAACGGAGCTATTATGGCAGTTCTGAATGTAAATATAGATCACGTAGCAACTATACGACAAGCAAGGCTGACAGATGAGCCTGATCCTGTATGGGCAGCATCATTGTGTGAGCTTGCTGGTGCAAACGGCATAACAACTCACTTGCGAATGGATAGACGGCATATAATCGACAGGGATGTAATCCTGCTCAAACAGACTGTCGCCTCAAAGTTCAATCTGGAAATGTCAATAGAGCCGTCTATTGTCAAGATTGCTGAAGATTTATTACCTGATCAGGTTACTTTAGTGCCGGAAAGACGTGAGGAGTTGACAACTGAAGGCGGCTTGGACTGTGTTGGACAATACAAAAAAATCGCAGAAGTGACAGCCAGGATGAAGGAAAAAAATATCATTGTTAGCTCTTTCATTGTTCCAGATACCGACCAGATTAAGGCCTGTGCGGATATGGGATGTGATGCGATAGAGCTTCATACAGGTATGTTCGCCAATGCTGAAAATGATAAGGAAATAGCAAATCGTGTTGACGACATCATCAAGGCAAGAGACTTAGCAGATAAGCTTGGCCTTGTAGTTCATGCCGGACATGGACTGACTTACAGGAATATACACCATGTTGCCTGCATAGACAAGCTTTGCGAGTTTAATATTGGCCACAGTATCATTTCGCGTGCCGTTCTGGTTGGAATGGAACGTGCAACCAAAGAAATGATAGAGCTGATAAGGCTTGCGGATACAGAAGATAAGAAGTAAAACTAATAGATAATACGGTATGATTTCATGAAATATAACTGAATAAAAGACCGTATTTCACTGTAATTAAGATTCAGGAGAGAATATGTACAAAGGTTCATTTGTAGCACTTGTAACGCCATTTGACAAGAATGGCCAGATAGATTTTAACAAGATTGAAGAGTTGGTTCAATTTCATATTGATAACGGTACCGACGGTCTTGTCCCGGTCGGAACAACTGGAGAATCACCGACATTAAACCATGATGAAAACATAGACGTCATAGAGTGTGTTGCCAAAGCAGCCGCAGGTAAATTACCTGTTATCGCTGGAGCCGGCTCTAACAGTACAGAAGAAGCAGTAAGTCTGGCATCAAGAGCTAAATCCGTAGGCGCCGATGCTACGCTTCAGGTATGTCCATACTACAATAAGCCTACCCAGGAAGGCTTGTATGCCCATTTTAAGGCTGTAGCTGAAAAAGTCGACCTGCCTGTCGTCCTATACAATATTCCCGGGCGTTGCGGCGGCAATGGATTGGCTGCTCAGACAGTAGCAGATTTATATGAACTTGATAATATCGTTGCGATCAAGGAAGCAACCGGAAGCCTTGACATGGCAAGCAATGTTGCCTCTATTTGCGATATCACCATACTTTCAGGTGATGATTCCCTTACAGTGCCGCTGGCTTCAGTAGGGGCTAAAGGTGTGATAAGTGTTGTTGCCAATTTCGTGCCTAAGGACGTGAAAGCCTTGACAGACGCCCTGCTTGCTAATGATTTCGAGACAGCTCGTCAGTTGCACTTCAAGCTGTTCGGTCTTTGCAAATCCATGCTTACGATGGCGACTAATCCAATTCCTGTCAAAGAAGCAATGGCAATGCTTGGTATGATTGAAAACGACATGCGTCTGCCGATGACAAATCTCAATGACGATCAAAGAAACTGCTTAAGAGCAATACTCGCCGATTACGGCCTTCTTTGAGACTATTTAGTATAAAGAAAAAAAAGGCAGAGATGGGTAAATGAGCCTGTTTCTGCCTTTTTGTTATACCATACTTGAATAAGCATATATTTTCTCAGCCACCCGCTTTATGCCGCAGGCATACTCCATTGACTTGAAAATATCCATAGCAACTTCAAGGTCGTCAAGAGCTTTATAAATCTCGCCTGCCTGCACCCAAACGTCTGCTCTGAATTCCAAAGTTTCAGCTCTGGTTGATTGCAGAATGTTATCATTACTGAGAATTGCTCCAAGATCGTCAAGAGCCTTGCCGCTCTGTTCAAGACAAAGATACAAATCTGCTCTGGTAAAATATGCATTTGTAACGTCATCTATGTCAAGATTTGAAGTATCAAGAATTCGACAGCAGTCTTGTACAGCATCCTCATATCGAGCAAGCCATCTGAGCTCTGTTATGCGTTCGAAAAGAACTTCAACCCGTTCTTGGCTGGTAAGTGAAGGCATTTGCAAGACACGATTAAGATCTGAGAGTGCTTTTTCTACATCCTCATCAGCCTCGTCAGCTTCAGGTATATCCTCTTCAACACTTGCCGCGTCATCCATGCCTGCGCACCAGGAATAGCAATGAGCTCGCAATCGTAGAGCCCATACTTGAGTTTTCTCATTAATTGAAGTCTCATTTAGCAAATCGCTCAGCAACCCAATCGCGCTGTCATATTCATCTGCATCAATATGGAATTGGATTTCTTGTTTTATAGCTGCAATATCTGACATAGTACACCTCACTTAGAATTACTTAAGATAATATTCTAACAAACATTGTGTAACAGTAAAAGGAAAATATTTTTTTCTCAGCATGATTATCACTTGAGCTAATCATTCAGAAAGCTATAATCTGGAAAATTAACCAAGAAACCAAGACAATCTGACAGGATAAAAATGAAAGAAAAAAATAAATTTACAACTCATCTGCTCTTTGGAATAATATTAGTAACACTTAGTATTATATTCTATTTCGTCCACTACTTGCTGTTTCACGACAGCCACCATATATTTATATATCTGATTGGCGATATTGCGTTCGTTCCAATAGAGGTATTACTTGTAACGCTCATACTTCATAAATTGCTTGAAGAGCGTGAGAAACGCAGTATGCTTCACAAGCTCAACATGGTAATTGGTGTCTTTTTCAGTGAAGTTGGTACTGAAATGCTTGGTTATTTCAAGGATTTCCAACAAAACAAGGACGCTAATGCACCTATTCTTGTGAATAACGAATGGAAAAAAGAAGATTTTGACAAAATAAGTCAGGCACTTAAAAGCATAGATTACAAGATAACTACTACTGATAATGATTTGAAAAAGTTACAGGATTTTGTCGTTTCAAAACGAGTTTTCATGCTTGGGCTTCTTCAAAACCCCAACCTTCTTGAGCATGATACATTTACAGCTACTCTATGGGCAATATTCCATCTTACTGATGAGCTTGGGCACAGAAAAGATATTGCAAATCTTCCTGAAAAGGATAAAGACCATCTTGCTAATGATATCAAGCGAGCCTACCGTCTCTTGATACGTCAATGGATTGAATACCTCAAGCATTTGAAAGAAGATTATCCATATTTATTCAGTCTTGCTGTCAGGACAAACCCGTTTAATCCTGAAGCAAATGTTGAATTTTAATCATATGATGATTTTACGAGGGAATAGATGATACAGAAAATTACTACTTTGTTATGCGTGCTGCTTATAAGCATCAACGTATTTGCGGCGAAAAACAAAAACGGCTATTTACTTTTGCCACAGCCAAAAGAACTGGAACTTACAGGAGAAATCACAAAAGCCCCAGTCAATGAAATCAAGAAGCTGATTGAGTTAGATACTGAATCAATCTCAAATCCACAGGGATATGAAATTGAAATAACCTCAGAATTAATAACAATAAAGGCTGCTACTGAGCAAGGCCTTTATTACGCAAAGCAGACCCTGAGGCAACTTTCCGATCAGACTTCAGGTAAAAGCATTGACACTATGACAATCAGAGACTATCCTGACTTTCCTGTCCGTGGCGTTATGCTTGACATTAGCCGGGATAAAGTCCCTACAATGCAGACTCTATTCAGTTTGATAGAGATGCTCTCAAGTTGGAAAATTAATCATATTCAGCTTTATACAGAACACACTTTTGCATATAAAAATCATCGTGAAGTATGGAAAGATGCTTCCCCGATGACCGCTGACCAGATACGGATTCTTGACAGTTATTGCAAGCAGCACTTTATAGACCTTGTACCTAACCAGAATTCATTCGGTCACATGGAACGATGGCTTAAACACGAGAGCTATAGGCACCTTGCAGAAGCTCCCGACTATGTTGATACAAAATGGGGCAAAAGAAGGTGGCATACCTTATATCCTGCTGATCCATGCTCTATCGCTCTTATAGAGGAACTATACGATGAACTGCTGCCTAATTTTTCCAGTAAATATTTTAATGTTGGCTGCGACGAAACAATAGAACTTGGAAATGGCAGAAGCAAGGAACTATGCGAAAAAATCGGCACAGAAAGAGTATACCTTGACTTTCTTCTTAAGATAAGCAGGCTTGTAGAGAAACATGATAAGACAATGATGTTCTGGGCGGATATGATTCAGCATAATCCAGATATAATCAAGAAGCTTCCCTCAGATGCTGTAGCAATGATATGGGGTTATGATGCCAAGCATCCATTTGGCCAATACTGTAAAACAGTTGCCTATACTGGATGTGATTTTTACGTATGCCCGGGCACCTCAACATGGATTAGCCTTGCAGGTCGAACAGATAATGCTTTTGCTAATTTATTAAGTGCCGCTCAAAATGGACTGAAGTATGGAGCTAAAGGATTTGTAAATACTGACTGGGGAGATTTAGGCAATTTTGAACCGATAACTACAAGCTACCCTGCCTATGCTTATGGTGCAGCAATAAGTTGGCGGCTTGAAAGCAACAAGGATATCAATATACCTGAAATTCTTGATGAATTCATTTTTATGGATAAAGCTAAGATTGCAGGAAAAACTATTTACAACCTTGGCAATGCTTATAAAGTAGGTAATATAATAATTAGTAACAGCTCTATTGCCGGAAGAATTTTACTTTATGAAGATTGGGATTTAAGCAAAGCACCTGAATTGACAGCTGAAAAACTGCAGGATATGAAAACCTACACCAATGAAGTGATTGCAAATATTGATAATTCAGAAATGCAATGTGCTGATGCAGAATACATCAAGTTCGAACTGAGACATTGTGCAGACCTTATCAATCACGCATGCGATTTAGGAATAGCAAGACTTGGAGCAGAAGATACCAAGACAGTAAATATTCCGCTTGAAACAAGACAAGCCCTTGCAAAAGACATCAAAAGAATCATTGAAAATCACAAGACAGTATGGTTGAGAAGAAACCGTGAAGGCGGTCTTTCTGACAGTCTTGAGTATCTTCAAAAACAATTGGCTTTGTATGAATCAGTAGCTGAGTAAGAAATAAATACACAAATTTTTAGCCGTCATTTGATGTGGATCTGCTATAGGTTTCACATATAATGTCGGCTATTTTTTTTCTGACGTTTTTTGTCCTGCCGTTGTCTGTCGGATGAACCCTGTTAGTCAGAATAATAATAAAGACCTTGCTGACTGGATCGCATACGATTGAAGTTCCGGTGTAGCCGCTGTGACAGAATACACTCTTACCAAAACAGTCTCCCTTAATCCATGAATGAGCTTCACTGTTAACATCAAATCCATATGCTCTGCCGTAAGCAATATCAGAAGTCAACAGCTTGACAGACGATTCGCTTAATATCCTTTTATCATCAGAGATGCAGCACCCGCCGTTCATTAGCATACGGCAATACTTAGCAAGATCTGATGCTGTAGTAAAGACTCCGGCGTTTCCACTTACTCCACCCATTTTTGACGCAAGAGGATCGTGCACCTTGCCTCTGTTGACAACACCCTTTGCAACAGTGGTAGCGACAATCTTCTCTTCAAGTTCTTTTGGCGGATTATACAGCGTATCATTCATACCAAGAGGCTTGAAAAGTTTCTCTGCCGCAAATTTATCAAGCGGCATCCCACTGACTGTCTCAACTATTTTCCCAAGTGTTATATATCCAAGACAACTGTATTGACATTTTCCCCCTGCTTCATACTGATTTTTTAATGAGCATATTTTGGCAAAAACTTTTTCTGGATTAGATTTACCGTCTGGTATCATCAATCCGGCAACACTCATATAACTTGGGAGCCCTGAAGTGTGCGACAGCAAATGCTTAATTTTGACATTTTCTTTACCGTTTTGGGCAAATGCCGGTATATAACTGGAAACTTTAGCATCAAGATCAATTTTCTTTTGATCAATCAGAACCATAATTGACGAAGCCGTAGCTACCGGTTTTGAAAGCGAGGCAATATCAAAAATCATGTTCTTATGCATTTTCGCCTTGAAAGGCGTTGAAACCGCAAAACCAAACGCTTCGTAGAAAAGCGTATCCTCACCTTTACCAATATAAACAACTGCACCTGGGAAACTGCCCGATGCTATTTCGGTATTAACAATTTCTCCTATTTTAGTTTCAGTCTCTCCTGCCAGAAGATATGTCGCACTGATTACTGAAATAGAAATCAAAAAATAAAAATATCTGTTAAAACTTATCATCGAAACCCTCAAAATCATTTTGTAATAGCTTTATGTCTAATTATAATATACAATTCAGAAGTCATTTTACAATAAATATTTAAGGAATCATCGCAATGAATATACCAAAGATATTAGTCACTTTAATGTGCTTTTACCTACTGCCATATGCTTTTGCCGAACACGTACGTACGGGACTTGATAACATAAATGAATATGAAGATTTTTTTCAAAATAAAAAAGTCGGAATAATTGCAAATCACACTGCCTATGACAGCAAAAACCGATTTATCTACAACGTATTTCAGCAAATGGAAAATGTCGAAGTTACTGCCCTTTTTGGACCTGAACATGGGTTTGATGGTGTAGTTGAAGCAGGCGAAAAAATCGAAGGTATCCAGCATACAGAAACAGGCATTCCTATTTACAGTCTTTACGGCAAGACAAGAAAACCTACTGCGGAGATGCTTGAAGATATCGACATTCTTATCTTTGATATTCAGGATATTGGCTGCCGCTTTTACACTTATATATCAACAATGGCACTTGCTATGGATGCTGCCGCCGAATGCAATAAATCGTTTGTCGTACTTGATCGTCCCAATCCTATAAGAGCTGATATTATCGAAGGAAATATCCTTGATCCTGCTTTTTCTACTTTTGTAGGCATTCATCCTATTGCCGTACGCCACGGCATGACAATTGGAGAAATTGCAAAAATGTTTAATAATAATCAATGGCTAAGTTGCGGCAAGAAAGTAAATCTAACCATTATAAAGATGACCGGCTATAAGCGATCTATGTGGTATGAAGAGACCGGATTAAAATTCATCAATCCATCCCCCAATATGATAAGTATAGATGAAGCGGCAATGTATCCGGGAATGTGTTTATTTGAAGGCACTAATCTTTCCGAAGCACGCGGCACAAATCAGCCGCTTATGATGTTTGGTGCTCCATGGATTGATGCGAAGATTATCACGGCAAAACTCAATAATACTAAAATACCTGGTATTATTTTTGAAGAAGCCGAGTTTACTCCTGAATTTTCAAAATTTGCAAATCAAAAATGTTACGGTTCGAAAATAACAGTAACAAACAGAAACAATATACGCCCATTTGAAAGCGGTATCAAAATGATAGCTGTCATATCAGTAGAGTATCCTGATAAATTTCAATGGAAAATTGAGCATTTCGACAGACTTTGCGGTACAGATAAGATAAGGAAAGCTATAATCGGAAAATCATTGCCCAAGTCCTTAAATAATCAATGGCTGGTTGAATTATCTGAATTTAAGAAAGTAAGATCTGAATATCTTATTTACTAATCACTGATGATTAGGCGGCATACATCTTTTCAAATATCATTAAATACAGCGGAATGGTAAAAAGCGAAACAATGAAACTTGCTATCATAAATTGATTGATGATTTTTGTATTCCCGCCATGTTGTTTTGCTATCACAGGAAGCGATGTAATAGGTGGAACCGATGCCTGAAGTATAAGTAAAAATGCAAGCTCGTAATTCGGCCTAAGTAAAAACAAAACAAGCACCATAATAGCCGGAAAAATAAAGTTTCTGGCCAAAACAAACTTCACAACCTCAACAATCTCAAGTTTGCCTTTATTCTTATAATCAAGATAGATGCTTCCACCAAAAATAAGCATCAATAACGGAGCAGCCATTTTCCCAAGCAGCAGCAACGAGCTTATAACAAAATCAGGCACAAATTTATCTATGCCGCTAAAAACAAATCCCATAGCAAGAATAGTTACAATAAGGACAGGGTTAAACACTTTACTTTTAGATATTTTTCCTGATTTGCTGAAAAACATAGGCGCTGTAGTAAAATAGAACGGAGCAAACAACAATGTGAAAAAGAACAATTTAACAAGCAGTTGATCCTGACTGCAATGCCAGCTCCCTATAATTGCAATAGGGAAAAACACTGCATTTTGATAGAACACCGAAGCTGTAAATTCATTTTTATGTTTTGCAGACAATACAATCGTCAAAAATCTTGCAAGCAAAAGTCCGAAAGACATATAAATGATAAAATACACAGGAAACAGCCACCAGTCCTGCATTGCCGCAGGATCGAATTGTGTTACAATATTAACAAACACAAGCGAAGGAAGTGCAATATCAATTGTAAGAGCAGCAAGTATTGTGATTGCGTTCTCTGGCAATACCTTTCTGCTTATTACATAAAAGCCAACGATACCGATAAAAAGCAAAGCAGCTACTGCTTCAAATGTTACAACAAAAATATCCAAACTTAAACTCCAACTCGTTTGCAGTATTTGCTAATTAGGCATTCTCCGCACCTCGGCCCTATAGGCTTACATGTATTCTGCCCATGAGCAACAATATAGGTATTGTAACGTATCCAGTGCTTTTTAGGTAGAATTTTCTGCAGATCCATCTCTGTCTCAAAAGGCGTTTCAGTTTTTATCAACCCCAGTCTGTTTGATATCCTGTGTACATGTACGTCAACGCATATTGCTTCTTTTTTGAAGGCTTCGCCAAGCACAAGATTTGCCGTCTTACGTCCTACTCCTTCAAATTTTAACAGCTCATCAAGATTATCCGGCACTTTACTGTCATACTCATCTATGAGTTTTTGAGCAGCAGCTTTTATTCGAGGAGCCTTTGTTTTGTAAAAACCAACCGGATATATGAGCTTTTCTATTTTCTTTACCGGCAATGCCGCGAGCTTTTTCGGAGTATCAGCAATTTCATAAAGACGATGCGATGCGGCGGCTGTTGTTTCATCTTTGGTACGCGATGAAAGTATCGTAGACACAAGAACCTTGAAAGGATTGCTTTCCTGAACAGCTATCAGTGTAACAATTGGAACCTGGTAACCTTTGAATGCGGATTCAAGATCTTTCATCAATGCATCAAAATCAATTTCTCTGCCGTATTTTCGTATCATAATCTATGATCTTTCGTTAGCCCTTTTCATATAAAGCCAATTAAATTCTTCGTTTAAGGAAATTTTACCAAAATAGGCATACAGTGCAAGCTTTATACTGCTAAACTAAGCCAATACTGTTATCAGGTAAATATTATTGATAAATTTCTCGACATTTTGCATTATTAATATTATATTGTATAGTGAAGTTAGAGGAAATCCATTATTATTAAATTTGCAATCGTCTATGAATACGTATATTAGATACAGCATATTGTCGTTTTTTGTTATATTTTGCGGCTGCTCTATAAACGGTGAGCCCCGACCAAGACTTGGCAGTTATGCAACCAATACTATCGGAACCAATTTTATCGACGATAAAATTCTTGGAAATCACTCTTTTTCAAATGCATGGGGAGAGAATAATGGAATTGTCTATACTTGCCGTGGAGGACATATTGATATAGCACATGTGCGAATTGCGGCTGATTATACTCGATATCTTTCGCAAAAAGTAAAGTGTACCATCGACTGCAAAAACACGAATTTGAGTTTTCGCCTGAATGTTGAACCTTCTACATATTTTGTTACATTAACCTATCCGGAAAACTGGGACACGTTAACTGCTCAGCAAAAAGAAGAGATAAGCCGGGAAGTATCACTGGAGCTTGGAGCGTATTTCACATATATAATGACGACATGGCACGAGGTGTTAACATGGTTTGGATATAAATGCATGATGGTTGTGCCGGAAAATCCTTCCGCATTTTCCTGGGAAGATATCTATTCAAACCTAATGGGAATAAGGCTCTCAACAAAGGTCATGTCAGAGAACATGCCTGATTACGACAAGGCATTGACAAACATGCTTTTATATGAACTCCAAAATCTCGGTATACAATCCAGGGAAACAGCAAGAGAGGCTTCCGAGGAAATGCGGAACAAATGGTACACTGGCATAACGCTTGTAGATATGAAATTTAGAAATATTGATATTGGGCTTGATGATGGGTTTGTTACACCTGCTGTAGTAGAAGGCATTTGTCCAAACGTAACAGTAAAATCATATCCAATACCCACAATTGAAAAGTTCAAAGGGTACGGATTTGAACTTGATCTGGAAATAGAGCCAAAAGAATTTGAGAAAGATAAAATTCTCGACATAATTTATCTTAATAAAGATAATTGCAGAATTATACCGGTAAAGCACCTGCCGCTATTAGTTGATTTTATCAAGGAACAGGAAATTGGCAAAGGCAATACTGTCTCGCCGCAAAATCCTGTAATAACAGCAGGCCACTCATATCAACTTCAAAGCCAAAGTAAAGGGTCCGTAAAGAACTAACTTTGGCATATAGTCAAATATTGCCAAAGTTTACTATAAAAAGCAACCGTACGTTAAGCAAGTGGTTGTTTTTTTATTAACTATCCAGTATTACTGGTTGACACCATGCTCTCTGAGTATCGTAATTCAGCGGAGAAAGATGCTTACCGGAGATAGGGTCAATATGAGGTGCATTTGACTTTATTCGCACTCTAACGTAAAGTTCATTTCCTGAAAACTTATAGGTTGATTTCAGATCGTTGGTTTTATAGAAAACCTCGCCAACTTCAGGACTATATGTCCTGGTCGTATTCTTTATGCGGTTGCCCTGTTCATCAAGAGTTGGCTTGCTTGAAAGATCTGCGCCGCGACGTGAGCCTACATATTCTACCGTATATTCAATACCCGGCTGCGGCTGAATCTCAATACTTATGGATTTGCTGTCAGAGTTTATGTCGTTTAGTATGATACCGGTTGTGGCATAAAAATCCCCTTTATTCATTGCCTTCAGTATTGCTTTGGGTTCGAGTCTGTCACTGCGTACCATCACCCAGCCTCTGCCCGGAGCATGGCTGCCGCCACGATAGTTGTGTGCATCATCGGTTGCTAAACCGTAAAGCGGCGTTTTATGCCCCCTGCTGAGTCTCAATGTCAAAGCGGCATCCCACATTGCATCTGTGCTATGACGAGGAGCAGGACCAGTGGAATGGCAGTCCTTTATTCCATTGTAGACCTCAAAGAATTTTAAGCTGTCTGTTTCGCTGATCATTTCCGCGGTAATCGCTGATCGCCAATTAGGATGGTTCAGTACTGGAAATGTATCACGCCCACACTTTTGTGCATATTTCGAAATTCTCCTCATATCAGATCGCATAAGAGGAAGACGCTCATCTTCACCATACTCCTGAGCCTGGTCAATTACGTCATCTACGTAAAAAGCATTGAAATGTACGCTGTGAGGAGAGGTGACTTCTTCTCCCATGATCAACAGGAATTCTTCAGATTCTTCTAATAACTGTCGATACTGCTCCAATGTTTTCAGTTTTACCTGTACATTTCCTTTTTTGTTGTCAGGTTTGGTTTCAAGCCAGTCAGCACCGAATGCGGCACGGCAAGCTATAATTGATTCATGTTCGGCAGGGAGTGTTTTCCACTTTTCACCCTTCAGTATAATATTATGATCCGTGTGTACAAGAAAGTCATAGCCGTGATTTTTATACCAGCGAGCAGCCATCTCTGGGAATTCATCTCCATCACTCCAATAAGTATGAGTGTGCATATTTCCACGAAGCCAACGAGAACCGTTATCATCAGTTTTTGTTTTTTTCAATGGTAGTGATTCTTTAGCATTTGAGGTATTACCACCACTGAGAATTGCACCGGTGACGGCTGTTGTAGACACTGTTTTAACAAAATCTCTTCTTGAAAATTTATCAAAATCACTCATGTTATTTCCCTCTTAAAAAAAATATAAATTGGGTATATGCCCCGACATTTTATTTCAGTTTATTTTCGATAAGATAAATCGCAAGAAGCCTGGCAACATCCTGATGTTTATTTTCAGGCACATGCGGAATCCTGCCGTCAAAGAACATTGCATCATCCTTCTCCATACTTATCAAATCCGGCCCAATTACAAAGTCAAGTTTTCCTTCAAGTATATATATGAATTGATAGCCTTCGGTTGTTACTGTTTTCCTGCTTGAACCGGGCTCAAGCGTTAACACAATCGACTCAAAGATGTATTCGCCTAAATCTTTAGACGTAACAGCTTCATGCAGGAAACCTATAGCATCATCTCTTTCAACAAGCCCTCTATTTTGAGCTTTGATGACGGTGTAAGGTTTTGCGGTCTCCTCTCCGAGATTCTTGACAAGCTCCGCCATGTCTATCTGCATAGCCGAAGCTATTTTGGATAGAACAGGAAGCGAAGGTATTGCGCGGAAATTCTCAAACTTTGACATAAGACTTTTAGTTACACCTGCTCTTTGTGATAACTCTTCCAGACTCAGTCCACGCAGTTTGCGATTTTCGCGTATCCTCAAGCCTATCTTTATCAGACCCTCGAACCTATCTTCACTCATTATTCACCGCTACATAAGTTAATTTAAGCATTAAAACCTATTCGCAATAGTACACAAAGTTTCATATTTGTCAACACTGATGTCACTAAAAATAGATACTTTGTTATTAATATTGATTAAAGGCGATAAATTGAGAGCCTGATTATGTTATAATATATCAAAAATAGGATTCACTGGCTGTTTTTTGCCCAATACAATAATCCCGAAGAAGCTATGGTAGCAAGATACCAATCTCTGCGAATTTCTGCGAAACCAATTCCTCAAGAGCAGTATATTCAACACCGTAAACAATTACATTAACAATGAGTTTGAATTCCAATGATGGCTTTGTAATACGCCCTTTGACATGAGGTGCATCATTGAAGGATGTAGTACTTACAAAGAGACACTCGTCATTTTCTGTACTTAATGCTGCCTTTATGTGCCCTATCATCTTGCAATCTAAGTTCTTTAATCCTGCTGCCACGCCAGCAATAACAGTTTTTAATGACACTGCCGTATCTTGAAATTGAATACTTTCAGGAGCAAACTTCCTGTCAAGTGAAAAAACAATGGCATTATCAGTTCTTTTGATGTTATTTTCCGTATATTTTGCCCGAGCAGAATTGCCTGAAAAAAGATACTCATTATCAAATATGTATTCCAGAACTTCATCGATGTTACCTGTAACTGCAGATGTTTTGATAATTTGAAGGTCATTACGAATCACCCTGAGCTTGCCGATAATCTCCATAAGCTGCTGATTGGAAACAAGGTCAATTTTATTGAGAGCAAGAAAATCACAGATTTCAACCCCGTCTTTAATTATAGGAATCGTTATATCCGGTAAATAGTTGATCCTCGAAGCATCCATAAGGGTAAGTATCCGGACAGAATCAATCTTATCGGCAATAGACTCAAGAGATTGGACAAGCTGCCTTGGCCCGGCAACGCCTGATGGTTCGAGAATTACCAGTTCAGGGCTAAGCTCTTCCTCTATATCACAAAGTGTCGTAATAAAATCAACCCTGAGCCCGCAACATATGCAGCCGGAATTGATCTCTTTGAGAAGCAGACCAGTTGAGCTCAGGAAAGAACCGTCAACACCTATCTTCCCGATCTCATTTTCAATAACTGCCATTTTTTTGCCCGGATATCTGGCGATAAACTCCTCGGCAATATATTTTAGAAAAGTTGTCTTGCCGGAACCAAGAAATCCTGTAATTATAAGTAAGTTCACCTAAACACCTCACAAGTTCTTTAACAACCGGCAAGATTACCAAGTTATTTTAAATTGACAGAGTTCTTCATCGCTGTAATATGGGCAGGCGTCGTTCCGCAACAGCCTCCGATAATATTTGCTCCGGCCTCTATAAGCCGCTCTACTTTAGATGCCATGTCTTCAGGAGTTTCAGGGAATACATCAACACCATCAATGTTTTGCGGCAAGCCGGCATTGGCATGGATAAGTATTGGTGCATTAGAGAAAGCCTGGCGTATCTGCTCGACTATCTCGATCATCCTCTCCATACCGTTACCGCAATTGGTACCGATTATGTCTGCACCGGCTTCAAGACAAGCTTGAGCAGCCTGAACAGGCGTTGTACCCATCATTGTCCTGTAGTCGCCCTGGACAGTTCTCTCGAAAGAAAAAGTACATATAACCTCAAGTGAGGTATTTTCTTTTGCTGCTTTTATTGCAAGAACTGCTTCATCAATATCACTCATTGTTTCAATGCAAATCGCATCGGCGCCGCCCTTTTCAAGAGCGATTGCCTGTTCTTTAAAAGCATTATAGAGGTCTTCACTGCTTACATCACCCATCATAAGAAGTTTGCCAGTAGGCCCTGCCGAAGCGATAACCCAGGCCTTGTCACCGGCAGCTTTTCTTGAAATGCTTGCTGCCGCCTCATTGATCTGCGATGCCTTATCCTGAAGCCCGAAATGTTCAAGCTTATACGAAGTACCGCCGAAACTGTTGGCCTGTATCATATCAGAGCCTGCATCAATATAACTTTTAGCTACATCATAAACATCGTCAGGACGTTCCAAACACCATAATTCAGGACATTCGCCTGGCTGAAGCCCTTTTTTCTGCAAGAAAGTGCCCCATGCTCCGTCAGAAAATAATATTCGTCCGCTTTTAACCGCTTCTTTTATCTTACCTAATGCCATCTATATACACCCCTAACTGAGATAATTGATTCAATTTATTAAACCGGTTTTGGTTACCAGACAGTAATTTTAATGATAACAGCTTTTTTTCAAGAAAAATATAACTCAACAGCTTTTTTTTTAGCATTATCTTATTGCAGGGCAAAATTAATCAATATGATAATTAGCTTAAATCATAGAAATTGGTTATTTGCAGGATTTTAATTACCAAACAAAACGTGATGACTTTGTTTGGTAATTTCAAAATTATTTATTGCCAAAAATACTTAAATATGTATCATATTGCCCCATTGTTATTGGCTGTACAATAATTTATTTTAAAAATGCGCTCGTAGCTCAGCTGGATAGAGCATTGGATTCCTAATCCAAAGGTCGCAGGTTCGAATCCTGCCGGGCGTACTTGAAATAAGGCGTGTTTTCAGGGTGAAATTCCTGTTGAAAACACGCCTTATTTTTTTCTATTTAAATCTAAGCCTGATATTAACTTCAAAAATAACAAATCTTTATAAATCTCGACCTCTTCAAGTGGACGTATGAAACGACTAATACAAATAGAGGCAATTTTTATTAAAAAAGCACACATTAACCTTGACGAGATAGGATATTATCTGGATAATAAAAGTGTTTTTATCCTGCGTTAATCGCGGGATTTACAGAGACTGATTAGATACTGCGGTAGATAATAGGAATTGATATGGATAAATATTCTCACTTAGACAAACTTGAAAATCAAAGTATATTCATAATTCGCGAGGCTTATAGTCAGTTTCGCAATGTAGCAATGCTTTGGTCAATAGGAAAAGACTCAACGTGCCTTATGTGGTTAGTACGCAAGGCTTTTTTCGGGAAAGTCCCTTTTCCTATCCTTCACATTGATACATCTTTCAAATTCAAGGAGATTTACGAGTTCCGTGATAAATACGCTAAGGAGTGGGATCTCAACCTGCTTGTTGCACGTAACGAAGCAGCTCTCGAAAAAGGTGTTGGCCCCGATACCGGCAAATTTGAGTGCTGTAATCAACTTAAAACTATAGCGTTGAAGAATGCTATAGCTGAATATGGCTTCAAGGCATTATTCCTTGGTATACGGCGTGATGAACATGGCATCAGGGCAAAAGAAAGAGTATTCAGCCCGCGTGATGAGGATTTCGAGTGGGATTACAAAGATCAACCGCCAGAGCTATGGGATCAGTATAAGACAAAAGCAACTGAAGATGAGCATATTCGTGTTCATCCACTTTTAGGATGGCGTGAAATAGATATATGGGAATACATCAAGCGTGAAAATATACCGATTCCAAGGCTGTACTTTACAAAAGATGGCAAAAGACTAAGAAGCATCGGTTGCGAAACTTGCTGTGGACCAGTAGATTCTGAAGCGGAAACCATTGACGAGATAATTGAAGAGCTCAAAACATCAAAGATATCTGAACGCAGCGGAAGAGCACAGGATAAAGAAGATGACTACATGATGCAGAAGCTTCGTTCTCTTGGATATATGTAACAACCAAGAGGCGTCAATTTTTGAGATTTTAGAATGGCAATAAGCTTATCTGTGATAATACCAATAATTTTACTTGCATTGGCTTGCGAGTATGTTGATTCTACTTTGGGCATGGGATACGGCACAACATTAACACCAATCTTAATGTTGGTCTTTGGCTTTGATGTACTCCAGATAGTTCCTGCGGTATTGTTGTCTGAATTACTATCAGGGCTGCTCGCAGCATTTCTGCACCACAAGCATGGCAATGTCAATCTCAAACCCCACACACTGGAATTTAATGAGATTTCGAAACAACTCAAGAGCATTGGTTATATTGAAAGCTTTAAGAAGAACACTCCGCTTCATTTGAAAATAGCTATATTACTAGCGGTCTGCAGTATAGCAGGAACTTTGGCAGCCGTTTTCATTGCTGTCAATATACCCCAATATTGGCTTAAGATCTATATTGGCGGTCTTGTACTGACAATGGGAATAGTTGTACTGATTTGCATGAACAAATCATTCCGTTTTTCCTGGAGCAAGATGACTATTTTAGGTATAATAGCTTCGTTTAATAAAGGACTCAGCGGCGGCGGATACGGCCCTGTCGTAACAAGTGGACAAGTATTATCCGGAGTTGATGGCAAAAGTGCAGTAGGAATCACTTCATTTGCTGAAGGGCTCACATGCTTTGTAGGTGTAAGCCTGTACCTTCTTTCAAAATCTCAAAGTTGTGATTTGAGGCTCGCACCATGGCTCTGTATAGGCTCATTGGCCGCTGTGCCGCTTTCAGCAATAACGGTAAGTAAAGTAAACGAAAAGAAATTTAAAGCTGTCATAGGCTGTTTTGCAATAGCAATTGGGGCTTTTACATTGATAAAGACAATTTGGTAAAATAAACTTTAGTTTTACATCTTAATTTTGTAAACAAGAAACAAAGGTTAAAAATGAATACAGACAATGTACTCAGTTTTGTAATAGTAGGACATGTTGACCACGGCAAAAGTACACTTATAGGCAGACTGCTCTACGATACCGGTACTCTTAATCCAGACAAGATTGAAGAGATGAAGAAGATGAGTTCACAGCAGGGACGAGATACAGAATTCGCCTACCTACTTGATCACCTCGAAGAAGAACGCAAACAAGGCATAACTATTGACACCACTCAGGTTTTTTTCAAAACTGACAAGCGTCGATATGTGATAATTGATGCGCCGGGACATGTTGAATTTGTTAAAAACATGATAACCGGTGCCTCTCAGGCAGAAGCCGCCATACTAATAATTGATGCCAATGAAGGTGTTAAAGAACAGACAAAACGCCACTCCTATATGCTCAGCATGCTTGGCCTCAAACAGGTCATTGTTGTTGTGAACAAAATGGATCTTGTCGATCACAGCGAAGACAAATTCAACAGTATCTGTAAAGATGCGGGTGAATTCCTCGGCTCTATTGATGTCAGTCCTACAATGTACATCCCTATGGCTGCTCTTAAAGGTGACAACATAGCCAATCGCTCTGCAAACATGGGATGGTACAAGGGTCTGACTTTCCTCGAAAGCCTTGATACGCTTGAAAACTCAAAGCCCGCCTCAGATAAGCCGCTGATGCTTCCTGTTCAGGATGTCTACAAAATAGATGACAAACGCATAAATGCAGGTCGAATCGAAGCTGGTGAATTAGCCTCGGGTGAAAAAGTCAAGATATTGCCGGGCGGATTCAAGACTAAAATTAAATCGATTGAAAAGTTTCTCGAAAACCCTCAGCAGGCAACTGCCGGGGAGTGTATTGGTTTTATAACAGAAGACTCACTGTTCCTGGACCGTGGCGATATAGTATGTCGCGAAAATAAAGAGCCGACAATTACAGATACCTTTACGGCCCGAGTATTCTGGATGAGTAGAAAACCGCTGCAAGCAGGAGAGAGACTCTTACTGAGATGTGCAACGCAGGAGCAAAAATGCAGCATAGAACAAATAAGTCGTCGTATCAACTCTTCCACTCTTGAGTTGATAGAGGAAAACGCTAAATCGCTTGAAAATCTGGAAGTAGCAGAAGTTACAATAAAGACTAAGAAGCCCATCTGTATAAAAGACTTTAATGAAGTACAGGAAATGGGAAGATTCGTAATGGTACGTGATGAGAATATCGTAGCAGGCGGCATAATACGAACGTCTAAATAAAAAATATCATGAATAAAAAACTAAAAGATATACTGACCAGTAAGAATGACAACGATTTTCAGCAGAAAATGCAGGATATCCGCCGTGAACATTCAATGGCAGAGTGGCTGAGAAACAATAAGGAAATAGCTGACAGAGTACGCGGCGTTGTCACAGAAGTGGCAGAGCGTGGCGATGAAGCAGTAAGCGAGTTCACTGAACGCTTCGATAATGTAACACTCACCGCTGCTGACTTCAGAGTCAGTGATGATTACTTACGCCAAGCCCATGCAGATATCGACCAGTCATTACTTGCCGACCTTCGGATGGCTATTGATAATGTCAAAGAATATCAGAGCAGTATCTTTGTTGGCAACAACGAGACTGAAGGTATCAGATATCGTCCGTTAAACAGAATTGCGGTATGCATACCCGGGGCAAGTGCTCCCCTGCCTTCAACCTTGATAATGACTGCGGTACCGGCAATGGTTGCAGGGGTTAAAGAAATTGTAGTTATAACCCCCCCGCGATTCAAAGGAAACATCAATCCGGTAATCGCCGCCCTATGTTATGAACTTGGCATAAAGGAAGTCTACCGCATTGGTGGAGCCCAGGCCGTTGCAGCTCTGGCCTGGGGTACAGATACAATAGAAAAAGTTGACAAGATAGTCGGGCCAGGCAATGACTATGTACAGATGGCCAAAAAAGAAGTATTTGGTCTCTGCGATATGGATTCTTTTGCAGGGCCAAGCGATGTACTGATCGTTGCTGATGAGAATGCTAAAGCAGACTGGGTAGCTGCTGATATGCTTAGTCAGGCAGAGCATAATCCCGGCGCTGCTTTGCTGGTAACTTCAAGCAGCAAGCTGGCTGGCAATGTTCTCAGAGAGCTCGAAACACAGTGCAGCGAACTGTCAAGGTCTGACGAGACATTCGAATGCCTCATAAAATACAGTGCAATAATAGTTGTTGACGACCTTGACGAAATGATAGATTTCGCTAATGATTTCGCAGCTGAACATCTTGAGGTCCAATGCGGGCAGGCAAGTATGCAGGTTGCTGATAGAATACAAAATGCCGGAGCGATATTTATTGGAGACTACAGTCCTGTTGCTGTTGGTGACTACTGGGCAGGTCCAAGCCATACGCTGCCTACGCGTCAAAGCTCCAAATACTTTTCTGCTCTAACAAGCAATGAGTTCGTTAAATCCTCAAGTATTATCAATTACTCAAAAGATATGCTTATGAAAAACGGTAAGGGCGTAATAGCCATTGCCAAAACTGAAGGACTTGATGCACATGCGGCAAGTGTAGAAAAAAGAATTAACAATTAAAGATTTTACGGCTCATGTACTCATTGGTAAGAACATTATTATTTTGCTTTTTTTTTGCTATAGGCTTTGGCAGCATGTCAATGTCGTTTCTTGCCAAAGAATTTGATGTTTACTACAATAACAAACGTTATAAAGAATATGTAGACTACCAGATAAAAATCTTGCAGGACAAACGAATTGTCTATAACGATAAACTCAGTCTTCTTTACGGTGATCCCGATATAAAACAAAGGCTTGGACGTTCTGTTTTTGGCGTAAACCCTAAAAAAGATGACACCTATTTTCCAGAACCCGGTGAGGAGCTTAAAGAGGAGTCATTGAATGCCGTCAGGGAGATAATCGGAGATAAATTCGAGCTTACACCAAAACCCGAGTGGGTCATTCTCATAAACAAGAAGCAAAATCAAGATGTACTGCTTTACGGCGGAATAGCTCTCGTGGCATTGTCAATGTTCTTCTTCCTTGATCCTGCCACTGCAAAAAACAAAAACATTGATAAAGATGAATTAGAGGGAGACAATGAGGAGCCGATTGAAAACGGCTGCTGAATTCAAACAGTTTTACAGCGGAGGTTATAATGTTAGCAAGATTGAATAGTGTCACATTGATAGGGATTGACGGTAAAGTATGCGAAGTCGAAGTGCATATCAGCAAGGGAGGCTCCGACAGGTCAATGATAGTCGGTTTGCCTGATGCAGCCGTTAAGGAAAGCAGCGAGAGGGTTCACAGCTCAATCATTAACAGCGGCTATCAATACCCAAACACCCAAATAGTAGTCAATCTCGCCCCTGCCGACATAAAAAAAGAAGGCCCTGCTTTTGATTTACCTATTGCTATAGGTGTGCTGGCAGCCAATGGCTCCATTACATGCGAAAATCTGAAAAAGGAAGTAATGGTTGGCGAGTTGGCACTTGATGGACGAATACGGCCAGTCAACGGTGTTCTCAGCATGGCCGCAAGTGCGCGTGATGCAGGCTTTGAAAGAATAATAGTACCACTCGAAAATGCCCCCGAAGCCGCTGTCGTACAGGGTATAAAGGTCTACGGCGCAGGCACATTGGCTTCGGTAATAGGCTTTCTTAGCCAGCAACTGGAATTAGAGGAAACCGTTGTAGATCTTGATAGGCTATTTGACGTATCAAGGACTTACGACATAGATTTCTCCGATGTCAAAGGACAGGAGTCAGTAAAGCGTGCCTTGACAATAGCTGCCGCAGGAGGCCATAATGTGCTCATGATAGGACCTCCGGGTTCCGGCAAGACTATGCTCAGCAAACGGATTAATACGATCCTGCCGCCCTTGTCACTCGCTGAATCGCTTGAGACAACAAGAATCTACTCATCAGTTGGAATGCTTGACCGTTCGCATGCTCTGCTTGCCAAGCGTCCTTTCAGAAGTCCACATCACTCGGCAAGTGCTCCGGCTCTTATTGGCGGCGGCACAAATCCAAGACCAGGCGAGCTCAGCCTTGCTCATCATGGCATATTGTTTCTCGATGAGTTCCCTGAATTTCCGCGAAATGTACTTGAAACAATAAGACAACCGCTCGAGGATGGTACTGTAACTATAGCAAGAGCCAAAAACACACTTACTTTTCCAGCACAATTTATGCTTATAGCCTCAGCCAATCCATGCCCCTGCGGCTATCATGGCTCCACAATTCGGCAGTGTAAATGCACACAGCGGCAAGTAGATAAATATATGTCGAAAATATCCGGCCCCCTGCTCGACAGAATTGACATACATATTGATGTACCGGCTGTGAATTACCAGAAGCTCAGAGACAAACGGAATGGCTACACTTCAGCCGAAATCAGACAGCAGGTCATACGGGCAAGAGATCTGCAGGCTCAACGGTTCGGCAACAGTAAACTGATGACAAATGCTCACATGAGCCATAAGCAAATAGAAAAGTTCTGCGGCCTTGATGCTATGGGTGAATCAATGCTGAAAAATGCCATGACTGAGCTTGCCTTAAGCGCAAGGGCGCATGATAAGATATGCAAGGTTGCCCGTACTATTGCCGACCTAGAAGGGTTTGAAAATGTGCAGCCCGAGCACATTTCAGAGGCGATAAGCTACAGAAAGCTTGACAGAAAATTATAAACAATAAAATAGACGGCGGATAAACTGAACTGCCAACAATGAAATTAAAACTACGAACTAACAAGAACATAAAATGATAAAAGCTATACTATTCGACCTCGGTGACACACTGATAAATTTTGGCAAAGTAGACAAAACCGCTGCAATAAAACGAGCGGCCCGGTCAAGCTATGAATATCTGAACGAACTGAATCAGCCTACCGGACCATTCTGGGCTTATTTCCTGAGAAACATGCTGGAAATCAGGTTACGTTGCCTTTGGTCTGACATCACAGGAAAGGATTTTGACTCATTCGATGTAATGAAGGAAATAGGCAGAAAAAAGGGATACCGGATAACTGACCGGCAATGGCTTGAGATCAACTGGCTTTGGTACAAACCGCTTGCAGAGCTTGCCTACATTGAACCTGACATAGTACAGACCATGCAGACACTCAAAGACATGGAATTCAGGCTTGGCATACTCTCAAATACTTTCGTTGGCAAAGAAGCCTTAGACCATCATCTCAAAGAGATTGGCATTTATGATTTTTTCGAGATGCGGCTCTACTCCTGCTATTACCCGTATCGCAAACCCGATAAACGGATATTCTTTGACGCGGTTAACGAAATGGGGCTTAATAAGGATCAAGTTCTTTTTGTCGGAGATCGTGTAGATACCGATGCCGCCGGCTGCATTGCCGCAGATATAAAATGCGCACTTAAAAAATCACACGCAAATGAAGACAAAGAAACGCCCCCTCAGATTATGAGGATAGACAAGATATCTGACCTGCCTCAATTGCTTAAAAGTATAGAAACAGCTAACCTGCGTGCCTGATATATTACAAGCAATCAGGGTCGTATGGATTACTGCATATCAGCCAGTTTGCAACAAGCTCATTGAGTTCTGCCAGAACGGTGTAATTCGCAGAAAGCAAACCGAAATCTTCTATATCGACATTGCAGTCAGAATTCCAGTCGCCGGCAAGCATTTGGCTGCATGCATATACATAAAAGATATCACTCTGACCATATACGACATTATTGTTGCCGTTGTCTGCAATTCGAAGGTAATATTCGCCTTCTGGAAGACCCAAACATTGGTACGACTCTGACATGGAATTAACTGTCGATATGGTTGTCCATGTTTGCGAAGTTATATCCCTAACTTGTATATCAACAGGCAATGATGGTCCATAAAAAGACCATTCAATGTCAATAGGACTGTCATGCAAAAAAGCATTGCCGGAAATGTTATTGATTACGGCAATATCTGAGTCCATCGCAATCACAGAAACATCGCCGCCATCACTGCCGGCAAAAACGGCCTTGGCCCCGTCACCCCAATCAGCTGTAACAGCGTCTGTCCAAAAAACACCTGAAGCGATTATTGTCTGCAGGTTCTCGGAAACAAGATTATACTTCAGAATATAGCCGTCGCTCGTAGACATAAAAACCTCATCAATGCCATCACCATCGGTATCCAATGATGTTAGTGTTCGCACTGAATTCTGGCCTGTCAGAACAACTTCAGATACAAAAGTGTCAAGATCCGCATCATAACTTACAAGCCGGACATTCCCACTCACCCCATCTGTATATATTAATTCCTTCGCAGAAGTGTTTGAATTAAATTCTCCTGTCGTGAAATAGGTTGTCATATTATAAGCAACCTCATGTTCAACACGATTGCGGAGGATACTCAGCCCCCTTATGTAATCTTGGTATGTCCAGTAGACAATCTCTTGATTACCGTCACCGGTAAGGTCGGCAGCTGAAATTGTGGCAAATTTATTGGCTTCGCCGTTAGCCGTCAAATCGGTTGTGCTTAATCCCGAACCAATCCACTCGGCTGTAGCAAGTCTGCCGCGGGTGTTGAAATACACCGTTTCACCGATAAATATCTGATCCGAGAAATAAGGGTCTTTGGCTGGGATAGAGCGACTATTTACAAGAGTAAATGAGCTGTCAAATCTTAGAAACTGAAGGATTCCTGATGTATTACCCTGTTCATGCCTGTTGACTACCAGCCACTTATTGCCGTTAATAACACCTACTACAGGATGCATATTGCCGTTACCGCCATAATAAATTTGCGTCCCGGAATCCCAACCCTCCGCTGTTTGCTGAAACGCAATGGTTCTGCCGATTTTGAAATCCTTGTGCTTACCAATAACCATCTCGTCAGAACCGTCATTGTTTGCGTCACCAAAACAGATATTGATCTCGTAAGCATCGTCTGCAAAGGCCGTGGATTGGTTAAGCAGCCATTCGTATCCGGAATGAACACAAGCAGTTACAGTAAAAAACAACAATACGCTTACTGCTAATCTCCATTGAAATCCATGTAACTGGCTCATTCCTCTTCTCCTCATAAGAAAGTGAATAAAAATTAACTACACACACCAAACTACTTAATGATTATAAAGAATTATGCCTGCTATGTCAAATTAGACTGATATTTGAATCATATTAAACTAGCTTATATTGATGCGTCCGACAAAAGTTGATAAACGTCCAATTGCCCCTTGATATCTGATTAAAATCGCAGATTTAATCAGCAACGATTGACTTTTGTCAGTTTCGCCTATATTAAACCTCGTTTCTTATGCAATACACCTGAGAACAGCAATAAACACCATTTTCAATTGTACAATTCACACAGTCTTTACATTTCTCCGGCATCTTGTCCATGTCACTGCTGCCGTTTTCAATCCTGTCTTTATAGCTTTTTCGCTCGTATTTTTCCATATCAAATTTGAATTCACCTTGCATTATTCCAGTAAGTTTCTCCATTTTTTCTGTCCGGCCAAATCAATTTTTCAAAATTGGAGAGCTTATTTTCTCCATTTGTTTGATTCGAAAATTCAATTAAGAATACTTCACCTGTATCAAAAAACACTCTGCCTTCAAAAGAACCGAAAGAATAATCATCAATTAAAACATGAAAACTATTGGCCTCAGGTGGAAAATCTTCTTCAATTATCTGGAAGATACTTTTGCTGCATAAATCTTTGTAAGAAACGTCATTTTTGAGTTTCTTTTCGAATATTAAATTAATTTCATCGTAAGCTCTTCTTTGCTTTAAGCCGAATGTCGTATCTTGCCAAGCAGCTATGGATATCGCAAAAAAACAACCAACCATAAAGAAGAGCGAGTATAATATGAACTTTTTCATTTTTAAACCTTTAAATCCCCTGCTAATTAACAGGCGTAGCCTCTACTTTTACAAAACGTTGCAGTTGTTATTGAACTTATTAGCAAGAATGCTGAATTAGACATGAATAAGATAATTGCATAAGAGCTTTTAAAGTAAAGTGGGTTAAATGTTATTTTATATAGAATATATATACCATACATAAAAATGAAGTATATTGATGTATATATTGTCATGGATATGACCTTTTCCTTGTAACATAATGCAAGTGCAAAAGCAATTATAATACCTATCAAGGAATATCTAAAAAAGCCTGAAGCTAGGAATGTAAAAGTGTTTTCAGGACTTAATAGTATATTGATGGGATCAATGATTGTGAAAATGGGTAATACGACAAAAAAACATATTGACGCCAGTAATGCTATTACAATAAACTGTTTTATATACTGCATGACAAGTTTCTTTCAAAAATCGTAGCCTGGTAATGACAGTATTGAATAAAATTCAGACAAGATCATTGAAATCTTCAAAATTGCCCAAAACAAGAGCAGGTTCAAAGTAACTAGAATTGTTATAATCAGTGTTTTAGGAATATCTTTTATCATTTTTCTCCCCAATTTAGGTCTTTGACATCATCTTCTCTCCAGCAAATTCTAATAGTCCCATCATAAAATACTAAATAAGCAATTTCTTGGTCAAGAAAAGTGATTAAATCTTCTTTATCAGCTTTTTGATTCCAGCCTTCTTCATAGCTGAAAAATAGTACCAAATCATTCTTTAATTCTGTTGAATCAGCGAATATAGCTTCATTAAAAGCAAAAGGTATTTTTTTATTCTGAAAGCTTCTGTCAAGATTACCGTCAATTATTTTTGACAAATTTCTATTTGCATATACTTGGTCGCACCAGTTAATGCCAGGTACTACCGCCGTGCCCTCTCCATTAAATTTCAGGCTTTGCTTAATATACTTAACTCCCACATAGTTTGAAAAAAGGAAGAAATGTTTTTTATACATCAGTCCCATATGTAACATTAATACTATATATACAATTAGTTGGATTAGTAGTAAGATTAGTAATCTTCGAATAGTTTTCAATATTGTCAACCTTGTCTTGTTAAATCCTTGCAATTTCACTGGCGATTGATAACTCTTCCAGTGTACGTGGATCGAATTAAAGATCGAATTAAAGGGGTCAGATCTGCTCTGTAGAAAAGGTTAGTTACACGCCGAATTATGGCGATATTATGAGTCAGTGAAAAGAGCATCAACTCCCTACACTGTGCCCAATATTTCTTAGCTCTTAACGCCGATCCATAGTTTCTTTTAAGCATGCTGAATATTGTCTCGACCTGCCATCTTTGACCATAAATCTCTTTATTGAAATCCGTTTTCATTTCCCTACGATATTTTGTTTTTGGCAGTTTTGTTGTAGGTCTGCCGTGCCTTGCTGGTATTGTCGTGTTTATATGATGAACATCTCTTGCATACTGGTGATTCTTCTCGCTATCATAGCCGGCATCTGCAAGCATATTGGCTATTCTGACATTCTTTGTTGCTAAAAGCAGAAGTTTGCAGAATTGGTTAACATCAACGCTTGGTCCACGAGTAGCAACAACAGACAGGATACCATGATTGAAGCAATCGCATACAATTGACAATTTAGGATAGCGTCTATAAACAGTTTCTTCCCATATACTTAAATGCTTAACACGTTTACGTCTCACAAAATATCTGCTGACATAATAAGAATCAAAACCGCTTGGGAGAATTAAAGGGGTCAGGTTTCTTTTTTTATTCGTTAAATCTTTCATTTACAACAATTTACGACTAATCTACCGGCAACATAGTAAGATTACCATAATCATATTAAACTATTATATTCTCTGATGAAAGTTATACAAGAAAGAAATCCCACACCCTCACGGCGAAAGCCATATTTTCTACTCGCTGCTATCTGCGAACTACGAACTGCTATCCATACAATTCCTAATTCTAAATTCGTAATTAATTAGCGTCTTTGCGTTAATCTTTTCCCGCTTTTCAAGGTCAAAAACCGCGAAAATAGCAAAATAATATCATAAAAGAACCCATTTTTTCCTGTCACGTAAGACTTTTCCTTTTTTTGACACACTTTTGCTCAAAAAACGTTAAAAAGTGAGCAAAAAGCGCGCGTTTGGGCGCATTTGAGACCACTTTGGGTTAAATTCAGTGCAAAAAAAGTGTACCCGTTCACGGGGTGGATTTGAAAAAAACTCTAATTTCTCCAAAATAAAGCTGTTTAAATCTATAAAAGTTTGAATAATAGGCGTTATGGATGAAAGAGACGCCATAATTGAAAAACTGATCGAGCAGGTTAATATTCTCACCGTTCGGGTTAAGGAACTTGAGAAGGAGAACCAGTTTCTTCGCGAAGAAATCGCCCGGCTTAAGAAGAATTCGGGCAATTCTTCTATGTCTCCTTCCTCTGACATCGTTAAGCCGACAAGCAGGCCAAGCCCTAAAAATCCCAAGCGTAAACAAGGCGCTCAGCGGGGCCATAAGAAGCATAGCCGCCGTGAATTCACC
>JBITAJ010000007.1:0-3430 GCA_044440125.1 Sedimentisphaeraceae bacterium JB056 | reverse complement strand
GAGCAGAATATATCAAGGCACTCACTTTTGCGATTATAAATGGATCTACAACTATTAAATTTTTAAAGAACTTTCCCGTGTCAGACAAAAGCAAGAATCATTGCTGCGTCCAACACAAGAGACGCAAAATATAAAGATTTCAGCCAAACTGTCAAGAGGTATTTTCAAATAAGTTTTTGTTTTTTTGAAATATTTTTCCAGAATACTTATAACATGCGTTTTTGATATTATAAAGAGGGAAATCAACTCAAATAAGTAATTTACGCATCTTTCCTAAAAAAAAATACCCGACAGCAATCACAGTAAAAAAGCCGCTGATTCAAACCCTGTCCAACCTCACCTCAACCTTATTTTTTATAATCTAAACTTCGTCGTGAGAATAGATACAGACATGCATTCCGAGCATATTTTCTAACTAAAATATAATCTTATCGCCAAAACATATATAAAACTTGATTATAACCTTTTCAAGCTGTATTATAGATACATTGAAATAGTATTTTTTAGCTGAGATGAGGCTCCCTCTGATATAATGAAATTCTTGGAGAATAGACAATGAACTACGCAGTTATAATGGCAGGAGGATGCGGCTCACGCCTCTGGCCGCTTAGCCGTCAAGCAAGACCTAAACAGGTTCTTGATATATTTGGCAACCAATCACTACTGCAGAAGTCTTTTGAAAGACTTCTGCCGGCCTTTGATGCTGACCACATATTCGTGCAGACCAACAAACAGCACGTTAAGGCGGTTGAGGAAAATCTGCCGCTGCTTCCAAAAGAGAATATAATAGCTGAGCCATTTATGCGAAACACTGCAGGAGCCATAGCTCTGGCAGCAACTTTTCTCACTGCCAAAGACCCAGATGCTACAATGGCCGTAGTAACGGCGGATCATATAATCGAACCTATTGACATCTTCGCAAATACAATATCTCAGGGAGTCGAATTTGTAAACGAAAACCCTGAAGCTCTCGTAACATTCGGTATATGCCCAACTTTCCCAAGCACACAATACGGCTATGTACATCTTGCAAAACCCGTCATGTTCAAGGGAAACGAGAGTTCGGTCTTCAAAGTAAGCAGCTTCAAGGAAAAACCCGATCTTGATACTGCTCAACAATATATAGATGCAGGCAGCTACTACTGGAATTCTGGCATGTTTGTGTGGAAAGCAGAAAAAATACTCAATGAGATATTCACAAACGTTCCCGGAAGCGCCGAACCGTTAAGTGAAATAGCACAATCAATAAACAAAGATAACATTGAGCAGATTTTAGAACGGGAGTTCATCAAAGTACCTAAAATCAGCATAGATTATGCCGTAATGGAACAAAGCAATGAAGTTTATGCGTTAAAGATGAACTGCAAATGGTTTGACATGGGTTCCTATCAGGCTCTTGTAGATGTGCTGGATATTGACCAGAACAGTAACAGCTTCACCGAGACTGAAACCGAATTCATTGATTGTAAGAATAACATAATTACATCTACGTCAAAAAGAGGCCATATTATTGCCGGTATCGGCATAGAAAACATGATAATAGCTCATACAGATGACGCAACATTCATCTGCCCCAAGGATAAATCTGGAAAGATCAAAGAACTTATAGAGCAAATAACCAAGAACAAAGGCCCAAAATATCTCTGATAACACCAATTAGTTTCAAAACTCTGAGGATAAAATGTCTTACCTTACAATACCGATAAGCGAAACAACAGAAGAAAAATTCATCGCATCAATCAAAAAAGCTGCGGAAAAGAAGCCTGACATAATCGAATTAAGGACAGATTGCCTCCACAACCTCAATTATGACACATTAGAGACCCTTATCAAGACATCAAAGGCTCTTTCTGTGCCGGTAATAGTGACTTGCCGTGATCCTAAAGAAGGTGGTATGCACGATCATTCTCAACTGGTACGACTTGAAATACTATGCGAAGCAATACGTCTGGGTGCAGATTATATCGACTGTGAATATCTGAATTATCAGAATATGAAAATACAGGAGCTCATCGGCAAGGCTATGGATCAAAACCCAGCCTGCCGCCTCATACTCTCAACTCACAACTTTGATGAGCCGTTCTATGATATTGAGGCACTGTACCAAAATATGCACGACCTCAATCGCTCAGCAATAATAAAGATGGCCTACAAAGTCAACCATATAAGTGACTGCATTGCGGCATTCAATCTCTTAAGACACAGAAAAGGTGATCTTATAATCGCATGCATGGGTAATGGCGGCGAAATATCACGCATTCTGGCTTCAAAAACGCATAATTTTATAACTTTTGCCGCTCTTGATAAAGAAAGCGGCTCAGCACCAGGCCAGCTTACTGTTGACCAAATGAGAGACATGTATCGTTTTGATGCTATAAGCAGCAACACTGAACTTTACGGTATAATAGCCAATCCTGTAGGCCACTCGGCAAGCCCTGCCATCTATAACGGTTCTTTCACTCATGCGGATATAGATGCACTATACCTACCTTTACTTGTTGAAGGAGACAAAGAAGGCTTTGATAAATTCCTCAATGCGGTTGGAGCAAATCCATGGCTGAAATTCAGAGGATTCAGCGTCACAATACCACACAAGAACAGCGCATTCGATTATGTCAAAAAATACGGCACAATAGACGAAAAAGCCCTTCCTATCGGTGCAATAAACACCATATCTATCTCTGAAACCGGGCAAGTAACCGGATACAACACTGATTATGCAGGCGCGATGAATCCGCTCAAACGCTCAGTTGGAAATATATCAGGAAAAAAAGCGGCTGTAATCGGGGCCGGAGGAGTAAGCAAGGCCATAGTTGCCGGCTTGGTAGACAATCAGGCAGATGTCACTATATTCAACAGAACAGTCGAAAAAGCAAAGGTCCTTGCTGATATTTTTGATTGCAGTTATGACTCAATAGACAATATAAATAGATTGAGCGAAGAATCTTTTGAGATAGTCATAAACTGTACAAGCATCGGAATGAGCCCCAATATCGACTCTTCACCGGTGGAAGAAGAACATTTAAACGAAAATATGACAGTCTTTGATACCGTTTACAATCCACTTGAGACAAAGCTGCTCAAATACGCAAAAAGTGCTGGTGCCAACACCATCAACGGACTTGAAATGTTCATTGAACAGGCCATTGAGCAATACAAGCTCCTAACAGGAGAAGATGCCCAAAAGCAAGTTATAGAGCAAGTTTTAAGAGAAAAATTGCAAGCAAAATAACGACAGATATTCAGAAGCAAGAAACTTAAAGTATATAATTGATACACTAAGATTGTTGCGAGCCATTCCGTTTGTCTTGAAGTTCTTTACTTTAAATAAGTTATGGTGGTGGCTCAAAAACTTTACCCCAAAATATTGCTGTAAGTCTTTATTTTATGTTGAAATAAGGTGAAGTTTTATTGATTTTCTCCCAAAAAA
>JBITAJ010000006.1:0-99839 GCA_044440125.1 Sedimentisphaeraceae bacterium JB056 | reverse complement strand
TTACGGCAGAACAAAGGAAGGTGAGGCTGAAAATATCAGATCGCTGACCTATTCTAAAACCGCATAAATATCACTCAAATTAAGCTTTCAATTAAAGTTTACAGTACCGTTGCGCTCAAAATTAGTCAAAATGCTTCCTGTGATGGAAAAAACAAGTTTTTTAACCAGACGATCAATGAATACCATGCGAAATATCAATGCCTGTCAAAACAAAGGCAAACTAAGACTCGAAAACCTTGCAAACGGAATAACTCGTTGCCTACAATTTCAAGTTATTACTATAATCAACTTGAAATCGAAAATAGTTTGGTTATAATTTTACTATTGGTTGAGTTTAGAAATCTCAGAAATGTTTGCAGGCTGAGTGGTGTCTTTGTTTAATTTATGTATAAATACATAAAGGGCGGCATCAGATAATACTGAAGTACCGCCCTTTATACCTTCTATTTGGCGACACAACCCATTATGCCGCACACCTGATTTGAGAGGTTAAAATTAAACAAATCAAAGCTGTAAGTTATTGTAGCATTTGACATTAGTAATAAAATGGATTTTTGCTGGAAAAGATAGCATAAATGTAGTAAAATCATTCTCATGGAAAATGGTAGTTGTTTTCAGGAATTTGAATTTCGTCCGCGTCCGCTTCCGAGTGGCGATATGCCCCTTGGTTTGAGGGCAGCAGGACACTTTCGTTGCGACAGAGGGCGTATAATATTGCCCGAAGCCAATACCTGCATACTGTTAGTATGGTGCGTATCAGGACAGATAAGAGCGACACTTGGTGACAAGGATCATCTGCTCAAACCTGTTCAGGCAATAATCGCAATGATAGATATCCCATGCAGTATGGCCGCTATGCGGAATTCCACTGAATTCTATTGGTGCTGTATTGATGGAAGTGAAGCTGATGAAATAGCTACAAAGCTTGGACTTGAAACCGGCATTTTTGACTACTCAAGCTCACCTATGGATATGATAATAGACTGGATTGAGAAACTGCCTTCACAATCCGACAGGATAGAGAGAGAATTGTCAACAGCAGCATATGAGATGCTCTACAGTATTGCCAAAGATGTCAAACACAGGAATATTGACCCGGTTTTTACTGACATCAAGTCGTATATAGCTAAGAATATCAACAATTATTCGCTGACCATTGACAGCATAGCTGAACATTTCAGCATTCACCGTTCGACTCTCTCAACAATGTTCAAGAAGAACACTCATTTGTCCGCAAAGGACTATATAACAGAAAAACGACTGAAAAAAGCCGAGCAGCTACTCACTTCAACCGAGGATAAGATCTCTGATATATCTTCGATGTGCGGCTTTGGCGACCCGAACTATTTCTCCAGAATGTTTCGCAAAGCAAGAGGAATGACACCTCGTGATTACCGCGAGGCATTGTCTATTAAATAACACATAACAGCATAAGTCTTTTTTTAAGAGAAGCTTATACTTTTTTAGATAGTTATGGGATATGAATACTACAGAATTAAAACGCATTGAAGAACTCAGAACACAGATACAACACCATGACCACCTTTATTATGTTTTAAATTCGCCGGAAATAACAGACCAGCAATACGACCGGCTCTTCTCCGAGCTTAAGGAGCTTGAGTCTAAGCATCCCGAATCGATAACACCTGATTCACCGACACAAAGGGTATCAGAAGTCCCTATGAGCGGCTTTGAACAGGTAAATCACCGTCTCCCAATGCTCAGCATTGACAATACGTACAATGATGAGGAACTTCGTGATTTCGACGCCAGAATCAAAAAGACCATCAGCAGCGATTATGAGTATGTTGTAGAGCTTAAAATAGATGGTCTGGCAATGAGCCTGCTTTATGAAGACGGCATTCTAATTCGCGGGGTAACACGGGGAAATGGCGAAACCGGTGATGATGTGACATCCAACATCAAAACAGTGAGATCAATCCCCCTACGGCTTCAAAAACCTGTCAAAGGAGTGCTTGAAGTCCGCGGAGAGGTGTATATGCCCGAAGGTTCTTTTGAGAAACTAAACGAACAGAGAGAAAATGAAGGCAAACAGCTTTTCGCAAATCCGAGAAATGCCGCGGCAGGCTCGCTGAAACTGCTTGACTCAAGAATAACCGCGGAGCGAAACCTTGCATTCTTCAGTTATTCTGTCGGTTACTGTGATGAAAGAATCGCTGACTCACATTTCGAGACAATAAACAAACTTAAAGAGCTTGGACTTCCTACAAATCCTAATACTGCAAAAGCAGAGAACATTGAACAGGCAATACAGATATGCCGCAAGTGGCAAAGTGAAAGAACCACCCTGTCTTACCAGATTGACGGAATGGTAATCAAAGTTGACAGTCTGAATGCTCAGCAGCAACTCGGAGCAACCGGCCGCAGTCCAAGATGGTGCATCTCATATAAATTCCCCGCCGAACAGGCAGAGACCACGATAAAAAGCATCGCAGTACAGGTAGGCAAGACAGGAGCACTGACACCGGTTGCCAATCTTGAACCGGTACTCCTTGCCGGCACTGTCGTAAAACGTGCTTCACTGCACAATTTTGATGAAATTGAACGTCTTGATGCTCGTGAAGGCGACAGGGTAATCATAGAAAAAGCCGGCGAGATAATCCCCCAAGTAATTAAAGTCATAGAAGAGAAGCGTCCTTCTGACAGTAAGAAATTCACCGCTCCTGTAAACTGTCCTGCATGCGGCTCTGACACACTAAAAGACGAGAACGGCGTCTACCTTCGATGCACCAACGCAAGCTGCCCTGCCGTACTCAGGGAGCGTCTGATATATTTCGTAGGCCGCGGCCAGATGGACATTGAAAACCTTGGCCCCGCAGTAATAGACCAGCTTCTTGCCAATGGCATGGTCAAAGATTTTGCAGACCTTTACAATCTGAAAAAAACAGAGCTTGAAACTCTCGAAAGACTCGGCAGCAAAAGTGCATCAAATATCGTCAACTCTATCGAGAAAAGTAAGACTCAAAAGCTGTGGCGTTTGATAACAGCACTTGGAATAAGACACATAGGTGCACAATCAGGAGAAATACTCGCTTCTCACTTTGGGAGCCTTGAGAATCTAATGAATGCTTCCCAAGAGGAACTTGAACAGATAGATCAGATAGGCCCTATTCTCGCCGAGAGCATTGTTGCCTTTTTCAGTTCAGATGAAAATCGCAACCTAATCGAGAAACTTCAACAGGCAGGTATAAATCCACAAGTTGATAATCAGTCAGACAAAGCCAACGGTGCATTGTCAGGCAAGACAATCGTTGCAACCGGAAGCCTCGAAAATTTCACTCGTGATGAGATTAAAGAAGCAATAACGGCACACGGCGGCAAAGCTTCATCAAGCGTAAGTGCCAAAACAGACTTCTTGCTTGCAGGCGAAAAGGCCGGATCAAAACTTGAAAAAGCGAAAAAACTTGGAGTTGAAATAATAGATGAGCAACAATTCATGAAGATGATAAGTATGGAGCCTAAACAGAAACGAAAAACATCTCTCTTTGAATAATTGTAAAAATATAAAAGGAAGGTAGGAGTCATGATTGATAGAAAAGAAGCTTATCTCTGGCAAAAAGCAGGGAACAACGAGGTTGATTGTGAACTTTGCAATTTCAATTGCCATATTGCTCCGGAGGGTATAGGACGGTGCAGAGTTCGTAAAAATCATGACGGCACACTCTACAGCCTCAACTACAATATGCTTTGTGCTGCCGCAGTCGATCCAATCGAAAAGAAACCGCTATACCACTTCATGCCGGGAACAAAAAGCTATTCAATAGCAGCACCCGGATGCAACTTCCGCTGCGTCTTCTGCCAAAACTGGCAGATAAGTCAAATCGATTGCGAGGAGCTTGGAAGATGCGCAAAAACAAGCAGTGAAAACATAGTCAAAACGGCAATCAAATCAGGCTGCAGCAGTATTTCCTACACTTACTCTGAACCTACCATATTCATGGAAACAGCCGCTGACGCCGCAACAGAAGCAAAGAAAGCCGGCTTAAAAAATATATTCGTCAGCAATGGTTATATGAGTAAGAAAGCAATAGATTTCGCCGCTGACTGGCTTGATGCTATCAACATCGATCTCAAAGCTTTTTCACAGAAGTTTTACAAAGAGATGACCGACAGCAACCTTGAACCGGTTCTCAATACGCTTCGGTATATAACACACAATACTGACATACACCTTGAAATCACTACGCTTGTGATACCAGATTCAAATGATTCGACAAAAGAATTGAACGCACTGACTAAATTCATCGCCGATGAGCTGTCGCCGCAAATACCATGGCATGTCAGCGCTTTCTATCCAGCTCACCACTGCAATAAGAATTCAACCGATCCTAAGCTTGTATACAAAGCGTGTGATATAGGGAAAGCCAACGGTTTGAAATATGTATACACCGGTAACATAGGGGCTTCAAACCAAACAGCCTGCCCATCATGCAGCAAGACTCTGATAAAACGATCAGGATACTCGAGCGAAGTATTTTTAACGAAACCTGAATGCCCCAACTGCAAAACACCAATACCGATAGTATTATAAGTGAAGGATACCCGCAAGCTAATCCTTCACTTATTGAATGACATTTTATTTCTCAGGCATCTGCCTTAAAAAAACGCTGGATTCGCTAAACAACTGCTTGTTATCTTTATTTTTGAGGAACATTTCCTTGAGTTCATCGCTGTCGGTTATTGTCTTATCTACTACATCGGTGTTGAGCAGGCTGAACTCCATCATTTCAGTATCAAAATCATATTTGGCAAGATGATACTTTCTATCATCGCTACCAACAGGAGTTTCCGCAGTACCTAACAATTGCATCTGAAGGTATGGCTCTCCCGCAAGTTCAACAGGATATCCCCTGAAATACAAAATCTGATCATCTTCACTGTAAGAAATCAAATATTCCTTTTCGGTGAATTCGAATACAAGAACAGAAGCCGGCTGCTTGCCTTCCTTAACCTCGTCACTACTCTGAAGCCACGACCCAATCAAACCCCTGTCAATCTCAAGACCTTGCGGCTGTGACAAAGGAGCTTCATACTGACACCCAACCAGAACCATACCGGCGGCCAACAATAAAAATAAACACCTCATAATCATTTCTCCTAATTAAAATTTAACAAAAGACCATAAAATATAATTGGGAAAGTTTCATCAATATCCCGGCGGATGCCGTCTTGACGAAACCAACTTGCTTCTTTTATGCACTTTATTCATAAATCTCTTGCAGTTGACTCCTCGCTGCCTGCAATACTCTTCAATAACATAATTGCGATGGTCATTGGTAAAATACTTCTCATGCATACTGTAATGCAGCCCGCCAAGATTCTTAACAAAATCTCTCTCTCCAGCTCTTAACTTCATCCTGTGAAGATCGATCACTGCCATATCCTTACTGGCCTGCGGATCAGAGTCGCAATAATAATGCCACACGTAAAGATCAGGCAAAGATATTTTCTCATTATGTATCTTAACAGCAACAGAAGCTACGCTGTCCAGTACACTCTGTTTCTGCTTATCAGAAAAACTAACCCATCTGTCAGCTACAACATCAGAAAAACATTCACCATCAATCTCTTTGGTTACGACAAACGAACACATATTGTTCAGGTTGAATTCTTTCACGCCAAAACAAACCGGACAGTATGTCTCAACCCCGATTTCCAATAATTTATTGGCATTACGCCATTCAACCTCACCTTGAGAAACTATAGCAAAATGATTTTTAAAACCGGCAATTATATCTTTATAATGTTCGTTGAAAAAACGTTTCATAAAGAATACCTGTTTACTTCCATTCACATCCATTGCGAATTTCGTAACATTTCGCCTTGCATTTACATTAATTATCTCACCACCTTTGAAGTCATACAAGTTATTTTCATCACAAAACCCGTTAGCTCCAAAGACCTCTTTCCAGTTATCCTTAAATTTTATCATTGATACTAAAACCCCAAATACCAGTCTATACCTAATACCCAATAACTTACAAATTAAATCTTACTTACAGTCAAAATACATTTGTGAATATTTTGACGGATTTTTCTTCATATACTCACGCAACCTCTTTGCCCACACTCTTACCAATGCTCTATCATTCTTAAAATAACATTTCAGAAAATAAAGCCGATCTTTGATATCTATCATAGTAAGTATGCGCTCATTTATATGATGCAGATCTTTCAATATCTGTTTCTCAGAAGTATGAGAATAAAAAACCGCATCCTCATAATCAAGCAGATAAAAAACAAATTCATCATCTCTCACGCCTACCATAATATTACGCAATGAAAGATCATTGTGCCCCGCTGCCGCCGAATGCATACCTCTTAGAAAATCAGCAAGAGCTTTTATAAAATCTTTCGTCAGCTCATTTTCAGCAAGCCACCTATCTATCTGATCAGCATCATTGACCAGTTCCGTAACAATCAAGGCAAGTGAACTTCTGCTATCTAAAGCCCAACCAAGCATTTTGGGACAGTTGATATTCCTTCGCTGAAGCTCAAGACCCTTCTCAAAGGCTCTTCTGGCTTTCGGGAAACCAAATTTGTTACGCAACTTTACATAAAACCTGTCATCATAAAAGAATTTCACGCAGCAAGTCTTACCGCTGACATTAACTTCTAAAACACAGGCGCGTCCCCCCATGCTTATCTTTCTGACCTTGTCATCATCAACAAGCTTCCATTTATACATCTGCCCCGTATACCGATCAAAGACTTCATAAGCCGCGTCTCTAATAAATTCGGTATTCACTGAATCAACGGAATGAACTTTCAGATCAGCTTTCATCAAATCTTAGCCTCTCCAGGTTTCTTTGAAGCGATTATGTTTTGATAAAGTTTCAAGAGCTGCCCGATATGGCGTTCTATGGATATGTTATCCTCAAGTTTATCGTCCATTATTGCCTTTGATGCCGCAAGACGCTGACTCTCATCAAGATACAATTCCATTGCATCGGCAAGCTCAGATATATTCTCAGGATCAGAAACTACTTTTCCATGCCTGTTGTTCTTGAACAGATCCGAAGTACCATTGTACTCAGTAGTAATCACCGGCATACCAGCCGAAAGCCCTTCAATTATAATTCGGCTGGCAGGATCGTAGAAAGTCGGCAGAATATCAACATCTGCTACTCTCAAAGCGGTCTGCACATCCTTGAGATGTCCAAGGAACAACACCCTGTCAGCAACGCCAAGAGAGGAAGCCAGTCTTTTATATTTATCGGCTTTGCCATTTCCGGCAACAAGCAGGTACGCTTTGTTCTTAATGTTTCTATCTTGAAGCTGGCCAAGAGCCTCTATCGCACATCCAAGTCCTTTAAGCCGGAAGTTGGTCGCGGCAAACAAATAGAAAACCGGCTCATCGGCTTCCTTTATGCCAAGCTTTAGCAGTATATCATGCCGCATCGCGTCAACCGCTTCCTGGTTGACATCTTTATGTATCTTGACTCCGTTAAGTATTATAGCTATACGTTTATTATCAATATTGTAATGTTTGACATATTGATCTCTAACATAATGAGAGAGAGCGGCTATCACTGTTTTATACTGAGGTTCACAAAGCTGCTGCTCAGCTTTAAGCCACTGGCTTCGTCTTTTATTTGTCCAGTGAGTAAGAGTCTTCCAATGAAACAGGAAATCACTGCGATAACTGGCAGCATTTCGTATTATTGTTTCCTTATAGCTGCCGCCCATCGGCTGATAGACATCGGCAAAAGTAAAAGGGAGCGTACTATGGATGATATCATAATGGTTTTCCGCAAAGTGTTTTTCGAGAGCCTGGGCAAATTGCTTATGCGTAACCCGCTTACCCGGAATATCATTGCAAAGAAACTTGAAATATTTAGTACGCATCTGACCCTTGGCAACAAGCATCGTCACATCAACACCGAGCCCACGAAGACCGGATGCTATTTCGACAGCACTGCGTTCGGCCCCGCCAAGAGACACATCAGCATTTTCTATTATTATCGCTACTTTCATCTTCTTACTAAAACCAAATTTCTATTTCTAAATATCTTGAACTTAAACTTTACCCTATTTGAAGAAACATTTCTCAAATATGAATTTTTTGCGACAAATAATTCAAACGAATCATTCCTGAATAATCGCCAACTCTTCTTCTTCCATGAACCGCTGAAATGATGTACGGCATAAGCCTTATCATCAACATCTGTGCAAAAATAATAATAAGGGAATATTACACTGTTCTCTTTTAATTCTAACTGTTCATTCTTGTTATAAGGCAGTTTAATACCGAACTCATCTTCAAAATACTTAGAGATAAGAACAGTATTCGGCGTCATATCAAAACTGCCGTCATCTTTCACAAAATGCTTATTTGAATATATATCCAATAAATCTCCAATAATACGCTCGCCCTTCCGAGCTCCCATAAGCGCAGATATCGGGAAACACTCAGATGAATTTTCACGATATTCAAAACAGGAAAAGAAATCCAAATCCAGAAATTCGTCTATATTTTTCCTGATCTCAACATCGGTATCAAGATAGATACCGCCAAATTCATACAAAGCGTAAAGACGCATATAATCGCTTACAAATGCCCATTTTTCATTTTGAAATGCTTCACGAACATAGTCATTATCAATATGTTCAACATCCTTGTCCGTCCACTCACGAATTTCGTAATCAGGCAGATACTTTTTCCACGTCTTCATGCATCTGGAGATCAATTCTCCTTTTTCGCCACCACCAAACCAACAGTAATGAATTATCTTATTGTTCATTTTAGTGTCCCATTTCTTGACTCAATAAAATCCAGAATTCGTGAACAAGCATGGCCATCACCATAGGGGTTAACCGCATTAGCCATTTTTCTGTACTCATCTTTATCAGTAAGCAATTTTGATACCTCCTGGACTATTCGACTTCGATCAGTACCAACTAATTTTGCGGTACCGGCCTCTACTGCCTCAGGGCGTTCAGTATTCTCTCTCATAACCAATACAGGCTTACCCAATCCGGGAGCCTCTTCCTGCACGCCGCCCGAATCCGTCAATAAAAGTGTAGAGCGGTTCATCATATATACAAACGGCAGATAATCAAGCGGCTCTATCAAATAAAGATTAGGCAAGTCATCCACTCGCAATATATCACTCACAGGACCTCGAACGTTAGGATTCAAATGAACCGGATAAATAAACGCTGCATCAGGAAACTTAAGAGAAAGTTCCTTGATACCACGACAGATATTAAGAAAACCATCGCCAAAATTTTCTCTTCGATGGCCAGTTATCAGTACTATAGGGCGTTGTGAATTCATGGAGATCAATTCACTCGGCAAACCTTCAATATTAAACTGTCTGCCATGAACGAGTTTCACTGCCTCTTTAAGGGCATCAATTCCCGTATTGCCAGTAACAATAACATTCCTGGGATCAACACCTTCAGAAATAAGGTTATTATACGCTCTTGTTGTCGGAGCAAAGTGCATAGAGCTTGCCACTCTTGCAATGATTCTATTCATCTCTTCAGGGAAAGGCGATCTAATATTATGACTTCGCAAACCGGCCTCAACATGACCTACCGGTATGTCCTGATAAAAGCCGGCCATAGCTGCACTCATAACAGTCGTCGTATCTCCCTGAACTATTACCATATCAGGCTTTTCCTGATTCAAATAATTACTCACCGACATGATACAACGGGATGTAAGTTCTGCAAGCCCTTGATTAGGCTTCATAAGAGCAAGGTCGGCATCAGCTGTTATCCCAAAAGTTTTCAACACCTGGTCAAGCATTTCACGATGCTGGCCGGTGACACATACATTTGTGGTAAAACTGCTTCGCTTGTTTGCCTCACAAATCAAAGGTGCCAACTTGATCGCTTCAGGTCTTGTACCAAATATAAAAGATATTTTCATTAAGCAATCTACCCCAATTATGATGAATATACATCAGTATAAAGTCTTTTAAGATTTTCAACCGCAACAGAATGAGTAAAGTTATCCTCAATCCTTTTCTTAGCTTTTGACACAAGCTCCTTTCGCTGATCCGATGTCATCTTAATAGCCCGTTCCATTTCTTTTTCTAAAGCCTTACTGTCTGCTACAGGACATAAGAATCCATACTCCTGACCATCTTCTCCGATGACCTGTTCAGCTGCTCCGGTATCAGTGGTCACAACAGGAAGCCCTACACTCATCGCCTCAAAAACTACCAGCGGCATACCTTCACGTATCGAGCTGAGAACAAAACAGTCACTGACGCTCATAAGCTGAGCTACATCTTTTCTGAAGCCTGCAAAGACAACACCTTGAGGCGATTTATCCTCAAGATCAGCTCTGAGCCTTCCATCACCTACAATAAGTAATTTCGCATTACTGGATTTACCAGCCAGATTTTCAAATGCCTCAAGCAGATATTGCAACCCCTTAGTCTCAACTAACCTGCCAACATTAATAAATACGAAATCATTATCATCAAATCCGAAACTTTGCCTGAGAGCGGAATCCCTGGATGCAGTTTTGAATTTTTCATAGTTCACAGAATTTTTGAGTACCTTTACTTTTCCAGAATCGACACCTGGATATTTCTTAATATCATCACACACCCTCTCTGAACAGCCCAGAAACTTATCTATCTTATGAGCGAATATCCTGAAAAACATCCTTCTTTTCCAATTACGGCAGCGGTTCAAGCCATGCATAAGACACATAACCTTTACATTCTTACAAAAGAGGCTCGCCAGAACACCGTAGAATATTCCCTTGTAGTTATCACAGTGCAATATATCTATATTCTCTTTTTTTATAAGCTTCACGAGCTCAAAAACTACCGGCAGGGATAGAGACCTTACCCTCTTCTCTGATAAAAGATAAAAAGGAACACCACCATATTCAGCCGGCACATCACCAGAGAGTTTATCAAGATAAGCCACACTCATCTCAAATTCCCGGCTGTTAAGCTGCAAGATTCTTTCGATTAAAAAATAATTCAACCCTGAATCTGAATATCTGTCAAAAACTCTAAGTATTTTCATTTCCACAAACCTATACCATTAATTATCCGGCACGTTTATTTTTCGCAAGTCTTTCTTTTGTCCGCTGTATAAGAAGATGCATGTATTTCTTTCTGTCGATACCAAACCCTCTGGCATCCATATAATTTTTATAAAACCTCATACGATCGGCATTATTAATTTCATCATGGATACTCTTGTTCATTTGCACTAAATTCTTGACGATACCTTTAGAGGTAAACAACTTCTTCTCGGTCCTCTCATTATCAAGAATATAAATATTGACATCTTCGCCATCTTCTTGAACAAGTGCATTGTTCATATTTATATCACCAAGTATAATCCTGTTATTATGGAGCTTTGCAAGTATTTTGGCCAAAACGGCGACCGCTTTGCGTCTCAAGCCTAAAGGCCTTTCGAGATCAAGTATATAGTCAAGAAAAGTCCCTTCATTCTTCACTTCCTTGGTCAGAAGATAATTGCCGTTTTTTTTCTCTATTATTGCCGCCGTTGCAGGAGTATTAACGCCATAACGATTGAGCAGACAATTCCCCCTGAACTCACGCATCGCCCTTGAACCTTTCAAAAAAGATTTCAGCGGTTCCAAAGAGCTCCTGTCCTCAAATTTCTTTATATAATAATTATTGTTCTCAAACTCGAATCTCGCAAACCTCGAGCATTTGGAGTTCTGCTGCCAATCAAACTCCTGATTCTCAATATCACGGCAAAATCTCTCGAAAGAACTGCTGCACAATTCCTTGTTAACATACAGATCATAGTCTGCATCAAGCTTAGTGAAATTTTGTTTAAGACAATCTACCATATCCATCACATCTTGAAAGGAGCAGGCTTTCCCTTTTTCTCATCATGAACAGCCATTTTACCGACCTTGGCCTTAAGGCATTTTATGAACCATCTATCTTTTGTCGAAAGCTTATCAACCTGAGCATATTCTTTATAAAACCGCAGCCTCGCCGTTCGGGAGTAAATACTTGATGGCGCTGAATAGTAAAGTTGGGCAATATCCTTAAGCCGATATTTCCAACCCGTAAGTTTCGGCTTAAAAACTCGCTGAAGGTCTATCATTTGGAAACCGCCATCCTCACCCCAGAATATATGAGCAAGGTAAAAATCACGATGCCTGAAACCATTATTGTGAAAATCACGGCTGAAACGGGCAAGCTCTCTTACAAAATCCATCTGCTTGCAATGTTTATCACTATCAAAAGGTCTTTTAAAGAATTCCGGCACATTTTTTTCAAGATCGACACCGCCAACAATCTCTTCGGTAACAATAAAGCTTTTCTTCTCAAAAGGGCCTGACATCACCTCACCAAAAGCGGCTACCACAGGAGTTTTAACTCCAATAGACTCAAGCTCCAGTGCAGGCATATAATCATAGGCCGCTGTAGATGCAATATTGCCATGATCAAGCCAATTGGAAACCTGGACTTTCAAAGGCGGTTTATTATAAGTCTTCAGATAAAAGTTAGCCTCAGGTTCTCCCGCTTTAAATACAAGTCGATTGCGAAACTTGGGCAAAACCTTAGTATTGATGCCCTCGCCTCCATTGAAGCTGACAAAGTCATCAACACTGCAAAGCCCCAGTTTCTTAAAGCTTTCCACGTGTTTATTGAGAATTAAACAACCGGGAGAAGTTTCTGTAAAATTCGTGAAGTTCATTAGTTCCTATAGTATCTTTCAACCAAACAACTCTAAGTCGTTAATCAACTTAGAGTATCCGCTATCGTTTATCTTATAACCCAGATATTAGCACACACAACAATTTCAATATTATACCCCCATCCAGAGGTTTGTCAATTAATAAAGAAACTGCTGACTTGTACGTTTTTACGTCTAAATCAGCAGTTTTTATATCAAAAATAGCTTATTCCCCTTATATATCTATCCAAGTAATTCCCCTGCCGCTTTGCAGACATTTTCTACCGTTATATTCCTCATGCACTCCGCATCACCTTTAGGGCACTCCGCCTTTTGACAGGGAGCACAATCAACATCCGTCACGAGCTGAATTTCTTTGGTGTGCTTGCTGTCTGTCCACTTTGGATCATTAGGGCCAAACATAGTTATCACCTTTCTGTCCAAAGCAATAGCAATATGCCTGGGGCCTGTATCATTAGCTATTACAAGATCTGCTTTACCGATTAATGCCTTTAACTGCCCCATATTGAGGGGAGAATTCGCGAGATCAATCAGCCGATGTCTTGAAATAGAGCAAATTTTACTCGATATACGCCTCTCGTTTGGAGCCACAGATACCACGACACAGGCATTATACTTATCGACAAGATAATCAGCCGCTTCAGCATAATTTTCAACCGGCCAGCACTTGCTCGGCCCAAAGGCTCCCCCGGGCACAAGTATCACAAGCGGACTATCATCCTTAAATACGGCAGGCAATTTTTCTTTAAGCTGTTCCTGCGAATCAGGGTCAACATTCAAATCCAACTTTTTGCTGTCCCCACTTACACCTATAACAGCAAGCAGGTTAAGGTAATAATCCATCATTGGCGCCGGCACGAACTTACCGTCAACTTTGGCAGGTTTTAAGCCATCTGTCAAAAATATGCTGCGGCAGTCACGGTAATAACCCACCCTTTTCTTTATCCCAGCAAGAAAGACAGTCAAGGCACATGAAAATGAATTTTTAAACAGTACAACAGTATCAAAGCGATATTTTTTCAGAACGGATATCTTTTTAAGAATCCCGCCTTTGAGCTCTACCCATCCATCCGCAAAATCCGTAGGACTAAGTGTCTGCCTTACGATCGGGCTTCCATAGAAGAATATTTCCTTATCAGGCATGCTTTCTCTGATGGCCTTAAGTGCGGGCGTACACATCACCGCATCACCAAGCGGAGAAGGCAGCCAGACAAGCAATCGCCCTTTACTTTCATCAATACTCAACACTAACCTCGTTTGGAATCACTGTTGACAATATACAGCATTATAGCTACAAGCTGAAAGCAAGCCGCAAAACCAAGCGGCTTAAGCACACTAAGATCTTGCTTCTCAGAGCCGATAACCTTAATCAATGCAATGATTATACACATTACCGCGATAGCAGTAAGAGCTCCGCCTACAGCCTTCAATATAGAGAAGCGTTCATTTTTTTTGGCTGCATTAGCAGAGATAATCGCCTGACGTATATCTTTAAGAAGCTTAGGTATTTCACCGCTTCCAAGATGCTGTACATTCTTCATTGGAGACTCCTGTACCGGTTGCTTACTTGGGGTATGTACCTTTTCTTTACTAATCACGGCAGTCTGATTAGAACCGCGATCTTTCTGATGATACATTTTAACTATATTAGCCGCCTCCTTGATATTGACTGCTTCATAATCAGCCGCAGGATCATTAATACCCTTCTTACGTGGATTAAGAGGCGGATTAATGAGAATGGTATGACAGCCCGCTGCCTTTCCGGCACTCACGTCACGAAAACTGTCACCTATCATCCACGATGCCTCAAGATCAATATCCATTTCATCACGAGCGGTAAATAGCATTCCAGGGTTAGGCTTTCGAAGATAACTTTCCTTCTTATACTCTTCGATTATCCCTTCAGGATGAAACGGGCAATAATACACCTTTTCTATTTTAATACCCTTGGCATCAAGCAAAGAAAGCAGCTTGTTGTTTATGAGCGAAAGGTCGTCTTCGGTAATCATTCCTCTTGCAACAGCGGATTGATTGGTAACAATGATAAGTTTGTATCCAAGAAGTCTGAGACGACGGAGAGCATCACCCACTCCGGGCAGCAGTTTGACCTGCTCAGGCTTTGTTATATAGCCCGGATCATCGACTATAGTATCATCTCTATCAAGGAATACCGCTCTGATTTTCTCATTCTCGCTCATAATGGAATCTTAATTACGAATTTATAAATATCAAATTCAGACTGCTGCCTTCTAACTATTGATCTTTTCTATTATATTGGTCGAGCTCTTACCCTCAACCATTTTGGCAAGTATCACCTTGCCGCCTCTTGCCTCGACAAATTCACGCCCTACAACGCCTTTATCCTTCCAATCCTCTCCCTTTACCAGAATGTCAGGGCATACTTTCGGAATAATATCAACAGGTGTAGCCTCATCAAAAATCACGACATAATCGACACACTCAAGAGCCGCAAGAACCATAGCCCTGTCATTTTCTCCATTGATAGGACGGCTCGGCCCTTTGTTCTCTTTCACGCTTCTGTCGCTGTTGAGACCAACAATAAGTATATCACCCTGTTTTCTTGAAAACTTCAAATACTCGATGTGACCGCGATGTATAACATCAAAACAACCGTTAGTAAACACAACAGTATCTTTCCTTGCCTTATGGTACCCAAGGACATCCGGCAACTGTTCCTGTGTTATAACCTTGCCTGTTTTTTCATTGCATCGTTCTATGAGTTCAGCAATGATCTCATCACGGCTAACAGTGGCAACGCCGAACTTCTCAACCTCAAGCCCGCCGGCAATATTGGCAAGATTCACTGCATCATAATAATCCCATCCATCAGCAAGACCAACAGCTAATGCCGCAAGAACAACATCACCCGCACCGGTTACATCATAAACATTTCTCGCTATCGTAGGAACCATCATAGAACTGTTTGAAGTCTTAAGATAAGCACCATCTTTATCCATGGTAATAATCGCAGCTTCAAGTTCAAGCTTTTCAAGGAGTATCGCTGCCGCTTTATCAGCATCCTCTTTCGACTCTATCGCAAAGCCTACAACAAGAGAAGCCTCCTGACGATTAGGAGTCATAGAAGAAGCACCTGTAAACTTTGAATAGTCATTTCTAAGCGGAGGATCAACAAGAACTCGCTTACCGGCTTTTTTCGCAATCTCTATAAACTGCTTTGTAAGCTCTGGAGCCAATATTCCCTTGGCATAATCCTGCAGACAAACAATATCAACATTATTTATCGCCGCCCTATAAAGCTCGATTACTCTCTCTGCGTCAGAGCCGGTTACAGGATCGCTGTTTTCTTCATCAATTCGCATTAGCTGCTGTTGATGGCGATGCTGAGCCAAACCTACAAGCCTTTGCTTGGTTGTAGTAGGCCGATTCTTTGAAACAAACAGTCCGTTAGTATCGGCGTCTGTCTCTTCGAGCAATTTTGAAAGTATCTGCCCGTTAGCATCATCGCCGATAATACCGATACAAACCGCGACCCCGCCAAGAGCCGCAATATCAGCCGCCACAGACGCCGCTCCGCCGCATTTATCCTCACGCCGTACAACTTTAAGTACCGGCACTGGAGCCTCAGGGCTTATACGCAAAGCGTCACCGTATACATAACTATCCAGCATAAAATCGCCCACAAGCAATACTCTCGGGGCTGAAAGCTCAGATACTTTTTTAATCAATTCTCTATACATAACTCAACTATCAATATTGTTAATTATCAATTCTGAAAGCTCCTGCCCCTTATCATAAAGGTCAATTTCGAGCTTCGTGCAACCGCATTTCATGAATAATTCAGGACAATCGAGACCTTTTAACTTCACAAAATCCTTTTCAGTGGTCAGCATTATATCACAATCAGATGCCTTTGTCAGTAAATAATCAACATCAGCATCAGTATAATTGTGATGATCGGCATATATTTTATAGTCAACGACACTTACATTGCAGTTGAAAAGGCACTCAAGAAAGGCATGAGGGTTGCCAATCCCGCAAAAGACGAAACATTTTTTGCCTGACAGATCAGGCATTTCAATATTTTTACCGTCAAGCATCTCAATGCCGGAATATCTGTGCCCAACTTTATAAATGGCAATATCGGGATTAATTCGTATAAGTCGCCAAGTCACAAAATTAATCTGTTCCTCAGTCGCAATGTCACAACGTGTTATTATAGCAATCTTTGCGCGTTTTATTCCAGAAAGCGACTCCCGAAGCAAACCTGCCGGCAAGATTCTCTCGTAACCAAACGGACAGGTCGCGTCAACCGTCAGGATATCAAGCTCACGCCCTAATCTTCTATGCTGGAATCCATCATCCAGTATCAGAACTCCTTCATTTCCCAAATTTTTGCAAGCTTCAACAGAGCCGGCAAATCGATCGCTGTTTATAATGACTTGACTTTCCGGACAGCTTTTGCGAATCAACTCCGGCTCATCAGCACTCTGCCCATCACCCTTATAACCACGGCTCAAAACCGCTGTTTTCAGGTTCTTAGCGGCAAACATCTGACAAAGCCAAATCACAATAGGAGTCTTGCCGGTACCGCCGGCTGTAATATTGCCAACACTGATAACAGGTAACTCCGCCTTTTTAACAGGCAGTACGCCATTTCTGTAAGCCAGATTTCTGACAGTTATAATCAATCCGTAGATAACAGCCAGAATCCTGAATATCAAAAGAAGGCAGCGAGCCTTGATGTCGACCCGACTGCCTGATACTATTTCACGCCATTTTTCAGCTTCCAATATCACTCCGTTCGCTATATTTCCGGCAAGTCTTGAATCCGGATATCATTTCCTTATGCGTCAGGCATATTCGCCGTTGTTCTTGCCGCCCAGCACATACTGCGACCCTGAGCCATTATCAACGCAAGAAGAACGACAAGCCAAAGCCCCGCATATCTCGCATAAAACATTGCCGCACCAATCTTTGTGAGCTTTTCGTAATTGATTGTCGCACAGGCAAGCTCGTAAGGCATATACATCGCCCCTGCAAGTCCCACACCTGGAAAAGCCGCCTGCCACGGCATAAAGATCACTGCCGCGAACATAGACAGGAACATACCGCTCGTAATATAATACGCTGCTCCAAGCCTGCCTACAAGAGTAAGCTTCAAACAGATAAGCAAACTGAAGCAATAAAGAGTGAGCGAGAAAACAAGAGCCGCATTGCAAAGCCTAATCAAAGATGAAGCTGTTCGCCAGCTCATCTGCCATTTCACTGCCTCTGCTTCTTTTTCCATCTCGTATATATCACCCTGCTGCTCAGTAATATCTTTCTCTGCATCCTGAACGTCAGTTTCTTCAACTGCGGCCTCACTCACAGACAATGCCTCTTCAATAGTAGAAGCTACCGCCTCTGCGGCCTGCTGTTCGATAACTTCAGGCTGAGTAGAAACCTCAACCAGCTCCTCTACAGCATCAGTTGCGGGGGTCTGTTCAATATCTTCAGTTTTTTCGGCTGCCTGCTCACCAACTACTGCGGCAAGTGCAGGCATCTGCGACTGCTGTTCCAATTCCTCAACAGCTTCATCACTGCATGCAACATTCTTATCAATAGAATCTTCCCATGGATAATTAACCCTATCCATACGACTCAGCACAAAGATCGCCCCAAGTACCAACAGAGCCATAAGCGAAACGGTAAAAAACAAATTCTTTGCACTCCTGAGCACAGAGACAGTCTCCAGCATATCACTCATTCCAGTTATATCCGTCTTCATATCAAACCTCTTCTCTTATTATAATTTTAGAAGTAATTATTCTAATTTATATACTCTTTCTCGAACACTTTCCGAAAGGCTCAATCATTATGAGCTTCTCGTTTCTCGTCATGCCTGCGGGATTTATCCCGGGTATACCCTCCGGAATATTGAGCCTGAGTTTTTCGTAATGATCAATCCAAACATCCATAAACTCACCCGTCTGCGGCGATTTGAACGTCATCGGCTCAAGCTTAAACACCTCGTAACCTGCCGCATTCTTGAATGCCTGATAAACCAGTTCAGAACAATAATATTCATCATTCATAGGCAAAAACATCTTATCATATTTCTTACCGATGAGCTTTTTAGCCTCTGCAATAGCATCGGGAATCAGCGGCTGATACTCTTCCGCAAGCCTTCCAACCATAACTTTGGGGCGGCCTTTTTCATCGAGCGAGGCCCTCTTCGATATATCTCCAAGCTCACGCCTTACAACACCTTGCGATACTGCCTCTATAATATATACCGTATCGCCTTCAACCTCAATCAGGCCTACATGCGACAGATTCACATCATCATAACCGGTCGTCACCTCTTCTATGGCATCGCACATCGGCCCGCAATCATAATCAAAAAACAGCAAATCACCGTTTTGAAAGTCAAAATCACCCCTTTGTCCACAATAACTCGTAAATCTTTGTGAACACCCTGTCAAACTTATCGCAAGGCATAAAAGTGCTATTTTAACCGTAAATTTCATACCTAACTCTTATATATCAAGTCCTGTTAAGGGTTTATCTTCCATTATCATATCAAAATATTCAGGATTGGCAAAGGAATTAAGACCATTACGATTATGTTTGGCAAGCATTTTAATCACCGCCGAAAATTTCTTGTCCAATGCCGCGGCAAAATGAAGCTGCTTGAGGCCTGATTCCTCGGGAATATCAAGCTGATAGGCATGGAGAGTCATGCGTTCGATAAGCGGTCTTTCTTCTTTACCTTTGACACTTCTGTAGCCACGTTTATGATCAGAAAGCATTATGGGCTTTGGACTTGCATAAACCGGATCAATAGCCAGCGGCATGCCGCGACTGGTCAAATGAACCCTGATCTGGTGAGTTCGACCGGTAACGGGACGAACTGCCAGCAGTGAAAGATTACCGAAATTGGCCAATTGCTGCCAATACGTTTCCGCCTGCTTACCTTTTCTCGGGTCGATTTTCATCTTGCCGCGTTCCTTAGACGGCCCAATCGGCATCTTAATGCGTCCCTTCTCAGTCGGCACATACCCATCAACCAAAGCCAGATAAATCTTTGACACTAATTGCTTTGCAAACAAACCAGAAACCTGCCTCTGCACATCTATATCCCGGGTAATCATCATCACTCCGGATGTCTGTTTATCAAGTCGATGGACAAGCCGCAAGTTCTCCTTAAGCCCAAGCTGAGCCTCAAGTATCTCAAGCACGTTTGGCTCACCGGTCCTGTCCTTTGTAACTGAAATCCCGCAAGGTTTATTTATAACGATTATCTCGTCATCTTTATATACAATATCTATTTTTTGCTTTTTCTTCATATTTATAACAGTGCCTAATGTCTATTTACTTAGGCATAAAATCTAAGATTTTTTCTAACGGACTGACTATTATTTTCTCTGTAAATTGCCATGTTTCACTACCCGGGTAAACTACGAGCAGCTTATCAAGACCAAGCGTATCAACAGCTATAGACATTGACTTGGTTTTGGAAGGTGCTTCATTGAGCTTAAATTCAATACCATAGCGTTTACCATCAACGATAAAGAACATGTCTAATTCTGCTCCGTTATGAGTTGCCCAAAAATAAGCTTGCGATAGTCCAACCATACGCAATACCTGTTCCACAGCAAAGCCTTCCCACGAAGCGCCGCATTGCGGATTTCCCAGAAGAGCTTCAAACGTTCTAATTTCAAGCAAATTATGCAGTAAACCACTATCACAAAAATATATCTTTGGAGACTTCACCTGTCTTTTTTTTATATTCTCGTGCCACGGCTGAAGCTGTCTGATCATAAAGGTCTGCGTCAGTATATCGAGATACGACTGCACTGTTTTATAGCTTATTCCCAGCGAGGCTGCTACACTTGAAGCATTCCATGTTTTGCCGTGAAAATGAGCCAGCATTGTCCAGAATCTTTGCATCATTGGCGCAGGTACCTTTATTCCCAACTGAGGAATATCACGCTCAAGAAACGTACGAATAAACCCATTTCTCCAGGAATAACTGTCATTATCATCGCCAGCAAGATACGAACGCGGAAAGCCGCCGCGAAGCCACAAACGCTGCGTATTTTCAAATTCAAGTTCCTCAGAGTCAAAACCACGCATATCAATAAATTCTATTCGACCGGCAAGCGTTTCACTTGCGCCTTTGACTATATGTGGCGATGCGCTGCCAAGTATGAGAAAACGACACTTATTGCAGTCATCATCTACAACTACACGCAGAGTAGAAAACAATTCCGGCATTAGTTGGATCTCGTCAATCACTACCAAACCGCTTAACGAGGCAAAGAGCATCTCAGGATTCTCAAGCCGCCGCAAGGTAACTCTGCTCTCAAGATCAAGGTAAGTGCTTTCAAAATCATTACATACAAACTTTGCAAGCGTTGTTTTTCCACATTGCCGAGGTCCAAGTATAGCAGTTACAGGCGACCTGCCTATTGCCTTTTTCACACCATTAACATATCTCGTTCGCGAAATCATATACATATTTTACCATGAAAATTAGAACTGTCAACTCTAATTTTCATGGTAAAACTCACAATAGTGTCACAAATTTCTCCCGCCTCACACCTATTGCCTGTTTACCATTCTCTCCAATTCCGGCAACAACTTCACAAGGGCGTTATGCCTGTGGCTCATTGAATTTTTCTCTTCTTTGCTCATTTCCGCGGCTGTCTTGCCTATCTCAGGCACAAAAAAGACAGGATCATAACCAAATCCGCCCTCACCACGAAGTTCGTTGAGTATTCTACCCTCAAATGCACCAAAAGTCTCGAACAAAACCTTGCCGGGCTTTGCCAAGGCAAGTGAACAGACAAATCTTGCAGTTCTCTTCTGTTCTTCAACGCCTTCCATAAGAGAAAGAAGCTTCTTTATGTTCTCATGATCAATGAGATTGCGAGGATCGCTGTGGTCTTTATGTACGCCAGAAAATCTTGCGCTGTGAATCCCCGGAGCACCATCAAGGTAATCGACTTCCAACCCCGAATCATCCGCAATGGTCCATAAACCACTCTGCGAAGCATAGCCAAGTGCCTTTTTGCGTGCATTTTCAGCAAAAGTTTGGCCGTCTTCCTCAACCTCTACAATATTATCAAAATCAGCAAGAGTGCAAAGCTCAACGCCGAAACCATCAAGCATATACTCAAGTTCTCGTTTTTTACCGGGGTTAGTTGTCGCAAGCAATATTTTCATAGCAATTACCAATTATCATCTATCGCGTTTATAAATTTAACTATCAATACCACTATCATATTCTATAACCTTAACTTATCAAGCGGCGAAAGCCAACTGATAACTGGTTACTTAACTATTTCCCTAATATCATCTTGACGGCCGCTATGAGCAGCACAAAGCCGAATATCTTCTTCAAAACCGCCGGATGAATAGCTGTCGCAAACTGCGCCCCAAAATAACTGCCAAAAAAGAACCCCAGACACAATAGTGCGGAGATTTTCCAGTCCATGTTGCCGTTTTTGTAGTATGTCATCACTGCCAGAATAGTTACAGGCGGCAGCATCATCGCAAGAGTTGTCCCCTGAGCAACATGCTGGCTCATACCAAAAAAGAAGACAAGAACGGGAATCATAAAGATAGCCCCGCCAATACCTAAAAGGCCGCTTATTATACCGGCAGCAAGGCCAACCGCTACAAACATTATATCATTTACCATATTCGTTTCCATTATTCAGCTATTTATTTTAATACGGACAAAACAGCCAAATAATAGTCGCCAAGGGTGTAAACTGCAAGCAAAAAACGGTTAATGAGCATTCTAACAAGATATATTACAGGTATTTCAATCAGCCCATACCTTCAAGAAACTCTTCTGCAATTGTTATATGATTTTTTAGCTCTTCCTTGCTTTTCTTATTAAGCAAATTGACCATTATCTTCATTCTTGGATTTTGAGCAAAAAACGGCTTATTCTTACTGACAAAACGCCAGAAAAGCCCATCCCATATCTCACCCCAGCCATCAAGCGGATAATCGCTCATCTTATGTATATAATTCGATGAACTTATATATGGCTTCGTTGTCATGCTGCCACCATCACTGTATTGGCTCATGCCGTAAACATTCGGAACCATCACCCAGTCGTAGGCATCTATAAACAACTCCATAAACCAGCGATAGACTTCATCAGGAGAAATCTCGCAAAGCAGCATAACGTTCCCGATTATCATAAGTCGTTCTATATGATGCAAATACGAATTATTCAAGACCTTTTTTATTGTAATATCAAGAGGCTCGATGCTGGTTTGGGCCGTGTAAAACGAAGAAGGGATACGGCGATTAAAACGCCAGAAATTGCTCTTACGCAACTGCGAGCCTCGAATTAGATACATTCCACGCATAAATTCCCGCCAGCCAACCAGCTGACGTACAAAACCTTCTATATTATTGAGTGATATATCTTCTTGCTTGTATCGATTAATTGCATGCGATACCACATCCTCAGGACTCAAAAGTCCGTTATTGAGCATCGGAGATAGGACCGAATGATATACAAAATCATGTTTAGATGATATCGCATCTTCATAATCGCCAAAATATTGCAGCCTGTTTTCAAGGAAATCCTTAAGCCACTTGTCACTGTCAGCAAAAGTTACAGGATAAAAGAAATTATCCGTATCGCCCGGATTATCAGGAAAATTTTGATTTACGTAGGAAATTGCTTCCTTTACGTATTTACTGACAGAAGGCTTGAAAATTTCAGGTAATTCAATATTCTTAGGCAGTTTTTTACGATTTTGAGGATCAAAGCTCCATTTCCCTCCAATAGGCTTACCATCTTCAACAAGAAGTTCAAGCTTCTTTCTTTGATGGATATAGAAGCTCGTCATGGAAAAATGCTCTTTACCCTCAAAAAATTCTTTCAACTCATCATCGGGAGTAATAATAGAAGGATTATGCTCGAACTCAATTTTAATTCCCGCATCTTGCTCAATATTCTCGAATTCAGTCCTGATTGAAGAACTTAACGGACAAAACATCTTAGCAGATGTAATTTTGTGTTTTTTGAGGACTTTGGTTATAGAATCTGCCTTTTGAAGTGTCTTGTAATCAAGGTAAATGGTCTTGAATTTCTTTTTCAGGAAATCTTCATAGAATTTCATTGACGCTCTATGAAGTACCAGCTTCTTCTTATGGAAATTGAATGCACAGAAGTAGTCAGGATGTTCCAACAATATCAACAGTTGATCGTTCTTGAAATTATCGGTCTGCCTGAATATCTGATCAGGAAGTATGAGCCTCGCTTTTCCCATTTTTATCTACCATTTTAAGATTGAAGTAAATGCTTCGAAACCTTAGAAACCGGAAAGTTGCACAAGGCGTCCAACCTGTTTAAGCCGAACGCCTTGTTTATAGCCAATAGGGCAAAGACACAGCCAGAATCACATTATTCTGCCGCAATCTTTGTGATCTTCATCATTGTCGTGCCTTTTATATCCATCGGTATATTCATTGTCTGAATCTGAGGCTCTCCGCCATCCTGGGCGGGTACTGGTATTTCCATCTTGATGCTCCCGTCAAAGCTGTGCTCTGTGAATGACTCTGAGGCCAAGCCGGTTTCAAGATCGATATTGCAGTATCCATCAACAAGCCCTGCCATCAGAAAATTCATTTTCATGCCGTCCATTTCGATAACTTTCGCACCATCTTCGGTATTGCCCATATCCATCTTTCCCTTAACTGCAACCTTCATATTGTCTGCTTCAATACTCTTGCAAGTATAAGTAAGATCGATATCTATTGGAAACTGAGCATCCCCAAAACTCGCGGCGTTAGTCCAACTTCCGCCAACTTTAACAGACTTCTGTGGATATGTAAAGAACATCCCCTCAATTGAGCTGTCTGTCATGCCTGTCATCACCTGATCCATAAACTGAGACATTGCACCAGCCATTTGCGGATCGATCTTAGCAAGTTCGTCGCTCATGACCTGCTGGAATTGCTCAATGCCGCCAACGACCACACTCTCACCGGTTGGCTTGAGTTCAACAACAAGCTCGATTTCTAAAACAGCCTTCAAGATATCATTCATAAGCTTGGCCTGTTCTTCCTGCGGACTCAGCGGCTCGCCTGTCTCCACGACATCGGGCTTGGCAGTATCAATAACTATCTCCTGCCCCATCATATTCATTACCTGCCTCATATTGCCATAGCTCAATCTCAAAGTAGCGGTGCCGTCATCGGCAACCTTATCAACATTAACAAAAGTTTCAACATTAACAAAAGTTTCAATATGCATCTCCTGCTCTTGAACGGTCTGATCGATTGTTTGCGATGTCTCACTTACGCAAAGAAACTTGTCGCCTGCCGTAAGTTTGTACCTCAGCAGCTTGCCGTTTTCCTCGGCTCCGCTGCCGCTAAATGCAAACACACCTGACAACACTAAAGCGGCAACAATACTGAACTCTTTCTTTAGAAACATGACATCTCTCCCTTAAATATAAATATTAAACTGCACAGGCAACCATAGCCTGATTTTTCCTCATTAACAAATTATAACATAACCATATCAAAAACCAAATTACAAATTAAATAGTCGAAGCCTGTTTGAGATCGCTTCTGATAAAATGGTTACGTATAATCAGATACGAAACCAAACCCAACATAGACAAAGGCAAGACAAGAAGCCCCGGATGCTTTGCAAACATAATTCGATAATCTTCCGGCAAATATTTGCTGGCGACCATTATTCCAACCATCATATAAAGCATTACCATATAAACTATCATACCCAATTTAGCGTTTTTAATTGAAACGGCATATATTGCGGGAATTGTTAAAAACACAACCAATATGTATTGGAATCTAAGCGGATTATAATCTAAAGTAAACCCTTTATGAACAGTCAAGGTAAACGAAGGCATAAAACCATCAATTACAATACTAAAAAGTACTATTAAAACTAAGAATATCGCAATAATAAAGATATATAAAATACCCGCCCAAATGCTTGCCTCAAAACGTTCTTTCCTGCCGCAATTTAACAAAAGGGGTAATCTTGTTGCATGGGCTAACTGAACAACAAAAGCCGCCGGTAAAGCAAAAAACATTAATCTCGCCATATCTCCACCCAAAAGAGGAAAGTAGCAAAGAACAATCACAAACAACAGCCAGAAAAAAAACCCCCATAATAAATTAGACGGTATATTCCCCATACCCAACATTACAAGTCCAATACCACTCCTTACCGATTGTCGCAACCTCAAATTAAATAATTTTTCAAACAAACTGAAAGGCTCAAAACGTGATTTTTCTCTTTTCTTCGCCGCCTTATATTCCATCATCCGTTTTGCCTTCTGGGTATTCCAAACTGAAAAAATGTCTACACAAGGAGTATCAGCCATTTTCTCTGTCAGCCTCACACTATTAAAACAAATCAACTGCAATAAGCATATGCCAAGTAAAACGGCAGAGAGCCACAAACTGTTTGCCTCCAGCATGTTTGTTATAGATTCTTGCAGAGGAGTACCGGCAACGAATCCATAAAAGCCTATAAATCCATAAAAGCCGAAAAATGCTGCCGGATTAAGACTCTTCAATACAATAACCGCCATATTTATATAGATGAATACACCTATAGAAAACACAAATATACTGCTGTAAGAAAAATGAAGAGTTCCGGCAGTAAAAATACCTACATAAATCAAATTCACTGCCCCTGCCATAATACCGATCATAACAGGAGGTATGTTTTTATATCGTGGAAGACACACAGAAAAAGGTTTTGTTACAACGCTTCTTACAAGATTACCGGCAAGCATACCTGTAAACATGTTGAGAAAGAAACTCAAAAACATCATCTGAGGCAAAACGAAACGGAAACGTGTACTGCCCAAATTGTTACCATCTTTGAATGCCGAACCAAGAAAAGCAGCAATAATCATCGGCAAAACGCAGACAGCTAAAAACAGGTAGTAAAACCAGCATCCCCGACGCTGATACAAATGCCGCAAATTCAGACATAACAGTTTAGCTTCTCCAATCATAATATCACCTCGCTAATTTTACGATCATGTTTTAGAAAACATCGCCATGCAACAAGACATAATACCGAATATAATATCAATCCATAAATTATTATCTTTAAAATACTCTCAGTAAAATAAACCCAAGGAGAGATCATTAAAGCAATAGTAAGTACAAAATGTCCTCTCTTGAGATTTATAACGCAGGACATAAATAAGATGAGACACAAAAAAAACATCGCAACAAAATATTTAAACTGCAACATATAATGTATCCACATCTTATCACCAAGCCATCCTGAATTATTCAACGCAAACAAACCATTCAGGCCGGCGATAATCAAACCTGCCATTAGGAACAGTAGCGTAATTATCGTAGAATAAAAAACACCCGCCAACAATACACCCTTAAGTCTTTCTCTTCTGCCGCAAGTTAACAGCAATGGACACCTTACAACAGAAACTGCAGCATTGGTCGTATTGTAAAACATAATTACTACAGCCAGAAATTTTATCGAAAACATTGTCGCCATATCCATAGCGGAAATAATTATCAAAACCAATAATGCAATGATAACTTTCCCAGGGCTTATTGATATAAAAGCCACTGACTCCATTGTAATCGCAAGAGCATATTTCACAGCCGCAGAATCTGAACGCTCCATAAGCCCATGCAGAAAATCATACATTCTGAATCCGGAACGTTCACTCTCTTTCTCCGCATAAACTTCAGACTCTTTGTCAAATCCCTCATCACTCTCATCATCGCTCAATTGCTCATACAGTTGCTCAAGTTCCCAGCTTTGTATTATCTTGGGAATCAACATATAATTCACTTTGGATATCATCCACCAACTTGCGGCAAGCATCGCGACAGACATCCATGGACCGTTAGATTGGAAGAACAACGCTTTCTCATCAATACTATATCCGTCTATAAAATTAAGAACTCCGAACAAAGCAGCACCTGAACCAAGCAGGATAAAAAAGCTCATACATCGTAATGCTAAAACTGTCAAATTAGCATATACAAATACGCCAAAAGCAAAAACAGTTATGATCGGCCAGGTCACTCCGCCATTAGCGACAACAAGCAGAGTGCAATGAAGCAGGTTGATCAAGACACCCATGACAAGAACTATTTTAACCGGCAGTTCTCTATATCCCGGCAGCGAAACAGAAATCGGCTTTGATGCAACATCTTTTATCAAATCAGAAACAATAAACGCAAAAACAATATTGTTCACAAAAGATGTTATAGCACCAATCAAAATCGTAGGACGATTATTTTCAACTGCAAAATAGATCGCAGAGAAAACCATAGCAGGCAGCAGAAGTGCCAGATAATGAATCCGGAACCTACTGAACCTTAATATAAGTTTAATGTTCACAGCTAAAAGTGTTAACTGACTGCTCACTTCTCACCTTGCGATTATTTTAAAGATATGTTCGAGGCTTAGAGGTATTGTTTTTGTCTGCAGATTTTGAGTTTCAGGCGAATTGCATATTTTCTCAACATCTGCCGCCTTCATTACAGCACTGATCATATTGCCGCTGCTCTCATATTCCAGTGCTTTATCTTTAATTGCCGCCTGTGGCAAATCCTGCTCACCTGCCCCGCTTATCTGCAATCTGCAATACTCCTCAAGCAGTTCATCAAAACCGCAATCGCGAAGCACTTTACCCTTCTTCATTATCACCGCATGATCAATCACCTTCTCCACATCGCTCAATATATGCGACGATATAACGATCGTACGCGTCGTATCCTGTATGATCTCCAGCAGCAATTCCAGAAACTGCATTCTGGCGATAGGGTCGAGTCCCGCGGCAGGCTCATCGAGTATGAGAAGCTCCGGCTCAAAACATATCGCAAGCAATATCGCAAGCCGCTGTTTCTGCCCCGGTGAAAGTGCGGCAACCCGCTTATTGAGATCAAGCTCAAACTCCTCAACAAACCGCTTCTCAATATCCTCGTTCCAGTTGTCATAATATGCCTTTACGTATTTGATAAGCTGCTTAACCTTCATCCACTCCACAAGCTCGCCATTCTGATGCACATACCCGATTCGTGAGAGCTCTTTGGGTGTAAGCTTGCCGCAATCAACCCCGAACGCACTGCACTTTCCGGCAGTCGGCAGGTAGAAACCGATGATATGGCGAAGCAGTGTACTCTTGCCGGCTCCATTGGCACCAAGCAGCCCCACTATCCGCCCGCGGCCTACAGTCATATTCAAGTCATCAATAGCCGTCGTCTTGCCGAATTTCTTCGTAAGCCCATCGATCTGTACAATATTTCCATTACTCATCTTTTGTATCTCCGTATTTTGCCAATGCCTGTTTTAGTTTGGCCATCGCCTCTTTCTCACTGAAACCCAGCCGCAGAGCCGTCCTTGCGGCAGTCTTTACGGCATCATCCATTATCTGATGCCGCATATCCTTTTCCTTCTTGCCACCCTGAGAGCTTCTGACAAAAAGACCTATCCCTCGCCTTCGCTCAAGCAGTCCATCCCGCTCAAGCATCGAATAAGCTTTGCTTACCGTCATCGGATTAGCTTTTATCATGGCCGCAAGTTCGCGAACACTCATAAGCTGCTCGCCGGAAGCAAGCTGTCCTGTAAGTATCATCTCGCTTATCTGCGAAACCAACTGCCGATAAACCGGCACACCGCTGTGATTGTCAATATTCAGAATCATAATCTACCATATTACTGTATTATACTACTAATACAGTATACAAATAAAAAATCACAAATTCAAGATGTTTTTTGAAAAAACATTAAGCGCCTCGTCACCTTACAGGCACACTAATCACTCAAATTCCATGCTTTTTCTGGTTAATTGTAAGACAAAATGAACATTTGAAATTTTAATTTCGTATTCTAAGTTTATTCAAAATTCTTGACTCAGAGGTGTTAATTAGTATAAATATTGTTTCGGTTACTAAATTAGCTATCAGTAATAAGCAGTTAGTGGCTTTGCCGCATTTTAGCTAATTACTAATCGCTTATTGCTAATAGCTTAGACGTCAAAACAAGTTTAAAATTAATATTAACAATGTATTTAGTTGAGGCAAAAGAGAAAAATGATCAAAGTCAAACAACTAAGACGAACGTTTGGGCCGATTGTGGCGGTAGATTCGATCTCTTTTGAGGTCGAAAAAGGTGAGGTTCTGGGATTTCTGGGGCCTAACGGTGCGGGCAAAAGTACGGCAATGAAAATGCTTGCCTGCTTTCTTGCTCCCGACAGCGGTACGGCAGAGATTTGCGGCCATGATATTATCAAGGACCCTGTTGCAGTACGCAAATCCGTTGGTTATCTTGCTGAAAGCGCCCCGGCATACAACGAAATGACGGTTGCCGGCTTCCTGAACTTCATCTGTGACGCCAGAGAAATCAAGGGAAAAGCAAGAAAAGAAGCACTCGACAAGATCGTACCTATGTGTTCAATCGAGAATGTCTATCACCAGACCATCGAAACACTGTCAAAGGGGTATAAACGAAGGGTCGGCCTCGCACAGGCACTCATTCACGATCCCGATGTACTGATTCTTGATGAGCCTACAGACGGCCTCGACCCTAACCAAAAGCACGAAGTCCGAAGATTGATCAACTCAATGGCAAAAGACAAGTGCATCATCATCTCAACCCACATTCTCGAAGAGGTTGAAGCGGTGTGTTCCAGGGCAATAATCATAGCTGACGGCCAAATAAAGGCAGATTCCACCCCGGCTGCCCTCAAGGAAGAACACAAGTGTTCACTTGATGAGGTTTTCAGAAAAATCACCCGTAAAAGGGCATAAATAAAGGAGATAAAATTCATGAATGGTTTTAAAGCAGTATACAAAAGAGAGCTTAAAGGCTATTTCGCAACCCCGGTTGCTTATGTATTTCTGGTTATTTTCCTGTTCTTTTCAGGTTATCTGACATTCAAGCAGGGCTTTTTCGAAGCAAGACAGGCCGATATGAGGCTGTTTTTCGAGAATATGCCGCTGCTTTTTGTTTTCATCGTGCCTTCAGTGGCCATGAGACTGTGGTCTGAAGAGCGTAAAAACGGCTCAATTGAGCTTCTTCTTACTCTCCCGATCACTATCGGACAGGCCGTATGGGGCAAATTCCTTGCCGCATGGACATTTCTCGCAATAGCATTGATACTGACATTCCCAATGCCCGCGACATTATGTTATCTCGGCAACCCTGATATGGGACTGATAGTTACAGGTTATCTTGGAGCAATCCTGATGGCTGGCGGATTTCTGGCTATCGGCTGCTTCTTCTCAGCGTTGAGCAAGAATCAGGTGATCAGCTTCATACTTGCTGTTGTAGCCTGTGCAATATTCGTATTTGCAGGAATGCCGACAACAATGAACTATCTATCAACCTTCCTGCCGACAGGTATGGTTGAATTCGTTGCCGGCTTAAGCTTCCAGGAACACTTCGACACACTTCAGAGAGGTGTTGTGAAGCTCAGCGATATAAGCTATTTCCTGCTGATGATTGCAGGCTGGATGGTTGCTTGTGGTGTTATTCTTGATGAAAGGAAGGCAAGCTAATGAATAGAACACTAAGATCAATACTCGCGGTGATATTTATACTGATAATAGCATTCTGTGCCGCGACACTCATCATAAATGGTACAAAAAGAACAAAGATTGACGTTACAGAGCAAAAGATATATACACTGTCTGACGGCACGAAGAATATTCTTTCCAAGCTCACTCAACCGGTAACGATAAAACTCTTCTATGCAAAGACTGCCGCTATGAAGGGGCCGGACCAGATCAAATTCTTCAACAACTACTACGAATTCGTAAAAACTCTTCTTGAAGAGTATAAAGCATTCGGAAACGGCAATGTGAAGCTTGAAGTGATTGATCCGCGTCCATTCTCAGACGAGGAATCAGAAGCTCTTGAGCTTGGCCTCAAGAAATTCCCTATAACTGAAGAAGAAAACTTCTTCTTCGGTCTTGCAGTTCAGACACAATTCGGCGTTGAAAAAACCATACCGTTCTTCTCACCAGAGCGTCAGAACTTCATCGAATACGACATAAGTTACCTGATTGAAAACGCCATCACAAGAGAGAAAAGCAAGATCGGCGTTCTCAGTTCACTTGAGGTAATGGGCGATGATGTTACCGGTTATATGGCTCAGATGATGCAGATGCAGGGCCAGACACCAAAACCATCATGGGCTATCGTTGAGCAGCTAAAACAGCAGTTTGAAGTAAGCAAGATCGAGACGGAAGTTGAAAAAATCGAAGATATCGACCTTCTGATTGTAGTACATCCTAAGGAACTTCCTGAAAAGACGCTTTTCGCGATCGATCAGTTCGTTGTTTCAGGGGGACGTGCCATCTTCTGCGTTGACCCATACTGCTATGCAGACCAGCCGGATCGCCAGCAGATGATGATGGGCGGCCAGATGCCTTCACAGGCCTCATCTCTCAACAGCCTGTTCAAGAAATGGGGACTCGAAATGCCTGAGGATAAATTCGCAGGCGACAAGCTCTTAGCTCAAAAAGTGCCTCTCGGCCAAAACCAGAGACCTGCCCCGCTTATCGGCTTCCTTGGCCTCACGCCTCCAGACTGCTTCAACAACGACACAGCAATGACAGCCAACCTTAACGATGTCAAAATGCTGTTTGCAGGCGTCCTGAAAGACATAAGCCAAGAAGAGGACGGCCTTTCACTTACACCGCTTATCTCTACTACTGACAGAGGTAACAGCTGGTCGGTAAGCAGTCCATACGAGCTTATGATGCCTGATTCATCAAAACTCATGAGCAAATTCGTTGAAGGCAGCGAAGCTGTCAAGATGGGTTACATGGTAAGCGGCAAGTTCCAGAGCAACTATCCTGACGGCGTTGATTTCACTGTAGAAGTGGAAGCAGAAGACAACGCGGCAGAAGGCGAGGATGCGGAACCAAAGACAGAGACAAAGCATCTCGACCCCGTTACTGAAACATCTGACGACTGTGCGATAATCGTATTCAGCGATGTTGACTTCATTACCGACATGCTCGCATTCCGCGACAGTTTCTTCGGTAAATCAGTTGTCGGCGACAACAGCACACTTCTGCTAAACGCTATCGAACAGCTTTCCGGGTCAAGCGACCTGCTCACAATACGTTCCCGCGGCAACTATAAACGTCCGTTTGACGTAGTGGATCAGATCGAAGTTGAAGCGCAAGCTGAGACAGCAGAGGAAGAAGCCAAGATCAATGCCGAAATCGCCGGCTTCCAGCAGGAATTGCAGGACATTCTTTCTCAGGCCAAAGACGGACAGGAATCCATCGTAGGCAACTCTATAATCGAAAAGAAGAAAGAGCTTGAGCTCAAGATTCGTCAGGCAGAGAAGCGCCTCCAGCAGGTGAAACTCCAGAGAAGAGAACGTATCGAAGATCTCGGCAACAAGCTCCGTAATATCAATATGCTTCTGGCTCCAGGTGTGATACTGCTTATAGCTATCGCTCTGGGACTCTACAGAAGCATGCGTAAACGCAGCTACAGGAGCAGTACAAGAGATTGACCGAAATCGTGTATGTAGAGACGCAAATTGCAGGGACGGCGGTTAAAGCCGTCTCGGCAATATCGCAGATCAGACCATAATTAGGAGTGATAAAAAATGACAAATAAAAAACTGACACTACTTGGCATAATCGCAGCGGTGATGATAGTCCTTGTACTTACACAATCAGGTACCAAGGATACAAAAAGCGTTGCAAATGATGCAATTAAATACCTCATACAGGGCCTTGACACATCTAACCTGACAGCTATTGAAGTTACCGGCTCCGGTGATGACAACGCGACTCTGGTTAAAGGCGATGATGGGTTTATCGTAAAAGAGCTTTCGGGATATCCCGCAAAGGTCTCCGAGATAAACAATCTTATAACAAAATGCCTTGATATCAAAGTAGGCAAGGTTTACACATCTGAGCCGTCAAACTTTGAAGACCTTGGAGTTTCAGAAGACAATGCGAAAGCCATAGTCAAATTCAAGGGTGCTGATGATAAGCTTGTAACCGGCGTGGTCGTAAGCGAGTATAAAGACGGCAAGACATACGTTCGTCGTATCGACTCAGATGATGTTTATCTCGCACAGGAATCTCTCTGGCTAACCACATCCCCGCAAAGCTTTGTAGACAAGCAGCTTACAAAAGTAGAAAAGAGCAACATAACTGAAGTAAATGTTCAGGCGGGAGTAGATCAGTACGCTATCACCTCTGACAGCGGCAAGGCACAGCTCCAGAACATACCGGAAGGCAAAAACGCCAAGCAGGCCGAAGTCGATAAGGTATTCGGAGCTATCACGAGCCTGAGATTTGATGAAGTCAAGAAAAGCGGCGAGCTCAACGGTCTCAACTTCAACAATATCTACACCTGCAAGCTGAGCGATTCTACAGTTTATACAGTTAAGCTGGCCAAGAAGGATGACAAAACCTACGCAAGCCTGACTGCTGAATTCACAGATACAACACCCGTCACAAAGGATAAAGGTGTTGAAAGCGAGGAACAACTCAAGAAGAAAGAAGCCAAGCTGATTGCTCATGAAGCTGCAAACAATTTCTCAAAAGCTCATAAAGGCTGGATTTATACAATCCCGTCATATCAGGCCGACAACCTGACAATGGCTCTTGACTCTCTGCTTGAAGATGCTCCAAAACCGGAACCTGCCCCGCAGCCTGCAGAAGCGGTCGCTCCGGCACCGGCAAAGGAACAAACTGAAGCTCCAAAGGCCGAAGTTCCAAAGATCGAAGAGAAGCAACCAGAACCGACTGCTGAAGCGGAAGCACAACCTCAACCGGCCCCAGCAGAAGAAAAAGCAACAGAGTAATCTTAAGAATTTCAAGATAAATGAAAAAGGCGGGTATCAAATTACCCGCCTTTTTCATTTTAAATAACGTTTTTTGCTTGATTTAAAGGCTTCAAGCGGTATAATCTGCGGTTTACTATTGTGTAGAGATTACCTCTCAGTCAAAACGAGATTATATAAATACTTAAGAAATCAGGAGATAAAGTAAGTGGCACATTCTTTATCAGCGAAAAAAAGAGTAAGACAGAACGCTAAACGCAAAGTTATCAACAATGTACGTAAGAGTACGGTTAAGACAGCTATCAAGAAGTTTGAGCTTGCTGTACGTAACCACGACCTTGATTCCGCTAAGGAACTTCTTGGCAAGACTACACGTCTTCTTGATAAAGTTGCGGCTACAAGCACGATGCACAAGAATACTGCATCACGCAAGAAATCTCGTCTTACAAAGAAGCTCAACGCTATGATAGCGAAAGAAGCTTAATCAAGTTTTGAATAGATTGCCTAAATGCCCGTCGTTGGTTTTCGGCAATTGAATCTTGTTTGAACGAATTGACGCCCTACAGTTTTCACTGCGGGGCGTTTTTTATTGTGAATGAAATCGGCACAACTACTGCCCTGTCACTCACATTTGCATCTCTTTCATTATCAGGCAGCCTACGGGTCTGTGCTACTGCAACCTCCTCGCCCGGAGCCATTACCTTTATATTGCTCAGCCATTTCTGCTCGCAGTCAAGAAGCTCCTGACCTTTGTAATATTCCATCGAAACGCTGATAGAGGTAACATATTTGTCTGAATTGTTTTTTAACGTAAAGATGTGTTTTTCCTGATTATCCCAACCCGAATCAACCTTTTTTATATCGCTTACAACAAGCTTCTCTTTCACATCAAGAAACAGAATTTCTGCTTCATCAAGCTCTTTGACACCATCATTACCTGAAACCAAACCGCTCTTAAAGCCATCCCGTAAATTGGAAGCCAGAGAATTAGCAAAATCCCTGACAGCCTTGGCCTTCTCAGAATCGGTTCCACTTTCCTTTATTATCCTGTCAATCTCATCTGAAGCGGCACGCAGTTCCATCGCAAAGCGTGGTTTTTGAAATCGCATGGCTCCTATGAGCAAAAGAAACGCAAAAAACACAACAATTATCGGGCTATTCAAAACCTTCCACATAAACAAACTCCTTAAATAAAAAACAGCGACAACACCCTCATCAGAAAATGCTGCCGCTGTTATAATTGATTACTCTTCCGTCTTTCCGGAAGCATTCTTTATCTGAACAAAAGCCATCTGCAACTGAGTAACAGTCTGCTTTATCATATCAGCTTCCTCATCATTCAAATTCCCCTTGGTTTTTTCCTGGAGATCGGTGAGGATATCGATATTATACTTGGCAAGCTCAAAATCCGGTTCCGGATTCTTCTGCTCTTCCATTCCCTTGGGAACAACAACACCAAGAGCAAAAAGCACCTGAGTTGTAAGCATACTTACAAGTGAAGCAAAATTGCCGGCAGGGAATTTTCGTTTCTGCTGGTCAGCAGCCTCTTCCTTGCCTTCCTTCTCTTTCTTGGCTTCTTCTGAAAGTTTATCCTTTTCAGCTTTAGCCTGCTGTTTCCAATCGTCATCTACAATTATTTTTTTTTCTTCGTCTGCCATGATTAATCCTCCATTATCAGTTATAAATTTTCGATTCCCGTTTATTCCGCTACCTTTTCAGCAATCATATCGCCAACTTCGGTAGTAGAATAACCCATCTTCGCTGCTACCATGCTTTCAAGCTTATTAGCAGTTGCCCAGCGTACAGAAGCTTCTATCTTTGCGGCCGCCTCATTCTCTCCGAGAGTGTCAAGCAGCATCGCACCGGAGCATATAGCCGCAAGCGGATTGATCTGATTTAGACCTGTGAATGAAGGTGCGGTTCCACCGATAGGCTCGAACATGCTTACACCTTCAGGATTAATGTTACCACCGGCAGCAATACCAAGACCACCCTGTGTAATAGCACCAAGGTCGGTTATGATATCACCAAACATATTTCCGGTAACCATAACGTCAAATATCTCAGGGCACTGAACCATATATATACATGCCGCGTCAACATGATAATACTCGCGTTTTACATCCGGGTATTCCGCATCGCCAATCTCATTGAACGCCCTGTCCCACAGGCCGTAAACATATGTCAACACGTTGGTTTTGCCGATAAGTGCAAGAGTATTATTCTCACCTTTACCACGTGCCTTTTTACCATTCTTGCGGGCATACTCGAAAGCATATCTCAGGCAGCGTTCCACCTGAAAACGGGTATACGTATTGCACTGAGTCGCAACTTCCTGAGCAGTGCCTTCCATAATGGTTCCGCCTACGCCTGTATAGTCACCACCTGTGTTTTCACGAATAACTACATAGTCAATCTCATCAGGACCTTTGCCTTTGAGTGGGCTTTCCACACCTGGATAAAGCCTTACTGGACGTAGGTTTATGTATTGATCAAGACCAAAACGGGCTTTCAAAAGCACACCCTTTTCGAGAATTCCAGGTTTGATATCAGTATGTCCGATAGCTCCAAGGAGTATAGAATCATAACCGCGAAGCTCGTCAAGAGTCTCATCTGAAAGAGTCTCGCCAGTTTTGAGATATCGTGTTCCACCCAGATCGTATTCTGTGATATTAAGCTTAAAACCAAACTTTTTCTCTGCGGCGGCCAAAACCTTAACAGCCTCGCCTATAACTTCCGGGCCGGTACCATCACCTGGAATCGTTGCTATCTTATATTCATTCATTATATATTATCCTCTTAATGTTAGTTATTTAGTTCGCAGTTCGTAGTTCGTAGAAAATGCGGCAAAGCCACATGTAAACCCCAAATAGCAAACTGCATCAACTATTTTTTTCATTTATTGTTTTTATTAAACTTCTAAGCATTTTAACTATTTCCTCTGTATCCTGAAATACTTTTGAAAAAATAGTATCCTCTATATACCCAAGTTCATTTGCAATTATTATTTGAGTTTGCATTTCATACAAAGACCCGCTTGCCATTCTCAAAAATCTCACAAAATCACAATCAGTCCTTCTTCCATAGCCTTCCGCAATATTACTTGGTACTGAAACAGCCGCTCGCCTTACTTGGTTTTTAAGTCCAAATTTTTCTTCCTCTGGAAATGAGTTAGTGATAAGATAGATTTCTTTCACCATATCTTTTGCTCTTTGCCAAACAAGTAAATCTCTGTATGTTTGATAGCTATTCATCTTGTTACTAACTACGAACTGCGAACTCTTCTTACTTCGTAATATGATTAAGCAAACCGCCGTCATCAATTATTTCAAGTGCAAAATCAGGCAGCGGCTTAAAATCAATCGTCTTGCTCTGTGTTTTGTTTTCTATCTTACCGCTTTTGTAATCAATCTCTATCTCATCGCCATCTGCAATAAGATTCGGCGCATCAGGGAGTTCAATCGCATAGAATCCGCAATTGATGCAGTTGCGATAAAATATTCTTGCGAAAGACTCGGCTATAACCGCGCCAAGCTTTGCGCCCTGTATTGCCCAAACGGCGTGTTCACGGCTTGAACCACAGCCAAAATCCTTACCGCCTACGATCACATCTCCAGCCTTAGCCTTAGACATAAAACCTGTATCAAGATCTTCCATACAATGAGGAGCAAGCTCTTCAGGCGTATCACTATTGAGATACCTTGCAGGTATTATCTCATCGGTATTGATGTGGTCACGTTTATAAGTATGTGCTGTTGCCATCATATTTCCTTTTAATATATTACACTATTAAATTTACAACATTAAATTCACCAAAACCCGCACATTATACAGAAAATTAACATACAAAGCAAGTACGGTTATTACGACTTCAAAAACGAAGATTTACCTTTTCTGAAAACATTTGACTACATATAGGGTAATATAGTATAATGCCACACTCCAGAGCATATCTGGACTTAAATTATGCTTATTTTAGTTTTATTAAGGCGGGATCTTATAAAATTATGTTAAAAAAAATAGCTGTTATCGCGACAATTTCTCTGTTTAGCTGCGTGTTGTTTGCCGCGGAAGATCGTATTGCGGACTCTTCATTTTCCAGCGTGCTTGAGGAAAAGAATAAAATTGGACTTTATTCACCTCAATCTGCCGAGACTCTTTACAATCTGGCTTGCGAAATACTTGAACCTGATGACGTTTCCATACAGGAGGCAAAAGAGGCTGTCAATATACTCAGAGCTGCTGAAAAACTCGATAAATCGATCAATACCATGCTGCCGCAAATATTACAGGCAGCGTCTATCGATTCAAGGGTCGACTATTCAAAGTTCGTTCGCGGACAACTGTATAAATATGTAAGTGCGACATCTGATGCCGAATTGGCAATGCAGGCTGTAACATATCTATTGTCAAAAGTCAATAACCGCGAGCAGCGTGAAGCGATACTTAAGTCGCTTTCACAAGACCTTGGCTCAAGCAATGAGCAGTTCGCTTCCCAAATTGATACTTATCTTGGAATTCTGGCAGCTGAGACAGCTGATTTCAATTCGGCGGCAAAACACTTCCTGGATGCTTATAATAATAATGCCTATAATGTAGTTGCATTTGAGAAACTTGGTGAAGTCTCCCCAGATTTTGTCACAGTACCTCTGATGGCTCCGTATTTAAGGCGTAAGATCACGCTGAATCCCTACAGTCTTGAACTGGCCCTCGACTACGCCGACTATGCGTATCAGTACGGCTTGTTCGAAACAGCAAGAGGGACATACAAGTATGCGTCGGATGTCTATAAATACCAGAATCCTGACCAGCCGATACCCGAGAGAGTTTATCTGCCCTGGATAATGAGTGCTTATAACGTTGAATATGGAGAAGCTAATACCCTTAAGATTGTAAATAAAATCAGGGCACAAGGAAGCTTCAACCTGGCAGTAGAGTACATCTCAATAATGTCTGAGCCATTGTCAGCCTCACAGCGCAAGACAAGACTCGAAACTCTCTCAAGCACTGCAATGCAGATGCTTTCAACAGGTCATCCGGGTGTAAACGAACAGGGGCTTACCTATTTCTATGCATTCATGAACCCCGATAAACGAATGGCTGCGGATATGGCTAAAAGAGCCTATGCGAAAAACAGCGATTCCATAGACATAAAATCACTATACGCATATACACTGCTTCAATCAGGCGATATAAATACCGCCGAAGAAATGGTTGAGGTAATGAAGGACTACAACCAGATAGCAGCTTACACATATGCTCTTGTTCAATTCGAGAAGTCCGATGTTGCCGCATATCTTAATACTTTAAGACAAATAATATCGATGGAACCGGGATCTTTTGTAGCAGAAATGGCACACGACAGACTCAATGCCGCCGGCTCTGAATACATACCGGAAAACGACCCATACGCTCTTAAACAATTATTGAAAAGCAACTTTTTGGATTCAGCCGTCCCTGAGTTTTATAAACCCGAAGACGTTATCACCACTAAGGTAAGCCTAAGCGGTGTTGAATTCGGCTACGGCTCGGACCTCGGCCTTTATGTAGTAATAAGCAACAACGGTAAACAGCCGCTTGTCATAACTGACAATTCTTTCTTCCGCGGTGAAATCTACATAAAAGTAGGAATTGCGGGTGACATAGAAGGCATTGAGCCGGTTGAAATACGCAAGAGAGTTACGCCGGTATCACCAATCAAACCTGACGGCACGCTGTGCATACCGATAAATCTCAATACTGAAGCAACAAGACTCAGCAAAATACTGAGAGACTTCCCTCAGGCAAATCTGAATCTGACTTTCCAGGCGTATTTCGACCCAGAGACAGACTACCAAGGTCAAATCAGCAGTAAGATCCCAATGGCACTTACATCAGGTAAGAGAGTGGGGGTTATACTTACTAAAAACCTTATCGAAAAGAAAATAGAAAATCTCAGAACTGGGCAATCGGGGCAAAAACTCAATACAATCAAGTTGATAAGTGGACTTATTGCCGAACAAAAGGCCGCTGAGAAATACGGCGTATTATACAGGCATAAAGCCATACCAGTAGAAATGCTTGAAGAAGCTTTCAAGATCACATTCGAGGAAGATAACTGGCAGGTAAAATTCCTGATGCTTGATGTCCTTAGAAATGCCGGTACTGCTTTTGATGCAAACGCAAGATATTCAGCCGCACTTCAGGATCCTAAATGGCCAATAAGACTAATCTCTCTTTACAGCTTATCAAAATTGCCTCAGGGCGATGATTTCAATAATGTACTGAACTGGATGTATCAGTCTGATGAAGAGGAGCTTGTAAGAAAACTTGCAGAGATTGAGGGAGCAAGAAGCGGACAGATCAGTAATTGATTCTTGTAAGACTGAAATACATAAAGGCCGGCAGCCAGAGATATGGCAGTCGGCCTTTTTTTTGCTTATTTTGATGAAATCAGCATATACGAAACCGTACTAAATAGTTGGAAGTTATTTGCTTTTTTCTTTAAGTATGTGTAAAATGCCACAATTAAGGTAGTGTGGGTTGAAGCGTAATCGTGTTATCTGTGTTTGCGTTTTGCCCTTAATTTTTAGTTTATTGGTATTACAGGAGATAATGCAATGAGAACATTCAGAGCCATCAGTGTTGTAGTGGTAATCGCTTTAAGTTTAGCGATAATAGGTGGTTGTAAGAAAGCGCCTGACAACGCTAACAGTGGAACAAAAGAAGCAAAGCAAGATGTTGTAAAACTATCTTACAGCGTATTCTTTCCACCATCACACATTCAGTGCAAGACTGCTGAAGCTTGGGCAGAAGAAATCAAGAAACGCACTAACGGCAGCGTTGAGATTACCATTTATCCCGCAGGCACACTCACAAAAGCACCACAGTGCTATGATGGCGTTGTCAACGGCATATCAGATATAGGAATGAGCTGCTTTGCATATACTCGCGGCAGATTCCCTCTGCTCGAAGGTCTCGATCTTCCATTGGGTTACCCTTCAGGAATGGCTGCAACAACAATAGCCACACAAATGGCAAAAGAATTCGAGCCTGCAGAACTCTCAGATGTTAAGCTGCTCTACATCCATGCTCACGGCCCTGGAATACTGGCTTCAAAGAAGCCGGTAAACAGCCTTGAAGACATGAGCGGTATGAAAATAAGAGCTACCGGTCTTTCTTCAAAGATAGTAACAAGCCTTGGTGCTACTCCTATAGCTATGAGCCAGCCGGAAACCTACGAAGCATTGCAAAAAGGTGTAGTAGAAGCAACATTCTGCCCCGCAGAGACACTCAAGGGTTGGAAGCAAGGCGAGGTAATCGAATCAGTTACCGACACATCTGCCATCGGTTACACAACATCAATGTTTGTTGTAATGAACAAGGCAAAATGGAACAGCCTGAGCGAAGAGCAGAAGTCTGTGTTCACTGAAGTAAGTAATGAGTGGGTAGCGAAACACGGAGCAGCCTGGGATCAGGCAGATGCTGAGGGATTCGCTTTCATAAAAGAGCTTGGACACGAAGTCATAACTCTTTCAGATGAGCAAAACAAGCTTTTCGAGGAAAAAGTTGAACCGATACTTGCTGAATACAGCAAAAACACTACCGAAAAGGGCTTGAAAGGCGAAGAATTCCTAAGCCGCATTAAAGAGCTTATCCTTGAATATCAGGAAAAATAACACTCAACCTCATGGCTGATTTTTTTAAAAAGATATCAAACACTTACGTTACAACACTGCGTTCAATCGTCAAAACGCTGATATTCATATCAGGAACCAGTGTCTTCGTAATGATAGCAATAACTTGTGCAGATGTCATACTCCGGCGATTCGGTTTTCCGGTCGCCGGAGCTTACGATCTTGTAAAACTGCTTAGTGCCATAACATTGGCTGCGGCCCTGCCGTACACAACAGCAGTCAAAGGGCATGTGGCGATTGAGTTCTTCTTCCACAAACTTGGCAGAAAGAGCCGTATCGCCGTTGATGCTATAATGCGATGCATATCAAGTAGTCTCTTTACATTCCTCACAGTAAGAAGTTTCATGTACGGAATCGAGCTTTACAGAACCGGTCAGGTAACCCAAACCCTGCAGCTCCCTGTATTCTGGATAGCACATGTAATTTCCTTCTGCTGCCTGATCGTAACCCTCGTTATACTCTACAACCTTGTTAATCCAAACCGGGAGATGATAAAGCTATGACACCTGTACAGGTTGGTATAACCGGATGCATTTTACTCTTAATACTGCTTGCGGCAAGTATGCCGGTAGCGTTCTCCATGGCAATCGTAGGTTTTATTGGATTTGCGATAATCGTATCGCCACAGGCTGCGGCAAGCGTGATAACAGTAGACCTTTACGAAACTTTTTCATCATACAGCCTCACTGTTATACCGCTGTTTATACTTATGGGACAAATTTCGTTCCATTCCGGCATAAGCAGCAGACTTTTTAATGCCGCTTATAAATGGCTTGGACATCTTCCCGGCGGCCTTGCAATGGCAACCGTAGGTGCATGCACGGCATTCGGGGCAATATGCGGATCCGGTCCGGCAACTGCCGCGACTATGGCTCTCGTTGCCATACCGGAAATGAAAAAGTATAAATATGATATGGAACTGAGCTGCGGTGCGGTAGCCGCAGGCGGAAGCCTCGGTATGCTGATTCCGCCAAGCGTTGTTTTTATCGTATACGCAATACTCACAGAGCAATCCGTAGGCCAACTTTTTATTGCAGGAATTGTTCCCGGCGTACTTATAGCGTTCCTGTTCTGCCTCGTGATATATATAAACTGCAAACGCCATAAACATCTGGGCCCTGCCGCGGAAGGCTTCACGATTGGCGAAAAACTCAAATCACTTGCAGGAATCCTCGAAACAATAATACTCTTCATAATCGTTATTGGCGGAATGTTTGCCGGTTTCTTCACTCCAACCGAAGCTGCGGCAATCGGTGCGGCAGGAAGTATGATAATAGCATTATGCAGAGGTAAAATGAGCTACAAAATGCTGGCTCGTTCGCTGAACGAAACAGTAAGAACATCATGCATGGTAATGATAATAGTTACCGGCGCGGTAATATTCGGGCATTTTTTGGCAGTAACAAGAATCCCATTCGAACTGGCAAACTGCTTGTGTTCCTTGCCGCTGCCGGGCTGGATGATCATCGGAATAATAATATTGTTCTATCTGTTCGTCGGTTGTTTTGTGGATGCTCTGGCACTGATTCTGCTCACCATACCGATCTTCTATCCTGTAATAATACAGCTTGGATTCAATCCGATATGGTTTGGAGTAATAATCGTTGTGGTAACACAGATGGGTGTTATCTCACCGCCGGTTGGTGTTAATGTGTATGTAGTAAGCGGAATTGAACGCGATGTGCCGCTGCAAAAGATATTCCGCGGCTCTATGCCGTTCTTGCTTTCGCTTATAATCGGGGCGATTCTGCTTATGATATTCCCAAAACTGTGTTTGTTCCTACCTGAACTTGTAGGCTGATATCATTTAGTGATTTTAGTATAATTCGTGGTTAAACTAACGGAGGATTTAAAATGGAAAATACACAGCAATTTCCGAAAACTTCGCTTGATCGCATACTTTTCTGTACTGACTTTTCGCAAAATGCCGACTTTGCATTCAATTATGCCGTAGATGCGGCAATGAAGAGAGAAAACGCAAAGCTCTATCTTCTGCATGTAATCCCGGAAAGCGAATCACAATTCTGGAAGCAGTATATTTATGAGGTCGAGGGCGTTGATATCAAGGCAAAGCACGATATAGATGCCAGAATCGAAGAGGCATACCGCAGTAAACTGCCCGCAGGAATGGAAATGGAAGTGCAGTGCCGCGTTGGCAAGGATTCCGAACAGATACTTGAATACGCCAGGGAAATGGATATAGATCTGATAGTACTCGGACGCCAGGGCCACGGCTCACTGACAAAAGCTCTTTCCGGAAACGTCTCAGAAAAAATCGTTAGAAAAGCCCACTGCGCAGTAATGGTAATACCATACAGCAATGAATGATCCGTATGGGCGAAACAATGTTTTCGCCCGTTTATCCAAAAATAAAAATGTTTGGGTATACCCCAAATAAAACACGCTTTGACGGAGAGATTTAAAGGGAGAAATAAAATGCAATCAGAGAAATATCCTCAAAGGCGTTCTGTACGCCTGAAAGATTTTGATTATTCTGAAAACGGCAAATATTTCATCACGATATGCTCCCAATATCATTTCTCTCTGTTCGGCAAAATCGAAAGACACGAAATAAAACTGAATGAAATCGGTTTTATGATTCAGAGGTGGTGGCTGGCTCTTGGAAAAAGATTTGAACTTGGAATTGAACCTTACATAATAATGCCCAATCATATACATGGAATCATCACAATAACTTCCGGCAATCAAATATCGGATAAATCAGGAGAATCTAAGATTTATTATAAATCAGAGGAAACGGGCGAAAACATTGTTTCGCCCCTACATAGCCGCACATTGGGGCAATATGTTTCATGGTTCAAACGGATGTCGACAAACGAATATATCCGCAATGTCAAAAATAATAACTGGCAGCCATTTCATAAACGTCTCTGGCAGCGGAGCTTCTGGGAACGCATAATCCGAAATCAAAGAGAACTGGACAATATGAGCGATTATATCTATAATAATCCCAAAAATTGGGAAATAGATAAATTATGCGACACAAACTGTTATTAATATTCGTTAGTTTTTTTTCTTCAAGCATCATTGCTCATGCAAAATTTACTAACCAGACTTCTGAGCTTGGCCTGAAACTCAACAATACAGAATCTGCTTTCATTGATTTTGATAACGACGGCTGGGTTGATCTTTATAATCCGCCGTTTATCTGGCGTAATGAAGAGGGGCAGAAGTTTTCAAAATCGATTAAAATAGGCGGCAAATGTATCTTTGCCGATATTAATAACGATGGCTTTCCCGATGCGCTGAGCTTCAGCAATCGCAAAATGTTCAAAAATGAAGGCGGCAAGAAAGTTACTCCCCTGCCATTCCCTAAGCTGCCTATCCGAACTTCCCTCGGTGCATGTTTTGGAAATTTCAACGGTGATGAATTTGTCGACATCTATATCGGAGGCTACGAGGACTGGAAAAAGAACTTAACCTTCCCCGATGCAATGCTGATAAATATCGGCGGCAAAACCTTCCGCAAAACCTTTGATGACAAACGCTACAGAGCCAGAGGCGTAACCGGCTGCGACTTCAATAATGACGGCTATACCGAAATATACGTTTCAAACTACCGTCTAATGCCCAATATCTTATGGCAAAGCGAAGCCGGCGGCAAACTTACAGACATCACTAAGCTCAAAAATGCTGTTGCCACAAAGAAAGGATTCAGAGGCGGGCATTCTATAGGTGCATGCTGGGCCGATTTTGATAATAACGGCAATTTCGATATCTTTGCCGGTAATTTTGCACACCGCGACTCAAGAGGTGACCAGCCGCAATCAGTATTCCTTCGCAATAAAGGCGAAAAAGACAGCTATGCTTTTGACGATATGGGCCAATGCGGCCTTCACTATCAGGAATCATATGCCTCACCGGCAGCAGCCGACTTTGATAACGATGGTGATGTAGACCTTTTCTTCACAACAGTTTACGATACTGCATCTTTCGGAAAGAAAAACGAGCCCGTTCTCTACCGCAATGACGGCAACTGGAAATTCACTAACGTAACGAAAGAGACCGGACTAAACGGTCTTCGTTCAACATATCAGGCATGCTGGGCAGACATCAACAATGATGGGCATATTGATCTTCTTGCCAACGGCAAACTGTTTGTTAACGGAAAAAACAGCAATAACTGGCTAAAAATCAAGCTCCGCGGCGATGGAAAGGTCATAAACACCGATGCCATAGGCGCTCAGGCGCGAATCAAACTTGGTGACAAAACCCTTTCAAGGCAAGTTGAAGCCGGAACCGGTCAGGGCAATCAAAACGATATGACACTCCACTTCGGCCTCGGCTCAAACACCGCACCTGTAGAATTAGAAATATTCTGGGGCAAAGAGCTTATACAAAAACTTGAAAACATTAAACCTTGCCAATTGCTGAATATCAAATTTGACAAAGATAAATGCAAATAGCACATTTTACAGACATTAAGAATCTTCTTTATCTACATATATTGTTTTATCTATCACTAATTAACGATGCAGGCTTAAAATCTCGTTAAAATCAGCGTCAATTCTTTAAAAAACTTGACTTTGGCGTCATTTTCACTATTCTTAGTAGTCTTTTCTGTCGGCGTAGACAGGAAGATAGTTATTAGTTTATTTATTTTAGGAGATTTTTCGTGAGTAAAGAACTGGCACGCCAACTCATCGAGGCCGGCGTACACTTCGGTCACGGAACTTCCCGTTGGAATCCGAAGATGGCACCGTACATCTTCTCGAAACGCGGGATGATCCACATTATTAATGTGAAGGAAACACTCAAGGGGCTGCTTATCAGTAAAAAGCTTCTTACCACGGTGGTTTCTTCGGGTAAAGATGTTGTTTTCGTTGGTACCAAGCGTCAGGCTAAAAAGGCCGTAATCGCTGCTGCCAAAGAAACAGGCATGCACTTCATTGACAACAGATGGCTCGGTGGCGCACTGACCAACTTCAGAACTATCCGTTCACGTGTACAGCGTATGGAAGAGCTCGAGAAGATGGAACAGGACGGCTCTATCGCCTCTGAAAGCAAGAAGAGAGCATCTCAACTCAAACGTGAACTCAACAAGATCAAGGTCAACCTTGACGGTTTGAGAAACCTTAACCGTATGCCTGGTGCAATGGTTATCGTTGACGTTAAGAAAGAGAAGAACGCTCTTGCTGAAGCCAAGAAGCTTGGCATTCCTACAATCGGCATCATCGATACCGACTCAAATCCTGATATGGTTGATATTGCCATCCCAGCCAATGATGACTCAACAAAGGGTATCGAATTGATCCTTAATGAGCTTGCCGCGGCAGTAGCCGAAGGTAAGACAATGGCAAGGATTCAGGCAACAGCAACTGAAGGTGATCTTCGCGGCAGAAGCAAGCGACGTGTTCGCAGAGCTGATGCGGAAGAATCTGCCGAAGCAGAAAACACAGAAGCGCCAGCAACAGAAGAAGAAGCACCAAAGGTAGAAGCTGAAGTTAGCGCTGAAGCGGCTCCTGAAAGTGCAGACAAACCTGCCGAGGCGTAATTATCGCTACGGGCCCCGACGGCTTAAAGCCTGTGGCGTAAAATAGCGAAAAGATCCTGTAGCCTTGAAACATCGGGGCTACAGGTTTATGTTTTATCAAAATCATACATTAATAATCACTTGGTTAAGGGAGCTTAACTATGGCTGAGATAACTGCTGCAGCGGTAATGAAGCTGCGTAAGATGAGCGGTCAGGGCATGATGGATTGCAAGAAGGCCTTGACGGAAACAAATGGAAATGTAGACGAAGCAATGACTATGCTTCGTAAAAAAGGTCTCGCGACAATGGAAAAACGTGCCGGAAGAGACACTTCTGAAGGTAAGATTGTTGTCAAGACAGAAGGAAATGCAACTGTAATGGTTTCTCTTTGCTGCGAAACAGACTTCGTTGCGAAGAATGATGACTTTGTTGCTACAGCTGATATGCTGGCTGACGCTGCAATGGCAAATGGTTGTGACGACCTGGCAAGCACAGACGTTAACGGCAAGAAATTTTCTGAAATCATCACCGACCTTGTCAGCAAGACTGGTGAGAAGACAGAAATAGGCGATTGCGTTAAGTATGAAGCCGCTGACAATACATGTGTAGGCACATACATCCACTTCAACAACAAGATCGGTGCTATCGTTGAAATCGAAGCAAGTGATGCTTCTGTTGCGGCAAGCGACGATATTAAGGCTATTGCAAGCGATGTTTGTATGCACATCAGTGCTACAAAGCCTCTTGCTCTCAACAAAGACAGCTTTGATGCAGAAATCCTCGAAAAGGAAAGAGCTATTGCTGCTGACCAGGTTAAAGATAAACCTGCAAACATCATCGACAAGATCGTTGAAGGCAAGATGAACAAGTTCCTCGCTGACAACTGTCTCGTTAATCAGAAGTTCGTTAAGAATGAAGATATGACTGTTGAGCAGGCAGTTGCTGCAGCTGCAAAGGCTGCCGGCGGCACAGCTACGGTAAAGAAATTCGCAAGAATTGAAATTGCCTAATACTTTCGAGTATATAAAATATCAAAGCACCGATGGGAATATCCCACCGGTGCTTTTTTTATGCTCATAATTATATATTGATATTCGCTTGACAAATTGAACTTATAATGTAAAAATTGATTTCATAGTTTTGATGTAATTTTAATCAGGTTGGGAAATTCAGTATGACTATTAAAGAGGCGATTAAAGAGCGTGTTCGCAATATAAGGAAAAAGATAAAAGCCGAAGGATTTGATGCGGTACTGCTCACATCTAAAGAGAATGTAACATATACTACCGGGTTTTCAGGCGATGACAGTTGGGTGCTTCTCAACAATCGAAAGGTATGGCTCATAACCGACAGCCGTTATATTGAGCAGGCACAAATCGAATGCGACTGCACGATAATCAACCGAAGCGGTGCAATGGATAAGGAAATAGCCAAAATAGCGGCGAAAAACAAATCCATAAAAAAAATCGCAACCGAAGGCAGCCTGAAAGTAGCTCTCTACAACACACTGGATGAAGAGCTGAAAGTCAAATTTGAACCCGTGACAAATATCATAGGCAATCTTCGTCAGTACAAAGATGATTACGAAATCGCATGTATAAAAAAAGCTGCCTCGATCGCAAAAAAAGTCCTCAAAGATGCGTTTGCACAAATAAGAGCAGGTATAAGCGAGAGTGAATTTGCAGGGCTAATTGAGTTTGAGATGCGGAAGCGGGCTGTAGTCCCAGCATTCGAAACGATAGTGGCTTTCGGAGCCAATGGCTCACGCCCCCACCATATTCCAGGCAAAGGGAAACTCCGCAAGAATGACACAATATTAATCGACTACGGAGTAAAATACAAAGGCTATTGCTGTGACATAACCAGATGCTTCACTGTCGGCAAACCATCAAAAGACTACATTGAAGCCTACAATTGCGTGCTTGAAGCACAGGCTGCCGCTATAAAGGCGGTTAAAGCCGGGGCAAAGATGAGCGATGTAGATATATCGGCAAGAGAGGTTATAGATGATGCCGGTCTGCCTGATTTCGGACACGGCACAGGACATGGATTCGGTTTGTACATACACGAGCCGCCAACCATATACAAATTGAACGAGACACTCCTTGAAGCCGGACAGGTGATAACCATAGAACCGGGCGTATATATCCCCGGCAAACTTGGAATCAGAATAGAGGATGATGTACTTGTAACAGAAACAGGATACAAACTTCTGACAAGATCAAGGAAAAGCCCTGAGCTTGAAACCATAGAAATAAATAACTGATATAAAGACTTGCGAGCAGGAGAAATACAATGGGAGCAAAAGTTAAAGTAGTTATTATAGGAGCCGGAAGTGCGGGCATCTCCGCTTTACGGGAAGTACGCAGAATAACTGACGATTACGTCATCATAGACAACGGCCCTCTTGGTACAAAATGCGCACGTGTAGGCTGCATGCCTTCAAAGGCTCTGATATCAGCGGCCAATGATTACCATAAACGAGAAAACTTCAAAACAAAAGGCATAAACGGCAGTGAAAACTTAAGCGTCGATATACCTCAAGTTCTCAAACATGTTCGCAGTCTCAGAGATCATTTCGCCGGTTCAATGGCCAAGGTCACAAAAGAACTTGCGGCAGACAAGCTCATAACATCGCAAGCAAAGATTATATCGCAAAACACAGTACAGGCAGGCGATCAGCTTATAGAAACTGAAAAAATAATAATCGCTACAGGAGCCAAACCAAGGATACCTCAGCAATGGCAGAAATTCGGCAAGAGGATACTAACCACCGACGATATATTTGAGCTTGAGGACATACCTCAGGATATAGCCGCAATTGGGCTTGGCCCCGTTGGACTTGAAATCGGTCAGTCACTCAGCAGGCTTGGCATAAACATTACAGGATTCACTTCCGGCCATAGGATAGCGGCAATGGATAATCCATATGTAAACAAAGCCGCAATCGATATAATCGGCAAAGAGTTCCCGATATATCGCAACAGCCCGCTTGAGCTTAGCGATGCCGGCGGAAAAATACGCGTATCCCATCCTGATACAGAAGTCGAGGTTGATGCGGTAATTCTGTCAATAGGCGTGGAACCGAATATAACGGATATAGGACTGGAAAACCTGAACATCAATCTTGACGAAAGAGGATTGCCCTCTTACGACAGGCGAACAATGCAGATAGAAAACCTTCCGGTATTTATCACCGGAGACGCCAATGGATGCCGCCCTATCCTGCATGAGGCCTTGGATGAAGGTCTCATCGCCGGCTATAACGCATGTGCTGAATCAACTGAAAAATTCTGCCGCAGAAGCCCGCTCAAAATAGTATTCAGTGATCCTGAAATTGCCTCCGCAGGGTTCACATACAAACAGCTCACCGAACAAGACAAGGAATTTGTAATAGGCGAGGTTAACTTTGCCGATCAGGCACGAGCAGAGCTTGAAATGCGGAACAGCGGACTGATGCACATATACGCCGATAAGAATACCGCGGTTTTGCTTGGAGCAGACCTTGTATGCCCTGACGGTGAGCATATGATACATCAACTGGCAATGGCAATCCAAAACAAACTTACAATCTCCGATATGCTCAAGATGCCATACTATCACCCAACAATAACCGAAGCATTGCGAACCGCTCTGAGAGATGCGGCAAAAAAATTGTCACAAAACAGCAAAATCGATGAACTTGGGTTATGCCAAAGCTGTCCGGAAGAGCCGCTGTGTTAGCCAGCAGCATTGTCTTCTGAAAATTCGTACGGCAGATATTTTTCTCTGTACTTTCCCGGAGGCATCCCGGTATTTTCCTTAAATCGGCGATAGAAAACCTCTATATTATCAAATCCGCACTCAACGGCAATAGCTTTTATAGGGAGGGAGCTTCCGGCAAGCATAGTCCTCGCTCGTGATAACTGCAAAGAAAGTATGTATTGGTAAGGTGTAATCGCAAGATGTTTTTGAAACACCTTAAAGACATGCGGCTCACTAATGCCGCCGGCATTTGCAATATCTGGCACAGAAATTTTATGTCCATAATTATTCTGTATGAAATGAATCATCTTCTCAAGCACAAGCGGGTAATCATGATATTTAGAAAGGTCATTGGACACAGTTGTGTGCCGCAAAAGATTGCTGTAGATATACAAACACAATATGTCTTTAGATATTTTGTTTGAATGAAAAAGTTCAAAGCAGTCTGCAACAAATTTATCCAAATCAATATCAAGGTCCCAGAAACCAACTCTGTCAACCGGCCTCCGCAGTTCTGAAACCGAAAACAGAAAAACAGCACATCGGTATGGATTATCAGAGGGTGTGCGGCATATAGTGCTCTCGCCTGTCTGATGCCAGAATATAGCACCATTAGTAAATACTTTATCAACTCCGTCAACCTCAAAAAACACCTCTCCACCGGTCAGCACCTCTACCAGCTCCATGTCCTCAGGAACCGGCCATGATGTTATCGGCTCATCATGAGGAGCCATATAATAATAAACTCCCTTAAGGCTCTTAACGTGTGAAATCATTTCCAACATATTGATATACCCGGTCAATAAATGACAGTTTTAGTCAATTGCAACTTCCATAGCATTGTATTATACTAATAAAATAAAGTTAGCATGCTATTATTAATTAATATTGTATATGTAGTTTAAGTAAAATCAACAGATATTATTGAGGTATTATTATGGCATTACCAATTGCTGTCCAACTGTATTCTTTAAGGGATGAGGCCGAAAAAGATTTCATAGGCGTACTTAAGAGAGTTGCCCAAATAGGATACAAGGCTGTCGAACCGGCAGGATTCTGGAATCTCTCGCCACAGGAATTCAAGAAAACAATCAATGATCTGGGACTTGAAATGTATTCATCCCATTCTCCATGGGCAAGAGAAGACAATATACCTGAAGTAATTGAAACAGCCGGAATACTCGGGCTTGACAAAGTAGTATGCGGCTACGGCCCTGCTGAATTTCAAGACATGGACGCTATCAAAAAAACAGCCGAAATGACTAACAAAATGCAGGAAGAACTCGAAAAAAATGGTCTTATACTTTTCCAACACAATCACAATTTTGAATTTGAACGTATAGACGGCAAGCTCAAATATGAAATATATGCGGAATTATGCCCTAAAGTCAAATTCCAGATGGATTCGTTCTGGTCAACAAACTTTGGAAACGAAGATCCTGTTGAAATGATGGACCTGTTTGCAGATAGAATCATAGCATTTCACCTAAAGGATGGACTGATCAAGCAAGAACAAAAGGAACTCAAAGTAACCAATGGCACGCTCGACAGAGAGATAGAGCTGAGAGCACTTGGAACAGGGGAACTTGATATACCACAACTGATTAAAAATCTGCCTCAGGCTGTAGACTCTATAGTAGTAGAACTTGACTATTGCAATATTGACATGTTCACTGCCATCGAAATGAGCTATAAATATATGACTGAAAATGGATTTGCCGAGGGTAACAAATAAAACATCCCTCTATTTAAGGACTAAAAATGAAAACAGAAAAAATAAAGGTTGGAATTATCGGATGCGGAATGATAAGCGATATATATTTCAAAGCATCGCAAACTTTTGATATGATCGAAGTCATCGCCTGCGCAGACAAGGATCCGCATATCGCTCAGAAAAAAGGTGAAACCTATAACGTGGACTATATGACCGCAAAAGAGTTGCTGGAAAAAGAAGACATACAAATAGTACTTAATCTTACGCCCCCTAAAGCGCATCTTCCAGTTACGCTCGATATTCTCAACGCCGGCAAACACGTTTACAGCGAGAAGCCGTTTGGTATAGATATGGAAGAGGCGGAAAAAGCAATTTCTCTTGCCAACGAAAAAGGACTCCTGATAGGCTCAGCGCCAGACACATTCCTTGGAGGCGGCCAGCAAACAGCAAGAAAAATGATTGATGACGGCTGGATTGGCAAACCAATAGCCGGAACCGCAATAGTACTGGGAAGAGGCCCTGAAAAATGGCCTCACGCTCCATTCTTCTACGACACAGGAGCAGGTCCAATGCTGGATTTAGGACCTTACTATATTACCGCTCTTGTAAATCTGCTTGGCCCGATTAAGAGTGTTACCGCAACAACATGCAAAGGCTCGGAAACACGTAAAGGCGGGCCCGAAACAATACCGCAGATATACCCGGTTAATGTAAATACACACTTCAGCGGTATGCTTGGATTCGAATGCGGAGCCGTGATAACAGTGATCGCAAGCTTCGAAGTTCATAAACACGGTCATAATCCTATAGAAATATACGGTTCAGAAGGTAGTTTACAAATACCCGATCCCAATACATTCGGCGGACCGGTAAGGATCTATCGAGATGGATATGAGGACTGGGTCGAAGTGCCGCTCTCGCACATCTATACGGAAAACTCACGGAGCATCGGAGTGGCGGATATGGCCTGTGCAATTAAAAAGAAGAGAGAACACAGAGCAAATGGAGAGCTTGCTATGCACGTACTGGAAGTAATGCTTTCGTTTGACAAATCAAGTGAGCTTGGCCAAAAAATACAGATATCATCAACATGCAAACGTCCGGCGATACTACCCCTCGGACTGGAACAGGGAGAAATCGATTAATAAATCCTGATTGCAATATTATTTGAAATTTCAAATCTGTTTGTAAAGACGCGATTAATCGAGTCGCTACAGCATAAAAAAAACGGGTTGACGATTATTACAATATCGTCAACCCGTTATATTTTTCGCTAATTAGAATCAGGCAGATGGATACTTGCTGTAATTCTTTACATCCATAGTTTCTGATGATTCTGCCCATTCAAGGCCAAGTTCAGAGAAAAGCTTGCCGCCGTCATATGCAACTTTCAAAGCCTTGTCAATACCATTTATAACAGTCTTGATAGTATCGCCCTGCTCGCGACGTGTGATATACTTCTTTTCAATTGCCTTAACTTTGCCTGTTGACTCGAAAGCAGCATTAACGCAAGTAGTAAAAGGCTTACAAGTATCAAGTGTGCATGCAAATGGCTTATTATTAGTCATAGAGTCATAAAGCATTTCCATCATATAAACTCTCTGCTCTGTCTCATCTACGATAGAATCAGTCTTGCCATCATTAAAAGTAATCTTGGCTTCATTGAAATTGATGTATTCAATAGTAGCTTTTTCACAGATAATCATATTAATGGGGTCAAGATTGTTCTCAGAACAAAGCGAAGCATTGAATGTAACCTCAACACCATTTTCGGTAATAATCCTGAGACTGCTTGTATCCTCGCTCTCAATGTCATGTGCATGATAAAGCTCGGCCGTAACACTGACAGGAGTTTCCATCTTGCCAGGTTCCATTGATGCAAGATAAAGCTCGTTGCTGAGCATATGAGCAAGCGGATTATTGATTGTACCGTCAAGCACCCAGTGCTCGCCGGCCTTAAGCTTGCCAGCCCAGCTGCTTCTGCTGTAATAGTCGTCCATTCTCGGCCAACCGGCAATACCTCTGACTTTAAGAACCTTGCCAAACTCTCCGGATACAATGCGATCCTTTAGTTCTTTAATTATCTTTGTATAAAGTGACTGGAAAAGAACGGCTACGTTCTTGCCCTTTTTAGCAGCATAATCAGAAAGATAGTTAAGATCCTGAATTGTCGCAACAGGAGGCTTTTCAAGAAGCACGTCAAAACCGGCATCCATACATTTGGTAGCAAGATCTTTGTGCGTATGTATAGGGGTAGGAACAAAGATAGCATCAGCCTTGCCCTGAAGATCGCTGAGCATCTGATCTATATCGCTATAGATTTTGATACCCTTTTCTGAGCATGCACGTCCACCTTCAGTACCTGTGCCTGAACGGCTTGAAACAGCCACTACATTAAATTTTTCAGGCAGCATCCAAAGTCTTTTCAGCAGTTCATAAGCATAACCGCCGCATCCGATCATCGCCACATTTATCATATAATTACTCCGTACGTAATCTGTATTAACAAAACAACAGGCAATTATTACCGTTTAATTACCATAAGTACCTGTAAAACAATAAACTAAAGATTAACGAAAGTCAAGCGAATATTGGTTCAAAATCACCTTTCAATAAGTGATTTTTCACTAAATTTCCCTGATCGCAGATTGTAAACTATCGTCTTGATTTCAAATGGATCAAAAGACAATTTGATACTCTTGCTGAAAACAGGAAGCTTCAAAGTAGTCTTGACGCTGTCACCTACCGGCTCGTAAAGTCTGATAATTATATTATTACCTTTTTCACTCTTCTTCACGGCAGATATCTGAACGGAATTATTTGACAGACTGACTATAGGTTTGGTCTTGGCTCCGTCGCCATTGGGGAAGAAAGACAAGCTCAGCGGCTCTTCATTTTTCAAAAGAGCCAAGTTATGAATATTCTTCTTGGTATCAGTAATATTACCGCCTGATAACCAGAAACTGAAATTACGAACTCCATTGTCAAAACGCGGCATAAGCCTGTCTTGAGGCATATAGACTTCGCTGTGATCCGCAGTTTTCTCTTCAGCAAGAGCTGAATAGCAGGCCGAACGCAGTAAAGTAGGACGCAGCTTGCCATCGGAAAGGTCCGCACCGTAAGTGCCGTTATTTACGCATGCAATCATTGTATCGGAGTTTTCTTCAAGCACAGCCGTCCACTTCTGACTTACAGTCTCTCTGCCGTCAGTTACAAGTTCACCACAGCCAAAAGCTGTATCACCAAGCATTTTTTGCGGCTCAAATCCACAATCAACCGCCATTTTGAGGGCCTTATCATTTTCGTTCCAATTAACCCTGACATCAATTTTGACTTCATTGCCAATTTTCGGAATATAGTAACGAACGAACATAAATGAACGATTATACTTAAAGCATGCTTCTACTACAGTCCTGACATCTCCTGCCTCGATTACGCGAACTGGATCGAGAGTTCGGGCTTTAATACCAGAAAGGCTTGCACAATCCTTACTGCTTGCAAGTTTGAAACTATCAAGCAACTCGCCAAGATTGTCATCACACGACAACCATGAGTCAGGCGAATCATCAAGCACTTCAAAACCAACACCTCTGCTTCCAAGACAATCCTTGCCATTAACAATATAACTGTCAATAAGACCCGTTGAAGTGTTGATTGAAAGCTGCATATCTTCATTGATAAATACCAGTTTACCGTCTTTGATATCTGCCGTCTTTTCAGGTTCAACACCTTTAACAGGTAAGCAGTCAAAACGGTTCATACCCGGCTTAAGCATAGCATTGAACACAAGATGCTTTCTCCATTGCTTGTATATTGTCGAAGCCTCATATTCAACCTGCGAAGTTATTGACTTTTTGCCCTGATAAACCTCTATATCATGATAATCATCACGTTCTTTGAAATCATGAAGATTAAATTCACACTCAACTATCTGCTCTGTCTCAAAGGGATGAGGATTGTACACCATAACAGGTATATAACCATCTTTTGCCTTCTTCTGACCGGAAGCGAGATTAAAGAACGCTCTCATCTTAAGCCGTGAAATCACATCCAGTCCGGCTCCTACAAGATCAAGTGAGTATTTTTCAACTTCCTCAATCGATGACCCCGGTAAGATATCATGGAACTGTACTGTAAGAAGCTTTTCCAGGGCAACACTAAGTTCATCTGCCGGATATTTCAATAATTTATTTGCATATGCTGCAGACAGCATTTTCTCTGTAGCGTAATATTCATTTTCAAGGAGTCTGTGACCCTGCTTGATACGTATTTGCGAAGTATAGCAGCCGACACCCCAAGGGTATAAATCTCCTGAAAACTCAGGGAGATCAGCCTTCTTTTTACTCAAAGCCTTAAAGTATTTCTCAGGAGTGGAATGCTGAATATCACATGAATCTGTTTCTTTTATAAGCTTTTCAACCTGCTTAAGATCATATTTCGATGGCCCGCCGCCATGATTTCCAACACCCCAAAGCACGGCAAGTATGTCTCTGTCAGGATTGGCTTCTATGCGTTCGGTAATAATCTCTTTTGCCTGACCAAGGAATGTCTGATACCATCCGCAAAAACGAGTAGCCATTATTTTAGAGCCGTCAAGCCCAACCCAAGTAAACTCCTCTGCCGGCAAATCCTGCCACGGCGGAGTGGGACGCCCGAAAAGATAAGAATCGTAACCACTCTTAGCCATGATTTGAACAAGCCCCTGAGTATGTCCGAACGGATCAAAATTAATGGCTGTATTGGGCTCAACACCAAATTCCTGTTTAAAATAATTCTTTCCAACGAGTATCTGCCTTACAAATGACTCACCGGAAAGCATGTTACAGTCAGGTTGTAAATACCAACCGCCCATTATATGCCAGCGCCCCTGCTTTACAAGCTTACGAATGCGTTCAAACAACTGAGGCTCATACTCTTGTATCCACTGATACAATATAACCTCATTATGGTTAAAAATGAACGCATCATGTTTTTCGCAAAGCTCTGCTGCCGTACGAAATGTTGATATTGCTTCAGCGGCCCCTTCCTGCCATTTCCATAGCCATACAGGGTCAAGATGAGCATTGCATATAAGGTGTATTTGTTGTTTTGCCATAATAAACTAATTTTCTTTTTTTATAATTCAGCTGTCTATTTTAAACCCAAGCACAATCAATTTTAAATATCAATAAAAACGCCAGACTGTCAAGCTTAATTTCACAATAAAAGCCATACATTTGCCAGTAATATGCTAAGTAGAAATTTCAAACAACTTAATAATAAGTATCATCCAGAGTATCAAGTATTCTCAAGTAGCTTTCATAACGCTGCAGGGTTATAAGTCCCTTTTCAACAGCATCTTTAACTGCACAATCGGGCTCATGAGTATGTGAACAATTAGCATATTTACACTGCTCAGCAAACTCATCAAATTCATCAAAATACCATTTGAGATCAGATGGATCCATCTGCCAAAGACCAAATTCCCTAATACCGGGCGTATCAATTATTTTTACACCATCTTCAAATTCATAAAGCATAGAATTAGTCGTGGTATGCCTGCCAAGACCGGTAGCCTCATGAACCTCACCGGTTTGCAGATTCATCTCAGGCTTTATAGTATTTACTATAGAACTTTTTCCTGTTCCGCTATGACCAACAAACACACATAATTTACCTTCAAGATTCTTCTTGAGCTCATCAATGCCATATCCTGACTCTGCCGAACATTCAACAATAACCAGACCTATTTGCTTGTAAGGCTCGAGAATTTCAAGCTCCTGCTGTTTATCTTTATCATCAAGAAGATCTATCTTGTTAACGCAAATCAGCGGAGTTATCCCGCCTTTCTGAGCTGCAATGAGGTATCTGTCAATTAGGCTGGGTCTAAGTACTGGTCTTTTTATAGCGGCTACAATAACGGCAATATCAACATTAGCCGCTACAACGCGTTCAACCCCAGCTTTAGTGGGATCAGGGCGTGAAAGCTTACTCCTCCGTGGATCAATAGATACTACCACTGCCCTTTGATCTGCAGTGTAAGCAAAATTGGCAATATCACCAACGGCAATATCACTCTTTTGAGTCATTGAAAGCTCAGGGCCAAGCAGGCACTCTATATCCTCACCATTATAACGAACTGTGCAGCCTGCTGAGGCAGCAGAGACAACCATGCCGACATGATCATCCTTATATTCAGGTCTGATATCCTCGGCGGGACAATTTTCGATTATAAAATTAATTCCCTCTTCCTCTATGACCTTCAATGCCCAGTCATCAATGCTTATCGAACCAACCTTGCGGGGCTTCTCGAACATTATCATCGTCTCTTCGGCACCGCGGGCGTTGAATTCCTTACGCGTTTTATTTCTGCGAGTGCGATTTTTGACCTGTGCAGCTTTTCTCACATTAGCCGCCCTCTTGTAAAGGAAACGTTTCTGTGATTCGGTCAGTTTCGCCAACTGCTGCTGGAAATATTTACGCTTACTTTTTTTCACTGTTATCCTGCCACTTTAACAGCATCCTTAACGGTGATAGTACCTTCATAGAGCGCCCTGCCGATAACTGCACCTGCAACTCCAACTTCACCAAGATGAGTAATATCATCAACAGTCGTAACACCTCCTGCCGCAACGACAGGTACATCTACAGAATCAACCAGCATCTTTGTCCGCTCCAGGTTAGGCCCTTCAAGCATACCGTCTTTTGATATATCTGTATATATTATCGCCGCTATCGGAACTCTTGCCGCTTTTTGTGCAAAACCAATAATCGTTTCCTCTGTTTCCTCAAGCCAGCCATCTGTAGCGACTTTGGAATCCCTGCCGTCAAGACCGAGAACAAGCTTGCCAGGGAACTTCTCACACATCTTTTCAAACCAGCTAAATTCCTTAACAGCTCTTGTGCCTATTATCAGCCTCTCTACACCCGTATCCAGAAGACACTTTATAGAATCCTCATCACGAATACCGCCGCCAACTTCAACCTTGAGCTTACCAAGCTCCACGATACTCTTTATCGCTTCCAGATTCATTGGACGACCGGCCTTGGCGCCATCAAGATCAATAACATGTATCCATTGTGCCGCCTGGCTTATAAAATCCTTTGCCTGATCTGAAGGACTGTCTCCATAAGTTATCTGCTTGTCATACTGTCCCTGAAGCAAACGCACGCATTTGCCATCTATCAGATCTATAGCCGGAAGAATATCCATAAAAATTCCTTATAATTTGTCAAATATTTGCAAGTTTCGTTATTAAAGATTCTGTCTTATCCCAACCGATACACGCATCAGTTATGGAAAGTCCATATTTGAGACTCTCGGCGTCAATATTCTGGCTGCCTTCTTCTATAAAGCTTTCAAGCATAACACCGACTATTGATTTATTACCTTCACGTTTCTGGCTTACGATACTATTTATTACATCCGCCTGCTTACGGTAATCCTTAAAAGAATTACCATGACTGCAATCAACAATAATACCGGTTCCAATCCTTGCCTTCTTCAAAAGAGCCTCGGCAAAAGCAATATATTCTGTTTCATAATTAGGTCCGTTAGTACCGCCTCTTAAAACAAAATGCGTATATATATTACCGCGTGTCTCTGCAACAGCAACCCTGCCGTCAATATCAATTCCGAAGAAATAATGGGGATTTCTGGCAGTCTTTATAGCCTGCACGGCTACATCAAGGCTTCCATCCGTAGCATTTTTAAATCCGATCGGCATCGAAAGTCCGCTAACCATCTGGCGATGTATCTGCGATTCGGTAGTCCTTGCCCCAATAGCAACCCAGCTTATAAGATCAGTAATATACTGAGGAACGATTGGCTCTAACACCTCTGTCGCAACCGGAAGCCCCATATCTATGATCTTAAGCATTATGTCTCTGGCCTGACGAAGACCTTTTTCCATATTATAAGAGCCATTGAGATCTGGATCATAGAGCATCCCCTTCCAACCGATAGTGGTTCTTGGCTTCTCGAAATAAGCCCTCATAACAATAAGCACCTTGTCAGAATACTTCTCCTGAAGCTTAGCAAGCCTTGAAGCATAATCCAATGCCGATGCCTCATCATGAATAGAACACGGGCCGGTAATAACAAGCATCCTCTTATCTCTATGAGTGATGATACTCTTTATATCATCCCTGGCATCAAGAACCACTTTTGCCTGCTTATCACTAAGAGGAAGTTGCTCTCTCAGTTGCCTGGGAGTTATCAACGGCTTTAATTCAACAATATTTAAGTTGTCAGTAGGTCTCATTACAGTCCTTTAATTCCGGAAAACGGAAATTAAACAATAACAGGCACTCCACAAACCAAAGAATACCTTTATTAATTTATCTCAAATAACAGGGCGGACTATTCTTTACAAACAGCCCGCCCACATAGACATTATCTATATTATTCAAATTTATTTGAATTAGTCAACACTTGATGTTGCAAGCCAATTTTCTGCCAACACTGCAAAGTCTTCAAAATCGACAACAGTATCACCATTAATGTCGCAACCTACAGCACTTCCTTCATTCATCCAATCTGCAAGAAGCATATTAAGATCGGCAGTATCTACAGTTCCATCGTTGTTGAAATCAGGATTTCCAGCAGTATTAAAGGCTAATACCGGATAGTCTCCATCATACTTAATAACCCAGATATCGTCTGTGCCATTGGCTGTTTCACCTACAAAATCCCAGCTTGCTGATGTAAACATGGCAGAATCTGTCATATAAGAGGTAGCTGCACCAAGTGCGTTATCTGTAACACCAGCTCCGGATGTAGTAAGATCGAAGAAGCAATCTGACACATCACCAGTGCTCCAGCCGCCAAAGCCGCCAACAAACGCTAATGATACGCCATATACCGGCCCAACCGAATAGCATCTGTCAATAGTACCGTTAGTGTTGTTATAACCATAGAAACCACCGACGTAACTATCACCGGATACCATGCCGGTCGCGTAACAATCGCTGATGCTGCCATCGTTAGTACCGCAAAGGCCGCCAGTATCGAACGAACTTGGCCCGCTTGTCAGATCAACACTGGAGCTTGAAACTGAAATAGTACCAGAGTTGTATCCGCAAAGGCCGCCAAGGCTCACATTCACATCCTTACCGATTACCGTACCGTCAGTACTGCAATTGAAGATATCTCCGCCCTCGTTATAACCGCAAAGACCGCCGACATACCTTGTATCATAACCGGATTTAATAGTAACATCATTGACATTGAGATTCAGAACCTGAGCACCGGAGCCAAGCTTTCCAAATAAGCCTAAGTAGTAAGTTGAAAGAGTTCCGCTGCCGGCATCAATATTAATATTGCTTATTACATAACCATCACCGTCAAAGGAACCGGTAAATACTGTTCCCTCAAAATCGATTGTATAGATACCAGTATCCTCAGCAATTACGGCATCAGTATATTCGTAATCGCTAAGATTAATATTTCCGCCAAGTTTGTAATGAGCAGCAAGATCTTCATTCACTGCATCGACATGGAAATCTTCAGTCAATACGAAAGGATCAAGCTCTGTACCTGCACCAGGAAGTGCAAATCCGAAACATTCCACGCTTGATGTTCCGCTTGTAGAATCTGAATTCACGACAATGTTACCGCTATAGCTTTGTCCTTCAGTCGGAGCAAATGTAACTGTAACATCCTGTGAACCGCCCGCTGCGATTGCTCCGCTCCAGTCTCCACTGAAACCTGCAGGATATGTAATTGACGCAATACCAAGAGCCCTGTTACCAGAGTTGTAAATAGTCAGAGTGCTCGTGTCGCTTTCTCCATTCTTAACATATCCAAAGTCCATATCTCCAGATACTGCAATAACGCGATTAACGCCAAAGCCGGCAATAGAGATCGTATTCTCTCCCTCTGTCTTGTCAGAGGCAACGGTTATTGTACCGCTGTAACTTGCCGCCTGCGTTGGAGCAAATGTCACAGTAACAGCCTTTGAAGCTCCCGCAGCTATAGAACCGCCGCTCCAGCTTCCACTGAATCCAGTAGGATAGCTGATTGATGTGATTTCCAGAGACCTGTTACCATTATTAGTTATAGTCAATGTTGTCTGGTCAGCTGTATCGATATCAACATCGCCCATATCAGGATCGGCAAGAACAAGAGAGATAACCCTGTTGATACCTTCACCTGCACAACTTGTTGCACCATCACCGCTTGTCGCATCTGATGTAACCGTTATGCTTCCGCCGTAGCTTTGAGCAGCTGCTGGTGCAAATGTAACAGTAACAGCCTTTGAAGCTCCCGCAGCTATAGAACCGCCGCTCCAGTCGCCGCTGAATCCAGCCGGATAACTGATATCGCTAACCGTCATTGAGCTGGTACCATCATTGTAAATTGTAAGCTGTTTATCAGAATCCTGATTGATAACGACATCGCCGAAATCAAGATCGCCATCAAGTCTTACAACGCCGCCTGCACCAACACCGCTAACACTGACAGTATTGGTTCCGCTGACCTTATCAGAATTAACTGTGATAGTTCCACTGTAGTTTTGCTCGTTAGTCGGCAGGAATGTAACTATCACATCCTGTGAACCGCCTGCAGCTATAGTACCGCTCCATGTTCCGCTAAATACCCCATCAGCAGTAGGGATAACGGCTTTATTCTTTGCATTATCAGAATAAGAGATACTGCTTACTTCAAGATCGCCTGTTCCATCATTATAAATAGTCAATGTCGCAGTATCTGAGCTATTGACAGCAATACTTCCAAAATCTATATTTCCGCTAAGCCTTACGATTCCGCCAATACCGACACCACCGCAGGCAACACTGTTGTCACCGCTGGTAGAATCACAATTAACTGTGATAGTATCGCTGTATTCAGCCGCCTCTGTTGGAGCAAAGTTTACTGTTACATCCTGTGATTGACCGGCTGAAATCGTGCCGCTCCAGCTTCCGCTGAAATCATCAGGATAAGTAATATCGTTTACAGTAAGGTCCATATTACCGTTATTGGTAATCGTAAGTGTAAGATCTGCACTTTCTCCGACAGAAACATCACCAAAGTCCATGTTACCGCTAAGAGCTATAACACGAGTAACACCCTTGCCCGAAACGGCAATACTGCCATCTCCAGATGTCGCATCTGATGTCACTGAGATGTTGCCGCTGTAATCGCCAGTCGCAACAGGACTGAATGTAACGGTTACATTCTGAGACCCGCCTGCAGCAATAGTTCCACTCCATGAACCGCTGAAACCCGCCGGATAACTTATTGAAGAAACCGTCAGGTCTCTGTTACCATTATTGGTAATCGTAAGTGTTTTGTCAGAAGTTGTGTTTATATCAACGTTGCCAAAACCAAGTTCACCGCTGAGAGCGATTACCCGCTCAACACCTACACCTGATATTGCTATAGAATCAGTACCACTTGTAGCATCAGAGTTAACTGTAACATTGCCTGAATAATCCTTCGCTGAGGTAGGAGCAAATGTGATTGTAACACTCTGTGAACCACCGGCAGCAATTGTGCCGCTCCAGTCTCCACTGAAACCATCTGGATAACTGATTGAAGTTACTTCCATAGGTCCGGTTCCATCATTGGATATAAGGAGCGTCTTCGTATCTGACTGACCGGCAACGATATCGCCAAAGTCCAGCAGTCCGAACAGCCTTATAACACCGCCGGAACCAATACCGGAACACGCAATCATATTATTGCCAGATGTCTTGTCAGATCCAACAATGATAGTCCCGTCATAATTCTGCTCTGTAACAGGGGCAAATGTAACTGTCACATTCTGTGAGCCGCCGGCAGCGATGGTACCGCTCCAGCTTCCACTGAAACCTTCCGGATAAAGTATACCCGTCACGCTAAGCTCTCTATTGCCGTCATTGTGTATAGTAAGCACAGTATTTGCCTGCTCACCAACATCAACAGCTCCTAAATCCATATCGCCGGTAAGTCTTATAACTCTTTCAATACCTACGCCCCATAGAACAGTAGAATTTGTTCCGCTCGTAGAATCTGAGTTGACCGCCATAACACCGCCGAAGTTACCCTGGGCATCAGGCTCAAAAGTGATTGTCACATCCTGTGAACCGCCGGCGGCAATTGTGCCGCTCCATGAACCGCTGAAACCATCTGGATAACTAATTGAGCTGACAGCAAGAGCGGTATTACCACTGTTACTTATAGTCATTGTTGTTTGGTTAGTTTCACCTACAACCGTGTCATCGAATATGAAACTACCACTGATGCTTATTATTCTTGTCTGTGCAATGCCGTTACCTGTGCAGGATATGTTTCCTGTTCCACTGGTAGCATCAGAGGCTACAAGGATTGTTTCCGAATAACTCGCTGCTGCTGACGGAGTAAATGTAACCGTCACATTTTGCGAACTGCCCGCCGCAATAGTACCGCTCCATGCACCGCTGAAAGCAGGATCGGTGTAGCTGATTCCATATACCTGCAACGGCCTGTTACCAGTATTCTGAATTGTCAATGTTCTTTGAGGGCTATTACCGATGACTACATCACCAAAGCTCATATTACCTGAAAGATTAACGATCTTAGTTTCCGCATCAGCACTGGCCACAACGGATGTCTGATTAGTACCGATATTAGCATCAGAGGCTACTGTAATAGTTCCGCTGTAATCACCGTTTGACGCCGGAGTAAACGTAACTGTAACATTTCGTGAACTGCCTGCACCAATAGAGCCGCTCCATGAACCGCTGTAAGCCGCATCGGGATAAGTTATGCCGTAAACTGAAAGACTCTCATTACCATCATTGTAGATCGTAAGAGTTCTTTGGACAGAATCACCGACAACAACGCTGCCGAAGTTGACAGAACTGCTGAGTCTTATGACTGAACCGCTTCCTGTACCTGAAGCTGCTGTAACATTTGTCCCGGCAGTTGCATTGGTATTAACAATAATATTGCCGCTGTAACTCTTTGCTTCCGTAGGAGCAAAGGTCACTGTTACATTTTGAGAAGCTCCTGCCGCAATAGTTCCACTCCATGCACCGCTGAAACCGGCTGGATACGTAATAGAACTTACGGTCAGGGATGAGTTACCTGTATTCTGGATTGTCAATGTACTCTGGGAATTTGAACCTACAGTAACATTGCCGAAAGACATACTGCCGCTAAGGCCGATGATTCTTGTTTGAGCAATACCCACACCAGAGCAGGGTAATGTTGCAATACCGCTAACGGCATCTGAATTGACAATCAGCGAACCGCTGTAGCTCTGAACTGCAGTCGGAGAGAAGGTCGCGGTTACAACCTGTGAACCGCCGGCCGCAATTGTGCCGCTCCATGAACCGCTGAAACCACTCGGATAAGCAATTGAACTTACAACGAGATTACCTGTTCCGTTATTGTATATTGTAAATGCCTTCTGAGAACTTGCGTTTACTATAACATCACCAAAACTTAAACTTCCGCCAAGGCTGATGATTCCGCCAATACCAATACCCGAACAAGAGGCTGTATTAGTTCCATCGGTCATATCGGAATTCACAGTTATTGTTCCCGAATAGCTTTGTGCCTGTGTCGGCGCAAACGTGACTGTCACATTCTGTGAACCACCCGGAGCAACAACTCCGCTCCATGAACCACTGAAACCACTCGGATACGATATGGATGTAACAGTAAGGTCACTGTTACCTGAATTGCTTATAGTGAGTATGAGCTGAGAGCTGCTGCCTACATCTACACCGCCAAAGCCCAGAGAACCGCCAAGCGAGATAACCTTCGTCTTCTGCTCAGCCGCAAGCATTGGATAGCTGCTTGGAGAAATCCACCATACATCAGTAAAATCCCAACCTGCATCAGTGTAAAGAGTTTCGTCATACATCTCAACAGTAGTCTTTGCCGTCATGCCTGCCGTAGAACCACGACCTACACTTACCAATGGGCTGCTTCCACTGTAGTTGAGTGTTGAATCATAAAAACATCCTGTAGTGGTACCGCTGACTTTGTCGCCATAGAAAACGCCGTAATATAGTAAAGCTGTGACTGTAGCTGCACTGTAACAATTGGTTACTGTACCGACTGATGTCTCACCTGCCAAACCGCCAACCTTACTTGTACCTTCAACAGATGCAGTAGAGTAACAATCTGTTATAGAACCGACATTAGATCCCACCAAACCGCCGGCTCGATCGCTGGCACTGACAATTCCTTTTGCACAACTTCTTAAGATTGCCCCATCGGAAGTACTGTAGCCTACCAGACCGCCAACTCTGCTTCCGCCATTAATAGAAACTTCGCTGATACAATCTTCAATAGTTCCATAGTTACGACCAACAAGACCGCCTGAGTAATCATCGGCAACAACAGAACCTGAAGCACTGCAGAAGCTAACGGTTCCGTAGTTATTGCCTACAAGAGCCGCTACATAATTGCTTGTGGAAGCCGTAACTGAAACATCTTCAAGCTTAACATTTTTTATTACCGAATCTGAAGTCGTATATCCGAACAACGCGGCATAATCATCATCGTATGAATAAGTGTAATTAGAGATTATATAGCTGTCGCCATCATATGTTCCGGTAAAAGGATTTAGATAGTTATCACCAATCTTAAGATCTGAATACGCCGTCAGATTGATATCTGCGGTCTGCTTGAAATCTTTATCCCAGTCCGAAACCGTATTAGACAATTCCTGAATATCGGCACCAGATGAAATAAGATATGGATCGACAGGCGTGCCGCTTCCGCCGCTATAGCCAAATGCAACACTACTTAACACTACAGAAATGAGAAAAAAACTGCAAATCTTCCCTAACATAACTCTACTCCAATAACAATGATGTATAAAATATAATTTTATAACGCTACGGCTGCCCAAAAACAGCTTCCGCCATTCTAACACGTTTTTTTGTTAAAGACAAGTTCAAAGACTATTTTTTTTATGTTGTAGCTTCAACATTGACAAACACTTACAAAACCCGCATATCAAATAATGCTATAAAAAACTACAAATATGCTACAATTGTAAGTTTTTCCAGAATAACAACTTAGACTTATTACTTGTAATTCCAAACACAACATTCAACCATTTTGTATTTATTAAGACCTACGAATCAAACAGTTTATTTCAAGAAAACACGTAAAGATATTTCTATCAATTAATTAATATTAAAAGAGTTTTCGGCAAATGCCAACTGTTTCTGCAATTTCAATTAATCTCAAAATTATCAGACCGCTTAAATCCATTTTCAATAAATTTCTATTGATTAGATTCGTCCAATGAGTATTTTATGCTGTCAGGGATAAAACCGTACAGGATTTAAGAAAGTTAGGAATTATGTTCAAGCTTAAAAATATCATTATCGTATGTGCAGTTATAATCGGAGTTCTAACTGCAATCTTTACTTTTGCTGTAATCGCAACAACATACAAAACAAGAAATAGCCAAACTTCCCATGCTATGCCTGCCTACACAAGCAGCCATTTCGTAATTCACAGTAATATGGACGTCAGATATGTAAAGTTTTTACAATCAAACCTTGAACCATTTTACGAAAAAATGCAAAATAGCTATTTTGCCAAAGGATGGGATAAGCCCTTAGACATTTACTACACAAAGAGTCAGTCAGAAACTCGTAAACTCCTTGCCGGGATAGGATGCGGGCAGGATATCGGTTACGGCGTATATATATCAGGACTTAAAGCTATATTCACACATCGTGAGATGGATTCTGGCGGCTATAGCGGCTTAGGGACAATTTATCATGAAATCATTCATTATTTTGTCGAACTGAATTACGATAATGCTCCAGCATGGTTTAATGAAGGATTGGCAACATTTTTAGGTGAACAGGTCAGGTATGTAAACAATCAACTCACTCTCGGCTGCCCCAATCCATGGAGAGAGCATATTCTGGCACAGATGATAGAAAGCAAATTCAGGATAGACGTAAAATACATAACATCATTAAGCACAAGACAATTTTATAGAAACAACTATAATTATCATCCTACCCGTGCACTCTTTTTCTGGATGTACAAAAACGGATACCTTTGTGATTACATGAGAAACGTCAAAACATCAGGTTACAGCCTTGACACATTGGAAAAAACTGTCAGCAAACCGGCTTCGCAAATCAACACCGAGCTTCTTGCATTTATAAAAATCAACTGCTATCCGGCAGCATATTACTACAAAGGCCGCTCCTTGAAAAATACTGAAGAGAAAAAGGCCTGTTTCCAGAAAGCATTGCAAATCAAAGGAGATTACTATCCGGCAATGCTGGAACTTGCCCGCTGCAGCTACAAAGAGACGGATTACGAAAATACAAAAGCCATCTTGTCTCAAATCCTGAAAGAGCAGAACTGTACAGAATACGCCAAAGCCCACGAGATGATAGCTGATATATACTATGAAAAGAAAGAATTCCCGGAGGCACTTACTCATTACAAATGCTCATGGGAGAATTCAGTATGTAATGAATATAGATACTGGCTGGCATACAGGGCAGGCGGTTGCTGGCACTATATGAAAAATACAGAAAAGGCCAAACACTGGTACGGGCTATACATAGACAATAACTGGCAGCCCGACAAAGAACCAAATGCAGTTAAATATGCACAGAATTATAAAATTGCAAAGACATATGAGTAAATGTGCCTATTTAATCTTTGGATTAGGCTTAAAATATCTGGCTGGTAATTCACACTGTTTAAGATATTGGAGCGATAATTATGAAATTGAAAAAAACAAGAAATATTCTCTTTCTGACAACAACTGTTTTGTGCGTTTACTTTTTTGTTGCACTGCAAATGGAAAGAAGAGATAATTTCTTTATGAGATCAACCTCATTTGTTATGGCTCAAAGAGTTGGTGAGCTTAAAGCTGAAATTAACTTTCAGAATAAGAATTATGTATATTATTCTGTAACAGGTAAAGTTGAGCAAAAAGATATATGCCGTAGTTATCTTGATGCTACTGATTTAGGTTTTAATGTACGAAAGCTGGAATTTGAAAACGAAATATTCCCTTATTTCTTAAACCAGAAAGACATTAGACACTATGAATCACTTAAAAAACATATCTGCCGTTTCCATAATGCTAAACTTATAAAATTAACCAGAAATCAAAACAAAAGCCGACAGCACCCCAAATAGAAAACTGATTATTATGTCTTTATGTTTCATAATACCTTAAAATATATACAATCAATAAAGATTAATATTACAACTTACCATACCTTCCTTAAACTCACGTAATACTAGCATTAATTTCATCAACTACTTTTTCTACACATTTTCGTATTACTTTATAAGGAGCCCTAAAAAACTCCCTACGATTATTAATCCGGTATTCTGCCAATTCTTGATGAATTTGCCCTTCAGCTAAAACACAATCCACCACTGACCAATCTTCAACTACTAAATACTCTGTTGGTACTCCAGAACTTCTACTAATTTCCAAAGCTCTTTGCTCAGTAGTTCGTCGTGTCAACCCAATCTTATAGATATCTTTCTTATCAGACGCAGACCTCATTACATATATGAAGCCACTGTTTGGAATACCTGAAAAATCACAATGACTCCGACTCTCACCTGCAATAATATCTAAGGTATCTCCATCACTTTCAATCCAAGTCAAGGTATTAGTAACCCATGTTCTTCCTAAAATTGGATTATTATTCTTATCCACACCTCTTTTCCCCATCGGTAACTTTTTCCAGTATCCAAATCTTTGCATTTTTAATTCAGGAGGTAAGTATCCCTTAAAATAGTACCATTGAAAAGTAGAGAAATGTGTTATACTACTATTTTTAGAAAGGTACTGTTATTATGCGTAAATCAAAAATTTCCCATATCCCCATTTTTCTATAATTTATTTCGTTCCTTATAGCCCTAATTCCTTTTAGAATACTTCTTCTCTATATATCAAGTCGAATAAAATCATAAAACAATCGTGGACTATGAATCCTCAATTACTAAATTATAATCATCCCACAAAAGACCACCGTATTCATTACCTTCAAGTATTGATATGGCGGTTTCTTTAGCTTGCTGTTTCGTATCACATCCCCACCACTGTTCAGGTTTTTCTCCTGAAATAACTACAACATAAAATGCCATCTTAGCAGAAAAAGGTTCATGATCTTTATCAAACAAATTGACAGCATCATTATATGCCAATATTTCAATAGAGCTATTATTAATGTTCTTTTCCCATAGTTCCATCAATACAGCAGCTCTTTGGCTAATAGACTTCTCATCAACTGTAATTTCTGCCTTAACAAATTCATCACCTTTTTGTACAGCAACCAACTTATACTTCATCTATATTTTCTCCATTTTTTACTTAAAAATATTTAGAATGACTATATTATATCTTAAACATACTACCCTACACCGTAATATATGTGTTCTAATAATACCAGCATCCGCTTTTGCCGTCAAATAAAATAATACAATTACTTAGGAGTATGTGCATTAGTTGCCCGTAGGGCTGTATATAATAGCCCACGGCAACGCCGTGAGGAGTGGCTTGATTTCTATTTCACACATGGGCGATGCCCATGCCTATATTATTCTGCCTCTACGAGACGTAAAACCGCCTTGAAATAGAACCCAATCGCTAAAATTTTAACGCAAGGACGCAATGCCGCAGAGGGAATACCATATATATGACGTTAACAAAACTTTAAATCTAAAAAAAAACAAACCTGCGGCCTGAAATTTGGCCCTAAAATTCAAATAAAATCTTGACATGAATTAATTGACATTTAACTATATTATGATAGTATTACATAAGGTATTATGCTTAAAAAGGTTTATTTGGAGATTGTGTTATGTCTGAAAAAATGCTGTTATCCGACAAACAAATGGAAGAATATATCAATGCTTTAGTACACGGCAACCGAGACTACTGCGCAGCTTTGATAAATGACCTTATTGCTGATGATAACTGTATTGAAAAAATTTACAGTGATGTATTTACTGAATCACTATACAGAATTGGAGACATGTGGGAACGCAATGAAATATCTGTTGCCCGCGAACATCTGGCAACCTCGATCACAGAGAGTCTTTTCAGTATTGTGTATCCCAAGCTGTTCAATTCACGCAATCAACCAACCGGACGTAAAGCTATTGTGAGCTGCGCGGCAAATGAATACCATCAAATAGGCGGAAAAATCGTTGCCGACATCTTTGAGCTCAAAGGAATTGATTCGTTTTTTCTGGGAGCCAACACTCCAAACAATGATCTGCTTGAAATGATTGAGAACGAACAGCCGGACTTTATCGCCTTATCTGTTGCTATGGAATCTAATTTTGATAATTTTATTGAATCAGTAAAATCGATAAAGCAAAAAGCAGCCAATCTTGACATCATCGCAGGAGGACAGGCTTTCTCAAGAATAAAACAAGAAAAAATACCTGCAGGGGTTAAAATAATGACTACCAATAGTCTGGAAGAGTATATTGGAATTTAACAACAACATAATAATTGATTATGTGAATGACAGCGAATACGCCCCTTTTCTCTTCTCTTATGACCAAAGTGGGAACATCCTTTCTTCAAATAAAAGTTTCAAAAAACTTGTTTGCCAAAATACAAACTTGAACATCAAAGACGTCTTGATAAATTTTGAACCATTTTTCCCCGAAAGTATTTACAAAGGCAACCTGAGTCTAAAAGTTCCTGATTTTGAAGTTTTTACCGCTAATGGAACTATAGCACATCGCAATGATATTTACGATGTTATGTGCGGCATAGATGCTTACGAACAGCTTGATCTCGAAAGACAACTTTTCTCTACAAATCAGCAGATAGCAAATCTAAGCCGTGATCTTTTCAAACAGAAACACCAGCTTGAAAAATTAAACAAGCTCAAGGATGAGTTTGTTTCAATGCTCAGTCATGATCTAAGAGGACCTCTGCGAAGAGTAAACTCTTTCGCTCAGCTTCTTGAAATCAATCTTAATCTGGACAAGGAAAAAGAAGAAGCCGGCTACTTGCAGTTTATCCGAAATGAATCACAATTAATGCATCAAATGGTAGTTGATATACTCAATTTTGAAGCGATAGAATCTGGTAAATTCAAATTAAACATCGAACAGATTAATATCCACGATCTGATCAAAGAAATGAAAGACGTCTTCGCTCAATCACTTAATGAGAAATCAATTAATCTGCAACTCATTCTTAAAGCAGCAGATCGCACCATTGAAGTAGATAAAGTCAAGGTGCGACAGGTACTGGAAAACATACTGATCAATTGCATCAAATTTTCGCCAGAAAAAGGATATGTCAAAATAGAAACGGCTGACAACTCCCAAGGTATAAACATAATCATTTCAGATGGAGGACCTGGATTTTCTGAAGAAGATCTTGCCGAACTCTTTGAACCATTCCGAAAAGGATTAGCTGCCGGAAGTAATTCTGAAAGCTTTGGTTTTGGTATGTCAATCGTAAAGAAAATCGTCAATTCCCACGGCGGAAGCATAAAAGTTGAAAACGGCAAACAAGGCGGTGCTGTATTCGACATCACCCTGCCGTTAACCCAGTAATTCAAATACGCCACCGCACGGCTTGTTTTCTTTACAAGAAAACATAAGATTAGGAGTTTTATCTGTATTCCTTCTAAACTTCCGAACTTGCATGATAGGTTAATTGCTGAAAGATGATTGAAAACAAAACGCAAGGACGCAAAGCCGCAAAAAAAAGTATCAGATAAATAGTATCTACAGAATTCCAAAGTTTGATTGCCTCCCGCCGGTCATTAATCAAGCACTCCAAAGTGATAATCGAAAAGGTGTTTGTTGATTATAGCCATATCGGGTTTTAATGGTGCTGTGAACTCGATTTTTTCGTGGCTTGCGGGGTGGACGACTTGCAGTTTATATGAATGCAGGGCGCATCTTTCGAGCGTTATCTGGTCGCCATTTTCTGCGGGCAGTCGCAATGGCTCTCCGCCGTAAAGTATATCGGCAACAATCGGATGCCGCATATGAGAGAGATGCACTCTAATCTGGTGGGTTCTGCCGGTTTTGATATCAACCTCAAGCAGTGAATACTTGCCACACTCGGAAACCGCCAGCCTCTTATAGTAAGTCAGGGCATATCTGCCCTCATCTGTTACATAATACTGCTCATTGCAGTCGTTAGTTGAAATCGGCTCTTCTATCTTGCCCGTCTCCTGCTCAACCGCTCCATGCACGATAGCAATATATTTTTTCTCGGTAGTCCGCTCGGCAAACTGATTGGAAAGAAATGTATTGGCGTCAGCATTCTTACTGACAATCAAAACTCCGCTCGTATTTCTGTCGAGGCGATGGACAATATCAGGAGTGAATTTATCGGCGGCATAATAGGCAAGCCCGTTGAGTATTGTGCCGCAGCTATTGCCCTTAGCAGGATGAACAAGCAGACCCGCCTGTTTATTTATCACAATGATATCCGCATCCTCATAAATTATCTCAAGCGGAATATGCTCGGCTAAAAGCTCCTTATCGGGTAAATCGAAAGCAACGAGATCATTCATATAGACACGTCTGGAAGGCTTGGCAAGGCTGCCGTTAACCTCAACGCCCTGTGAGCGTATTATCCTCTGCATCTTCGCACGGCTCAAATGACTGAAACGACTGCACAAATAACTGTCAAGCCGCTCGCCGTCCTTGCCCCCGCCGACTACAATCTCAAGCCGCTCGCCTCTTCTAAAAGTTTCGTGATCAAATACCATTAACTACCCGTAAAAAGAATTAACGCAAAGACGCTAAGACGCTAAGAAAATATATTATAGAATACCTCTGCATCCTTGCATCGTGGCGAAAGTCGTAAAAATGGTGAGCGTTAGCGAACACCACAATTCTTAATTCCTAATTCGTAATTATTAATTTTCAATTATTTTCGTCGTCTAAATCCCAATGCCAATGCTGCTTCAGGGCTGGTCAGCATATCATAATCATCCTCACTGCAAAGCCCCTCCTCAAGCAGCACCTGCTTTATTGTCTTGCCGCTTTGACTTGCTTTTTTAGATACCTCAGATGCCTTGTCATACCCGATCTTACCAATAAAAGCCGTGATAACAGCGGTCGAATTATGTAGATTGTCCTCACATCTGGCTTTGTCGGCTTCAATATCCTCTACCATAAATGCCCGCATCTTCTCGCACGCAGTAATCAGCTCATCAAGCATCGCAAGCAGATTGTGCGAAAGCAGAGGCAGAAAAGCATTGAGCTCAAGCTGACCATTCATCGCGGCAAGGGTTATGGCACTGTCGTGACTTATCGCCTGCATAGCAACCTGTGAAACCATCTCGGTAATCACCGGGTTAATCTTGCCCGGCATGATTGATGATCCCGCCTGCCTTGCGGGAAGCTTTATCTCGCCAAGCCCGCTCTCAGGCCCGCTTGCAAGAAGTCGCAAATCATTGCTTATCTTAAAAAGATTAGTCGCCAGAGCCTTGAGTATTCCGCTAACCTCGACAAATTCATCGCAGTTCTGCGTGGCCTGCACCATATTTTCAGCACGTGCAAGCGGCAGGTTAGTTTCCTGACGAAGCATCTCGGCTACCGCAAATATGTAACGCCTGTCCGCACCGTTACCGGTTCCGATGGCTGTGCCACCAAGATTTATGACGCGAAGCCTCTCGCTGCATTTGTAGATTCGCCACCTGTCTTTGCTGAAGGCTTCCGCCCATGCACCGAAATTCTGCCCCAGAGTAATGGGCACAGCATCGCAAAGCTCTGTTCGCGCAAGCCTCACAACATCGGCAAACTCTCTCTCTTTTCGCTGAAACGCATCAGTAAGCTCACTTACCACCTGCTCAAGCTCACTAAGAGCAATAAGAGCCGCCACCTTTAAGGCCGTGGGATAAGTGTCATTGGTTGACTGATGAAGATTGATATGATTGAGCGGAGAGACAACATCATAATCGCCGATTTTTTTGCCCATAAGCAAAAGAGCTTTATTGGCAATCAGCTCATTGATAAACATGTTGGTTGATGTACCCGCCCCGCCCTGCAAAGCGGCAGGTGCCTGATTCACATCAAAATCTCCAGCCTCAACGCTCTTGGCAGCCTGCGAAATATAAGGATATATCTCGTCAGACAAATAACCGAGATCGTGATTAGCCATAGCACAGCAATATTTCACTGTGCCGTAGCTTCTCAAGAGCCGTGGATTCACGCAACCGCCGACTACACCGAAATTCTCAATCGCACGAGCCGTATGAATCCCGCTCAGAGAATCACTATTAATCGGCAACTGCCCGATAACATCATTTTCTATCCTGTTTTCCTTAGCCATAACGAATATAATAACCGATTACTGGCTAAAAGTCTACATTCTTTCACTTCACGGCATCAGGCGTAGAAACCTGCGTCCCAGTCTTTCCATACCGGTTCGAAGCCGTGACGTTTTATCATCGCCGCCACCTGCTGCGGACTGCTATCATCATCGATCTCGAATTGTTCAACAGCATCTTTCTTGCTCGAATAACCGCCGGGATTTGTCTTGGAACCGGCACTTATCTTGGTGATACACAATCCGAGTACATTTTCCCTGAACTCTAAGTTCTCACGAGTAGAAATAGTAATACCGGCATCAGCAAAACAAAGACGCAATGCAAGCATCATCTGAACCATCTCTGTATCATTAACGATATTGCGATACTGCGGCAAAGACAAATCAACATCATTGGCAGGCCTTATCCTCGGAAAAGAAAACGAAACCTGACTTTTCCAGTAATGCTTCATTATATAATCGCCGTGAGCAGCCAACGCAAGCACTTCCTGCCGCCAGTTGCCAAGCCCAAGCAAAGCTCCCAGACCTATACGTCTAAAACCTTGAGCCGCAGCCCTTTGCGGTGTTTCCAGACGGAAGTCGTAATCGCTCTTCGGACCTGAAAGATGAACCTCTTTGTAAAGTTCACGGTTATACGTCTCCTGATACAGCGTAATACCATCAATACCGGCATCAGCCATCTTCTTATATTCATCAGCCTGCATAGGATATATTTCTATATCAATCGCACTGAATTTATCGCGAATCTTCTTTGCCAGTTGGCAGAAGTAATCGGCATCAATCTGCATATCTTCGCCGCTGAGAAGCAATATATGCCTGAACCCGTCAGCCGCAATAACCTCGGCATCCTCACGAGCCTCATCAACGGTGATTCTGGTTCTGTCGAATTTGCTCTTGCAGTTGAACCCACAATACACACAGCCGTTTATACAGAAATTCGACACGTATAATGGCACATAAAGTTGTTTAACCTTGCCAAACCGCTGCAACGTAAGCTTCTGTGACTGTTGAGCCATCTGCTCAAGGTACTTCTTAGCCGCAGGGCTTATAAGCGTCATCATACGGCTCATACTATAGATGCCCGGTTCTTTGCGAAGCTCAGCTTCTACCTGAGATTCTGTTATAGAATTCAGCTTATCAATAACCGGCCCTTCATCACTGTCAAGACCGTAACTGCCCAATATATCCTGTAATTTTTGCTGTTTGTTCATTTTAATTTTGCAAAATGTGTTTAGACTATTAAATCTATGCTGATTGTAAAAATGGGCACAGCATGCCATGCCTCTACATATTTATTCATCACGCAAAAAGCCTGTCAGCGGGCTTGATGCATTCGCTTTCATGCTTATCGCTCCCGGTCCTGAAAGATATGCCGTTCTGCCGGCTTCTGTCGCCTGAGCGAAAGCTTTCGCCATCGCAACCGGATCATCTGCCACAGCAATTGCTGTATTAACCAGCACCGCATCAGCACCCATTTCCATAGCATCTGCCGCATGGGAAGGCAAACCAAGCCCGGCATCCACAACCACCGGAATATTTGACTGCGATATGATTATCTCTATTGCCGCACGAGTAGTAAGCCCGCGATTGGAACCTATAGGGCTCGCCAAAGGCATAACCGTAGCAGTGCCGGCATCTTCAAGATGCTTAGCCAAAACAGGATCGGCATTGATATAAGGAAGCACTATAAAGCCTTCTTTTACAAGAACTTCAGCCGCTTTCAACGTCTCTATCGGATCGGGTAGCAAATAATAGGGATCAGGTGTAACCTCAAGCTTGAGCCAGTTGATACCCGATGCCGCCCTTGCCAGACGTGCAAGCCTGATTGCCTCTTCAGCATCTCTCGCTCCAGAGGTATTTGGAAGCAGCAGATACTTCGACTGATCTATCGCACCCAGCATATCATCGTTTTCGTTCTCAATATCAACACGGCGAAGGGCAACGGTAACAATATCTGCCCCGGAAGCATCGATAGCCTCTGCCATTACTGCATTCGAAGAAAACTTGCCAGTACCAACAAATAAACGTGATTTAATCTCTTTTCCGGCTATTATGAGTTTGTCATTTTCCATATTTCAACCCCCGCCTACAAAGCGTATAAGTTCAATTTTCTGTCCATTTTCAAGCTCCTGAGTAGAAAACATCTTCCGCTCAACGATCTTTCCGTCAACTTCAGCGACAACGGTAGCCTGATCGATGCCAAGCTCGTCAAGAAGCAAGGCAAGGGTTTGAGGCATACTCCCATCATCATACTGATGTTCTTTGCCATTTATAATCAGCTCACTCATTTACCCACCTTTTGTGTGTATATTTTAAAACAAAAAAAACGCATGCCCATCAGGAAGGCATGCGTTTAAATTCTTAAGCGTTGCACCTCCCTACGCTGGTCCTAACCAAGCAGGTTCAAAGGGTCGTCGCCTCTAATGGCAACCTCTCAGCCCATCAAGGGCTCCCCTGGCATTCAGGTTTATAATTATAGCACGACAAAAACAGAAAACAAGTCTTTTATGAACACGATGTTCGTTTTAGGATTGTTTAGAATCATGATACATCAATTCTTCTTTTGACTAAGAAGTTCGAATATACCGTCATATCTGTAATTTTCGACCATAACTTTAAGTGTATTAGCAAGCTTTTCACTTTTAATTCTGACCTTAGTTTCTATCAGTTCATTAAGAGCCGCTATATTGCCGCACTCAGCCATATCCTTTATCGCGTCAATAGTTTCATCAGAAAGTTCATTCAGATCCTCAGCACTCACGTTGGCCGACTCATCTTTATCTGATTTAGATTCATAAACCTCATATTCAAATTCAAGCTTGAGCTTTGTCTTTATCTCTTTGAGTATTTCAGATTCCTTGAAAGGCTTACGAATGAACCCGTCAAGACCTGCTCTCATGCTCTCAGCACGCTGCTCTTCAAGTGCACTTGCCGTCACCATGATTATAGGTATGCCTTTATTACCCTCTTCCTCCCTGATTTTCTTGGAAGTCTCAATTCCGTCCATACCAGGCATACGCATATCCATAAGTATCAGATCAGGTTTGGTTTCTTTAACCATATCTACCGCACAATAACCATCATATGCCTCACAAGTTTCAATACCTATCTTTTCGAGCATTATTCTTAGCACATCACGGTTGGTATCCGAATCATCAACTATCATAACAAGAGGAACCGACTGCCCTTCTGCAAGACCGATTATCTTGTTATCCGGCTCAGGCTCGATCAATCCATACTCCTGGCCCTCTACAATATTAGCATCAAATTCAAATCTAAAGACGCTTCCTTTACCAACTTTACTGGTAACATTTATATTGCCGCCCATTATCTTGGCATATTCACGACTTATAGCCATACCAAGACCGGTACCAATTACTTTACCATGAGCGGAACCAGTCTGCCCGAACACTTCAAATACTTTGTTCATCTCTTCATTGGCAATTCCCGGCCCAGAATCCGCTATCTGAACATACAATCTGACGTCTTTATCTTTATTAACCCTTTTGCAGTCTCCTATGGTAACTACGATACTTCCATACTCCGTAAATTTCACGGCGTTACCAAGAATATTGATCATTACCTGACGAAGCTTTCCACTGTCAGCTTCAATAAATCGCGGAACCTTACCTTTGAAATTGACAACAAAGTCAAGCCCTTTATCATTGGTACGAACCCTGAACATACTCTCTATGTCTTCAATAATGCCATAGAAATCAACTACTTCTTTATTGAGAGCAACACGTCCGGCTTCGATCTTAGACATATCAAGAATATCATTTATAAGCCCAAGCAGATGCTCACCGCTTCGACTTATGACTTCTGCATATTCACGGTTATCGCCGCTAAGCTCCGAATCTTTCAACAATAATTGAGTATAACCCAGTATCGCATTCATTGGAGTTCTGATTTCATGGCTCATATTGGCAAGGAATACACTCTTGGCCTTGTTCGCAGCTTCAGCGGCTTCCTTGGCCTCACGCAATTGCTTCTGCATATTTTTAAGAGAGGTAATGTCCGTTGACTGACCTGCAAGCGCGTAAAACTTACCGTTATCATCGTAAAGAGGAACCTTAGTAGAGATAAAGTCGAGAACTGTACCATCAGCGCTTAGCATAGTCTCTTCTGCAATCTTCATCCCCTTGCTTTTTATAATTTCCCTGTCGGCATTCATTATTCTTCGAGCCATCTCAGGCTTGAATAGATCGGTATCATCTTTACCAATGATATCTTCTTTCTTCACACCGACAACTTCCTCAAACTTCTTGTTTGCCAGCAGATATCTGCCGCTCTTATCCTTCGCAAATATAAGTACATCGGAAGTATCTATTATTGTCTGCAGCCACTGTCTGGCCTCCTCTATCTCCCGCTCCATCTCTTTTTGTTTTGTTATATCAACAAAACTCTCAAGCACATAATCTTTGCCACTGAGTCTGACAATCGAACATGTTTTCAGTATAGGTATTTGTGAGCCGTCTTTGCATAACAGGAAACGCTCGCTGTTATCAAGCTTTTGCCCTTTATCAAGTATCGGACAGTTATCAATATCTGCAGGACACAAGACCTGATCGCAAGTCTTGCCTATAACTTCACTGCGAACACCACCATACATCTTTATCGCAGAATCATTTACATCAACTATTTTTCTATTCTCTGCATCAATAAGAACAATACCGGTCTGTACTGTATCAAAGAGAACTCTTGTCCGCTGTTCACTGTTCCTGAGCTGACTTTCCATTAAATTTCTTTGAGTGATATCACGTACAAAAGAGCATATGAATTCATTCGTATTAATTTCAATATGATGCTGCCAGACCTCAACAGGATACTCGCTTCCATTGCTTCTTATATGTACAGACTCAAACTTAAGAACACCTTTTTGTTTACATTCTTTCCAGTTATTAGTCCACAAAGGTTTATTGAATTTCGGATTTATATCATAAATAGTCTTACCTTTTATCTCATCAGAATTAAAACCAAAATTCTTCAAAGCAGTGGCATTGGCATAAACAAATTTGCCCTCTTCGTCAAGGAAGTATATCTCATCAATAGCATTATCTACAGCAAACTGCGTCCTGGTCATCACTTCCTTAATACGGTATTCTTCCGTCCTGTCACGAACGGATATCAAAAGATAACGGCCCTCTCTCAACCTCAGAGGACTTAGCACCATATCAGCCATAAAATGCGAACCGTCAACTCTCTGTCTCAACGCTTCAAAATGACCGCCGCCCTCCTGGAAAATCCTCATCAGACTATTTACTACTTTTGGACGAAGCTGCTCTCTGGTCTTGCCTTTTTTCAAAATGAACAGATCGACAATATTATAATTCTGTGAGTCATACTTCGATTCAAATCCCAAGAGACCTAACGCCGCCTTATTGCAGTTCAATATTCTACCGGCAAGATCTATTATTACGATAGCATCTTTGGATCTCTCAAATATAACTCGAAAACGTCTTTCACTTTCAATATTATTCTGCTCTGCAGTCTTTCTCGCCTTAATCTCCTTTGCAAGCCGCAGGTTCCACAACACAAACACAACGATTACAATTAAGAAACCGACTGCTACTTCAATCAAGGTCGTAGGGCTTACACCCTGTTGAATATTGACCGCACTCCAGTTGTCAATAATATTCTGTTTCTTCTCATCAGATATTGAATCGAGACTTTTCTGAAGTATGCTTCGAAGCATTGGCATATGCTTACCTGCAGCCATACAAAGTTCAAGTGAATAAGGTGTTTCTCCTGTAAAATGTATTTCCGTATAATAATTCTCTCGAATCAGGTAACCGGCAACAAGCATATTGCCTACAAATGCAAACGCTCTGCCGTCTTTGACTGCTTTCAAGCCTTCTTCAAAATTATCAACATAAAGATAGTTCAGATCGGGCCAATCATTTTCCAACTTTTCTGTCAGTGCATAACCAACCACCACAGCAACTCTTTTGTCTTTCAACTCATTTATACCGCCGACATACAAAGATGCATCGGTCCTCGTAGCTATACCACAGGGTATTGATATATAAGGAGAGGTAAACTCTGCATACTCCATTCTTTCAGGAGTCATAGCTGCACAAGAATACATATCAAGCTCGCCTGACTTGAGCTTCTCAGTGACACTTTTCCAGCTTTGCGGCTCACAGAAACGAAATTCAACACCTAAACAGTCGCCTAAAATAGAAAGTATGTCAACAGCTATACCAACCGGCCTGCCATTTTCATAAAACTCAAGAGGCGGAAAAGCATAATCATAACCAACATCAATTACACTATGGTCGTCAAGCCATTTCTGTTCTTCCATTGTCAACAGAGACCTGCAGTCAGCAACATTCATTCTTGTAAGCCATTTCTTTTTTAACTTCACAAAATCATTAGAACTTACTGAATTGGAAGCTGTCTGCAAAACTTCAAAAAGCATAGGATCATCATTACGCAAGCCTATGTGCAGCGTCTGAAGACCCCTTCCTTCATTATTGTATATTGATGATATTTTTGTATTGTTAACAGCATTAACACTCTTCATATAATTGAAAAATTCAACCTGTTCAATTGCCGCATCAATATTATTATTTTCAACCGCAATAAGAAGATCCACCGGGGAAGGAAAGTACACAAAATTGATATCAGGATATTCCTGTTCAATATACTGATTAACGCCAAAACCTTCAATAAGCCCCAGAGTTTTCCCAGACATCTCATCAAGATATTTTATAGAAGAATCCTTAGGAGTGATAACAGCATGTTTGCTATAATGATACGGGTTAAGATAATTCATATATTCACGACGCTCAGGAGTATCCCATACTGCGGGGAGTATATCGATCTCCTGGTTACGAATCATCTCCAGAAGCGTGCTCCATTTATAGCCGTAAACAAATTCAATCTCAAGGCCGGCTTTATCAGCAATAAGCCTTATATAATCATTACCAAATCCAACCGCTTCATTATTCTCAAGGAAATCGAAAGGAGGCCAGTCATTTTTAGAACCGACACGTATAACTTTTTTCTTTTTAATCCAACGTTCTTGGGATTCAGTATAAACCGGTACAGATGTTCTGCTTATATCATTTATGGAAGACCAGTAAGGCAATACTTCTGCAGATTCTGATACTATCCAGTTAGACTCAATTATCTCTTTTTCCCGTTTTGTCAATGATTTGTATGACAGATCAATTATGTTCTTCAAGACATCCAATTCATCACGCACACCCATAGTGATCTTGTATGAATCAGCTTCCTGAGAGGCAATCCTGTTTATTGCCGCAACATTCTTGACTCGATTTCTTTCTATAACCCACATCGCAGAGGCATAATCAAATATACCGGCATCAACATCACCTACAGAAAGCATTATGACCGCTTCTTCAATTCCGGCAACAGAAACTATCTCAACATTCGTCCATTTGCGACTAAGATCATATTCTAATTTAGTGTCCCTTAGAACTGCGACTTTCTTACCGGCAACATCAATTCCCCCTGAAACATCATATTCATTTTTATTGACGAAAAGACCTAAAGAAACTTCAACATAAGGCTCTGTGAACAATGCATACTTCGACCGTTCATTAGTCGGCCTTATAAAAGGTAACAGATCAACACCGCCATCAGCAAGCATATTTTGCTGAGCTAACCATATGGGTTCTTTAACATACTCTACCTTAATTCCCGCTTGTCTTGTAAGAAGTTCAAGATAGTCAAAAGACAACCCTTCCGGATTAAGCTCTGTTCCCATAGTAAAAGGTGGTCTGAAGAATCCCGCAGGCACTTTAATAACGGGATTATTTTTAACCCATTCAAGCTGATCCTGATTAAGCGCAGGACAACTGCGAAGAATTCCATTCGTAGACCATTGCTTCAACCTGCTTCTTCTCTGCATGGATATAATTCCAGAAATAGAACTGGTTATATCTGAGGCATACGGTATAGAGCTGGAAGGTAAAACAATTTTCAAAGTTACAGATTGTGAACTGACAAAAGATTTCCTTATCATCAGATCACTATTTTCTAAAAGAATGCAGTCGGTGAAGGAATCTATACCTAAATAACCATCAACTTTTCCTTCTTCAGCCAGATTTATTGCTTTCTCAATAGAGTGAGTTTCCACAATACTGCTGTCAATAGAAAGAAGCTTATCATAAACTCTCTTAGGTAAATATCGAATATCATCAATGGCAATAACTTTGTTTCGCAGTGATTCAAGCGAATCATAATTAACACTTTGCCAGTTTAAAGCATAAAAAGAAAGATAGCTAAGAAAACCAGGAACGGCATAAATATCTTTATAAACGGGATCTTCCAGATTATTTGCAAGAATTGCGATTTCATTTTCACTAAGTGAACGGGCTTTATCAAAGAGATCATCAGCACCTAAAGGCACCAAATCCAACTCATAATTGATTTGAGTTGTAAAACTTGAAAGAATACCGAAAACACAGTTAGCCTGATTATCGGAGTCTTTTTTACTTCCATGCGAAAACCTTCTGTCAACATAAACAGTAAGTTTGTTAGATGCAGGAAACCAACTGCGGCAATTAGACTTGATATTTTCAATATTATCCACAACTCCCCAGGCAGAGAGTATTTGCAGCCGCTGATCTTCTCCAAGCGAATCTATTGCACGATCAAGTATTGACTTTAATATAGCGTTGCTTTCATTAACCGCTATAACATTTTCAGTAGAAAGAAAAGAAGCCTTTGAATGTATTTTAAGATGATCAAAAACAGGATTATTAAATATAAAATATTCAACTGTGGCCAAATTACCAACATAAGCATCAACCTGATTTTCAAAAACAGCTTTTAGTGCGTCACCAGTAGTCTCGTAGTCTACGAAATTCACTTCAGAATAGGTTGAAGACAAAGAGCCCTTATCATAATAATTACTTTCAACCGCTACCTTTTTCCCGCTCAAAGATTCGACAGAATCATAAATAACATCTTGTTCTCGCCCCAGAATGACATGCGGGATATCAATATAGCTTTGGGTAAAGCTAAATTTATTGGCATCTACCTTACTTTGATTCATCACAAGCAAAGCATCAAGTTTACCCTCAGAGGCCTGTTGATATATCTTGGGCCAGGGACCGGAAACAATCTTCAGCCTACCGCCAAGCTTACTGTTGATTATCTCTATTATATCTACATTTATGCCCCGGTTAATACCATCTTTATCGGAAAAGCTCATTGGCGGCAGAGAGCTGCTGACTCCTACGTTTATCGTGTCATTAACCGCAAGCCAGTCGAGTTGCTGTTCATTCAGATCCAAACTTATATCATCACAGTAAGCCGTCTGGAAAAAGCCCAACACCACGAATAACAAAATGAATCTTGTTACTATTTCAAAAACGCTGATATTATGCAGGGTCTGTTTTAAAATACTTCTCATTTTTTACCCCAAAATTGCAAAACTTACAACAACAATACCTCTGCTTGTTATTACACAATCCTATTACTGTATTGTAAATATTATTACAACCAATATCAATGAATTTCTGCGAGATAATTCACTTAGCTATCTCTTTTCATAGCAACAACTTAAGCCACACAGAAAAACTATGTTTCTTTTTAATAGCTAAATGCCCTTTTCATCAGACACCAAAACACTCTTTTATTCTTGGAACTATTTGCTTCTCATCATTAGCTTCAAACAAATAAATTTGAGTCTTCTTCCTTTGAGGATGACGACGACAATATTGAGCGGCAAACTTACGGAAGTATCTTGTAGCCTTTCCAGGATCATATCGATCGAAAAGCATCTCAAGATGCCAAAGCATTGCTTTCCCAACTTCTTCAACTGTCGGTGCCGCAGGAAGATCCCCGCCCTCCAGTAAGGCAATCGCTTCTGATATCAACCACGGATTTCCCACTACACCCCGAGCGAGAAGGATACCGTCAACACCTGTCTCTTTTAGTCGGTCAACAACATCTTGCGGATTAAATATGTCACCGCTTCCGATAATTGTTGTATCCGGAAACATTTCCTTAAGCTGTTTTATAGGCCCCCAATTAGATTTACCCGAGTATTTCTGTAGAGTTGTACGGCCATGAACAACGATAGCATCAACACCTGATTTTACAAGCCCATCTGCTATAGCGAAAAAATTATTTCTTGCCTGTTCACTGTCACCATAGCCTATGCGTAATTTAACGCTCATCGGACAGCTTATAGCCTCTCTAACACGTGAAAATATCTCTAATACCGCATCAGGATCATTAAGCATATGTCCACCTCTGCCGCGACGCAAAACCTTAGGAGCCGGACAAGCAAAATTCAGATCAATCATATCAAATCCGGCATCAACAAGATCACGCGCAGCTTTAACCATATACTCGACCTCTGTACCAAGTATTTGCGCACCTATTGGACTCTCATTCCCCTCGGGACGAAAACAAGGTTTACAAAGCACACGCGGATTTGCAGCAGACTTGGCCAGCATCACACCTGGAAAAGTAAGTTCAACCCCATAATGGCGACACAATCTTCGCATAGCAATATCAGTATAGCCGCTGAGAGGAGCCAGAACGATTGGGTGATTGAGCTTTATATTGCCTATCGTTAACATATTAGATATTAATTCCCTTTTTTAATGATTCCAAGAATAAAAGTCCCCATAAAATACAAAAAAGCAGGAATTTGTCAATAATATTAAAACAACCCATAATACAGATAAATAAAAAGCCGGGAAGATGGGTCAAAAAAACCCTTCAATCCCAGCTTATTCTTTTACAATTAAGAAGTTACATCTAATACAAATCAAGCCCCTTGTTTTGCTGCACTCAAATCCTTCTTTTCAAGCCACTCTCCATGGCAATCTTTATCCGGACATTCGTACCAAACAAAAAGAGATTCATTTTCGATTAACTTCTCTGCCTCAAACATTGGTCTGTAGCATACGGGACACAACAAATGTTCTTTGGCTCCCTTTTTTTCTTTAACAAAATTCAATTTTTCCTCCATTCTTTATTAAATCCACATCTATCATCACAATACATTGTAACAGGTTAAAACCGTGATTAAATGGGGAAAATCCTGATTTTAGTTTATAGTAAAAAACACACAAACCTATTCAAATATCTTTCTGTAACTATGACAATACGGAGTTTTACCAGTCTTTTCATAATAATCCTGATGATATTCTTCTGCAGGATAAAAAGTATTGGCTTCACTTAGATTTGTTTCAACATCATATCCTTTTCCTTCAAGAATACCGATCAGTTTCAGAGCAGTATCATGCTGTTTGGAATCGGTATAGAATATCTCAGAGCGGTATTGCTCACCTACATCAGGCCCCTGCCTGTTAAGCTGAGTAAAATCATGTATCTCAAAAAACAGTTTACACAACTTCTCAAAACTTACTTTTGAAGGATCAAAAGTCACTTCAACCGCCTCAGCATGCCCCGTTTTGCCGCTGCATACTTCCCTGTAACTTGGATTCTCTACATCACCGCCAATGTAGCCGCTTTTTACTGATATGACTCCATCAATTTTCTCAAAATGATACTCAACACCCCAAAAGCAGCCGCCTGCAAAATAAGTCTTTTCATAAGCAGGAGCATCTGCGGGGTCATTATCCTTCTGATCATCAAAATCAAGACTGACAGAATTAACACAATATCTGACATTCTTATCAGTCAGACCTTCACCGTAAAATACATGACCAAGATGCCCACCGCAATTATCGCAGAGTATTTCTGTTCTTCTGCCGTCAGCATCAATCTGTTTTCTTACGGCTCCGGGAACCTCATCATCGAAGCTGGGCCATCCGCATTCAGACTTGAACTTGGAATCCGACTCAAAGAGCTTTGCTCCACACTGACGACAGGTATACACACCTTCTTCAAAGTGCATATTGTATTTGCCGCTGAACGGCCGTTCCGTACCCTTGCCAATTATCACACGTTTCTCTTCTTCGGTAAGTTTTCGTCTGAAATCTGGGGAATTAATATTATCATCTGTATACATAGCGACCTCCCTCAAGTAAATATCTGGTTCAAACTTCTCTTTTATAGCCACTAAGGCAACTGTTTTGAGCTTTGAGGTTTTCAGCTCGCGTTTAAGACTATAAGGCTTAAATTCCTCAAACGGCAACTTAACCGTCTGCCATTCGCCGGTAGTCTTAAACTTAGCCTCATAATACTGCCAGGGCAGCCATGTGGAGCTGCTGCGAAGATGGACGGCATATTCATGACCATCCCCCTTTATATCAAGCCGCACACCTTTAAAGCCGGAAGCATCGAAATACTTCGACTCAGTTGAAATAGGCCGTCGAACCTGAATGAAACCGCCATTGTTCTCAAGGGAAAGTTTGCCGCTCATATGCAGCTTTCTCCCCTCATGATCCGTGATCATCTCCATTTCTCCGGTAGATTTACCGCCCATTACATCATCGGCTATGAATTCCCACTGGCCATCATCTCCCTTAAAATCTTCAATAACGTAATCTTCATCTGCCATAACAGTCTTAACATCGGAACATCCGCCTGCAATAAGAATAATGGCAGCAGAAATTATAATTACCAAACTTTTCATATCAAATCTCCTTCCTTTTATAAAATACCAAATACAAGCCTCTAATCATTATACGCAATAACAGTGTAAAATGTGCATTAATATCCCCAAAGAGCCATAAGACAAGCCTAATAATCCAAGATTAACAAAAAATAAATGGCAACTCAACAGGTTCAAGTTGCCATTTATCGCAATCTAAGGACAGATTCATTAAAATCTGTTAAATTTCAGGCCAACAACAGGTTTTTACATTCGTTTTTTCGAAATCTTCAGTCCTTTCATAGAACTGTTTCGAGCAAACTTGAGCTTAATGTCTGCATTAGCTTTATAACTTACATTCAATTTATCCCCAGTCTTTGACCATTCGATTTTGATATCGCCAAGATGCGTTGCCACACTCCCGCTCGCATGATCCAATCCCTCAACCCAGGGACTGACGGTATATTCAGCTCCGCCCGCTTTGGTCTGCGTAAGACCGAGTATTATCCTGCTGAAAAAATATATCGGAGCCGAAGACCAGGCATGGCAATGACTTCTGGTAGGAAAACTATCGCTCTGGCCCGAATCAAGAAATGCCAGATTGCCTGTAGGGAAACTCTCCCATACGGTAGTTGCACCGTCATCAAGCATAGGCTGGTAATTGCCGCGAATAGAATTTATGATCTCGCCAACAAACCCGGCTTTCTCCATTGCCTCGTAAAGATACATGATAGCAAACGGAGAACCAACTTTCACCATACCCTCAGGCGGTTCCACCATATTCTTTACCGCGGCTGCCTCATTGCTTTTCTCGCAGATATCATAAAGATAGGCAAGGAAAGATGTGTGCTGGCAAATCGAATCACTTGGTTTGCCGTCTGCATGAACACTGTCAGGATAAGCCTGTTTCTTTGAATCCCAAAGCTTATTTACTGCCGCAGAAAGTTTAATCTTAAGTTTCTTCAACTCATCTACTCGCTTTTTGTCGCCAATTACATCACCAGCCTCTATAGCTGCATTAACTGCCCCCACAAGCAGCATATTGTTATAGACAACAGCCTTCTGATCAGCATCAATATCCGCCCAGTCGAAGAAGTTCCAGTAATCACAACTCATCAGCCCGTTTTCGTCAAGCATTGCCGCCGCACCATCAATATTTTTCAACATATACAGCCACATTGACTTGAGCCACTCTTTATCACCGGTGTACCAGTAATGCTCCCATACAGAAATACCCCACAGAAAACTCCATGCAGGTATCAGACAATCCCAGCTTGAAGGAACTTGCGAACCGGCAATCGGATAACGCTCCAGAGACTGAGCATTGATTTCAATACAGCTTCTTGCAATATCTTCTGCACCAAATATCTGGTACGCAAATAATGATTCATTTCTGGCATCACCAATCCAAAGCGTTTGTTCATAAAGCGGACAATCAGTAAAAGTGTCCTCCATGCAAAGCTTAAGTGTCGTAGCAGAGATATTCCATATTTCATTTAATGATTTATCACTGCAGTTGAAGTTGCCGCGGTATTCTACAGGATAAGTAGATTCTATAACATTGAACTTTCTTATCTTCACAGGCTTGGTCATATTCCGCAAAGATATATAAATGTAACGACCACTGCGGCGTTTAAATGAGGTAAACTTATTAAGCCCCTCTTTCGTTATATAGGTCATACCGTTGCGATTCACAATTGAATGCTGAATACTGCCCTTACGAGTGATGTACTCAACACCGTAGATATCGATTTCAACGCCGGCCTCACTTAACAGCTCAAAATTGTAGTAACCGCATCGCTGGATTCCAAGGTCATAAACCAACTCAATACTTTCCTGTCCGGGATTTACAACAGTAACTTCTGGATTGTCATAAATAAGAGCCTGAGGATTATCAACTTTAACTTCGCCCTTCCGCTCTACATTCATGAATCGGAGGTGTCCATCTTTGTCGAACATCTTCTTACTCGAAAGATTTTTAACCCTGACCTTGAGCATTTCAATCAAAGCGTCTTCTTTTTTTGCGGCCTTGACAACCTCTTTTCGAATGGCTTGAAAACCTTCGTACTTCTCCTTGCACTCAAGATCCGATTCAACAAGATGATGGAAATTCAGATCATCCTTTATAAAATCAAATTCATTGAACTTTGCCAGCGACCATGGATTTTCACTGCCGATCTTGAAAGGGTTCACAAGCTCAATGTCGGCATTCTTTTTAACAAGAGCACTAAGCTCGGTTGAATGACTAAGGTCATCACCAGCAAAGAAAAGAAGCGTATGACGTCCTTTTTCTAATTTGTAGCAGCCGCTTTTATTTGCCTTGCCGTCAACAAATACCTGTTTAGTGACATTTGCACCCGTAACTGCCTTTGCTTCGAACCTGCAGCTCTTTTTCGCATTTATAACCGTTGCCATCGCAAACGGAGTATGCAGGTTACGATTCGCATCAATCAGCCCCGGATAAAACAGCTTCCGGAAAGAAACGCACCAAATATCCCACGGGTCGACTATCTCATTTGATGAAAGAAATTTACTGAAATTCACCGGCTCCATAGTGAGCATTGCAACATCCCTTGCCTTAAGATCCTGCCACGGCCCTTTGAAAGCAGAACAAATCTCTTTTGCCGGAGCAAATTTCAGCTTATTATCCCGCCTTGCGTCATAATACTCAGCCGGCTCCATCTGTATGCTGATCTTCGGAGTATTGGAAATCAAAAACGCAGCATTTGCCACCTGCCATTTTTTATCTGTTATAATGGAGGTCTTTTTACCATTTTTAAGCTTCACATCTATCTGAGCAAGTAGACCGGCACATACCGGAACCTGATGGAAAGTGCCGCAGCCAAAATAACGGGCCACAACCTTTACTTCATTAACACCGTTAATTAGATAAGATGTTATATCAACATCATCATACTTGTAGTGCTCAGGCCAGACCTTTGAAGGCCCATCGCAAATCCACTGGTCGTTTATATACAACCGGTAAAAACTGTCAGCTGTAATACGAATCTTAGCTTGAGCAGGAGACTTGACTTTGAATTCCCTCTTGGCAACTATAGCCTGATTATAAGTATCTTTGCTATTGCGTCCATCCCATATCCACTTTGCCGTCAACTTCTTCATAAAAAACTACTTTCTTCAATTTCTTTTTCTGCAACACTTTAATGTACGAAAATTCGATTATAATAGAATACAGCCATTTTCAAAACAATTTATACACAAAAGAACATTAAACCATACACAAAAAAAAGCGGATATAAGCAATTAAGCTCATACCCGCTTTTGATATTTTTATCTATACCGTTATGCTTACGCGTTGCCGGCAAGGATCTTTGTAGCGATCTGATCAGGTACTTTCTCGTAGTTGAGAGGTTCCATTGAGAATGAACCACGTCCCTGTGTAGCACCACGAAGCTCACTTGTATAACCAAAGAGCTCTGAAAGCGGAGCCTGTGCATCAAGAATACGCATCTGGCCGTTAACGGCACTGTCAGTAACAAGACCACGCTTAGAAATAAGGTTGGCCTGAACCGGACCGAAGTTGCTCTCAGGTACAACAACCTGAAGCTTCATAACCGGCTCGAGAAGCTTTGGAGAAGCCTTCGCCATTGCCTCTTTAACGGCAAGTGAACCGGCCTGCTCAAACGCCATTTCCGAAGAGTCAACCGCGTGGAAAGAACCATCAAGCAGAGTAACTTTGATACCTACAGCCGGGAAACCGGCAAGCGAACCGCTGGCAGTTGCTTCACGGCAGCCCTTCTCAATCGGCTTCCAGTATTCACGGGGTACTGAACCACCAACAATCTTGCTTTCAAATTCAAACTTGTTGCTTACATTACCATCTTCTTCGAGGATTGGTTCCATCTCGATAATGACGTGACCATACTGACCACGACCACCACTCTGACGAACAAACTTAGATTCCTGCTGAACCTTCTTAGTAATACATTCTTTGTAAGCAACCTTAGGTGTACCAACACGTACATCAACACCCATCTCGCGTGTAATTCTGTGCTGGAGAATCTCAAGGTGAAGCTCACCCATACCACTGATGATAGTCTGACCTGTTTCAGGATCATACTTTGTTACAAATGTAGGATCTTCACGACGAAGCCTTCCAAGAGCATCACCGAGCTTAGCACGGTCAGAACTGCTCGCAGGCTCAATACTCATACTGATAACAGGATCGGGGAAGTTAATGCTGTCAAGAAGAATCTGTGTCTTGGTATCACAAAGAGTATCACCTGTAAGGGTATCCTTGAGACCAACGCAAGCTACAATTGAACCGGCCTTAGCCTCATCGACAATCTTACGATCATTAGCATGCATCTCGAAGAGACGTGTAATGTTTTCCTTGCCGTTACGTGTAGAGTTAGCAACACGTGAACCAGACTTAAGAGTTCCCTGGTATATACGAAGGAAGTAAAGGTCGCCGTGCTTATCATGCATAATTTTGAATGCAAGAGCAACAAGCGGACCGTTAGGATCACACTTAACGTCAAATGTATTCTCTTCATCCTTAGGATCAAGACCAACGATTATCGGCCTTTCTGTAGGACATGGCAGGTATTCTACAACGCCGTCAAGAAGAAGACGCACACCTTTATCTTTAAGAGCTGAACCAAAATAAACAGGGTTCATTCTGCAGTTGATTGTTTCTTCACGTACAACCGCCTTGAGCTCTTCAACGCTGATTTCCTCTTCACCGAGATATTTTTCCATGAGTGTTTCATCACACTCGGCAATCTTTTCAACCATGTCATGATGCCATGCATCAGCAAGATCTTTGAGTTCAGCAGGTATCTCACGCTCTTCTACATTAGCACCAGTTTTCTGGGTAACATAGTAATAAGCCTTCATTTCCATCAGATCGATAACACCTTCGAAGTTGTTTTCAGCACCGATAGGAATCTGCATAGCTACTGGATTAGCACCAAGCTTTTCCTTGATACTTTTGGTACTCATTTCAAAATCAGCACCAATTTTATCCATCTTATTGATGAAGCAAAGGCAAGGTACATTATACTTCTGCCCCTGACGCCATACTGTCTCACTCTGCGCCTGAACACCTTCACTCGCATCAAAAACAGCTACTGCACCATCAAGAACACGCAGTGAACGCTCTACCTCAGCGGTAAAGTCAACGTGACCTGGAGTATCGATGAGGTTCATCTCAACGCCTTTCCAAGCACACTTTGTAGCTGCAGAGGTGATCGTAATACCACGCTCCTGCTCTTCCTGCATAAAGTCCATAACGGCAGTACCATCATGGGTTTCGCCAATCTTATAGGTACGGCCTGTATAATACAGAATACGCTCGGTAACTGTTGTTTTACCGGCGTCAATATGAGCCATAACACCTATGTTTCTTAAGTTTTTATAGTCATCAGACATCGTATATCCTTCTTAACTTAGCTAATTTCTATTATTAACTCGACTTATTTACAAAAATCTACCACAATACATTACATGGTTGATTGATTCGGTAGAGACTAATCTAATAAAAGACGTTAAGCCCCGTAATTTTGCATAAAAGCCGCTAAAAGTCAAGCATATCATTGTGTTTTTTCTGTTATTTTTCCGTTAAAACAACAGAAAAGGCGAGATTTAACCATGTTTACTTATAGCTTAATTAGGCAATCTCTGTTCAGCTCATCGTTTTTTACACTAACTTGCCCTAATTCACAACATTTAAGAACAAATAGGAGTAGATTTTTATAATCTTGAAAGTTTATTGAATTGAAAGCTAATTTAGCTAAAATAAAGATTTAAGGTCATAGGTATAAATACTAAAAAACCACAAAGGAATATATACATGTGGGATTATCTTATAATAACTGCCTCAAATGATTCACAGGCAAAGGGATACCAAAAACAACTTGATATTCGGAAAGAACTCGGCCTGCTGTCACAAGTACGCAACACTCTTGTAATAGCTGATCCTGGCGGCAAAAGAATCGGAAGCGGCGGATCTACGTTATTTTGTCTGAGCAAAGTAATAGAATCCCATCTTGAAAACGGAGATCAATCTCCGGAAAATATCCTCAAAAAGCTCCGAATCCTTATAGTTCACGCAGGTGGTGATTCCAAAAGGTTGCCTGCATACGGCCCTTGCGGTAAATTATTTATACCAGTTCCAGGCAACAATGACACACCCCTGCCAACTACTCTATTCGACAAACAATTGCCCACATATCTCGCCCTTCCCAAGCCTGAAAAACAGCAGGGACAAATAATAATAACTGCCGGCGACGTACTGCTGAGATTCGATCCCGACGAAGTCGTTTTCTCCCCGGAGGGAATAACCGGACTGGCCGCATCAGCGTCTCCAGCTCAGGCATCGAAACACGGAGTTTTCATAAAATCAGAAGGTAACAAGGTCAAGAAATTCCTGCAAAAACCTACAATCGAACAGCAAGCTCTATTGGGAGCCACAAATGCTTTCGGCAAATCAAATCTTGACATAGGAATCATGAACTTTGATGCTGAAACTGCAATTAAGCTTCTTAAGGTCGCTGGATTCTCCACAATTGATGGCAAATCCAGTTTTTCAGGAGAAAGGGGAAAGGCTCTTTTCTCTTCAGGTATTGATTTTTACCAGGAGATTTGTTGCGCTTTGGGTTACGAAGCAAATTTCAAATCCTATAACGACCTTATGGAGCAATTGAACTCACAGTGGCCCCTCGAGCTTCGAAAACCAATATTCGATGACTTGAAAGACATAGAGTTCTGCGTAGGCATATTACCTTCATGCGATTTTCTGCATTTTGGCAAAAGTTCACAGATTACAGAAAGCGGACTGGCACTTCTGCGAAACGATGCCAATGCATCCGTACTTGACACCTGTCTTTCAATCAACAATATCATTTCCGAAGGTAGCCAAGTCAACGGTAAGGATTCATGGGTTGAATCATGCAAGATATCCTCAAAGCTGACTCTGCAAGGCAACAACGTAATCAGTGGAGTTGATATAAACGAGCCATTGATTATACCGCAAAAAATGTGCGTTGATTGCACTAAAGCTAAAGAGGATAATGGGAAGAGTTCTACTTTTCTGCGTATCTATGGAATAATGGATGGGTTCAAGAGGAAAGTAAGTGAAGATGCATTATTCTGCAACAGACCAGTAACTGACTGGCTCCAAGAAAGAGAGTTGAGCCTCAATGAGCTATGGCCGCAGGTACCAACCAAAGATACAGAAGAACAGACACTATGGACAGCCAAACTATTTCCTTCTCTTGATGGCGACATAAACATTTCAAAATGGCTTGCTTTCTACTCTGACAGCATCCCAAACCCTGAATATACAAAAAAGTGGAAACACACACGCAGATACAGCTTAAAAGATATAGCCGAGAAAACCGATCAGGAAGAATTCTTTAACCGGCGAAACAGAATAAGAGCCAAGATTATACAAGAGAACCCTATGCAGCTGTTCTCAAAACAAAGTGGCTTTTCGGCAAAAGAGCTTGCATTGAGCATAAAAAGCAGCGATAATGCAACAACCTTTACGGCAAAAATTCTCGAAACACTCTTTAACCTTCATAACACTGATATATCACAGACCGGATCATGGTGGATGATACCCAGAATAAGCCATTCACTCGGAGCAGCACTGGAAATTACTTTTCAAAAAGATGCTGTTTTGTTTGATATCTTGCCACAACTTAAAGACATACTCCCTACCGAACTGCTTACCTGGCTTGAAGAACTGACTTCGAGCAACTGCATTAAAACATCCGATCTTAAGGCTGCCGCATTCAAATCCATGTCAAAATCGATAATCGGAAGCAGAACCAACAGCACTATCCCCCTTCCGAAAAACCATCTGCGTACAGATGAAATAATTTGGGGTAGAGCCCCTGCAAGAATGGACTTTGGAGGCGGCTGGTCTGACACACCTCCCTATTCATTGATTTATGGAGGATCGGTCATGAATGTCGCGGCCGACTTGAATGGGCAACCCCCCATACATGTTTATGCACGAGTAGTACCCCAGCCAGTCATTAAGATCGGTTCAATAGACCTTGGAGTCAGAATAGAGATAAGCACGCTTGAAGACCTTCTCAATTACGGGCAGCCAAGCAGTGAATTTGGACTTGCAAAAGCGGCTTTAGCGTTGTGTGGGTTTTCTCCCTATACCGCAAAATGGCCACTGAACACCACTCTGAAAAAGATGCTTACGAATTTCGGAGGCGGAATAGAGATAACAACTCTCGCAGCCATTCCAAAAGGCAGCGGACTCGGAACATCAAGTATAGTTGGAGCTGCACTTGTTGCTGTAATCAACCGGATAATGGGTAAACAACTCGATAACAGAGAACTTTTCTATCAAGTTCTGAAACTCGAACAGGCTCTGACCACCGGAGGCGGTTGGCAAGATCAGCTCGGCGGAGTTCTTCCCGGTGCAAAACTGGCGATATCATCGCCGGGGATAACACCTGCCCCTGCAGTAAATTATCTACCTGCCGATGTCGTAGCGCCTTCAATCAACGGCGGCTTGACCATGCTTTACTATACCGGCGTTACAAGGCTGGCGAAAAATATTCTTGGAAAAGTCGTCTCAAATCAATTTGATTGCGACAGAGAATCCATGAATACTTTGCGGGACATACACAAACAAGCAGAGATAATGGCCGATTGTCTGATGAAAAAGGAGTACAACAGGTTCGCTGAAGGTGTAAATACCTGCTGGCAGCAAAATAAACTACTCGACCCCGACTCTACCAACCCAAAAATTGAAGAGATAATCGAGCAAATCAAACCATATACCGCAGGCCTGAAACTGCTTGGAGCAGGCGGAGGAGGATTCCTGCTGATATGCGCCAAGGACAGCAAAAATGCTGCCTTAATAAGAAATACCCTTGAAAAAGAACCGCCCAATGACAAAGCGAGATTCTTTGATTACTCAATAAATAACTCTGGACTTACAGTCACTGTTTGCTGATAAATCATGCAATAAAGCAAAAAGGCCGCATCTGTTTTTTTTCAGATGCGGCCTTTTTTCTCTAAAAGTCTGTGACAATCACTTTTCGGTTTCTTTTACTGGAGCGAGATCGAGTTTTTCGAGGAGCTTTTGCTTTATTTCATCAACGAGAGGTTTGTTCTCCATCAAGAACGCCTTGGCATTTTCCTTGCCCTGACCCAACCTCATCTCGCCGTAGTTGAGCCATGCCCCGCTCTTTCCTATTATCTCATTATTGACCGCCATATCAATCAAGTCACCTAAAAGACTGATGCCGCTATCGAACATGATTTCAAGCTCAGTCTGCTTAAATGGAGGAGCAATCTTATTTTTAACAACCTTCACCCTGACCCTGTTGCCAATAGAATTTCCACCGGCATCCTTAAGTGTTGTTATCCTGCGGACATCAAGTCTTACAGAGCTATAGAACTTAAGTGCGTTACCGCCGGATGTCGTCTCAGGATTGCCGAACATAACGCCAATTTTCTGACGTATCTGGTTGATGAAGATCAGAGTTGTCTTACTCTTGCTGATCACGCCTGTGAGTTTACGCATAGCCTGACTCATCAGCCTTGCCTGCAAACCAACATGCGAATCACCCATCTCACCATTTATCTCCGCTGCCGGCACAAGAGCCGCAACAGAGTCTATGACAATAATATCAACGGCATTGCTCTTAACGAGCATTTCCGCGATATCCAAAGCCTGCTCACCTGTCTCCGGCTGACTGACAAGCAGCCCAGAAACATCAACACCAAGCTTCTTTGCCCAGGTAGTATCCAGAGCGTGCTCAGCATCGATAAACGCAGCCACGCCGCCAACCTTCTGAGCTTCGGCGACTGAATGAAGGGCAAGAGTCGTCTTACCTGATGACTCAGGACCAAATATTTCGATGATTCTGCCGCGAGGAATTCCTCTTCCGCCAAGTGCCAGATCAAGCGACAAAGCTCCGGTACTTACACATGCAACGTCAAGAGAACTGTTGCCGTCCATCTTCATGATCGAGCCGTTGCCGTACTGCTTCTCTATCTGATCTATCGCACGCTGGAGAGCGGGATTAGCGGATGGTTTTGCTGCTTCAGAAGCTTCTGCTCTTTTTTGCGCAGCCGTACTTTTCGTCGTTTTCTTTTTTGTTGTCTTAGCCATATTGATCTCCCGGTAATGAACAACCGAACTGTTTATTTTCGAGTACACTAACTTGGGCTTCGCCCATAACCAAAGAAGTTTAGAAGAAAGCAGATAGAAGCAAGTAGAAAATACGGCAAAGCCATTTACATTCTAAATTCTAAATTCTATATACTGAATTCTAACTCCCATACTGCAATTCATTATAACACCGAACAAAAACCAAACAAGTGGAATTTTCACTTTTTTTTATTTTCGCCAGCAAAATCCAATCAGAATCACACCCTAAAGCCTTTGATGGCAAAGTTTTAGTAAATTTAATTTTTTAACAAATAAGTCATAATACACTGACATTCACAGACTTACACGGACTGACACTTTTTTGACAGGATTACAGAATTTACTATATTTTTTGTTCTACCATGAAGATAATTAAGAGCATGAAGTAGATTTTAGCTGTCAGCTATTAGCGGCGGGTGTATAGCACTGTGATAAATTGGATGCTCTGGGCAAAAGCTATTTTGTTGTAGTGAATTCAACCCATTGACCCATTTCGATTTTGGAGACTTTCCAGCCGGCGTCAGTCCATGCGGGTGAGTGTACTTGTCCGCTGTTAGACCACCACGGTCTGTGAATATATGCAGATTTTGCCAGTTTATTGCCTAATATTTCTTCTATTCCATTGTATGTCAGCGGTATTGTTTCCAATTGGCATATTGTGTATAAGTAATTGTTAATAACAATGTTAAGTAGTAAAAAAAAGAGACCTGACCCCGTTTCGTTCTCTGGGAGCAGATATCACATCGATGGCGGCGTATATGAAAGGCGCCTGTCATATGTCCTATTCTACGATAAAGCAGTTTTTTAAGGATATTATCAAGCTTGATGTATCCAGAGGACTGCTCTGTAAGACTGTTAATAAGGT
>JBITAJ010000005.1:0-57492 GCA_044440125.1 Sedimentisphaeraceae bacterium JB056 | reverse complement strand
GCACCCGAAGTCGGATTGTTAACCTTTATTGGAGACGTCTGCCTACGGTGAGTTCGGTAACTGGGACTAAGTCGTAACAAGGTAGCCGTAGGGGAACCTGCGGCTGGATCACCTCCTTTCTAAGGGATAACTTAGACGTTTATCTTCGGCGATTATGCCATTTGAAGATAAGCGAGTTATGTCAGCCGCTTTTGTGGTTTTGGACCTACAACTACGTAATTATAAGCCTTCAAGGATTCGTTCTTGAAGGCTTTTTTCATGCGCGGAGAAGCCCGCTCCCTACGGGTCGCGGTACTGTTGGAGATGGGTAGCGTCCGTATCAGTACCGCGACCCGTAGGGAGCGGGTGAGTGCCGTGATACTATTATATCATACATCTATCTGATATTCTCTTTACGCCCTTACGGCTTAGCGTCTTTGCGTTAAGATTTCAGTGATTGGATTTGATGGACTTCAAGAATGATTTGATTTTACAGGTAATCGTGATATAATATCATTATCTTTTTAGATATGGGATATTGCTATGACCGATAAAAATTACAACATTTTATTAACAGAGCTTAAAAAAGAAGCCAGGCAGGCTAAGCACAATACCAAAGAGCAGGCTATTGAGGTTTTGCATCGTATTGGTATTTGTACTAAGAATGGCAAGCTTAAAGAGGTTTATAAAGCAACACAATAATGTATTCGGTATTGCCACATTTTGTTCTCGGTTTTCACGGGTGTGACAAAACTGTAGCAGAGAAGGTGTTTTCAGGAGAAGCGGGACTAAAATCATCGGATAACGATTATGATTAGCTCGGAAATGGTATTTATTTCTGGGAAAACAATCCTGAAAGAGCTTTGGAATTTGCTCAGCGTATCAAACAGCACCCTGTAATTTCACGCGGAAAGATTGAAACTCCGGCTGTAGTTGGGGCTATTATTGATTTGGGACATTGCCTCAATCTCCTTGATTCAAAATTCATTGCTTTGTTAAAAGTCGGCTATAATGTTGTTTCTGAGAATATCAGGCAATCAGGTGGAAATATGCCGCAAAATACAGCTATTGACAAGAATGGCGATTTGTTACGGCGTAGTCTTGACTGTGCGGTTATTGAGGCTGTTCATGAAAAGCAGGACTGGCTTGTCAAAAACTGCAAAGCTGATTATAAGTTTGATACAACACGCGGAGTGTTTATTGAAGGAGAAGAGGTGTATCCGACTGCCGGATTCAAGTCTAAGAATCATATCCAGATTTGCGTAAGAAATCCCAGTTGTATTAAGGGGTATTTCAGGGTTAAAGGTTAATAGTATGTGTGAGGTTACGAATATATATCAACATGGTTTCTGGATTTTGGTAGAAGGCAATGAATACTTCCTGTCTTTTGAGGATTTTCCATGGTTCAAGGATGCTAAAATCTCAGAAATTACTGATTTTGAGTTTATGCATGGTCATCTTCTGTATTGGCCGCAGCTTGATGTTGATCTCTCTCTTGAGATAATAGAAAATCCAGAAAAATATCCTATAGTTTTGCAGTGATAGTCTGAATTGTGAATTTACAAAGCCTTCAAGGATTCATCTTTGAAGGCTTTTCTCATGCGCGAAGAAGCCCGCTCCCTCACAGTCGCGGTACTGACTCTACACTACCCACTTTCAACAGTACCGCGACTGTTAAGGAGCGGGTAGTATCTTTGAGCTTGAAACTTTTGCGAATTGTTGTATATTGTGTTTACAATTACAATAGCTATTTTCAGGAATCAAAATTCTATGACACGTATATCTATAATAAACATAGGCAATGAGCTTCTAAGCGGTCAGTGCGTTGATACCAACAGTGCATGGCTTGGCCTCAAACTGGCTGAGAATGGGCTCGAGGTAGCCGATAAATTTGCTGTTGGTGATGAGATTGCGGATATAATGGATTGTCTCAGGCTTGCCGCCAAAAAGAGCAATATCATTCTTATAACCGGCGGTCTTGGCCCTACTGATGACGATCTGACAAGAGAGGCTATTGCGAAATTCTTTGGTGTTGAGCTGGAGTTTTCCCAGCCGCTTTTCGAACAGATGAGCAGCTATTTTACCAATCGCGGCATTGCCATGGCTGATAAAAACCGTGTTCAGGCATATCTGCCGGCAGGAGCGAAACCGCTTATCAATACTTGCGGCACGGCACCGGGGGTGAATGCTTCTGATGAAAAAGTACATATCTATGCTATGCCGGGCGTTCCTTCTGAAATGAAAGCCATGTTTACCGGTGGCGTATTGCCCGAGCTTAAGGAAATAGCTGGTTCTGCAACGACTGTTTGCAAGAAACTTAAGTGTATCGGCATAGGAGAATCAAGCCTTGCGGAAAAAATCGGCGATATGATGCTTCGAGGCCGTAATCCTCTGATTAACTGCACTGTAAGTAATTCTGTTATAACGCTTTATGTTGTGGCTAAAGCTGGTTCAAAGGAGCTTGCTCAGCAGATGGTTGACGCTGCTGTTCTTGAGCTTAGGGCTGTAATTGGTCAATATATTTTCGGAGAAGACGACCAGGAGCTTGCAGAGGTTATCGGCAATATGCTTGTAGCTGAAGGTGCAACTATGGCCACTGCCGAATCATGTACCGGCGGCATGATAGCCAAGATGCTGACAGATATACCCGGCAGCAGTAGGTTTTTCGGTTACGGCTGGGTGACATACGCAAACGAAGCTAAGATGTCACAGCTTGGCGTCTCAAAAGAGCTGTTAGATAAGCAGGGGGCCGTATGTGAGGATGTCGTTAGGCAGATGGTCAAAGGTGCGTTGGTAAATTCCGGCTCTGACTACGCTATTGCCGTCAGCGGCATAGCCGGTCCAACAGGCGGCACAGAAGATAAACCGGTGGGTTTGGTATATATCGGTGCAGGCAGTAAAGAGAAATGCGTTGTCGAGAAGAAAGTATATCTCAATGGCAGGGATATATTCAGGATAAGAACATCAACAGCCGCTCTCGATTTGCTTAGACGTGAATTTTTAATTGAGGTTTAATATGAAGAAGAAATCTATATTGGTTTGTGCTCTATTTCTGGCAGCGATATTGGCAGGCGGATGCAGCTATGATGTTGTTACGACAAGGCATCTCGAGCAGGTGCCGTTCAGATGCGTTTATGTGGAGCCGGTCGATGCTCCAAATGTACAGATGGGGAAGGTTCTCAGTGATGTTATCATGAAAGAAATGATACGCAAAGAGATAGCCATATGCGAGCGTGATGCGGCGACGGTGATTATCACCGGCTCGGCATTCATGACTACGCAATCAAAATCTAATCAAAACTTTCTTGGCGGCAGCGGCTGCACAAACGAGGCTATAGAGAGTGTTTCGTTGATCGCCGAAGATAAGGACGGCAAGATACTTGCCTCTGCATCTTACGACAATAAAGACCGCAAATCCGCAAGCAATCTCGCTCGTGAACTTGGCAGCGTATTGGCAGAGAAGCTGCGATAATCAGCAGACACCCTGATGTAGAGCCGTCGATTTATCGCGGCTTATTTGGTGTCCATAAATTTCAACAGGCTCAAAGCGTTTTGCCGTGAGCCTGTTGAAATACAAATTTACTGCTTCTTAGTGATCACATACGTTATCGCCAAGCTGCAAGTTGTTTTCGAGCCAGTCTGTAACGACCTTTTCAGGAGCTTCAGAGCTTGCACCTGTGAGCACCTTGATGCCTTTTTCTGTGAACAGGCTTTGTGCTCTTTGTCCCATGCCGCCCGCTATTATAAGGTTCACACCTTTCTCGTGCAGCCATACAGGAAGAAGACCCGGCTCATGCGGCGGAGCATCCTCTGAAGTTGTCGAAACGATTTTTTTGCCTTCAACGTCAACGTCTATCAGCGTGAATTGGTCGCAATGACCGAAGTGCATGCTGAGCATGTTTTCTACGACAGGTATTGCTATCTTCATATTGCTCTCCTCTTTCTTTTTGTTTTCATTTTTCTTTTGTGTTTTATCAACAATCTTATTGATAAGTGTGTCAAGAGCCTCGCGTACAGGCTTTGATACGCTGCTGTTTGCGATTGAGTCGCCCTCATCCGCTCCTGCTGCAATCTGTGAATCCATAGGTATTCTTGAGAGCAGGTCGATATTGAATTCTTCCGCTAATTGCTTGCCGCCGTCTTTACCAAATATGTCGATTGTTTCTTCGCATTTAGGGCAGACAAAACCAGCCATATTTTCAACGATACCCCATATTGGCAAAAATACCTGCTTGCAGAAAGTTACGCAGCGTCTTACATCTTCAATAGCCACTCTCTGCGGAGTTGTTACAAGTATTGCACCGGCATTGTTGCCAACAAGCTGAGCAATGCTCAATGGCTCGTCGCCTGTTCCAGGAGGAGCGTCAACAACGAGATAGTCAAGATCGCCCCAGACTGTATCAGCCAGAAGCTTCTGGATTACAGAATATTTCATCGGGCCTCTCCAGACAACTGCCTGAGAATCATCCTGTAGCAGGAATGCGATAGACATAACCCTGAGATTGTCACCTGCCGGTACCGGCATAAGTTCAGTTTCTGTTCCGAATGATTTTTGTCCGGTAAGTCCGGTAAGTCTTGGAATACTCGGACCATGGAAATCAATATCAAGCAGGCCGACTTTGTAGCCTTTCTGAGCAAGTTCCATAGCGATATTTGCCGCTACAGTACTCTTGCCAACGCCGCCTTTACCTGAGAGTACAAGGATTTTTTTGCCTATAGCGGCCATATTGTCCTGCAATTTTTTTTCATCGGCTTGCGGGTGGCCGTGTGATTGATTCTGTGCTTGTTCACTCATTTGAGTTTCCTGTTTATTACTTTAAGTTAGTTTGATAAACGCTTTATTTTAATACAATTTCAGGGTTAATCAACCGATTAGCAGATTATTTCTGCTCCATTGTAGATATTTTCCACTTCAACAATCACCGCTGCCGCTCTTGGAAGCTTCTCTGATACCCAGGTTTGAACATAATCGAACCATTTGCCCTCTGTGAGGCGGGTTGCGGTGCCTTTTATCTGGAATGAGCCTTTTTCTTCGTCAAGAACAGCAAAAGCGACTTTTTTATTGTTCAGTATGTTTTCGCGTGTTTTTGCGAAATAATTGTCGCCGATAAGAATCTTGTCACCTTCTATTACCTTGAGGTATTTTACGTATGCGACATTAGGTACGCCGTCAGCGGTGCTTGTCGCTACTGCGAAATAATCCTGTGCTTCTATGGCTTTTTTAACGTTTTCCGGTATGGTTGGCATAAAGTCTCCATTTATCAAAAATCTGGTTTCATATGTTTTTCAAGCTGCGGCTGATAGTAAAATTTACCTTTAGCTGTAGCCCTGATCTTACTGTCTTGTTCTATCTGTGCTTCAAGTATATACAGCGGGTGAGAATTTCTGATGAGCCTTGCTGATACAGTCGCTTCGGTGCCGATAACAACCGGCAGTCTGTATCTTGTAGTCATCTCCACGGTAACGGTCGCTTTGCCGAATGCAAACATGCAGTTGCCCATCGCACCATCAAGTATTGATGCTATTATCCCGCCGTGCATCATCCCCGGGTAGCCTTCAAACTTCTCTTCGCAGACAAATTTCGACTCTACCTTGCCCTCTTCTACGGCTTTGAAGTCGATTTTCAGCCCCTTGATATTGGCAGAGCTGCATACTATGCAGTCCGGGTGCAGGGCGGATTTTGTGGAATCGAGTTTTGCTTGTTCGCTGCCGGTTGTCATTGGATCTCTTCTTGTATTTCTTCCCATATTCGGGCTATTTGCCTGCCAGTCTCATTATCTGAGTATTCAATGAGCGTTTGCTGTTGTATCTGCGCTTTGGTGAACGCACGGTCATAAGGAATTTGTGCGACTACCTTGATACCGTTTTTAGTGGCTTGCTCGGCTATTTCCTTGCTCATCTGCGGATTTATATCTGCCTTATTAATACACACCAGCGTTTTTATCCCGAACCTCTTTGCAAGCATCGCTACTCTTTCAAGGTCGTGTTTGCCTGAAAGTGTCGGTTCGGTTACTATCAGTACTAAATCCGAACCTGTTATCGAGGCTATTACAGGGCATCCGATACCGGGTGAACCGTCTACTATTAAAAGTTCACTGCCTTCTTTTTCCGCCAGCTTCTTTGCCTGATTGCGGATTACTGTTACAAGTTTGCCGCTGTTTTCCTCGGCTATTCCGAGCTTGGCATGTACCATTGAGCCGAAGCGAGTTTCAGATATGAACCATTGCCCGTTTATTGCCGGATTGAATTCGATAGCGTCAACCGGACAAAACTCTACGCATACTTTACAGCCTTCACATGACACAGGCTCGACAGTAAACGTCTTGCCTACTATGTCGTTGGCAGGACCATTGAATTTGATCGCATCAAATCTGCATAGTTGCCTGCATTTTCCGCAGCCTATGCATTTGTCTGCTATGATGGTTGCCTGTTTTCCGCCTGAGAAGTCGTGTGTTTCTTTTATTTGCGGGGTCAGTATCAGGTGGAGATCTGCGGCATCAACATCGCAGTCTGCAAGCACGGCGTTATTAGCGAGCGATGCGAATGCTGCTGTTATGCTTGTTTTGCCTGTGCCGCCTTTTCCGCTTATTACTACTATTTCTTTCATCGTTTTGTAACCGCCTTCTCAATCCTGTTGTATAAATCCAGAAAAGAATCTTTGTAGTGCGGCAATGCCTCTACAATCATCACACCTTTGGAGTAGCTTTCTGCGATTTTTCTCTCTTCCGGTATCTGGAGCATTATTTCAATATTGCTTTCTTTGCAATACTCCACAACGCTGTCGTCTCCTCCATCGCATCTGTTTATCGCTACCGCAAAGGCAATTCCCATCTCTTCGACCATTCCGACCGCAAGCTTCAAGTCGTTGAGGCCGAAGGGAGTGGGCTCTGTTACCAGCAGAACGAAATCGGTGTCTTTTATAGCCTCAATTACAGGGCATGATGTTCCCGGTGGGGCATCGATAACCGTGATGGCTGTATCGCTCATCTTTTTCTTGAGGTGTTTGATTATCGCCGGTGTTTGTATTGCACCGATATCTAATCTGCCGTGATAAAATCCTACATCCTTTGCTTTGCCGTATTCCGCTTCACCTATCTTGCGATTTGTTTCTGTGATAGCTTTCTGCGGACATATCTCCATGCAGCCGCCGCAAGAGTGGCACAATTCTTCAAAGAGCAGCGGTTTGTCTTTAAGGCATATTATAGAGCTGTATTGGCACAGGTCTGCGCATTTGCCGCAGCCGGTGCATGCATCAAGATTGACGTGCGGCACACCAACCGTAACATCTTCTGATTGCTCTATTGAAGGCTTCAGAAAGATGTGGCCGTTCGGTTCTTCCGCATCGCAATCTATATACTGGACGTCTTGCCCGTTAATAGCGAGAGTTGTTACCAGATTAGTCGATATGGTGGTCTTGCCTGTACCACCTTTACCGCTGGCGATCGCTATTTTCATATATAAGCTCCATTTCTGTTGTTAGTGTAAGTTTAAGAGCGATAGATACTCTCATCATGCGTTGATTGCACAATGAGAGTATCCTGTTGCCGGCATCACTATCGTTTGCCGACATTCGCTGTTTTAGTCGTGTTCTCTAAGTTGCGTAAGTTCTGCTTCAAGTTGCTCAACACGTGCTGCGAGCGTTTCAATAGCTTCCCGGTCTGTACTGGATTGGAAGCTCTGGTCTGCTACAGCAGCAAACCCTCTTCTTAAACCACTATTTCTGCCTGCACCCAATCCGCGTCCCATGCCGCGGCCGAATCCTCTGCCGCCGCTGAAAGCGGTCTGCGGTTGTCTGCAGTTTCCCATTTGTCTTCCTGTGAGCGGGCCTTTGCCCATTGGTCCTGTTCCGTCAAATCCAGGCATTTTCATACTCCTCTGAAATATATATAACATTAATATTAATGGTCACTTATACCCAGTGGCCTTCTACGTTTGCATCTTCAAGCTGTTTAAGCTCGTTTTTCTCGTAAAGATTTATGCATTCGGTAATGTTCGTACCCGATGGTGCTTCAAAAATTTCAATATCAGTCTGCTGGAGTACTCGCATTGCTTTTGGACCCGCATTCCGTGTTATCAGAACCTGTGCTCCTGCATTGATTATGTTCTGAGCGGTCTGGATACCGGCTCCCTGAGGGGCGTTGAGGTTTTGTGTGTTTTCCCAGAAACGCCAGCTTCGATCTTCCTGACTGTATATCGCTATCCATGGGCTGCGGCCAAGGCGTTCGCTTATCATCACGTGTTCGTTGTCTTCCAGACAGCATATTGCTATATTTTTCATTCTTCCACATCTCCTGTTTGTTTTTGTGTATTGCAGCCGCCCATGCGATTCTTTCGTTTGAATCCCATGCCTCGCCCGCGCGATTTTTCTACGGCAGGTGTAATATTCGCATTCTCGATTTGTATTGCCATGCCCATGGTAAGTGCATCCGCTATCTTCTTGCGGGCAGAAGCGTATATTCTCGTTACGGTCGGACGTGATACGCCCATGTTCTCTGCCGCCTGAGCCTGATCCATACCCATATGATCGAGAAGACGAATCGTCTCGAATTCATCTATCGTGATATGAACCCAGTCAATATCCCTCGCCGGCACTCCGGCCGGTTTGTAGACAAATGATTCGGGCAGAGCCTCTATGCATCTATGTTTTCTTGGTCTTACCATATTATATCCTACTGTAGTTATGAACTTATGTTCATAATATATCGTGAAATTATTGAAGTTTCAAGAAAAATATCGGGCAATAGATATTTTTGATAAAAGTGCCAAGTGTATTTTAGGTAAAAATGATCTTATTATTTTGCTCTTGAAGGCCTTTTAAGATTATTAATCAGCGGCTTCTGGAATAAATGGCTTTGTTATGATTGTTCTTTGTAAATAATAGATTATATTCAGTAGATTGAGCGGCTCTGTATTGGGATGTTTTATGTTTCTAAGTTGTTTTTTTATAGATATATATATAAATGTCTTGGGGTAAGGTGCAAGTTTGATTGTCTTATTCAATAATATTTTGTGATGCATTTTATTTGTAAAAATAAACGGTATCGAATATCATAATGTTTATGAATACTGCAATGAAAAGAGATATTTCCCAGGCATCACACAAGATAGCTTTGCTTGCTATACTTGTCGTGGGGATATTATTTTCATTGATAGTCGTGTCCATAAAAAGCAATATCCGTGTTGAGAAACCCATAGAGTTACCTTTTTCGGGCTTTCATGTGCCCTTGCCGGCCGGAGAAAACTGGAAGATGCGGACTGAGCAATGGTTGTTTAATCCTGAAGGCAACTATTTCTATATGGGTGCTATAGAGAAAAAGAAGGGCGTCACTTCAACTGCGGTTCAATGGCGATACATAGTATGCCCTGAAGGCAAAAATATAACTGAAATACTTGAGCATCGAGGCGCAGATCTGGGTGGGTATTCAGGAAAAAAGAAAACGATTATAGGTGATGGTTTTGGTGCTTATCTTGCCAATTTCAGACGGGAAGTTGGTGAGTATGTATACCTTGCGTTGGTTATCCTCGAACCGGGACGGGCGGCTGAACTTGAAGTGCGATGCGGGGACCCATATTATGCAGAGGATGTTTTTAACGCATTATTATTAAAGGCCAGGTTTGAAACTAACGGTTTGCTCAATAAGGGGCGGATTGTTACTGATAATGCAATCACCAAGTCGATAAACAGAAGCTTTCGCGAACCGGTAGAAAAGCTCTATCTTTTGGATTCCAACGGACTTTTGGACGGCTTTTATGGATTACGTGAAATGAAGCTTGATAACGCTGATGCCATGAAGAGTATAATGTATGTGAATATTGGTGTCTATGATCTTAACAGGCAAAACCATTTTAGCCGGACACTCGATGGCAGAATCACATGGAAATATGTTCAAAATGGTTCGCAAAGCGACATGAAACGTGAAATACTGCTTGAAGTAGCTCGCGATCACGTACTTACAGTCACTGATTTCACTGATAAAAAAGAAAAAGAGCTGCACTTGGGGGATTCTTACTGGCCTGAAATAATGGACTTTGAGTTATTTGGCGCTTTTATAGAATCTGATTTTGATGAATGTGTTGTAGATATTCTTACGAAACGCGGTGAGGTTCTGCCGGTATATCTTACAAAAACACAGCGTGAAGATGGGCTCTGGGATATTTCAATGGACTATTTTAATATGCCGGATTTTGAACGTACGGTGACTACTGACAGAGATGGAATGGTTATTAACCGAATTCTTGATGCTGATGTTCGTCATACCATGAATCAATGTGCCAGAGAAGATATACTGGCAAGGTATCCGCAGCAGTCGAATTTTCTTCAGCAACTGTTTGAGTAGTAAATATTGGAGTTTATACTGTAAGGAAGCGGATTTAGAATCAGTAAGCGCAGCCAGGAAATTTATCTTCTTGCTGTTAGCTACAAAATCGTCGCTCATAGGCTTTGTAGTGAAGTTTTTTTCATTTTCTTGATGCATTAAATGTGTTGGTAGTACTTAACTCTCTTTATAACAAGTCTTTATATTATTCGATCTTATTCTGCTTAGTCATATTTAATGTTGCTTCATGTTTTTTTTATGATTTATAGTGAAATTTTTTTCAGCTTTATGGCTGCTGGTTTCATTACCTCATATCATTAGTTATTATAAAACCCTTCTTAAATGTGTCTTAAAGCCGTTTTTTCAACTTTGGCACGCTCGTTGCAATAGTAGTTAACAGAATAAACTATTACTATTGGACTATTACAATGAGTGAATTACTAAAAGACAGAAAATCTCAGATATACGAAAAAGGTCTGAATGATTTCAATATGGCCTGCGAGAAGCATTCCTTAGCGGGTGCTGTAAGCCAGCGTGCCTGTGTGTTCTGCGGATCACGAGTTGTGCTTTATCCTGTGACAGATGCTCTTCATCTTGTTCATGGGCCAATCGGGTGTGCGGCATACACATGGGACATTCGCGGTTCCCTTTCTTCAGGACGCGAACTACACAGACTGAGTTTTAGTACAGACCTCCGCGAAAGTGACATTATATATGGTGGTGAAAAGAAGCTTTATAATGCACTGAGCGAACTTATTGATTTGCATAAGCCTGAGGCCGCTTTTATTTACAGCACATGCATTGTCGGTGTTATCGGTGATGATGTTGAAGCTGTGGCAAAGAAAGTTCAGGCGGAGAAAGGCATTCCGGTTATTCCGGTGCATTCAGAAGGATTCAGGGGTACTAAGAAGGATGGGTACAAAGCCGCATGTGATGCACTTGCAAAGATCGTAGGTACTGACCAGCAGGCAGAAGTTGCAGAAAACAGTATAAATATCATGGGTGATTTCAATATCGCAGGTGAGATATGGGAAATAAAAGAGTACTACAAAGAGATGGGGATTGAAGTTATCTCAACCGTAACCGGTGATGCAAGTATTTCAGATCTCAGGAAGGCTCATAAAGCAAAGCTTAACGTAGTTCAGTGCAGTGGTTCGATGATGTTTCTTGCCAAAGAGATGAAGGAAAAATATGGCATCCCGTTTATCAGGGTATCATATTTTGGTATAGAGGATATGGCTAAGGCACTTTATGATGTTGCCGACTTTTTCAAGGATGAGGCCATATTAGAGAAAGCCAAAGCTCTCGTGCAAAGAGAGATCGGTAAGATAATGCCGCAGATAACAGCGATTCGCAAGGACCTTGAGGGTAAGAAGGCAGCGGTTTATACCGGCGGTGCATTCAAGGCTTTTTCTCTGGTTCGTTCCTTAAGAATGCTTGGTATTCAGACTGTGATAGCCGGTTCTCAAACAGGCAGTCCGGATGACTACAAGCAGTTGGAAGATCTTTGCGATGTTGGCACTGTTCTTATTGACGATGCCAATCCGATGGAGATATCAAAATTTGTACAGGAAAAAGGCGCACACCTTCTTATTGGAGGAGTAAAGGAGCGTCCTATAGCTTACAAACTTGGTCTTGGTTTTTGCGATCACAACCATGAAAGAAAGATTTCTCTTGCCGGTTTTAACGGTATGCTTAATTTTGCCAGAGAAGTTCATTCTTCAATCATGAGTCCGGTATGGAAATATGCCAGAACAGAGAGAAAGTGAGAAGTGATGAAATGCTGAAAATACACAAGAATAAATATGTATCAACAACAAACCCCTGCAAGCTTTGCAGTCCTTATGGTGCCTGCATGGCATACAGTGGAATAGCTGGTGCGTTTCCTTTTATACACGGTTCTCAGGGATGCTCGACATATATAAGAAGGCACATGATAGGACATTTCAGAGAGCCAATGGATATCGCATGTTCCAATTTCAGTGAACGTTCAACAATATTCGGCGGCAAGGACAACCTCAAGGCCGGCTTGATGAATGCGATAAATCAGTATAAGCCGGAGATGGTTGGAATCTGTACAACATGTCTTGCGGAGACTATCGGCGATGATGTCAAGATGTTCATTCATCAGATAAAGTCTGAGTATAAAGAAGAGACAATGCCTTATCTTGTGGCTACATCAACCCCGAGTTATGCCGGTTCACATCTTGAGGGTTTCAGAAGGGCTTTGGCGGCAGTCGTTTCGCAGGTCGTGGAGCCTGCGTCAAAGGGCAATCATGTTAATATCATAAGCGGCATGGTTTCGCCGGAAGACCTTAGAACTCTTAAAGAGATATTTGAGGCATTTGGTATCGAATATGTTCTGCTTCCGGATTATTCTGACAGACTTGATGGACAGATATGGCAGGAATACCAGAGCAACATAGAGCATGGCACAAGTATTGATGATATCAAGACAATGGCAGATGCAAAGGCCACAATTGAATTCGGTTTTGCAAAAACAGTGGAGAATTCTGCCGGAATATATCTCAATAAGAACCATGATATAGAGCTGTTTAAGATGCCTTTGCCTATAGGTCTGCGCTTATGCGACGAGTTTTTCAGTGCACTGAAGGTGATCAGCGGCAATGATGTGCCGGCAAAATATAAAGGTATACGCGGCCGTTTGATAGATGCTTATGTTGATGGACATAAATATCTATTTGGCAAGAAAGCGTTGATATACGGAGATGAGGACATGGTCGTTTCCATGGCGAGTTTTATGGATGAGATAGGGATTGTTCCGGCTATATGTGCAACAGGCGACAACTCTAATGATTTCTCTGAGAATATTAAGACTCAGGCTCCTGAACAGGCAGATAAGATTACAGTGATGAATGATACTGATTTCTCAGAGATGCTTGATCTTGCCAAAAGTGAAGGAATCGATCTGATTATTGGTAATAGTAATGGTTTTAAGCTTGCACGAGAGTTAGACGTGCCTTTGATACGTGTTTCTCTGCCTATTCACGACCGGATAGGTGCTGCGAGAGTAAGGCACATTGGATATTCCGGTACTCTGGAATTGTTTGATCGTATAGTGAATGCAATTATTGAAAGAAAACAGAATTTATCACCAGTAGGGTATACACACATTTAATCGAAGGAAGGTGAAAACATGACAGCAAACGCAAAAAATCATCCTTGTTTTAATGAAGAATCAAAGGGAAAGTATGGCAGAATACACCTGCCGGTTGCACCAAAGTGCAATATTCAGTGTAATTATTGTAACCGCAATTATGATTGCGTAAACGAATCGCGTCCGGGAGTAACATCATCTGTGCTTACTCCAAAGCAGGCACTGAAGTATCTTACAGAGATCAAGAAGCAGATGCCAAACCTTAAGGTTGCCGGTATTGCCGGCCCTGGTGATCCGTTTGCAAATCCGGAAGAGACACTTGAAACACTCAGACTCATAAAAGAGAATTTTGATGATATGGTTCTCTGTGTTTCAACTAACGGGCTTAATGTAGCTCCTTATATCGACCAGCTCGTTGCCGTCGGGCTTACACACCTGACTATAACAATAAACTCTATTGATCCAAGTGTAGGCAGGTTTGTTTACGGATGGGTAAGAGATGGCGGAAAGAGTGAAACCGGAGCCAGGGCCGCAGAGATTCTGATGAATAAGCAGCTTGAGGCTGTTAAACTGGCTAAAAAAGCCGGACTTATAGTTAAAGTCAACTGCATTGTGATTCCGGGCGTAAATGATAATCATGTAGTTGAAGTGGCAAAGCATGTTTCAGAGCTTGGAGCTGATTTGTTCAACTGCATAAAGCTGATGCCTGTTAAAGGTACATTGTTTGAGGACTTGCCTTCTCCGGGCTGCGATATAATCGAGCCGATACGTGCAGAGGCAGCCAAATATATTGAGCAGATGAGGCATTGTGCAAGATGTCGTTCTGATGCAGTCGGTTTGCTTGGTGAAAAGCTCTCCGCTTCAACCGCTGATATGCTCAAGTCGTTTGCCAACGAAGTTGATGAAGAAGATAAAGCCCCGTATGTTGCGGTTGCTACGATGGAAGGTCTCCTTGTTAATATGCACCTTGGTCAAGTTAAGAAGATGGCTATATATGAGAAGGATGGAGAGGATATCAGGTTTGTGGGAAATCGTATAACTCCGCCGAGTGGCTGTGGTGATAAGCGGTGGAATGACTTTGCGGATAGATTCATCGATTGCCGAACGATACTTGCCTCACAGGCGGGGCCAAGGCCGATTGAAATACTGAAAGAAAAAGGTATCGAGGTTATATGCATGGAAGGCCTCCTCGATCAGGCAGTCAGGGATGTTTACGAGGGTAAAGAAATCAGGCAGAGTGTAAGGACTCTGTCAAAATCATGTCAGGGAGCTGGCGATGGCTGCAATACATAAGATAAAAGAATGTGTTTTGACTGATACTACACTGCGTGATGGTGAACAGGCACCGGGTGTGGCGTTCAGTTTTGATGAAAAAATTGAGATCGCAAGGTCTTTGATTACTGCAGGAGTTAGGGAGATCGAAGCGGGTACTATTGCTATGGGTCCTAAAGAGGCTCGTACAATAGCCGCAATCTCCGAACTCAACCCTGATTGCAGGGTAAGCTGCTGGTGCAGAGCCAAGAGAGAGGACTTGCTCAAAGCTAAGTCGTATGAGATCAAGAATGTTCATTTCTCTGTTCCTGTTTCGAGTATACATCTTAACAGTCTTGGCAAGAGTGAAGCTTGGGCAATCATAGAACTACGTGATTTGCTTGATGAATTCAGAGACTCTTTTGATTTTATTTCGGTAGGTCTACAGGATGCATCCAGAGCTGATATGGAGTTTGTCGAATTCATCATCAACTCTGCAAATGTTTACGGTGCTGACAGGGTCAGGCTTGCCGATACCGTTGGTATATGGGATCCGGTGACGACTTACAGAATAATAAAGAGTCTTAAGAGAAAGTGTCCGGATATGGATCTCAGTGTTCATACTCATAATGATCTTGGTATGGCAACAGCGAATGCGGTGGCGGCGATTAAGGCCGGAGCAGCGGCAGTTGATGTTACTGTTAACGGACTGGGAGAGAGAGCGGGTAATGCCGCATTGGAAGAAGTTGTTATGGCGATGAAAGTTTCTCTCGATGTTGAGAGCGGCATTGATACTAAGATGCTTAAGGAACTGTCAGGAATCGTTGAGGAGTATTCCAAACGTGATAATCATATATCAAAGCCTATAGTTGGTTCAATGGTATATACACATGAGTCCGGAATACATGTTCATGGGCAGCTTAGGGATTCCAAGTCGTACCAGCCGTTTGCCCCTGAAGAGGTTTCTGCGAAGGAAACATTTGTCTTGGGTAAGCATAGCGGCAATGCATCGATTAAAAATTCGCTGGATCAGCTGAATATAAAATATAAAAAAGATGATATTTTGAAGCTGTTAGCTTTAATAAAGGATTATTCGGCGCAGAAAAAGAGAAATTTGACGGTTGAAGAGTTAAGGTTTCTGACCGAGAAAGTTTTTTACGAAAAAGCCGTATAGAACTTTTGTATACATAATATTCTGAGCTGCGATATTTCATTCCTTATAGACAATACTGCTCTATAGTGCGCAAGAGGTTTATATTGATTTTGAGTTCTCATAACATATAAAATGTTGGGGATAATATGAAGATAAGAATATTTTTAGCTATACTAATTGTGATAGCGGTTGGAATTTTGACCGGTTGCAAAGATAAGGCATCTCAAGGTGTTGAGGATAATGAGACCAAAAGCATAAATGTTTTTGCTGCCTCAAGTACTACAGATGTCATAAAAGAGATAGTTGGAAAATGCCAAATCAGCAAGGGTGTTGAGATAAAGCTCAATCTGGCCGCTTCAGGAGTACTTGCCAGACAAATAGAATCTGGAGCACCGGCTGATGTCTTTATCTCGGCTAATCAGAAATGGATTGAATATCTTGACGAAAAGCAACTGCTTAAATCCGAAACCAAAGGTGCTTTCATAAAGAATGAATTGGTTCTGATTGCGAATAATGATTTTATTGGCAGTGTTACGATAACTCCTGATTTTGATATTGCGGGAGCGTATGAGGGCAGAATGGCGATTGGCGATCCTGAATTTGTGCCGGCTGGAAAATACGCTAAAGAGGCGTTGGAGAATCTTGGCTGGTGGCAGAAGATAGAGTCTGATCGCATTGTCAAGGCGACCAATGTTCGTGCTGCACTAAACTTTGTTGAGACAGGTCAGTGTCCTTTGGGTATCGTATATAAGACCGATGCTCTTGTGTCGAATAATTCTAAAATAATAGCCGTATTTCCTGAGCAGCTGCATAAGCCCGTGAATTATTATCTTGCTGTATGCAGTGGGGCAGGCGAGGCGGCTGATGAGTTTCTTGAATATGTTAAATCAACTGAAGCATCAGTAATTTATGAAAAGGCCGGTTTTGAGCCTTTAAAATGAGATAATGAGTGAAGAATTTTTAACAGCTATTTTTCTATCCATTAAAGTGGGATTAGTGTGTGTGTCCGTTATTAGCATACCGGGAGTTTTTATGGGCTGGTTATTGGCTCGTAAAAACTTCCCCGGTAAGGTATTGCTCGATGCAATCGTGCACATACCGTTAGTCACCCCTCCGGTGGTAATAGGCTATGGTCTATTGGTGTTCCTTGGTCGTAAGGGATTGATTGGAGCGGTTTTATATAAATATTTCGGTATTGAGTTTGGTTTTACGTGGATGGGGGCGGTCATTGCTTCAGCTGTCATGGGCTTCCCGCTGCTTGTGCGTTCAACCAGGCTCGCTATCGAACTTGTCGATCAAAAACTTGAGAAGGCTGCAAGGACATTGGGGCTTTCTCCGTTTGCTGTTTTCTGCAAGATTACCCTGCCTTTATCCTTGCCGGGAATAATGTGCGGTTTAGTACTCTCTTTTGCCAGAAGTCTTGGAGAGTTTGGTGCAACCGCGACTTTTGCAGGTAACATCGAGGGGCAGACACAGACCATTTCGCTTGCCATTTTCACTATGCTTCAGCAGCCGGGAATGGAAAATGATGCAATGTATCTTGCTTGCGTGTCAATTGCCATATCACTTGGAGCTATAGCTCTATCTGAGATACTGATGAGGAGAGCCAAGCGATGATTGACTTTGTGATAAAGAAAAGGATTTCGGCTTTCAGGCTCGATTTGTCTCTTCGCACAGAAGCGGATGTGATAGGTATTACCGGTGTTTCAGGCAGCGGAAAGACTACTCTGCTCAATTGTCTTGCCGGTTTGATAAGGCCGGATTCAGGGCATATAATAGTAGGCGATGAGTGTTTGTTTCATTCTTCAAAACTGGATATCCCTGTTCATCAGCGACAGGTTGCTGTAGTTTTTCAGGATAATAGATTGTTTCCGCACATGAGTGTTGAGGGGAATCTTAATTTTGCACTCAAGCACAGCAAGAGTGAGGACAAGACCTTTACTATTGCTGAGATTGCCGAACTTGTGGAAATAACTCATCTGCTCAAACGCTCTGTAAGGAATCTTTCCGGCGGTGAGCTTAAGAGGGTTGCTATAGGGCGTGCGATACTTTCGCATCCCAAGCTGCTTCTCATGGATGAACCTTTTGCTGGTATGGATGGAGATCTTTCGTGGAGGATACTTGGCATCCTTGAGCAGATCAGATATAAATTGAAGATACCGATGATTCTTGTAAGTCATACGCTTGATGAAATCCAGAATTTGTGTGACATGCTGGTCATTATGCGTGAAGGGCAGATCAAGGCGGCGGGGAAAATCTCCGATATCCTTGCCTCAAAGAATGCTATGCAGCTTCTTCATGCACTTGATTACTCAAACAGAATCGACGGCAGAGTTAAAAATGTAGATCGTGAGCTTGGATTTGTGAATGTTCAGGTCTCACCAGCTCTTACATTCAGGGCTCCTATCGCTGATGTTAAAGAGGGAGACAGTATCAGTTATACGCTGAGGACAAAAGATATATCCATATCCAATGCTCCCATACCAAACATATCAATTCAGAATCAGTTGCCGTGCAAGATTACAAAGGTTGTGATTGCAGAGACCGGAGTAATTTGTGTTCTTGATTGCGGCGTAGAGCTTTTGGCAGAGGTGACTTTAGGGACAGCAAAGAAGCTCAAGCTTGAAGATGGACGTATTGCCTGGGCACTCTTTAAGACGCAGGCTCTAACGCCTCATCTGTACAGAAAATTAACACTTTGTAAATAGATTGGTTTCTGCCGTCAATCAGTGAGACGGCAGAGACCGATTGCTTTTAAAAATATGGGTAATTAGTTTTCTTCTCTATTGATTATTTCCCATACCTTACTGACGTAGAATTTGTAGTTATCCAACGGCACACCGTTAGGAATTCTGTGGTCGAGTCCGAGCATGCATCCGCGAGTTTTGATCATCGGCGGAATCTTATATTCGAGTTCGGCTTCAATCGCGGCCTTATCTTCGAGAAGAGCGTATTTGTCAAGACCTCCCCAGAAAGCCAGTTTTTCGCCGTACTGCTGTCGCAGTTTGACCATGTCCATTCCTGAACCCGGTTCTACCGGCATGATGCAGTTGAGTCCGGCATCTATCATTTGCGGCAGTATGCCTTCCATATTACCGTCACTATCCTGATTGAAGAGCCTCGCACCGCGTCCTTCGAGCATATCCCATACCTTCCGATAATATGGTTTTATGAAAGTAGAAACCTCTCTTGGACCCCAGAGTGGCCCGGATTTGCCTGCCATGTCTTCGTGTACGAACAGAGAGTCAATTTGTATTTTAGAACTTGCCATATCAAGAACTTTTAGTGCGGTATCTCCTATTGTGTTGAGGATGTCTTCAATCAGTTCCGGTTGGTCGTAGCATGCATAGCATATGGCCTCTTCGCCAAGAAGCTGACGAGGCTCATCAAAACCGCCGGGAATATCTGCTACGATAACGGCGCCTTTTTCAAGTGCTGCTTCTGCTTCCTCGAGCCAATTCTTTCCAAATCTTGATTCATCAAATTCGTATCGCGGCTTTATAGCGAGCCAGTCTTCCATGTTCTTTACAGGATAGCTCAACGGCAGCGGAATTGTTGCCATACCCTTGCAGAGCCTGAGTTTGCGGCCGAGGTCATCAAGATAGATAATGTGTTCTTCTGTTTCTTCTATAATCTTACTGGAGACGCCGAGCCTGCCGTTATTTATATCCAGTCGGTGTACCAGTGGTTCACGATAAGTGAATGCAGAGAAATCAAGTTCAGTTTCTGTTGCACCTTGTTCGAACCATTGTTCTTTTAATCCTATTATAGGGCCGAATATTTCTATGAATGGGATTTGGTCTCCACCTTTGAATGTCATCCAGTCGAGAAAAGATTCTTTGGATAGCGTTGGATTCCTTTTAACAGCCAGATCGCTATGGTTTGTCCATGTTGGTTTTGCGGTCATATCTTCTTGCTCCTTATTTGTATTTTGAGTAAGTGTCTAAGAGTGTCATGAAGTTTTCGTATTTTGTACCTACAGCGATTGAGTGACTTGTGCCGAGAATCAGGCCGGTTTTGTCTTTTGCGTAATCCATGAATTTTTCGACTTCTTTTTTAACATCTTCTGGAGTGCCGTTGATTAATGTTTCAACGGCGATTCCTCCCCAGAGCGATATCCTGTCTCCATATTTCTTGTGCAGTTCTATTATGTCCATACCTGCTGAAGGCTGTATGGACTGATAGCAGTCAGCTCCTATGGTGGTAAGTATATCCATGAAGTTGTGGTTGTTGCCGCATGCATGCTGGATGACTGCCTGATTGTTGTCCTTAAGATTGGCGATTCGTTTTTTATAGGCATCATAAAACAGGCTGCGGTAGGATTCGGGGCTGATCATTGGTCCCTGAGAGCTGGCAAAGTCGGTTCCCAGCAATACACCATCCTGTCCGGGGCGTATGTAGCTGGCATCTTCTGCTATTGCTTTTCGACATTGTGCCGTGTATATCTTTTTAACTTCTTCAGGATTGGATGCAATCTCCATAAATCCGCGTTCCATACCGCCGGCAAGAAACCAGCCTGCAACGTGACCATATGTTCCGAGGATGAAACGTCGCCCTTTGAAGTGTTCTATCAAAGCATCAATGACTTCAAATATGCTTTCATCGGGTTTCTTTGGTTCAAGGTTTTCGTAATCTTCGGCCTTGTGTTTCTTCTGCCACATCTGTGGGTCTTCGATCATACTGATATCGTCAGTTACCGGTGAATATTTGTATATGCATCCGTTGCGGTCCTGCCAGGTGTCATCTGCTATTTTTTTCGGTGGGTCCGGTTGATATCCTTTAGGCGGGCATTCTCCTGCCATATGAGCTACTGAGATTATGTCTATGATATCAAGCTTTTCATAAAGCTCTATCGCGTCATTTTTCCAGCTTTCCACTACCTCATCACGGCGTCCTTCCCAGAAGGCTATCTGGCACTTGGCCTTGGCTCTCCAGTAAGTCGGTCGCCCTAATACCTTTGAAGCACTGTCTGAGTCTATCGCAAAAAAACCCAGTGGTGGAACATCCTGAGGTTCGTTACGATAAAATGTATTTAAAATCCGTTCTGTAAAGTCAGTCATTTTCAACCTTTCTGCAAAATCAACTAAAAGCTCATTTTACTCGGATTCGTATAAGGAAACAATTGACGTTTTCGATATTATTTTAAACTTTTACGATATTTTATTGATTTAAAAGGATGTTTTATGTTAAAATTACGATAATGTATTATACTAAAGCGATAATAGACTTTTGGGTAATTTGTGGTGTCTTAGAGCATTGCTGAAAGCAAATTTTGTTAACTGAGCCGATTTGTTTTATGAAAAAAATAGATATTACAAAGACTAATGAGATCATTGTACGCTGCAATAATGGTGGTGTTTTCCATTGTGAGAGAGATTGGAGCTGGCAAGTTAATCATATGAGCGATTATGATGTCTGGCTCGTCTGCGGAGGTCGCGGACAGTTGAAATCAGGTCGGCAGATCTGGCAGTTGGCAGCGGGAGACTGTTTTTTCCTTTCGCCGGGAACCAGCCTCAGTGCTTGTCATGATCCGGCGGATAGACTTAGGGTAGTAAGCAGCCATCTTGATTTTATAGGGTTTGATGGTAAGCCCATTCAATTGAGCAGCAGCCCGGATTTCCATTGCAGGATTACCGATCTTTTCTTCCTTGAAAAACTGATGCGGAAGTGTGTTGATAATTTTCTGCGAGGCAGAAGCCGGGAAGCTGATATGTGGTTGCAGACTGTTATTGTCGAACTTGTCAATATTGCATCGCAGAATAGCGGCCATGAGGGAATTAGCCGGTACACATCAGCAATAAACGAACTTTGCGGTAAAATAGCGGCATGTCCTTGGCAGGATAGACAGATAAGTGAGCTTGCCGCCGAGCTTCACGTGTGCCCAGATCATTTTTCAAGGATATTTAAGAGCGTGATGCATATCTCGCCTATGGATTTTATCATCAATTGTCGTATTGAACATGCAAAGGGGTTGCTGATATCATCGAATTATCCAGTGAAATCAATTGCCGAAATGGCCGGATATAATTCCGTGTATTATTTCAGTAAGCATTTCAAGAACAAGACAGGGGTCTCGCCAAGTTCCTTCAGAGCTTCAAAAGCTGGTGTAATATAACCCTCTCTTAAAATGGTTTAGCATTTTTTTACATGCAAAAATCTAATATAATTAACTTAACTTGTTTAATGTAGATGGTAAATGCAGAAATGATTTGTTAAAAGTATTCTTTTTCTGTATAATCAAAACAACCAAATTTAGTGATTGTAATAGGGTTAAAGTGGGTATCATTGGGGTGATGTTGCTTAGGTTATATTTGGCTAAGTTTATTGACTGCTAAATTCTTAAGTTTGTATGGTTTAGGTTTTCAGGTTCGCAGATGTTGGACGAACTTATTTAATTTGGATTGGTATTGTATGGCAACGAAGATAAAGTTGACGGATTTTGTATCTGAGAAAGACATTGAGAAAGTCAGTAAGATATTTTATGAAAATCATGGTTTCGATATCGAAGTTGTCGATGTTAATGGACGCGAGATTGTTTTTGACAGGCCGCGTCGAAGTGATAACGAGTTTTGTGAGCTTATTAATTCTTTCAGTTCCGGCAAGAGTCGCTGCAGACAGGAAAGAGTTCGCAGTCTGAATAGTGCCATAGAGACCGGCCAGCCTTACGTTACGATTTGTCATGCCGGGATTCTTCTTGGCTGTGTACCTGTAATGGAGGGTAATCTGCCTCTTGGCGGGCTGTTTTACGGTAAATGTCTTTGTGAACCTGTTTCTGATGGACTTTGTGAAGATATTTCCAAAAGACTCCAGGGGGTCGTTTCAAAAAGAGCACGCATTAATGAAGCACTCGAAGGATTGCCCTTAGTCTCGACAAGGAAATTGCAGGAGGCGTCTGATTTTCTTTTTATCCTGTTTTACCAGATCACCGGTCTTGATCCAAGAGTAGTCAATTGGAGGCGGGAGAGAAGTGATCAGCAAAGCCAGATAGGAGAGCTTATAGCGGAGCAAAAGCAGCAGAGTGCGGCTGCTATAAATCATTATGAATATGAGCGTAAATTACTTAATAAGGTCAGGATAGGTGATAGGACAGAAACCCGCGAAATTCTCAATTTAATGCTTGCATCAATTATGCTTGGTGCTCCGGGTGATATCGATGTTCTTAAGGCCCGAATGCTTGAGCTTATAAGTGTACTTAGCCGTGCGGCATCTGAGGGCGGAGTGGATATAAATCTGCTTCTCAAAAAAAATCTCAATAATATCACAAGGCTTATGAAGGTTGAGACCCAGCAGGACCTCTGCACATGGGTTGGCAGAGCTGTTGATGATTTTATTGAATTAGTTCATTCCAAGCAGGATTCACGTCGTATTTCTCAGATAAGGCCGGCCATTGAGTATATTGAAGCCAATTATGATAAACCCATAAGTCTTTCAGATGTTGCAAGATCAACGCATTTGAGTGTTTCGAGATTGGCGCATATATTTAAGGAGCAGGCGGGGGTTACTATAGTTGATTATATTACGAATGTTCGAATTGAAATGGCAAAAAATATGCTTATTGGAACCAATAAGACTTGTACTGAAATATGTTTCGAGGTTGGTTATAATAATCAGAGCTATTTTACAAGAACATTCAAAGATCTGACTGGAATGACCCCAAGACAATTCAGGAATAGTAACAGAACCGAACGAGGAAAATAACCGTAGCTTTGCTTGATTGTATTGGAACTGGCTTGGTGTTGTCTTTTTGGGTTCAGTTATGTTTGTTTGTGTTCTGTGTGAGCTTGGATGAGGATAATAAAGCTTCTGGTTCCTTGACTCTTTTACTGCCCGCTATTATAATCGAGTAGCTTATCGGTGCTGTTCCGATTTGGTTTGTTTAGGTCTCTTTTTTTTGAGATCTTTTGATTTTCAGATATTAAAACGCAGTTTTAGGGATTGTTATGGAAAGCAGAAATTATATTGCAGTTGATATGGGGGCTGAGAGTGGCCGCGTTATGCTTGGTGTGATTGCTGGTTGTAAACTTGAGCTTCACGAAATTCATAGATTTGCTACCGGTGCGACACCTTGTGATGATGGCCTTCACTGGGACTTCCCAAGATTATTTGGCGAAATAAAAGATGGTATCAAAAAGGCAATAGCTAAAGCAGACGGCAAAGTCGAATCTATAGCAGTCGACAGTTGGGGCGTAGACTTTGGAATGCTTGATGAAAATGGTGAACTCCTTTTTGACCCTTATCACTACCGTGACAGCCGTACAAATGGTATGGTGGAAAAGGTTGCTGAGCTTACTGGTGGAAAGGATGTTATTTACAACAACACCGGTATCCAGTTCATGCAGATTAATACTCTCTATCAACTTTATGCAACAAAGCTTGCTAATCCTGAATTATTTGATAAATGCTCCAAGATTGTTATGATTGCAGATCTTGTGGCATATAAACTTTGCGGCAGAGCTTTCTGTGAGTATACTCTTGCCAGTACATCCCAGGCACTTGATATGAAGAGTGGTCAATGGAGTAAACCTCTTTTCGATGCTATCGGTGTTGATGTTGAAAAAATGGCAGAGGTTGTCGCCCCTGGCAGTGTAGTTGGGCAGATGACAAAAGAGATGGCTGATGAGCTTGGATGCGACCAGATTAATATTGTTGCTGCCGGTTCACATGATACGGCAAGTGCAGTAGCGGCTGTTCCTGCTATTGAAGGAGACGGCTGGGCTTACCTTTCCTGTGGTACATGGAGTTTGCTTGGTGTAGAAACACCTAAGGCGATTATTAATGATGATACTTATTCTGAAGACATAACAAATGAAGGTGGTGTCTATAACACCATAAGGCTCCTGAAAAATATTATGGGGCTCTGGCTTCTTCAGGAGTGCCGCAGGTGTTGGGCTAATGAAGGACAAGAGTTAGACTATGCACAGCTTACTCAGATGGCTATTGAAGCAAAGCCTCTTGATTATAAGATAGATCCTGATTATCCGGGATTCCTTGCACCAGAAAATATGCCGAAGGAGATCAATAAGCATCTCCGTGAACGCGGTTTGAGCGAGATCACTGATAAGGGGCAGATGGTGCGTACTATCCTTGAAAGCCTTGCAGTAAAATATGAAGAGGTACTTAAAAAGTTTGAGTTTATTACAGACACTCCGGTAAGCACGCTTCATTTAGTTGGCGGCGGAATCAAAAATGAATTGCTTTGTAAATTGACAGCGACAGCAACCGGCAAGAAAGTTGTTGCCGGTCCTGTTGAGGCGACTGCCAGTGGTAATATACTTATTCAGGCCATTGCATCAGGGCAAGTGGTTGACCTTGCGGCAGCAAGAGAGATTGTTGCCAATTCATTTGAGCCTAAGACTTATATGCCTTAAAAATAAAAATTAATTTCAAAAACGAGATTTCAGACAAGGTTGAAACTTATATGAACGATATTAAAACACTTGAAACAAAATTAGATTCCTTAGATTATGCAACGAGAAAACAGGCATTTGATAAGCTTGCTTCAATGATAGCAGATGGAACTATTGAGGTTGAAGCACCCACTAAAGAGACAAATGTTCACTTCCATACTTTCTTCTCTTACAATGGAGAAGGGTATTCGCCGATGAAAATCGCTTATATGGCTAAGAAGCAGGGCCTTGGTTCTGTTGGAATTGTTGACTTTGATGTACTTGACGCTGTTGATGAGTTCTATGAAGCAGCAGCAGCTCTTGGGCTTAAGGCATCGGCAGGTATGGAGACAAGGGTATTTATACCGGAATTTGCCGATAAGGTTATAAACTCTCCCGGTGAGCCTGGTATCTCGTACCACATGGGAACTGGTTTCCCTTGCGGCAAGGTGCCGGCCAGTGCACAGCCTCTTCTCTGTTCACTAAAGCAGACTGCTCAGGATAGAAATAAGGCGATGGTGGATCGAGTTAATACATATCTCGAAGAAGTTGCTCTTGATTATGAAGAAGACGTTATGCCGCTTACTCCATCAGGAAATGCTACAGAGCGTCACCTTTGTCTGGCCTATGCCCAAAAAGCAGAAAGCGTCTTTGGTGATGGTTCGGAGCTTGCAGATTACTGGGTAGGTAAACTTGGCGAGTCAGCAAAAGATACGGAGCTGCCTTGCGGCGCATCGCTTCAGGCACTCATTCGTTCCAAGACAATGAAAAAGGGCGGAGTCGGTTATGCAAAACCCGATGCCGGTTCATTCCCCAAAATGGCTGAGGTTAATGAATTTATTATCGATGCTGGCGGCATACCGACACTTACATGGCTTGATGGCACAAACGACGGTGAGAAGTGTATAAGAGAGCTTATTGATATAGCCAAACAGAGCGGTACTGCCGTTATAAACATTATTCCGGATAGAAACTTTACTGCAGGTCTTGGTGAGGATGATCTCAAGTGCAAGAATCTGTATGAAATAATAGAGATTGCCGGAGAGCTTGGCATGCCGGTCATTGCAGGCACAGAGATGAACAGCCCCGGCCTGAAGTTCGTAGATGATTTCAAGAGCAAAGAGCTTTCACCGTTGATTGAGCCATTCTGGTGTGGAGCGATGATTGTTTATGCTCATTCTGTTCTTATGAGAAATGCCGGTATTGGTTATATAGGTAAATGGGCAGAGCAGAAGTTTGATGATATAAACGCTAAGAATGAGTTCTTTGTAGAGCTTGGCGAGCTTCTTACTCCTGAGAAAGAGACGTTGCTTAAAGATATTGCAAGTGATGTTTCTCCTGAACAAATAATTGATGTCTTGAGCAATTAGTAATTAGCTATTAGCTATAAGTAAACAGTACCGCGACCGGTAGGGAGCGGGGCAATTATGAACTAAAACTAATTTTAGTCTGATAAAGGATGAAAAAAATGACACAGAATGCTAATATTCCTTCAACACAGAGAGCTGTTCAGCTTACAGGTCCTGATCAGTTGAGCTATAATTCTTCAAAACCTGTTTTAATGCCTTCTGATTACCAGATATTGTGTGAGGTAGAGGCTGTGGGACTTTGTTTTTCAGATCTCAAGCTTCTTAAGCAATTCAGTACTCACGTTCGTAAAGGTAAGATTGTTAAGGGAACTGATCAGTCGATTCTTTCTGAATATCCAGGTTACAAGACAGGTGATGAGCCGACAGTACCCGGTCATGAAATATGTGTGCGTGTTGTCAAGGTTGGCGATAAAGTTACCAAGTGTCAGGAAGGTGAAAGATACCTGATACAGGCCGATCATCGTTGGCTGATTACCGAAGGTGAGTCTAACGGAGCTATCGGATACAATCTTGAAGGCGGTCTTGAAGAATATCTGATTATGGATGAGCGTCTCAGTACCAGTCCTGATGGAAAAGAATTCATGATGCTTCCTGCTCCATATACTCGCAGTGCTTCAGCGGTTGCTCTTGCAGAACCTTGGGCGTGCGTTGAGGATTCTTATGTTGTCAAGGAGCGTACTAATATCAAAGAAGGCGGCAACATGCTTGTTGTTGTTGAGAGTGATAAATTTGATGTTAATCTGTTAACTGCGGTTATCGGTAGATTTGGCAAGCCCGGTAAGATGATGGTAGTAGGGGCAGATTGTCAGGTTGATGGTATTGAAACTGTTGAAATAGCAGAGCTCAAAGCTGCACCGGATAACTCATTTGATGATGTAATCTATTTTGGTTCAGCGGTAGCTACAACAGAAGCTCTGTTTGCAAAAGTTGCATCTAACGGCTTGTTCAATATTGTCCTTTGCGGCGGTAAATTTGACAGTGAAGTTAATTCGGCTGTAGGACGTGTACACTACGGTAATATCAGGATTATTGGTACGACGACAAACGATCCTGCTGAGGCGATGGAATACATACCTGCCACAGGCGAGATCAGGGAAGGCGATAAGATCGATGTGATCGGTGCCGGTGGACCTATGGGTGTTATGCACGTTATACGTAATATCTGCCAGGGCGTTAAGGATGTTGAGATATATGCGGGTGACCTTGATGACGACCGTCTTGCTCCTCTTACAAAGATAGCTGCTCCTCTTGCCGAGGAGAGAGGCGTTAAGTATATACCTTATAACCCAACTAAGGGCCAGGCTCCTAAGGGCGTCGATTTTACAGCTCTTATGGCTCCGGTTCCACAGCTTGTTGCCGCGGCTGTAAAGAATAGCAGCAAGGGCGGTATCATCAATATTTTTGCTGGTATTCCTGCAACTGTTTCTGGCATGATTGATCTCAATGCTTATATTGAGAATAATCTCTACTTTGTTGGTACAAGCGGTTCAACTCTTGATGATATGAAGACTGTACTTAACAAGGTGATTGACGGCAAACTTGATACTAATATGTCAGTAGCGGCGATTTGTGATATTGAGTCGTCTGTTGAAGGTATCAGAGCCGTAGAGAATCATGCTATTGCCGGTAAGATTATTGTATATCCGAAGGTTAAAGGCATTGGACTCGTAACCCTTGACCAACTTAAGGATAAGATGCCCAGCGTAGCTGATAAGCTGGTTAACGGACTTTGGACAAAAGAAGCAGAAGAGGCTCTTCTCGAAAGCTGCTGATTTTAGCCAGATCAAAATAAAAAATTAAATTTCCGATAGGCGAATGCTTGTCGGAGATTTTTTTAAATCTATTCGCTGAATATTTCTTTGGGATTGTAGTCTGGTATGGCACCATTTCGGCTGGCGACAAATGCGCCAAGCTTGTTTGCAAGATGTGCAGCTTTGCCGGCAGCTATGCCGGAAAGATAGTTGTATACGAATGCGGCACTGAATGAATCACCGGCTCCAACGGCATCAGCAACCTTGACTTTGACCGGTGCGATATGCTCACTGCTTTGCGGCCAGAAAACACTGCAACCCTCGCCTCCTTTGGTTACGACCAGCAATTCTATGCTGTATAGGCTGCTGATCTTGCTGTAAAAATCCGCCTCGCTTAGCTTAACTTCAAAAAGAAGCTCTGAAATCACAGGCAATTCTTCATCGTTTATTTTCAGAATTGTAGTATAGCTGAATGATTTCTCAATAAGCTCTTTGCTGTAGTAATCCTGACGCAAATTAACGTCATAAAACACACATCTACCCTCAAATGCATCTAAAATCTCATGCAGTGTACTACGGGAAACCTCATTTCTCTGAGCAAGCGAACCGAAATAGAACGCATCTGCTCCTATCGAAGCCATATCAGCCAATTGCTCTTTTGAATAAACAATATGATCGTAGGCAACGTCCTGAACGATATCATAAGAGGGCTGGCCGTTCTGGAGCTGAACATCAACTATTCCGGTTTGGTAGCCATTTGTAGTGTTGAGGAAATCAAGAGAGATACCAAGGTCTTTTATCTGCCGGCGAGCAATACTGCCGCGTTCATCATTGCCGCAAGCTGAAAGAATATAGGCTTCAACTCCAAGCCTTGAAAGATGAGCCGCAAAATTCATGGAAGCTCCGCCAAGATGCTCTTTGCCGTTTATAACATCAAACAATACCTCTCCAAAAGAGAGCACTTTAATTTTTCCGTTATTCATTAATCAATCCCATATGCTTTCAAGTTTATTAACAACGAGTGTGACAAGCCTGCTGCTGCCTCCTTCTGAGAATATCCTCGGAGACTCTTTCTCGGGCGAAGGGAGACAGAACGGCATATAAACCAGTCCATCGCCTGCAAAGAACTCTATGGATACGCGATCAACAAGTATACGCATGTTAATCCTGCCGTTTTGAGGGGCAATATGGGCAACCTGTCCCATCGCATCTATTTCACTCTTCTTACAGTCATAAACGAATCGCTGCCCCTTTATCTCGAATCCGAACACGGCATCATTATCCTCTATTTCAAACTCTGCATATATATCGAGCATATCATCATCAAAATCGTCAAACAGATTATTCTCTGAAGAGAGAGTTTTGTTCACGAATTTGTGAGTTTCTGCATAAATATTCTCTATCTCTTGAACAGGCCATGTAAAAATAGCCGCTCCCTGTGAAGTTGACCTCAGTGTAAACTCTACCGGGAATCCCATCTGCTGATTAAACCGCATACCGACAAAAGCCTTGCCAGGCTCCCTAAGCCATGGGATGTGAATACGACGACCGTCAGAATCGGGAATGTCGCTGAAAGTCTGACCGGCATAAACATTGCCGCCATCGTAACATCTTTTCATACCTGTCTCAGGCGTAAACGTTGTTCCGTCAAAACTTCCTAAGAAATATGTACCATCGGCAGTCCAGAATACCCATTTAATTTCATCAGGATTGCCATCAAGCATCATAGGGAAGAAATCTGGGCATTCATAGCCACCCTCAAAATCACTAAGCTTTTTCCAGTTTTTCAGATCCGGCGAAGAAAACAAACTGTAATCCTTGCCATCTATAAACAATGCCATTATCCATTTTTTTGATTGCTCATGCCAGATAACTTTAGGATCACGGTTACTGTCTCTTATATGCCCCAGAACAGGATTGCCTGAATACTTATTCCATGTTCTGCCTTTATCATTACTGTAGGCAATGCACTGAGTAAACGGAACCTCTACGGGAGCATGATTACCTGCAGCAGTATATATTGCGACAATTGGCGGCTCACCATCACTGCCGAAGCCGCTTGTATTATCCCAGTCAACCACTGCCGAACCGGAATATATCGTACCAAGCTCGTCAGACAGTAAAGCATCTCCAAGCTCTGCCCAATGCACCAGGTCTTTGCTTACGGCATGGCCCCAGTGCATATTCCCCCATTTCCAGCCGTAGGGATTGTGCTGATAGAAAAGATGATACTCACCCTTATAATAAACAAGCCCGTTGGGATCATTGAGCCAACCGCGTTTGCTGGTGAAATGAAGCTGCGGGCGTTTTTTTTCTTTGTAGAAGCTTGCCGCCTCTTTAGGTTCATCACTTTGGTAAAGCTGGTTGAATGCTTCGGGATCGGTTGCTGAATCCCTCGTTGTTTTGAGCGTAATCTCACATCCTGCATAACGACCTATATCCATATACACCCAGAAATCTGCTTCTCCCTTATTTGCAAGCTGGAGATCGAAGTAATAATCTATCTTGCCGTCAACATATACGAATACCCGTTCCTGTGATGCCTCATTATTAACAGGTATATTCAGATATTTTTTCTCTGCTTTAATTGTTGTCTTCATATAGTATCACACTCGCTATCGGATTTTGATTATAAATTTTGTCGCTTATCAAAAAGCATGGTTTAGTATATATTGTCAAAAATCAACATCAATACTTAAATCATATATTAATGTCACAATTTTTTACATATAGAGCAAGTGAAAAATAGGTTAAAAAGTCGTTTTTCGATTTTATATTTGTAGAATTGGTATAATAATATATCATATATGTAAAATAAAAAAACTTTACGAAATACTATAATGGCTACACATAAACTTAAAAAGTGCGATGTAATCTTCAATACTATTGAACGCGAGATTAAAACTGACAAATACATGTTCGGTTTCAAACTGCCCTCTGACAAGGAACTTTGCAAAAGATTCAATGCCTCACGTCCTACTGTTGCAAGGGCACTGAATGAGCTTGAATCAGTAGGGCTTGTTGAGCGTAAGATAGGTTCAGGAACTTTCGTTAAATACAATTCCCCCGGCCTGAAGAAACGGTTCAAATTTGGACTTCTTGTGCCTGGTCTTGGCGAGACCGAGATTTTTGACCAGATATGCGGGCATCTCTCGCATCTTGCACAAACTGAAAATTTCAAGCTCGTCTGGTACGGCTCTATGGACAGCGGTCCAAAGGAACGAGCCGCAAAACTCGAACAATTAGCTTACAGATATATAGAGGAAAAAGTTGATGGAGTATTTTTTACTCCGCTTGAACTTGTAGCAGAAAAAGAGCAGATAAACTTACGAATCACCGAGATTTTAAAGAGTCACAATATTAATATTGTTCTGATCGACAGAGATATTGTTGATTTCCCACTACGCAGTGAGTACGATTTCGTAAGCCTTGACAATTTCCGCACAGGTTATGTAATCGCACAACACCTTATTGAACAGGGAGCTAAAAGAATTGCATTTGTCGCCAAACCCTTTTCTGCACCAAGTGTATTCATACGCATGGCCGGATATAGAGAAGCTGTAATTGGCTCCGGTCTGACGTGTAATGAAAATGACGTACATATCGAAACCCCACTTGATGCAGATACTATATCGAAGATTCTAAGGGGTAAACCGGATGCGGTTGTATGTGCTAACGACAGTACCGCTGCAATACTGATGCAGGGTTTATTAAAAAAGAAGGTTAGTGTACCTGATGAGATAATGGTAACAGGTATTGATGATTTGCCTTACTCAAAATATCTGTGCCCTACACTTACTACCTACCAGCAGCCATACAAGGAAATAGCAAAAGCAGCATTAGAAACCATGGTTCATCGTATAGAAAATGAAGATTCTCCTGCCAAAGGTATTCAGCTTGCAGGTAAAATCATTGTGCGTAAATCAACGCAAAAGTAGACCAAAACATTAAAGCTCAAACTTATATGTCAGGAGCTTGTAGAGTAGTTTTGCGGCGAGGAAGTCTGGGGCTTTGTTGTGTTCATTAGGGCAAAGCTCTACTATGTCAAACCCTACGATATTAGCTTTTTGTGCTACTGCCTTCAGCAGTGTAAGCACCTGCCACCAACCCATTCCGCCCGGTTCCGGTGTGCCGGTTGAGGGCATGATTGAGCTGTCGAAGGCATCAAGGTCTATCGTTATATAGACATTTTCTGTAAGCTTAGAGCAAAGGCTGTCTATCCAGTCGGTTCTGCCGTGAATATCTTTGGCAAAAAAGACATTTTCCGTATTCATATACGGCTTTTCGCATATATCCATGCTCCTTATGCCAACCTGCAATATCGGGGCTATTTCGGCGGCTCTTGCCATTACGCAGGCATGATTATATTTCGAGCCGTGATATTCCTGACGCAGATCGCTGTGGGCATCAAGCTGGAGTACGGTAACATTGTCGTATTTTCCGCAATGTGCCTGTATAGCGCCGATACTCACCGAATGCTCGCCGCCGATTGTTACGGCGAATTTACCGGCATCGATATATGAGGCTATCTTTGCTTTTACGTCCCCGCTCATCTTTTCGGGGCAACAGCCGCATTCAAGCGGCGTATCGGTGAATATCCCGCCTTTGTAAACCTCGCTGTCTGTCTCTATGTCGTAGAACTCGAGGTTGTACGAAGCATCAAGCAGGGCGGCGGGGCCTTTGTCGGAACCTTTGATCCAGGTGCTTGTGGCATCGAAAGGCGCAGGCAAAATGACCACCCGGGAGTTTTCCCAGGTGGTCAGTTCCGTTTCAAAATCGCCAAATTGTAATTTGGTATTCATTACGTGCATTCGTTATGCCGATGGAAGTATCGGGCATACGTAATTTGTGAAGCACAGGCTTATAAGGCACGAGCCGTATTTCTTCTCCGGCACGAAACTGTCGCTTATAAGCTCTATATTTCTGAGGTCGAAGTCGTCGCTGTAACCATTGGTATATAGCTCATTAAGACTCTGACGCAGTTCCTCGCGAGCTTCTTCTTCAAGCTTGCTTCCATTGTATTCGCAAACGAGGCCGCCGTGCTTTTTGCCGGTCTGTTTATTGTAGAGCCAGCCGAAAATGATTCCGGCAGTGGCCCGCTCGCCCCTTTGCTTATCAGCTACGGCCATGATGCACTCCATTACCGACCCGTGGTTGAGTACCTGAGGACGGGGAATTTCGTTGGCGATAGGCGGTAGAATCGAGGAGTATGTCATTATATTGCACATCTCGATGCCCGCTTCACGCAGTGCAAGGTGGTACGATCCGGCATGTATTGTAATGTCCGACTCGCCACGGCCTTTGGTGATGAAAAAATCCTTCGGTATTCTTGTACCGATTACGACGTTTGAGATAACTGCATCAGGTTGAGTCCAGGCAGCTATCTGTAGTGGTTCTTTAACAGCATAATTCAACTCTTATCCCTCTTATAATTAAAGGTTTATAAAAAAAACTTAAACGATCATACTACCATTATAATAACGCCTTACTGTAAGGAGTTTTATACATAAAAACAAGTGAGGCAATATTAAATGTTTTTTCTAAGATTTGTCAATCAAATTAACCCCACAAAATCAGATATTTGAAGTTTTTTTTCAATATCTCATGACTCCAGCCATTTAATGCCATCTTAAAAAAGTTTTATATATACTATTCGTTAACAAGTGATGAAGATACGGTTAAAAAAAATGGTTGTTCGTCACTAAAGTTGAATATTTTAAAGTTTTCTGTATGCTGAATTTGTGACCCTAACGATAGTGGTTTTTTATGGACAAAATGGGCTTATTATCATATCATAGTAGAAAATCGAAAGGTTCAGGAATTTATGTTGTAGGATTTTCTTATGAGTGAAAACAAGCTTAACAGAACGGTTGAAACTCTTGTCAGTATTATTACGATGGCGGTGATTGTGGTGATAGTCGCCGTGATACTGTATATGCAGGGGCATTATGATCTTGGCCGTTTTGGCATAATTACCGGTGAAGATGCTGTAACAGGTCAGGTCAGTGAGAGCAGTGGCGGGTTTGCGGTGTCCGATAAGTTTACTGTTTTGTCCGAAGCAGAGGTCTATTCGCCTGATACTCTCTACGAGAAGATCAACGGTAAGGCACCTTTATATACAGAGGCCGGATTCGAGGAACTTTTGACCCAGCGTTATACTTTTACCGCACAGCCTGATATATGGGTGGAGATATATCGATACAGGATGTCAACACCAAAGGCAGCTTTTTATGTTTACAGTACGCAGAAACGAGCGAAGGCAAGACCAGTAGAAGGACTGTCTGCTGAACATTTCTACAAAACCACTTCGGGAATGTATATGGCTGCCGGTAATGATTATTTTGAGATAAGTGCATCGGCTGAGAATGAAGAGATGCTTGATGCTCTTGCCGCGGACATAAGCGATATCGCGATGCTTGAGAGTCCTGAAAATTCTCTTTTGCCTGTGCCTGAGGTGCTGCCGGATTCGAATGCTGTTGAGGGCAGTTTCAAAATGTATCTTGATGGAGCTTTCGGAATTGGCGGGCTTGGTGAGGTTTATATAAGGGATTACGAGCTTGATGGCCGGCGTATGACGATATTTGTTATACCAGATGGTGAGAATGCCGCGGCTAAGTTTGAGTCGTTCATGGCTGAAAGTGGGGCTGAGAAGGTCAGTGATGAAGATGGTATAGATGTTTATGACCTTTTCGGTGTCTATGAACTTATAATGCTTAATGATGGTTCTCTTATTGGTGTTCACGAAGCAGATGATTATCAGGCGGCAATTGAGCTTATAAAGATGTTGATTGGAGGGCAGAAGGATGAATAACAGACGACAATTCATGAAGCGGGCAGGCGGGGCGGCGGCAGCTGTCGGAGTCGTTGGTGCGGCAAGCTGGTTTTTTTATGATAATACAGCAGATGTTGATGCTGAACATAATCAGGTAAATGTCCCAGATTTCTCTGTGCCGCATGTTGAGGGTAAGGTGATAAGTGTTGCCAGGGGCAGTGATCGAACAGATCTCGTTAATAAGGCAATTGAAGCTCTTGGAGGTATTGAAAGATTTGTCAGTAAGGGTGATGTTGTGATGATAAAGCCGAATATCGCCTTTGCGAGTCCTGCGATGCTTGGTGCTACGACTAACCCTGTCTTGATTGCCGAGGTTGTCAAACTTTGCTATAAGGCTGGTGCCAGAGAGGTGCTTGTTGGTGATAATCCTATAAACGATCCGCAAAGCTGCCTGCTGCTATCAGGTATTGAAAAGGCGGCGACAGAAGCTGGTGCAAGGATAATTTTGCCGCAGGAGCGATATTTCAGCCATACAACGCTTGAAGGCGGAAGTTTGATAAAGAACTGGCCGCTTTTTTATGAGCCTCTCAAACGGGCAAACAAGCTCATTGGGATTACTCCGGTGAAGCATCATCACAGAAGCGGAGCATCAATGAGTATGAAGAACTGGTATGGTTTGCTTGGCGGCAGACGAAACATATTCCATCAGAATATCAATGCTATTATCAAGGAGTTGGCAATGATGGTTCGTCCAACACTTGTTATTCTGGATGGGGTTACTTCAATGATATCAAATGGCCCTACGGGCGGCAGTACTGCTGATCTGAAGGCCACTAATACTTTGATTGCAAGTTGCGATCAGGTTGCCGCCGATACTATCGGCGCATCACTTATTGGGACAGGAACCGATAAACTGACTTACTTGAAGATGGCAGAAGAAGCAGGTGTCGGCACGACAGATTACGAATCGCTTAGTCCAATTTATGTTTGACCTTTTTTTGTACGACCAAAAAAAGAGACATGCAATTTAACATTACATGCCTCTTCTGATGTTTTCCTGTTGAGTGTATTATTCCCACTCGATAGTTGACGGCGGCTTGCTTGATATGTCGTAGACAACTCTGTTTACACCGCGTACTTCGTTTATTATTCGGCTTGAAATAAGGCCGAGTGTATCGTATGGGATGCGTGAGAAGTCGGCAGTCATGAAGTCGGTAGTGTCTACCGACCGGATGGCTATTACACTTTCATAGCTGCGTTCATCACCCATTACGCCAACGTTCTTAATCGGCAGCAACACGGCAAGAGTCTGGCTCAATTCCCTGTACAAACCGGCGGCCTTTATCTCGTCAATAAGTATCTTGTCTGCTTCACGTACTATTCGAAGCTTTTCTTCTGTTATATCACCTATGATGCGAACTGCAAGGCCAGGTCCTGGGAATGGATGACGCCATACCATATCTGAAGGCAGACCGAGGAATTCGCCCATCAGCCTTACCTCATCCTTGAACAGGTCACGAAGCGGTTCAACGAGGTCGAAGCCAAGCTGTTCAGGCAGTCCGCCAACGTTGTGGTGCAGCTTGATATTTGCCGCAAGATTTCCGTCTTTTGCTCCTGACTCAATAACATCTGGGTAGAGAGTACCCTGAGCGAGGAATTTGGCGTTTTCTATTTTGTCGGCCTCAGACTTGAAAGCTTCGATAAATTCTGCGCCTATTATTTTACGTTTTTTCTGCGGGTCTGTAACACCGGCAAGCTTTTTGAGGAACTGCTTAGACCAGTCGAGAACATGCAGATTGATTTTGAAGTGGTCGCAGAACATTTTTTCCACGCCGTCACGTTCATTCATACGAAGCAGACCGTTGTCTACAAATATGCATACAAGCTGATCGCCTATTGCTTTGTGAAGAAGTGCTGCCAGAACTGAAGAATCTACGCCGCCGCTGAGCCCGCAGATTACAGTGTCATTGCCAACTTGCTTGCGTATTGAATCTATGCATTCCTGCACAAAATCGCCGATTACCCAATCACCCTTACACTTGCAGATGTTGTAAAGGAAATTCTGAAGCATAAGTTTGCCGTCTGGCGTATGTGTTACTTCCGGATGGAACTGTACTGCATAAAAAGGCATCTTCTTGTGACGGACCGCCGCATAAGGGCATGTTGGCGTATTGGCGAGCGTTTCGAAATCATTGTTGAGTTCATTAACCTGATCACCATGACTCATCCATACTGTTGTATTTTCCGGTACGCCTTCGAGAAGGTCTTCGGTGTTTGTTACGTTTATTGCAGTACGACCATATTCACGGCTGTGGGCAGGTGCGATGTTTGCACCAAGTATCTTGCTTCCGATTTGCATGCCATAGCAAATGCCGAGGACAGGTACTCCAAGGCTGAATATCCCCTCATCGCAAGTAGGTGCATTTTCTGCGTACACGCTTGCCGGGCCGCCGGAAAGTATGATGCCGGTAATTCCATCTTTTTTGAGCGTTTCAAGGCTTACAGAAGGCTGGTATATCATTGAAAATACGTTTTGTTCACGAACACGCCTTGCTATAAGCTGTCCATATTGACTGCCGAAGTCAATTATCGCTATTGTTTCTCTTGTCATTATATCCTCAGGCCGTGAAGCCAAAGCTTCTTGTTTATGCTTTCAATATTTTTTTAGAGCCTCTTACATTACTGCATCGGTGTAGTTTGGCGACTCTTTTGTTATCTGTATGTCGTGCGGGTGCGATTCGCCTATGGAGGCTGAACTTACCTGCATGAATCTTGCATTTTTCCTTAAATCTTCGATAGTCTTTGTGCCGCAATATCCCATTCCTGCTCTCAGACCGCCTACAAGCTGGTAGATATAGTCGCTGAGCTTGCCGCGATAAGGTACGCGTCCTTCAACTCCTTCTGGCACGAGTTTCTGTTTTTCTGAGTTGCTGTCCTGCCCGTATCTGTCGGCAGATCCTTTAACCATTGCGCCAAGTGAACCCATGCCTCTGTATTCTTTGAATTGTCGGCCTTTGTATATGATGAGTTGTCCGGGACTTTCTGCAAGGCCTGCGAGCATTGAGCCAAGCATAACGCTTGACGCTCCGGCTGCTATTGCCTTTGATATGTCACCTGAAAGTTTGATTCCGCCGTCAGCTATTACAGGTATACCTGCCTGATCTGCTACCTTTGCAACTTCCATTACAGCTGTTATCTGAGGAACGCCTACACCTGATATTACCCTTGTTGTGCATATTGCACCTGGACCAATACCTACCTTGACAGCATTAACACCCGCGTCAATAAGGTCTTTAGCGGCTTCCGGAGTAGCGATATTTCCTGCTATAACATCAATGTTATGTTTCTTTTTAATGTTTTGAACGGTTTCTATGACATTTCTTGAATGTCCATGAGCCGTGTCAATTACTACTACATCCACTTCAGCGTCTATCAGTGCTTCAATGCGTTCGTAATTGTGTACGCCTGCCGCCGCACCAACGCGAAGACGGCCTTTATGATCTTTAGCTGCAAGAGGAAACTTTTCAACGCGATCTATATCACGCATTGTAATCAGTCCCATCAGTTTCTCGTCTTTTACAAGAAGAAGCTTCTCTACTTTATGCTTCTGTAGTATCCCCTTCGCCTGCTCAAGTGTAGTATCTGCAGGGCCTGTCACGAGGTTGCCCTTGGTCATGACTTCTGAAACCTTGACGCTGTCATCATTGTGGAATTTCAGGTCGCGGCGGGTAAGAATTCCTACTAATTTGTTACCCTCAACAACTACCGGTACACCTGATATGTGCTGCTCAACCATCACGTGTCTGGCCTTGCTTACGGTATCGTTTGGATTAAGTGTTATAGGATCCAGAATTACACCGTTCTCAGAACGTTTGACCTTTTCAACCTCACGTTTTTGCGATTCTACGTCAAGGTTTTTGTGGATTATGCCGATTCCGCCTTCCTGTGCAAGCGCTATTGCTAATGCTGACTCAGTAACAGTGTCCATTGCCGCTGATATCAGCGGTATATTTATGTTTATGTTGTTTGTCAGTCTGGTTTTGGTTATTGCTTCACCGGGCACAAAATCACTGGCTGCCGGCAAAAGCAGTACGTCGTCAAAAGTTATACCATGTCCGACAATTTTTTCATTAAGCATCTGGGAATCTCCGGTTATTCTTGTAATACCTTTTCATTAAAGGCTTTAAGTTTTCAATATTTAAGTATAGACCTCAACCGCCCATACTTCATTAAATAACAGGGAATATAGCCGTTGCCTACGGCTAAATCTTGACTTATCATTGTACAAAACTCAGAAGTACAGTCAAGATAAAAAGCAGTTGCTCAGAGGATGCTTTGATAATATTTAGACTTAATTAGGGCGTGCTTACCAAAAAATATAAAGCTCTTTATTGATAACTGGAATTTAAAATAAATAAAGGCATCCCTCTACATCTGAGGGATGCCTCTTTTAGAAACATTATTTAATCTTCCCCGACCATCGGGGAAATCTTCTACTTCTTATTTATGCATTCTCTTTAAGCTTTTAACCTTCTAACTCCCAATAACTTAGTTGCCTCGTCTCATTGCTTAGGGAACCATTGGGTAAGCCGGATATCCATAATAATAGGATACGCTCTGAGAACCGCTGAAACTTGCAGCAAATACAAATAACAGCATTAGAACTGATATCAGAGCAACGATACCGACTATTTGCCATACTCTGTGACTATGAAGTCCAAACCAGAGTGTATGCATAAAATCGTCCATCCAATGTTCATGATTGTGTGTTAAATGAGCGTTCATAATACACCTCCCTATGAAAGTTTAAGGATTAATATAATTGCATCATGTATTCTCGAAGGTGTTGTTCTTGGCATAACATAAATTGTAAAAGAACAGAAGGTTTTGTAAGTTTGGTTACCGCCGCGATAAACGACGGTAACCAAACCACTTAAAATAAACGTTTATGTTATTAACACCCTGCCTACGCCGGCAGGACGTCTGATTGCATACCCGTCTAACAAACTACTTCATTAAGGTGCTGCCTGTGGGTATAGTGGATAATCGTAGTAGTACGGCATTGTTGGCTCACCCTCCATTGTACTTGCTATCATTGCTAAGAAGATCAAGGCTGCTACTAAAGCACAAACAGATATTATAGCCCACATTTTAGGGTTGTGAATTGCTAAGTTCATTTTATGGCACATACTTTCCATCCAGTGCCAATGTAGATGATGTCCTGATAATATATGAGTATTCATCATACACCTCCATTCTATTAAGTTGTTTTACCTCGCTCTTCCATGCATTAATACGTTTTTCAGTATTCGTTGTTCTTTTTTTGTGTTAAGTGTTCGAAAAATATTCCTTTTTTTCATGTTTTTATTGAAAAATGGCTTACAGAGTCGTTAAAAAGTGTTTTTAGACTGTTTATAGCAATTAGTTATTGAACAGCAGTTATTGTTTTGTAAAATCATTAAAATACTGAATTTGGTTGGAATTCAAATATGGATTTGATTTAGCCTTCGATCAGGATTTTGTTTTTAGAAAGGGATGAAATGGGAAAAATTCAACTTAGAACAGTAATTACGATAATTATTGTCTGTTTTTGTTTCGGCAGCTTTGCAGATGTAAGTTTGCCTTCTATAATATCAGACAATATGGCATTACAGCAGGATGTCGAAGTGAATATCTGGGGTTGGGCTGACGCAGGAGAGAAAGTCACTGTTGAAGCTGACTGGGGTAATACTTTGCCGCTTATAGGTAAAATCTTTCCTCAAAAAGTTGCGGTAAATACTGTTGCTGACGAACAGGGCAACTGGAAAGTTAAAATAAAGACTCCGAAAGCAGGCGGTCCTTACAGCCTTAAAGTTGAGGGTAATAACAAGATTATGGTGAAGAATATTCTTGTTGGTGAACTATGGCTTTGCAGTGGACAGTCGAATATGCAGATGCCTATGCAGGGATGGAATAAGCAGCCTATTATCGGTGGGCCTGAAGATATTGCCGGCTCTGCTAATGATAAAATAAGACTTTTTCAGGTAAAGAGGGCAACAGCTGACACACCGCTAAAAGATATCGAAGGTGAGTGGATGGTTTGTGGCCCTGAAACAGTCAAGGATTTTACCGCCGCCGGTTATTATTTTGGAAGGAAGATCAACAGGCAAACAATGTTGCCGGTTGGTTTAATAGAGAGTAGTTGGGGCGGCACCAAAGCAGAGGTATGGACAAGAAGAGAATTCATGGTGGCTGATCCACAACTCAGCAGTCTTGCAAAGACATATGCAAGATGGATGGCTGAATGGGAGCAGAAGGTTACGGCGGCTAAAAAAGAGGGTAAGCCTGAGCCAAAAAGACCGCGACCACAAGATAAGGCATCTGCGTTGTATAATGCTATGATAGCTCCTATAACAAATATGACTATCAAGGGTGTAGTTTGGTATCAGGGAGAAGGCAATGCAAGCAGAGCTTATCAATATCGTAATCTTTTCCCTACGATGATTAATAACTGGAGATGTGATTTTGACAACCCTGATATGCCTTTCTATTTTGTTCAGCTTGCGAGTTTTTATACGCACAAGCCGCAACAGGATGTGGATGTATATAAAGGGGAGCCGAGGAATCACAGCTGGGCAGAGCTTCGTGAGGCACAATTGATGACTTGCGATCATAAGAATAATGGGATGGCAGTGACAATTGATATTGGCCAGGCTAACAGTATCCATCCTTCCAATAAGAAAGATGTAGGCGAGAGGCTCGCTCTGTGGGCTCTTGCGAAAGATTATGGTTTCGATATTCCTTTCAGCGGTCCGCTTTATGCCGGTTACTTTGTTGAAGGCGACAAGATCAGAATCAAGTTCAAATATGCAGATAACGGTCTCATTGCTGAAGGAGGTCAACCTGTTGGATTTGCCATAGCCGGAAGCGATAGGAAATTTGTCTGGGCTGATGCTGTAATAGATGGCAGCGACATTGTTGTCTCAAGTAATCAAGTCAGCGAGCCAGTTGCAGTTAGATATGCTTGGGATGTGTATCCTGAGAATAATATCTATAACGCAGAAGGACTGCCGGCATCACCTTTCAGGACTGATGACTGGAATGAAGAGACATACGGCAAGGTTGATTATTGACAATACAAAATGTTTGTAACAGGGTTTTCGATCCCTTATCATTATTAATAGTTTTATAAAGAGGAATTAGAGAATGAAGAAGTTGAGATTATTGGTTTTAGTTCTTATTTCCGGCTGCATTTGTCTGAGCGGTTTTGCTGATGTGAAACTGCCGGCGATAATATCGGATAATATGGCTCTCCAACAGAATGCGGAAGTAAATATCTGGGGTTGGGCCGATGCAGGAGAGAAGGTTACTGTTGAGGCAAACTGGGGCAACACTTTACCGCTTGTAGGTAAGTTTTTTCCTAAGAAAGTAACCGCTGAAACAGTTGCCGACGAGCAGGGAAACTGGAGTTTGAAGATAAACACTCCGAAAGCCGGCGGTCCATACAGCCTCAAAGTTAAGGGTAATAATGAAATTACTGTAAGTAATATTTTAATAGGTGAGTTGTGGCTCTGTAGTGGACAATCGAATATGTCTATGCCAATGGGAGGTTGGGATAAGCAGCCTATTATTGGAGGCCCGGAAGATATCGCCAATTCTGCAAACGACAAAATAAGGCTTTTTACAGTAGATCGAGCAACTGCTGATGAGCCTCTTAAAGACGTGTCCGGCAAATGGGTTCTCTGCAATCCTGAAACGGTTAAAGCTTTCAGTGCAGTAGGCTACTATTTCGGACGCAAAGTGCAGAATGATACAGGATTGCCTGTTGGACTCATTTCAAGCAACTGGGGCGGTACGCTTGCCGAAGCGTGGACAAGAGAAGAGTTCATCGCTCAGGATGATCAGCTTAATCCACTGATTCCTAAGTTCAGTAAAAGCAGGAGCCAATGGGAAGAGGCCGCAACCAAAGCAAAAGCAGAGGGTAAACCTGCGCCGAGATGTCCGGGTGGAAGCAGACCTCAGGATAAACCCGCTACTCTTTACAACGCGATGATAGCACCTATAACAAATATGACAATCAAAGGCGCTATCTGGTATCAGGGCGAATCAAATGCCGGCAAGTCTTATCAATATCGAAGACTTTTCCCTGTTATGATAAATAACTGGAGATGCGATTTTGATAATCCTGATATGCCTTTCTATTTTGTACAGCTTGCAAATTACTATTCTCACAAGCCGGGGCAGGAAGTAGAAGTTTACAGCGGTGAACCAAGAGATCACGGCTGGGCGGAGCTTCGCGAAGCACAGCTTATGACTTGTGATCATAAAAACAACGGCATGGCAGTGATTATAGATATAGGCGAAGCCAATAATATCCATCCCGGTAATAAAAAGGATGTTGGCGAAAGACTTGCTCGCTGGGCATTGGTTAAGGATTATGGTTTTGATATGCCTTTCAGCGGTCCGCTTTATGCTGGTTATTTCGTTGAAGGCGACAAGATCAGAGTTAAGTTCAAATATGCCGATAATGGCCTCATGACTAAAGGCGACAAACCTGTTGGTTTTGCGATTGCAGGAAGCGACAGAAAGTTTGTCTGGGCAGATGCTGTTATAGACGGCAGTGACATCGTTGTTTCAAGCGACAAGGTTAAAGAGCCTGTTGCTGTAAGGTATGCATGGGATATTTATCCTGACAATGATCTTTATAACGCAGAAGGTTTACCTGCTTCACCATTCAGGACTGATGACTGGAACGGTGAAACATACGGCAGGAATGATTAATATACATTCGTTTGTATAAAAACAAAAAGCGGCAGAGATTGAAATAATCCTGTCGCTTTTTTCATAAGTTTTATATGTGAGTTTTTTCTGCAGATTATACTAAGCTGATAGCTATACGTCGTCCCAGTGAATGGGCGGCTTTATCAAGTGTTTGCAGGGTTATTGATCCGCATTCAGGATCTAAAAGTCTTTCGAGTGAAGAACGTGATGTGTTCATCTTACGAGCCATTTGCGTTTTGGATATATGTTGCTGTTTCATTTCTTCAGCAATCTGCATAGCCAGAATTTTCTTGGCAGCAAGAAGAGTCGTTTTTTCGTATATATTTTCTTCCCGAAGAAATTCATCAAATGAAGATCCTGTTGGAGTTTTTTTGTTTTGTTTGTCCATTATTTATTATCCTTAAGGTATTTTCTAAGCTTATCCATTCTTTCTTTTGCGATGCTGATGTCTGCTTTGGGCGTTTTCTGTTGTTTTTTAATGAAACCATGCAATAGCCACATACTGTCAGCTTCTATACAGAATAGTATTCTTGCGATTCTGTTTTTCAGTGTTGACCTTACTTCCCATAGACCACTGCCCATTGATTTACAAACCGGTAATCCAACCGGCCAGCCAAATTCTACTGTTTTGATGTCGCTGCCAATAGTCAGTTTGTCTTCTTTGGATAATTTTAATAGCCAACTTCTAACAGGTTCATTGCCGTTTGAGTTTCGATAAAACCGAACAACTATTTTTTTATCATTACCCATTGTTAGTATTGTACCATAATTGGTACAATGAGTCAAGAGGTTTAGGTTAGTCGAGATTATTAGTAAACTGTGAATCTTATAAGGAAATGGAATATAGAATAAACCAAGATAATGGTTCTGGGGAGTGGCTTTAAAATAAAAAATCCCCGATGAGTTTGTTTGCTTATCGGGGATTTTTGTTGAGTATTATCCTCTGTAGACAATTACTTTAGTCGGGCATTTCTCTGCCGCTGTTTGCAGAGCTTCGTTGTCTTCGTATTTTTCATAATCTATTTTTGCTACGTTGCCGTTCATCTCGAACATATCAGATTGCCTTGTACACATCTTACATGCGATACAGCCTACCTTACACATTCCTCTGGTATCTTTACCGAGTTCCTGACTGCGGCAGGCGACTACCATCATTTTATCCTCTTTGAACGGAACCATCTCGATAAGATTACGCGGGCAGGCTTTGACGCATGCCGTACAGCCTGTACACTTGTCGTAATCAACAGTTGCCAGACCATCAACGATGCTTAAAGCTCCGAACTGACATGCCTTCACGCAGTCGCCAAAGTCGAGGCAGCCGTATTTACATGCCATAACGTTCGGCAGGGCGTTTGCCGCCGTACAGCTTTCTATGCCGGTATATTCGGCGTAGAACTTCTTATCTTCGATATTAGCATTGCAATGAACCACCGGCTTCATTGCTACGCCGCCGCCGCTTGCTTCCAGATTGAGTATCTCAGCTATCTTGTTCGATACATCAGAGCCGCCGGGTGCACATTTGCCTATAAGCTCAGGGTTCTGGTGTACCGCCTTGGCATACGACCCGCAACCGGCATAACCGCAGGCACCGCAGTCGATACCGGGCAGTGCCTCTTTGATGGCTTCTTCCTTAGGGTCAACCTCTACTTTAAGTTTTATGCTTGCGATTAGCAGTATCAAGGCAAACACGCCGCCCAATACCACCATTGTAAGCCCGGCAGGCCAGGCATTATTAAATATATCCACTATATTGGCAAGTATCATTTTTTTATCTCTAAGTTCTAAGTTTTAAGTTGTTTACCCGCTTCCTCACGGTCGCGGTACTGTCGTTTTCGTTACCCGCTCACTTACGTTTGCGGTACTGTTATTCGTAGCTATCAGCTATTTGATCATTCCGGCAAAGCCCATAAACGCCAGTGTAAGCAATCCAGCGGTAATAAGTGTTATGGGTGCTCCCTTGAGGGATTCGGGGATGTCTGCAAGCTCGAGGTTCTCTCTTATGCCTGCCATGATGCATATGGCCAATGTGAAGCCGACTCCCGCGCCAAAGCTCAATACGATTGCTTCAAGTACGTTCGGTGTCTTCCAAAGGTTCAGGAAAAGACACAGACCGAGAATCGCACAGTTCGTTGTAATAAGAGCCAGGAATATTCCGAAGCTTTCATACAACGCCGGAAAGAATTTGCGTACATACATTTCAACAAGCTGTACCGCACCCGCGATAACAAGAATGAAGCATACGTATCTTGTAACTTCAAGCCCGAAGGGAATAAGTATCAGGTTGTCGATGAGCCATGTGAGAGTACCGCTCAATGTAACAACGAATGTCACGGCCATTCCCATTCCGAAAGCCATATCTATACGTCCCGAGACTCCAAGGTAAGGGCAGATACCCAAAAACTTGGAGAATACAAGGTTGTTTACGATTACTATTGAGAAAAATGCTAAAATAAGTGTTTGAACTGTTTCCATTTTCGCTCTCCTTATTTCGCCAGCTTAGTGTTAATGATATTGACAACACCCAGCATAAGTCCGAGCGTAACGAAAGCACCGACCGGCAGAGCGAACGCGAATAATGTGATGAATCCATCAGGCATTACCATTTTGCCGAACAACGTGCCGTAAGAGAGTATTTCTCGAATAGCCGCAAGGACGAACAGCGTAAGCGTGAATCCCAAGCCCATACCGAGAGCATCAACTATTGATATAAAGATGCCGTTCTTACTCGCACATGCCTCGGCACGGCAAATAATAAGACAGTTCACAATGATAAGCGGGATATAAGGTCCAAGCTTGGCACTCATATCGGGAAGATACGCCTTGAGCAGAAGGTCTACAATCGTAACGAAAGTTGAGATCGTAAGCGTGAACATCAGAATTCTCAAATGAGGCTTGAGCATATTACGCATCAGGCTTATCACTATATTCGAGCAAAACAGTACAAATGTAGCACTGAGTCCCATTGTTAATGCTGATGAGGCATCACCCGTTACCGCAAGCGTCGGACACATACCGAGCATCAGAGCCAATACGGGGTTTTCTTTCCATATACCGGCAAGAAAGGTGCCGGCGGCTGTTACTTTATTTTTGTCGCTCATTGCAGTAGTCCTTTCTCTTTGAGTTGTGTCTTGATGTTAAGCAGGTGCGTATTGAATATCTCTACTACTGCATTACTGCTTATTGTGGCACCGCTTATAGCTATGATGTTATTGTCGATTACTGTTTCGTCACCCATCTTAAGAAGCTCAAGCTTCTCGACCGGTGCACCGGCGAATTGATCTTTATAGTATGGATTCTTGATCTTGTCGCCAAAGCCTACAGTTTCGTTACTGAACAGGACTTTGTAGCCGACTATCTTTTCAAATCCTGAATCAACAGCAATCAGAAGGTCTATTTTGTCGGCATATCCAGGGCCTGTCGCGGTAAATACCCAACCGGCGGACATTCCGTTCTTGACTCCCTTGAACACGGTTACCGGAGACGCTATATTTTCTACTGAGGCATTATCCACAATCTTTTCAAAAGTCTGGGCATCTAAAAGAAGTTCCTTCAATGCCTCAGTCTGTTTTGAATTGGCGTTTGCTTCTATTTTCGGTTTAAGTGCATAGTTGACGCCTGCAAGCAGCAGACCGAATACGAGTGAAGCCACTATAAGAAGCCAGCTTTCACTTATAAAAAGAGCTATTACATTTTGCTTTTTATTTTCCACCTGGAACACCTCCAATTGGTTTGATCTTACAAGCTTTGTCTATAAGAGGGGTGAATGCATTCATGATAAGTATCGCATACATCACGCCTTCGGGGTAGCCGCCGAATGTTCTTATCAGCATGATAAGCAGTCCGGTTCCGATACCGAATATCGCCATACCCTTACGGCTTATAGGTATTGTTACTGGATCGGTGGCGATGAAGAATGCACATATCAGCATACCGCCTGAGAATATGTGAAGCAGCGGGTTCGCGAACGCTGTTCGGTCGAACAGGAATACTATCTCAGCGAAGACAAATGCAGAGGCAAGAACGCATACCGGTGTAACCCATGTTATCGTTCTGCGGATCAGCATATATATGCCGCCTAAAAGCAATGCCAGAGAGCTTGTCTCTCCAAGACATCCGCCGGTATATCCATAGAATGAAGCTTTTAGCTGTGAATTGGCGTAATTGGCTTTCACTATCTTTGTCGCATCTTCAAGGTTGCGGGTTTTGATAGCTTTCTTAACCCATCCAAGAGGTGTAGCACCTGTGATAGCATCGGTTGTTGTCTCGTCAGCCTGGAATGTTGAGGTGATAACGGCGTTTTCCGAGCCGATATCAGGCATATCTGAGTTGAGATTTGACGGCAGCGTCCATGTTGTCATAGCCATACCGAAACATGCGGTAAGGAATACACGTCCTGCCATTGCCGGATTGAAAGGGTTGTAACCCAATCCGCCAAACACCATCTTGGTGATCGTAATCGTGAATACGCAGCCTATTATTGCGTATATCACAGGCAGTGCAGGCGGCAGAGACATTGCAAGTATGAGGCCGGTAACAACTGCACTTAGGTCGCCTATGGATGATTGTTTCTTGCGTATCTTGCAGCACAGCCATTCCGTAATCATACATGTTAATACGCAGACAGCAATCAGTATGGCGGCTTTTGCCTTGAAATAATAAATGCCCGCTAATGCCGCAGGAGCCAAACCTATTATAACATCACGCATTACTGCCTGTGTTGAATAGCTTGTGCTTATATGCGGTCCGGGTGAGACGCTTAATTTTTTTACATTTGACATAATTATTTTTTAGTAATAAGTAATAAGTTTTTAGTTTTAAGTTATTTGCTTACGCCTGTATTAAAGTTACTTATTGCGGTAAGCCTTGTAAAACAGCGTAAGCGAAGCGAAATCCTTCGCTGATAACTGTTTACTGATAACTGACTGCTGATCAATCAGACGGCATATTCTTTTTTTTCCTCGCGATAAGTATCTTGCCTGTCTTTATGTATCCTGTCAGTTCTATATTGGCAGGGCACACGTAACTGCAGCTGCCGCATTCCATACAGGCGGAAATGTAGTGGTCTTCTGCTATTTCCAGTCTGTCGGCTTTAACGGCGTGAGCAATCTTTGTCGGATTGAGAGTTTCCGGGCATACATCCAGACATCTGCCGCATCTGATGCAGGATGTCAGTACCTTGGAGAATTTCGCTTTTCCTATCTCCTTGGGAGTCAGGGCAAGTATTGAACCGGTGGTTTTAGTGGTTGGCGTAGTCATATCACCAATAGCAAATCCCATCATTGGCCCGCCCATTACGATCTTTACTGCATCGTCTTTGAGGCCTCCGGCATGCTCGATCAGCTCTTCAACGCTTATTCCCACCGGTACATAATAGTTGCCGGGCTTGTTTACGCCTTTGCCTGATATTGTCAAAGCTCTGTGAGTAAGAGGTGCAGATGTTATTACTGCTTCTGCCAGAGCCGCGGCGGTTGAGACGTTGCACACTACAATTCCTGCCATAGGCGGAATTTGGCCTGTCGGTATTACTTTATTGAGTACCGCACTTATAAGCTGACGTTCGCCTCCCTGAGGGTACTTGGTTTTAAGCACGGTAACTTCTATGTTGTCAAGGTCTTTGACCTTTTCCTGTATAAGGCTTATTGCTTCAGGCTTGTTGTCTTCAATGCCGATATAGCATTTTTCGCATCCTGACGCCTTTTTCATCATTCTTATGCCTGCAACGAACTGGTCGGTCCATTCCAGCATCACGCGGTAATCACACGTAATATAAGGTTCGCATTCGCACGCGTTGACAATCATTACCTCTTTAGGCATCTTTGGATTCGGCAGGGCCTTGATTTTTGTCGGGAAACCCGCGCCGCCCATTCCCACAAGTCCGCATTCTCCCATTGCTTCAATGATTTTCTCTTCGCTTATATCATCAAGTTTGATATTTGCGAATAAGCTTTGGTCTGCGGGTTGTTTGACAGGGCTCTCAGGATCTACATCTATTATAACAGCCTGAACTCTTCCCAGAACAGGGTGAGAGCGGTAGGATATCTCTTTTACTGTGCCGTCCACCGGCGAATGAAGTTTCGCCGATACGAAGGCTTCACTGTCGCCGATTACATCACCGGCCTTGACCTGATCTTTCTTCTTTACAGTAGGTTTGCATATTGCGCCTATGTGCTGGCTCATCAATATGGCAACCTGCTTGGGTTCAGGCCCGGCTCCGATTGGGCAATTTTCAGTAAGCTCTTTGCCTTCAGGCGGGTGAACACCACCTTTAAATGAAAATTTCACGCTTTTACCTTTTCAACAAACACTTTATTAATTTCGGTTCTTGTTACAAAATAACCTTGCTATAAAAACGCTGCAAGCAGACGCTGCCACACCCAAAATCAGAGATACGATAGTATTTAAGGTTTCGCTCTCGAAAAGATCACCGCAAAACTCTTGAAATAACGCTATCGTCACAATGAAAACAACCATCGGCAGCAAAAATGCTATGCTGATGGATCTTGTCACCGGTTTGCAACTGCTTTTGGTTAAGTTTTCGTAAACTTCACTGCACTTATTATTGTTCGGGCAGTTGCTGCAATTTTGGTCAGGTAGTTTGCTCATAACGATTTATGAAGACTAATAAAAACGGATATATATACCTGAAATCTGCATTTTTTTCAACCTCAAACGTTATATTTTTTACGTTTTTGTTGCTCCTGAACTCTTTGTGATATAAACACTTCGTAATCACAGAATTAATGTTACAATTCGTAACATTTAGTCGCTGAAAACAAGGAAAAAAAGTTCACTGAAAAATTAGCGACAAAATTGTAAGCTAAATCCACCACCCGGACAATTGCGTCTAAAAAGGGATATTGCCTATATCCACACGGCAATACAACCGAAGACATCGCCTTTTACCATCCCTAAGTCACCGCTGCCCGCAGGAAACCCTGACACAGGAAACCCTGTCGTATGAAACCCTGTCGTACGGAACCCTGCCTTATGAAACCTTGCCTTATGAAACCCTGCCGCAGGGAACGCTGTCCGTATGGAACCCTGTCCGTATGGAACCCTGTCCGTAGGGAATGCTGTCCGTAGGGAACGCTGTCCCCAGCGTTCCGCAACCCAATCCGCATATGTCAGTGTAAGTCCATGAATGTCCGTGATGATAATTTCCCACCATTAACTTGTCGGCAGTTTCAATCCAACTGTTAATTGAATAAACTGATGCCTGAATTACCCCTCCGAGTACCTCCGATTCCTCCGTGGTAAAAAAATGCCACCACTGAGGCCGCACGAATCATTAGGCAGTAAGATGCCACTGGAACACAGGCAAAGCGGCTAAGATTGGACAAGAAAACAACCAATCACAGCCAGCCTAAAAGACGCAATTAATGAAAAATGTCTACTTAAGAATGGTACTAAAAAGAGGACTTGACAAATCATTTATAGTATTTTCTTCCCAACTTTTAGAGTTTTTAACTTCTCCCCAAAACCTCATTCCTGTTCTCTTTTGCAGTCTCCAAGAAATAATACAGATTCCTTAAATATCCTATTAATACAATGGCCTTTACACTCTCCATGCCAGTAGCCTGAATTGGCTATGAATTATAAAATTATATTCAAATATGCTGTATTTTCTCAAACAAAAAAGCCTCCTTTTCCTTTATAGAAGTGGCGATTGGAGTACTTGTGACCTTGCTAAGCAAATCAATATTTTGTAGTTCTAAGTCTACTTTTAATGAACTGCTATTTATAGTTTCAAATTTACTGTTTTTGATGATTGAATTTACATAATTAAAAGCTTGCCTTACTTGATCTTCATCCATATAAGCAAGCTTTCTGTGGAAATTCCTATTTACACAATTTGATGGTTGCAGCGTTCCATCAGAAGTAATAATTGGACAATAAAGCCCATGCAAGCAAGGATACATGCTGCATGATCTGCACTTAGAATTATAATAACTCCCTTTTAATGAGTCTTTTATTACTACATTAATACCATCTATATTGAAACTAAGCATTGGAATACCGCAATCAGATGCATTTTCGGGATACTTTGAAATCTTTTTTGATCGATTACTCAAAACAGGTATTAGTTGATTGATATTATAATATTCTTTGTCAAAATACTTTTCAGGTGTAAGATTTGGCGATAAGATTTCTTCACAAAAATACAAATCATGAAGCTTCAAATCAATATTTAGTGCACTACAAAATTTAATCATATTCCAAACTTCATCTTTATTCGAATTAAGCACAAGCATATTTATTCGAACAAAATTGCTTGTTGCTAAATCGCATAGATTATAAAATAATGATTGGGTCATTCCTTTTGGAAGCCCCTCCGAATAGTTACTGATTAAGTCTAAGCCGATGAAAAATTTTAAGTTCTTATATTTCTTAAACTCTTGGATTTTATCATTAAGAAAAGCACCATTAGTTCCTACTAAAATCGTTGTATCATTGCCGAAATTGCTTATCGCCTTTATTATCTGAATGAAATCATACCTAAGAGTTGGCTCACCACCAGTTAATCTAAATACTCGATACCCTATATTGTAGGCTATTGATAATAGCCTGATGATTTCATCAAAAGGAAGTTCTTTTTCGCTTTTATTTACGCTTGATCCAGAAGGCCTGCAATAATGACATTTGTAATTACATATATCAGTAAGAGATATCGCTAATTGTGGATAGTTTTGTTGTTTTTTCATTATATTTCCTATTTACATATTTTCTACTACGACCTCACTCTTCTCAGCAGTATTTATAAGTCTTTTCTTAAGAGCTTCTATAAGAAAGGGTTCATACCTTTCGAGTAAATATGGAGATAAGCTATAGAGTTCATAGTAAGAAATTAATATCCTTTCAATTAAGCTATTTTCTTCAATTATGGCATCGCCATCAAGCACGTCTAACAATTCTTTTATTAAATCTTTGATATCGATAATAGACTGTCTTAGATTTACAATTTGTATTTCCTCGTCCGCATTCAATCTTTTAGAACAATTTTCTAATTCTTTTACAATACTATGAAGCTCTATTGGGATTTGTTCCACATTTTTGGAGATTAATGCATCCAAAAATGAGATATTGATTTTGGTTATGTTTTTTAATATTTCATTAATCTTGGTTCTGGCTGGTATAGAATCGCTAAATTCGTCATATAAATTTATTAACTTTTCTAATTTATTTTTTCGTTGCCTAAGTTTTTTGCAAATTAAATATTCAAGCAAAATAGATTGGATTTCACATAAAGTTTTATAAGAATGTAACCCATTTTTATCAAATGTCTTTGAGGCGGCTTTATATGAGGTAATTGCCTCACTGATTTTTTTCTGACGTAAAGACAATTGTGCCTGAAGCATTTCAAGTTTCCCGATATCTGAAGAATGTATTTTTTTCTGTTCAGACTTGTTCGATGAAAGATGCTCTTTTTCTTGATTGCTATCTTTTATCAATGAGTAACATTTAATTACAAAACGGACAGCAAATTCATCATCAATTTTTTCATTCTTAACATTATCAAATAATTCTTCCCCATACAAATCAAGACATATGTCTACATATTTTTCTGTCAAGTATCTGACCTTCTCTTCATTATTAACTCGCAAAGCATACTGTATTGCCCAAAAATAATTTCCGGCAGCTTGAACCGGGTCATATTTTTTAGACTCCTCTAAATAGTATTTAGCAGCAATAGGATTGGAATTAATTAATAGTCCCCAAGCCAAGCGACCTGCTGATCTTGAAGCCAAATACCCATAATAGTCACTATTAAGACTTGAAAAAAAAGTAAAAGCAAAAAGATGCTTTGTGATAGATTTTGGCCAGCAATCTGCCATCGCATTTCTTTTTCCATCTTGGTAATTATATCTTGCTTTTGCCAGCAAAACACAGTCTTTTAAGAGCTCCTGCCTCTCATCACTAAAGAATTCTGTAATATCAATTTTATCAGCTCCTTTATCCCTGAGACGCCTAATGATATCTTCTACAATATGGTTCGGTAAAGGATTATTTATGTTGTATGATTGAGAATTAAGGGTGTTTTTGTCAACAGAGTTAAATTTCCTACTCTCGCTATTCTGACATAATGTTTCCTGTGTTATTTCAGATTCATCTTTGCTCTTAATCTTGTTCTTTTTACTATAAGTACTTGGCTTTTCTGTTGGCTTGATTTTTCTTGTATATTGCTTCCATTCGGAAGCAATATCGCTTGCAATCATATTGATAGCCCTCTTCATTTCTCCTTCTCGTCCTTCATATAGATCTAAGGGTTCGTTGGGGTTATTGACTGACTGGAATTTGGAAATAGACTTTTCTTCAAAATTCTTAAAAGTACTTACATGAACATTGCATATCTTTAAGTTTCCCTGTGTCTCTGCGTCAGTAATAAGCGGCAATTCCACTTCTTGGATAAAATTACTGCTGAAAAAAGAACATGAAATAAGGCATATCGCAATGCATGACTTTTTAATGCCTTCTTGAATTTGTTGTTTCCAATTATCTCCAGGTTTTATATTTTTGTCATCAAACCATACCACTTGTTTAACTGGGACACCTTCCGCTTTTAAAGCTATACAAAGCTGGGTGATATGTTTTCTGTCACTATTTTCATAACAAATAAAAATCAAGTCCTTTTCCATAATAATATCCAACAGTATGATTAATTCATATATTCTTAAAATACTCGAAAGTGTTTCAGTATTTGACGATAGATGGAACTATCGACTATTACTAGCATCTTCAATGGCTTTACCTAACCCTTCATGAGACCATCTCACTATTTTGCATTTATTCTGTACTAGCGAAGAAGGTAATTGCGCAGGAGGTTTATCACCTGCATATACTCCAACAACACCTTTTCCTTTTCTGATACTTTCATTAATTTCCCAGTTGACCCATTGGCTACTAGCAGTATTACTAGAAAGATATACTACTGTTACAGAACTGCGGTCAATTTTGCTTCGAATCTGCGTTTTTATATATTCTGCATTTTTGCTATTAAAAGGTGTTTTAACAGAATGGTCATCAAAGTTAATGGATACGTCTTCATTCTTGGCCTGACCACGAAGCATATTCACTGTACCTAAATCTTCATGTGCAAAGCTAATGAAAACATGCCTCTTACCGTCACCATTTTGTGATAATTTATTTTTTGCAACATTCTCTAGATGATTTAAATCTGATGATGAAAAACTACCGCCACCACCGCCCATAACTAATCTCCTTTCTCGTTCACATTTTGAAATTCAAGACACGCAATGCATTTTCCGCATGCATTTGATTCACCAGTATGACATGAATAAGTATCAGTCAAACCCTTTTGACTTGCCAATTTTATCACATCTGCTTTGCTAAAATCAAAGAGCGGAAGCTTTACATACATTTTTCTGTTTAGTGCTATACTAATTGTCTTTTCTGCGTTACAGAGAAAGTCTTTTCTTTGATCCGGAAACAAGCTAAATTGTTCTGAAAGAAGACCTATTGCGATACTATTAATATCAAGCTGATATGCATATGATGCTGCAGTAACCAAAAACAATAAATTTCTTCCTGGAGTAAAGGCTTCTTGTTTTACATCTAATGAATCTGACGTTAGTCCAGAGTGTATAACTTTACCAAAGCCTGAAATATCCATACGTATAGGTTCCGGTGCTTTGATTTTTTTGTGGACTTCACAGCATGCTTTCCATTCCATTTCGGCAGAACGTTGCCCATAGTCTATGAATAACGGAAAGACTGAAATACCTTCTTCCATTGCTAAAATGGTAACAAGCGAAGAATCAAGTCCTCCTGAAGCAAGATTTACAATTTTCATAAAACCATCTCCCTTTTTGCAACACGCATTGTTATCCATACTGCCAAATCAACATTACCGACTATATGGTTGAATTCTGATGCAACATCAACAAATTTGTGTTCAACTTCTTCATACCCTGAAATCCTTGACAATGTTGAAGGCTTAGGTCTAATTCCTCTTGCTATTTTAAGATAATCTAAAATATGGGTATCCAAAACAGCCAGTTCACTACTGTAACCAATTCGTCTGAGAAAAAGACTTGCCTGTTTGGGACCAAATCCAGTTACGTGACTCATAAGACAGATTCTTGCATCCTTAGGAGTTACTGCATTATATAAAATAGAACTAAAAGATATGTTATTTAACGCAAATGCTTGAAATGTTCGTGATATATAAGATATTATGCGATTTTTAAATCTTGGATAAACACTCCGAATCTCGTTATTAATTTTAACTTCAAGTGGCTCATCAAAAACAACTTTCAACTCATTTAAAATTTTGTCCGAATTTTAAAAATTTGTTTTTTTTAATGTCTCCATTGCAGCAATTCTCTCTCCTGCTGCCGCCGCAACTTCAAAACGAATTTGACTGCTGCATATACATATTGCTGCCTCTCTAACATAATCAACTTCGTCCATCTCACTCCAATTAAGATTTTGCTCTCTTGTAATTTCAATTTCATGACACACGCTTGCTATAGCAGCATTGATATGTTGTATATTCATGAGGACTTTCTCCAATCTAATGTTTTGGATATTTTCGAATACAGATCATGAGAAAACCGGCTTTCACAGAACTCTATTTCGGTGTTAGATAGAATCGAAGATTGGAGATCTTTCATCCAGCCCGAATAAAACTCTATATTATGTACAAGTGTTTTTAGAGTGAAAGGTAAGTTTTCATTCGAATAGCCACCTTTATCCCAAAATAAATCTGCTTGAGAAAAATGGGAAAGACATGCTGTTTCAGGATCAACAACTGTTTGGCACCACTCCAGACCGTCAAAACTATCCGCCCCCATTATGGAATAGACTGCAATCGAAATAGGGTTGCCTGTTCCTAACAAATGAAGTTTTGTATATTCTCCATTTTCATTCAATGCAAAGCGGATTTTAGTAACTATACGGGCACGTTCTATCAAGCTATCGCCAAGACATCTTTCAGGAACAGCAATTACTGTAGACCTTGTTTCTTTGGCAATTAATTTACATAACTTAGGTATTGCTATATTACTGCCATGTATAATTGGAATTAAGAGGTTCCCATTCGAATAATTTTTGTCTTTCTGCCAATTTTCTATAATAATCTTTCTGTGCGTATCAATATCTTCAGGTGGCAGCTGAAGGTCATAACAAAAAGCCATTTGGCAAGAAGATTTCATAAGTATGGAATGAAAGTTTTCTTGACTCCAGTTGGATGTTTTCCAATAGCTCTCATAGTTGCCTGAATCCATTAGAATGCATACTCCGCTCGAAACAGCCTCGTTGATGTGACACTCCATTATTTTCCTGTGGGACTCATCGGCATTAGCAATATCATATGCAGAGACCAGAAAATATGGGTACATGTTTTTCAGTGAAATAAGTGCTCTAATATACTCCAGTGGATGAAGCATAGTTTTTACGGACGAAACAGAGGGAAAGTAAATTGGGCATTCCAATCCTTCGTGATCTAATAATTTTGGCAACCTTTTTTGCATTAGGACCAATACTGTTCGGCACCCCATTTGCTATGCATCCTAATAGTCTACTTGCTAACATCTAACCAAATCCTAACTTGCGCATGCGCAGGTTTTAGCCATAATTTCATTTGTGGCAAAAAAGAAGATAAAAACGTCGGATATCA
>JBITAJ010000004.1:0-287234 GCA_044440125.1 Sedimentisphaeraceae bacterium JB056 | reverse complement strand
CCGAGAATACATCGTTTCTGAGAACAATCTGCATGAGGGCTGGGCAAAACCGGGGAAAGTCAATGGCCGAATGGTGCGGTCATCGCGGTATAAATATGTTATTTATAGCAACAGTGAACCCGCAGAGCAGTTTTTCGATATAGAGCTTGATCCCGGCGAGGTTCATGACCTTTCTAAAAAAACTCAATATGCTCCTTTGATACAAAAGCACAGAGAAATGCTTAGGGAATATATGCAGGAAACTAATGATACTTTTCTGGCATAAGTTCTTTATAAGCAAGTTTTTGGGTTGAATGTCTTTAAACCTTGCTTTCTCTCTTTAAGAGGTTTTCTTCGGCGTCTGAGAGTCTGAGATATTTTGGAAGCAGTGTTTCGGGGTTGTCGTACTGGCCTTTCAAGGCTTTTTTATAGGCTGATTTATATACATTTTCTGCTTTTATTCCCCAACGTTCTTCATCGGCAAACTCTACATTTTCCTGTGCGAATTTGTCCTGATAATATTTAAGAGCCTCACCATTTATAAGGGTTTTTGTTGTTGTGCCGATCATCTCGAGTATTTGCTCGGCAGTTTTCATGGTTTCAGGGGTTACTGCATCCCAGTTTTCTTCCTTATTATATAGGCAGTTGAAAAACTGTCCTCTCTTGGCATCAATGAGGGCCACTACAGATTCAATTTCTTTGTTATTTTGCTCATTTATATAGTCTATGGCATTCATAGCTACGCAATCCAGTGAACTTACCGTAGCAATTTTGACATCAGAGGCCAGAGCCATCATTTTTGCAACAGTAATTGCGATTCTTAGACCGGTAAAGCTGCCGGGGCCGTTGGTAACGTAGACATCAGTTATGTCACAGATGTTTTTGCCTGCGCCGGAAACCAGTTCCAATATAGTAGGAAACAGCTCGGCGGCGTGTCTCATCTGGCCACTGAAAGCTGAAGAGCAGATGACCTTTTCTCCGCTTCCAACTGCTACCGAACCTACACGTCCGGAGGTGTCTATAGCTATTGCAAAATGTTTATCCATAATGTCCTAAATCTTGTCGAAATTAACAATCTATTGTATTTATTTTACTGTAAACAGGTTATAGTATATCTTGAATTTGGGTGTTTTCAAATTTTTTGTTACTTAAATTGACATAAAAAGCACAAAAAAATTAATGGATAGCGTTAAGAACTGGATTTTTGGCTTGCAAATACCTATTGTTGAGGATAAACTTACCAGACTTATATTACTTAATGTAGGGAAATTGTCTAAAGACTTATTGTACCTGAAACAGGAATTATTGTTATTATTTATATTTACCGGAGGTAAATAAGTGGCTAAAATTGTAACGCTTTTAGCGCGTAAAGGAACTGCATTGTTCAGAACAGTTTTGCTTGTGAGTGTAATTGCGATAACGGCAGCGGCAGTAGTATATGCTGAAGCTGCACAAGATAAGGCAGTTGAAAAAGCGATCAAGCAGTATCTAAGTGTAGCGACTTCTCAGTATGAGCAGGGTCTTTATCCAACAGCTAAAGAGAGTCTTGAATCAGTAAAGACTGAGTATCAGGACATCTTTACAAAGGAACAGGCTTCAGAAATCGAGGAGCTTCTTGGCAAGGTTAATGAAGCCTTGGGTTACAGAAGTTCTGCTGCTTCTCAGCTTGATGAAGGCATTAAAGCTTATGAGAGTGGAAGTTATGCCAAGGCTATTGAGTCTTTTGAGCAGGTTAAAGGCAATGAATATGCCAGTGACGCTCAAAAAGAAGAAGCTCAGACAAGAAAAGATGCGGCTCAGGCTAAGCTTGCAGAAGCAAAGGATGCTATGGAAGCTCTCTTTGCTAAGAGTTATGAACTCTACAAAGAAGGCGATTTTGCGGCAGCAAAGGCCGGTTTTGAGCAAGTTAAGGCCAGTGGTGTTAATGTAAGCCGTTGGTTTGGGCAGGACAGTGATTACTTCCTTTCTAAAATTGAAGATGCTCAGAATTCAGCCAAGGTTGAAGTCGCAACTGAGCCTGCTAAGCAGGAAGTGGAAAAAACAGCGGCTAAAACAGAAGAAGCTGTTCAGATGGCACCTAAACAAGTTCAGCCGGATATGCGAGCTGAAATGAAGACTGTTTTCGATAAGAGCTACGAGCTTTACAACGAAGGCAAGCTGATGGAAGCCAAAGAAGGTTTTGCTAAGGTAGCAGCAAGCGGCGTTGATATCGCTTATTTCTTTGGTAGAGATGCCGATTACTATATGAATAAGATCGATAAGAAGATCGAAGCTGATAAAATTGCTCAGATTGAAGCTGCGGAAAAAGCCGCGGCAGAAGAGAAGGCAATGGCGGAAGCAGCAGCTAAGGCTGAGGCTCAAAGAGTTGCCGCTGAGCAGGAAAAAGCACGCAAAGCTGCTGAAGCTAAGGCTTTAGCAGATGCCAAGGCGGCTAAAGAAGCAGAAGCTGCAGCAAAGGCAGAGGCCGCAAGAGTTGCCGCTGAGCAGGAAAAGGCACGTAAAGCTGCTGAGGCCAAGGCTTTAGCAGATGCTAAGGCAGCCAAAGAGGCGGAAGCTGCACAAGCCAAAGCTATGGCAGATGCCCAAAAGGCAGATGTTCAGAAAGTTGAAGCAGCGGCTGATACACAAATTACTGATGCAGATGAATCTGTTGCCAAGACAGAGCAAGAGCTCAAAGAAGACAGCTATATAAGAGTTATCCAGCAGAAGAGAGACCGTCAGAGAGATTATACTCAGGCGATTGTTTCTGACTCTGTAATGAAGGCTAACGAAGCTATCGAAGCGGGAGATTATTCTGCTGCAAAGGGTGCTTTGGCAGTAGCTTACGCAAATGTAGAGAAGACAAAAATGCTTCTCGGCGATGCACTTTATAACCAGTATAAGAGTCAGCTTGACGAGCTTTCGGCACAAATTGATGCAGCACAGGCTAAGGCCGCTGCTCAGGAAGCCAAGGTCAAGCGTATTGAAACAGAGCAGCTTCAGGAAAAGATACGTTCTAACGTTGAAGCGCAAAGACAGCGTGCGGTGAAAGATTATCTTGCCAACGCTATGGCATTCCAGAGAGAGCAGAGATATAAAGAGGCTCTTGCACAGCTTGAGGCACTTCTTGCGATAGATCCTCTCAACAGTATTGCTCTTCTTCAGAAGCAAACAATCGAAGAAACGATCACATGGCGTGAGCAGCTTTCTATAGAGAAAGAAAAGCATGAGCAGGAAATTGAGACTCTTCTCAATTCAGATCGTGCGTCAATTCCTTATTCTGATGAAGTAACATATCCTAAGACATGGAAGGATATCGTTGAAAGACGTAAATCTCAGCAGGACAACGACTTCGCACCAGAAGATCTTTCTGTTTACCGTGCTCTTGAGCAGACAGTCGATCTTACTTCTTTCTACGAAGACATGACATTCGGCGAAGCTATTGATATTCTTGCCAATTCAATGGAGCCTCCGGTAACTATCGTTGTGCTCTGGACAGATCTTGATGAGAACGCTTTTGTTGACAGAAATACACCTATCAATCTTACAATTCCTGCTCCTGTAAAGGCAAAGCTTGGTCTTAGCCTCCTTCTTTCATCAGTGGCAGGCGGTCTTGCTGATATCAGCTATGTTGTAACTGATGGTGTTATACGAATCGCAACTGCTGAGTCTCTTCCTGATAAGCTTGTTGTACGTAAGTATGATGTTACAGAGCTTTTGAGTCCATCAGCAGAATTTAACTTTGATATGGACACTACTGATTATGGTAATCAGGGTGGTGGACGTAGTGCCGGCGGTGGCGGCGGCGGAAGCAGCAGCAGTAGCAGAAGCAGCAGCAATGATGATGATCAGGACTACGACAGTGATACTATGCGTCAGGAAGCTCAGGGACGCGCATCAGCAATTATACAGCTTATACAGGAAACTATTGATCCTGAAAGTTGGTATGATGCCGGTGGTGAAGCGAGCCTGACTACTTATTCAAACAATGTTCTTGTAATTCGTCAGACACTCGAAAATCATGAGAAGATTCGTGAGTTAATTGATGATCTCCGTTCTTCACTTGGTGAGCAGGTTGCCATTGAGGCAAGGTTCCTGACGGTTACCGAAAACTTCCTTGAAGAAATAGGACTCGATCTCGATGTAGTTATAAATCCGGACGATACAAACTGGCAGTCAATAGTCATTGATCAGGATAGTGCTAATGGTGCTTCACCGGAATCAACTGGTGTACCTGGTTCTTTGGCAGGTGCTTTGGCTTCTACTGTATCAGGCGGCTATGTACTTGATGATCTTCAGGTCAGCTTTATTCTTGAAGCGACACAGGCACATAAAGATTCTAAGAATTTGAATGCTCCTAAGGTTACAGTGCTTAGTGGCGAAAGTGCCGGTATCAGGGTTGAGACAGAGTTCTCTTATGTTGCAGACTATGAATTTGAAGAGAATACAACAACCGGTGATAATCCAGTGATCACTTCGATTGCAGACCCTGAGATTTCAGTTATTCGTGACGGTGTAGTTCTCAATGTTACTCCGACAATAACAGCTGATAAAAAGTATGTTCTTCTTCGTATAATGACTTCTTATACCAAGACTGATTTTGAAACATACGATATTCCGGATACTGAGACCGGTGAGGTTTACCCGATTCAGCTGCCTGTTTCGCAGATTGCTGATGTAAGAACAAGGGTTACCGTACCTGATGGCGGTACGCTGCTTATCGGTGGTCAGAAACTTACCGGTGAGATAAACAAGGATGAAGGTGTTCCTGTATTGAGTAAGCTTCCTGTATTTGGAAGGTTGTTTGAAAACAGGAGCAAAGTAAAAGATAACAGCGTCTTGTTGATACTTGTTAAGCCTACAATAATCTTGCAGGATGAGCAGGAAAGAGATGCGGTTGCAGCTATGGAAAGTCGTTTCTAATATATATTTCCAGTTTATTAAGTTCGAGGCCGGTTTTCCGGCCTCGAACATACATATATGAATATACGGTGCTGTAATGGCTGCCGTATATTTTCGCAGTTATCATAACTAAATTATATTATAGGGTATTTGTATGACAAAACGTATTATCAGCTTACTGATCTTTGTGTTGGGTTTGGTTGGGTCGGTTTGGGCTTCGTCTGAGCCGGAATACGTCGAGGGACAGTTGGTCGTCTGCTTTGACGACAAGTATATTGATAGTATTGCTGAATCAATGAAGGGGCCGGTTTCAAGCACCGTTATTCTCGATCAGGCTGTTACTACGGTTATGCCTGAGGCTGCGATTGCCAGAGATGCAACGATGGTTAAAAAGGGGCTTGCACTCGTAGAACTGCCAGTTAGTTCTACAGTTGATTCCGGTATAAATACTTTTGCTCAATCATCTAATGTTAAGTTCGTAGAACCTAACTATATTTATAAAACTAATGCTCCATTACCTACTAAAGTAGTGCCTACTGACGGGTATTATGGAGATCAGTGGTGTCATCAGGTTATGCAGTCTGAGTATGCCTGGGGTTATACAACTGGTTCCAGGGATACTGTTGTTGCCGTGATTGATACCGGTGTTGAATATGTTCATCCTGATCTTTTCGATAATATATGGACTAATGACGCCGAATTGAATGGTCTTCCCGAGGTTGATGACGATGGCAATGGTCTTGTGGATGATCTTATTGGTTTCGACTTTGCCGGTGAAAAAATGGAAGAGGAAGACGATTGGGATAATGACCCTAACGATGTTGAGGGTCATGGAACTCATGTTGCCGGTATTGTAGGTGCTGTTGGGAATGGCGCTGGTGTTGTAGGTGTCAACCACGCAGTAAGCCTGATGGCATTGAAGGTGTCTGCTGATGATTCTGGCGGCTCGGCCACAATGCTTGATTTCGCCTATTGTGTTTATTATGCAACTATAATGGGTGCTGACGTGATCAATTATTCTTTCGGAGGGTATGGTTATTCGGAGCTTGCCTATCAGTTGATCAGTGAAGCCGGTGACAGTGGTATAGTCTTTGTCACATCTGCCGGAAATGAAACAAATAATAATGATGTAACTCCGGCTTATCCGGCAAGTTATAATCTTCCTAATATAGTATCCGTTATGTCTACGGATGAATCTGACAATGTCAGTGGATTCAGTAATTACGGAAGAACTACAGTTGACATTGCCGCCCCTGGAAGTAATATTTTGAGTACGTATCCAGGTTCTATGCTTGCGTTTATGAGTGGTACATCAATGGCTGCTCCTCAAGTAGCCGGTGCTTTTGCCTTGATGCATTCTTTCCTTAATGATACTACAGCTGATATGTCAGCGGATCCTGACTGCGTGTGGCCTGACGGTCAGTTACCGCTCAAGGCTATGGAGATAATGTATGAATCGTCAGACAAGATCGATCCACTTGCCGGTTTGTGTGTGAGTGAGGGCCGGTTGAATCTCTATTCTATGCTTAGAATGATAGCCGGTACACCTGTTCTGCTTGACGATGGTGTTGCTCAAACTGAATACAACACGATTCAGGCGGCTATTGATGCGGCAGCCGATGGCGATTCTATCCTTCTTTATGATTACAGCTGGTATTACGAGAATATAAATACGAATGGCTTGAGTCTTAATTTCGGTCTTATTGATGATCCGAACTTACCAGATATGGCCTTTATAACGGTTGATGAGTGCTATACTGTTGATGAAGCTTTGCCTCTGGTTACAATTGAAGGCGGCGAAACTGTTTCAATGGATGGTATATATATTGAAAAGGCTGCGAGTTCAGCAGTAAAAGTTACTGCTAACTCTACGCTTAACATGACCAATTGCGGCCTTAGAGAAAATATGGGTGACTATGGAGCTTCGTTGTATGCTGTAGACAGTACTATTGACCTAAATTCTTGCTTTATTTATGATAATGCTTCTCTGCAGAATGGTGGCGCTATATATCTAAGTGGAACTTCACTTACACTTGACTCCTCGCAGCTTTATAATAACACTGCCGGTTTTGACGGTGGCGTTGTGTATGCCGAGAACTCGGCACTGATTGATGTAAATGCCTGTGATTTTTATCTCAATTATGTGGCCAATGGTAATGGTGGATGTGTTGCTGCTAAGGAATCTGTAGTTTCTACAATTGATTCTCATTTTGATAATAACTCTGCTGAGTATAGCGGTGGTGCCCTTTACGGTGAGGATTCACTATTATCAATAACCGATACTGATTTCTTTGGCAACTCTACTTCTATTGCCTTCCCGCCTTATGGTGGTGGTGCGATATTCTGTGGAGGAGATAACGGTTCAGTGGCGATTGAGGGCAGTGATTTTACTTCAAATATTGCCGGCAGTGATGGTGGTGCCCTGATGGTAGAGTATTCTACTGCTCAGGTCGTTGACTCTGATTTTACCGGTAATCAATGTTTCGCTGATGGCGGCTCTGTTTTTATCAAGGGGTCTCCTTCGTCTGAGATATCAAATGCTGTAATGACGGGTAACAGATCTGAAATGTTTGGTGGTGGTATAAGCATCCACTCTTCAACAGTTGATATGTATAATTTGCTTATTACTGAGAATGTTTCAAACTGGTGGGGTGGTGCTGTCTATCTTTATGGAACACCGACGGACAATTCCTATGTGACGATTATTAATGCTACTGCAGATAATAACGTATCAAGATATGGCAGTGGAATCTATGTTGATGATAATAATTACATTGATGTTATAAACAGCATATTCACTAACGCTGACAACTATGCTATCTATGAGAGTGGCGCATTTTCAAGTCTGGTTTCCAATAATTGTCTGTATTACAACAATCCTGATGGTGCCATTTTTGATGATGGTGTTATCGGTTTGGCGAGTGCAGCGTCCATAGATTCAATGCCGGGAAGTGCAAATAACCTTGTTGAGGATCCAATGTATCTTGAAGGTAGTCTGGGTTCGTATTATCTGAGTCACGCTGATGCCGGACAGGTACTGGATGCAAATGGAGATGTTGCATCAGAAAGTGGAACTTCTGCAACAAGCCCATGTTATGACGGAGGCCTTGGTTTGGCCGATGATTATAATCTTGGCGATAAAAGTATGAGGACTGATGGAGTCTATGATACAGGCATAGCGGATATAGGTTATCATTATACAGATCCAAACGCACCTTATTCCGAGACAGAGACATTAACTGTAAATGTTATTCCTGCCAGAGGCGGAAGTGTTATTACTGATCCAGTGAGTCCTTTCAAACCTCACTCACAGGTTACTGTTACGGCTATCGCAAGTACAGGCTACATGTTCTACCAATGGACTGACAGTTCCGGTAATCTGCTTACTGAGATAACTGAAGATAATCCTGATGGAGATTATTACGGACTTTATGATACTGATGGTCAGCTGATGTATGTTGATAACGGTGTTGAGGGAATACCTTATAAAATAGTTGTGCCACTTGATACTGTTAATGAGATATATGCTGTATTTGGTGAAGCGCAGGCGACTTTGCGTATTGTTATCACTACAGGTAACGGTACCGTATACCAAAATAGTGAAGAATCTCCTGTTAAAACATATCAGAGAGGAGAGGTTGTTCAACTTGAGGCAATACCTGATGAACCAGAGCATAAAATACGCTGGCACGGTACAGATGACGATGCTTCACTATCGAGAACGAATCAGGTAACAGTAATGCAGAACTATCAGGATGTTTATGTCGAGTTCTATCAGCCGCAGGTATGGACCGTAGGTCCTCAAGGCGATGGCATGTTTGATTCTCTTCGTAAGGCCCTCCTTCATCCTGATGTTAAAGATGGTGATGTGATACAGTTGCTTCCTGGTGAGCATCATTTTACCGAGAATACTAATCCTGACGATCCGTCTATTTGGACAACCATAGATAAACCTGTTACTATACAGGGTGGTGACCCAGGTAATCCGGAGTCTACGATTATCAGGGATGGTATCTTGATTTTTCATAATGTTGGTCGTAATACAATAATCAGAGATATCACTTTCGATCAGAGGAACATTACATACGGTACAGCTGATGCATGTGATGGTGGAACTACATGTAATCCCTATCCGGATGGTGATCATGCAACTAGCAGTGGCGGATGCATAATGAAACTTCTCTCAAGTTACGATTCTGTTAGCGAGACATGGACAGTTTCTTCTCCAACGATAACAAACTGTCGTCTTATCAATGGTACATACAGCATTGGTAATGGAGGTGATGGCGCCTCAAGTACTGAAGGAGATGGCGGTTGGCCGGGCATTAGTTTTGGCGGCGGTGTTTATATTGATAACTACTGTAATCCTCTCTTTGAGGATTGTGAATTTGTTAATCTTTCGGCTGAAGGTGGTCATGGTGGAAATGGCGGCATGGGGCCAGGTCTCCAATCGATGCCTGGATTATGGGGCGACCCGGCCGCTTTATGGTGGCCATATGTTGCCCATACGACTTCTTTGCCTGGGTTTAGTGAAGAAGATGATGTAGAAGGTGTTGCAAATAGTTTCAGATTTGTATTGCCGCATGAGAAGAAGCCTTATTATCCTGCACAGGAAGAAAAGTCTCAATATGCCGGTCGTGGTGGAGCCATGTATATTGGTATAGGTGCTGAACCAGTGATAAGGAATTGTTATTTTGAGAACTGCAGCGCTACAAGTGGTTCTTCTGGTATAACAAATCATACCGGAACCCCAACTGATCATACAAGGGTACCTTCATACGGCGGTGCTGTATTCTGTGATGCTATGAGTAAACCTCTCTTTGAGGATTGTTCGTTTAAGAATAATATTGCAAATTGGGAAGTGCCGACTACTCATCCTGATGGTGGTACTATAGTAAACTCAAATGACTATCAGAGTAATGGTGGTGCCGTTTATGCACAGAGAAACTCAAGGCCTAAGTTTGTAAGTTGCTATTTTGAAGGTAACCAGGCCGTAATGGGTGGTGCCATATGTGTCGATAATACAGGATACATCGATAGTGACAACACTATAGAAAGTGTCATTATCGAAGATTGTGAATTTGTCGAAAATGAATCAGATATTGGTGGTGCAGTAGCAATTGCAGGCGGTAATGATTCTGATATTCGTTACCTCTCAAGAGTAGAGTACGTTACTCCGTCAAGCAATGGGGACGTTTTAGTATATATGGATTTTGATTATTCACCTGGTATGAATGATCTGGTAAATCTTGCGGCAGGTTATACTATGGTAGTTCGTTCAGATTTTACAGCGAACAGATCCATAATACAGCTTGAAGATATTCCGGAAGTTTATGATGCAGACGGTAATCTGATCGATCCTATATCTGAAGATCAGTATGACAAGAGTGGCCATGGTGGAGCTATTGCGGCTTACAGTGCCAAGACAGAACTTAATGACTGTAAGTTCAGAGAGAACATGACAGGTGGTTTTGGCGGTGCTGTGTATGTTTCCGGCAAAAGTCTTTATGATGTAGAATCTCTTAGCGATTACAGCAATATGTATCTTCGCAACTGTTTGCTTGCTGGTAACTATGCCGGTCTTGGCGGTGGTGGTATGAATATTGCTACCCATTCTGATCCACAGCTTATCAACTGTACGGTGGCCGATAACGCGGTTACAGCAGCCGGTGGTAAAGGTGGCGGAATTCTTATCAGTGATGTAAGTACTGTTTCAATAATCAACAGTATTCTTTACGGCAATCTTTGCTCTAATGGTTCGCAGATAGCGGTTTGTGAGCCTCATGATGGAGAGCCTTCAAATGCTGATATACGTTATAGTCTCATAGAGCCGCTTAAAGAAGAGCCTCCGTTTGTTGATACAGGCCTTGTGGCGATAAGGGGTATAAACAGTGATGATGAGGGACAGATCATAGTTGATGAAACGGAAGATTATTTTGAACTTCCTGCATTGACGAATACTTCAACAGACCTCGTTGATCTTGGATTTACCGTTAACTTCTATGGGCTTACCACAAATAGAGTCTATGTCAGTGACAATGGCTGCATAAGCTTCTGGGAGCCGGTTACGACTTTCAGTGAATTCTTGCTGAGCACTAATGTGGAGACTCCTATAATCGCACCATTCCATGCTGATGTTGATACCAGTCGCGGCAACACTATCAGCTATGGACGCGGAACTGTGGATATTGAAGAAAATGGACAACTAATAACTTGTGATGCTTTCTTTGTAAACTATATCAATGTTGGATATTACGATCAGAAACAGGATAAGCTTAACAATTTCCAGCTTGTTCTTATTGAACGTTCCGATAGAGGTGAAAACGATTTTGATATCGAATTCAATTATGATCAGATTCAGTGGGAAGCCGGTGATGCTGATGGCGGAACAGATGGGCTTGGCGGTACGACCGCAAGGGTAGGATTCTCTAAGGGAACAGGTATACCTGGAACATTCTATGAGCTTGAGGGTTCAGGTGTGGAAGGAGCGTTCCTTGATAATGCAACAACTGCTCTGATAGCGAGAAATAGAAATAGTTCTGCTATTGGTCGCCTAAGATTCCCTGTTGAAGAAGGTGAGCCGCAGATAAGTTATGGTTCTCCTGTTTATACGGAAGGAAGCAGTACTATAAACTATAATGTTGATATGGATATATGGGATCCTGCTTCCTCTAATATAACAACAGATCCTTTATGGGCTGTTGAAGATTTCTATTATCTCAGTGCAATCAGTGCCGGTCAAGATGCTAACAGCCCTTGTATTGATGCTGGTGCTGGTGAAGCCAGAGATTATAATATTTATCGTCATACCACAAGGGTTGACAGTATACTTGATAATAACACTGTTGATATGGGTTATCACTACACCTTGCCGGTAACATCCGGCCTTGCTGGTGATTTCAATTTTGATGGTGTGATAAGTCCTAATGAGTGGGCTCTTTGGGGGCTTGACTACTGGCTCGATAGGTGTGACTATCCATATTGGTGTCATGGTACGGATATAAATCAGGATGGTATTGTTAACTATGTTGATAGTACCGCTATGGCTTCCGTAGGGGTAACTGATAAAATCGCACCTCAGCCGATACTTGGTGAAGATGGTGAAACTGTTGACAGTGATTTCTCTGAGGATGTGGTTAGACGCATGACCTGGGAGAGAAAGCCTGTTTCGGCGGGTTCCGGTGAGCCGGCTATAACAATGACAGCCAGTACTGTGATTGATAACTGTATCGGCACTATAGAGTACTATTTCGAGTGTACATTCGGAAACGGTCATGACAGCGGTTGGATAACCGATCGTACATATACTGATACTGGCTTGGTCATTGATGATGAGTATGCTTATGTTTGCTATGCACGTGACAGCAATGGTAATACAACTCTTGCTTCTCTTGCAGTAAGAACCAGAGCAGGTGATGATTCACAGGCACCAATAACTGATCCAACATCTGTTGAGCCTACTAAGGCTAAATGGGAGACTACTCCTCAGACAGCATCTGTGGTAGACGGCGTTGCGAGCATAAGAATGGTTGCGAAAACAGCGATTGATCCGGAAGCGTACGATGTTGAATACTTCTTCGAGTGTACAAGCGGCAATGGCCACAACAGTACATGGCAGAGTGATCCGGAATACGTAGATACCGATCTTGCTGTTGGTGAGCTTTACACTTATCGTGTCAAGACACGTGATACTTCTCGAAACTACAATGAAGGACTTTGGTCCGAAGAGGCTTCGGCTATGGCTAATGCCGCTTCTGTGATAGATAGCGATAAGCCATTCCCTCTATCCTGTATATTCAGGGCGGAGCAGGTTTATGAACCAAGTCAGTTCTTCAGTGGTAAAGAGGACGCATGGCAGACAATCGAGGCACTCACTGAGAGTGAAGATGCTTCCGGACCGGTATGGTATCAGTTCATATGTCTGACCAAGGGTTCTTATTCAAGCCCAAGGATATATGCGGGCGGTGTTGTTAACGAGACACTTGATCCTCTTTACTATGAGGTAAGTACAGGTACAGATGATAACTCTAACAGTACTATTATCTGGAAGGTTAATGTCGGTCCTTATCCAGGCAAGATGCTTGAGTGGAAAGTGATCTGTGGTGACTCTGCGACAAACGAGAATGCATACACTGCTATTGAGCAGCCGCAAATCGTGACTGTCGGTTACAACTATGTTGAGATGAACTATGAGGATGTAATACACTGGATACTCATGATAGACGGTATCACCTATTACCCTCCGGGATATGATCCCGCAAACTCTGTTACAGGAGGTGGTTCAGGCGACGACACGACAGACGACACGACAGATGACACAACGATGTAAACTGTTCTTAATGTAAATATAAAGCCCTCGGTCAAAAAAAACCGGGGGCTTTTTTTATTTAAACAACTATAGACCATTGGAGTTTTTTAAAGCTTCCTTGACTTTGACATGCCGATTAATTATTATATCATTGTGTAAATATGCCTGCTGTCAAGGCATGCCGACAAATTAAATATAAGGAAACTCATTAAAATGACTCAAACAGTTCTGCAGACAAATATTGATAGTGGTAATGTCCATCATGGCAAGGTACGTGATATTTATGACTTGGGTGACAAACTTTTAATAGTTGCTTCCGACAGGATCAGTGCTTTCGATGTGATAATGGAAAACGGTATTCCTCATAAAGGGCAGGTTCTTACCAAGATATCCGAATTTTGGTTTGATCTTTTTGCCGGCGATATTGAAAATCATCTTATTACAAGTAAGGTTGAGGAACTTCCTGTGCCGTTTAATGAGCATAAAACCGAGCTTACCGGCCGAAGTATGCTCGTGAAAAAGACAAAGGTTCTTCCTGTTGAGTGCATAGTTCGCGGTTATATAACGGGAAGTGGCTGGAAGAGTTATCTCAAGACCGGAGAAGTTTGCGGTCATAAACTTCCTGAGGGATTGAAACAATGCCAGAAACTTCCTGAGCCTCTGTTTACTCCATCTACAAAAGCGGAGCTTGGCGAACATGATGAGAATATTTCTGTTGCTGAATGCGAGAAGATTATTGGTAAAGAAGCATCCGATTACATAGCTGCTAAGAGTATTGAAATATTTGAAAAAGCAGGGAAATATGCTCTTGAAAAAGGTATAATACTTGCTGATACAAAATTTGAGTGGGGCGTTATTGATGGAAAGATCATACTTATCGATGAGGTGCTTACTCCAGATTCATCACGTTTCTGGCCCGCGGATAAATATGAAATGGGTCGTGATCAGGAAAGTTATGATAAGCAGTTTGTGCGAAATTATCTTGAAGAGATAAATTTTGACAAATCTGGCAAGGGTATTATTCTTCCTGATGATATCGTACAAAATACTTCGGCCAAATATATAGAGTGCTACGAAAAGCTCACCGGCCGGAAATTTGAAGTTTGATTTCTAATATGGCTGGCGGTTTTATTCCGTCAGCCTTTTGATTTTTGAAAAAAGGAGTGTAAAGTGAATACGAAAAAACTGATCGGAGTAATTTTACTGGCAGCAGTTGTTCTGAGTATTACAGGTTGTGCTCCTCCATGTCCTGAAGTTAGCGGGATAGATAATCGACTTCGTCATTACGATAAACCTGCAACTGCATATACTCCAGTGCCTTCCTACCCTTCCTACCAGCCTTCAACCAGTTCGGTAAAGGGTAAGACAATTTTGATAGATGCAGGTCACGGCGGTAAAGATCCTGGTACACTCGGGATTAAACTTGGCTCTTCATTAGGCACTCCGGAAAAGAATATCAACCTTGATGTAGCCAAGAAGGTTGCCGCAAAACTAAGTTCCATGGGAGCTAATGTAAGGCTTACCAGGTCGAATGATACTTTTATCGAGCTTGATGACCGCGCTGCTTTGGTAGGCAGATACAGAGCTGATATTTTTGTTTCAATACACGCGGACTATATAGGTGATTCATCTATTTCAGGGCCTTCGTGTTATATAGCTCGCCAGTCTACGACCCAAAGCCGTAAGATAGCCGATTCAATTATAAGACAATTTGAGAAAAATGGAATAAAGACAAGGGGTGTGAGAAAAGCGAATTATCGTGTTCTCGTAAAGCATCCCAAACCGGCAACGCTTGTTGAGGTTGGATATTTGAGTAACTATCGTGAGGCCAGGGCCCTGAACAGTTCTTCATATCGAAGTAAGGTTGCTTCTATTATAGCAGATGGAATAGCGAATTCTTTTTAAGCGTTATTAACAGATTTTTAAAAGGCTTGCGGTATTAAAACCACAAGCCTTTTTTTGTTTCTTAATTTGTCAGAGGTGAAAGTTCTGCGGCTTTTTCTTTTGTTTTTTCTGCCTTGTCTTTTATGTCTTCTACTACCATATATAAAGAAGGTACAAGAAGCAGTGTTATACTTGTCGCAAACACCACACCAAAGCCAAGTGATATCGCCATAGGTATCAGGAATCTCGCCGAGCGTTCTGTCTCGAATATCATCGGCATAAGTCCGCCGAATGTGGTCAATGTAGTAAGCAGAATAGGTCGGAATCTTTGGGTTGCTGAAGCAAGCACTGCATCATGAGCAGTATCTTTATTCTCCTGACGTCGCCGATTTGCAAATTCTATCAATACAAGAGAGTCGTTAACAACAACTCCTGCCAATGCTACTATACCAAGCATGCTTACAATGCTTAGTGAATATCCCATGATTATATGTCCGATTATCGCTCCGACAATTCCAAATGGAATGCTTACCATAACGATAAGCGGCTGAAGATAACTTCTAAAAGGGATTGCCAGAAGTGCGAACACAACAAGCATTGCTATCGAGAATCCTGATTTCAAACTCCCAAGACTCTCTCTTTGATCGGCTTGTCTTCCTTCGAAGCTGTATGTCAAACCACGATATTTTTTCATGAGTTTGGGAAGTGCATCTTTCTTGAGGTTTGCTAATACTTCACCGGACTTGTCTCTCGGTGTTACATTGGCAGATACAGTTACAACACGACGTCCTTCACGTCTGGATATATTCGTGTATGCGCGGCCTTTTTGGGCTTTAGCGGCTTCACGAAGCATTATTTCTTTTCCTTCTGAATTTCTCAATATGAGATTTTCAATATCATATTCCGATATTCTCTGCTGTTCAGGAAGGCGAACCATTATCTTGATTTCATTTCTTCCGCGTTGTTGTCTTATCGCTTCTGCGCCATAGAACGCATTTCGAACTTGTCTTGCTATTGAAGAAGCGGTTAAGCCAAGGCTCTTACCTTGAGGAGTAACCGTGAAATCTATCTGTTGCTTACCTTTTTGGTAACCGCTGTCTATATCAGCAACTCTGGGATAGTTTTCAAGTTCTGCCGCAAGCTCTGCACTTGCTTTATCAAGTACGTCGATATCTCGGTGGCTTAATTCCACTGTAAGTGATGCACCTGAACCTGGACCTCCGGCGTCAGCTTCAAAAAGTACTTTGTCGGCACCTACTATAGGGCCGGTCTTTTCACGCCACCTCTTTGTGAATGTTTCGGTACTCATTATTTTTTCCCTAACATCTGCATCTGCGAGATAGACTCGTATTTTTGTTACATGACTTCCGCCAGCTCCTACTTCAGAGAAAATACCTTCCACTAATTCTTGTTTACCGGATTCATCTACAACTTCTCTTGCGGCTTTATATAATCTTTTTGCAATAGCTTCCGTTTTTTCTACGGGTGCGCCGTAAGGGAGTGTGATTGTTGCTACAGAAAAGTCTGATTCAACTGTGGGGAAAAGAGCGAAACCCATTCTTCCACTTGCGGCATAACATATCGCTATTATAAGAATCGCTGCGCCTGTTGACAAAACTATATACCTGTTACGAAGTGATTTGTCAAGGAAAGGCTGATATATATCATTTACCCAGTGTGTAAATCTGCGGCTGAATCCTTGTTGGCGTTGATGGAACCATCTTGACAATCCTTTGCGTTTCCTGTCTTTTTGATGCCCAAGGTGTGATGGCAGAATGAAAAGAGATTCGGCCAACGAGATTAAAAACACTATGGTTACTACTGTAGGTATCATAAGGAATATTTTCCCCATGATGCCAGGTATGAAATACAGAGGCATAAAGGCAGCTATGTTAGTGAGAATACTGAACGTAACTGGCATTGCAACTTCTTTCGCTCCTTTTACGGCTGCTTCAAGAAACGGCATTCCTTTCTGATGAAGATAGTAAATGTTTTCGCCAACTACGATTGCATCATCGACTACGATACCAAGAGCAATAATATAGGCAAACATTGAAACCATATTGATGCTTACCCCAAATAATGGGAGTATCAGAAAAGACCCAAGGAATGAGATTGGAATACCAAGCATTACCCAGAAAGCAAGTCGCAGTTCAAGAAAAAGTCCGAGAACAATCAATACAAGGACCAAACCCATTGCACCATTTTTAACAAGAAGATTGATTCGCTGCCTGAATATGTCAGAGCGATCTTCCAGTATGCTGAGTTTTATTCCTGGTGGCAGAGCCTCTTTATTATTTTCGATGTATTCCATGACAGAGTCTGCGACTTCTATAGGAGTCTGTTCACCTACTCTGTAAACTTCTATCATAACAGCCGGCAGGTCATTGTAGGTTGCGTAATAATCAGTGTCTTCAAAACCATCTTTGATCTGAGCTATATCTTCAAGTAGTACTTGTGTACCGTCATCGGTAGTAATGATTGGAAGTGTTGCGAATTGTCTGCCGTAATCACGGCGTTCTTTCATACGGACAAGTATCTCTCCACCAGCTGTCTTAACTCCGCCTCCAGGTATCTCTATGGCAGAGCTGCCAATAATCTGAGATATCTGGCTCAATGTAAGGTTGTATCTTCGCAAATTTTCCTGTGGCACTTCAATGCTGATTTCAAGAGGTCTTACTCCTGTAAGTTCAAGTTGTGTTACTGTTGGCAGTTGCAGAAGTTCGTCACGTATCTGTTCACCAAGTTCATGCAAGACAGATGGGTTAACGTCACCATATATTGCGAGTGATATAGCTCCTCGTTGTCTTGACACAACCGTAATCTGAGGTTCCTCAGCATCTTCTGGGAATGTTGTTATCTGATCGACTTCGTTCTGTATATCTTGTGACAGTTTCTGAAGATTTTCACCTTCGAGAAGTTCGATGGTAACTGTTCCAACTCCTTCATTTGCAGTGGAGCTTACTTCTTTTACGCCGTCAAGCCCGCGCACGGATTCTTCTATTGATAGTACAATTCCACGTTCGACTTCTTCAGGACTTGCTCCCGGATAAGGAACTGTAACAGTTACCATGTCGAGAGTAAGATCAGGGAATACTTCCTGTTTTATATGGCTGAGCATCATGAAACCCCCGATTATGCAAAAAAGCATTATCAGGTTTGAAGCTACTGTATGACCGGCCATCCAGCCGATAGGGCCTCTGTATCTTCTTTTCTTAAGTATACTCATTGCTGTTCATTCTCCTCTATTTTAAGGATCATATCTTCTATCGGTGAGGCTATATCGCTTGTAATGACCTTTTCGCCATTCTCTATGCCTTCTATGGTATAGATATAATTGCTGTCTTTATAGATAGGAGAAATCTCCCTGACTTTCAGTTTGTTGTTATTGTTAATCCATATTTTATTATTATCTCTTAATGCACGTCTTGGGATCTTAATACTGTCTTTTAATGTTGTACCTTCTATCTCTACTCGTACAAATGATCCTGCCAATAATGGAGGCTCTGTTGTATCATCACGTTTACTCAAAAGTGGTTTACTTACGCTTATTAAGATTCTTGCCATCCGTCCTTGTGTTTCAAGTTCCGACCGAAGTCTGAATACATGTCCTTGTTTGTAAGAATCATTCGTCGAACCCGGAATAAATACTTTTGCTGTTGCACCTTTGCTTTCGATACTTTCCGGAATTCTTATCCACCGAAGCTCATCTACAGGTAGTGATATCTCTACCCAGTATTCATCTGTTCCGTATAACGATACGAGTTCTCCTCCGCTGTTTACACTTGAGCCGAGGTTGACATATCTCTGCTGCACAGTAGAATTAAAAGAAGCCTTTATTACGGTACGTTCAAGATTAAGCTTTGCTTCATCAAGCTGTGCTTCAAGGCGTTCCACTTCTGCTTCTGCTTTGAGCAGTTGAGGCTTTCTTAAAACGAATTCTTCATCTTCTTTGGATATTGATTCTCCAAGAAGTTCATATTCTTTCTTGGCTATTGACTGCTGGCCGTATTCAAGTCTTAAGTTTGCTTTCGCCTGAGTTAGTTCCTGTTTCTTCTGTTTGACAGCCAACTCGTAATCACGTGGATCGATTTTGATAATCACTTCTCCCTTCTCAAATCTTCCGCCAGGTACGAAGTTGGGAGATACATAAATAATCTCACCGCTTACTTGAGATTTAATTTCAACATTGAGAGCAGGCTTAACTGTTCCCATTGCTTCAATTTTAATTTTATTATCATTCTCTTTTGCAGTTATTATATTGACTCTTGTAGGAGTTGGTTGAGCTGTTTTCTTTTTTGCTACTGGTCTTGTTTTCATAAGATAACCGCCTGCACCAATTCCAACGATCAAAATCAATATTGGAATTATGGTTTTGATTGTTATCAATATAAATTTTAATCCTTTACTTTTTTGCTCACTCATGATTTGTATTCCAGATTTTTTTATTAAGTTATGTTTTATTATAGATTCGGTTTTGCAGCTTCGTTTTTAAATTTCTATTTTTCCAGCCAAAGCTTTATAAATATCTATCCTGTAACTGATAAGATTTTTTCTGGCCGATACAATGCTTAGTTCCAAATTTTGATCGGACAACTGTACGGAAAGCAGGCGAAGAAAATCACTTCTACCCTTTGTGTAACTGTCAAATATTCTTTCAACAGATTGTTTTGAAAGCTGCATTTGTTTTGAAAGACTTTCCAGATAGAGTTCTTGATTTCTTTCTTGTGAAAGAGCGTCACGTACTTCTTTGATTGCGTTGTAAACAGTTTCAATATAAGCGTAAGTTGCCTCTTTTTTGAGTGCTTCCTGTCTTTTGACTTCGGCCTCTGTTTTTCCTGAATCAAATAACGGCATAATAAGATCAGCAGCAATATTTGACTGCCAACTGTCGAATAAACCTTTAAGCTGGTCATCGCTTGTAACTATTGCTGCGCTTAGATTAATTTTCGGCATCTTATTGGCTACAGCAGCGGCAAGCGTTCTGTCGTAAGATTTAATTTTAAGATATGCTGATTTTATATCTGGCCTGCGATTCAGAAGTTCGCTAACTGAACCGGTTTGCGGCATTGAATTTATTTCCGGCAGATTATATCTTGTTGGAATTTCAATCTTACCCGGTGACTTTCCAGTCAATACTGCAAGTTGGGTTTTTAATATATCAAGTTGGGAGTTCAATAAAGTTTTGTCGCCGCGGCTTGATTCAAGGAGTTGCCTTTGCTGAAGAACATCAACGGCTTCTGCCTGACCGCGTTTAAATTGCATTGTAATAATATCGAGAGTGTCTTCATTGAGTTTGATTTGCTGGTTGATTATTTGAATCCTTCGATTTGTTTCGATATATCCAAACCATGCATTAGCTATCTGTGATGCTATGCTTATTTTGGCAGCGTTATAATCTTCTTCACTTGCCTGCCATTGATAAATACCTGCCGCTGCATTGGCTGCGACACGTCCCCATATATCCAACTCATAGTTGACTATCAGTCCGGTAGAATACAGCGAGCTGTAACTTTTTTTGTCGTTGGTGGTGATAGTTCTGTTTCGCTCGGCATTGCCGCTTATGTCTACAGATGGGGCAAGGTCTGCGCCTGATATTGCTGCTGCCTGCTTGGCTTGCTCTACCCTTTGCCACATCTGGTTTAGAGAGAGATTATCATCAAGTGCAGTTGATATCAGATTGTTTAAATCTGCATCGCCAAAATTCTCCCACCATTTGTCTGATGTGGAGAACTCTGAACTTACATTTTTTTCATCGAGTGATTGGGGGACATCAAGTTCAATATCAAGCTCAGTTTCTTTTTGTGCGCATGATGTTAAAATCATACAGCATAATATCGCAAATAAAAATTTGATTGTTATATTCATCTATTTTCCTTCTAAATATTTTTTACGGCATTCCTCTATGCCGCCCATTGCAAAAGTATAAATATGTTCTATTAGCATTTCGCGAGTAATGTTCATACCATCTTTGGGAACCAGTATTTTTTTTCGCATATGATTATGCATCGAGAACATTATGCAGGTATTCATCACGCATACAGCGCAAAGGCATACATTCTCTTTTGTAGCAGCTTCACCAAGCAGTTTACTCAGTATATCGAAAAATTGTTCTTTTTGGGGCATTACTGTTTTCTTTATTACTTCATCAATTGAATCGGTAGGGTTGGCCATTTCTGTAAACAGCATTCGGGAAAAATACCCGACTTTGCCATCGTCAAGAATCCTGTTCATAAGCGAGCCGATTCTTGCTTTAAGCCTTTCTGTGGCGGGCGCATTGGATGGCAGATCTCCTTCAGGGGGATAGGCTTTAAGAGATTCTTCAAAAGCATATTTCCAGACTTGCGCATAGAGATGTTCCTTGTCGCCAAAATAATAATTTACAGAAGCTATGTTGCTCTCTGCTCGTTCACATATATCAGCAATGGTTGCATCGCGATAGCCCTTTTGGGAAAAGACTTCACACGCCGCTTCAATTAAAAGCTGTTTTCTGTTTTTCTTTTTAGTTTCCATGTCAAAAGATCTTTCTTTTTGCTTATATAGTTAAACGTTCATTTTAATTGTTTATTTCAAAAAAATGTATGATTTTTTGGAAAAATTACTCTTTTTTTAAAAAATCGGCGTTTAAGACATTAAAAATGGGCAAAACCTTGTATAATCGAGTATATATTTTTTTGTATTCAAGAGGATAAGGTAAGATGATATTATTCATTGCAATATTTTTGACACTATACACATTTCTTCACTCAGTTGTTTTCTGGGGTATATATCCGTTGCTCAAAGGCAAGAGATCGTTGATTATATCTTGCGTTAGTGTTATGTTTGTGATGATGCTGATGCCTATTGTGGTGAGATTGTTGGAAAAAGCCAACTATCACTTGGCACCAAGAATACTTGCATGGGTTGCGTTCATATGGATGGGGGCGGTATTTATTGCTTTCAGCTTGTCGGTCTTACTTATTTTATGGGAGATAATTGCAGCCGCTTTGGGCTTTGCAATGCCGCAGGCAATATCCATTTCGTTAAGAAGCAAACGTGTTTCCGCGATATTGTTACTGATTGCAGCATGTGTTTGCTGTTATGGATACTATGAGGCTTCTCATATTCGCGTTGAACACGTAAAGCTTTATTCTTCAAAATTTTCTGCGAATGATAAATTTGTCGTGGCACAGGTTTCTGATATGCATCTTGGCTTGATGCGGCAAAAAGGTGAATTGGTGGATGTTATTGAAAAACTGGAAGACCTGCAGCCCGATATCCTCGTTTCGACCGGCGATATGGTTGATGCTCAGATAAATCACCTGGATGGAATGGCTCCGGTATGGGCTTCCTTTAACCCGCCTATGGGTAAATATGCCGTAACCGGAAATCATGAGTATTATGCTGGGCTTGATAATTCGATTGAGTTTATGGAATCTGCCGGTTTTACAATGCTCAGGGGCAGAGTTGTTCAGGTTGGCGATAAGCTGAATATTGCTGGTATTGATGACCCGGCCAGAGGTGAGCCAGGCGAAGATTTCATGTTGTTTAACGGAATTGATAAGGATAGATATACTGTATTCTTGAAACATCGTCCTGAAGTTGATTCAATGGCAGTCGGTTTGTTTGATCTGCAGCTTTCAGGTCATGCTCACAAGGGGCAGGTTTTTCCATTTAATTTTTTGACAGCAATGCAGTATCCTATGCAGGATGGTTTGTATCGTCTTGAGAATGGGAGTTTGCTTTATACAAGTCGAGGCACAGGCACTTGGGGGCCGCCGATGCGAATATTGTCGCCGCCTCATATTACTGTTTTTGAGATTATGCCGGTAGATCAGGGCAATGAAAAACCCTGATAACTCTATCGCTATCAGGGTTTTAAGTTTTATTCTACTGTAACACTCTTTGCCAGATTTCGTGGTTTATCCACATCGTGACCTCTGAGTACTGCACAGTGGTATGCCAGAAGCTGCAGAGGTAATACCGCAAGCAGTGGTTCGAAAGCATCGTCAACCTTTGGTATTGTAATCAAATAGTCGGCGTATTTTTCTATTTCGCCGTCGCCTTCATTGGCGATGACGATTGTTCTGCCGCCTCTTGCCCTTACTTCCTCAATATTGCTGATGATCTTTTCATAGTGTGAACACCTTGTGGCGATGAATACCGCCGGCATTCCGTCTGTGATAAGTGCGATTGGGCCGTGCTTCATCTCTGCCGCCGGAAGTCCTTCGGCATGGATGTAGCTGATTTCCTTGAGCTTCAATGCACCTTCCAGAGCGGTTGGATAGTTGAAGCCTCTTCCGAGGAACAGCCAGTTTTCTTTGTCGCAGCACTCTTTTGCGATTTCCTTGATTTGGTCGGAATACTTGAGTATCTCACCAATCTTATTGGGTATTTCGTTAAGCTCATTGAGAAGCTCAGAAGTTCGGAGTGTGTCAAGGTGTCTGCGACGGCCGAGTTCTATTGCAAGCATAGCAAGGATAGAGACTTGCGCGGTGAAAGCTTTAGTACTTGCAACACCGATTTCCGGGCCTACGCGTAGATAGACACCGGCATCTGTTGTACGTGCGATAGTTGAACCTACCACGTTTACGATACCAAGAACCGTAGCTCCTCTTTCCTTACACATCTCGATAGCTGCAAGTGTGTCGGCAGTTTCGCCTGACTGGCTTACGGCGATAACTACCGTTCCATCTTCGATAATCGGGTTACGATATCTCAGTTCGCTTGCGTATTCAACCTCTACGGGGATTCTGGCAAGCTGCTCTATCATGAATTCACCTACCAGACATGCGTGCCATGCTGTGCCGCAGCCTGTAAGAATGAATCGTTTTGCCCTTGTGAGAGCTCTTGAGAGTTCGGAAATCCCGCCGAGTATAATCTTGTTGTTGTTTAGGTCGATACGGCCTTTCAGGCATGTGGCGAGGGCTTCGGGCTGCTCGAATATCTCTTTTAGCATGTAATGTTCGAAGCCGCCAAGCTCTATCTCATCAAGAGAGAAATCGATTTTTTGTATTTCTTTTGATATCTCTTTGTTCTGGATTGTTTGGGTCTTGAAACTGTCTACGTTCAGCACAGCCATCTCGTCATCAGCCAGATAGAATGCGCTTGTTGTATGTTCAACAATAGCGGAAGCATCCGATGCTATGATATACTCATCATCACCAACGCCTACCAGAAGCGGTGAACCCTTTTTGGCCGCAATTATACGATCGGGGTAATCGCTGCAAAGTATTGCGAGACCGTAAGTTCCGTGAACCTGATTAAGTGCTCTCTGAACAGCCCATTCGAATTTATCCTGCCCATTGAGCGACTCTGCTTTTGAATAGAAATAGCCGATCAGATTTGCCAATACTTCAGTGTCAGTCTCGCTTTTGAAGCTGTAGCCTTCTTCCTGAAGCCATTTTTTCAGCGTATTGTAGTTTTCGATAATTCCGTTATGGACTATCGTGATTTTGCCTGTGAAATCCATATGAGGGTGAGCGTTTATGGTGTTTGGTTCGCCGTGAGTAGCCCAGCGTGTGTGACCAATACCAATCGTTTCAACTGCTGCTGAACCTTCAAGTTTTTCGCACAACGTAGCGATTCGGCCTTTGTTTTTGGTGACGCGAACACCGTCCTTTGAGAGCAGCCCAACTCCTGCCGAATCATAACCGCGATATTCAAGGCGTCTAAGCCCTTCAAGCAGTAGTGGTTGCGCAGCTTTTTTACCTATGTATGCAACTATTCCACACATTGTTTATTTCATTCTCCATCTTGTGGGCCGGAATAACTGATGACTTGCAGAGATGTTAGTATTTGCTCAAAAGTGTATTGAGCGGCAAGCCGTAATCATCCATTTCCCTATTTTAAAGTATTTAAGCAACAAAATGTCTATATAAGACCAATTTATTTTAGCCCTTTGACCAGAAATAGCAACTTTTTTTCAGTTTTATGCACATAACTAACCTAAACTTAACAGCTTTATGAAAATATTAAACTGTTTTGCGGCAGTAGGTTTAATAATAGACAGATGTCTTCAATTTATATATAATCCTACATTATTTTGTTAATCTGGTTTTAGGAGTAGTATTTAATGAAAGCAATTCAGAAGAAAGTTCTCTGGGGATGTTTTTTATTGGTAATGTGTATTGTACCTCTAAGTTGCAAATCTAATTCGAAGAGCGATTTTACTTTTAAAAATGCATCAGGAAAATTAATTAAAAAGGCAGAAGTTAATGCTGGTGGACAAAGGATCTTTATTAACAGTATTGAGCCGGGCGGCAAGTTTAATTTCAGCTTTACTGTTAGAGGTGATTCAAGTTATCTGATCAAAGTTGAATTTGCTGATGGGCAAACTTTAGAGTGTAATGATGGATATCTGACCAATGGTGTAGTAAACCATGACACGATAACCGTTAACGAGAATAATATAGTTGTAGTATCTGCTCCCGAAATCAACCGTTAATGTTATATAAACAGCGACTCATGAAATCAATAACCATTGAATGTCGCACTTAGATTCCGGTTCGAATAAGCTCTTTGAGTTTCAATATCATGTATTGTTTGGACTTATCCTCTATCAATGCTCCGAACGTGATATCATCTTCATTTGTTGAAATTCTTATGCCGTATTTTCTGACATTGTTTACTTTTGTACTTGTCGGAACCAGCCTTACTTGAGATTGTGTGTTGTATTTGAAATGACGGCACCAGCCGATCATGCCGATACCTACAAAAATATCACCCTTGCCTTTATTCAGGGTTATGACGGTTTTTCCAAAAAGCATATAGATGATTATCGATACCAAAACGATTGTACCAATCAGGAATGGCAGTCCCATAAGCATCTGTGGAATCTCCGGCAGTCTTCCTTTTTTAAGCCACGGCTCTAAATATATGCCGTACACAGACAGCCCCGACCAGAAGCAAGTGAAAGGAATCAGAAAAAGAATACCGGGTGAGATGCGGCTGTATTTGATTTCACCGCCTTTCATGAACTCCGATTTAACCTTGACGTGTTTGGGCGTTTTCCCCATGCTAAGGCTTGAATTATCAGCGACGATGCTTGATATTATGCTGAAATTGTGAGTATTGCCGCAACTGCGGCATAACGCAATATCATTTGCAACATTAATATCATCAAAACTAATGGCAGACTGGCAATCAGGGCAGTAGTAATTTTTCATAATATCCTTTTAACGAAAACTACTGAAATATCTTAATTTTGGCTAAATTTTAGGTTTATCTCATTAGATTGTCAAGTTTTCTCTGTATTCCGATGGTGAGAGTTTGAAACGTTTTTTAAATATGCGGGAAAAATGATACGGATCTGAAAATCCGATCATAAATGCTATTCGTTTTATGCTCAGGTCGGATGTCAGCAGAAGATTGAGAGCTTTGTCTGTTTTAAGTTTCATCAGATAGTCGTAAGGTCTTGTATTTTGGTACTTCTTGAACAGTCTTGCTATGTATCGTATGTCGAATGAGCATTGCTGGGCGAGCTCCGTGCAGGAGTTGATTTTTATGAAGTTTTCCTCAAGATACTGTTTGCAGTTCAGAAAGCTTTGATATGAACTGTCGTTGGTCTCCGGCTGGGTGTTTTCCCTGATTTCTTTCATTACTATGCACTCGAGGTAGTTTGAACATATTTTCGCCGCAAATTCTGGTTTTTGGAATCCCGTTTCCAGTATTTCCTTAAATAGCGTTGATGTTATTTCCGGCCGTGCAATATTTATAACATGTTTACTGCTGAGCTTATTCTTTTCGATAAGCTCTCTGGATTTTTCTCCGTGGCATATTACGAGAAATTGTTCCATGGGATTTTCGAGGTCAGCTTCAAGGATGTACGGCATGTCAGGTTTCATTATTATCAGTGAGCCGTATTGAAGGTTATATCTATGATTATCGCACGTGTAGTAACCTTTGCCTTTTGCTATGAATACGAATGCATAAAATGGGAATCTTGGCCTGTCAATTCGGAAATCAGATGCACATTTTTCATGCCCCCCGCACATAATGCTTGTTTGAGCCAAGCGTCTTTCTGATGGGTCGAAATAGAAATACTTTGCCTCTATGACATGGCCGGTAGAATCCGGAGCAAATTCCTTTTTTATGTTTGATTGCTCTTTTTCGTTCATTAAAGTGTTTTATAGAAGTTATGTTTATGTTTTTAGGTTCCTTATTGGGGGTATGATACTCCTTTTAGCTATGGAAGTGAAGCGTTTTTTTGATATTATTAATGTTTAATGTTTATCGTTTCGATAGGAAACGAGGATTTAGAATTCAGAAGATAGAATAATGCAAGTCGTAATCGCTGCTTACTTTCTTCTAACTTCTATATTCTATATTCTTAGTGTCAACAATGCTTACAGCAGGTATTTTGAGATGAATTTTGACAATAAAACCGTCCTATCATTCTTGTGTCATCCTGATGATACAGAATTTATGACAGCCGGTACACTGGCATTGCTTAAGGAAGCCGGCTGGAATATTGTAATAGCAACAATGACTCCGGGCGATTGCGGTTCCAAAGAATACGGCCGTGAAAAAATCAGCGAGATACGAAGAGCAGAATCTGCTTCGGCGGCAGCTTTACTTGATGCAGAGTATTATTGTAATGAGCTTGAGGATGTCTTTGTGATGTACGACAAACCTTCTCTTCTCAAGACAATAGAGATTATACGCAAGGTAAAACCTGCGATAGTCTTTACTTCAAGCCCGCAGGATTACTTTATCGATCATGAGAATACGTCCTCGCTTGTTCGGACTGCATGTTTTGCCTGTGGAATACCGAATGTCGAGACTCCGGGTGTCAAGCCTTATGATTTTGTGCCGTATCTGTATTATGCTGATCCGCTTGGTGGTTGTGATATCTATGGCGAGCAGATTAAATCTACAATCCATGTTGATATTTCTACCAAGATCGATATAAAGGAAAAGATGCTTTGCTGTCATGCAAGTCAGCGTAATTGGCTTTTGGCACATCACGGCATAGATGAATATGTGATCTCGATGAAAAAGGCGGCAGAATCTAAGGGGAAAGAGGTTGGGGTAAGATATGCAGAAGGTTTCCGCCAGCATCTTGGACACGCTTACCCTGATAATAATATTTTGAAAACAGAATTAGAAAAATTTGTAAAATAGGAAGACTGGAAAATGGCAAGAAAACAAAGCATATTAGCACCGGATTGGTGGGATTTTACCACACTTGATGATCAATTGCTCAACGATGCGGCAAAACTAACGGAAAAGGATATGTCCCAGCTTTCAAGGGAAGGGTTCAAAGTTGTATTCTATGAGACTCTTGAAGAGTTCTATCTTGCGGAAGCATTGGAATATATAAACGCATGGAAGCAGGCTACAGATGACAATCCTGTTGGTATCTGCGGCCCTATCGGACCAACCGAACAGCTTCCTCTTGTTGCAAGAATAGTAAACGAGCTTGACATCGACTTGAAAAACGCACATTTCTGGGGCATGGATGAATGGCTTATTGACGGCAAGGTTGCACCTGCTGACAATCCGCTCTCATTTGAAAAAGCCGATAAGGATATGTGTTTCAATAAAATCAAGCCGCAACTCCAGATGCCTGACGAAAATATGCACTTCCCTGATGCTGACCCTGCTGAGTATATCAAGAGCTGGGAAACAGGCGTTCGCTGTGCGGTAATGCAGGGCGGGCAGGGCGATATCAAGCACTGGGCGTTCAATGACCCATTCAAGCGTGAAGGTCAGTATGCCGATGCTCCGCCAACACCTGAGGAATATCGTAAGCTCTCTACACGTGCTGTCGAGCTGCATCCTGTTACTGTTATGCAGAATGCACGCACAAGCGGCGGCGGTGTTGTTACAGGGATTCCTACTATGGCAATGACGGTCGGTCCTAAGCAGACATGGATGTCTGACAAAGTATCAATATGGCACGCCGGAACACACGATAATCCTTTCGGAATGAGACTGACTGCTCTGATGATATCAAAGGGTATCGCAGATACAGCGGTGCCGATGTCGCTGCTTGCCGACCATCCTAATGTACAGTTTAATTATTATCGCCCGGCAATCGGAGCTTGCGAAGTGGAGATGCACTAATCAAAGCGCAATGAATTGTTGTTGTAAGTTTACGATTATGTCTTGTTTGGGTTTCGAATGCTGATTTGCTCTTTTGCGAATCAGCGTTCTATATTGTTTGGGTGTTTTGCCAATGATTTTGAAGAAGACCTTTGTAAAATAGCTATGGTCGTTGAACCCTGTATTGTAAGCTATCTGTGTTATTGTCTGATTTGTTTTTTCTATTGCAATACAAGCGGCATCTATTCTTGTTTTAGTAATGTATTTGAGCGGTGATATGCCGAATACTTTCTTGAATCTTCTGTCAAACTGACTGATCGACAGTGATGCGATGTCAGCTAATTCCGTAATCTGTATGTCTTTATTGTAGTTGTCGTTTATATGCTGAACTACTTCTGACATTTCCCTGTAAGGCTCAGGAAGTTTATCAACATTGGCGAAGTTTTTCATTGTGCCGGCAAGTCCGATGATGTTGTCCTTTTTGTCGAAAAGCGGCATTTTGGTAGATAGATACCATTTTAATGTGTTATCGCTGTTTGGTACAAGCCATAACCTGTCACGTGTCATTTCGCCGTTTTCCAATACGTATCTGTCTTCCTCAAAATATCGATCAGCAATATTGGGCGGAAAAAAATTATGATCCGTCAGGCCAATCATTTCTTCAACTTTCTCTATACCTAAAATGTCCAAAAATGGTCGGTTGGCCATGATAAATCTGCTTTGTTTATCCTTCACAAAAAAGAATATATCGGAGAGAAAATCAAACAAATCAGTGAAGCAGTATTTGTTCTGCATCTTGTTGAGAAAGTCTTCCTGAAACTTATTTTTGTCCGTCAGTTTTGTCATGAGATTGCCAGTTTGTAGTTGTTTTTGAGCTGAAAAGGATATTTTATCAAAACTGTTGCGCAAAATCTACCAAAAAACGGTTTAAAGTTTATAGATTTTAATATTTCGATTATGCTAAAATCAGTCGTATAATATTGGTTACTAATTTGTATATTCATAAAAGAGGAATGGTCATGGACAGAAGAAATTTTGTGAAATTAGCGTCTACAACGACTTTTGCCGGCAGCTTAATCAAATCTGATAGAGCTAAAGCGGCTGATTTCTCTAAAATAGAGAGTAATGAAAACCAATGGCTGTCAGTAAGCGAAGGTTGTGGGGTGAATAGACTTTCAGATAATACACATGTTCTTGCGGATCAGGCCTTGAGCGGGCAATGGGGCAGGCAGATCAAACCGGCAGATTTTGCTTTACCTTCTGAAGCGGATTCTGTGTCTATGAATATGAAATACGCTATGGCAGCTAAGCTTGTCTCAGAAAAGGCTCCTGTATGGATAAAGCCCAATTCTCTGATTGTCGGTTCGGCAACGCTTGATGAAGGACGCCGGCATTTGGTTCCTTTGCTTGGAGAAGTATTCAGTGTCAGCCATACGACTATTGGTTTCGACAAGGTTTTAACGCTTGGTTATAAAGGTTTGCGGGAAAAGATAAATGAAAGGCTTTCTCGCGGCGGACTTGATGCAGGCGGTGAGGATTTACTTAAATCAATGCTTGTTTGTATGGATGGGGCGGATATATGGCATAAACGATATCTCGATTCTATACAGGAAAAAATATCTCAAAGCAGAGGCAGCGAAAAAGATACATATCTATCGGTTTATAAGGCATTGGAAAACGTGCCGCAAAATCCGCCGAAGAATTTCCATGAAGCCGTTCAGTCACTGAGATTCTCATTTGCTTTTCAGAAACTCATGGGTAACTGGTCTGGTCTTGGTCGGATTGATCAGATGCTTGGCGGGTATCTGAAAAAAGATCTTGAAAATGGCACAGTTACTTTGCCGCAGGCAAGAGAGATGCTGGCACACTTCTGGATACTTGGTTGTGAATGGACTACATGTACAGGTCGCGGAAGCGGTGATGCGCAGCATTATCAGAATGTGATCCTTGGCGGCATTGATGAAAATGGAAAAGATGTAACCAATGATGTTACTTATCTTGTGCTGGATATTGTTGAAGAATTGCATATAAGTGATTTTCCTATAGCGGTAAGGATTAATAAAAATACACCTCAACGATTGCTTGAAAGGATAGCGGAGGTTCAGCGGCTTGGCGGTGGAATGGTTGCTGTTTATAATGAAGAGATAGTGATTGATGGATTGGTTAAATTTGGCTACGATATAAAAGAGGCTCGTGGTTTTACAAATGATGGTTGTTGGGAAGTTCTTATTCCCGGTAAAACAGCCTTTATTTATCGCCCGATGGATATCCTTGACGTAATGCAGAAAGCTCTTGGGCAAAGTCAAAAGACAAAGCTTGATGATGACCTTTCTTTTGAGCAGTTATATGCTAAATTTACTGATGAGCTTAAAGATGTTTACCAGAAACACATTGATATCTCACGAAACAGGTGGGTTGACAAAGATAACAAGCAGCCTTGCCCGCTTCTTTCGATACTTGTCGATGATTGTATTGAGAGAGGCAGGGATTATAATAATCGCGGTGCCAGATATTCTGTTTACTCTCCGCATATGGGCGGCATGGCTGATGTTGCCAACAGTTTTACAGTGCTTAATGAGCTTGTCTATGAGCAGAAAACGCTTAGACTTTCGGAATTCTGTGATATTGTAAACAATAACTGGCAGGGACAGGAAAGTCTCAGAAGGCTGGTGCTTAACAGGATAGATGCTTACGGTAATGATAATGAGAAGGCTGATGCGATGATGGTTAAGGTGTTTAACGACTATACATCAATAGTGGCATCTCAGAAAGAAGCTGATGGTGTATTTATGCCTGCGGGTATCAGTACTTTCGGACGCGAGATAAGCTGGAGTACCAGCCGGTCAGCTACGTTCTCCGGGCATAATTCCGGTGATGTACTTGCTACGAATTTTTCGCCTACACCTGACAGCGATAAGAAAGGGCCTACTGCTGTTATCAAATCATACTGCAAGATGGATTTCTCACGCTGCCCCGGTGGTGCAACGCTTGAGCTTAAACTTCATCCTGCAAGTGTTAAAGGTGATAACGGCAAACTGGCAATGGCGACTCTTATGAAAACTTTCCAGAAGCTTGGCGGTTGGTATCTTCATATGGATGTCGTTGATACTGCCTTGCTTATCGATGCGCAAAGACATCCTGAAAAATATCAGAATCTGCCTGTCAGAATTGCCGGATGGTCGGCAAGGTTTGCGACATTAAATAAGCAGTGGCAGGATATGATTATCAACAGAACGCAGCAGAAAATTTAGTGGATGCTTGGGTAGATAAGTAGATGAACGGTATTGTATTTGATATTCAGCGATTTTGCACGCATGACGGCCCTGGCATAAGAACGACAGTCTTTCTAAAAGGATGCCCGTTAAAGTGCCGATGGTGTCACAATCCAGAATCAAAAAAAATGGCAGCGGAGCTATTGTTTTCTCCCAATATGTGTATTGACTGCGGTAATTGCGACCGAGTATGTCCCAAGGAAGATGTAAGAAGCATATTATCCGGTTCAGCAAGAGAAGATTGCGGGGAGTGTCTTTCCTGCGCGGATGTATGCGATTCCGGTACGATAAAACTTTCCGGAAGGGAGATGAGTGTTCAAGATGTAATGACCGAAGTGCTAAAAGATGCTGACTTTTATGATGAATGCGGCGGGCTGACTATTTCAGGCGGTGAGCCTTTATTACAAAGCGATTTTACAATAGAGCTTGCTAAGGCTGCCCGAGAAGCGAATATCACTGTTTGTTTAGAAACATGCGGTTTTGCCAAAAGCGAGGATGTGCAGAGAGCCGCTGAGTTTGTTGATCTATGGCTGTATGATGTTAAAGATACCGACAGTAACCGGCATTTGGCTAATACAGGTGTTGAACTTGATGTGATAATGAGAAATCTTGAGCTGCTTGACAGTTTAGGGGCGGTAACAGTATTGCGATGTATTCTTGTTAAAAATGATAATGACAACATTGAGCATTACAGTGCGCTTGCGAAGATATACAATAGGCTTGAAAATTGCATGGGGATTGAACTGCTTCCTTATCATTCACTTGGCAATTCTAAACTTGAGCAATTAGGAATTGGCACGAGACAGGGCGATTTTGAGCTTGAAGAAGATGAAATAAATGCCGCCAGAAAATTGCTTGCAGAAAGATTGTGATAAGTCTGTAATCTTTTCAGTTTAGGTTATATGCCGGTTTTTTATATATAGCAGTTAGGCATAAAACGAATTGTGCATGGCCTGAAATTTCCAAACAATCCTTGATATTGGGAGTTGACTGCGGTAAAATGGGCTTTGGAGTAAAGTATTAATGTTTCACATTATGGGAGGTTTACCATGTCAACAAGAAACAGTTTAATTGGTCTTTTTGTAATCTGTATTTCATTTGCTCTGGTCGAGGGTGGAGGAACTCCACTTCCTTATTGGCCGGGGCAGGGCACGCTTGAAAATCCTTATCAAATCACTAATATTACTGAACTTAGAGCAATAGATAACGATGGCGGTATTTGGTGTGGCAAGGTTTTTAAGTTGATGAATGATATCGATTTTTCTCAAGCCGCTTATAGCGGAGCCGTTGTTTGTCCTGATACAGATGTTGCGGTCGATGATTTCCAGGGTGTCATATTTTCGGGAGTTTTTGACGGCAACGGTCATGTTATCAGTAATTTAGCGTTCAATAGATCTGCTTATGAGGACACCAACGATAGGCTGTCTTACTTAGGCTTGTTTGGGAAGACTTCGCAGGCAACTATAAAAAACCTGACAATTGAGAACTTTTCATTCACAATGTCTTCTTATTCAACATCAAACCTTGGGATAGTATACAGCCAGATTGGTGCTTTGGTTGGAAGAGCCTATGGCAGCACTATCGATAATTGTCATGCAGAATCAAATATAAAATGCTGGAAAGCTTATGCTGAATGCTCCTATATTGGGGGACTGTGCGGTTCTGTAAAGGAAACCACTTTAACAAATTGCAGCTCAGTTGCTAAATTTGAGATAAATGTTGAAGTTGGTGAAGTTATCGGTGGACTGATCGGAGAGTCTGTAGACCAATCCACCATTCAAAACTGTACAAGCCAGGTGGATATGATTGGCGGATATACAATCGGTGGTATTGCCGGTTCAGTTCGTAAGACATCGGTAAGCAAGTGCTTTGCTGAGGGTATTGTAAACGGCGTTGGAGATACAGGTGGTCTGATTGGAAACGCTTATATGTCAACCGTTAAAAAGTCAGGAGCGAAAACCAGTGTTTATGGCCGTATAAATGGGAATTCTTCGGGATACGGCACAGGCGGATTGGTTGGTTATTGTGATGCTGATATCGATCCGCAAGTCCCTGCAAGTCCTGATTATCAGACGATAGAAAACTGCTATTGGCAGGGTGTTGTGCTGGCATACTCACATGCCGGAGGGATTGCAGGTGTTGTTGATGCGACCACTTCGATAAGCAAGTGTTATGCGGCGGGGCTTTGTGATTATCCAGATTCCTTGACTCTTCCGTCTCCCTCAGATATACCAACCGCCTCCTCCGGCGAAACCATGGGCAGTTTTGTAGGTTCCGGCTTATCAGCCAGTTATGATTATTGTTATTTTGACAAATGGTTATGCGGTCATATCGGAGTTGGGGATGCATCGACTGATCCGATAAGCAAGAGAGATACGTATGCGATGAAAAAAGCGGCAACTTTTCCTGATTGGGATTTCGATAATGTCTGGTTCGTTATCGATGACAAATTCTTCCCGATATTGCAGTGGCAGGCAGCCGCCTACAAAGGTGATACCAATCTTGATGGAACCGTTGAGCTTGTCGACTTCATGACTCTGGCTGAGAACTGGCTTGACAGTATTTAGTTACCTGGGATTTGTTTTAAGACGGCATAAACCCTTTCAGTATTTTGGATAGCTAAATTAAACTTGACATATTTTGCCTGGTACATTAGAATCTTAAGTCGGTGCGTGTAGTTTTGGTTTGGTATTTCAATAGTGTATTGGAAAATAGAAGTAGATTTATTGAAAGGGTTGTGCTATGTTTAAAAAGGCGGTTTCTAAACTGATTTTGTTAACTTTTCTGCTGAGTATTGCTGGATTTGCGGAAGCGGTGTCAATATATCACAATGATTATTCATCGGATCCAAAAATTGCAGATACAGGTCTGAGCAACTTAGCTGGTTCGGATGATGCATTTCTCTATATTAGCTCAAGTGGAAATGTCACAGAATTCAATCCTGCCGGCAACAACGTTTATTTGCTTGCTAACAGATATCGTGAGAAAAGAGCTTTAATTGGAGCTAATAACATTGAAGAGTCTGTAGTTGCGAGTTCTTCGGCAGAGGGCGGCGTTTGCATGAATTATCTTAGTGAAGGCGCTTCTGTAGGCAGCGGCCGTAATTATGATGGTGGAGATATTCTCCGTAAATTCGATGAAACGAATCCTGGTGATACTTATAGTTCAACTGGTACGAAATATCTTGGTTTCAGGATAAGTGCCGGCAATGGAGATTATTACTATGGCTGGATGAAGATGTCGGCTTTTATTAAAACAGAAGCTGCTCCGTATGATTATAATCAAGCTCAGGTGACTATTTATGAAGTTGCAATAATGGATACCGTAAATACTACTATTACAGTAGGGCAAACGGAAGTAGTTCCAGAACCTGCAACATTGGCATTATTTGCCTTTGGAGCTTGCGGACTTTTGAAACGCAGGAAGAAGTAAATAAAGAATTAAAGTTGAAAGCGGCGGTATGAACTATCGCCGCTTTTTTATTTGCGCAGTTTTGGGTCTATGGCGTCTCTCAGACCTTCGCCTACCATGTTGTAGGCTATTGCCGTGAGGAATATTGCCATGCCGAGAAAGCTAAGTGCTGCTTCTGTAAAAATAGCGGCGGCAATTCCGAATGTCGCCGCGTGCCTACCATCCTAATGTACAGTTTAATTATTATCGTCCGGCAATCGGAGCTTGCGAAGTGGAAATGCACTGATCAAGCCTAATTGTTATGGGCTTACCATTTTATTAGGAATGCTAATTGTTAAATCAATTTACAACTATAGTATTTGAATTTATGGTCATCAGTCATGATTTTGTATTTATTTGAAATTGCTTGAGCAATTAACATTCTGTCAAAAGGATCTTTATGGTGAAACGGCATATCTTTCAATAAAAGGGCATCGTTTCCGCCAAAATCTAATATTTCAAAACCGCTATTAATAGCTAATTCAACCGGATTGTAATTGAACTCAAGTTTTCCGATAGATGATTTAATAGCTATTTCAGCTATACTAACAGAACTTACATAAATTGTATTAGAAGTTGAAGTTATGAGTTTGATATGGTTTTTGGTAAGTCGATTGGGGTCAGTTAATATCCAGAGAAATATATGGGTATCAATAATAATTTTCATTAATCTTTACCGTAGAACATTTCATTTATTTGCAGATCTTCATCTGTGAAATTTTCTGGCACCTTCAGTTTGCCGGTTAAAAGGCCTAACTTGCGTTCTGTAATGCTTTTGTGTGCAATTAAATCAGCTAAAGGCTGGTTGTTTTTTGCAATTACAACTTTTTCGCCTTTATAGACCAGTTCAATCAGTTTTGAAAGATTGTTTTTTGCTTCTGAAAGATTAACTATCATAAATATGCCCTCACTATATCATAACTTGATTATACCATTGTTAAGGTGTAATTCAATTACAAAATATCTTTCTGTTATTTCCTCAGTTTCGGGTCTATCGCATCTCTCAGGCCTTCACCTAACATGTTGTAGGCTATTGCTGTGAGGAATATTGCCATGCCGGGGAATAGTGAGAGCCACCAGAGAAATTCGCCTGTAACGCTTACGCCTCGGCTTAGCATTTGCCCCCAGCTTGGTGTCGGAGGCACAACGCCGAAGCCGAGAAAGCTGAGTGCTGCTTCTGTAAAGATAGCGGCAGCGATTCCGAATGTCGCACTTACAAGCACAGGTGCAACTCCGTTTGGCAGCATATGACGAAACAGTATGCTTCGCAGCGGAAGTCCCAGAGCTTTGGCAGCCTGTACGAAATCCTGTTGACGAAGCTTGAGAAATTCCGCACGCACAAAGCGGGCGTGACCTGTCCAGCTTGTAACGCCGATTATGACCATGATATTGAAAAGGCTTCTTTCGTAGAACGCCACAATCGTTATGATAAGGAAGAATGTTGGTACAGCCATCACTATCTCGATGATTCGCATGCCTATAAAGTCTATCTTGCCTCCGAAATAGCCCAGAATAGCACCCACAAATATTCCGATTACGAGCGATATTCCAACCGCCACAAATCCAACCGAAAGCGATATCCTGCTGCCGTGGATTACCCTTGCCAGTAAGTCTGAGCCGACATCATCGGTTCCGAAGAGGTGTTCTTTTGATGGTGGCAGGTAGCGGTCTTTGAGGCTGGTTCGTGCGTAGCTGTATGGAACGGGTGCGAAAACCGCACCTTCAGCTTTCCCGCTTACTGCGAGTTCTTTGTAGTCGGTAGTTATATTTTTATGCGGCACAAGCCACTGTGATGTGATTGATAAGATTATAGTCGCGGCAAGAGTGATTGATAATTGCCTGCCGAATACAGCGGATCGCATCGATGGATCTATCTTGCGGCTGTTGCGTCTTGCGAATACCAAGAGTATTATCGCCGCTATCGCGAACAGCAAAACAGTTATATCGTTAGCGGTTAATGTCGTCAAAAGCGGGAATTTCCAACTGCCGTCAATTTTGATGCAGTAGGGTTTGTCGTTGGCAATAAATGGTGCCAGCACCGCAATCGTGAAAAGCAGAATGATAAATCCCAGCGAAAGTTTGTTCAGGATGCTTTTGAAAAACTCCCTTGAAACCATCTGCCCGTAAGATGTGCCCCAGTTATTATCCGTTTGAGTTGTGTTTGTTTGCGTCTTTTCCATTGTCAGCATATTCCATCAATCAAACGTTATTCTCGGGTCGGCTATCGCGTATGCTATGTCGGCCAGCAGCATACCAAGCATATTCAATACACCCGCTATCGTTGCCACCGCCATTACGATGTTGTAATCTCTTGTGCTTATCGCCTCGAAAGCGAGGAGTCCCATTCCGGGAATCGTAAACACCTTCTCGATTATCACAGAGCCGCCGATCATTGCCGGCAGTAGTGTCGCCATTATTGTTATCACAGGTATTACACTGTTGCGGAAAGCATGTTCCATTATAACCCGTCTCTCCGGCAGTCCCTTAGCACGTGCCGTACGCACGTAGTCCATTCGGAGGTTGTCGAGCATTCCGGCTCTTACGATTTTTGTAAGCATTGCGAATCCGCCGTAAGTGATGCACATTACCGGTAATACAAGATGATGTGCTCTGTCGGCGAGCCACTGGAAGAACGGCATGGTTTCAGCATCATTGCTGCTCAGGCCTGCCGGTGGAAACCAGTTGAAATATTGAGGGTTGCATAAATAGCCGATCATCATCTGTCCTACCCACATCACAGGCAGCGACCAGAGTATAAAAAGCACTACAGAAATCGCTGTGTCGGTGAATTTCTTGTGGCGAACCGCGGATAACACACCAAGCGGAAGTGAAATTATGTATATCAGTGCAAAAGCCGCGAGATTGAGAACGAGCGTAATAGGGAGTCGTTCTCTAATGAGTTCCATAACAGGGCGGTGGTGCTTGAACGATGTGCCGAAATCAAGCCTCACTACCTTGCCCAGCCATATAAAATACTGCACAGGCAGAGGCTTATCCAGCCCGTAAAGTTCCATCTGAGCCTCACGCATATCCGCCTGACGTGAATCGAGCTGGTTTTCAGGCCCCATCATCATACTTATAGGATCACCCGGAGCAAGCCGGCTGATGGTAAACACCATCACCGTTATCCCAAGTATCGTGGGTATCATCAAAAGCAGTCGTCTGATTATATACGTCGTCATAGTTATGGCAAGCGTAAGCTATTAAGAAGTATAAGCGGAGCGAATTCCGCAATTCTTAATTGTCAATTATTCATTATTAATTATTCTTATTCCACTTTTCCGGTCTCGGTCTCGGCGTGGTAGGAGCTGCGCGTGTACGGCGAGCTCATTACCCACTTAAAGCCCATGTCGCGGGCTACTGTATCCCAAAATTCGAATTTTTCCGGTGTTACATATTCTGCTACTTCTACGGCTTCGGCTTCAGATTTAAGGTATTGTCCGAGGGCAACCCTGTCAACGCCGTTTGCCCGCAGGTCTTTCAGTGTTTGCAGTATCTGAGCGTCGTTTTCTCCAATCCCAAGCATCATTGATGATTTGGTTGGAATATCGGGATACTGCTCTTTTACCATCTTAAGCAGGTCAAGTGAACGCTGATAGTCGCCGCCGCTTCTTACCACTGGGAACATTTCGGACACAGTTTCAATGTTATGTCCGAATACAAAAGGCATTGCCTCGGCGAGTATTTCGATAGCCTGCTGCTGGCAACCCTTGAAATCAGGAACAAGAAGCTCTATTTCGATTCCGGGCACAGCCTTTTTAGTTTCCAGCACGGTATCGCGGAAGTGAGCGGCTCCGCCATCAGGCAGGTCATCGCGTGTTACACTGGTAATCACGATATATTTGAGCTTCATCTCAGCCGCAAGCTTTGCTACTCGCATAGGTTCCGTAGGGTCAGGCGGCAATGGCTTGCCCGGTGCTACTGAGCAGAATTTGCAGTTTCTTGTGCATGTTCCGCCAAGAATAAGCACCGTTGCCGTGCCTCTGCTCCAGCATTCGCCTTTGTTCGGGCAGTTGGCATGATTGCAGATTGTTTCGACTCCAAGATCGCTGAGTGCTGAGCTTGTATGATCGAAAGTGTCGCCGCAACCAATCCGTCTCCGGAGCCACGGCGGAAGCTTACCTTTTTTCTTTTCTTGTTCCATAAGTATCGATTTTAATGTTTTTACCTTGAATTTTTATGATCCCATCATCAAAATTCAAGGTAAAATAGTATCTCTTAAAGTTTATTTGACCCAGCGGTCTGTGATGACCTTGGTCATTACTTTCTTAAAATCTTCTATTGAGCAGGTTTTGCCCTGTTTTTCTACACTTGTCATTATTACGTTGTCGATGCCGCAGGGGACTATATTATTGAAGATTGACAGATCGTTGCATACGTTTATTGCCATGCCGTGATAAGTTATCCCCATGCTTACCTTTACGCCGATTGAGGCAATCTTCTCTTCGCCTATCCACAGACCGGGAAGCCCCTTCTTGCGTTCGCTTTCAACGCCAACTGCTGCGAGTGCATCAATGCCGATTTGTTCAAGTTCACGGATAAATTCGTTTATGCCGATATCCATTGTCCGCAGGTTTACTATCGGGTAGATCACCAGTTGGCCGGGGTTATGGGCGGTAGTACCGCCGCCGCGGCGGATAGCGAACAGATCAATGCCCGAATCCTTTATCTCTTCCTCGCTTTTTACGAATTTGTTTTCCGACTGCCTGGCTCCAAGCGTGATAACGCTCTCGTGCTCAACCAGAAGCACAGTATTTTGTGCTCCCTTATGCACATCTTCCAGAATGCTCTTTTGCTCTTCAAGCATCGGCCCATATTCGCATAAGCCGCAGTCACGTATTGTTAAAGGCAGTTTGTTCATTTTTTAGCAATTTGTAGTTAGCGATTAGCCGTTGTAGAATCCTTTGACTTTTTCTATTACGTAATTGCGTTGCTCTTCGGTCAGCTCTGGGCTTACCGGTATAGAGAGAACTTCACGGCAGGCCTTGTCCGTTTCGGGCAGGTCGCCTTTACTGTATCCGAGATACTCAAAGCATTTCTGCAGGTGAAGCGGCTCTGGATAGTAAACACCGCATCCAACGCCATTACCAACAAGATGTTCCTTGAGCTGATCTCTTTTTTCAGTCCGGATCGTGTATTGATTGTAAACGCTGTAATTGTATGGTTTTATCACTGGTGTTTTGATGTCGCCAACGCCTTTGAACGCTTCATCATAAGCGGCGGCATTTTCGCGGCGTTTTTCTGCCCAGCTATTTAGATATTTCAGTTTTACACTCAAAACCGCACCCTGTATGCCGTCAAGACGGAAGTTTCCGCCTATCATTTCATACTGATAGGTTGAGTTTTGGCCGTGATTGCGAACCATTCTGGTGTGTTTGTTGAGCTGGTCGGAGTTTGTTGTGATAAGTCCGCCGTCACCGAATGCTCCGAGGTTTTTGGTTGGATAGAATGAATAGCATCCGAAATCACCAAGGCTGCCGCTCATCTTGTCATTTTGTTTTGCCCCTATGCTCTGCGCTGAATCTTCAATGACCAGCAGATTGTGCTTTGAAGCGATATCAAGTATTGGTTCCATATCAGCCATCTGGCCGTAGAGATGTACGGGGATGATTGCCTTGGTTCTGTCTGTAATCAGCGATGGAAGCTGCGAGGTATCCATATTGAATGTGTCTTTATCGATATCAATAAAGACGGGTTTTGCACCGATTCTTGCCACTACTCCCGTAGTAGCCGCGAAAGTGAATGACGGCACGATAACCTCATCGCCTGCGCTCACTCCACCTGCCATCAACGCTACAAGAAGTGCGTCTGTACCGCTGGAAACGCCTATGGCGTGCCGGCACTGACAATATTTAGCTATTTCGGTTTCAAATCTATCTACAGCCGGGCCAAGACAAAGAGCCTGTGATTGACAGACCTCTTCGATAGCCGGCATTACATCATCTTTTATCTGTTGAAACTGCCTGCGCAAATCAAGCATTGGTACTTGCATAAAACTACCTTTTTACAAAAGATCGTATTAAAGCCGCCGCAAAACGTACTTGCGGCAAATCAAATAATAATTATAAACGAAAAAACAACTATAGCAAGAAATCTGTTAAGCAAATTGCTTCGCAGAAATTTGTAATTGTAACCAAACAAACATATTCTTGTTTGTAGTGGGTGTAAAAAGAACAGATTAGAACGCAAAAGAACTATTTTGTATTTACTGTATCTTCTTTTTTTATCTTTTCAAACGATTTGACAATGATGTATCCAAGAATTGCGACCAAAATTATGATGATTATCATTGGTACATTCTTGAAGTTTTCGCTCCAGGGCACAATGTCTGCCTCAGCAACAAACTCCGGATTTTCTTCGAGTACAGACAGCTTTGCGACTGCTGCATCAAGTTTTCCAGAGTTGCTTATCTGCTTTTCGAGATCGTAATGCGGGCGTGATATTTTTTCAGCTCCGGTATAAAGCATGGTACTGACAGCTGTATTTGTTTCGAAGATTACTTTTTCCGGTATTATCTGCACTGATACACCCTTGATAATCAAAGGCAGGTCGTCATAGTTTCTGACAGTTATGCGGAGATACCTGTATTTTGCTGATTCGGGCGACAGTTTAATTTTTAGATTTTCTGTTTTGTCCGTCTCGGAATCGTATCTGTAAATAGCCGCACTGCCGGTTCTTATCCAGTTTGCCTCGATCTCCTTGTACAGGATCTTGTTATCCTCGCCGTCAAGTTCCACTATTTGTGTAATATCATTCCTTGCCTCAATCTCAACATATCTGTAGAAGGAATCATCTTTTACATTAAATGTGATTGTGTCTATGGGTAAGTTCTTATGGCCAAGGTCATATGTGTATACGGTGGTTTTTTCTTTTTCATTTTCAAAGGTTCGGTTGAGTTCGGGCTCAATCGTCAGAGGATCGGTAATATCTTTTTCGCATTTATATATCCTGATTTCCTTAATCTCTGGATTTTTAATATCGCCTTCCATAGGGAATACGGTCACGCGAAGATATTTGTAATCATTTGGAGGCATATTTATGCCGCTGAATTCTGATACGTATTTCTTTTCTACAGAGAAGACGAATGCCTGTTCCACAATGGTCAGAAAATCAGTATTGTTGTTAGAGCCTTCAATTTTCACTTCTCGTCTGAAATTGCTTCCTAAAGTATCGACTTCAATATAGTTCTTTATTTTGCGCTCGCCAAGATCAAGTGTAACAAATGAGCAATTCTCGTCGTTTGTCGCCCTGTTGATTATATCGGGCTGATAAATATTCTTTTGAGTATGTTTCCATGGACTTATCAGAGCGTACGGCACTTGCTGATTGTCAGAGTTTATGAGTCTCAGGTCGTTGAGGTGCTTCTGGCTTTTGTCGTATATTTCCGGTGTTATATCGAATTGTGCAAACTTTTTACTGCTGTCTTCAACGCTTATGCCGCACCTGTATTTCCATTTTTCGGGAGTCTGACCGAAACAATTTGAGAAGCAGAGAAATAACACCGCGAGTGTGTAAAACCAAAGTCTCAGAGAAGGGCTGTGGTCTTTCTTAAATTTGGGGGTATAAACGGTCTTTTTAGCTCTAACTGTCATTTGTTCTCCTCGTGTGTGATTTGTTTATCTATGCCCATCTTTTCAAAGAAACCTTTGTTCTTAAGGTGTTGATAAAGATATGAGACACCTACAAGTATGATTCCAGTTGCCAGAAATGCGGCGATTCTGTAAACGCTCTTAACCGTACTCATATCGAATATGAATACCTTAAATAGCAGTATTGCGAATAGTCCTAACGCAATATACCTGATTGCTGCTTTTTTGAAGTAGAAACCGCCAATCATAAGTATGCCGCCGTAAATTGCCCACATCACCGAAATATACATATTGGCAAGGAATCTCCAGTTTTCCGCGGGCCCGCTGAATCTGTTCTTGCAATACCAGTAGAGATAGATTTCCTCGTTTAGCAGCATCCAGAGAAATATTATCGCCGTTATCGCAATGATATTCGAGAAAATTATATTGCAAGAGCGATCTGCTAATCGCTTTCTTATTGATAATGATGATGCCGCCATGGAGGCTAATAATATCAGAGCGGTTGGAAAGTCAGGGTTTATGAATATTGTGAAGCTGTCTTTGTGTATTTCTGTGAATGCTATAAGAGTAAATATTGAACCTGCTATCGCTATGAACGCAGAGAAAGCTCTGCACTGATTTCCGGAAGGGCATATAGGCCTTATTGACAGTGTAAGCAAAGAAGCTGATATTATCACTATCATTCCTTTAAGATACAGAGGCATGTTCATTGATATCATGTTGTACTTGCAATAATAGAACCATTCCATTGCGCATGTCAGTATAAGTAAACTGATTGCACCGCAATAGAGAGGTTCGGATACTGGCTTCCGTATCCGGTCTGTCGCCAGCTTGCTTTTTCTGTAGAGAACATGGCACGTCATTACGGCCGATGTAACAAATATCCATGAACCGAATGAGGGATTAAATACCAGCGTGAATACCGCTCTATGTAATGGAATCTGAAGAAAAAGTTGAAATACACTCAATATCAATATTATTATGCCGCCTGCCTGTGTCCAGATGCTTCGATATTTGAGGCCGACCAATATCAGAACTACGGCTTCAACAGCCCATGCAATCGACAATACATAAAATTGGAAGTAAAGCGGTATTGCTATTGTAAGGAAGAGCAGGCCTATCGTCAGCAGCGATAATCGGAGGTTCATGTCTTGCCTGCATTTTGCGATTGAGGTCTTCATTATTACCAGATGAGATACGCAAAGGGCTATTGCGCTGAAGGCCAGAGCGGTTCGGTATTTTGCGTAAAGCATCAGGGATAATAACAGAAAAGTTGCCGCGGAATTCGCTATTACAAGCAAAACGTCCGCTTTTTCCGCTTTTATGCGTCTTATGAATCCGTTAAGAAGCGGCAGTACAAGATAGACAGCGAAGAATATCACTGCCCATATAATTGCTGTTGGTAATTGTTTCGGGATTCCATCTGTATTTGGGTTTACCGGGAGGATGAATTTGTCGAGCCAGAGAAAATAGTTGACCACCGTTAATATGAATGCCAGCAGATTTACAAGACGCCATCTTCTGTAATATGAGCAAAGCATGGCTCCGCAGCCAAGTATCAAGATGTAAGTGAATACCTGGAAAGGCATATTCCGTTCTATAGTAATGAGCAGCGGTGCGGAAAAACCTCCCAAAAGCGACAATACCGCGATTATGTTTTCATTAAGGCTTACGGCATAAAGCATCGATGCAAGTGTTATCAGTATCGTCAATATGAATGCGGGGAACATGTCGATGAGCCCGTAGAACTGATAGGCAGCGAACACAGAGGCGTAAAGTATTGCAAATCCAAGGGCTGTAACTGATTTTGCGACAACTCCATATGCCTTTCTTCTTGTTATCTCACCTATTGCAAGAGCCGCGATTCCTGATATCGCCGCTATTATAACGCGGCCTAATGGTCCTATAAGAGCATTGTCATATGCGTACTTCATAAAAAGGCCGACGCCGATTATGACTGTTATGATCCCCGCAAATAAAACCCAGCGGGTTCCGATGAGTTGTTCAACTGAATCTTTGCTTGAAGTCGGCTTACTGTATTTCTCTCTAACATTCGCTTTTACAGGCGTTTCTGGTTTAAGAGGGGCCGGCGGTGCAGGCTTTTGCGGTGGTTGTGGAATATGTTGCGGAACGGGTCGATGTATATTTGATCTGTTCTTGTTTTCGGTGAGCCTGTTGATTCTTCTAATTGCTATTATTGAGATAATCAGTGCCGTTGGGCTTATAATAATGATCGATATTCCAAGTAGTACCAAAAACGGGATTATCAACATCTCCATAATCACTCCTGCAAACATAAATGAATAATCGCTACATAACGATTAAACAGTTTTTGGCATCAGAAGTCAATATAAATCTTATAAACCAAGCTCAATAAAGCAGATATCTCTAAGCTATTACTTTGCGTTTGTTTTTTTAAGAGAAATATATAATTGAAGATTTCAGAGCTATATAAAGGTGCTTTAATCAGTTAATTTGCTTTTTTTCTTATTTTTTTAACCTAAATTTATGATATCCAGAAGTGTTATTGCCGGATATGCGAATAATTTTTTCCTTTTGCATGAGGTTTTTTATTCGTTTGGGATTTAGAATACATAATATGATAGAATGATATTTACTTTTTGTTTTACGGAGAGTTTTGCTATGAAAGTGAAAAAGGCTTTTACTTTAATAGAATTATTAGTGGTTATTTCGATAATTGCGGTTTTAATGGCTATAATGATGCCTGCTTTGGGCAAGGCAAGAGAGCAGGCAAAACGTATTTTATGCGGTAGCAACGAGAAACAAATTTTACAGGGACTCAATACATATGCACTTGATAACAAGGGCTATCTTGTGCCGGATAGGGGAATAAGGCCTAAAAGCATGGGTAACTTGACTGGCGGAGTAACTTATCTTGCCGGTGTTGAACAGGTAGGAAGGCCATGGGATTCAAGTCTTTCCGAATATATGGGGACTGATAAGAAAGATGTGTTTAAAAAATGGCTCGAATGTCCTTCTGACAAAAAACCGAGAAAAAGGCGTGAACTTGCTACCGATATTCTGTATCAGACAGATTCCAGAAGTGAGCCGTTTAAGAGATCCTACAGTCCCAACAGGAGTTTTTATAACGGTACTAATTACTATGGCGGAGAACGAAGTTGGTCTGATCTGAAAGGAGATCTTTCGTGTGTCCCTACACGTGTTTACAGGGTAAAAAATCCGGCAACAGTTATTCATCTTGGTGAAACTCACATAGGTATTGGTTTTCAGGGAGATCAATACGGAGCAGTACAGGGAAGTACGGGGTTTTCTCAATTTGCCAAACCTTTTGTCCACACGGCATTGGTTAATGGAAATCCTGTTGTTAGTGAAGATGAGACTACTATTCATAAAGATGGCGGCAATTATGGGTTTACTGATGGGCATGTTGAATGGCATGGCCTCGTTCCTGGAGAGGATTATAACAGTGGACAACCTTATCGAGGTCTTGTGTATCCTTTCAATTGGCAATGGCAATAATTAAAGAAGAGAAGCAAATTGAGTAATAATATCAGATTGATTATTTTTCTGGCATTTTTGATGTTTTTGAAGGTGTCGACCGCGGATATTTCATCTAATTTTACTTATGCAGGTAATGAAAAAACGGTAGCAGTCGATTCTGTTACTGGCTATCAGTTAAATTATCTGACGAATAATCAATACATGAATACAAGCTGTTATCCTCATAATAGAGGATGGTCTAATGATGGTAACTATATATTCATAGAGTCAGACAGACCACGGCCTGACGGGCAGCCTTCTACAGGTAATACTGTAGGTGATTATCATTTTATAGAGAGGCAGCTTCTTGCTGTTAATGTAAATAATGGAGATATCTATTGGCTTGGAAGTATTGAAGTTGAAGATATTTCTCAGTATGGTGTTAATCATGTATCAATGTCGTCTCAGTATCATATAGATTATTCGCCAGGGGCCGATATTCTTGTATATTATGACATGACAGGCCATAGACTTTATACTCTTGATCTTGATACAGGTAATAGAAATCTAATATGGCATTCTGAGTATGCGACTTTAGGAGATACGCCATCTATAAGTTGGGACGGAAGGGCTGTATTAGTTTATGCCTGTTCTGCAAAACCGACTGATAGCAGCTTTTTTTCAGGCAAAACAACATCAATATACAAAATTAGATTGAATACCGAAACTGGGGAGGCGATAGGACTGCCGAAACTCGTATACTCTTACAGTAACCGTTCTGATATTTCTCAAGATAGCGAAATCAATATTGGTCATGTAATAATTGATCCAATGGATGTGTCCCAAATGACTTTCTGTCATGGTTACAGTGGTTCCGCAGATGGTTCTGTCCAGAAACGCCGTGTTTGGTACGGTAAGACTGATGGTTCTTTGATAAAATCACTTACAGACACACAAAACATTGATACTCACGAGATGTGGGGTTTTTCTAATAGATATAGTTATTTTGTACGCATTAAAAGTAGTGGAAGCAGTATACAGAAGCTTGATGTGTTGAATGGCGGTCTTGAAGAAGTATTTTCAAGCACTTCACTGGCAATTATTCATATAGGTTTGGATAAGGCTGAAAATTTGTTTGTATTTGATACATTTAACAGTTTGATAGACGATTATACAAGAAATATTGGTATATGGTTGTATAACAGGGCGGAAGCTTCACTTATTCAAGTGGCTAGTCAAATTGGAGGTGTTAATCACCCCAGACATCCTCACCCAATCCTCAGACCTGATGGAAAAATGATTGCTTTTAATGTTGGTGTTGGTATTGATGACAGTCAGGTTGTGGTAGTTGATATTGATCAATAATTGAAAGAATATGGTTTAAGGTATGATAAATAAAATATTGATCTTTACAGTTTTGTTATCGCAAGCAGTATCTGCGGATATTGTTGTTGGTAATTATATTCAAATTAATTTTGATTCATCTACTTCTGTTGACCCGCTTACTGGAAGAGAAGTTTTGTCGTTCACTAATTCCTCTGATATTACAATTCCCTTGCCTGACAGAAATATATGGATTGGCAATGAACAATTTGTTTTGTTTGAAACGGATATGGCAAGGCCTCAGGGGGAATCAAGCGGTAATGGAGAAAAGCAGATAGCGGCAATTAATTTGTTAACAGGAGATGCGTATTGGATAACATCTTTAGAAGTTGAAGATCCATTTATATACGGTTGGGGGCACTTTGATATTTCATCTGATGCACATTTTACATGCAGCAGAGAAAATGATCTGGTGGCATACCGGGATATTACAGGGCATCATCTTTATCTTAAGCGGTTGACGGATGATCTGACAATAGAACTTCTACATTTATTTGCTGGAACTTTTATAGGCACTCCGGCAATAAGTGATGATGGCGGTGTTGTTGTTATTGAAGCAATTCATCGAGGACCTGATACTGACTATTATGATGGTACAAATCATTCTATAATGGTCTTTAATATTGATACTGTAAATATGCAGGTAGTTGGTGATATTGAGATTGCCAACAGTTTTGCTAATATAAAGGCTAATGAATCACAAGCGTCAAAAACTCTTGGTTATCCGTTTCTGTCTCCTGATGGGAGTTGGATGGCTTTTAAAAATAAACAGATTGATATGGATGGTCAGGAAAGTTACTGTTTGGAATACTGTTTAACTGATGGCTCACGTATGGGAAGATTTGCTGACCAAATTGGGAGTGTTGGAGGTTTGTGGTGTAAGGGCAATGATCTGTATTTTGTAGCTGAAGGTGGATTTTCGAGAGCTAATATTAATAGTACCGGTTATCAAAGATGGCGGAAATTATTGACTGATAAGAGAGTAAAGGTTAAGAGTAAATCAGATAAGAGTGTTAGTTTTATTCCTTTTCCTTCTTATAGAGTGAATATGGATAATCTCATTGTATTACCTGATGATAATATAATCTATAATATATTGCCTATAAGTTATGATGATAACGATTTAGGTTCTACTGTTGTTTATGAATTGAACACAATTACTGCCGAGAAGAAGGCATTAGTGTCAGCAAGGCAGAGCAGAATATCTGGAAAGAGAATTAATTTTCATGTCTCCGGAGACAGTAAGAAGATAGTTTACTGTGATTTTGAAAATTCTCAGAGTAAGATTTCATTGTGTTCTGTAGAGTGATTTTTTAATGTTAATTTAATTGAAGGATGCTGAAATGAAAATTAGAAATGTGTTGATCTTATGGATATGTATATTTGTTTGTAATATATCTTTTGCGGTATTTAATCCTCAGGATAATCTGATAACTCATTGGAGGTTTGATGAAACAGCCGGACTTATCGGAGCTGATTCCGTATCCAATATCGGAGTCGAATTATTAGGACTTGAAGCTTCAGATACAAGCCAGTGGGTTGATGGGAAATTTGGTAATGCGGTTAATTTTGATGGCAGAGCTTGTGCTACTCCATATTCAGATGTATGGACAATCTCTGATCTTGGCGGTTTTCAGGAAAAGACTGTTTCGATGTGGGTTAAGTTCAATGATATTTCTTCTGTGCAGTATTTATTTTGCAATAACTGGGGAGGTTATAAAGCGACTTTGTTGAATTATGATGGACAGTTAAGGATGCAGTATGATGACAAGAATGGAATTGTCGGTGATAAACGCGTCTCTGGTGTTTTTCAGACAGAGCAGTGGTATCATGTTATTTTACTTTCAAGAAATACAGAAGATGGACTCTCTACAATGGAAGCCTGGGTTAATGGTGTTATGATAACCTCTATGGCTGGTTTGGTCAGAGATGAAACAGGTCTTGTTGATAATTTGGGAATTGGTACAAATAATGCTCAAAATCCTGATTCGTCTCAATTTATAAAAGGTATGCTTGATGATATGCGTTTTTATGATGTTGCATTATCTCAGGAGCAGATTGAAGCACTTTATGATTATGAACCTTCTACAGACAGTTTAGAGGATTCTTTGCTGGTTTATATGCCTATGGATGATGGTCTAACTGTATGGGCGTATGATGAAAAGGGAACAATGGGAGGAGAAGTCAAAGGTTTCAGTGGTATTGAGTCCGCATGGAATAATCACGGAAAATTTGGGCGATGTTTTAATGGTGATGGTAATGAGAACCGCATAGCATTGGCATCAGTCCCTGATACATATGCTACTACTGCATTGGGAAAGTTCCAGAATAATACGATTTCAGCATGGGTGTGTCCGACTGGTGCAACTTCACCTGTTGGAAATACTGTGCAATTTATTTTTGGTTTGATTAACGGCTCTGATCAGCCGTATAAGTTTTATCTTGCGATGGTGAATGGATATTTCAGAGTTCAAGGTACAGAGGGTTATCAACAGTATCAAATACCGGTTATAGATGGCAATACATGGTATCATCTTGCCGTTGTAAATGCCAATACGGCTGATGGTATGTCAGAATTCAGACTTTATGTTAATGGTACTCTTGCTGTAACTAAGACAGGTATAACAAGGGATGAAGTTGGTAAACATTATTATCCAAGTATTGGCGGCAGTGCTGCTGATAAAAGTATGACAGCGGTTCAGAGGCAGGCATTCTATGGCAAGATAGATGATTTCAGGATTTATAATGCAACACTTACTGACACTGAAGTAGCTGATTTGGCTGCTACAGTTCCTGCTGAGAGAGTTTTTAGAACTAAAGATGATCTTGAGTTGTATTACGAGATGGATCAGGAAGGCGGCAGTGATCTTATTGCTGATTCATCAGGTAATGATCTTTACGGCGTGATGAATAATTATGATGGCAATACATCTCAATGGGTTAATGGCGTTTATGGTAAATGTTTTGATTTTGATGGTATTTCAAACAGTATCACATTTAAAGATCGAAATAATGAGTTTGCTTTCGGTCCATTCAAGGATAAAACTATAAGTTGCTGGATAAATCCTGATGATACATCAGGGCTTCAGCAAATATTTAATATAGCACCACAGACAGGCGGCTATAAGTATTATTTGTATCTTTACGGCAGTCTTGTCCGTTTACAGGGAGTAAGTACAACAGAAGGAAATGAGATTATACAGACTGTCGGACAGGTAACACCTGGAGAGTGGACACATGTTGCTGCTGTTATCAGGGAATGTACAGAAGCATCTGTTTGTTGTGAAGTTTATATTAATGGTATTCAGGACGGCTTCAAAAAGCTTTATAAGAACAGTGATATGACAAGAGCATATGCTCTTACGATAGGAGCTACTCTCGGTTTTGATACAACCAACGCCAACAGCTGGTTTGATGGTACAATAGATGACTTTAGAATCTACGACAAAGATCTTTCTCCAAGTGATGTTAATGATATATATAATGGTGGGCCTATTGTATTTGGTGATGTAGATCAGGATTCAGATGTTGATGGGGATGACCTTGATCAGTTCGCTGGTTCATGGATTGATTCCACTATTGAGCAGCCATCGACTGTTACTGATTTCGAAAAAGGAACTTTTGAATATTATGCGGATCAGGCCGCACTTGATACATATTGGAGTGACTTTGGCCAATCTGCAAGTATCGGATCGACAGCTATGAGTACAGCAACGTTGCTTAGTACTTCTGCTGAATCTTATTCAGGAAGCAAAGCATTGAGATGGCAGTATAATACTAACGATTTTAGTGGTAACGGAGCCAGATTTACAGATATTCTGTTTGAACTCGATACTCCTGTAGATGTCAGTGGTTATGATTATCTCAGCCTGTGGGTTAAGAGAGCTTCCGGTAATGCAAAACAAACAGGAATGTATGTTAAATTCCTGAATGGCGGTGTTGCTTTTGATAATGTAGCTGCTACGTCTATAGTAACGTATGAGCAGGGTTCAACTTCTGAGCCTGCAGATCAATGGGATAACTGGCTTGTTGATCTTGATAGGCTTCTCTATACCAGCTATGCTCCTGTTGAGTTAGATAATGTTCAGGGATTGGTTTTGGGATGTTATGCGCTCTCTGGCTATGAAGGTACGGGTACTATAGATATTGATAATATAGAATTGATAACAGCTCCTGTTTGTTCAGGATTTATAAATGCAGATCTTAACGATGATTGTCAGGTCGACCTGTATGACTATTCTATATTAGCAGATGAATGGATGGGATACTAATTGATGTTATTTCAAGTCTGTCGAAGCATTTGTTTCGGCAGACTTTATTTTGCAACTCTATAAATTATACATAAAAGGACTTCTTGCAAATGAATATCAGATTTTTTTGTCTGTGTATCACTGTTCTCAATTTTGCCGTTAATGCAAAGCTTGCTGATAATTTTGAAAAAATTGCGAATGAACGGGAGGTTGTGGTTGATTCAGAAACCGGTAGAGAAATTGTTTACCTTTCTGATGGTAAATATCTTAATTCGGCTCAGTATCCGCATAACAAAGGTTGGTTAGAAGATGATAAATATGTGATATTTGAATCTGTTCGTCCCCGTCCTGACGGGAAGCCTTCTACGGGTGATAATTCTGATTATCATCGCACCGAGAGACAGCTTCTTGCAGCAGATATCGGAAATGGTGATATTTATTGGCTTGCATCCATTGAGGTTGAGGATACTGTTAAATATGGTAAAAATCATCTTTCAATGTCCTCTCAATATCACAGCGATTATGCGCCGGAGAGTAATGTTGTTGTGTATTATGATATGACTGGACACAATCTTTATCTGCTTGATCTTGATAATGGGCAGCGAAAGCTACTTTGGAATATTGCGATAGGTACTCTTGGTGATCCGCCTACGATAACAGATGATGGCAGCAGGGTTATTGTATTTGCTGTTCATCCGGGTCCGGAAAATGGCAGTTTTTTTTCCGGTAGAACTACTGCCGTATATTCTATTGATCTTGACCCTGAAACAAATGAGATTCTTGATGGTCCTTCCGTTGTCTTTACATGGACTAATAGGGCAGTAGTATCCCATCCTAAAGATACTAATGGCGTAAATCTTTCCCATGCGGTTATAAATCCTTTAGATAAAGATGAGATGTTTTTCTGTCATGGTTATTCTGGACTTTCTAACGGAAGTGTTGAAAGTGCTCGAATGTGGTCAGCAAAGACTGACGGTTCACTTGTCAAGATGGATACAATAACTCCTCCCGGTGTTATTCATACACATGAGGTATGGGCAGGTCAATATAAGTATTTTGTTGATATACCTACTCATGATGAAGTGATAATTGATGGAGGTATCACAAGATATGATCCTCGCAGTGGAAAAGTTGAAAAAATTATTGAAGGAGTAATTCCATCACCGGTTCATGTTGCAGTAAGCAGAGATGGTAAACGTATAATTTGGGATACTATGTATTCTCTTACAAGGATAACACGTGGTGAATCTGTAGAGCAGAATAATCCTGAAGATTTAGTTATGTTTGATGTGCCTTCGGGCAAAACGATTAAACTTGCGAGAATAATGGGTGGCTTAAGGCATCCACGTCACATACATCCTAATATTACGCCTGATGGCAGTAAAGTAGTCTTTACTGTTGCCCATGAGGCAAATAGCAGGGTTGCCGTTATCAAAATAGATAAGTGATATGTTCAGGTAAGAACGGTTTCGTATGATGGCAGAGGTACTGAATATATTCCAAAAGTAGAGATATATCTTGCGTAATAAGCTTATGTGATGAGTTGATAATTTTGCAGAAGTTGATACAATTTGTTTGTTGACTTCTGCTGTTAAAGGTTTATATAAAATTGCTTAGACAAGAGAAGAACAGAATAACTGATCCGGAAGAATTTCTGGAACATACGGGTGTTTATGTAAGTTACATAACCGGAGAAAGCAGCTTTGCCAATGGTAAGTTTGCTGAGAAATATATGCGGCTTTTGTTTATTCATTCCGGCAGTGCTGCGGTTGATATTGACGGCAGTATTTATCCTATGGGTTATGATTCTGTCGTCTGTCTTAAAGAAGGCCAGAAGGTGAAACTTACAAATATGAGTGAAGAACCTCTTAAGGCTTGTATTGTGGCTTTTACTTCGAAGTTGCCTATCTTGACAGATGATTTTGTGAAAGTTGTTTATGCAGATTCCAAGCCGCTTCATATACCTAGCTTGTATCTCGAACAGATGAAAAGGTGTGTTTATGGTTTTATATCAGAGATAAATACTCAGGCTCCATTCTTTGAGTTATTAATACAAAATGGCGGTCAGGTTTTGCTTGTTGATATCTATAGAATCAGGACTGAATACCTTGTTGAAGATGATGATACCAGCAGTGTTGAAAGGATGAAGTCTTTTCTTGAACTGATAAGCCGGACATATTATGATAAGTATGATCTTGCAAAGGCTGCAAAGATAACGTTTCTCTGTCCAAGGCAATTCACAAATATCTGCAAACAGGTTACAGGCATGTCTTTTATAAATTATCTTAACAAGGTTCGGGTTGAGAAGGCTAAGGATCTTATTAAAGACACACAGCTTCCTATCACGCAAATCGCTCTTATAGTTGGTTTTGAGAATCTGAGCAGCTTTTACAGGGCATTCAATAAGGTTTTAGGAGTGTCACCGCTTAAATTAAGGAACAAAACTTGATTTGGAGTTGGATCAAGTCTATGTCAGATTAAAGAGCGGCTGACGCGTTACTGCTAATATGTATGTTAAGGCGGAGTTTTTTATGCTCCGCCTTGATTTATTTCTTTATACGTTGAACAGGAAGTGGACTACGTCGCCGTTTTCCATTACGTATGCCTTGCCTTTGGCACTCATTTTGCCGGCGGCTTTTGCTCCTGCTTCGCCGTTGTGCTCAACGAAGTCATCGTATGAAATCACTTCGGCTCTGATGAAGCCGCGTTCAAAATCTGTGTGGATTACGCCGGCCGCTTGCGGGGCTGTCCAGCCTTTGCCGATTGTCCATGCACGTACTTCCTGAACTCCGGCAGTGAAGTATGTCATCAGGCCCAGAGCATCAAAACCCTTATGGATTACTTTTTCAAGGCCGCTTTCTTCAATACCCATTGAGTCGAGGAATTCGTGTTTTTCCTCATCGGTCATGTCGACCATGTCTTCTTCGAGTTTTGCGCAGAGCTTTACGATCTCGCAGCCGCGGTCTGAGGCGATTTTGCGAAGTGCGGTTACGTATTCGTTGTCCTCAAGCAGAGCTTCTTCGTCAACATTAGCGGCGAAAATCACTGTTTTTGCCGTGATGAAGCCCATTTCGTTTACGAATTCCTGGAAAGTCTCGTTTTCCTGGTCGGGGTAGAGGCTTACCGGCTTGCCGTTTTCGAGATGCTCTTTCACAGATGCGGCGATATCAAGGGTCGGCTGAAGCTTCTTATCCATGCGGGCAAGCTTTGCCAGTCGCTCCATTTTACGCTCAAGCTGTTCGAGGTCGGCGAAGATCAGTTCGGTCTCGATGATCTCGACATCACGCACTGGATCGGGATGGGCGGCAATATGCACCACATTATCATCATCAAAGCAGCGTACTACGTGTACGATGGCTGATGTCTGACGGATGTTGCCGAGGAATTTGTTGCCAAGTCCTTCGCCTTTGCTCGCACCTGCTACAAGGCCGGCGATGTCCACAAACTCCACGGTCGCGTGCTGCACACGCTTGGGGTTTACGATTTCCGCCAGCTTATAGAGTCTTTTATCCGGTACGGGGACGATGGCCTTGTTGGGCTCAATCGTGCAGAACGGATAGTTCGCGGCCTCGGCGTTCTGAGCCTTGGTCAGTGCGTTAAATGTTGTACTCTTGCCGACGTTCGGCAGTCCGACTATTCCTATGCTTAATGCCATATTTCACCAAATATTTGTTTGTATATGTAAATTTGTCTGTTTTTGTTACTCTAAAACCGCATTAGTATCCGTTTTTAGCCGTAAAAGTCAAAGAATTTATGGTCATAGCCGTTAATTGGAGATAAAATTGATGCCAGTATGCATGTTTAAGGCAGCTTGCGCGTTTGTGCTTTTTTTTATAGGTAGGCAGTAGGCACTTGGCAAGAGGCATTAGAGGAGCAAGGCAAAAGGTAATAGGCAATAGTATGTCGAGTAAGTTGTTGATTAATAATGTTTTAAGGTGCGAAAAGTGTGAAATGTTTGAAAGGTGTTAAACAATTGATAATGGATAATTGAAAAAATTAATTTTTGGGGATTTGGCGGGGGTGTAAATGAGTGATTTTGTGCGAAAATGCAAGCAACTTGGACACTTGGTTTGTCTTGAATAGCAAGATAGTATAACTTTTTTGGGCCTAAATTGAGGCCAAAGTGGTCTCAAATGCGCCCAAACGCGCGCTTTTTGTTCACTTTTTGACGATTTTTGGTCAAAAATGGGGCGAAATTTGGAAAAGTCTCATCGGACTCGAAAAAAACGAGGGTTTTAACACTATGTTGCTATTGGATAGGCACAGGGCACTTGGCAAAAGGCATTAGGCGCTAAGACGCGATTCAGTTATCAATTATCAGTTATCAATTATCAGTTCGTAGTTCGTAGTTCGTAGTTCGCAGTTCGCAGCGAGTAGATAATATGGCTTATACTGTGATGATTGATTGGGTATTCTTGCCCACGAATCACACGAAGATCACTAAAATAATTATAAATTACAAATTAGGAATTAGGGATGATGGAGACGGAATTTTTTAACGCAAAGACGCGATTCAGTTAACAGTTATCAATTATCAGTTCGCAGTTTGCAGATAGCAGCGAGTAGATAATATGGCTTTCGCCGTGAGGTGGAGATGATTTATTGTTTTTTCTTGATGTTTGTGAGGCAGAGTTTAATATTATACTTTTAATACTAATGATTTAAGGAGATGAAAATGCAGGAATTTACAAATTGCTACTCATTGAGCAAAACACTTCGCTTTGAACTCCGAGCGGTTGGGGAGACCGCTGAGCGGATTGAGGATTTTAAGAATGAGGGGTTAAAGAGTATTGTTGCTGAAGATAGGCAGCGTGCGCAAGATTATATACAGATGAAGAGGATATTGGATGATTATCATCGGTTTTTTATAGAGGAGGTTTTGAGCGAAGAAATTTTCACCAAAGCGGAATTAGAAGATTATGCGGATAAATATTGTCAGGCTAAGGCTTCCGGTGCGGGCAAAGATGTGAAAGACAAGTTAGTTAGGCGGCAAAAGGAGATGCGTCAGAAAATAGGTAAGGCATTTGCTGCAAAAAGCAAGGATTACCATCTTTACAAGGGTAAATTTAGTAAACTTGTCAATGAATCAGGCAGCGGGGCGAAGAAGACTAAGGGGCGTCTTTGGGATTGGCTTAAAAAAGAATATGAAAATGAGGATATTTCTCAGGAAGAATTTGAGGACAGAGTAAAATATGTAAGTAATTTTAACCAGTTCAGTACTTATTTTACCGGCTTCAATCAAAACCGTGATAATGTTTACAGTGATAAAGATCAGCAAACGGCTATTTCTTATCGAATAGTTAACGAGAATTTAACCAAGCATTTTGATAACTGTATCAGGTTTGACAGAATTGAAAAGAAGTTTCCTGAATTAGCTAAATTGCTTTCAGAATATAGTGAGATGTTCAAGCCTTCTGCTTTTACGCAGTGTTTAAGTCAGAGTGGTATAACTGAATATAACGAGAAAATCGGACATAAATCTGATGATATAAATGCTAAAGGAGTTAATCAGCTTATAAATGAATTTGGGCAAAAAAATCATATAAAGGCACGAGAATTGCCTAAGATGGCGATTTTGTATAAGCAGATATTGAGTGATATTGACAGCCGATTTATTGTTGATAAGTTTGTTGATGACAAGGAAGTATTTAACGCTATAAAGGATTTGCATAGCCAACTGTTAGCGACTGAACTATTATCTACAATCAAAAATATACTGAATGAGTATTTGACTGCTGAAAACAGTGACAAAATATATGTTAAGGCTTTAGAGCTTACAGGTATATCCAATGCCGTATGGGGGCAGTGGTCGGTTGTTGGTGATGCATTGAATAATTATGCAGAAAATTATTTAACGCTTACAAAGAAACAAAAAGAACAATGGGATAAGAGGGATTGTTATTCGATTAAAGAGGTGCAGGAAGCTGTCGATATTTATCTTGTAGAAAATGAGGATATTGAGACTAAGGATATTTGTCAATACTTTAAGGGTTTTCAGCGAGATGGCGAAGAGTTTGCTTCTTTAATTGAGCAGTCATATCAGGAACTTAAACCAGTACTTGAACTTGAACAATTGCATAAAGACAGAAGGATTGATAAAGAAGGGTTCAAGCAGGTAGAGAAGATTCGTATTTATCTTGACAGTCTGCTTTCTGTTGGGCAATTCCTGCGTCCGCTGTTTATGGTAAAAGGCGGCAAGAAAATAGAGATTGCTGAGGTAAACATTGATTTTTATGACAGTTTTAATGAAGCTTACAGACAGCTTGATAAATGTTTTGTGATTTATAATAAGGTCAGAAATCATGTTACTAAAAAGCCTTACTCGACAGATAAATTTAAGATAAATTTTGAGAACAGCACTTTGCTTGATGGTTGGGATGTGAGCAAGGAAACAGACAATACTTCCGTTTTGCTTTTTAGAGGAGGAAAATATTATCTTGGTATTATGAAGAAAAGTGCCAATAAGATGTTTGATTATATTGCATCGGCGGAAGATTCAGAGAAGAAAGCAAAGCAGAAGCAAGATATTGCGAATGAAGCTTTAGCAGATGTTACTGATGATTATTTTGAAAAGATGGTGTATAAATTACTTCCCGATCCATCTAAGATGCTGCCGAAAGTGTTTTTCAGTAAAAAGAATATTGATTTTTATTCACCTTCAGAAGAATTGAATAATATCAGGGATAATGGTTTATTCAAGAAGGATGCAGATGATATAGATTCTCTCCATAAGTGGATAGAATTTATGAAAGTCTCGCTTTCTAAACATCCTGAGTGGAGTAAATATTTCAATTTTGATTTTTTACCTACGAAGGATTATTCTGATGTTAGTTCTTTTTACAAGCAAGTTGCTAATGATGGCTATCATATGTCATTTGATAAAATCAAGGCAAGCTATATTGAGTCAAAGATAGCCAGTGGGGAGCTTTATTTGTTTGAGATATACAGTAAGGATTTTTCGCCTTACAGCAAGGGGCGTCCTAATCTTCATACAAGTTATTGGAAGCTGTTGTTTAATCAAAATAATCTTAATGACCTAGTCTTGAAGCTCAATGGTCAGGCGGAGGTGTTTTTCCGCAAGGCTTCTTTAGATAAGAAGAAAAATGAAGTTGTGATTCATCGTAAAAATGAAGCTTTAGCAAATAAGAATCCGCTTTCGGAAAAGAAATACAGTAAGTTTGATTATGATATTGTAAAGGACAAGCGATTTACGAAAGATAAATTCTTTTTCCATTGTCCTATCACGTTAAATTTCAAGGGCGGCATAGCCGGTAAATTCAATGATAAGGTTAATAAGTATGTAACAGATAATGATGTGAAGATAATCGGTATTGATCGAGGTGAGAGACATCTGCTTTACTACAGCCTTATTAATAAGGAAGGTGAGATTATTGAGCAGGGTTCATTGAACAGAATCACCAATAATCTTGTAAGCGGGGGCAAGAAAATATACAAGACAACTGATTATCATCAGTTGCTTGATGGTAAGGAGAAAGAGCGGGATGCTGCGCGTAAGTCGTGGACAGCGGTTGAAAATATCAAGGAGTTAAAGAGCGGTTATCTCTCGCATGTTGTACATAAAATAGCGACTCTTATGGTAGAGCATAATGCGGTTGTTGTGCTTGAAGATTTAAACTTTGGATTTAAGCGTGGGCGTTTTAAGGTGGAGAAGCAGGTTTATCAGAAGTTTGAAAAGGCATTAATTGATAAACTTAATTATCTTGTGTTTAAGGATAGAGATTTCGGGCAAGCCGGGCATTATCTGAAGGCTTATCAGTTTACCGCACCGTTTGAAAGTTTTCAGAAGCTTGGTAAGCAAAGCGGATTTTTGTATTATGTTCCTGCCTGGAATACTTCCAAGATTGATCCTGTAACGGGGTTTGTCAGTTTGGTAAAGGTGAAATATGAGAGTGTTGATAAGAGCCGTAATTTTTTAAGCAAGTTTGATAGTATTAAATATAACAGTGAGAAAGATTATTTTGAATTTGAGTTGGACTATAGCAAGTTTACTGATAGAGCGGCAGATAAGAAGGTGTGGACAATCTGTACGCATGGCAAGCAGCGATACCGTTATAACAGGGAAGAGAGAAAATATAACTGTTATGATGTAACGGGGCGGTTGAAAAAGGTGTTGAAAGAAAATAATATTGACTATTCAAACGGTGATTTAATTGAAGCTATAACGAGTGTTTGCAGTGGTAAGAAAGAGACGGCGGCTTTTTATCGTGAAGTAATGTTTTGTCTTGGACTTACTCTACAATTGAGGCATAGCTATAAAGAGAATGGAGAGGAGATTGATTTTATACTTTCTCCTGTTGCCGATGCGAATGGAGATTTTTTTGATTCCCGAAGATGTTCACAGGATTCTTTCTTGCCGTGCGATGCTGATGCGAATGGAGCGTATAATATTGCCCGCAAGGGATTACTGTTGTTGGATAAAATAAGAAAGAACGGTAAGGCTGAGGCTGTAAGTAATAAGGATTGGCTTGATTTTGTTCAACAAGAGTGAGTGTAGAAATGGAAGAATATTATGTCAATTAAAAATTAAAAATTGATAATTAAGAATGGGTTTTGAGCTGATTTTTTATAAAATGATATACAGTCCTACAATATATATGACAGCAATCTTGAGCAGTACCACATTATATGGTAGTAACTGGCAAATAGCTGTCTAAAGGACTAAGTAAATTTCTACTGTTGTAGATATTTTAATGCCTCGCTAAAAACGTATTTGGTCTAAAGGACTAAGTAAATTTCTACTGTTGTAGATTGCTTGGCGGATAAACATAATCTGCTTGGTCTAAAGGACTAAGTAAATTTCTACTGTTGTAGATTTGATCCTCATCAACCTGCTGCTCTTCGTCTAAAGGACTAAGTAAATTTCTACTGTTGTAGATTACGATGAGAAAGTTAAAGATAAATCAAGTCTAAAGGACTAAGTAAATTTCTACTGTTGTAGATTGATGAAGATTTGCAGGGTGCTATCTATTGTCTAAAGGACTAAGTAAATTTCTACTGTTGTAGATCAAGGAAAGTATGTCGAAAATCTTGGTAGTCTAAAGGACTAAGTAAATTTCTACTGTTGTAGATGCGATGCTGGAGATAGTGCCACGCTACTGGTCTAAAGGACTAAGTAAATTTCTACTGTTGTAGATTGGTACATTTTCATGTAATGTTGGGTGTCTAAAGGACTAAGTAAATTTCTACTGTTGTAGATATTGTTTCCTCACTTGTTAATTGTTGTATGGTCTAAAGGACTAAGTAAATTTCTACTGTTGTAGATGTGATAGATGATTGAGAGTCAAACCAGAGGTCTAAAGGACTAAGTAAATTTCTACTGTTGTAGATCCTGATACAATAAAACAAAAAGATATAAATGTCTAAAGGACTAAGTAAATTTCTACTGTTGTAGATTCGTCCAGCAGTGGCATTGAATTATATAAGTCTAAAGGACTAAGTAAATTTCTACTGTTGTAGATTCAGAGGCGGAATTCGTGTAGGATTTAGTGTCTAAAGGACTAAGTAAATTTCTACTGTTGTAGATCAGTAGCTGGCCCTCTTTTTGTTTTTGCGTCTAAAGGACTAAGTAAATTTCTACTGTTGTAGATGAGTAAGAAAAATGGCAAAGAGAAGAGAGGTCTAAAGGACTAAGTAAATTTCTACTGTTATTAATCACGGCTCACCGCCACTAAGTCTAAGGGACAAAATGGGACTATTGTGACGAATGAGACATGAGCATTTCATTGTTAATTGAAAGTTGGCAATAAATCAGTCAGCAGTTATCAGTTAACAGTTCGTAGTTCGTAGTTCGTAGTTCGTAGTTCGTAGTTCGCAGCGAGTAGAAAATATGGCTTACACTTTGAGTGAGTTTACTGGATTGTTATTTTACCACGAATTACACGAAGATCACTAAAATAATTACGAATTAAGGATTAGGATTTTATGGGGATTGCCCGCTCATTTTCATTCGTGGTACTGTTTTTGGGGCAGGGTTTGCGGAACGCTGAGGACAGCGTTCCCTACGGTAATATGCAATAGGATAAATGTTGTTTATGTTAGACATTTGTATGAGTTTTGATTTTGCCTAAAGTTTTTGCGGGTAATTCAATATAAAACATTGAAAAGTTGAAGCCGTTGGGTATATTTAGGTTTCAATTTGGGAAAATCAGAATTTGTTGATGCCGCTATTAACCGGAAAGGTGATATGATGAGAATTAGGGGATTTTTAGGCTTAATCTTGCTGTGCTGTTGCTATTGCGCAGCTCAAACTACTTTGCTTTATGATGTAGATTTCAGCTCTCCACCACATACTTTAGGCGAAACTGTAGTTGTTGATGACGGTGTTCTACCAAGAAAAGGACCTAAAGAAATTCGATTCGGTGAACCCAAAGTTGTCAGCTCTGTTGGAGCTTTAACTGATCAGCCATTAAGTTTGTCAGGTTATGGTGCAGGCGGAAATACTGACTATAGCCAAATCTATTTTGGGTTTGACGATTCCTTTACAGCAGCATTCCCTAAATATTATATAGAAATGGATGTGCTCATTGAATGTATTACAGGAAATCTTACGCTTGTTCTTGATACGCCAAGTGTTCGTACATTAAAATTTCACGACGATGGCAGTGTCGCTATTTGGGGTACGAATGATGCAGGTGTATTGGATTACAGTTATTCGGCTGGAGTGCCTTTCCATATTGGAATGGATGTCGATTTAACACTTCAGCAGTGGAACATATATATCGATGGCACACTCATAAAATCAGTTGATCTTGGTGCGGAGAGTCTCGGTTCTTTCCGCATAAGCAATAGCAGTTCCAGTGATTTGGGCAACTCGGTTGCTATAGATAATGTTAAAATATATTCAGATGGCCAGCAGGGACCAATTCTAACAAAAATAGAAATCGAAGGGCCTGCTCTGGTAAATAATAATGCTCAATTTAAAACTTATGCCTATTATGATAATGGAAATATAGTAGATGTTACTCAAGATGCCACTTGGTCGCTTTTCCCGAATCTGTATGCTGAAATCAGTGATAGCGGATTTGTGAAGATTACTGAAATTGCGCCGGCTTATGAGGGATCAATTGCTGTTCTGTATTACGATTCCGGTATGTGGGCAATGGCAGAAAAAACTATTATGGTTGAACCGGCAAGCGGTGATTATTATGTTGGCGGGATTTACGGCAGTGACAATAATGATGGATTGAGCCCTGAGACTGCTTTTGCTACTATTCAATTTGCGATTGACAGTGCGGCCTTAAATGACCGTATCATTGTTTTTCCGGGTACTTATCAGGAGAATATCTACTTTGATGGTAAGCCTGTAACAGTTGAAGGAGCAGGCGGTGATGTGATAATTGATGGCGGAGATCAAATTGCTGTATCATTAATTGACGGGGAAGATGGGGAAAGTGTTCTTAAGAATGTTACTATACTAAACAGTTATATTGGAGTGTTTGCTTCCGGAAGTTCTCCTGTTATTCAGAATGTGAATTTCTTGTCTAACTTTAATGGACTTATGGCATTGAATGGTGCAGGACCTGATGTTGTTAATTGTATATTCTGGTATAACAGCACTCAAGATATTTCCGGTTGTTATGCTCGATATAGTTGTGTTGAGCGGATTGGTGAAGGCGTTGGTGAGGGCAATATATTTAATAATCCTCTATTTGCTGATTTTGAAAATGGCGATTACAGGCTTCGTTCTGAATTGGGCAGATATCGGCCTGATCTTGACCTTTGGGTGGTTGATGAGGCGACAAGTCCTTGTGTTAATTCCGGTGATCCGGGTATGGATGTATGCAGGGAAATTATGCCGCATGGGGGCAGGATAAATATGGGTGCTTATGGCGGTACAATGGAAGCTTCCAGAGGTGATTGGACTCTTGAGGGAGATTTCAACCGTGACGGTATTGTTGATATGTCTGATCTTGCGAAACTGACCGCAAATTGGCTGAATACTATTGAATGGATGACGACTGCTGAAAATTGATGATTTGGGATTTAGGGGGATTGCCCGCTCATTTCCATTCGCGGTACTGTTTTTGGGGCAGTCGCTACGGGATTGAAAAGGGGAAATTAACCACGAAATTGACGAAAAGACACTAAAAAAGATTTGGACTTCAGGATTATTGTGATTTGCGGAACGTTGGGGATGGCGTTCCCTACGTGAATTATCTATTATTTTTCAAGAGTAATTCCTTCTATACTGGTGATTTCGTGTGCTGTTCTTGAGAACGAGCTCCAGTATGAGCCGTAGACTTTGCGGGTTTTCGAGAGAGCATAGAGTTCGGTCATTGCCTGTTTCACGCCTTCCTGAGAGTCTCTTGAGGATGGTGAGAAGTTTGTTATTACCTTGCCGTGGAATTTGCCGCTGAGATGTTTTTTAGTTTCAACGCAGTCTGAGGCGATATAGAAGTTGGCCTGCGGGTCTTTTTCGATCTCCTGTTCCATGGCGTTCTCAAATAGTGACAGGGGACTTTTTTCTATCGATATGGTGTTGTCTGTACGGCGGATGTGAAGACCTATCGTATGAGCGTCAAATTTCACCGTTTCTTTTTCTATTCTCTCGGATATCTCCCGATTGGGCTTCATTGACTCGTATTTTTCGTGTTCTGAATAGAGCCTGTTCATTGATGATATAAGGAAAAATCTGCTTTCAGCGACCATGGAGCATATACGGCTTCGGAACTTATTAAGGCCCATCTGATTTATCTGAGTGTCGTTTATTGTTTTAAGTGAAGGTATGAATTCCAGGAATGAGAAAGCTTTCTGGATTATCTTAAAAGCTGTTTTGGATAGCCGTGAGTTGATTACAGAGGTGTTTTCCAGTGGTATAAAAAGCTCTTCAAATCGGCAGTTGAGATCGCTGTCGAGAGGCCATATGATTAGCAGTTTATGGTCTGTTTTCCGGCTTACGGCTAGTGCAGAGTCAATCGCTCTCATTCTATTGCATAGGCCGCCCTTGGTATATAAAACAATCATATAGTATCCTGCGAAAAGCGTCTGTACTGCTTATTTCTTGGGGATTTTGTTGTTGTCGAATTTGATTTTTATGTAGTCTGCCATTTCCTTGTCGTTCGTGAAATGGAGCTGGTAGCCATACTCTTCTGAGCGGTATTCACATCCGGTTGGGTCGAACTGGCGGCAGATTTCGGGTCTTTCTCCGTAGATACAGCATTTATTTGTCTTGGGGTCGAGGTGGCGGCAGTCACTTTTGACCGAGACATACCACTGGTCGTCCTCCACAAATACGCTGATTCCCTCATGGCACAGGTACCACCTGATGTCGTCATGCTCTTTTTTTGTCTCCGGGTTGTCAATCGGGAATGCGATATATCGGCAACACCTGCCGCCGCAACCCTCGCAGAGATTCTTTTCTGTGCTTTTCTTAGCTGTTTTTTTGGTTTTTTTTGCCATTTTTAAGTTTTCAGTCAGTAGTCAGAAGTTAGTAGTTGGAAGAAGGCACGAGGCACCTGGCACAAGGCAAGAAGGGCTCTCGACATGGCGGAAGCCTCTTATTCCTTAATCCTTTCTAATATAAATAGCTTAAATAGAGAAAATTGCAAGTGAAATTGGGGCAAAATAGGAGGTATGCGAATTTTTACGTTGACTTTTAATAAGTATATGGCTAAAATGTCATATAGTAATATAAATTAGAGATTGCAGGAGATTAAAACATGAGATACGACAATGAAGAAGCTTATGAAGCCAATGCCAAGGTTATCAAGGCTCTTGGCCATCCATCGCGGCTTATGATAGTCGACTTTCTTGGTGAGGGCCCACGATGTGTTTGTGAAATACGCGATATGGTGGGTTCTGATCAGTCCACTGTTTCCAAGCATCTTTCGGTGCTGCGGAACGCGGGAATTGTCAAAAGTGAGAAAAAGGGTTTGCAGGTCTATTATAAATTGCGATGCCCATGCGTTATAAATTTCATTCAGTGTATAGAAGATGTCGTGAAGGCTGATTTCGAGGAGATGTTTGAGATATTTCAGGCGAAGTAGCGGTTTAATCTTTCTTCACTCTTACAGTAAGTAGTATATTATGCTTAGAATTTTTACAATATTAGCCGATAAAATAGTTTATGATTTGCTTGGCTTATCTGTCGAGAGTCATTTCGCAAGCAGTCTGCATTTCTTTATTGAAGATACAACGAAGATATTTTCGCTGCTGATTGTGCTTATCTATATAATAAGTTATCTTCGGGCTTCGCTTAATGTTGAAGCAGTCCGCAATCACCTTGAAGGTAAGAGCCGTTTTTTCGGTTATGTTGTGGCATCGGTATTCGGGGCTGTTACGCCTTTCTGCTCGTGTTCGAGCATTCCACTTTTCCTTGGTTTCACTCAGGCACGTATACCTGTGGGGACAACGATGGCGTTTCTGATTACCTCGCCGATGATAAACGAGGTCGCTATTGCTCTTCTCGGTTCGCTTTTGGGAGTGAAATTCACCATCGCTTATGTAGCCGTTGGAATTATAGCGGGTATCGCAGGCGGTGCGTTTTTCGATTTGATAAAAGCCGAGCGATTCCTTACAGGGCTTGGCCAGATGGCGGCCAACTCCGATGCACCTGAGACGCAGGAGACGGAGAAAAAGAAATTGACGCACAAGGAGCGTAAGGCATTCGCCAAAGAAGAACTCTTTTCAATACTCAAGCGAATATGGAAATGGATACTTATAGGTGTCGGGCTTGGTGCGGGTCTGCATGGGTATGTACCAGAGAGCGTGATAGCCGATAATCTGGGCAGCGGGCAATGGTGGTCGGTACCGGCGGCGGTGCTTATCGGTATTCCGCTGTATTCCAATGCTTCGGGGATAATTCCTGTGGCGGAGAGTCTTTTGAGCAAGGGGCTGCCTATCGGTACTATGCTGGCGTTTATGATGAGTACGGTAGCGGCGAGTATGCCGGAATTCATAATGCTTAAGCAGGTGATGAAAGTGAAGATGCTGGTGATATTCTTCTGTCTGCTGCTTGTGCTATTTACGCTTACCGGCTGGCTGTTCAATTTTATTAAGTTCTAAGTTTTAAGTAATAAGTTTTTAAGTTTGTAGAAAGGGATAAGATATGAAAATACAGATACTTGGAACCGGATGTGCTAAATGCAGTAATCTATTTGATAATGCAAAGCAGGCGGCTCAGGAAGCGGGAGTTGATTGCGATATCGAAAAGGTTACCGATCTTGCTGAAATGATGAAGATGGGTGTGATGACGACTCCGGCACTGGTAGTTGACGGGGTAGTTAAAAGTACAGGAAAGCTTCTTGATTCTGCGAAGATAAGGTCTATCATAGAAGAATGCAAATAAAAGTGTTTTTTTCTATGATTTGATCGCTGAACAGGCGGCAGGAGTTTTAATATGGACAAAATAGAGATAGAACCTATCGGGATAATCCACACCTCTTTGAAACAGGCCGGCGGTGCTCCGATACAACCGGCGTTTGCCAAAGATACTTCCGGCGTTGTTGAGCTTGAAGAAAAGTATGCCGAGGGGCTTAAAGATCTTGACGGTTTTGACAGGATATGGCTGATATTCAATTGCAACAGGTGCAGCGGTTATAAGCTGACTGTTACGCCGTACATGGATACGCAGCCGAGAGGATTGTTTTCCACGCGTGCTCCGGCCAGACCCAATGCCATAGGCATGTCGGCAGTCAAGCTTGACCGGATTGAGGGGTGTAAGCTTTATATAAGCGAGCTTGATATACTTGACGGCACGCCGCTGCTTGACATCAAACCCTATACGCCCAAATTCGACCATTTGGAGACGGAGCGATGCGGCTGGATGGGGCAGGTCGGCGAGCAGAAAGGCGTTGCCGATGAGAGATTCCATAAGTAATACATTTATACAGGTGATAATATGAATAAGAATGCTTACCGTTATGCGATAGTTGGACTGCTGGTGTTTGCGGTGGTCGGTATATTAGTCGCAAAGAGGAAGTGCGGCAGTTGTGCTTCTGAATGCCAGACCAATCAGGCGGTTGTTGCCGAGACCTCTGAGGTCGTCAAGACCGTAGAGGCTGCGAAGGTGCCGAGGCTTCTTGAGCTTGGCAGTGATAAATGCGTGCCGTGCAAGATGATGGCTCCGATAATTGATGAACTCAAGGAAGAATATGCCGGAGAGGTTCAGATAGATTTTATCGATGTATGGAAGGAGCAGGATAAGGCGGGCGAGTATGGGGTGCGAGTGATTCCTACTCAGATATTTTACGACAAGGCGGGTGAGGAAGTGTTCAGGCATGAAGGATTCTTTGCGAAAGAGGAGATTCTGAAAAAGTTTGAAGAGCTGGGCATTTCGATTAAATCCGGTAGTGAGGCTGAGAATCCTGTGCAGGAAAGTGAATAATGCAGCAGATTTTTTCCACTCTTACTGATGCCATAGAAGGTGCGTGGTTTGTCGCGATAGCGGCATCACTGCTTTGGGGGATATTGAGTGTTGTTTTGAGCCCGTGCCATTTGGCGAGCATCCCGCTTATCGTGGGGTTCATTGATGGGCAGGGCCGAATGACAGCCAGGCGTGCATTCGGAATATCCACGCTTTTTGCATTAGGCATATTGATTACGATTGCGTTTATCGGCGCTGTTACCGCGATGGCTGGACGCATGATGGGGGATATTGGCGGCTGCGGCAATTATATTGTTGCGGGCGTGTTTTTTCTTGTCGGGCTTTATCTGCTCGATGTGCTTCCGGTTAATATCTCGGCGACATCGAATGTTGCTATTAAACGCAGGGGTGCGTTGGCGGCGTTTCTGCTGGGGTTGATATTCGGGATTGCTCTTGGTCCTTGCACTTTTGCGTATATGGCACCGATGCTCGGTGTAACATTCAAACTTGGAAGTCAGCGGCCTTTGTATGCCGCCGGTTTGCTCACGGCTTACGGCGTGGGGCATTGCATGGTCATAATCCTTGCCGGTACGTTTACTGAGGTTGTTCAGCGTTATATGAATTGGAATGAGAAATCGAAGGGTGCGGTTATTCTTAAAAAGATTTGCGGCGTTGCGATATTACTGGCCGGTCTTTACATGATTTATGTTGCACCTTAACGAGGAAGGTATGATATGAGTAATGAATATTTTGATTCGATGGCTGCGCAGTGGGATGATAATCCGATGCGGAGGGAACTTACAAAAGCTGTATGGAACTTTATTCAAAACAGCGTGAGTCTTGAAGAAGATATGAATGTTGTGGATTTTGGCTGCGGTACGGGGCTTTTGAGTGTTTTGCTTTCGGAAAAAGTGAAGACCGTTTATGCTCTGGATGCGTCGGTCGGTATGCTCGGCAGACTTTGCGAGAAGATAGATGTTAACAAGATTAGGAATATCCGTACAGTTCATTATGATTTGAGCAAAGATGAGCCGCTGAATATAAAGGCCGATGTTGTGGTAAGCTCGATGGCGTTGCACCATATAAAAGATACCGACGATGTGATTGCCGTGCTGAGTAATTATCTGTGTGACGGCGGCAGTGTTGTGCTGACTGATCTCTGCAGTGAGGACGGATCTTTTCACAAAGATGTTGAGGTGTTTCATAACGGGTTTGAGCCGGAGGAGATTGAAAAGAAGCTTCAAAGAAACGGCTTGAAAATCAAAGCGAATAAGATGGTTTACGAAATCAGGAAAAATGATAATGTGTACCCTGTTTTCGGAATATGTGCAGTGAAGGAATGATTATGGATAATAAGCTTAAAGTTTTATTTTTGTGTACGGGTAATTCGTGCCGCAGCCAGATGGCTGAAGGCTGGACTAAGGCGTTGAAGAGCGATGTGGTTGATGTGTATTCGGCTGGAATCGAAACGCACGGGCTCAACCCGTATGCGGTGAAAGTGATGGCAGAAGCGGGTGTTGATATCTCCACTCATAAATCGCAATTGCTTGATGAGTTTAACGATGTGACCTTTGATTATGTGGTAACTGTTTGCGGTCATGCCCACGAGACCTGCCCTATGTTTCCGGCAAAGGCGAAGGTTGTACATTACGGATTTGACGATCCGCCGAAACTTGCCGCTAACTTAGAAGACGAAGAGGCGAAACTTGACTGCTACCGCAAGGTACGCGACCAGATAAAAGCATTCGTTGAAAAAATGCCGGAAATACTTAAAGAACTATAAAGAGAGATACAAATATGCAGCAGCGTAGAATGGAAAGTGTTTTTGAACGTTATCTTACCGTTTGGGTGATTCTCTGCATTACGGCCGGAATTGTGCTCGGTAAGCTTGCTCCACAGTTGGCTCTGAAGCTGGATGGTATGGCAATTCATGTCAACAACGCGCCAGTAATCTCAATACCAATTGCGATATGTCTGTTTTTTATGATGTATCCGATAATGGTCAAGATAGATTTTGGTGAGGTAGTCAGAGCGGGCAAAAGTTTCAAACCTGTTTCGTTGACTCTGGTAATCAACTGGCTTATAAAGCCGTTTACGATGTACCTGATATCGAGCTTCTTCCTTGGTACGCTTTTCTACGGCTTGATAGGAGCTGACGCTGTCGATCTTGTCAAAATGCCTTTCGGGCTCGACTTGCCTGTCGGTGCTGAGTATGGCGTAGGTACTGTCGTGATCGAGAACGGTGTGAAGATGCTTGAGGTGCCTTTATGGCGAAGCTATCTTGCGGGCTGCATATTACTTGGCATCGCTCCTTGTACGGCGATGGTTCTTGTATGGGGATATCTTTCCAGAGGTAATGATGGTCATACTCTCGTGATGGTTGCGATTAATTCTCTGGCGATGTTGTTTTTGTATGGTCCGCTCGGAGGCCTGCTGCTTGGTATCGGAAAGCTTCCTGTGCCGTGGCAGGCATTGCTGCTTTCAATATCGATTTATGTTGCGCTGCCGCTTTTCATGGGGTTTGTTTCACGCAAATTGATCATAAACGCAAAAGGAGAGAAATGGTTCAGGGAGAAGTTTTTGCATTTTCTTACGCCTGTAACTATAATTGCGTTGCTGATTACGCTGATACTTCTTTTCTCGTTCAAGGGTGAAACAATACTGAGCAATCCGCTTACAATATTGTGGATAGCCGTGCCGCTTTTGATACAGACATTTCTTATTTTCGGTGTCGGTTTTATAGCGGCTAAATTATTGAAGCTCAAATACGAAGATGCTGCGCCTTCTGCTATGATCGGGGCATCCAACCATTTCGAAGTGGCTATTGCTACGGCGACTATGCTGTTTGGGCTTTCGAGCGGGGCGGCACTGGCAACAGTAGTGGGCGTGTTGATAGAGGTGCCGGTTATGCTGATGCTTGTAAAAATATGCCTGCGCAGCCGAGGGTGGTTTGAAAAATAAGGTTACAGGAAAAATGGCGGAACGCTGGGGACAGCGTTCCCTACGAATAAAATCCGTTTTTATAACGAGCTGAAGAAGTCTACGAAGTCTTTGAATGTCTGCAGTTGTCCGGGTTTTTCTGTTGTGCGTTTTATCAGGTCGTTGAGGAATTCGGGTTTTGTAGCGTATTTGGGATTACGCTTAGCGTAGAACATATTGCGTTCTTTAAAAATCTCCTGCAGATAGTCGGTATGGAAACGCGCTATCGTTGAAAATAGCGGCAGGTAATTTCGTCTTGGGATAAAACCGGGCATCTTTTCAGGGTCTTTGTGTTTGACGTTATAATACTTGACGTATTCCTTGAGTTTTCTCCTCTTGGGCTTATCTACGAATATGTCCCTGTTGCCCAGCATCCAGCTCTCAATACACCTGTTTTGTACGAGTACTTTCACTTTCACATCTTTTGTCAGATCGTAATGCTGCTCTATTACTTCCTGTACTTCATTGAGCCGCTGCTGTACGGGGAGCTGTTCGGCATCAAGCCCGATAACCAAATAATCGTAGCATCCGCACATCGCAACGTCCTTTATCGCATTGGGCAGATGATTCTTGATAAGTGAAGGCAGTCCGTGTCCGCTTACTATATAATAGCAGTTTTCTGTGGCCTGATCGAATTGTTGTACCCTCTTAAGATGAGGTGCAAGCTGTGATATCCATGCCGGGTATATTTTATATTCTGTGCATTTGCCTTCTACTAATATGTACAGGTTCATTGTGAGCTTATTCCATCGATGTATTTGTCGTTGTTTATCAGTTGGATGAATGCTTCATGATTGGACTTGCCGAGCCCCAGCGACTTTGCATCACTTGTAGTCACTCTGTCAAACCGTCTTTGCACCACCTTCCAATGGTCCGGGCTGATATTGTTTATTATATAAGGATGATGGCTGGTTATTATAAACTGCAAATCGCCGGGGTGGCTCATTATTGCATCAGTCAGCGCGTCTATACAGTTTATTCCGAGGCTGTTTTCAAATTCATCCACTATTATCACCGAATTTCGAGGCCAAAGGTGCATCTGAGCCAGTTGGAGGAACGTTTTATACATTCCTGACGATATTCTTGCCTGATCAACCCAGCCGCGTATACCTTTTTCCTTGAGCAGAAGGTTATGTGTTATCAGTGTCTTGTCTTCAAAATTCTGCTGTGAGGTCTCTATCTTAATATCCTCAACCTGTGGGAATATGCCTATAAACTCTTCTTTTATCTCTTCAAAGAAGTCTGGACTGCAGTGATTAAGCAGTGAGAGTTTTACGAGGGTGTTGAACTTTGTTGCCTGTATTTTCTCAAGTGTGTTGAATTTTTTTATCACATCAGTAACAGTATGTATGTGATAAAGGTAGGTGTTTTGAACAGTTTTTACGGTATCGGAATTAATAACCTGTTCAAAAGCCAGGCTTGCCGGTGATACCCTTGGTTCATAACGCAGCAGATAAAGAGCTGATTGATGGGGACACAGAATGGGAATTGTGTTGTCGCAAAGGGTTATTTTACTGCCCCTTCGGTCTATTATCACTTCGCCGCTGCTTTCGAGTCTTTCTTTTTTGATCTTCGGTTTTCTGGATAAGCCGTAGAGATCTTCCTCGAAGCCATCGGATTGCTCGTTAATGAGGGTTTCAAACTCGCCAGACCATTTATATGTCTTGTCGTTGTCGGTGCTGAAAGATATACTCCAGCTTATTCCGTTGAATTCATGTCCTTTTGCTATGTCAACGGTTGTTCTCAGCGAGCTGAGTATCTGTGTTTTACCAACTCCCGAGACTCCAACAAGAAGGTTGAAACCCTTAAATTCTATAGGATCAAGCTGCCACTGGTGGAGATTGTCCTGAAAAGAGAATTTGATTATTTTCATAAATCCGCCTCAACAATTGTTTTATGCAAAATTATTCCGGCAGTCTGATGCCGTATTTATAATTTATACCGTTATTGAACACGCATTGCAAGGAAATATCACTTATGAAGTTTTTTTTTGATGAAGACTGCAATTTTTTTAGTAAAATCCTGGATAGGTTTCTGAAGTAGATTTGCGTAATATTTGCGGTTTGTTTGGTTGTTAACGATGATTTAACCATAGTTCAATGGTTGGAAAACTTAATGAAAGTTATTTGATATCATTTTGCTAACATAATCCTAACATTAACCTCACTTTTGGTTAATATTACATAATATACTTCGCATTATAAGCGAATTGGATATGAATGTTTTATTTCTATAACTTATTTTTTAACATGGAGTTAGATATGAATGGAAAGTATGTGTCAATTTTTGTTGTCGGATTGTTAGCGGTTGGTTTGTTTGCCGGCGTCAGCAAGGGCGATGAAATCAGTGAGTTGAAAGCGCAACTGCAGCAGCTTCAAGATAGAATAGAAGCTATGGAGAAGCAGCAGAAGGAACAATTGAATGCAGTAGAGAAGAAACAAGAGGAAAAGGATGCGGAGCTTTCAAAGCAGATTGCGGAGGTTGCCTCTCAGAAATCAACACAGGTTGCAGAAGTGCCGGACAGCCTTAAATGGGCAGAAAACATCAAGATTGGCGGCGATTTCCGCTACAGGCATGAGTATATAGATGATGATACCAAGAGTGATGACAGAAACCGAAACCGCATCAGGGCACGCGTCAAGATTGACGGCAAGGTCAATGACGATCTTGATTTCAGCATGCGTGTTGCATCTGGTTCAGAAGACCCGGTTTCTACAAATGAGACGCTTGACGGTGGTTTTTCAAGCAAGGATCTGTGGATCGACAGGGCATACCTAAAGTATCACGGCTTCAAAAATGTTGACATTCTTGCCGGTAAGATGGGCAATCCTTTTATGGCTGTAGGAAAGAATCAGCTTATATGGGATGGAGATCTTAACCCTGAAGGTGGTGCGATGCAGTTCGATTTCGACCTTAACAAGGATTCTTCCATGTTCGTCAATCTTGGCGGTATGTGGGTTGAAGAAAACAGCAGCGATGTAGATCAAAGTCTTTTCGGTGGTCAGATTGGTGTGGTAACAGCTATGGGTGATGGTACGCTTACTGCCGGTATGGGCTACTTTGACTACGGTAATCTCGAAGATCAATTGGCTGTTTATGATAAGGAAGATGCTTTCGGTAATACTCATGTCACAAACCCTGATTCAACAGAGAGCTATATATATGATTACAATCTTGTTGAAGCATTCGCGGCCTATGATTTCAAGGCAGGTGATGCTCCTGTAAGTGTTTATGGTGACTATGTAAAGAATATAGCATCTGGCGTACAGGAAGATACCGGCTGGCTTGTAGGTCTTAAGTATGGCAAGGCAAAGGCTGCCGGAACATGGGATGCAGGATACAACTACAGGGATCTTGAAGCAGATGCAGTGGTAGGTGCATTCAGCGACTCTGACTTTATTGGCGGCGGTACTGACGGCAAAGGGCATAAGTTCACATTTAATTATGCGATTGCCAAGAACTTTACTACAGGCGTTACCTATCTCATGAACGAAAAGGGTGATGCAGAGACAGATTACGATCGTCTTCAGCTTGATTTTAAGCTTAAGTTTTAATCGTATGGGTGTTTAACAAAACTCTAATAAAAGGCTAATACTTTGTTGATAAATCTGCTTTAAAATGTGCGGGATTATTAAAAATCAAACAGAATTTTAATGAATGTAGTTTTATTAATGAAAAACAGAGTAAAGTAATTATTGAAAGGAAAGAGAATGAAGACGATTACAGTAATTTTAGTTTTGATTGCGATGGTTGCCCCTTTTGCTGTTTCGGCAACACTCGAAATTGACGGCTCTACAACAGTTGGCCCTATCGGGGATGCATTTGCCGAGTACTTCAAAAACACAACAGCGGATCTTGCGGTAACTGTAAAGAAAACAGGCAGTGGTGATGGTGCAGCGGCTCTTGTTGACGGTCGTTGTGATATTGCCATGATGAGCCGTTTCATGAAGGATAAAGAATTCAAGGCTGCTATAGATAAAGGCATAATGCCTGTTGCTCACGCTGTCGCCATGGATGGTGTATGTATTATCGTACACCCATCGAATCCGGTTAAGGCTCTTACAACAGAGCAGGTCAGAGATATCTATGAAGGTAAGATAACAAACTGGAAAGAACTTGGCGGTGTTGACGGTGCGATCATTCCGATAAGCAGGGACACTTCATCAGGTACTTATGAAACATTCCATAAGCTTGTAATGAACAAAGAGAAGATGTATGACAAGGTTGAGTATGTAAGCTCTAACCCACAGGCTCATGCAAGAGCAAAGACAACAAAAGGTTCTATCGCTTACGTAGGTCTTGGTTTTGTAGATGACAATGTAAAGGCTCTTGATATTGACGGTGTGACTCCAACACGTAAGACAATTGCAAAGGGTGTCTATCCAGTGAGCAGGGCTCTTTTCCTGTTTACTAACGGTTATCCTGAACTTGGTTCAATCGTACATCAGTTCTGCTCTTTTTATCTTTCAGAAGAAGGACAGGAAATAATCGAAGCTAAGGGTTTTGTACCAGTAACCGATTATTAATTAAACAGTTTTAAGTAATAAGTGATAAGTTTTAAGTTGGCATCGCCATATCTCTACTTAAAACTTATTACTTAAAACTTTTAGAAATATGAGTAAAGAGATTAAAAATACTTCGGCAGGATTCACCAAGCCGCTTTTATTGACACCCGGAGAGGACATAATGGGTTTCATTGCTACCCATTTAGGCCGCATGACGCTTTTTGGCATAACGGCATTTTCGGTCCTTGCGGTGTTGCTGATATTCTTCTTTGTGATAAAAGAGGCGTGGCCGTTTATAGCATCGGGCGGGCTGATGGAATTTGTTACGAGCAAGAGTTGGTATCCTGAATCGCATGAGGCAGAATACGGAGCACTGAGCATAATTGCCGGTTCGGCTTATGTTACTATAATAGCGATGCTTATAGCAACTCCGATTGGACTGCTGTGTGCGTTGTTCCTGAGCGATATTTCACCTTTCGGTCTTCGCCAGATAGTAAAGCCAATTATTGAGATGCTCGCAGCTATACCTTCTGTTGCCTACGGCTTTTTTGCTGTTTTGGTATTAGCTCCTTATCTGCAGAAGCATTTTGGATTTGATACCGGAACAAATGCTCTTAATGCCGGTATTATACTTGCTGTGATGGCTCTTCCGACAATTATAAGTGTAGCGGAAGATTCTATATCTGCAATCAGCCGTCATCTTCGCGAGGCATCATATGCGCTTGGAGCAACGAGGTCTGAGAGCTTGGTGAAGGTTGTTATTCCTGCTGCTCACAGTGGTATCATAGCATCGATAATTCTTGGTATGATGAGAGCTATCGGAGAGACTATGGTTGTATGGATGGCTTCTGGAAATGCCAATCAGATTCCTTCTCCATGGTGGGATATATCAACTTCTGTCCGTACAATGACTGCAACAATCGCCGGTGACATGGGTGAAACAGCCAAAGGCTCAGACCATTACCAGGCATTGTTTGCGATGGGTGTTCTTTTGTTGGCTTTCACTTTCGGACTTAATATTATAAGTGAGTTTTTTGTTTCCAAGGTTAAGAAGTCGCAGGGGGGCAGCAAATGAATTTGAAAGTAAGACTTCTAACCGATAAAGTTTTTACATGCAGTTCATCAGCATCAATAGTATTGCTGATAGTTACTCTTGTCATAATACTTGCTCCTATGTTGTACAGAGGCGGCAAGGCGGTTTTCTTCAATGGCACAGTGGAGTTTAAGAGACTGCAATTTGAAGAACATGGCCGCGGTAACGAAGATAGCCTCAAAAAAGAGTTTGCTGAATATGAACGTCAAAAGGCCGATATATATCAGTTTCTCAACGACTTTTCTGAAGGAATAGATACGAGCAATTCGATAGATCATCTTAAGGATATCTATCGCGAATATGGAAGGCAGCTTCGATACGAGAATGTCGATAATGATACTTATAGAGAGCTTAGGAGCCGTGCAAAGGATGTCAGAAATTTGCTCATTGATGCTATGGAGTCAGATGATAAGTCTGAGGCAATGGAGCTTGTTCAGTCGGCTTTAGATTCAAGGGATAAGGTTTTTGAGGGAAGCGTATTTGCAGAGACATTTGCTATTGCAAATAAGTATCAGTCTGTATTAAAAGATACGGATTTAAGTAAGCGTGATATTTATACTAATGAGCTTGTCGAGGTAAAAGAACTTGTGGCAAAGCTTTTCGGACCTGATCCTGCTAAGGATAAGCCAATGCTTATAATGCAGCAGTACGGTGCGACACGTCTTGATTATGCACGTGATCTTATAAAAAAGATAACAATAAAGGAAACCTGGGAGCAGCAGCCGGGGAAGAAGGCATTGATTAGAACACAGACATTACGATCTGACATCTTCGAGTCTACGCCCCTGGAATCCTTTTTCAGAACATTACCGGAAAAAGCGGAAAACATACTTAAGCCTAAGTTTACTGTCTACTGGCAATATTTTATTGACGACAGTACGCCGGGGCATTTCTTTGGCGGAGTAGGGCCGGAAATAATTGGTACTCTCTCACTGACTTTGATGGCTATGCTTTTTGCGGTTCCGCTTGGTATTATTTCGGCGGCATATCTTGCAGAATGTGCTTCAGATAATATCATTATAAAGATAATAAGGATGAGTATCAATACTCTTGCCGGTGTGCCGAGTATTGTATTTGGTCTTTTCGGTATGGCTTTCTTTGTTTTGTTCCTTATGCCTGCGATAGGGCATGAGTCGAAACCAAGTATGCTTACGGCATCAATGACACTTGCGATTCTTGTTTTGCCGGTTATCATAAGGGCCAGTGAAGAGGCTATAAAATCTGTTCCTAAGACATATAAAGAGGCATCTTTGGCTTTGGGAGCAGGAGGTTTCAAGACTTTTGTCAGCGTTACACTTCCGGCTGCTATGCCCGGTATTCTGACGGGAGTTATACTTAGTCTTAGCCGTGCGGCAGGTGAGACGGCGCCGATACTTTTTACCGGTGCTGTGGCACTTGGCCCGATACCCAAATCGATATTTGATTCGACGAGGGCATTGTCTTACGGCTGCTATGACATGGCAGTGGGCGACAGAATAGCGGCACTCGTTCCGCATAAACAATACGGAATGGTGGCAACGCTGATATTACTTGTGTTGTGCCTGAATTTTGTGGCTATATGTATTCGTTCGAAGATGAGCTCCAGATTGAGGGGAAGCTGAAAAAGTTAATGACTACAAGATTGACCGCTATCAGTTAATAATAAAATGGAAAATGATATGACAAAAAATGAGCAATGTTGCGAACCGGTAATCCAGGCGAAAGATTTTACTTTCTATTATGGAAGCAAGAAGGGTGTTATGAATATCGATATTGATATCTATCCCTGCAAAGTTACTTCTATAATCGGACCCAGCGGTTGCGGTAAGAGCACATTTTTGCGAAGCATAAACCGTATGAACGATCTTATTCCCGGTTGCAGGACTGAAGGACTTTTGATGGTCAACGGTCAGGATATATACGATAAGCGAATCAATCTTGTTAACCTTCGCAGACAGGTCGGCATGGTGTTTCAGAAGCCAAACCCTTTTGCCAAAAGTATCTACGATAATATCGCTTATGGTCCAAGGCTTCAGGGTACAAAGAGTCGTATCCTTCTGGATGATCTTGTAGAGTCGTCATTGAGAAGTGCCGCTCTTTGGGATGAAGTGAAAGATGATCTCAATAAAAGTGCACTTGCTCTTTCAGGCGGCCAGCAACAGAGATTGTGCATTGCCAGAACGCTTGCCAATAAGCCGAGAGTTATCTTGATGGATGAGCCTTGTTCGGCGCTTGATCCGATTGCTACAGCGAGGATAGAGGATTTGATTGAGGAGCTTAAGAATGATTACAGTATTGTGATTGTTACGCACAGTATGCAGCAGGCGGCAAGAGTCAGTGAGTATACCGCGTTTTTCTGTATGGGAGAACTTGTTGAGTACGGCAGTACTGATGAGATATTCACGAATCCAAGCCAGCAGCAGACAGAAGACTATATAACAGGTAGGTTTGGTTAATTCTCTGATTTTGATAAATTATAAAAAATTAATGCAAATTATTGAACAACTTCATTTTAAGTAGTATAATTAATATTGGAAATGTTGTTTAAATAATTAAAGATGTACTGACAGGGAATTAAATGAAAAATCTAAAACTTGAGAAAATATGGAAAATTCGCACAGTTAAAGACTATCCTGAAGCTAAAAACCATATTTTTGTAGGTAAAGTCGTTGAAATTAACAGTTCTTATGTGATGCTCAAGTGTCGCACTTATCATTTTGGCAGAAGCGTTAACCAGCCGCGTGATATTCATTGCGGTCATGTTGAGATCAGGCTTGTGCCGTGGGGTAGAATTGAGCTTGTTAATCTTGTCGACGAGAATTTTGATTACAAGAAGGCAGAGCTTGTCAAAGACGAGCATAATAATATTGTCATAAGATCGGGTGATCTTGATTGCGTGATCTATGGCACAAATGATAACAGAGTGTTTTAATAAATGTAGTGATTAGTTAGTTTATAGTTTATAGTCTATAGTTCGTAGTTCGTAGAAATATTACTAATGGCTAATCGCTAATTGCTAATCGCTCATAGCTGAGGAAATTATGTCGTTACACCTTAACAGAGAGATTGAGAATCTTAAAAGCAGAATATTGAAGCTTGGCTCTAATGTGGAGCAGGCGGTTCAAAAGGCTACGGTTTCGATTAAGAACCGTGATGCACAATTGGCTCAGTCGGTGATCGATAATGATATACATATTGATGATATGGAAGTTGATATAGAGGAGGAGTGCCTCAAGATACTTGCTCTTCATCAGCCGGTGGCAATCGATCTTCGTTTTATAATATCAGTTTTGAAGATAAACAGCGATCTCGAGAGGATTGGCGACCTTGCTGTTAATATTGCAAAGCGTGCGCCATCTATTGATCCCGAGGTTACGGTTACGCTTAATCCTGATTATATCGATATGGCGAAGGATGTGCAGGTGATGCTTAAGAAGAGCCTGGACGCTCTTGTTAATATCGATGCGAACCTCGCTTCCCAGGTCCGCAAGATGGATGATAATATTGACGATCTTAATCGTAATATTCGCGGTCAGATCAAGGCCCACATAACCAGTGCGCCTGAGAATATCGACAGCTATATCCAGATACTCGGCATCCCGCGTGATCTGGAACGTATTGGCGACCACGCGGTGAATATTGCCGAGGATGTTATCTATATGTCTGAAGGTAAGATTGTCCGCCATAACGTACATGGTCAGTAAAATCATGATGCCGGCTGTCTGAGTTTTCAAACAGCCAGCATCTTTCTGTGTACTCCTTTTTTCTCTCCAATAACCAGCCTGAAAACGTCTTTACGGATTTTTTTTGATTCGTTGAAAAGCTCATGGTTGGCATTCTCGATTATATTGATTTCGGCATGCGGAAATTTCCTCTGAATAAACATCATGTTGTATTGCCAGTCAACTATCTTGTCGCAGCATCCTTGCAGTATTTCTACTCGCTGTAATGAAGCAGGCAATGTTTCTATGCGGTCATTCCATTTGTGCAGTGCGCTGACCCAGCTAAGCGGAACGAATCTTGTCTGCAGAGGATCGTTATCTTTTATGAATGACAGGAACGCTTCGTCTGATGAATTCTTTCGGAACATTCGCGGCACACTTTTTATAAATGGTATTTCGAAAGTGTAGCCCAGCCTTGATTTTTTCCATTGAGCGCATCTTATAAGCGGGGCGGCAAGAATGATTCTTTCGAAATCGATTTCTCTTTTCGAGAGCAATAACTCCATCATTGCTGATGCGCCGGTGCTGTGTCCGATGAAGTTGTATGGTGAGTTCAGTATTGGTTTTGTTGTCCTAAGAAAATCGCTAAGTGCATCGGCATACTGAATGAAGTTTTCTATCTCACACTTCTCTCCTTCTGATATTCCGTGTCCGGGGAGGTCGAATGTTGCTACCGCGAAATTGTTTTTCAAGAGTTCGCCTATGAGTTTGCTCAGCATTCCGCAGTGATCGAGATAGCCGTGAAGGACAAAGTATGTTGCTTTGTAATTTTGCGGTTTATAAATGTGTGCCGCCAGACGCAAGCCGTGAGATTCAAATACGCCGAATGAATGTTCTATGTTTTGGTTGCTTGTGTTCAGATTGTAAAATTCTAAATAGGCTTCGCTGTTCTCAGTAAAAACGTTTGGAGTCGCCTCTGTGATAAGAGGCAGGTTGCTGTTGATGTTTTCAAAATTAGGTTTCATGATATTATCCTTTTCTGTAGAAACCGTTAAGGATACCGCTGAAAGCAAAAACAAAAAATAAGACCAATTAAATTTTCTGTGATGACAACTTTGCATCTTTGGTATCCTCTAACGATTTTGTGTTTTATCCTGAGATGTGAATCAAATGCTGGATAAGCTTATCTGATGAGAGTTTGAACAATGTTTTGTATATTCTCCGATTAGCCAGTATGTGAGTACGGCGGCTATTGCTCCGCCTAAGTGGGCGGCAGCAACAGGCGAACCTATCATGCCGTTGTGAAGAAAGTCGAAAACGAAATTTCCACTGATTGTTTCGAGTATGCATTTGATGACGATTATTATAAGCATTGCAATTCCTATTGAACGGAGCGATTTGTTTTTAAGCATTTCTAATCCGCTGATAACCATCAGGCCATGATCTATTCCTGAAAGTCCGCAATAGCCTACGCTGTCTAAGAATGGCATGGCTATGGTTGCAGCGGTCAGGCTGCCAAGCCCGCAGCCTATAACATACAATGTTTTCTTGCGGATGCTTTTCTGCTGGATCTGACTGTATAGTATGAAGAATGCAGCTCCATCAAGAAACAGGTGATAAAAGCTTGAGTGCAGAAATGGATGAGTGAATATTCGCCACCATTGACCGGCTTGTACCTGCTCGGAAATAAACATCAGCGGCCAACAGAAGTATCCCTTCATCAGGCCTATGTTGGCCGCTGTGAGAATCACGATATAAATATATAATTCTTTACGTTTCATCTTATCATTCACTATAAATGTTAGCAAACTTCGTAATTCTTAATTCTCTGAATCGTTTCTTTTGCGTTTCAGCCAGACGCTCAGCATTACAAACAGTGGGCCAACCGGACCAACACCTATTCCCGGAGAGCGTTTGCCGTTGAATGCTCCGCCATTTGAAGTATCCTGTCTGTAATTTTTAGCGGGCTGGGAATTCTTGTTTTCCTGTGCCTTACGCTCACGTTTCACGCGGTCGGCATTTTTCTTTTGCAATCCGAGTTCTTCTGCCTGAGCTTCTTCAATAACGAGCATTGATGTGTAGTCTGTGGTCAGTGAATATTCCTCGCCGAGTTCCACGATTTTTTTGCGAAGTGATTGGTTTTCGCCTTCATCGCGAACTTTCTGCATGAGTTTATTTATCTTTGACATAGCCCACAATCTTTCAAGTTCAGGATTGTCGGTGTCGATCTCAGGAAAGGTTGCGTTGCATTTCCATGATTTTTGCTGACCGGATATCTTTGCACTCATCTCAAGCTCAACCACTCCGCTGCCGCTGTATCTGCCGAATATCACAAGCTGTTGTCCCTGATAAAGACTGCCGATTCTCTCCGGTGTAAGTTCTGTTACTTTCTCGCCGCTGAATTTAAGTTTTACATCGTGCATGTTTTGGAAGAGTACCTTTGCTTTTGCCTGTATGATTCTTCCGACAATATCATCGCTGTCTGAGATGTTCATGGCAAAGCCGTCTGATTCGAGAGCGAGTTTGTTGAGCAGCGGCTGGTTTGCACTGTTGCCTATAACAAATGTGAAGAGTCGGATGTCGTATTTTTTCAGCAGGTTTATAAAGTCTCGGTGCTGTGTTTTACCTATATTGGCAACGCCGTCTGTTACGAGTATTATGGAAGTTGTTCTGTCGTCATCAAGTTTGCGGTATGCCTTTTCGAGGCCGGCGAAAAGATTTGTGCCGCCGTCTGCCGTGACGGTTTTGATTTTGTTCAGGATGCTTTGTACGTTTTCCGGTGTTGCATTGATGTAGCCATTAGTGAAATCATGAGCAGAATTGTTGAATGTGATTATTCTGAAACGGTCATTTGGTTTCATCTTGCCGATAACTTTTGATACGCCGTCTGCGAGAGTTGCAATCTTGCCGCCGCCCATACTGCCGGATTTATCGAGAACGAAACACCAGTCAACACCTTCACTTATTCGCTGAAGGTCGGCGGCAGGAGTAATCACTGCCATAAAAGTTCCCGTAGATTTGGAGTCTTTTTTATAAGGCACGAGTTCAACTCTTGCCGGCACTGAATCGTCAAGCCGGTAATATATAACCACATCACGAGTTAGTGCATCTCCCTGCGGACTGTCGATCGTTACGTGATAGTTGTCTGTGCTGCCGGTTTCTTCATTGCTGTCTTGGGTTATTACTGCCTGAGATACATGCGAAGCCGCCCGCACATCTTTAATCGGAAATGCTGACTTGAGCTCCAGATCAAAACTGAAATGTTCTCTTACCTTGTCATCGACCGACCAGAATGCAATACGCTCTTCGTCAACTCCGCCTTCGGCAAGCGGATATACATATCTGCCTATATTCAGGTCAATGCTTAACGGCTGGTAATATACAAGCCTTACCCGCGTATCAGCTCCCGCTCTTACCGGATAAACTGAAACTTCGAATGTTTTGAAATCATTCTTCTCGGCAAGTGCGGTGTCGTTGCCTTGTTCTATCTGTTGTTTGTGTATTTTTTTTGCTCTTTCCTTCTCCAATACTTCTCCGATAACTTCATTTCCATCAATCCATAGACTGAGCTCTGAGAGACTCGCCTGTTTTGGCAGCGGAAAAGTGTACTGAGCCCGTAGATCTGTATCGCCGTCATTGCCGAAAATCTGGTCAACTTCGGTTTTCGCAAAACCGTTGTTTATCACAACGTTGACCTTGTGCGACTTTATGAAAATACTGTCTTGTTGTGAGGGGTCGGCCGGTTTGAGCAGGCCGGCGGCAAAGACCTGTGATATGCCAACAAGCAAGACCGCTGCTGCTGCTGTTATAATGTTGTTTTTCTTTTCTGTTTTCATCTTAAAACCTTTCAAAAAATGTTTGTAAAATTATCATCACTGAGTAGATATATAGCTATAGGCGTGCCAGAAAAGAGTGTGTTAACTTAAGTTGCTTTGGAGTAAGTGTTTGTATGAATTGTCTGTGTTAGGTTGAAGGTGTTATAGATATTATTCTTGCTTTTTATGTATACATGATATACATTTAATGTATGAAAAGTATAAATCTGACAGATTCGCAGAGGCGTTTTTTTTCGCTTGTATCAAAGGCGGCCTTTTTAAATCCTTTCAGCAAACAGCGTTTTGAGCTTGATCTTGAGATTATTGGCGATAAACGTCAGCGTCCGTGGCGACTTGTTGTGCCGGAGGTCATAAAAGAGGTAAATTCTCAAATGATGGCAATTGATAAGGTTGGAATTGCAAAAATCGCTGATTTTCCGGCTGACAATCAGCCGATGATGCGGAATTTGTTTCTTTTCTATATTTTTCACCGTTTCATGGATGTTTTTGACAAATTCATAGTTCGGCAGTCCCAAAATCCGGCAGCCAATCTTGAGGTTGATTTTGCTGATGATGTTATCGGGGCATTGATATCCCGCGGTTTTTCGCGTGAATTTGCGGTCAGGTGCTTTTCGATGTTCTATCAGATTCGCCGTGGCTTCTACTTTATTGATCGCGGGCTTATAGGCAGCTCGGATGCGATGCGAAAGCTTCGTTGTGATCTGTGGAATAATATTTTTACCCATGATATCGAATTTTACAATGAATTCTTATGGGATAAGATGGAGGATTTCTCAACGCTTCTGCTTGGTCCAACTGGTTCGGGTAAGGGGGCGGCAGCGGCGGCTATAGGCCGCAGTGGTTTCATTCCATATGATATGAATCGCCGTCAGTTCAAAGAGAATTTTATGGATGCGTTTGTGCCGATAAACCTATCGCAGTATGCCGAGACGCTCCTTGAATCCGAACTTTTCGGGCATACAAAAGGCTCTTTTACCGGTGCAGTGGCGACTCATGAAGGGTTGTTTGCTATGTGCAGCAGGCATGGATCGGTTTTTCTTGATGAGATTGGTGATGTTAGCGAGCAGGTGCAGACAAAACTGCTTCGGGTGCTTCAGGAACGCAGTTTTTCGCCGGTTGGCAGTCATAAGAGCGTGAAGTTTGAGGGCAGGGTTATAGCGGCAACGAATAAATCCATTGATGAGCTTCGCAGGGAAGGTGATTTCAGGGATGATTTCTATTACCGGCTTTGCTCCGATACTATTATTATGCCTTCGCTGGCTCAGAGAGTGAGCGAAGATGGTAGCGAGCTCACCGACATGATTACCCATCTTGTACGGCGGATTGCCGGCGATGATTCGAAGCGGCTGTGTGATATTGTAAAAGAGGTGATCGATAAGAATCTCGGAGCCGATTATTATTGGCCAGGCAACGTGCGGGAGCTTGAGCAGTGCGTGCGAAGGGTGATTATAAAGCGTGATTACAGCCCGCAGGCTCTTCAAATGCAGAAAAATGGAGATGTTTTCGCTCAGAACCTCCCCGTCTTAGAACTCCTCAGTCAATATTGCACCTATCTATACAATATCCACAAAAACTTCGAAAAGGTAGCAAGAATAACAAACCTCGACCGCAGGACAGTGAAAAAGTATGTCGAGATGGGTTAGTTTGTGAAAAATGTCAGACCTGTCGGACAATTCGGACGAGTCTGATATTGCAAATTTCTTAAGTATTCTGCAGTGTCATTCGTAATGTGACCACATTCTTAATACTTTTACCGTTTTTTCATCCTCCAATACCTGATAGACAAGCCGGTGTTGGATGTTGATGCGGCGGGAATATGCGCCGGAGAGATTGCCAATGAGTTTTTCGTATGGAGGCGGAGATTTATAGGGGTCGTTTTTAAGGATTTCGAGAAGTTTTTGTGCGTTGTTTTTGAGACCTGATTGTGTCAGTTTTTTTGCGTCTTTCTGGGCGTATTCTGTGAAAACGACCTTATAGCTCACCAGTCCAATTCCTCACTGCACTCTTGGGTATCGGTTTTCATGCCTTCTATTATACTTTCGGTCATCCCGGGTATCGATTGAAGATACAGAGTTTCCTGTATGGCGGCGAAATCCTCTTCGGAAATCAAAACACCGCTGCCGCGTTTGCCGGTTATATGAATCGGCTCGTGCGACTGCTGCACCTGATCTAACAGGTTGTATAGCTCCTTACGAGCATTTGTAACTGTAACTGTTGTCATTGTTTTACCTTATAAAGCGTACGTAATAGCGTACTTTTTTGTTCCCCAAAAAGCAAGCTTAATTTAGAAATAAACATTTGGAGTGTGTGAAAAAAGTCAGACCTGTCGGAATTGTCCGACGGGTCTGACTTTTTTAGTGTTCTTAATGTCCCGCGAACCAGGTTTTTCCGTAGCCTGTGTCAACTTTCAGCTTCACGCTGAGGTCGATGGCGTGTTCCATCTCGCCTTTTATCCACATTGTATATTCATCAACGCCGCTTTCGGGCAGCTCAAATACCAGTTCGTCATGAATCTGCAGTATCATTCTCACCGGCAGCCCCTCGGCATCAATTTTGTGCTGGATGTTTATCATTGCCAGCTTGATAAGGTCTGCCGCTGAGCCCTGGATGGCGGTATTGAATGCCATTCTTTCTGCTGATGAGCGGATATTTGCGTTTCGTGCGTTGAGTCCGTCTATTGCTCTTCTTCTGCCGAGAATTGTGGAGGCGTAGCCGTCTTTTTTCGTCTTTTCGATTACTTCTTCCATAAACTGCTTAATCGTGCTGTATCTCTGGAAGTAGCTTTCGATAAAGGCTTTAGCTTCTTTCTGCGGTATGCCGAGTGATTGCGAGAGAGCATATGGTCCTTGGCCGTATATCACGCCGAAGTTTACGGCTTTCGCTTTTGCCCTCATATCGTCTGTAACCTCCTGCGGCTCGACATCGAATACCTGCGAAGCAACAAAGCGGTGAATATCCATATTATCAGCGAACGCACCCAGCAGCGATTTATCGCCTGAGAGATGCGCGAGAAGTCGAAGCTCAATTTGCGAATAGTCGGCACTGAGTATCACGCCGTCGGTATCCTCCGCTACGAATGCCGAACGTATCTTGCGGCCGATTTCGCTTCTTACAGGTATATTCTGCAGGTTCGGATTCGATGAACTGAGCCTGCCAGTTGCGGTTACTGTCTGGTTGAATGACGCATGCAGGCGGCCTGTTTTGCGGTTGACCATAGCGGGCAGCTTATCAAGGTAAGTATTCTTAAGCTTGCTGAGCTGGCGATATTCCAGTATATCCTCTATAACAGGGTGGAAGTCTGAGAGCTTTTCGAGAACATCGGCATCGGTGCTGCGTTTCTTTATCTGCGGCAGAGAGAGGCGGTCGAATAATATCTCGGAGAGCTGTTTTGGCGAATCAATATTGAATACGTTGCCGCATTTTTCATGTATCGTATCGGTAAGCGAGTCGATTCTCTCTGCGATTTCGTGCGACATATTCCTCAGCAGCGCCGCATCAATGCTTACGCCGCTCATTTCCATCTTAGTCAGCACCAGCATTAGCGGCATTTCTATCTCTGTAAAGAGCTTTTGAAGCTGGGGTTGATTTTCAAGACGCGGCTTGAGGTATTCGTAGAGCTGCCATGTAATATCCGCATCCTCAGCGGCATACTCACACGCAACATCTGTCTGTACGGTGTCGAAAGTACGCTGCTTTTTGCCTGTTCCAATCAGTTCGCTTATCGGTACGCATTCATAGCCGAGATAATCGAGTGACATGTTGTCCATTGAGTTGCTTTTGCGGCTGGCATCAAGCACGTATGAGGCTATCATTGTGTCAAATTCCGCACCTTCAAGCGGCATACCGGCATTGGCAAGTACCGGCATATCATACTTGAGATTCTGGCCAATTTTCTTGATGTCAGGATTGGAAAGTATCTCGCCAAGCGGCTCTTTCAAGTCGGAAATATTGAGCTTCTTATCACCAAGAGGGGCCTTAACTGGCAGATAATATCCGCTTGCGGCCTTGTAAGAGATGCTGATACCAACAAGATCCGCTTCCATGGAGTTGATGCTTGTTGTTTCTGTATCGATGGCGAATATTTCCTGCTTTCGGAGTTCTTCGAGGAAAGTGTCCAGCTTCTCTTTCGTGTTTATCAACTCATACTTATGGTCGGTATTCTGGATGTTTTTCTTCGTTTGTGCAGTTGGTTCAGCGCTTTCGGTTTTTGAGCCTGATTTCTTAGATTTGGAACCGTCAAAAAGAGAGGCTTGGTCGCCGTCTTCATGCATATCTTCCTGAGTTATCCCAAGCTGGGCGGCAAGTTTATTGAATCCAAGCTGTCCGAAAAGCTCGGCAAGCTGGTCCTTGTCAGGTTCTTTGAGTGTGAAGAGGTCGGGTTCTATCTCAACGGGGCTGTCGCAATTTATAACAACCAGTTTGCGGCTTACTTCAAGCTGATCTTTGTTGTTGCGGAGCGAATCGCCGCGTTTGCCTTTGATCTCATCACTGTGCTCATATAAATTCTCTATTGAACCGTATTTAGCTATCCACTGTTCAGATGTCTTGGGGCCTACATCAGGAAGCCCCGGTATATTATCGGCAGTGTCGCCCTGAAGAGCGAGAGCGTCGATGAACTGATCGGGCGTTATGCCTTTTTCGTCCTTGAGCCACTGAACATCTTTGACTTCATCCTTCTTCATGTCATACAGATACACGCCTTCATCAAGAAGCTGGAGCATATCCTTATCCTTGGAGCAGATATAAACATCCATATCCATCTTCTTGCCCTTTTCTGCGAGTGTGCCGATGATATCATCGGCCTCAAAGCCGTCAATCCTTAATATAGGTATGTGCATTGCGGTAAGTATCTGCTCGATACGGTTAATCTGTACGGGCATATCCTCGGGCATCGGAGGGCGGTGAGCCTTGTAATCGGGATAGATATCGCTGCGGAAAGTTTTGCCCTTGCTGTCCATCGCTACCACGAGCATATCCGGTTTCTTGCGGTTTATCAGACCAAGAATGGTGTTTGTGAATATGAATGTGGATTTGGTCGGCTCACCTGCAGGGCTGGTGAGGTTAGCACGCATAGGAGCGTAGTAACCGGAGTATATCAGAGCATGACCATCAATTATATAAAGGCTCTTTTTCATAGCTTAAGCTTTCGGGAAATTAAACAATGCAAAATGCGAATATTCTCAACTCTTTCGGGGTATTTTATACCAAAAAGCACTTTATGAAAAGCTCAAAACACGTACCTTTTAAGTAAAACCAAAAAATGAAGCAAAAAAGGCATACATTGTGGAGCATGATTAAGTATGGAGTTTTTGCATAATCTTGCTATTAATTGTAAGAAACATGCTGTTTTGGGGAAAATCCTGATGCTTGATATTTTTTTGCATCTATGATTATGTTAGACTCTATTTTAGTCTAACAACATATTTTATAGCCATTTATCTGCAATTAAGAGAATATTCCTATACCATGAACAAAGATAAGCGAATACATATGATTGCCTGCGGCGTCTTGGCAGTCGATTCGAAACGGATAGCCAAAGAACTTGGTGTCGATCTAAGCTTTACGTTTCTTGAAGGCGGGCTTCACAGCAAGCCCAAGCTTCTCAAACAGAAGCTTCAGGAAGCCATAGATGATGTTTCCACTCAGAATAAGTACGACCGGATTGTGATAGGTTACGGATTGTGCGGCAACGGCACGGTCGGCATAACTGCGCGGAATGTGCCTCTTGTGATACCTAAAGTTCACGACTGCATCGCTCTTTTTCTTGGAAGTGATCAGGCGTACAAGAGAGAGTTTGCTAAGTATCCGGGAACATATTATATCTCCGCGGGCTGGTATCAGGAAAAAGTGCAGCCGCAGGGACAAAAGCAGCAAGGCGGTTCGTTTATTGCCGGAAAGACTGTGACAGATGGTGAGCTCGTTAATGATTATGGTCAGGATAACGCCGATGTTATCAGAAATTTTGTCAATAGTTGGCAGAAGAATTACCAGCGTGCCGTTTTCATTAATACATCCGCTCCGGGAATGGCGAAATTCAAGGCATACGCTGAAAATATGGCCAAAGCCTACGGATGGAAATATGAGCAGGTTGAGGGTGATTGCGAATTGCTGAGGAAATCGTTCGAAGTTACCGCTACTACTGACGAGATACTTGTTGTGCCGCCCAATCATATTACGTTTTATGATGCAAAGCTTAGAAATTTGAATTCAGGACCGCAAAATCAGGAGAATGTACATATCGCAGAGAGCAAAGAAATCATACTAAACGGTGGTGGAGATAAGCAATCGCATGAGTATTCGCGGCTTGGGTTGGGAATTGATGCCGGCGGTACCTATACGGATGCTTCGATATATGATTTCGATTCAGAGAAAATAGTCGCCAAGGGCAAGGCTCTTACGACAAAATGGAATTATTCAATAGGCATAAGAGAGGTGCTTGAGCAACTGCCGGCCGGTATGCTGGGGCGTGTTGATCTCGTGTCAGTGTCTACGACACTTGCTACAAACGCAATCGTTGAAGGGCATGGCTCCAGGGTGGGGCTGCTGCTGATGCCCTCTCGCGGCATTTTTAATCCCGATGAGATATCGCATGATACAAAAGCTGTTTTGCGAGGTAAACTTGATATTTCCGGAACGGTTGTTGAGCCTGTGGATCATGATCAGGTTCGTGATGTCGCCAAAGAGATGCATCGTAATGGTGTGGATGCCTTTGCGATATCGGGTTATGCCGGGGTGATCAATCCGGAGCTTGAACTTACGGTCAAGAAAATCGTTAAGGAAACCATCGGATGCAGTGTTACCTGCGGTCATGAGCTGAGTGACATGCTGGATTTCAAGACCCGCGCGATGACGGCGGTTTTGAATGCCCGCATCATTGGCAGGATAGAAAAATTCATACAGCAATTGAAAGCCACGCTTGATGATTTCAAGATACATGTGCCTGTGATGGTAGTCAAAGGTGATGGTACGCTTATGAGCGAGCAGATGGCCGCGGTCAAACCGATAGAGACGGTTCTTTCAGGGCCGGCGGCAAGCGTGGCCGGTGCAAGATACCTTACGGAGCTAAAAGATGCTATCGTGGTGGATATGGGAGGCACTACTACCGATACGGCGATTGTGAAAGACGGAGTGATTCGGGTGCATGATTCAGGGACCCGGGTTGGAAGTCACAAGACCCATGTCAAGGCGCTTGATATGCGCACTGTCGGTCTTGGCGGCGACAGTATCATAAACTTCATGGAAGGTAATCTGAAGATTGGGCCAAGACGCGTAGGGCCGGTATGCTGGATGGCTTCGAAGAACGATGGTGTTGAGTCTGCCTTGAAATATCTGGAGGATCGGCGCGATGATTATAAAAGCTCAACAGAGCTGATGCAGTTTTTTGTGTTGTCGGATCCGGATTATTCGCTTGATCTCAATGAGCATGAACAAGCGATAGTGGATGCTCTTGCCCAGCGGCCTTATTCATTTGATGAGCTTACCAATAAGCTGGAACTTTCCTGGCATACTATGCTCAGGATCGAGCGGCTTGAGGAACACCATGTGATTACTCGCTGCGGTTTAACGCCGACGGATATTCTTCACGCTTCAGGAGAGTTTAAGCACTGGGACAGCTCGATATCACGACGCATATGTGACTTGTTCGCTTCGATATGCGGCGTGGAAACAGAGACTCTTATTGAAAGGGTTCGAGAGGAAATAATACGTAAGCTTACCGTCGAGATACTCAAGAAGCAGTTAGACGAGAAAACCGATTCCGATGAGCTGGATAAATGCTGCGTTTGCAATACGCTGCTTGAAAATATGTTTAAGTCCGACGGCGATGATTACAGCGTCAGTATAAAATTGAATTCGCCTGTGATAGGCGTTGGTGCTCCTGCGGGATATTTTGTACCTCAGGCGGCCGAAAAGCTCTCGACCAAAGCGATCATACCGGAAGATGGGGATGTCGCGAATGCCATAGGCGCTATCAGCAGCGATGTGCTTATCAGACGAAGTGTGAGGATAAGCATTTATGATGAGGTTTTCGTTGTCGAGGGCTTGCCGGGTTCCCAAAGATTCTCAAAATTGGAGGATGCTCACGATTATGCGGTCGCCGAGATTGTGAAATTGGTACGCAAGCTTGGACACGATTCGGGTACCAGTAATACAAAGGTCAAGGTTTCTTATAACGATATAATAGGTCCGGCGGCTGAAGGGTTTGAGGTTTATCTTGGTCGTGAGATCAGGGCAGAGCTTTCCGGACGGCCTGATGTGAAGATCAATTGCTGATTTGTTTTGCCGAAATTGAAAACGGCGAGTATCGCTGAATGATACCCGCCGTTTGTTATTTTACTTTTTCCTGAGCATTATGAATTTTTTATCCTTGTTATTGAGCCAGGAAACCGCATCGGAATATTGCGGACAGATTTCAGGCATTATTACCGACGGCCTTAGATCTATCTGGTAGACAATCGTTATTTTATCATCTTCTGTCTGTTGAGTGATAGTGATTGTGCCGCCATTTGCCGGCAGAAGTTTCTTGCCCTCAACCGGCAGCAATACAGGTTCGTAACCATCAGGCAACTGAACCTCAAGTGTTGTTTTGTAACGCATGTAACCTGAGTTGTAGTAAGGTGTCTGCCTGCTGTCCTCACGTATATCGGGAAGTGAAGGCAGTACCGGCGGCAATTCAAAGTAGAGATACGCATCATCAATGATTGCGTAGCGGCTCATGATGATGGAGTATTGCTCTTTTCCGGGGTATTCTTCGAAGTTTGTCGTCAGTTTGCCGTCAGCCCTTGCGGCCTGCGATATCTGACCTACCAATTCCTGATAATATCGCCTTGTTTGTTCCGGCGGCATTTCCTCATATTTCTTATTGCTGATGCCGTGGTATATGCCGTAGCTGTATTCTTCGGCTTCCATCCATACGGCTCCATCAGAATCGGCTTTTATCCTGTAATGATTGTCGATTCGACTGATCATATCCTCTGATACATTTACCCTGTCGATTTTCGCGTCATTGAGAGAGAGGTAAAGGTGTTTGTCGGAAGCTGTTGAACCAAGGGCTGCGTATTGGTCTGTGTCGCCAAGGTAATAAGTCTCGCCTTCTGCCACTACCTTTACAAGCGGTATTGAGAATGAGCTTGTATCCGGAGTTTTCTTTCTGAATTGTTCAAACTCTTCAAGGCGGCTGCCTCCTGATGCCAGGATTATTGATGCATCCATTCCGAGATATCTAAGCATTGCGGCTGTAAGTATCGCACGGTCCATATGGTTGCCATAGCCGTTGACCAGCGTTATGTCAGGTTTTGTCAGTGATGTGAGCGGCATAGTTGTGAAGCTTGCTCCAACGGGTCTGATGCTCTTGGCGATAAAATCGCGAATCTGTTGTATCTTCTCGATATCATCAGAGGCGTATTTAGTCAGTTCCTCGGCCTTTCTTGAATACATCTTGACTTCTCTGGTCATTTCGAAACGTTCGATTATCTTTTTAAGCTTTGCGGTGTACTCTTGCCATGTTCCCGTGGTTAAGCTGAGTACCGGAGATATACCGCTGGATGGCGGCTGAGATGTCTCGCGTTCTATCTTGTCTATATTTGTGCCTTGCCATTCGATGCTCTTGGTCGTTGCGGTTTCTGAATGTGATGTTTTGATGTTTACCATCCCGTCATCAGGTATCAGCAACCCGTTTTGGTCTTCCAGTATATCGTATTCAAGATCGGCGGGCATTGTTATCCTGACATTCTTTTCCTTTATCGGGTAATAGTCGCCGAATATTTCAGTAACAGCAAAGAAAGGTTTGTCGGTAGAGGTTTTCTCGATTTCATACTCTATTATACTGCCGATTTCTACACCAGGCAGTGAGGCAACGAGGGTCTTGCCTGCCGGATAGCGGGGAGCGGAACCTGCCCATGCCGCATCCATGATATTGATCTCTTCATTGCTTATTTCTTTTACCTCGCCGGCTGTTTCAACTTTAGCACTGAGCACTGCAAGTTCTTCCCATGCGGGGTTGTAGTTGAACTTGATTTCCGAAAGATCTTTCTTACCTTTGTATGTGAGCACTCTTATTCTTATTCTGAAGCTTGTCTTCCAGTTGTGTTTATCTGTAAGGCTGTAGTGAGTATCGTTAAGCTCGATTACGGCATCGGGAGTTTCTTCCATCTTATGAAGTATCAGCTTGCGAGCTTCATTATACTCTATATCGGCCAGATGGCTTTTAAGAGCGAGGTATTGCTGAGGACTGAATCTTACCGTTGTGAGCTTGAATTCTGAATCAGCCTTTACGATATTTTCTTCCTGTGAGACAGAACGTTTCCATACCATTGTGTCATCTTCGATATTCTGATATTGAGGTAAAGATACGATCTCCATGCCTTCCGCGACTTTCAGGCTGTAGTGCTCCTTAACTCCGCAGGCAAAGCCGGTTTCCAGTGGGAAGCGTCTTTTTTCGAGACCTGTCTTTCCCAGCACGAAATTAACCATGCCTACTTTTGCTCCTATATTGTATATGGATGCCGCACCCATCTCACCATCATCTATTATGACATTATCAGCCTGATAGCTGAGGTTGGCGGTAATGGTCTGAGCGGTATCCTGAAGGTTGTCGGGTTTAAGCTCGAAAGAAGTGAGGTTGGCACCGGGCAGAAGCCTTTTGACAACAGCCTCGAAATACTGTCTTCTTTGTTCCGGTGAGCTTCTCAGGAAAAATCCGCGATAAGCATTGTCATTGATACCTTCAAAGATAAGTGTGCTTTGTGCTTTATAACGCCCATCAATCGATACCTCAGCGGTTGTTTCGATGTCCATCATATTATCTTCTGCCGGTTCTATCGGTGAGACCATAAGCTGCGTGCCTTCTGGTGTGGCAACAAGATAGCTGCAGTCGTTGAGGTATGCCGGAAGCAGTTCCTGCGTGCTTTCATCTGTCGAATCCATGAGTATGAACGAGCCATCATCATCTTTAACCGCACTGATTGCGTGGTTGAAATACGGCTGCGGTACTTCCTCATCTTTCTTTGGTCCGCTGTATATCAGTACCGGATAAGCCTGGAAGCCTGAGGCTCTGAGCATTGCCACCAGCAGGGCGGCTTTATCGCGGCATACGCCGTGGCGGTTGGCGAATGTCATTGAAGCATCGTGAGGCTCATAGCCGGGAGCTTCTTTTTCCACTGTTATGCCGAGGTAGCGAATGTCCTGCGAGACGAATTTGAATATCGCACGCATCTGCTCATCTTTATCTTCAATGCCGCTGATCAGCTCACGGCATTTAGCTTTCATTTCTTCATTTGCTTCGAGGTGAGGTTTGCTGAGCTCCCAATACCATCTTGAAACGCTTGGCCAGTCGGGGTTGGTGCTGACAAGCAGTCGCTGGACGGTTGTCCAGAACGCCGGCATATCAGGTTCGGGGTATATCATGTCGATATCTTTTACCGTCCATTTGTGTATGATGGCATCATCTGTTTCGGAAGAGGTATATGTTACCGTATCTCCCTGCTTATCTTTCAAGGCGATGCTTTCGAGCGGTTTTTCTTTTGGGGCGATTATTTCGTATACGAGATTTTTAATCGGGCTTGTGTACTCGAATACCTGATAATCACTCCATGAATCCACCATTCGCGGCTTGACTATCTTTGTTGTTACCGATGTGTGGAGGATGTCGCCTATTTCTATGCCGGATATCGATACCTGGAATATCTTGTCGTTTGGGTTGTAGATGTTTGAGCTCATTTGCGAGCGGTCGATCATTACCTTGCCTTCGCTCTCAACGTCGATGGTGACGCTTTGGCCGTCTGGTTTGATTATTTCAACGAGGCTGACGTCTATTTCGTTGTAAGGTATTGTGAAGTTGTAGCTTACGGTCTGGTTAGAGCGTTTTGCCTTTTCTGTTAGTATCTTCGTGTATCCTTCTGAGACTTCGATTGCCGTGCCGTCAGGATTGTAGCTTACCTGTGTATAGTCGTGCAGGATCACTTCATCGGCGTTGGGGTATGTCTCGATTGTAACGCTTTGGCTTTCATTGAGTACGCTTTGCTTGTCAATAAGCTGCTCGGCAAAGCAGACAACCGATAGCAATACAATTATAGAAAATATCTTCGTTAAATTCATATGAAACCTCATCTTGTATTTCTGGTTACATTTCTCATACCTTGATATATAAAACAGCAAGGCATTTCCTTCACTAAATTAAAAGTATAACAAAAACAGAAATGTTTAATAATATTTTTTTCCACTTTTGAACCAGCTTGCGCGTTTGTGTCTTTTAATAGGCATAAGTTTATTTATCAGTTAAGCGGTGGTTATTTATTTGCGTTTATAAGTTGTTGAATTAGAGTTAGTTGTAGTCACATTGAACTAACCGTGAGGATTTTTTGCTTTTTTCTGGATACGGGCAAGTTAAATGGGTGATTTTGTGCGAAAATGCAAGCAACTTGGACACTTGGTTTGTCTCCAATAGCAAGATAGTATAATTTTTTTGCCCTGAATTTGACCAAAACTGGTCTCAAATGCGACCAAACGCGCGCTTTTTGCTCACTTTTTGATGAATTTTGTTCAAAAATGGGGCGAAATCTGGAAAAGTCTCATGGTAGTTGGGGAAAACGGGGTGTTTTGATACTATGTTGCTATTGGAGTATGCACAGGGTACTTGGCAAAAGACATAAGTTGCTGGAGATGAAGAGTTTAAGCACTAATTATACGGAATTTGCTAACTATCAGAAAAAAGAATACTTTTTTTGATACAGATAACGAAAATGATGAATGTTTTGTGCTAATTGAAAATATTTATCATATTTATAAATTTGATTTAAGTTCTTGAATTTAATTATGAATATATTATTATTAAATTTCAGTTATTTTCTATAGGTAATTGTAGGTTAATCTGCATACAAGCATATTACTGAGAAGTTTTGTTTTAAAAGGAGTTTTGTTGTGGATAGTTTGAAAAGTCAATCAAATGGTAAGTTAATTGCACTTGACCCTTTGATTAATGACAGTTTGGCCGATTTCTTTTATGATGGGGAAAATGGCTCTATTACTAAAATAGTCAATTTGATAGAGAATAATATAGAGCCTCCATATTCAATAGCCCTTAATGGTGGGTGGGGTACTGGAAAGACGACAGCTCTTAAAGCCATTGAAAATAAACTTGCAGTGGACGAATACCCGGTAATCTGGTTTAACCCGTGGGAGTACGATAATTCTGGTGATGTTGTAATGGCCTTGCAGAAGCGAATAGCCACCTCATGTCAGACTAAGTTTAAGATAGCGATAAAAGAGATGGGTGTGTTGGGGTTATCTCTGCTTACATCAGGTGTAAGTACGTTAGGGAAAAAGGTGGCAGGAATAGATTATAAGGGGGTGAAAGATATTACGGAGGACGTAAGATCTGCACTTAGAAAAGGTCAATATGAGACATACGATGATGTTGTAGAGGCAACGAAAAATGATTTCATAAAGCTCACTCATCTGATTTTTGACAAGAATAAAGGAAAACCATTAATCATTATTCTTGATGATCTTGATCGATGTCTGCCAGAAAATGCACTTAAGCTACTGGAAGCATTAAAAAATCAGTTTGTGGCGAAAAATGAAAAAACGGGTAAGGCTGCTAATGTAATAATCATATCCGGTATTGATACCGGTGTAGCAAAACAGTTTATCGTTGAGAGATATAAAGGATTAGGCTCTAATTTTGCCATCAACTATTTTAGGAAAATATTCAATTTAACTTTAGAATTGCCCGCAAAACAGGAAGATAAATTAAGTAGATATCTTCAAGAATATGTCAATGAGCTCTTTGCTGGCGTTATTAAAAAAGAAAATACAAGTGATATTTGCAAGCTTATTATCAAAATGGCTAACATATCCGGGAACAAGAGTATTAGAGCAATTTTGAATATCGTTAATAATTATTATGTATTTTGCCATACAAACCAAAGTAATCATCAATATATAGATGTTTTGCCTTTTTTATTTCTAAGAGAAATGTGGAACGATTTCTATGAGGAATTGTCTTTAGAGGTAAGAAGAGCAATTGAAGACAATAAAGATGGACATCTTACAATGGGTATGGTTTTGGCGGATAGATCCCAATTTAGATTTCTTGATAGTAGTATAAGACTGAATAGTCTTGTTGATATATTTAATAGTGAAATTAGAGTAAGTGATATTTTGGCTGCCAATCTTTTATAGTATGAAAATGTGTGATAATATGAAAACAAATATACATCCAATTTTTCTTTGCGTAAAACCTGATGACATTAAGTTTGACACTGAGTCTGCAGATATAAAACAAAGATCATTATTTTTTGACTTAAAGATAAGTGATAGTGATGAAATTACTGTGTCATTTAAGAATACTCAAGGTACGATAAAGAATTTTTTAGAGCAAATAAATTTTGATATTCGAAAATCAGGTTATGATAGTCATCTTATGGTAAAGGATGATCCAAGCCGTTTTATATTATCTCTTGAGAAATTGAAAGAAAAGTTTGTTGGGCTCTTAATGGATATGAGTTACCAAAAAGCGGTTATTGCTTGTCCTCTTGCCCTGAGTCATAATGAGTTTTTTGATTCTTTTATAGATGGGAAATTAACTCTGATAACTACTAAACCTGTCATTTTAATACCTAAGCATGTTTCAAAGGAGTTGCGTACTTATAGGGGAGCCCATAATATAGTTGCTAAGCTTAGGCATATAAACGAACTGCAATGTGATGATTACAAAGATCTCTATTGTTTTCATGATACCATTAGCGGGTTGAGTAAAGAATGGTTTAGACTCTGTGTGGAACATAATATAACACCGGTACATAATGATGTTTTCGCTGATAAGAAAGAAAGAAGCAGACAAAGTCAGGTGGACTAATTATGAATAACGTTATTGAAAAAGAAGAAAAATATCGTGAATTATTGGAGAAGTGTGAAGAGCCACGGATAATGAATCTTTATCTTCGCGCATTGGCTGGTTTTAGCTTTTTGGAATATTTATATAAGATAGAAGATTCTGTTTTTCCTCAAACAGATGATATAATATTAAAGATTGATACTCATCAACAAAAACAGATAATCGATAATATCAAACTAATCACGGATATTATTGATTATGCATTACCGGAAAAACACAAAGATATTTCATTTCAAGTTTGTGAGGCTTTCTCATGTAATCTTTGGCTGCATGAGTTTCTGAATAGCAATGACTGGAAAAATTTGAAAATTAATAAAGATGAGTTTGTTAAAGATCTGTTTGAATTAATTTTTACTGATTTTGAAGGTAAAGGGATAATTGATGCCAGACATGAATTTTTACCTTATGATTCGCCATGGATGAAAACGTCTGCTCCTTTAGTTGAGCCACAGTGCAACCAAAGAGAATTTGAATCAAAAGTGCATGCTGAATTTGTGAAATATCTTAAAAAAGATCATGGACATATTCCGAAAGGAAGTCACTTTCTTGATTTTGTAACAAATACTAAGAAAAGAAAAGGTGTGAATCTGGTTAACATGAATTCTGGGCCAGAGCCTCTTTTCCGGAACATGACTTATTTTAATTTGACAATAAGAATTTTTGCTAAGCTAAGGGATTACCAAAAACGGTTGTTTTACGTCAATTTTAAGAAATTTCGACTTTACGAAGAATTTAGAATATTTTCTGAAAAAGAAAAAGACAACCCATTATATAAGGATATTCAGCACGCTTTTTTTGTTTACGAATTAGAAAGGGCTACTTTTCTAAGCACTATGTTTATGATGCGTCCTGCTGATCTGAATTGTATGTACAATTATCTGATAGATTCTCCAATAGGTGGCCTTTATAATTTGGTTCTTCAAAAACCAGAATCAGTTGAAGAGTTTGCAGAAAAGATGGAAACCCAATTTAGCTTGAAACATGATGAAAGCAAAATTGAACCAGAAGAACGATTGGTTAATTCAGTGGCGCCCAAAGCAATCAATACAAGTTTAAGTCAAACTAAAACCGCCATGGTTACACATAAAAATAAGTCTACTGATAAGCCTATTGATAAGTTAGTCAATACGTTTAGCAATACAAAAATAATTGATGACCATAATAGCAAAAAGGATTTCTATATTAAGTCTGGCAGTAAAATGATGTGTAGCACGTCTGATTGTGTGCAAAACTATATTTTATCTGGCAGGCCAGTGAGAGAGAATACACGTAGAGAGAGCAAAACATTCTTTACAGAATGGAATAAAGGGAGAAAAGTCAGAGAAGTATTGTACTTTATTGATCATGCCGAACTAATGAATGAGGAATTGTTCGAATGGTTAGACATTATAAGCGATAATGCTTCTACAGCAGATAAACCAACAAGTTTTTGGCTTGTGAACCATAGAGAAGATGGCTGGAAAAATACTGTATTATTTGATGATAGTTACAATAAACTATCTGAAGATCGGTCTCCTGAAGTTACTGAGGCTCTTAGGCATTTGTATCCATTATTTCATTTTGACAGAAAAATTGCAACTGTAGTTCTTCACTATTTCGAGATGAAAATGACCGACCAGTTGTGGCATGCTATAATTAGTTCTCAGGAGCCTCTTTCGAGGACTTTTATGAGAGACTGGTATTATATAATAAAAGATGAAAGAATAGAACAAGAAATATCGCCTATAGCACTCCAAAAACTTCCTAATAAACTTATTAATGAGATTGTTGATTATCTAACTGAGCAACTTTGTAATAAAAAGATGCCATCTAATTTCAAAGATAACGTGAATGAACTGTTGTTTGATATTCCGAGTTACTGGTTTGAGAAAAAAACTATCAGAGCAGGAGTAGGTGCCTATTTCGAACTTTTTGCACAAGCCCTAAAAGATTGGGATCAAGATTTATTGAAAATTCTTCCGATTTATGGTTACAGATACAAAAAACATATTGACTCATATTTTAGTATTAAATATGACGGGTTAGTTTTGGGCTATAAGAAGTTTGAAGATATTGTTAAGTCACTTGAAAACGATGATTGTTTTCACACAGAAGCTAGTAATATAACTCCCGCTATTGAATTAGTAAAAGCTTTGCGGAAATATATAAAAAACAAGGAAGTTAAAGCTGGACTTCTTAGGTCATGTGGTCATTTGCTTAATCGGATCAATCGTTACGATGAAGCCAATAAGTTTTATTGGCAATCAATTCGACTTGTCCCCAATAACCCACAAGATTGGATATGTCTATCAAAAATAGATTTAAAGAGCAGAAAATATACTTCGGCTATTGAGAAATGCCGAAAAGCTATTGAAATAGATTCGAAATGTTTAGAAGCATACGCAACTCTTGTTTTAATTTATGAGACACTTGAGGATTGGCAAGCTCAAGTTGAAACTTATAAATTGATAGCGAAGGAATTTTCTGATAGCAAATACAAAGCCTACGCATGCCTATCAGCATTATTTCACGCTAAAGAAGATTTTACTAATGCGATTAAATACTGCAGAAAAGCAATTAAAGCTAACAGTGACTGTTATGAGTTGTATGAATTTCTATGCCATATCTTTTCAGACAAAAAAGATTATGATCAGCAAATTGTCACATTGAAAACTATAACACAGAAATTTAAAGATCGTTTAGGAGGAGCACAAGCGAAGATTGCACTTGCATATTTTAATCAGGGAAATTCTCGAAAGGCTATGACGACATGTGCAATTACGATAAAGAAATTTCCTGATTTACTTGACGGGTATGCTGTTAAAGCTGCTATGCTACATGAGCAGAAACGGTATGATGAAGAAATAAAGACGCATAAATATATTGCCAAAAAATTCAAAAATCATACAGAAGAGGCTTATAGCAATATTTCTAAAGCCTATATAGTCAAAGGTGACTTGGATAAGGCTATAAGCCAGCTAAATAAGGCAATAGCGTTATATCCTTATCACTCTAAACTGTATTTTGAACTTCTAATTATACTTAATGCTAAAGGCAAAACAATGGAAAGTATTGATGTTTGCCAGAAAATAGCTGATAAGTTTTCCGAACTAAGAGCTGTAGCTTTTTTTAATGCGGGACAAATATGTTTAAATCAGGCAGCAAAAGAGAGGCAGAAGTATAAGTTTTATGTTAAAAAAGCTAAAGCATTTTTTGATTTAGCACTCTTGACAGAGAATATTTCTGTTGCAGATGATACTACAGTTGATATATACAGTAGAATTGCAGAAAACTATCGCGTACTCGGTATGTCGACCAAATCATTGGAAATATACAATAAAATTGCAGAAAATTGTTCTAAACATAAATACAGAGCTATTTTAGGGATTGCCAAAACATCCACCGCTGATAATAATTATACTATTGCGTTTGAATATTGTCAAGATGCTATCAAAATGAAGCCTAATAAAATTGATGGATATGCTGTTTTAGCTCATTTGTACAATGTAAAAGGAGAAAAGCAAAAAGAACTTCAAGTCCATAAAAAAATTGCAAGGAAATTTGAAGATAAGAAGGTTGAAGCTTATAGAATAATTGCATCAAGATATATTGAAGATAATAAATATGCTTTTGCTAAAAGATATTTATTAAAAGCCGCCGAATTAAGTAAAGATAAAGAAGATATTATCATAGAAATAATCAAGGTAGAGTTAGCCCAAAGAGGTATTAGTCAACTACCCGATGATTATCACGATAAAGCAATGGTACTTGATCAGGCTGTTACCTATTTAATGACAGTTTTTCCTGAGAACAATTTACTTAAAAGTTTAAAGGCTGATATCCTTGACGTATTAAATAAACAGAAAGATGCTTTCAAAATACGGAATAATCTTCTGAAGAAAGGATATAGAAACGCAAATGTGCTGTTGCATTTGGGACAATATTATACAAAAAAGAGAAATTATAGTAAAGCCGAAAAACTGCTTAAAGAAGCATCAGAATTTGATACAAATGACCAACATATAGTTGCTGCATTAATGGCCAATGAATTACAAAAAAGAGAGATAGAACTGCCAGAAAATAAGCATAAAAGATGGAAAATGATTTTACAAATAAATAAGTATTTATTAAGCATTTTACCTGGCAATTTAAGGCTTAGGTATGACAATATTCTGTGCAGGATTGTACTTGGTCATAATAGAATGGCAATTGACAAGGCTACGAAGCTTCTAGAAGAATATTCAGAAAACGAAAGATTCGTTAGCTTGGCAATTAGAGCATATGCGGGTGCTGCAAAGGTGGAGACCAAGAAGATAAAATCATTAGAAAGGGCTATTGATAAATCAAATTCTACACCAAGAGATCTTTACAATCTTGCATGTGCATATTCTCTACTTAGAAGACCCAAAGATATGTATTGGGCGTTATCGTTAACAATAAATTTTGACGAAGATTATAAGAAAATAGCTAAAGAGGATGAGGATTTTAAGAATTATTGGAGAAGTCCCAAATTTAAAAAATTAACGAAAGAACTAAAAGCCGTAGAAGAAATTTGAGTAATTATAAAAGAGGTTTTTTGTCATCACGGACAGGTGCGGACTTATATGGACTTGCACAGACGAAATGGATTTATTGACAAATTGTTTTTTTATTTCACCATGAAGTTGGGAAGGGATTGAAGGGGATTTGCCATTATCAGGCCTTTACCGTTTCTGATAAATTAACTGAAAATCATTGAAATTATATCTTTGAGCTGGTACTATCATATGGGTTCTTCGGCAGGTATTAGTATCTTATATGAATGAGCTTTTCTACAGAGCAAACTTTTCCGTTTTAGCTTGCCTGCGTTGTGAGCTTTGGATACAATAATATATAAGTTCGCAATGGAGGCCTTAGCTTCCGGTGCTTAAATGTTTGTAAAATTGCGAAAGTTATCTAAGGAGATGCATAATGTTAAAAGTTGTACGTATAGGTGGTTTAAGCTGCTCTGTTTTTGATTATATGATGGGCATGAACAAGACTGTCATCGTGTTGGCATTGTTATTTTTCGCCTGTGTTGTGCAGGCCCAGAGCAATCAGAATATGGGAGCCGAACCGGTTGTAGAGAAAACAGATGCTGCCGGTAAGTACGCGGATTACGAAAAGGTCGTGGCCGAAACTCACGCAGCTTCGCTCCAATTGAGAAGGCAGGCGCTCACGGGCTACCTCAACACGCCTGACAGGTTCCCAAACGTGGAAAAGTGGAACAATATTCTCTGGTCAATGGTCGCCCTGTACCTGAATGAAAGAACAGACGAGGCGAATGAGATACTGCTGGATACCACCAACGAGTACATCAACAAGTATGAATCCGGCGAGATCACTGAGATCACTTTCAAGCCGGAGTCGTACCCGAATCTGCCCTTCTCGTTCTTTAACACACCAGAATACGTGCGGATGCTCTATCTGTTTGGTGCAGACAGTGAGTCCTACCCTGGGCGACTCAAGCCTGAAACAGAAGCAGCTATGAAGAGGTTTATGTGGATCATAGTTTCCGAGAAATCCAAGATCGCTGAAACTGCACCGGAGCGATTGCTGGTCTACCACGGCACGGAGAACCACGATATACTGCGTCGGCCTTATTTCTACCTGATGAACAATTTGTTCATGAAGGATCCGGTGTACAAGGATCGTTCCTACAAGGACGGTTACAAGGCCAAGGACCATTACGAGGCTTATAATAAGTATTTCCTGGCCCGTCCGGGCATGCGTGTAAGGGCAGGGCATTGGGTTGAGGCAGGTTCTGATACCTATCAGAAATACACGCCCCCAACTATCCTGAACATGGCTGAACTATCACCTGATCCGCTGGTGCGCAAGCGTTACAAGATGCTGCTGGATCTGATGTTCATCGAAGACGCCCAGATCAGCGTTGAAGGTCGTCGGGGCGGTGGGCGAAGCCGCGCGGGGTATGCCAAAAATTCCTGGGAATCAACCAAATGGATCATGTACGGCGTTACTGCCGGGCGATTTTTTGGCAGCAGTCACAATAAGGTTTTTGAGACCAGCACGTATCAACTGCCGGCTTCGGCGATCATTCTTAGAAAGATAGAGTTCCCAACGGAGAAGCCCTTTGAAATCTCCAACCGGGTTATCGGAGAAATGGACGATGCTGTTTATGAAAGGGACGAGGATGCTCGAAACGTATTCAAGCTTGACGGCAAGCATGTGAATTACGCTTACAGGACGCCGCATTACATAATCGGCGGGTATCTGCAGAACCCGGCGCTTGCATATCACGGCATCGCCAAGCAGAATCGTTGGTGCGGTGTGCTGTTTGATCATCCCGATGCCCGGCACAAACCCGGCACCGAGCCCGAACTTCCAATTCACATCAGCGCGGTATATCCCTGGTATTCGAAAGCCGATGAACGCGTCGGTCGCCCTCAACATCCGCTTTGGGGGGTGAACTATAAAAATGTGATGATCGTGCAGAGAATTCCTCCGGCGGCAGGGGATAACGGGTCCTATAATACCGGTGCCGTGGATATTCGGTTCGTTGGTGAAATGCTCGAGAAGACTGAGAAGCAGGGGTGGATCTTCGCCAGTGACGGCAATGCCTTTGTGGGCGTTAAGTTTCTGGATGATCAATACGTATGGAATAAGGCCAAAGATGTTGCCCTGCCAAAGAATCATCATGAGGATTCCAAGGACCGCTACCTGATCCATGCAGGGGATGTTCAGTCACATGGCAGTTTGGAGCATTTCATATCGCAGGTACTGGAGAATGAGCTGCGGGTGGAAGATGGTCAGCTCAGATATGTTTCAGCTCACGAAGGCATAGATATCACCATGTTTACCTACTATCCAGACAAGCATGAGCAATTCAAACTGCCTCTGATTAATGGCAATGAACTGAACCTTTCTCCCGAATGGACCTATAAGAGCCCTTATATAAACAGCAGCTTTAAGGAAAAGGTGGTTACGGTAACAGTCGGGCCGGTAAAGGAGATTTATGATTTTGATAACTGAGTGTTGTTATCAAGACTTTGCTTGTTCTGGTAAATTAACTTAAAATCATTGCCTCTCGATAATTTAGTGGCAGGGGTGGCCTGCCGAACAGTATTGGCCTTGCACCACGAAAAATGATTGTTTTTCTCTATTGACATTATCGTTTTAAGTCGCTACCCTTACTGTGCGGGGAGTGGTTAAGTGTGTTTTTTCATATCAATGACGGTTTATTCTTATTTTTAAGTTTTGTCGTTTATATGGATATTTTCTGTTTTTGTTTATCTAAATCTACTACACAAAAGGTATTTCTATGGATATGACGGTCGGTTTTATAGTAGCCGCAGTTTTTATCGGTTCGTTAATAGGCGTTTTGACGGGTATTTTTGGCGTTGGCGGCGGGTTCATGCTTACTCCTCTTCTTATGATTTGTATTGGAGTGCCCGGCCCTGTTGCCGTCGGTACCGGTCTTGCCGTGATACTGGTCAACAGTACTTACGGCCTTTACAAGAGACGCGGCAGCGGTACGATCGATGTGAAGATATCGGTTATCATTTCGACAGGTTCGCTGGTGGGTGTTTTTATCGGTTCCAAACTGCTTAACATTCTTTCGCAGGCTCCGAAGATGATGGTTTTGGGGCGTGAGCAGGATACTGTGCAGTATGTGCTTCTGCTTGCGTTTTTCATGCTTCTGGGATGGATAGCGGGGTATCTTTCATATGATTACCGAAAGCATAGCGGAATTGCTCCTGCCGTCAGGGTGGGGATGTTTTCCAAATGGCATATACCGCCGGTGGGGATGTTTAAGTCTCTGGAAGAACCGCATTTATCTATTCCTTTGCTGGTGGCGTTCGGGCTTGTTGTCGGTATTTTGACCGGTCTCTTAGGCGTTGGCGGGGGAGTTATACTGCTTCCGGCGCTGGTATATCTCGTTGGGCAGAGGACGGTAAAGGCAGCGGGTACAAGCTTGCTTCTTGTTTGGATATCATCGCTTGTTGCGGTTATCAAGAAGGGTGCCGGTGGTGATATCGATCTGTTTCTTGCCGCTTTTCTGCTTGCGGGCGGGTTTCTCGGTACATCTATCGGGACAAAAATAGGGCTGAAATTCGAGGGGCCGAAGATCAGGCTTTATTTCATATATATAGTGATTGTTGCCGCTTTGCTGGTGTTATATAAACTGATAATGCTGACTTTTATAACTCAGAATTAGGAATTAAGAATTATCAATTATCAATTAGGAATTAGGAATTAGGAATTTTGGAATTCGCTTTGCTCATGCTTTTTTTAATGGCTAACGCTAAAATAAAGTTTCTTGCAGCGTAAGCTCTGCCTTGAACGAACATTCGCAATTCCTAATTCCTAATTTTAAATTCTTAATTGTCAACTTTCCATTCATAGGCTTTGTAAAGCAGTTCGAGGTATTTCTCTTTTTCCTTAACCTCATTCTGGAGCTTCTGCAGTTTGCTGTGGTCTTTGTAGTATTCCTCCAGACCGAATTTTTCTTTGCCCTCTTCAATCTGGGTTTCGGTCTCCATGATCATCTCTTCAACCTGCTCTACCCTGTATTTATTAAACTGCTTTATGTCCTCAGGGGCGGTTTTGCGTTCCTTATGCCTGCGTTTGCCTGATGAGCCGGCGGAGGCATTATTGTTTACTGCGGCATACTTCTGCTGCATGGCCTTTTCGCTTCGCTGGGCGATGAGCTTTGAATAGGTAGTGTATACACTTTCGCAGCCGTCTATGAATTCATGCCTGCCCATCTGACGTTTGCCGAGTTCGTCAACGCCGATAACCAGCATTTTTTCCGCTATTCTGTCTATGAAATAGCGGTCGTGGCTGACTACGAGGATTGCGCCTTTGAATTCCTGAAGTGCGGCTTCGAGAGCTTCCTTGCCAGCTATATCAAGGTGGTTTGTCGGCTCATCGAGTATGAGGACATCGGGGTTTTTCATCACCAGCTTGCAGAGCATAAGCCTGTTTTGTTCGCCGCCGGAGAGGTTTTCAACCTTCTTGAACACATCATCGCCGAAGAACATGAAGGCTCCGAGTTTCGAGCGTACCTGTTCGGGGGTGAGCTGGGGGTAGTTCTCGAGTATCTCGTTGAGTACGCTGTTTTCCTTGTTGAGCTCTTCGCCTCGCTGATCCATGTAGCCTATGATGAGGTTTGAGCCGAATTTGATCTTGCCTGTGGTCGGCTTTTGCTTACCGAGTGCGATTTTCAGAAGCGTACTTTTGCCGGTTCCGTTGGGGCCGGTTATAGCGAGCCTTTGGCCGGTTGTTATGTCGAAGTCGAGATTGTCGAAGAGTTTTATCTCGTCAAAACACTTGCTGAGCGAGCGACATTTGAGTACGTTGTAGCTGAGTGTGTTTACATCGCCGAAGTTGAACGACAAAGAGCGGGTTTTGTTTGTTTTCTTGAGGAAGTCGGGGTTGTCGTCAAGCAGTCTGTCGAGGCGCTTTGCCCTGCCGCGGGCAACTTTCCTCATGCCGACATCGTTTCGGTTGCGTTCTATGAAGTCCTGCTCTTTGGCGAGCATCTTCTTTCTTGCTTCGTATTCCCTTTCCTGCTGGAGCAGGTAGTTTTCACGCTGCGTAAGGTATGCCGAGTAGTTACCTTTCCATACGATTGCCCTTTGCTCCGTGAGCTCGAAGATTTTTACGGCTACTTTGTCGAGCATGTAGCGGTCGTGGCTGATCATTACCGCTGCGCCGGGATAATTTCGCATGAATCTTTCGAGCCATTCGGTAGCTGCGAGGTCGAGATGGTTTGTGGGTTCGTCAAGCAGAAGCAGATCGCAGCCGCCCATTAATACTCTTGCCAGTCCCAGTCTTGAAAGCTGGCCGCCGCTAAGTGCTGATGTCTTGACATCATAGAACTCCTCATCAATGCCGACGCCTGAAAGGATAAGCTTGATCTGGGTTTCGTAATCGTAGCCGCCGGCAAGCTCAAATGCAAGGCTCCGTTCTTCATATTCGGCCATGATGCTTTCGAGCTTTTCGCCTTTTACCGTCTCCATCTGTTTTGCCAGAGATTCAACCTTTTCCTGCATCTCGAATAGGTGGGCGAGGTTGGAGTGCATCTCTTCTATGACGGTTTTTTCGCCGTCAAAATATGGCTCCTGCGGCAGATAACCGATGCTGATACCGTCCCGCTTGATGATCTCGCCGGCATCGGGCTGCTCTTTGCCGAGTATCATCTTGAAGAGGGTGGTCTTGCCTGTGCCGTTGCTGCCGATAAGACCGACTTTCTCCTTGCGGTATATCTTGAGCTCAAGGGCATCGAAAAGGTGGTCAGTACCGAACGATTTATATATATTTTCTAAGCGTATAAGAGGCATTTGTCATGATTTGTAATTATATAGCTGATTCTGAAGTCACCAACTCTGGCATAATCTCCAAAAAATCATATTCGATTTTAGGCGTGAAAAGATCGCCCTCAATATTTTGAAGTTTGTTTTTTGTTGCACTAATCGCATGTTCAGATTCATCTATACCAATCCATTTACGAGAATTAATATGAGCTGCTTTAAGTGTTGTGCCTGAGCCGCAAAAGCAATCCATAACAATACTGCCTTTATTGGAAGATGTTTTGATAATTAAGTCGAGTAGGTCCGGATTTTTTTCAGTAGGATATGAAGGGTATTGAGGGTCCTTAAATTCCCATATATCCTGTACTCTCTTACCTTCTCTCTCGTCAGCATAAATGATTTTACGCGGATTCCCAGTTGATGACCACTCAATAAGTCCCTGCTTGTCCCATTCTTCTAATGTTTCAATATCTGTTCGCCAGTGTCTGCCTTTAGGCGGTAACATTCCCTTAAACATTTGTGATGATTTGCCATTTTTTGTTTCTCCCGGTGCATGAATAGGTACAGTTGTATATCTCCTTTGGTTCTTGTCTGTTTTAGAAAACAAATTTTCTAATTCTTTTTCTGTGTAGGGAAGTCTTGGTTCATTCCATATCGGCGAAGCCCCTTTAGTATAAAATAGAATTAGGTCTTTAATATTACCATAACCAAGACGCTTGAAATTTTTAGGGTTGCATTTAACTCTTGTTATATCATTGCGAAAATTTTCTATACCAAATATTTCATCCATCAGAATTTTAACATAATGGCCTATTTTATAGTCAATGTGAAGATATATAGAGCCTCTTTCAGAAAGCAATTCTTTTAGAAGGAGCAATCTCTCTTTTAAGAAATCTAAATAATCATCACCAAGCAATTTATCAGAATATGCAAGTTGTCCATCTCTTGAATTGCTTATAGTTGAAGCTCTACCATCTGTGATAGTAAAATTGCAATTGGTTGCAAAAGGAGGGTCTATATAGACCAAATCTACAGATTCTTTCAATCCCTTTTCGTGAATAAGCATATTCAATGCATCAATATTGTTACCTTTTATAAGCAAATTGTTCATTAAATTATACCTGATATAGAAAGTCGCGTAAAACCAAAGAACTCATAATATTGTAATCTTTATACTTGGTCGTAATTTCTCTATACATTTTGCTTTGGCTTTTTATATAGACTACGCCATCTAAGATTGCAACTTTGATAGCTTTAACATTTTTTGTTTCCAGTATTGCTATAGCATCATTGAATTGTGCATTTTGGTGTCCACCGTAATCTGTAAGAAATTTTGCCTCACCGATTATATACTGATTATTGAACCTTGCTAAAAAATCAAGTCCTTTATTGTGGTTGTAGCCCAATTCTTTTCTTGCAAATTCGGCAATTACTTCATCGCTTCCATTAAGAATTGCATCATCTTTGTTTGATATAAATTCTCCTATACTTACAGGCATAATACCAAGTGATTTATTGGTAAGCCATCTACGAAACATAGGGCCAATTTGTCGATTTGTTTCTTTTGCTTCACTGCATCTCTCAAATATTTTATCAAGTCCCATATCATATAGTCTACCACAAATCCTGTTGACTGTCTTAGGATTTCGTTCTATTGCAGATTTGTCTCTTTTAAGAAAAGCAATATATGAGTCCTTGATTGGAAATAAATCAAGTGTTAGTAAATTTCTCAAAAGACTAGTATTGTCTTTAGCCTTGAAAGAAGATTCTACTAAATCCCATTTTGTTGTATTAATTTTTCTTATACCATCAGGTATAGTAGGATATACAGAGAAAAGGTCATCAAGATACGACCTTTGGTTAGCGTATTCAATACTTAATTCTGTCCAGTAATTCATAATTTTAGTGTCCAAGGAGTTTTATAATAACAACATAAACAGTATAACAGATTTAGATCTCAAGGCAAACAGCATTTTATGAGCGGTTAATTTACGTCTATTGCTGATTATTCTACATATTTAGACAAAAAAATCCCGTAAAACTTGCGGTATTGAATTAAAATCGCTTATTTTCTTTGTGTGATAATAGAATTTTGTGTAATCATCAACCAAAAAAAGGGACGCGATTAATCGCGTCCCTTTGAAATTTCGGATGTTTTTTGCGGCAAACTGTCAATCGAAGGCTGCTGAGATTTGTGCGTATGGGTCGGAGCTTGTCTGCAATGTAAATGAGCGTCCATCGTTCAGCATTACCTGATAGTTGTGGTCATCAATTTTGTTTACTGAGCTTGTTTTAATTACCGAGCCTGCCTGTTGAGGCATAAGAAGGGTCAGGAATTCAACTGTGCCGCTGTTTGTCTTGATGTATTGGACTGTTGTGGCCCGGTGAGTGCTTAGGTTTGTTGCGTTAATATCCCAGCCCATTATCTGCGGTTCAGTCTGACCAGAAACCACGTTCGTAGTCAAGCCGTCAGTCATAAGAGGGATAACCTCAAGATTAGGTACGCCTGTCTGAGCGGTAGTTACCCAGTTTGTGTTTCTTGTTCTTGTGTACGTTGAGTCGAGATTGAACCGCAACTCATAATCATGCGGCTGGCCGTCTCGGGTTACGAACATATCGTTTACTATGAAAATATCCGGTTTGAGGAAAAATACCTTCCTGTAGTGATAAGCCGGCTCAACCCAGTTATCATAGAAGTTTGAGCCGGTGCTGTAAGGATAGGCATCGGAAGCGCCCTGCATGCCGTAAGAACCGTCATACACTCCCCATGCATAATCATATTCGGCGGTTGTTACCCACTCTACATTATCAAGCGGTTGATAAGGCATCTGCGTAGGATTGGGGGTGCCCCAGGCTCTTCTCTGCGGGCGATTATCAACAAGGCCGGTGTTGTGCGAGAACGTATCCTGCGAATAAAGGCTCCAGGGGTCCTCGTTGTCGTTTCTTGGACCTTTGAATTCAAAGACAATTTCTCTGCCGTATGCCCAAACCACAACATTAAGCTTATCCATATGGCAGTGCGTTCTTCCTGTCGGTGCATTGTCAAAGCCTAAATAGTTGTCATCTGTGGCCCATCCGCTTCTCATTGCCGCATAGCCGGAGTATGGCAGGAAACAGGATGTGTAATCAGGCATGCTTCCCTGTTGGCCATCGGTGGCTATCCAGAGGAAGTCTTGTCTGTCAGGATATTTGTCTATAAGTCTCTCCATTAAAGATACGACATCCGGTCCAACGTTGTCGTTATACGATGGAGATTGTCTGTCCGGTGTCATGAGCCTTACGTAAAACTCGGCCGGCTGCTCACATTTATCGATTATCTGCTGTATGTAGCTTTCGTTTTCTCTTCCTGTTAATACGGCAAGGTCGTAGATGCTTTCAAGATAATCTGTCAGGAAAAATTGGCTGTAGCCAACACTCAACTCCAGACTGCAGCCATCGGGCATATGGTCTTCTGTCAAAGCCTCGATAGTGGTTTGTGCGGCATAGTTGCGCCAGTCCTGTGCTTCTTTGAGCTCGTTGAAAAGAACTCCGCCGGCATAAAGTCCTGCACGGGCGAAAGCAAGGTGATTGGGTACATTGCTGACCATATTGTTACGGAGGTAGCGAAGCTGCTGGATGCTTGATTTGATGTGCAAAGCGAGATCCTGGTCGGTAACAGTCGGCGAATGCAGGAAGTAATTAAAAGCATTAGACCAGCCCGATCGCATCCTTATACCGGCTACCATCTGTCCCCAATAAGGGAGCCCGGATGTGACTTGATTTACCCAGCTTCTCAGCGTTTTGACATAAGCGTGGGCGGCGGGGAATTCTGACTGGCTGTACCAGTATTCTGTTCCAAGGGTCGTCATAAAATACATTCGGGGCATATATAGATAGTTGTAATCAAGCCAGTCGGGTGTGCCGTCGGCTTGCCAGTTGATCTGCCACCATGTACCGTCCATTATGCCTGAAGAAGTGCTAAGGTCGCTGTCGCTGATGACGTCAGGGTCTATTGTATGCGGATCAAACCACCAGTTAGTGCCTTGCCTGTTTCTGTAATATGATATGAGTTCAGATATGGCCCGGGTGTAATTTTGTTGTTCGTAGTAGTATTTGACCTGAGCGAGCTGCGGCAAATCCAAATTGACTACGCTTAGAAGCTCGGCATCACTCATCGGATAATTATAGAGATTAAGCGGGAAAGGCGGAGTTTTCTGCCAATAATTGGTTAATACAGAGTAATCTTCAAGAGAGACTTTCCCGTCATCGCTGATATCGGCGGCCAATTGCACATCCTGTTCGGTTTCGAGCCATTGTGCAACCAACATTGAGAGGTCTTGAGTTTGTATAATACCATCGTTGTTTAGGTCGGGATTGCCGTAATAATCTAAATCAACAGTCATTTTAACCGGATGGATATCGCCCTGAGCTTCTTTGCTGTAATACTGGACAGACCTGTCGCCGTTACGGCTGACTGCGATTGTGGCCTTTCTGTCGGCTGAGTTGAGCTCGTTTATAACCGCTTCTTTGGCGGTGTTGGAGTCCCATATTATATTGACGGTGCCAAATTCGCCGTATCCGGTGATATCTACTTGTCCGATGTAAACCGCATCTCCAAGAAATCCGTGAGGACTGGAAGTATCGTTGGATGGAGCATTATTCCATGTTATTGCCGACTGCTGCCAGTTGTTTGCGCTCTCACCGGTGATTAAATGTGCCTGTCCGTACCTGCCGTAAGTTCCGGCATAGTCGAATTCAAGAGCTGTTATGTCGCATACCGGTTCGGTAAGAAAGGAGAGGTTGAACTGGAGGTATATTTTCTTGCCCAGCGGGTCGCGTTGAGCAATAAGGATTTCTTCGCCGTCAAAGTTGGTATTCGGCTGCTCCTGATCAATGAATGCGTTCTGGCTGACGTTAAAGGTGAATTCCGATCCAACTGCTCCGGAACATATAAACAGAGTTATACAGAGGATTGTGATTGTGAAAAGTGGTTTTATTTGTTTCATAGTTATACAGTTATATTATTCGATAAAAAGCCTTTTTGTTCATTATACCATAAAAAGGCGTATTTTTATGAATTAAAGCTTGTAATATATAAAACTAATGATGTAAAATTTTTCAGTGTTTTAAAGATGGTGAACCTTATCTATCTTATTATTCTGACTGTTTTTGTGTCATAGGGGGTGATAATTTGTCTGTTGTATTTGCTTTTTGGGGCGGTTGGTTTATAATACCTGTTTGACTGACTGGTTTTAGGGTTTTATTATTTTGCTTCGAATCCGGTCTTAATTTTGTAAATTGTAGAAAATCAGTGGTTTAGCCACATTTTAAGAGAGAGAAAAATGTTACAAATAGCGTTTCCCAATAAAGGTTCATTGTCCAATGTATCGATAGAGCTTATTACCGCCGCGGGCTATAAATGCAAGCGTGACGGTCGTGAATTGACGGTTGTGGATAAGGAAAATAACATCGAGTTTGTTTATCTTCGTCCTCGCGATATTGCGATATATGTGAGCAAAGGCATCCTTGACCTTGGTATTACAGGTCGTGATCTTGCTATCGACAGCGGTTCTGAACTTGAGGAGCTTTTGCCTCTTGGTATTGGAAAAAGCCGCTTTTTCTACGCATTACCTAAGGAAAGCGATCTTGTACCCGATAAGTTCGAGGGTTTGCGTATTGCCACATCTTATCCGAATATCGTAAAGGCGGATCTGGAACGTCGCGGCGTTAATGCCGATGTTGTTCGTCTTGACGGAGCCGTTGAGATATCAATACAGCTTGGTGTTGCCGATGCGATAGCGGATGTTGTCGAATCGGGCAAAACGCTTGTTGCTGCCGGTCTTAAGACAGTTGGCGAGCCGATAATGAGCTCTGAAGCGTGTGTTATGGCCAGGAATCGCGATATCCTTGAAAATGAGGATGTGAAACTGTTTATAAAAAGGCTTAACGGCATAATTGTTGCACGAGAATATGCGGTGATCGAGTATGATGTTGAGAAAAGTAAGCTTAAAGAGGCTTGCGAAATAACTCCGGGCATCGAGTCGCCTACAATTTCACCTCTGAGCAAAGACGGCTGGGTAGCTGTTAAGGCGATGTTCAAGAAGAAACAGGTTAATAAGATAATCGACCAGCTTGTTGATATTGATGCCAAGGGCATTATCGTTACCGATATAAAGACCTGCCGTATCTGACAAGCAGTGATTAGTGAAATATCCGCTTCCTTACGGTTGCGGCTCGGGTAAGCGGGTTCGCAGGAGAGAAATAAGGTTAGTTTAATTGGGAGAGATGACATGACCGATCCTGAAATGAAAGTAGTACTGCCTTTCTGGGCGGACAGTTTTCTTACGGAGTATCAGAGCCACAGGTTTGTCAGCGACAGGGAGAAGATCATGCTTGCCATAGAGCTGTCGCGGCTCAATATTCAGTATGGTACGGGAGGCCCATTCGGAGCGGCAATTTTCTCACATAACGGCGGTAAGCTGCTCTCTATCGGCATAAATCTGGTTACGAACGTGAATTGTTCGGTTGCACATGCTGAGATGGTAGCGATAATAACAGCCCAGAATACTATCAATAATTTCGATCTTTCCCGACTTGAGGGCGGTTGTGAGATGGCGACTTCAACTGAGCCGTGCTGCATGTGCATGGGTGGTGTGATGTGGTCGGGTATCAGCCGGATACTTTGTGGTGCTACGGATGCTGATGCAAGGGAAGCGGGTTTTGATGAGGGTCCTAAACCGAAGAATTGGAAGGATGAGTATATCAATCGGGGGATAAAGGTCGAGACCGAGCTTTGCCGCGAGAGAGCCAGAGAAGTTTTGATGGACTATAAAAACAACGGCGGCAAGATATATAATCCCGACAGGAGCTAAATATGATGAATAAAGGAGTTTTATGTTTTGTTCAAAATGCGGTAAGCAGTTAGCTGATAGCGATAAGTTTTGTCCTGAATGCGGGGAACCGCAATACGGTGACCAAAAGCCTGACAGTGAATTTCGGGCATGGCTTAGGCAGCGTAAAATGTCGCTTGTAATTACCGGTACGGCTTTAGTAGTATTTGCGGTAATAATCAAAAACCCTCCTATTGCGCTTATAGGTGCATTGATTGCCACTTTTTCACTCATGGGGCTCAATAAGCTTTAAACCATTAAGATTTTGCGGAAATAGTGGGACTATACACTCTTATTTAATAATAATAAATTTTATATATTATCAAAATAACAGGAGTGATATAATGAGTCAAGGTTTTACAAGATGCGATGATTGCATACATATACTTGCTGATTTGCCGAGCAAGCAACCTGCGTGCAAAGCTTTTCCAGAAGGTATTCCACCAGAAATTTTTTGGACACATATAGATCATATTAAACCAATTGAAGGTGACCACGGCATACAATTTGAACCCAAAGCTGATTCTCTTTATTTGTATGACGACAATGGTAAGGTTATTGATCTACGCAAGAAATAAAACTGCTCTACTTCCGCACTTTTTATAATATTAAATCAAATAATGAAACTGGTGCAGATGTCTTTTAGCTTTTCCCAAATAAAATGTGATATGCTACATATGCGGTATTTGGTAATTACATCAGCCAGTTTGCGGCAAGCATCATGAGATCTTCCAAATTTACATTGCCGTCTTTGGTTAAGTCTGACTCGTTATAAGGTAAATCCCAATACCCATATATATAAATAGTTTTTAGATCTTCTGGGTGTATATACATTTCATCTTCTTGACATTGGCATTGCACCGTAATTTCTTCTCCGCCATTTATTCTCATAAGATCATGGTAAAATGTTATGTTATAACGAATTATGATATCTGGCAATAAAACGGCTGGATCATATTCCGGCAAAGACGTGGCATTACTATAATTACCATACCCAAAAACAATCTTGTCTAAGACAAAAGATTTGTCGGCCGGTACAGAAATAGCCGTGGTATTAATGTCCGTATATGGTTCTTGACCTTCTTGACATATTGGGGGGAAAGTATCATACTACAGCACCCAATCCCGCTCTACTTCCTCCGCTATAATGCTGTTAGTCCAAGCTAAGAGAATTACGTTTGTAATCAATATAGTAAATTTCTTCATGATTTTCCAATTCCTTTTTAATTATAACTCATTATATTTTATTGTGTATTAGTGGTTTCTTCCGATTTTTTCAAATCCATTTCTGCTATTTCTTTTAACAAGTCCTTATCAAAGATGATTTTTTCTATCCTATCTTGATAGATTGATACTTCTCCCCCAAAATCAAGTATGACTAAAATATCCTCATCTTTTAAAAAAACCAGAGACTTTGTCTCCATTTTTAAGAGTAATTTCTGTAACGGTACCCTTTTTACTAATAAATTCGATTTTTGCAATTTGTTCAATTTCTACGGGCATTTCACCAAAAGCAGCACCTATTTTCAGCGATTGATTTTTAATTGTACCTGAAAAATGATCTCCATTAGTGAGAGTAATATCGTGTTTAACCGGATATTTTTCCTTTTCATCAGCTCGTACACGAAATCCAAGCTTGGATATTTTTTCTTTTCTGATTTTAATTAGTGGACCAGCATCAAGTTTGACCGCTACTTCTGCATCAAGTATAAATCCGCTAAAAACGTCACCATTAAGAACAACAATTCGTTCTATGTTGTTTGCTCCACCTTCATAAATAACTGTAGCAATATCGCTTGCGGAGAATTCGAGTTGTGCGTATGAAGTTTGTATTCTGAAATTTTCATTTTGTACAGTTCCTGTTAATTTATCTCCAGATTTCAAAAGCAGGGCTTCTTTTTCTTCTCCTCTAAAAATTTCAATTCCCGCTTTTGCGCCAAGTGTTCTTGGATCATAATTTATGATAGTGGCAAGGTCGCTTGGGTCGATGTCAATACAAGCAGGTGCAACATCAAATGCTTGAGCAAACTCAAGAGCTTGTTCCCGTTTTGGTCTTATCGCTAAAAAATGGAGTATTGCAACCTTTGATTGAGGTTGGATTGGAATTGAATCCCACCAGTAAGAAATATGGCTAACACTTTTGTCTCGTGTGGGTTGATTTGCTCCGCCTATTCCAGAAAAAAACTCAATAGCTGTAGCATTGTTTCCTGAAACAACAACGCAATGATCATCATTCCAGACAATATTTGAGTCTCTAGGTTTGCTATAAAGGGAAACTTTTACGGAGACCGGTGTAGTTGATTTGTTATCGAAAATTTCGAGAAATCGTACATACCCTTCCCCTTTGCCGAAAAATATTTTACGGGTAACATGAACAGAACCAATTACTTTAGGACCTATTTGTAATTCAGTTCCTGATTCGTGGAGAATTCGAGTTGCCGATTCATGCGCAGGGAAAGTAGTTTCATCAACAGAGAGTACTGGAGCAGGGCAATAGTAATATTTGTCTCTATACAAAAAAGATTTAGGCTGTTTTGTATACATATACCCATTTTTTTGAACAGACCACATGTTTTCCAGTCCGTCTTGTACATCTATTGGTAATGCAATTTGATCCGCATATGCAGAAACTAACGATGAAAACATTATGAATGTCGCGATTATGGGTTTCACGTTTATACTCCTTTGTTGTGTTGGATTTAAGCTTTCTTTCACTTTAGTTTAGTATATTCGATAAGCTTGTCAATTAGTAATGCCATTATTTATTTGAATTTCTTTTATTATAAGTCTTTGCTTTCTACTACTCGAGATCAAATATCGAAAAATGACAAATACAGTTGATTAAACCAATAAGTTATTGTACAATAAAGTTGTACAATTTTTTTGTTAAAAACAACCTTATAAAGGGTAGAACAATGGATACAATGACATATTCCGCTGCACGGGCAGACTTTGCGAAGACTATTGATAGAGTTTGCAGTGATCGCAATCCAGTTATAATTCGCAAGAAAAAAGAAGCTGTCGTGATGATGAGTCTTGAAGATTACGAGTCGTGGGCTGAGACAATATATCTTCTGCGAAGTCCCCAAAACGCAGAGAGACTTATTGATTCCATAAAATCACTCGAGGATAACGGCGGAGTAGAGAAAAGCCTGGAGTCTATTTTAGATGGCAAATCTTAAATTTTCAGCGCAGGCTTGGGAGGATTATTTGTATTGGCAGGCTTGTGATAAGAAAAAAGTGAAGCGGATAAACGCCTTGCTGAAAGATTGTGTCCGCAATCCTTATGAGGGTATTGGCAAACCGGAACCCTTAAAGGGGAATTTTACAACATGGTGGTCGCGGCGGATAAGCGAAGTAGATCGGATGGTGTATAAATTCGAGAACAATACCCTGATAATAGCTCAGCTGCGATATCGCTATTAGCATGCTTTCGTCTTTTTGTTGCTTCCTTTGGTTTTTTAGGTAGAATGTACCTACTTAATTATAGATATTTTAAACTAATAGTATGAGTAATCGTTCACACCACTTAATAAAATCTTGTGTGAACATATTAAGATTGCTGTTTAGCAGAAACATCCAACCAATTTCAAAGCGTATAATTGACGGATTGGGGTAAATGAGTGAACGGCTACCAGTATGAAGCAATATTATGAAATCAGAAATATTTAAGACTGCATTTAGCAAGATATCATTCCTTACAGTTATCATGGCATCAGTTATCGCTGTGCCTTTCGTGCTTGGTAAGTATTGTGAATTGAATACGCCGGGCGCTTTTGACAGCGGTGCGTATGTTTACTCAGCAGAGCATATAATCAGGGGTGCTAAGATCGGTGTTGATGAGGTTCCCACCGCCAAGATAAGCACTCTGCTTGTGAATATACTCGGCGTCAAGATATTCGGCTACAGTGATGTGGGCCCTAAGATAATACAAGGTCTGATGCAGCTTGCCGCGTTGGTTCTTATTTTTATGGGTGTGAAGAAACATTTCGGACGAGCCGCAGCTTTTATAAGTACCCTTTTGACCTCGATTTATATTTCCGCACCGTTTATTGCCAAGTATGGTAATGTCAAAGAGGAATTCATGACTGCCTGTATCGGTATCTCTATAGGCTCGTTTTTCCTGTATTACGGCGGCGGCAGGAAGATATGGGCGGTAATTTGCGGTGCGGCACTGGCGTTTGCTCCCGGATTTAAGGAAACCGGCTTTTCAATGACACTCGCAATGGCCTCATTTCTGTTTGTTTCTGTAATCTTCAAATGGAAGCCTTTCAAGGAAGTGCTCAAGGATGGTGTGCTTGTCTTTATTGGCATGCTTGTGACGCTGGCTCCGCTCCATATATGGCTTGCGGCAGGTGATGTTCCGATGAGCGGCCCTTATACATTTCTCAAGAGATATGCGGTAAAGCCTTTCAAAAGCTCGCCGAAGCAGGAGAAAAGTTCAGATAACAAGCAGGCCGATGGCAGCAAAGAGGCGAAAAGTGAGAGCAAGGGCGGTTATCTTGAAAGGAGCCGCAGTTTGATGGGTATAAAAGAGCAGACTCCGGTTGTCTTGCGATATTACAAGGCTTTGCTGCTGCCTATATTGCTGGCTCTGCTTTCGCTGATTATAGCTAAGTACAGGAATACGTGTGATATATTCGGTAAGAAGAAAAAATACGATATATCTGTTGCCGACAGGCTTGTTTTTCTCCCGGCGGTTTGCTGGATATTTGATATGCTCTTTGTGTGGATAAGTCCGCGTTCTTATGAACAATACTATATACCTCTTACATTATCTGCTTCTGTTACAGGTGGTTACATTGTATGGCTTTATGCGAAAAATGCGGCTGCAAGTAAAAATAATAAGATGTTTTATGCCGGCGGCGGAATGGTTGCCGTAATATTCATGATTCTGATGAGCTGGGATGTATTTGCCGGTTTTGATCATACTTTCCACAGCGGGGATAAATATCCCGATGGAAAACGCGTTAAAGGATATTCACAGCGACTCAAGGAAGCTTCTGCTCATAGTGCCGGCAATCTTGCCTCCTGGGAAAAGGTTTCAGAGTTTATCAAACGCAGCAGCAGCGAAGATGATACTATGTATGTTTGGGGCTGGTTTCCGGGGATGTACGTAGAGGCTCAGAGGCTCAGCCCGTATAAAAAGGCCTTTGAGAGTGAAATGCATGTTAAGAGTCCTAAGCAGATAGCCGGTTTGATGCGTGATTTGCTGAAGAGCTTCAAAGAGGAAAAACCGCTGTTCATTGTAGATAGCCGTAAGCGTCATTTCCCATGGGACAGACCTCAACTTGAACTCTGGCCGTCAACGCCAAAGGGATTTCTGCCGGAAAATGAGATGATAGTTGCTCAGTATGAGAAGCAGTACTATAATATGCTTGCTGAAAAAATCGGTAAAGATGAGGCGGACAGGTTTGCCGCGATGGCAGAGCTTAGGAAATACATCCGCGAGAATTACTATATTGTGGACGAAAAATCTTATCAGTTCAGCTCTCGCGGGCTGTTTCATCCTAAGATTGGCACTCATGTAATCTTTAAGAGGAAGAATTAAGTTTTATATAAGTAACGAGGAGAAAGATGTTTAAATTTGATTATTATTCAATTTCCAACGCCACCAGAAAGGCTGCGGGCGCATTGCTTGCCGTTGGGCTTCTTCTGCTTGGGATTGGCATACTTGTAATCGTCTTGAAGGCTGTATTTATCGTTATTGCCGCAGGACTAATCTTTTTTGCAGCTCTTTGGTGTATAGGTACGGCGATAAAGATGTTCATACAGATAGGCCATAGTTCCAGAGATAAGTATGAAGACCCCGAAAAGGCTTATCGTAAAAACGTGAGAATACATAACAGCGAAAGTTTTGACGATTATTGAGGGATTGATTATGGGCAGTTTCAAAGCAGCGTTTTGTCAGTTTGCCGTAAGCGGGGATATACTAACCAACAGTAAATGGATAGTTTCGTTTATGAAGGAGGCTTCTGGCAAGGGGGCAGATATCGTGCATTTTTCAGAGTGTGCCCTTGGCGGGTACGCCGGTGTAGATATTGCCGGTTTTGACAGATATGACTGGGCTCTTCTGGACAGTGAGACCGAGAAGATCAAATTACTTGCCGCTGAGCTTGGAATATGGGTGGTGCTTGGGACAAATTACCGCGATCAGGAATCCGCAGCGGTTCATAACAGTTTGCTTCTGATCAATGAACAAGGGCAAGTGTGCGGCCGCTATGACAAGCGATTCTGTACTCCCGGAGACATTGTGCATTATCAGCCTGGCGAGCATTTCACGACCTTTGAGTTTAAAGGTGTCAAATGTGCTCTTTTGATATGCTATGACCTGCGTTTTCCTGAGCTTTACCGTGAACTTAAAAAAATGAACGTTGAGTGTGTTTTCCAGTCATTTTATAATGCAAGGCAGGAAGAGCCGAGTGTCCATAGCCATATAATGAGGCAGACCATGCAGTGCCGTGCGGCGACGAATTACTTCTGGGTCAGCATGACCAATTCATGCGCGAAAATAAGCCCTTATCCGTGTTGCTTCATTCAGCCTGACGGGAAAATAATTGCTCAACTTAAAGACCATGAACCTGACATGGGAATCCAGACAGTCGACACGAGCCGCCGGTTTTATGATGCATCAGCACCGTATCGCGATCTTGCCATCAAAGGCATACTTTCAAATAGATGTGAATATAAAAAACAGCGGTAAATTTATATTTTGTTTTTTGTTTATAGAGGGGGCTTTAGAGGCATTTCTTTGATGGGAAGTTGCTGTATTGTACAATTTCCTACCTGCCGGAATTAATTTTTCAAAGCGCGATTGTGTTATTGAACTAATTTTGTAAAATAGAGCGATAAATTTAGTATGCTGAATTATATTAGGATGATTGTAATATGAAGAAAATGACGATATTGACGGTCTTGTTAGTCGCTATTTCTGCTTTCTGCGGTTCTGCGTTTTCTGCGGAATCAGATCTTGTAAAGCAGGGATCCGATCTCATCTGCAGTGGTGAGATTGAAAAGGCCGAAAAATTACTTGAAAATACTGACAATAGCAAGGCCAAGGAGCTTCTGGGAGTAATTGATTCCTACAAGCAGCTTACAGACAAGAGGCAGAAATCCAAAGAAGAGACTTATCTTGAAAAGTTTAAGGAATTCGAAGAGATAAAGGCTAAAGGTTTGCCGAGTGATGCCAATGATATTGCTGATGCGTATGTAGCACTTATAAGCAGCAGCAGGTACGCAAATGAAGAGCAGAAGAAGGCTCTTCTGGCCGATGAGTTTGTAAAGGAAATGGTTGACAAGACAATCTCCGACTGCATTGAGCAAGAAGCCAAGGGCAAATGGGCGGAGGCTTACACGGGTTATTACTGGCTTTCTTCTCTTTACGAGGATAAGGAAACCTATAAGGACAAGTCGGAAGAGCTGATTGACAAGATGGCAATCGAGGGCTCCATGGTTGACAGTCCATGTGAGAGCAGCGAGGAGCGTTTTGAGGGCATAGACCCTGTGATGTTTATCAGAACAATCAAAATGCTGGATTTTGGGTATGTCGATCTGATTGATTATGATCGTGTTGCGGATAAGGCTTTTGACAGATGCATTTTGCTTGCCGAGGTGATGTCTTTTGAAAATGAAGATGTCAATGTTGAGTTTGATAAGACTCAAGTGCAAAGTTGGATAGCAGGCGTTCGCAAGATCAGAAGTGAGCTTAATAGCGGGCCGCTTGCAAGGCTTAATCATAAGGATTTTCTTGAGTCATTCCTTAAGCTTCTTGTTCTCAACGAGCAGACTATTAATATATCCAATGAGATAATCGTCAGTCATTTCACAGAGGCTGCTCTTTCGGTTCTTGATCCTTATACGAATGTTGTGTGGCCTTTCTATACGAAAGAGTTCGAGAAGAGCATCACGCAGCAATTTTCCGGTATAGGTGTTGAAATATCCAAATCCACCGGTGATCTTATGGTTATGAGTCTTCTTCCGGGTACTCCTGCTTACAATTCAGGGCTTGATGCCGAGGATGTTATCGAGAAAGTTGACGGCGTTCCAACAGAAGATATGACTATCAATTGTGCGGTAAGCCGTATTACCGGCCCTGATGGCACGGATGTTACTCTTACTGTCCGCAGCAAGGATGCCGATGAAGCCCGCGATATCACTATCAAGCGTGCCAAGATTGTTGTTCCGACAATTCGCGGCTGGCAGCGAACGGCTGATGCCGGTTGGGAATACATGATAGATCCTGAAAGCGGCATTGGATATATGCTGATAACAGGGTTTACCAGTACTACCGCGGATTATATGGAAAAGGCTATAAAGCAGCTTGAAAAAGAGGGCTTGAAGGGTCTTATAATTGATCTTCGTTATAATTCCGGCGGTCTGCTTCAAACAGCGGGCGAGGTTGTAGATATGTTTGTTGACAAGGGCGTCATAGTAAGCACAAAGCCCAGATGGGGTTTTGGTGAAGAGCTCAAGGCTACCAAGAAAGCTACAATTCCTAACTATCCGCTCGTACTTCTGATAAACGGCGGCAGTGCTTCAGCTTCTGAGATTGTAGCCGGAGCACTCAAAGACGAGAAATACAAACGTGCCACACTCGTTGGTACGAGGACTTACGGCAAGGGAAGTGTACAGACCATAACTGAGGCCCCCGGCGGCGGCGCTCAACTGAAATACACTATGGCTTTCTACCATCTTCCATCAGGTCAGCCGGTAAAGAATCGGTATCAGCTTGAAAAAGAGGGCAGGGATGACTGGGGTATCAGTCCGGACTTTTCTGTTGAACTTACGCCGAAAGAGGCTAAGAAATATGTAGAGGTACAGAAGGATAATGCAGTGCTGGTTAAGGCCGACCATGATTATAAAGAGAATGAGATAGCAAGGCACTCGGCTCAGGAAACAGTGGAATCGGATCCGCAGCTTGCTACAGCAATCCTTGTGGTTAAGGCAAAGATGATAGCACAGAATAATGATTGATAGGTTTATTTCCCTGTGAGTTAGGCTGGCGGGGAGGTTTTTAGTGGTTAAAATAGTACTTAAAGGAATTCAACAGCGATTACAGAGAATACTATGAAAGACAAGATTGTTATAATAGGACTTGATGGTGTGCCGTTCGATATGATAAAGGATTTTGCCGATGAAGGTATTATGCCCAATACGGCAAGGCTTATCAGTGAAGGTGTTTTCAAGAAGAGTAATTCGACAATACCTGAGATATCAAGCGTTGCCTGGTCGAGTATAATTACTGGCAAGAATCCGGGAGAGCATGGTATATATGGTTTTACGGATCTTCATCCTGACAGCTACCGTCTCAAATTCCCTAACTATAACGATCTTAAAAGCCCTCCTTTTTGGGAGCAGTGGCCCGGCAAGTCTGTAATAATGAATGTGCCTTCCACTTATCCTGTTCATCCGATGAATGGAATACACGTTTCCGGGTTTGTTTCAATAGATATAAACAAAAGCGTTTATCCTCAGAATATAGTTGATCAGCTTTGTGATATCAATTACAAGCTTGACGTTGATTCCAGGAAGGCTCATACTTCCATGCACAGTTTCCTTGAGGACCTGGATAATACACTTGATGCAAGAGTTGCCGCTTACCGATATCTTTGGGATGACAGTATAGACTGGTCAACGTTTATGCTTGTATTTACCGGTACTGACAGGCTTATGCACTTTCTCTGGGATGCTTATGAAAATCCAAAACATAAGCTCAATACAGCGTTCTCACTTCATTTTGGCCGCATAGACAAGATAATCGGCGAGATAATGTCAAAGTTGTCTGAGAACAATCTTGTTGTAATGCTTTCTGATCACGGGTTTGAAAATCTTCATCGTGATGTTTATGTGAATCATCTGTTGATGGATGAGGGTATGCTTCATCTTGATGGGGAAAAGACACAGCTTCAGGATATCAACTCAAAGACAAAAGCTTTTGCGCTTGATCCGGGCAGGATATATCTGAATTATCAGGACAAGTATCCCAATGGCTCAGTAAGCCGTGAAGAATCAGTCGGGCTTCTCAGTGAACTTGAGGATTATTTTAACAATCTCAAGTATAACAGCAGGAAGGTCATCAAGAAAGTTTATAGAAAGAGTGAGATATTTGAAGGGGACTGTCTTTCTGATGCACCTGATCTGACTTTGCTTGCAGAGAGCGAATTTAATCTCAAGGCTGCGTTAAATACTCCTAAGGCATTTAACAAGGGAATATTTACAGGGAAACATACGCAGGATTCTGCGTTTATGCTTTTCCATGGGCTTAGGGATGAGTCTATAGTTCCTGAAACACCTAATGTTCAGGATATGAGATGGATAATCGAGAAGGATCGTAAGATACGATATAAAAGTGAACAATAAAAATATAAATTCAATATATTTTCGTTTAATAGGGAATAGATAATATGGCACTTGAAATGAACTTGACAAATCGAATGCAGATGGCTCAGCAGATGAAGCTGACTCCTGCAATGATGCAGTCAATGGAGATTCTTCAGCTGCCTATTATGGCACTTGAACAGCGTATAGAAACCGAGCTTAATAATAATCCTGTTCTTGAACTCGAAACAGAGGACCCTGATGAGCAGGAAGAAGACGATAAGGAGTTTCTCAATAAAAGTATTGATGAGAAAGAGCTTAAGGTTTCGGAAAATGATACGGCTGAATCTTTTGAGCGCCTTGATAATCTTGGCGCTGACTACAAAGAATATATAAATCAGGATGCCGCCGTTTCGGTCAGATATGATGATGGCGAGGCTGACCCCAAACTCAATGCCCTTCACAATACAGCGGACAGCCGTATCTCGATGCAGGCTTATCTCAAAGATCAGCTTTCGCTTGTGGATGCGCCTCGTGAGGTTATAAGTGTTATTGAGATACTTATCGATCAGCTCAGCCCTAAAGGATACCTTTCCCTGAATCTTGATGAAATCGCTGCGATTTATGATGGATTCGATCAGGAACTCTTTGATGAAGCGTTGGAGCATCTCCAGAGATTCGATCCTCCAGGTATCGGGGCCAGAGATGTTCGGGAATGTCTTTTGATTCAGATACGGCAGAATATCGACACCGTTCCCCCTTTTACTTATGAGATAGTTAACGAGCATTATGATATGCTCCTTAATAACCATCTTCCTCAGCTTGCCGCTTCTGTTGGCTGCGGCATGGATGAGATTGAGCAGGTATTGCACTACCTTGCACGTCTTGATACAAGCCCGGGTACGAAATTCGAATCAGGTTTTGACAATGCTCCTGTTCGTGTGGATATTATAGTTGAGGAAAAAGATGATGGTGAGTACGATGTTCATCTTGCCAACTCCGCTCTTCCGGCGTTGAGGATAAACGATGAATATGCCAGCATGGTAGCCGATAAGAATATCGATAAAAATACCAAGCGATATCTTCAGGAGAATGTTCGAAATGCGAAGTGGCTTATTGATGCCGTTAACCAGAGGCAGAATACACTTCTGAAAATCGCCGGAATCGTAGTTTCCAGACAGAAAGAATTCTTCAAAAAGGGCAGACTGCATATACAGCCGTTGTTTATGCAGGAGGTTGCTGATATGATAGGGATACATATTGCTACTGTTTCGCGTGCAGTTGCAGGGAAATATATACAGTCGCCTCAAGGCCAGATGCCTTTGCGTGATTTGTTTACAAACAGGATCGTTTCAGACGACGGCAACGTGCAGGGGACGGAGGCAATAAAGCAGGCTCTTGAAAATATAATCAATAATGAGGACAAGAGCAAGCCTTACAGTGATGAAAAAGTTTGCAAGCTGCTTGAGGAAAAGGGCTACAGCATATCAAGGCGAACGGTTGTGAAGTATCGCGATCAGCTTGGTATCCCGGCCTCAAGAATGCGTAAAAAGTTTATATAGATTTGAGATCAACATATTTGCAATAGCAGGGATAGATTATGAAACTACCTTCAACACCATCAATAGAAATAGCTCCGAGTGTATTGAGCAGTGATTTCGCACGGCTCGCCGATGAGGTTAAAGAGATAGAAAACTATGGAGTGAAGATTGTGCACCTTGATGTAATGGACGCTCATTTTGTGCCTAATCTTACATTCGGGGCGCCTGTGATTGCCAATCTTCGCAAGCATTCTCCGCTTTGCTTCGATACTCACCTGATGATAACCGATGCCGAGAAATATCTTGACGATTTTATCAAGGCCGGCAGCGATCATATTACATTTCACATTGAGGCGGTTAATGATGCCAAGGGACTTATCAACAGGATTCATGATGCGGGAGTTACAGCGGGCGTGAGTATTAAGCCGGGTACTTCGGTTGACGCTATTGCGGATATTGGGGCTATGTGTGATATGATACTCGTAATGACTGTTGAGCCGGGATTCGGCGGACAGTCGTTCATGCACGATGCGGCGCAGAAGTGCAAAGAGATTCGCCAGATTGTAGGGCCGGATGTGAGGATTCAGGTTGACGGCGGAATCGATCCGACAACCGCACCGATCGTAACAGCTCTTGGAGCGGATACACTCGTGGCGGGCTCGGCAGTATTCTCAAAGCCCGACAGAGAGAAAGCGATAAAAGATATTCTCGCCGCCGCGAATAATATATGATATCAAAACACGGACAAATCACGGACATTCACTGACTTACACGGGTCTTGAGGGGCAAAGTTTGCCGTCGCACATTGGGCAGTCATAGACGCCTGGCGTTGGATTTTCATTTTCAAATTCGCAGGAATTGCATTTGTGGAGCCAGTTTTCTCTTGCGATTTCGTTCATGATTTTTCCGCAATTACTGCATCTGAGAGTTCTTGATGCTGATGTTTCTATTGATGTTTTGCATTGAGGACAGCCGTAAATGTATGACATTTTGTTATTCTCCTAAATTGTTGATTGCAATATCTATGTCGGATTTTATATATTCCTGCCAAGGTGAGGAGCCATATGTTGTTTGATTGGCAGTGTTCGTTTTTTCGGCTAATTTCAGCTCGATTTGTTGTTTCAATAGGGTGTTAGTTTCTCTGAGAGCAGAGATTTGATTGTCTTGCCATTCTTTGTCCCCGAAAAAATCAAGTATTGCTAAGCTTGCTCCCAAGGATGAAATAATCAAAACTATAATGGTAAACCAGAAGCTTTTTCTCGATATCTCTAAAGCTTTTTTTGCAGTAACGGCATTTTCGAGTTCAATTTCCATTGTTTGGCGTTTCGCTATTGTTTCATGATTAAGTTTGTAGAAGCAATCTTGATGCTTATAAAAAAGTGGACAGCTATTGGTTTGGATGAAATTAAATGAGTCCTGAGTGATTTCATATTGTTTGTTTTTGTTTTGTAATATTGTAATATTAGCAAATTGGCTACGACTGCACGAAACTCTGGGGTGTTTAGGGCATTTAAGATTTAAGTTTGACCTGTCTTTGTAAAATTGCTTTCTCCTTTCCCATGTCAGCAATAATCTCCCCTCAGAAGACATTAAATAATGCTCTACCATTCTAAGGTATGCGCAATTTAGGCAGCACTTTTTGTTTTTATTCATTTCTGACATTATTTTACTACTCCTTTGGATATGTAATAACACCTCAATAATTTCTGCTTTATTATAATTATAAAGATAGGCATTACAATTTTAATATGCTGAGGTTTGTTGTGGTAAACAGGATATGTGTTGTTAATTTAGGACATATGTTGCGGCATATAGAAATAAAATTAAATTAGACATTTTTAATTGTCTTAAAAATTGACAATTTGTTTTAGTTGGGGTATAAATAATCAGTTAACACTTGTTTAATAAAAGTGTGTAACGATTGGTTATTTCGTGTTGTTTTTAGAAAGGGTTTAATTATGAAGATGTTTTCAGTTTTAGTTTTGGTTTTAGCCGCCACATTGTCTTTTGGTGCAATCCCTGAAGTATGGGAAACAGTTGAATTCTCCTGGACAGGTGATAATGGCTGTCGAGCATCCGGCTCAATGACATATAACGATAATTACAGTACTATCTCATATTCTTCAGGTTCTGGTACTGGAATTGATGATCTTACCATAAACTTTTATGATTCTTCAGATCAATTCCTGGGTACTTTCCAAAATGTTGTAAACGGTGTAGTTAATTACAGCGGTTTAACGCTCGTTTTTGATACCGGCGCCTTAACTTTCGGTGATGCTACAGATGTTGTTGCCTTTGGTTCGAATATCTATACACTTCGATACTCTAATTCCAATTTTATACTCAATAATGCGCAGACACTTGATGTATTAGACAGTTCGTCGGAAGGTTTGTTTGTTACTCCCGAGCCTGCTACAATGGCACTTCTTGGTCTTGGCGGTATGTTTATCCGCAGACGCAGAAAATAATAAGCATCATTTTGTGATTTAATAATATCTCAGCCCGCAATCTTTAAGAGAGTTTGCGGGCTGTTTTTTGTTGGGATGATGTAAGAAAGGTTGTTTTCGCTTAGCTTTCTGCCGTAATCCAAAATGGAGAGGTAAAATTCATGAGGTTTATTTGCGTTTTATGTGGAATTTCATTATAATGGCGATGGTTTTAGTTTTGCGTTTTTCCCGCAAATTTATGTAATTATATCGATAAATTATACATATAACGGATTAGATATTGAAATTTCTTGTATATAAAAATGGCAAGCGTGCAGAGTCTCTTGATCTGACCGGTGCATACCTGTTTGATCCTGAACGAATTCCGCTCAGTTCCAGCAAAAACATAACGTTCGATGACGGCATTATATATGTAGGTGATCCGGGTACTATTTCTGCCGGTTTGGCATTGCCTTGGGATATCGAAGGCGTTGGCAGTCTGATGCTTCCGACCACAAAACTCAATATCCGTCAGCAGCCTTATCTGCTTAATCTCGAGCTTGCCCGTGCAAGGCTTATGGAGATTACCAGAAAGTGTGAGGATTGGGCTGTTTTCGATGAGGATAAGAGCAATACTCAAAAAGCCATTGCCAAGGCAAGAAGCCTTTACGTTGAGGCGATGACTTGTGAAGATGATCCTGCAAGGGCATCTGTTTTGGCAGACAAATGCCTGCATATGGCCGTTGTTGCGTCTGAGTCTTTGGCTCAAAAGCAGACTGGTGCAGTACTTACATCAAAAAAGAAAGACGGTGAACTTAACCGTTATACTCTTGGATGTGTTTATCAGCGCGAGTATGCCGACAACGATCAATATGTAAAACATATGCTTGATAATTTTGCATATATTACTGTGCCTGTAACATGGAAGGATATAGAGCCCAGGCAGGGTGAGTATGATTATTCATCGATTGATAAGGCCTTGCTCAAGTTTAAAGGCAAAAAGGTGTTTTTAAGCGTTGGCCCGCTTATACGTTTCAATGAAGATTGTCTTCCTGAGTGGGTTTTTAAATATGATTTTGAGCGGGTTCAGGAGTATGTGTACGGCTTTATATCTGAAACCGTCAATAAATATGCAGGAAAAATTCATCAGTGGAATCTTATAAGCTCGATGAACAGTGATAACTGCATGAATTTCGGTTTCGATCAGTGTATTGAAATGACCAGAACCGCTTGCGTCTCGGCAAAGGCTACCGATACCAAATCGCTTAAAATGGTGGAGATTGATTGTCCGTGGTCATGTTATCATATTGACAAGCCGTTCACTATCTCTGCGGTTATGTATGCGGATCTGCTTGTCAGCAATGCGATTATCTTTGACTGTATGGGTATTAATATGAGCTTTGGCAAAGGCGGAGGCGACATGTTCGTTCGCGACCTTATGCAGATTTCCGCAATGCTCGACAGGATATGCGTAACAAGCCGACCGGTACATATTTCGGGTGTTTCTTCACCTGCAGCAGGCAATGGCGACAGCGGCGGCTACTGGCGAAATCCATGGTCGGAAAGCTCTCAGGCGGCATGGCTTGAGGCATTGTACCGCATATTCCTCGGTAAAAATCAGATAGGGACTGTAACTTATTCTACGCTTGCCGATGTTGAGGGCAGTGAGTCTTGTGACGGGCTTTACAACAGCTCTCTTGAGCCCAAAGCGGCGGCCAAGACTATTCGTAAGTTCAGTAAATTCATATTACATAAATAAAATTAGATAAATAGTCGGTTCTTAAGGTGTGCTATGGCTTTTTTGCCGCATATTCCTGACAGATTGATTAAAATCAGGGCTTTTGTTTTCGTGGTCATTATTGCTGCGGCGTGCTCGGTGTATTTATTGGTGCAGGCTGACGGTGAGAGCTATATGAATGTTAAGAGTGTTGTTTATATCAACAGTGACCCTATTGAAAGCCTTGTTCGTTTGCCGTCAATAGGTTATGAGACGGCAGTGAAAATCGTTGAATATCGTGAAAGTTTTGGCGATGAAGATGCTTTCAAGTGTGTTGATGACCTTTGCAAGGTCGAAGGTATCGGCACTAAAAGCGCTGAGAGCATAGAACCTTATATTAGTTTTGAGTAAGAATATGATTGACGTTTCAATTCGTCAATGATTTGATTTAAGTACAGGTGGTTATGGCAGACTGGGAAATAACGAAACCAACAGGACAATGCAGCGGCAGCGGTCGAATTATAGACGAGGGCGAGGAGTATTTTGCTGCCCTTGTTGAGACTGATGAGGGCTTTGAACGCAAGGATTATTGTCTTTCCTACTGGCAGGATAATGACCCTGATGTCTTTTACTTCTGGAAGACGAAGCTTACCGATCCAAACAAGAAAAAGAAGGTATTCGTTGATGATGAAATGCTGATGACTTTCTTTGAAAGGCTTGAAAATCAGCCGGAGCCGGGCAAAATCAACTTCCGTTTTGTACTGACGCTTATTCTTATGAGGAAGCGTCTTCTGCGATACGAAAGCAGCAGAATTGAAGAAGAGAAAGATATCTGGACGCTTAAGGTAACCGGCCAGAAGAAAACTGTTGAGGTTATTGATCCGCACCTTACCGAAGACGAAATCGATTCGTTGACCGAAAATATCGGACAGATAATGGATCTTGATGACGATTGATTCTATTTCTTGATGAGGAAGTAGGAGATAAATGTATAAAGTATTATTGATCATAGCTTTAGCGTTATGTGCCGGATGCGGCAGGCATACCATCGAGACTGAGGTGCCGGCTTGTCCTGCTCCTGTGATATCCAAGGATACCATGATCGAACAAATTCGTTTGAGGCAGGCTGATTTGGTTGAGTTTGCGGCTAAGGGCAGTGCCGAAGTCAACATGCTGGCCGAGGGGAGAAAGGAATCGCTCAATAACGTTACCGCTTATTTTTCGGACAAGGAAAATATTGTGATACGCGTGAGTCATACCTTTGGTACCGCGTTGCTATTAGGTACAAATGACGATCAGTTTTGGTACTGGCTCAATTTCTCCGATATAAATGATCTTTACAGAGGCAGGAAAGAGCTGCTTGAAAGCTGCGGAGCCAGAGGACTCAAGACGTTTCCCGCATCAGAGACTTTTGGGATAATAGATACCGATGGACTTGCTGATTCGCAGATGTTCTTCGGCGAGTATGAGCACGGTTTTGATATTATTGATGAAAACGGCTATATTCTAAGGAGTTACAGTTTCAATAACTGCAGCGGACAGCTTAGCCGTATTGCATATTATGAGCGTGGAGGTTTAGTTGTTTCTGCTGATTTTTCTGACTTTATGCCGCTTAACGGCTCAATGATGCTTCCTGGTAAAACCAGAATATTTTCTCTAAGAGACAGCCTCGAACTTGAGTTTGACACGTCAAGGATTATACCGTTATCGCTAAGCGAATCAAAGAAAGCAAAGCTCTATTCAATGCCCAAACCCTCGAAAGATACAAATATATATGAGCTTAATGACGACTGCTATTTTCAGTCAACCGATGATGATAGGTATTGACAACGGCATGATTTAAACTTTATAGCGTAAATAATTACTTTAACGGCTATTATAAGTGTATAAATAATAAAATCTTCGCCAAAATTCCTTGAAAGTTGTGTTTACGGGGCTATAATCTACGTACAGTTGCGCATTCCAACTATACTTTTATTAAAGGTCTGGAATGTCGTGAATCGAAATGATATATCATATTATAAGTTTACGGGATTAGCTAATGGCTGAAAAAACCTACACTCTTGAACAGGCGGCAGCGAAATTAGGCAAAACGCCTGAAGAATTCAAGGAATTTGCAAAACTCAACAATATAAGTGAGTTACGTGAAGGTACAAACATACTTTATGATGCTAAAGACGTTGACACCGCAGCAACTTCACAGTCTGATGATACGGTGTTGAATATTGAAGATTCCGTTATTGGTCTAAGTGATGAGAGTTCACTTCTGGGCCTTGCTCCACTGGATGATGCCGGTGAGGATGAAGATGAGTTTGAAATTGATGCTGATATGTCAAGCATGGTGGAACTCACAGAAGCCGACACTCGCAGCGGTCTTACCGGTCTTACTGATGACGCAGAAGAAGGCGATGAAGGTGAAGACAGCATTCTTTCTCTTGCTGACAGTATGAGTACAGGTGGTCCTGAAGAGTCTGAAGCTAAGATAGACGCCGATGCGGATATTGGAAGTCCTGGTGATGAAGGCAGCGGCTCAGGTTTGCTGGACCTTTCATTGCAGGCGGACGACTCCCAGTTTGGTGCGGTTCTCGATGATATTCTGCTAGGCGGCGACGGTGATGGTGGTTTTGACGACCTTTCTGACAGCGTTCCTTCTTCTGGAGAAGATTTTGCTGATAAGGGTCAGGATTCTGATGATTATCTTGCTGACAGCGGATATGAATCAACGCCTAAGGAAGAAGAGCCTGAAGCGTCTGAGCCTGAACCGGTTGCGTTTTCCATGCCTTCAACCCCGGCGGCAGCGGCTCCACAGCCGGCATTTGCTCAGCCCGCGGAAGTAGATTCCACAAGCGGTGCTTTTGGCGTTATGATGCTTTTACCATTTTTAGCAATAGTTTTTGCCGCGATAGTTCTTGTTGCCGGCTTTAATTATATTACTCCTTCTATCGTGAATCCTATTGAAGATTATATTCTTTATGTCTTTGGCGGACTTGCGGTTGTTGCTGTTCTTATCGGAGTTATCGGAGCAGCTATTGGCGGAGGCAGTGGTGATAAGGCCCCTAAAGCTCCTAAGGCCCCTAAGGCCAAGAAAGTTAAAGCTCCTAAGAAAAAGAAGAAAAAATAATCAGCTAAAGGCTGTTTGTCGTGGGTATTGTTAGTTCAATGCCCTTGATTGTAGGAGATATTGAAAGGATAAAGAAATGAAATTGTTCAGAATTTTAAGCGTTATGCTGCTTGCAGCAGTTATGATTGTTTCTACAGGTTGCGTTTCTCAGGGCGACTATGACAAGCTGAAAGTTCAGAATCAAACTCAAAGTGAGCGTTTGTCTGAGCTTGAGAGCAAGTACAGTGCCGCGAGGATTGAAGTTCAGAAACTTCAAAAACAGCTTGATGACCTTATGAAGTCAAAAAATGTGAATGTCAGCGCTTACGCAAAAGAAGTCGAGCTTCTTGAAGCTGCTATTGCCGAGAAGAATCAGCTTATCGCTACTCTTCAGGAACAGCTTCTCAAGGGCGGCGTTGTTCTTCCTTCAGAGCTTAACGTAATGCTTGAAGAGCTTGCGGCATCCAATGATCTTGTCGATTTTGACAAAGAGAAGGGTGTTGTTAAGTTTAAGAGCGACCTGACATTTGAGCCTGGAAGTGATGTTCTCAGTGCCGATGCTATCAAGGCTATCGATCAGTTCAGCAAGATACTCAACTCAGATATGGCTAAGGAATTTGATGCTATCATTGCCGGTCATACAGATGATATGAGAATCGCGAGGCCTTCTACGAAAGCCAAGCATCCTACTAACTGGCATCTTTCCGCTCACAGGGCGATATCAGTGCTTGAGGAGTTGCTGAAGGATAATGTTACTGCTACAAGGTTGAGTGTTCGCGGTTTTGGCGAGTATAGACCTGTTGCTCCTAATGCACCTAACAAGAAGGGTAATGTTCTCAACCGTCGGGTTGAAATATACATTGTGCCTCAGGGAGTTTAGTTTCTTATTTGATACTACAGCGGGTTCTATTGCAGAGCCCGCTTTTTTTTGGACTTGTTTAATTTAGACTGATCTTATAGTGTGGTTTAGATGCGTGGATGTGGTAATCGTTAATGCGTATTTTTAGAGTTATGTCGATTGCCTGTAATTAGATTAATTTTACTACACACTACAAATTTTATACGGAGTATTTATGACAGAGAAAACACTTATTATTGCTAAGCCGGATGCCGTACAACGCGGACTTACCGGAGAGATTATCAAACGTTTTGAGAATCGTGGTTTCAAACTCGTGGCAGCTAAGTTCATGAAGGTTAGCCGTGAGTTGGCAGAAAAGCATTACGGAGTGCATAAGGACAAGCCTTTCTTTGATGCGGTTTGTACTTACATATCTTCTTCGCCTGTAATGGTGATGGTTTGGGAAGGTATCAATATTATCGAGCTTAGCAGAAATATGATTGGTGCTACTGATGCGGCACAGGCCGGCGGCGGTACTATCAGAGGTGACTATGGCCTGACAAAGAGCTATAATCTTGTGCACGGTTCAGACTCAGTTGAGTCGGCAAGTGTTGAGATTCCGCTTTATTTCAATGAGGATGAAATCGTTGATTATGATATGGCGATCAATCCATGGCTCGCTGAAGACGCCTGATAGAAACAATCGATAAGCAAATAAAAAGCCCCAATGAATGATTCGTTCATCGGGGCTTTTATTATGTCTGTTATTAAACAGCTTATTTCTTGATGTTCAGTTTAACTGTTTTGATTTCCCATGGACGGAACTCGAGGTTTATCTTGCCGTCAGATACCTTAAGCTCAGTCAATTCTTTTTCCATGCTGTCTGTTATATATGCTTTGTCAAACGGCAGCGAAGTTTCAAGATTGACGCAGCAGTTTGTTCCGTAGTTTTCATACATACGTACGATCATATCGCAACTGTCTTCAGCTTTCTTGACAGTTTCAATGACAACGGCATCATCATCAACACTCATGAAGCTGTTTGCCTGCGGCATGGTTCCTGAAGCAGCTTCCAGCTCCCTGACAAGCAGTGGACAGTTGAGATTGTAGGCTTCTTGTGCGACCTTCGCGGTAATATGATTGCCCTCATGCGGGTACAATGAATACACAAAGCTGTGCTTGCCTTTGTCTGCACTTTCGCCCGGATATTCAGGGCTTCTGAGAAGATTTATGTCGAGTATATTGTCTACAACTCTAAAACCGTACTTGCTGTCGTTGAGCATCGCTACGCCGTAATTGGTCTGCGAGATATCAACGAACTTGTGTGCACATATCTCAAGCTTGGCGCTGTCCCAACTGGTGTTTGTATGAGTCGGCCGGCTGATATTTCCGTACTGAATATCGCATGTAGCGTAATCAGAGAATACATTGACCGGGAACTCAGAGCGGAGCATTCTGAATGTTTCGTTCCAGTCGACATCGGTTACGAAGTCTATACGGCTGCTTCCCGCGGTGAGTATGATCTTCTGTGAGAGAGTTGATTTGTTATACCTGTAAGTCTGTTCGATTATAGCTTGCGGGCCGTCAATACGACTTGTTGTGCTTTCGAGAGTAAATTTCTCAGCAGGTATCTCTCGGTAATCATTTGGGAAGTCCCAAGCATCACCTTTATCTATATAAACTTTGAGTGCGTTGGCTTTTGTACCTTTTTGTATGTAGTTTACACCGGATGCTTTATCCGTAACAGAAATGATAGATCCATCGGCATCGAATTTGACAGTCAATTTATCATTTTCGAGAAGCTGATTTTCTGCCTTGAGTTCGGTCGGTATTTCCGCTTGCTCGTCAGTGTCTACAACGGCGTATCCCATTGGTCCGACTGTTGCTTTGACCCATTTGCCGGCAGTATTAACCCATTGCTGGCGTTTCCATGACAGCGTGTTGAATACTGCTGCGGGATTTTTCTTTTCTGCTGAATCAATATCTTTACAAGCACTGTCAAGAGCATCATCAATCAATGCTGATACTTCGTTCAACATTGCCTCATATCTTTCAACGGACTCATCGTAGACTCTCTTTATTGATGAGCCTGGAAGTATGTCATGGAACTGATAAAGCAGAACTTCTTTCCAGATTTCTTCGAGTTTTTCCTGAGGATAGTCGAAGCCGTTCCCGTTTGTCAGGTAACTGATGAATTCGAGATTACGAAGAGCAAATTCCATCATACGGTTGTATTTTTTGTTTTTGGCCTGAGTGGTGTATGTACCTCTGTGTTTCTCAAGGTACAGCTCGCCTTTCCACTGCGGATAGTCTATACCCTCTTTGTCGATTCTCTTGAAGAATTCAGTGCTGAATTCCTGCTCAATCGGTGGAACGCCATTAAGGTTTTTGAGTCTGTCAAGTCTTTCAAGGTGTTCGGCTCCTGGTCCGCCGCCGCCATCGCCAATACCAAAGAGCATAAGACATCTATCGCTTATCGCTTTTTGTGCATAGTTCTTTTCTGACTTTGAGGCAGAGCGAGGGCCTGCATGGCTGTTATATGTTTCTTCCGGAAGCATGTGTGTAAGCACGCCGGTGCCGTCCATGCCTTTCCAGTAGAATGTATGGTTAGGGAATTTGTTTGTGTCATTCCATGAAAGCTTTTGTGTCATGAAATAATCGATACCACATGTCTTAAGTATTTGCGGCAGGGCTGCTGAATAGCCGAATACATCCGGCAGCCAGAGGGAGTTGACCTCTATGCCGAATTCTTTCTCAAAGAATCGTTTGCCATAAAGGAACTGGCGTACGAATGATTCGCCTGAGGTTATGTTTGCATCAGCCTCTACCCACATTCCGCCCTGTACTTCGATTCTGCCTTCCGCTACTTTTTCCTTTATCTTTACGTAGAGTTCAGGATATAAATCTTTCATCCACTGGAAGAGCTGCGGCTGGCTTACTCCGAATTTATAGTCAGGATACCTGTCCATAAGTTCAATGGCAGTAGCGAATGTCCTTGCTCCTTTGCGGATAGTCTCGCGTATTGGCCACAGCCATGCAAGGTCGAGATGAGCATGGCCTATTGCACTGATAGTCATACATGGGTCGGCATTCTTTCGTGAGAGTTCTACGGCCAATATATCGCGTGCTTTCTCTACTTCCTGATCGCTGTAGGTTTGCAGCGCTTTCATCGCAAGGTTCAATGCGTGCATCACCTTGGCGTATCTGGCACTTTCTTTATCAAGTACCTTGCTCAGTTCGCACAATGTCCAGTAATCATAGTAAAGGCTGCGGATGCCGTCATTGCAGATAGCGATCTCTGCCTGTACAATTCTGCCGTCTTTGCATAGCACTCCAAAGAGATCGTTGCATCCACCGTCAGCCCAAAAGTCGATTCTGTCGCCTTCTTTGATGCCGTTACTCAGCTGTAAAACTTTTTTTCCGGGCATGCCGTGTTGATAATCATAAGTAGAACTGCCGTTGGTCAGGCCTCTTGTCGGAACTCCGTTTTCATCAACAACGCAAAGCTCACCGCTTACATCTATAAGCAGTACAACATGCTTGCCTTTGCCTTCAGCCGGAACCGTGCCGGTGAAATGGAACCATGCGCAGTCAAATACGTCACCCCACTTATCACCGATGCCAAGGGATTTCTTATCACCGGTGGTCCGTTCGCTGTATCCTAATGGCTCTTTACTGAGATAACCTTCGATACTAAGATCACCGATCTTTTTATATATCTTTGAGTCTATATTGTCGCAGAACTCTAATATTTTTCTTGTGTGATTACCGAAAAAATCAAACATAATTTATCCTAAATCTAAAAGGTACAATCTCTTATTGTACCGGCCTAAAATTTTTACAAACCTAATCCAGAATTGATATGTGAAATTGGAATTAATTTTGTACGTTTGTTACGTATTAAAATAAAATTTCAATGCTGGAGGATAACCTGTTCTTATATCAGAAAATGACTATTTTTCAATGATAAATAAACAAAAAAAGACAATTTTGGACAATTGTTTTTACAACTTATATACTTTAAGGCCTATTGTACGCCGAGTTTTGACCTGTATTTACTTGGACTTATGCCTGCCGCGGACTTGAAAAATCTTGAAAAATGCTCAGGATCTGTGTATTTCAATGAGTTTGCTATTGCATAGAGCGGCTCGTTGGTGCTGACAAGCCGTTTTTTCAGTGAGTCTATTCTCAGCCTCAGTATTTCGTCTTTTATAGATCTTTTAAGCATCTTTTTGAATTTGATTTCGAGATCACGTCTGGAGGAGGTTGTTTTTTCAACTACATCGCTGACCTGTATGGCTTCCTGGAAATTCTGCCTTATGAATACGAGGGCTTTGATTACATTTTCGTCTTCTATGGCCAATACATCGCTTGACTGCCGTTCTATAAGTGAGATTGGAGGTACGATTATATCTCTTCCGATGTTTCCGTTATCTATTATCTCATCGAGGAGTTTGGCCGCATTGAAGCCTGCTTTCCTGAAATTCAGTTCGATGCTCGAGAGCGGCGGGAAGGATATGTCGCACATAAGCTCGTCATTATCTACTCCCAGAACAGCTACCTCTTCCGGCACTTTTATGCCTGCTATCTGGCATGCTTCGAGTACGTTTATGCCTCTGTCATCGTTGCAGGCGAATACGCAAACCGGTTTTGGGAGCGTTTTGAGCCACTCTGATATGTTCCAGCGTTCGGTGTCAAGGCCTGCTCCGGACGGTTTCCATTGATTGTAGTCATGAACCTCGGTTATTCCCCACTCACCTAATTGCGATTTGTAGCCTTTGAGCCTCTTTTGCGACCATACCAGCCCCTCAAAACCGCAATAAGCGTAGTTTTTGAAGCCGAGACTGAAAAAATATTCAGCCGCCATTTTCCCCGTACTTATTGAATCGGTGTACATCGTTGATGCGCCTGGTATTTTGTCGCATCTGGCATCATGGAGGATTTTGGGTATGTTGAGACGCATTGCCTCGCTGATAAATCTGATATCACCGGCGATTATGCCGTCCGCATCGTGCAGAGCAAGCCATGAACTGTTTTCGCGGCTTGTTGTGTTGATATAGCCCGGGGGCTGAATACGGACGACCCAGTCGCCTCTTGTACTCATATATTTTTCGACGCCGTGTAAGAACTGGCGTCCCCACCCGCGGGCAGTATCAACAACTATTATTATCTTACGCATCTGTTATCAGCTTACTTTTGGTGTGAGCCGTAAAAATCGAGAGCGTTAGCCAACACCTCAATTATTTTAACTCTGCTTTGAGAGCTTCAACGGCCTTGATGATCTCTTCTGCGGCATCAGCAACAGGTATTTCGCGGTTGTCAGCCTCTCTTCTGAGTTTCATCTCTACGTTTCCGTTTGCCAGTGCTCTCTTGCCTATGGTTACTCTAACCGGTACGCCTATCAGGTCGGCATCGTTGAGTTTGACGCCGGCTCTGGCTTTTCTGTCGTCAAGCAGGCAGTCTATGCCGGCGGCGGTCAGCTTCTTGTAGAGCTCTTCGCCTGCCGCTGTCTCATCATCCTTGCCGATAGGGGCGATTACTACTTCGTAAGGAGCAATATTTATCGGCCAGATTATTCCGCCATCATCGTAGCTTGTTTCGATTGCAGAGGCCATGATCCTGTTTACGCCGATTCCGTAGCAGCCCATCAGGCATACCTGACGTTTGCCGTTTTCGTCAAGGAATCCGCAATCAAGCTTTGAGCTGTATTTTGTGCCGAGTTTGAACACTTGGCCTACCTCAATACCGCGTCTGAACAGCAGCTTCTTACCGTTCAATGTGTCGCCTTCAACCGCATTTCTGATGTCTGTAACGACGATATTTTCACCTTCAAGCGGGAAGTCTCTGCCTGGTGCAACATCTTTGATATGGTAGTCTGTTTTGTTGGCTCCGCATATGCCTTTGCACATTGCCGCAACAGCGTGGTCGATAAATACAGTTGCTACCTTTTCTGCAAGTCCCATAGGGCCGGCAAATCCTACGGCGGCTTCTGTGATGTCGGTTATTACGTTTTCTTCCGCAAGTTCGGGTTTTTCGCCGCCAAGAGCCTGCGTGATCTTCTCATCATTGATCTCATGGTCACCCCTGAGAACAGCAACAACTACTCTTTCGTCAGACATCTGATAGATGAGTGTCTTTATCATTTCTTCGGGCTTTGTACCCAAAAGCTCGCATACTGATTCAATAGAGCCGACGTTTGGTGTGTGTACTTCGCTGCACGGCGGTACTTCGCATCCGCAACATGCTTTCTTGAGCGGATCAACTGCGGCTTTTTCGATATTTGCGGCGTATTCGCTGTCTTCAGTGTAGACGATGATGTCTTCGCCGGATTCGCATGGCACTGTGAACTGGTGTGAGCCGCTGCCGCCCATTTCGCCCGCCTCTGCCTCAACGATAACGTAAGGCACGCCGCAACGCTCGAATATGCGTTTGTAGGCATCGTACATTACTTCGTATGTTTCCTGAAGACTTTCAGGGCTTGTATGGAAGCTGTAGGCATCTTTCATGAGGAATTCACGGCTTCTCAGTACGCCGAAACGCGGCCTGAACTCGTCACGGAACTTAAAGCTTATCTGGTAAAGGTTTACAGGCAACTGCTTGTAAGAGCTTATCTCATTTGCACCTACGAATGTGATTACTTCTTCGGCTGTCGGGGCGAGAACGTTGAGTCTGCCGTGACGGTCTTTGAAGCGTGCCATTGTCTCGCCGTAAGCTTCATCACGGCCTGTCTGCTGCCAAAGCTCCATCGGCTGGACGCTTGGAAGCATAAGTTCCTGTGCGCCGGAAGCATTCATCTCTTCGCGGATGATTGTCTGTATCTTTTGCAGCGTCTTAAGGCCTGCGGGCAGATAGGTGTATGTGCCGCTGGCAAGCTTGCGGATAAGCCCCGCGCGAATCATCAGTTGATGGCTCGGTATCTCCGCATCGTTAGGTACTTCGCGGGTCGTAGGTATTAATGCCTGTGAGTATCTCATCTAATTTATCTCCTGAAAGAATAAATCCAAAATTATCTGTAATTATCATATTTGAGCGGGTTTAAGAAATTCAGTGCCCGCAAATTGTTAAAAGCGATATATTACAAAAAAAACACGTTTTTGGAAAGAATAATCTAAAAAGAGGCACTCAATTGATAATTTTTAACGCAAAGCCGCAACCGCCGCAAAGGGATTCGCTTGTAGGGAACGCTGTCCTCAGCGTTCTGCTAACTCCCAAATTTATATTTGCCGGTATTTTATTCTTTAGCCGGTTTGCAGATAACACGTAATTCCCGTAATTCCTGATTATCAATTTGACATTGCATGATGATTATCTATATTGTAAAGATAAACTAAATGTTCTCTTTTTATTGGTAAAACGAAAGGTATTGGTATGAGGGGTAATTTACTCGCTGTTTTTACAAGCATCGCGGCATCTACTTTCAGCAAAACGGCTGTCCTTGCAGGTGTTTTGCTATTACTTAATCCTGCTCTTAAAGGTGGATATATTGATGGAATTGAATATAACGATATTGGAAGAAGTGAAATAGTTACTTGTGATAATGGCACATATAGCATTAGAGTTGACAATAAAATCGATGAAGATGGAAATATTTGCATCATAGAATATATGAATGTAAACGATAGTAATTTTACCAGAGATAGTTTTTTATTAAATCAAGATTATACTTTTAGTGCTTTAACTGATATTTTAAATAATGCAGGAATATCAAATGCTTATACTTCAGTTATTTCTTCTGATGGAACATTAGATCAATCTTGTGGTTGGAATGCGCAAGGAACTTCAGGAAGTGCAGTTGAAATAGTTAATAATGGATTAATTCCAGGATTTACTTTCAAAGTTGCAACACAAGGAGATTATGCTATTGTTTCAACTTTTATTTCATCTGATCCTTTAGTTGATGCAGGAATTGCTGTAAATAATAATGGTGTTTTAGAAAACAATTCAGGAGATTATTTCCTTCAATTATATATGCAAAACGAAGCAGGAGTTAATGGAGTTAGTTTAGATAGTAATTACAATCAATATTTTTCAGATGGAAATATAGGCGTAGTTCCAGAACCTGCAACTTTAGCACTATTAGGTTTAGGTGGACTTGCATTAAGAAGAAGGGTGTAGCGGTTTGTTTTTTTTGCTTGTCATATTTTACTAAAAAAGTAAAACGATGTTGACAATATCTATTGGGGATGATATAATTTGAAAGAGTAACAGTGGAGTGGGATTTTGAAAATAAGGATCTGTTAGAGCTATACCAGACGGGGAAGTCAAGAAAATACCCACCTGCTGTAATAAAAAAGTTTGCTGCACGAATATTGCAAATTGATGCGGCAGTTGATATTTTTAATTTAACTAAAACCAATTCATTGCATTTTCAAGAATTACGCAACAAGAATAGACATTCAATCAGGGTAGATAAAAAATGGCGGCTGGAATTCAGGATTGAATGGGAAGACAGAAACAAGACAAAAGTGTATTTTATATACTTGAATTATCAAACCATTACGGTAGTTTAATATGGTACAAACGACGAAAGTCGGTATTGCCGCTCAAAACTGCTGTTATTGAGCTTGAAATACCTATTAAAATTACGATTTACTACTTTTGTCGGACGCATCAAATATGGCTTCAAAATATAAACCATTCATAAATATTGGTCCCGGCTTCTTCATTGAAGAAGAGCTTGAAGAAAGGGGTTGGTCTAAAAGCGATCTGGCTAACATTATAGGCGTAAGTCAGACGCACGTTAGTGGACTTATTCATGATACACGTCCAATAACGATTGAGATGGCGAAACTATTGTCGCAGGCATTTAACCAATCTGCTCAATACTGGCTTAACCTGTATAATAATTATATATTGCGGCAGGAAGAGGTGCCGATAAAAAAAACAGATGCGCAAATAAAGGCTGAAATATATACCTATATGCCAATTGCTGATATGGTAAAAAAGGGTTGGATAGATAAGTGGAACCATAATATCAATAGGCTTGTTGATAGTGTAAAGGGGTTTTGGGGAATAACTGAATTAGACTTTTCTTTTATGGAAGCGCAGAGTCCTCCTGCGTTCAGGAAGTCTGAAGCTTTCAGTAAATACAATCAGTATTTTGCTCTTACGTGGTATCATCAAGCTAAAAAAACAGCACTAAATTATACTGCAGCGGAATACAGCAAGAAAAAACTTATCGCGATATCAAAAAAAATCAGCGAATATTCCTGGCTTGATAATGGGATAGAGCAATTTATTGAAGATCTGAATGATGCCGGTGTAAAATTCTTTACTTTGAACCATCTTGGAAAGACATATACTGATGGTGCAGCATTTTGGGATGGAGATAATCCTGTCATTGTATGGACCGGTCGGTATAAACGCTGTGATAATTTCTGGTTTACGGTTGCTCATGAGATAGCTCATATTTTGCTGCACTTTAGAAAAAAGTCAGCGTTCTTTATAGATTGCGAAAATATGTACGCAAATAATCAGGAAGAAGAAGCGAATCTTTTTGCGCAAAGAGCAATAAAGAATGAAGAAATATTCAAAAAATTTAATGGCGAGAAGATAACATCAACCAAAGTCAAAAAATACTCTGAGCAGGCAAAAATATCACCGGCTCTGGTAGTTGGACAGCTTCAGCACATGAAATTTATACAACATTATCAGTTGCGAAATCTCATAGAAAAGGATGTCTTAAATAATATTCCACCAAAGTATATTAATGCATAGTGCACTCTCTGATTTTCAACCTATTCCATTAGTTTTTCGATTGTTGGTTCCATAGCCTGGGCCCATGCTTTATAGGCTTCTTTGTTCAGGTGGAGCAGGCCGGGCATTAGGGCTCTTGTGAGCGTGCCGTTTTTATGATATGTCAATTAAACAACACTTGTTGTGTATTTGCGTGCAGTGTTATTCCGCTTATTGAATTCATTAGTCCCAGTTCCCTTTTAACTTATCGTAAGAGTTTTAAGTAATCGCTTAAGCTCAAATAAGGAAAATACCTATATATATGAGCTGATGATTATTGTAAAGTAGAAGGTGCAATAAGAATCAATCAACATAAGAAAGGTATTTATTATGACCGAACGGAAACTCAAACTCAAAAGCGGATACGAAATGCCTGTATTAGGGCTTGGGACATGGAAACTGACCGGCAAAGATTGCGAGAAGACAGTTGCACAGGCGTTGGAAATGGGCTATATTCATATCGATACCGCGGAGATGTACGAAAACGAGCAAGAAGTTGGCGAGGGCATAAAGGGCGCTGATAGGTCGAAGATATTCATTACTTCCAAGGTCGCCAAGTCCCACCTTAAGAAGAATGATGTGATCGAAGCCTGCCAGAGATCGCTGGATAAGCTTGGCACCGATTATCTTGACCTTTATCTTGTGCACTGGCCAAATGACGATATTCCGATTGAGGAAACAATGCAGGCGATGGAAGAGCTTGTCGATAAAAAGATGATCAGGAGCTGTGGGCTGAGTAATTTCGATGTGAGCCGCATAAAGAAGGCTCAGGAAGCGGCACAAATCCCCATCTGCAACCTGCAGATAGAATTCCATCCATTCACAAATCGGCACGAACTGCCGCAATACTGCAAAGAGCAAGGCATAGCCATAACCGCATACAGCCCGCTGGCACGCGGCGAGGTGTTCGAGGACGAAACTCTCAAAGAGATAGCGGAAAAACATTCGAAAACGCCCTCGCAGGTGAGCCTGAAATGGCTCATTCAGAACGGGCATATAGTTATACCCAAGGCTTCCAGTGAGAAACACCTCAGAGAGAATATGGAACTCGATTGGGAGTTAAGCTGTGAGGATATGAAAAAAATAGACAATATCAAAAAGGATGAGAGACTGATCGACAAAAAATACACCTGACATCCAAATACTTGAAATCAAGTAATATTCTGAACCAATCATTCCGACTTGATATTGATTTTTGTAACATCCTGAAAATTTTCGACAATATGATATGAATTGACATCAATACACAATATGACTGAATCTTTTGATGCTAAAAAAGATTCAAGCTCTGGATTCTTCGTCAAATAAGCTTGAACAAGTATATTCGAGCTATCCTTAGAAATCTGTCTTGCAAGACCAGTGGCCGTAATTCCAATAGCCTCTTTGAAGTCTCTGGCTTGATTTGAACGATTATCAAAAAATATCGCAACATTTGGATTAGCGATTATGTTTTTAAATTTCTGGGTCTTTTCAGGCGTAACAAACAGTATTTGCTTCATATCTTGAGAGCATACAAAAGCAACAACGCTTGTATAGGGAACCCTATTATTTTCGGTCGCAAGAATTCCCAGCTTCTGAGAAGTGAATATTTCTTTAAGTTTATGTTTGAGGTTAAGTTCAATCTTCAAAAAAGTCTCCTTAATCTGAAATATTTAACGTTATATTTTGTTCAATCTAAAAGACCTCCGCTTATTTTACATGCGGAGGTCTTTGACTGTTTGATTTGAAATTTGGTTATTTCATCAGCTTTTCAATTGTCGGCTCCATAGCCTCGGCCCAGAGTTTGTAGCCTTTTTCCTTTGGATGGAGGAGGTCGGGCATGATCTCTCTTGTGAGGGTTCCGTTCTCATCAAGGAACGCATCATTGATATCAAGATAATAAATCATCTTGTTGTCAGCCATTTTTGATGCCAGCTCGCTTGCCTTGTCGTTCTTTTCCCATTGCGGGTTGTATGCTGCATCAGCATTTTTATCGGCACGCTGCTCTTTATCGCCTCTTGGGAAGATTGAGAGGATAAGTACTTTTGTTTCCGGCAGGTCTGTGCGAAGCTTGCATACGATGGCCTTGATGCCGTCGGCGATTTCCTCGGCAGTGTTGTCTGTGCCGTTGGAGTTGTTAGTACCGATCATTATTACGGCCAGCTTTGGATTTATTCCGTCAATTTCGCCGTTATCAAGACGCCAGAGCACGTGCTGTGTACGGTCACCGCCGAAGCCCATATTTACCGCACCGTGCGGTGCGTAATACTCTGCCCATATATCCTTTCCTGAGCCTTCCCAGCCGTGAGTGATAGAGTCGCCGATGAATATCAGGTTTGCGTTACCTTCTTTTATTCTCGCTAAAACCTTCTCATGACGCGGTATCCACCAGTCATGGTCGCGTGGTGCGGGAGTTACCGCCGAGTGTGAATTCATCTCCACATCGCATGGGTTAACGGCAGGGGTGGTTGAGCAGCCGCTGAGAATAACGCAGGCGAATGCCAATGATAATAACAATATTTTCTGTTTAGACATAATATTACTCCTTGATTGAATTATAATTACTACAACTTCTATCAATATATCCATTGATCTCTGCGAATCAATTAAAATTTTCATCAGTTATACATTAATCGTAAATACTTGTGTTAAATCCTATAATCGGGTATAGTAGGTGTAATGTAAACAAAGTTTGGTGAGAAGCGTATTACTATATAGTACATTGAAGAATTAATTGCTATGATTTAGTTAAATGGAGGGATTATGTCTTTTATAAATGATTTATTCAAGGAATTCTGGTCGATACTCGGCGAGATGTCGCCTTATCTTATATTCGGGTTTGCGATTGCTGGGATTTTGTCGGTTGTGATATCAGCCGATACGGTGCGGCGTCATCTTGGCGGTTCATCCCTTGGCTCAGTGGTCAAGGCAAGTATTTTCGGCATCCCGCTGCCTTTGTGTTCATGCGGTGTTTTGCCGGTTACTATGTCGCTGCAGAAAAGCGGTGCCGGTAAAGGTGCGTGTATATCGTTTCTGTTGTCTACGCCGCAGACCGGTGTTGACAGTATTGCGGTAACTTATGCGTTGCTTGGCCCTGTTTTCGCGATCATAAGGCCGATAATTACTTTCTTTACCGGTATTATTGGCGGTCTGGCAGTTAATTTCGCGAAAGATGATGATAAAGAAGCAGACGTAGACGCAAAGGAGACCTCTCCTGATAAGGATTGCTGCTGTGAATCTGAGAAGACGGAAAAAGCGGCTGAAAAATCTAAATTCATGAGCATAAAAGCATGGTTTGGCGGTTTGAAGTATGGTTTTGTCGATTTGCCGAAGGACAGTGCGGCGGCTATGCTTGCCGGTCTTGTGATAGCGGCACTTCTTACTGCCTTGATACCTGAAGACTTTTTTGCAGGTAATCTTGGTCGGGGGCCTTTGGCTCTTATCGCGATGGTGTTTATCGGTATGCCTATATATGTGTGTTCTTCGGCATCGGTTCCTATTGCGGCGGCAATGATAATGAAGGGGCTCTCTCCCGGGGCAGCCTTGGTATTTCTCATGACAGGACCTGCTACTAATGCGGCTTCATATACAATCGTATGGAAACAGTTTGGGCCCAGAACCGCAATCACCTATATGCTGACAGTGATAGTGTGTGCTGTTGCTTCAGGGCTTGTCGTTGACTATCTTGCCTTTGAGGTTGGTATCGATGTTATTCAACACAGCATGTTCATGATGCCCGATTGGATAGAGAATACAAGTGCTGTTGTATTGCTGTTTATACTCGGCACAGGGATATATAAGAAACATCTTTCGAATAAGTCTTGAGTGCATGTTTTTTCTTATTGGTAAAAAGGGGCGAATATCTTGAGTTTTGCACGGTTTTGTGCTATTATTCCATTGAGTGCTTTACTTTTAGAAAACGGAATTGTTGTTGAAAGATTGATATGGACGGTAACCCCAAGGTAATTTTATCCATAGAGAGTTCAAGGTCTTTAGGTCGCGATCTTCTGCGTGGTATTGCCCGCTATGCGCGCGTTAACGGGCCGTGGCGTTTTTACAGTGAACCGGGCGGCAAAGAAGCTATTCCAAACCTTTCGAACTGGAAGGCCGATGGAATCATTGCCAATATAATCAATACGGTTTCGGCTGAAAGAATCAAAAAACTCGGCATTCCGTCTGTTACAAAGGAAATGAAACTGAAAGGTCGTCCCCGAATATCTGCCAACGGTGAACTGATCGGGCAGATGGCGGCCAAGCACTTTCTTGAAAAAGGTTTCAAGAATTTTGCGTATTATTGCCTGATTGATGCAGAATGGACTAAGAGAAGAGGGGATGCCTTTGGTGATTATGTGGCAGAAAAGGGGTGTAAGATGGATTTTTTCCCGGTCAAAGGTACCCGCAAAAAATCCTGGCAGCATCGCCAGCAGCTTCTTTCCCAATGGTTAAGTGAGCTTGAAAAACCACTCGGTGTTCTGGCCGGTAACGATGAGCAGGGGCGGCATGTAATAGAGGCATGCAGGATGGCAGGTTTGCGTGTTCCTGATGATGTGGCTGTCTTGGGGGTTGATAATGACGATATTGTTTGCGATCTTTGTGAGCCGCAACTTTCCAGTATCGCTCTTGACAGTGAAAGTGCCGGTTTCAGGGCTGCTCAGGTGCTTGACAACCTGATGAAAAGCGGTCATTTGACATCGGATGAGGAAATTGTGATTCAACCCACCTATATCGTGCAGAGACATTCCACTGATATACTTGCCGTTGAGGATGATACGGTTGCAGAGGCTATGCGATTCATAAGGGATTGCAGCCGCCGCAATATAACTGTCGAGGATGTTGCTGAGGCGAGTGCTGTATCACGCCGCGTACTCGAAAAACGGTTCCGCCGTGTACTCAACAGCTCTGTGCTAAAAGAGATACGTGCCGCAAGGACCCGTAATATAATCATGATGCTTATGGAAACGGATATGAGTATTTCCCAGATAGCAGAATCCATGGATTTCCCAGGTATAGATCACTTCGCACGCTACTTCAAGCAGGAAGCCGGCATCAGCCCAATGGCATACCGCAAGCAGCATAAGTATAAATAAGGGATGTTTCGACTGATTTCTGATGCCCATCGCCATGTGTATCAGTAATGGCGTTGATTTCAATGCGGCATATGTGATATTACTGTAAGTTGCTGATTTGGACAGGCCGCCGCATCAAAAAAAGCGTTAAAAGGGAGTGGTAATAATGGTGGAAATGAATATAATGTGATTTTATAATATAAGTAAGTAGGTTGTTTTTTTGATATTATAGTAACCGGTAAGGATTTCAAATGATAGACACTAACAGACACAATATACATTACACAGCGGCGGCTTATGCCCAGAATTATCAGCGTACTCGTGAGATGACGCTTGATGAGATGCTGCTTGACAATCGTATCCTTTTTATGATAGGTGAGATAAATTACAGGCTCTCTACCGAGGTCATTATGAAGCTCCTTCATCTTGACAACACCAAGCCCGGGGCGGAAATCAGCATGTATATCAACTCGCCGGGCGGCAGCGTTGATGATACTATGGCTATTTATGATACAATGCGTTTTATCAGCTCGCCGATTGCTACATATTGTATCGGCAGTGCCCAGTCGGGAGCGGCGGTTATCCTTGCATCAGGTGCCAAAGGCAAGCGTTTTGCTCTGCCTCACGCAAAAGTGATGCTACATCAGCCATGGGGCGGTGTTACCGGTCAGGCATCTGATATCAAGATACAGGCCGAAGAGATCATCAAGGCAAGGAAGATGATAAACGAAGTGCTGAGCAAGCATACCGGCAGGTCTGTTGATCAGATTCAGGAAGAGACTGATCGCGACAGGTACATGACGGCAAAGGAAGCTCTGGAATACAACCTCATTGATGAGGTCCTTGAAGAGCCGGAAGATAAAGACTAATTTAAAATTAACAATTGATAATGAAGAATTAATAATTGAGGTGTTCGCTTCGCTCACGATAATTACTGCTAACGCCGAATTGAGTGTTTGACTCTTCATATTAAAGGATAAAAAATGGTATCAAATCAGTTAGTTCCGATAGTAATAGAAAAGACAGGACGCGGCGAGCGTTCATATGACATATATTCAAGGCTGCTCAGAGACAGGATCATATTCCTTGGCGGGCAGGTTGATGATGCAACGGCAAACCTGATAATCGCTCAGCTGCTTTTCCTCAGTAATGAAGACAGTGAGAGTGATATTCATTTCTACATTAATTCGCCGGGCGGCAGTGTTACCGCAGGGCTTGCAATCTACGATACAATGCGTTTCCTTCGATGCAAGGTGGCGACATACTGTATTGGTCAGGCGGCAAGCATGGGTGCTGTATTGTTTGCAGGCGGCGAGAGCGGCAAGCGTTTCATGCTTCCAAACAGCCGCGTTCTTCTGCATCAGCCGCTGCTTTCAGGTGTAATGCAGGGGCCTTCTGCCGATCTCGAGATCGAGGCCAGAGAGATTCTTCGCCTGAGAGCACGCCTTTACAACATTCTTTCAGAACACACAGGCAAATCAAGCGAGCAGATCGAGAAGGATTGTGATCGTAACCTTTGGCTTGAGGCAGAAGAATCGCTTAAGTATGGTCTTGCAGATAAGATACTTGCGAAGATACCGGAAATGCCGAAAGACTGATTCTGTATTTCCAAAGCTGATAAATCAGAAGCATATTGCAAGATTTTGAAATGTCAAATGTCATAGAACTCAGCGGGATAGGGCTCCAGAAAGACGGGAAAGTCATTTTGGACGGGATAGATCTTTGTATTGAGAGCGGGCAGTGCTGCGCTGTGATAGGGCCTAACGGTTCGGGGAAATCTTCATTGATATCGATAATAGCGGGTTATCAATGGCCCAGTGAAGGCAGTGTGCATTTCTGCGGTCAGACATATGGTGAGGTGTCACTTGCGGATGTCAGAAGTGAGATAAGCCTTATCACTACATCAAGGGTTCCCGAATTTGACAGTAATATAACTGCCTGGCAGGTTGTCGCAACTGGACTTTTTGAGACTATCCGGCTGCCGATAACACGTGATCTGACTGAGGATGAAACTGCTCGTGTGGATGATATGGTCAAGATGGGAGGGCTTTGCAAGTTAGCCGGTCGTTCTTATCACTGTCTTTCAACCGGCGAGAGGATGAATACTCTTATATGCCGTTCCCTCATGAAGAAACCTAAGCTTCTTGTTCTCGACGAACCTACTCTTGGGCTTGATATCAGAAACAGGGAGAGCGTCATCAGGAATTTGAGTAATCTGCAAAAAGATGCCGATGGGCCTGCTGTTTTGATAGTCACTCACCATCTTTCGGAGCTTCCTGAAAATGTGGATATGGTATGCATGTTGAAAGACGGCAGATTTATGGCAAAGGATTTGCCGCGAAATATTCTGAATTCCGATAAATTGACAGAGCTTTTTGACTGGCCGATAGAAGTACGGCAGATTGCCGGAAGATTTTATGCCCGAGGTAAATAGTAGATAAAAAAGGTCTTTATAGTCTCTAATTGCTATAATTTTATTGCAACTGAGTTGAAATCTGGTATAATTAGCGGTCATTGTAAATATAGTGTTCAATCAGTGTAAGCGGTACGTTACTGCGGCGATTGAATGTCTGCGGCTTTCGTAAGTTGCATAAGTACAGCTTAATATTGTGGATAGCCGCAGTAAAGGGACGTGTTATTAGAGTATTATTGGTACTAAAATTAGTAGATTGAAAGGTTACCGATGAGTTCGGACAAAATAGCATCAACAGATGTAGAAACAATAAAAAAACTGATAGATATGATGAGTGAGAACGACCTTGTAGAGGTTGAGCTTACTGATGAGAAAACCAAAGTTCACCTCAGGCGTCCAGAGCCTAAGCAGCCTGAGCAGATTATTACTCAGATGCCTGCAATGGCTCCAATGCAAGCTATGCCTGCTACTGCCGGCGGTGTTGCACCTGTTGCTGCTCCGGTTGCAGATGCAGCGGCTGTTGACGAAGCCAATACGATTGATTCTCCTATAGTGGGTACTTTCTATACCGCTCCAAGCCCTGATTCCGATCCTTTTGTGAAGGTTGGTGACAGCGTTACTGAGGATACAGTTGTTTGTATCGTTGAAGCGATGAAAGTAATGAATGAGATCAAGGCTGAGGCCAGTGGTACGATCTCTGAGATTTGCGTATCTAATGGTGAGGCTGTTGAATTTGGGCAGCCGCTTTTCAAGATAAAATAACCCCACACATTGTCTGGAGTTTTATATGTTTTCAAGAGTTCTGATAGCGAATCGCGGTGAGGTTGCGTTGCGCGTAATACGCGCGTGCCACGAGCTGGGAGTCGAAGCCGTTGCGGTATATTCTCAGGCCGACAAGGACGCAGAATATCTCAAGTCCGCAGACCGTGCTATCTGTATCGGTCCGGCGGCACCTGCCAAGAGCTACCTTAATATTCCCGCTATAATCAGTGCCGCGGAGATTGCAGATGTTGATGCGATTCATCCGGGTTACGGTTTTTTAGCGGAAAACTCGCACTTTGCTGAGGTCTGTGCCGATTGCGGCATAGAATTCATCGGCCCCAGTGCCAAATCAATGAGCATGCTTGGCGATAAGGTGCAGGCGAGAAAGCTTGCGATGAGTGCCAACGTGCCTGTTGTGCCTGGTTCCGAAGGTGCGATAACCGATGAAAAGGCGGCGATCAAGCTTGCTAATGAAATCGGATACCCTGTCATAATCAAGGCTTCTGCCGGTGGCGGTGGTCGTGGTATGAGGGTTGTTCATAACGATCTTTCATTCAAGAATGCTTACAATTCCGCGAAGGCTGAAGCTTTAGCGGCGTTCAGCAACGGTGAGGTTTATCTTGAGAAATTTATCGTCAAGCCAAGGCACGTTGAAGTGCAGGTTATGGCGGATAAATACGGCAAGGTTCTTCATTTTTACGAGAGAGACTGCTCTGTTCAGAGACGTCACCAGAAATTGATAGAGGAATCGCCGTGTCCGGTTCTGGATCAGAAGACACGTGAGAAGCTTTGCAACTCGGCAATCAATGTGATAAAGGCGGCCAACTATGAAAATGCCGCGACAGTTGAGTTTCTTCTTGATGCGGATAATAATTTCTACTTCATAGAAGCTAATACGCGTATTCAGGTTGAGCATCCTGTCAGTGAGCTTGTTACGGGTCAGGATCTGATCAAGTGGCAGCTTAAGATTGCTTCGGGTGAGCCTCTTGATATGTCACAGAAAGACATCAAGCTAAACGGTTGTGCTATAGAGTGCCGTATCAATGCAGAGAATCCGGCGGCTAACTTTGCCCCTTCACCGGGACCAATAAATGAATTCAATGTGCCTGGCGGTTTCGGCGTTAGAGTTGAGACTTATGTCAAGCAGGGCTCTTTCATTTCACCGAACTACGATTCAATGATAGCAAAACTGCTCGTACATCAACCGACACGCAAGGAAGCTATCGCCACTATGAAGCGTGCGTTGAAAGAATTCGCAATCGGACCGATCAAGACGACTATCCCAGCATCTCTTGAGATACTGGACCATCCGATGTATATCAAGAGTGATATTGATACCGGCTTTATCGAGAACGAGCTTTACAAATAAGATAATTTCCCCAAAAGGTTTATTCTTAATATACCGGGCCGAGCTTCACTGCTTCGCCCGGTATTGTTTTTTTATCCGCTGATTGAATAGAGGCTGTGGTAGTAATCTTTCCTGTCCATCAGCTGTTGATGCGTTCCGTCTTCAACTACCTTACCTTTTCGCAGTACATAGATATGGTCGGCCTTTTTTATCGTTGACAGCCTGTGAGCTATTATTATTGTCGTTCTATTGGTGCTGAGCAGCTCAAGGGAACGTTGTATAAGGGCCTCTGATTCAGAATCGAGTGAGCTTGTAGCTTCATCAAATATGAAAATCGGTGGATTTTTAAGAAATACTCTCGCAACGGAGATTCTCTGTTTTTGTCCGCCGGAAAGCTTTACTCCTCTTTCACCGACAAGTGTGTCGAAACCATCAGGCAGTGAGACTATAAAGTCGTAGATATTGGCCTTCTTCGCGGCCTCATAAAGTTGCTGCTCTGTGGCATCGAAGTTGCCGTACATGATATTATCACGTATGGTTGAGTCGAAAAGGAATACGTTTTGCTGTACGATGCCTATATTGCGTCTCAGGCAACGCTGTTTTATTTCGTTGATGTTGTGGTTGTCTATTAATATTTTTCCAGTTTCAGTTTCGTAGAATCTGGGTATTAATGAGGCGATTGTCGATTTACCTGCGCCTGATTCACCGACTATTGCGATTGTTTTACCTTTAGGCACTTGTATGTTTACATTATTCAATACATCTTCTTCGAATCCCTTGTACCTGAAAGTCAGATTTTCAAGTTTGATTTGTCCATCTATTTTTTCAATGTCCCGGGCGTCTGGTGAATCTACGATATCCGGTTCGATATCCATTACTTCAATGAATCGCTCAAAGCAGGCCGCGCCTCTCTGGAGCTGTTCTGTGAAGTTTACAAGCCGGTTTATTGGTTTGAGTATGAAATGAATATACAAGATAAACGGTATCAGGTCTGCGGTTGTTATGGTTCCTTTGATTATCAGAAATGTGCCGCCGCCGATTATTATAAGAAAGTAAGATTCGGTAAGCAGCATCATTACCGCAAAGAATATGCTCATTATGCCGTACATGCTTTCCTTTGCTGAGCGGAAAGATGTGTTCACTTCGCCGAACTTAACGATTTCTTCAGGCTCGTTGGCAAATGCCTTTACTTCCCTGATTCCCTGTACTGAGTTTTCAACGGAGCTGTTTATCTCGGCTATTTTCTTACGTACCTGCCTGAATCCCTTTTTCATCGAGCCGCCATAGAAGATTCCCCAGAGTATTATTGCTGTAAGTGGGAAAAGGGCTATTATTGCAAGCGGAACAGAGAACATGAACATTGCAACCAATGCGCCGATTATAACGATTGATGATATTATGAGATCTTCCGGGGCATGGTGTGCAATTTCTGCAATCTGATTTAGGTCGTTGGATATACGGCTCATTATATGGCCGGTTTTAACGTTGTCGAAATAGTTGAAGCTGAGTTTCTGGATATGAGAGAAGATGTCGCTTCTCATGTCAGCTTCCATTCGCACGCCGAGGGTGTGTCCCCAACGAACACGGATATACGAGAGGATTGATGAGATAACAATCATGCCCATCATTATCGCTATCATCTGCCAGATTTTGGCAATGTCTTCCGCCGGAAGGTAATCCTTAAGCAGCTTGCGAGTCAGTACCGGTATCAGTACCGATATCAGCGATGCAATAACCGCCGCCGACATATCCAGTATGAATAGACGCAGGTGCGGCCTGTAATATTTTATGAATCTTTTAAGCATATGTATTTAGTCTTTGATAAGAGGTATTTTCTCCGATTTCAGCCCAAATACTACATAAAAGCCCATTATTTGCAAGATATTTTACTTTTAAAGTCAACTAACATAGGATTAAGATGACAAAAAATATCTATTCTTTCAGAACTTTGCGTTTGGACACATTGGTGCGTTTTGGCATCCGCCGCATCCGCTCGGAGCCGGTTTTGATTCTTTTACTACACCGGCGAATGTTGACATTTGCTTTTTGAGTTTTTTACTGCCGCATTCAGGACATTTCACATTTGACTCATCTGAGTTTTTAAGAAAGATGGATACCAACTTTTCGCATTTTTGACATTTATATTCGAATATAGGCATAATAAGTCCTGTTGTATTTAGATTTATCAGATATTAAAGAAACGTTTTGTGTTGGCGGTCGTTATCTCCGCAAGCTTTTCAAGCGGCATATCATTGATCTCCGCAAGCTTTGCAGCGGTATGCACCATCAAGGCAGGTTCATTCACCTTTTGCTTACGCATCGGAGCAGGCGACATAAACGGACAGTCGGTCTCTACCATCAGTCTTTCCGGCGGTACTTCGACTGCAGCATCTCTGGCAGACTGGGCATTTTTGAATGTTACCACACCGGTAAAAGAGATATAAAACCCCTTGTTGATACACATTTGAGCCTGCTGCGGATTACCTCCGAAACAATGCACGACTATCGGAGGAAGATCATCGCCAAAGCTCTCGAATATTTCCATGGTATCATCAAATGCCTCACGGCTGTGAATAACAGCAGGAAGCTTCCGATCTATTGCAATCTCAAGCTGCTTGCGGAATATTTCTTTCTGCACATCGGCCGGTGACAGATTATAGTGATAATCCAGCCCGATCTCACCAATTGCCACCACCTTTTCCATAAACGATTGTTCCTTCATCTCATCGAGAAGGGCTGGAGTTATGTCCTTGGCGTCATGTGGATGGAATCCGACCGTAGCATATATAGGCTCATTGTCTGCGGCCAGCTCAAGAGCAAGCCGATTGTTTTCAACATCTGTTCCTATTGTTATGAACTCAGTAACCCCAACTTCGGCCGCGCGGCTTAGTACGCCCTCGAGGTCATCCCGAAGCTCGGGGAATGTCAAATGTGCGTGAGTATCTATGAGTTTCATAATGTCTATCCTGTTTTCAATATTCTATGCCGGGTAGAAGGCATTTGGATAATGGGTAAGTTTGGGTTTGCCTTTTCTCGGCAATACTATCGTTATTATGTCGTATCGTTGGGGTTGATCAAAGATGCCGTGTTTTCTTATGAATTGTCTGGCGGCGTTTGTTATGTTTCGTTGTTTCTTTTTGTTAACCGCATTTACGGCAGGAAGAAACTCTTTGAAACCCCTGGTCTTAACTTCAACAAATACGAATGTGCCGTCTTTGCTTCTTGTAACAAGATCAATTTCACCCGATCTTGATTTAAAATTAAAGGCAAGAGGTATATACCCCTTGCCTTTTAAGTACTTCTGCGCATATCTCTCACCCCATCGGCCTAAGAGGCGACGGTTTCTAAGCAGAATGCCTCTTGTGAGAAACAGGAACATACCATTTTCTTTAAGTTTTAAGTTCTAAGTCGTAAGTTTTAAGTTGGCTATACCGTAATTAAACTTATTACCTATTACTTTAAACTGCTTATTTAATAACTGTGTAGTCGGTATGTCTCTGTGTAAGACGAACAGCTTTACCAGATCTGCCACGAAGGAAGAACAACTTTGCCCTACGTACCTTGGCACTTCTGATAGGAACAATATTCTGAATGTTCGGTGAGTGGAGCGGGAACACACGTTCAACACCCTGATCACTGATCATACGGCGAACTGTGAATGTTTCGTTTATCCCGCGGCCTTTACGAGCGATAACTACGCCTGTAAACACCTGGATACGTGTTTTATTGCCTTCAACGATCTTGCAATGCACTTCTACAGTGTCGCCTATCTCGAAGTGTGGCACTTCTTTCTTTAAGCTGGTGCTTTCTACAAAGTCTAAAAGTTCGGTTTTCACGATTTATCTCCTATAACCATACGATTATATTTACGTTTTATTCTCGACACTTTCGTGTCATATTTATATTTAATCAGTCTCTCTGCGTTTCAAGCAAGTCTGGTCGCCATTTTCTCGTTCTTTCCAGTGATTGCTCTGCCCGCCACAATTCAATATTCTTGTGGTGTCCGCTGAGCAGAATATCCGGTACTTTCATTCCCCTGTATTCTTCGGGGCGTGTGTAGTGGGGATATTCCAGAAGTCCGTTGCTGAAAGATTCGTCCTCGCTCGATTTATCATCGCCGAGTACGCCATCGATCAGTCTTGCAACAGAATCAATCACTACCATTGCCGCAAGTTCGCCACCGGTAAGCACATAATCGCCTATTGAGAGCTGTTCGGCGTCAAGTCCGATCCTGATGCGTTCATCAAAACCTTCGTATCTGCCTGCAATGAGGACTAAATGCTCCTCTTTGCTCAACTCCTGAGCAATCTGCTGGTTTAATTGTCTGCCTTGAGGACTCATCATTATTACCCTCGGTTTCTTCTTGCACTCTTGAGTTACACTCTCGAAGCAATCAAAAACCGGCTGACACATCATCACCATGCCGGGGCCTCCGCCATAAGGTTTGTCATCAACCTTTTTGTAGGCGTCATTGGCAAAATCTCTAATATTTGAAAGAACAACCTCAATTGCGCCCTTATCTCGGGCTCTCCTGAGGATAGAATGATCTAATGGAGACTCAAACATCTCCGGAAATAATGTCAGTACATCAATACGCATTTATTTCCAATTTGCTTATTCAGCAGATTCTGCTGCCGCTGCTTCTGCTTCGGCTGCCTTTGCAGCTTCTTCAGCTTCTTTAGCCGCCGCTGCCTCAGCCGCAGCTTTTTCAGCTGCTTCCTTGGCTGCTTCTGCTGCCTTTTCTGCAGCTATTCTGTCAGCCTTTGTGAAAGGTACACCCTTCTTGCGAGCGATCTGCCTTGCTTTTTCACGGCGGGCCGCTTTATCTTCCATATATTTACAAGTGATGCCTCTCTTTTTGAGGAAATCAATGATGGTGTCTGTAGGTATAGCACCATTGTCGAGCCAGTATTTTACTCTTTCATCATCGAGAACGAGCTGCTCATCTACATTTTTGAGAAGCGGATCAAAGTGTCCGAGTTTCTCAAGAATACGACCATCACGCGGTGTTCTACTTTCTACCGCATTGATCCTGAAGAAAGGGCGATGCCTACGTCCCATCCTCGTCATTCTAATCTTTACTGCCATATTAAATCCTTTAAAAATGATTTATATAAAATTTTGCCCTCACTTTTGGGCAAACACGTTATTTTATCTATCAGCAATTAGTTATCAGTCTACCCGCTCTCTAAAGGTCGCGGTACTGCCTAATGCCTATTCATATTATCGGCTTCGTTTTTTCTTTGCCTTGCCGCGAAGAACCACTTTCTTTCTCTTGCTTCTCTGTTTTTGTCGCTTCTGACCGCCGCCAAGAGTGTTGAGCATATTCATGTCGCCACCCATCAGGCCTCTCATTGCTGCCAGCGAGCCGGCACTGCCTCCTGCCATCATCTGCATCATGTCTCGACTTCTTTTGAATGTCTTGACAAGAGAAGCGATATCCTGAACGCCAAGTCCGCAACCGGCCGCAATACGTCTGCGGCGAGAAGGGTTGAGCATGTCAGGGTCTTTACGTTCAACAGGCGTCATCGACTGTATTATAGCTTCGATGCGTTTGAACTCTTTCTCATCAATGTCAAGATCGCCGACTTTTGAGCCGATACCCGGGAGCATTTTGAGCATGCTCATCATGCCGCCCATCTTGCGAACTTTTGCCATCTGACTGAGGAAGTCGTCAAGACCGAATTTACCTGAAGCCATCTTGTTTTGCAGCTTTTCGGCTTCTTCCTCGTCAAATTCCTGCTGAGCCTTCTCTACAAGTGAAACAACGTCACCCATTCCGAGAATACGGCCTGCCATTCTGTCTGGATGGAATCTTTCGAGATTGTCGAGCTTTTCGCCGACACCGATAAATTTAATCGGCTTGCTTGTTACTGCTTTAACACTGAGGGCGGCACCACCACGGGCATCACCATCGAGTTTTGTAAGTATCACGCCGTCAAGTTCGAGCCTGTCGTTGAATTCCTTGGCAGAGTTGACTGCGTCTTGACCGATCATCGCATCGCAAACGAGGAAGATTTGATGCGGGTTGGTAGCCTTCGCTACGTCCGAAACCTCGTTCATAAGCTCCTGGTCTATATGTAAACGACCTGCGGTGTCGAGAATTACGACGTCGCAACCGTTCTTTTTAGCTTTTTTAACACCGGCAGATGCTACACGAACAGCGTCTTTGCTGTCTTCACTGTATACCGGGATCTCTAATTGTTCACCAAGGCTGATAAGCTGCTGGATAGCCGCAGGTCTTTGAAGATCCACGGCAACCATCATCGGCTTCTTACCTTCTTTTTTTAGGTAATTTGCTAATTTGGCGGCGGTAGTTGTTTTACCGCAACCCTGCAGACCGGCAAGCATTATGACTGTCGGTCCTGGTGAAACAAAATATATATCACTGCTCTCAGGGCCCATAAGCTTGGTAAGTTCGTCGTGGACGATCTTTACCATCACCTCGCCCGGTTTGAGGCTTTTTACTACGTCAGCGCCAAGTGCCGCATCGCGAACGTCTTTACAGAACTTCTTTACTACCTGGTAGTTGACATCCGCTTCCAGAAGAGCCTTGCGAACTTCGCGCATAGCATCCGAGACGTTGGCCTCTGTGATACGGCCACGTCCTGAAAGCGACTTAAACACGTTGTTAAACTTGTCGGTTAATGCGTCAAACAAAACTGTATATCCCTGTTTTTCTTTCGCTATTAATAATATATGACGACTGCCGCAAAAGCATGAATATTGAGATAATACACTATCATTACCACCAACTTTTGCTTACATCGCCAAAGTATACACTTCTGGCGCAGAAGTAAGAGGGCAGATTATAGTAGAACACAACCCCTTTTGCAAGCACAAAATCCCCTCTTTTTACGCTCTGGGCTCCTAAAAACGGTCTATGATTATCTAATGTTTTTTAATTATATATCCCTTGGTACTATTGACTTTGCTATCAGCTTTGGTATAGTTGATTAATTGGGGTAGTGATAATGATCAAGAAAATATTGACAGCAATCTTGTCCGTTGCAGTTATTTTAGCAGGCGTTTATTGTGGCAATAAAAACCCGGAGTATATTTGGTTAGACAATCCAGATAAACTTAAAGATGCTTATGATAAAATTAACTACATTGACATTAATAAAATCGGAAATGGAAAGATTAATTACAATTATCGCTCTTTTTTGCGGGCAGAAGGCTATTACCACCTCTTCTTGCCCGTTAGTGATCAGCAACAAATTAGAGCCATTATTTCGAATATAACTCGCTTCGAGCAAAGTGAAGAGTCAGCCGATTTGCCGTTTTTCCTAACATTTGAAACTGGTAATCGGATTGTCGGCAAAAAAATATACTGTTTGAAAGTGGGTTGGAATACGGAAACAATATACGGAGACGGCTGGAAATCAAAGTGGTTCTATTATTTAGTTAATGATTGGAAAGAGGATAATGAAAGATCAATGAAAAGAGCCCGTCAGCGAGTAGGTGTTGAAATGGAAAATTTATATAATGATCCTAATTTCCCGGGACAGATGAAATGAAAAAGATTATTTCTAAAAATAAACTTATTGTGATATTGTCAATAATGGTTTCTATTGCATTTTATTTGATAAATCGAAATCCCGAATATGTTTGGTTGGAAGACAATAGTCAGCTTAAAGATTTAAGAAATAAAGTCATTGAAATCGACATAAACAGGATCAATGATGGATATTTCAATTTTAAAAAGAGAAACACTCTTGTTGTCTCAGATATATTAGCAAGATTTGCGCCTATAACCGATCATGACAGAATTCTTGAGTTTGTTGATTGTATTATTCTTGCCGATAAATACCAAACATCGGATACTGATAGTGTGATTTTTTTTAAGACAGGGAACAGAATCTTTGGGTACAAGATGTACTATTTAAGAGCAGACTGGGATAATGAGAAAATATATGGTAGTGGATGGCAATCAAAAGAACTCTACGAGACTATAGAAGATTGGAAAGGCTGTATGAAAAAAAGAGTCGAGCGTGGCAGAGAAAGGGCACTTCGTCAAATGGAAGAAAAAAAACAGGAAAATCCAGACATGATGATGGGAGCTGGTATCAGAAAAAATGAACCAGAATAAATCTTACTTGATAGATATGATGGCGTGTAAAACAAGAACAATTGAAAATTCCTAAGTCTATGCATGGCAATACAGAATGACTCGGAAAATAATTATCATAAATATCTTGTTCGTGTTATTAGCAACAATCGCTCTTGCAGTGTTCCTTTATATCGAACGTTCTAATAGGCCACCTGAATACATATGGTTCAGCGGCTATCCTGAAATGGTTGATAAACTATCAAGCGAAAATGTTTTGGAGATAGATATCGATCTCCTAAATGATTGTTACTTCAATAATACTGAAAGAAGAGAATTATTGTATGATGTGTTGTATGGGGGGTATATTCCTACGGATGACTACGAAAGAATACAGAAAATTAAAGAGTGTATTTTTGATGCTCAAAATAGTCATAACAAGGATTTGGGGCATGTTTTACAATTTAATACAGGTGAAGTAATTTACTGTATCAACATAGGTTGGGATAACGAGAAGATTTATGGCCTTACCTGGGAAACGTCTGAGCTCAGAACGCTTATTGATAATTACAAGTTTGAAGCATCAAAAAGGGCGGAAGAAGGGCGTATAATATCATGGATTAAGCAAATTACAAATCCTGATGATTTTCAATATTTTAAGATGTCGTATCCGAATTTTACCGGTAAGGCTTTAGTTGGTTTGTCTCCAGAAGAGGAATCCAAGCGAGAAGAAGAAATAAAGTCGGCTTATATAAAATATGTAGAGAAAAGGCGAAAAGAACACGCCGAACAAATGGAAACAAATGAGACATACAGAAGAATATGGACTGAGCTTGTAGAGCAAAACGAGATTACTCCTCAAATTGGTGGAGGATATTGAATGAAAAACAAAAACCGCCGTGATTTTGCAATCGCGGCGGTTTTTGGTCTATATTGAGATGTCTGTAATAACTCAGATCAATCTGAATTACTTTGACGGGGGTACATGTAAACTTACATGGTATGCATCTTCCCAGGCTTCCTTCAATACCTCAGAAACCGTTGGGTGAGCGAAACATACTTCAGTTATCTTCTCTTCAGAACCCATCAAGGCTCTTGCTGATGCCAGCATTTCTGTAACCGTTGCTCCAAGCATTGTTACGCCTATTACCTTGCCGGTCTTTTTGTCTTTTATCACCTTGATCTGGCCTGTTGTTTCGTTGTGGGCGATACTTCTTCCGTTAGAACGGAAAGGTGCGGTGCCGACTTCGATGTCATAGCCAAGCTCAATAGCTCTTTTCTCACTGCGTCCGACTGAGGCAACTTCAGGGAATGTGTAAACTGCTCTTGGGATCAGGTGGTAGTTTTCCATCTTTTCATCGCCGCCGGTAGCGTTGACAGCGGCAACTTCCGCTTCCATGAACGCTCCGTGAGCAAGATAAGTGGTTCCCACAGCGTCACCTATGGCATACACGCCGCTGGTGCTTGTCTCAAGCTTATCGTTTACCTTGACCTTTGGTCCTTCCATTTCCAGAGACAGGCTCTTTACTGTCTCGTCATCGCATATAGCACGGCGGCCTACCGCAACGAGCACCTTTTCGCACTTGATAGCGTCAGCACCTTCAAGGCTTACCTTGCATCCGGCACCTGCTGTGTCAACGCCAAGCACCTTTGTGCCTGTGAGTGTGTTGATGCCGATTTTCTTGAACTCGCGAACGAGAGTCTTGCCTACCCACTCATCTTCGTTTGGAAGGATTGTAGGAAGTGCTTCAACGATTGTTACCTTGCAGCCGAGAGTTGCGTATACGCAGCCAAGCTCACAGCCGATAACTCCACCACCAATGATAACCATTGATGCCGGTATCGCAGGAAGGCTCAGTGCCTCATTACTGCTGATGATTTTCTCGCCGTCAAACGGGAATACCGGAATCTGAACCGGAACTGAACCGGTAGCGAGGATTATTTTCTTGCAGTCGATGGTTTCGTTTGAGCCGTCTGCTTTGTCTACTCTTACTTTGTCGGCAGCAGTTGCGATTCCGATGCCTTCATATATCTTAATGCCGTTGCTCTCTACCAGGCCGGTTACGCCGCCTTTGAACCCCTTTACGATGGCGTCTTTACGAGCCTGCATCTTTGTCCAGTTCGGTTTGAGTGAGCCGATTTCGAGGCCCATAAGGTTGGCGTGTTTGGCGAGCGTGAGGAAATGTGCCGAGCCGAGAAGTGCCTTTGAAGGGATACAGCCCCTGTTGAGGCATGTGCCGCCCATAGCGTCTTTCTCTACGAGAGCAACTTTTGCTCCTTTTTGTGCACAACGTATGGCTGCCGCGTAACCGCCGGGGCCGCCGCCAATAACAACTACATCATATGTCATAATAAAGCTCCGATATTGTTTCTTAATTCAAAAGATTGATTCAATCTATATTATATACTAAATTTGAACGGATTTTAACACAAATAATACTCGAATACTACTATAATATTGGTTTTTGGGAGTAGAATGGCTTTGTAAAAAACATAAACAAACAAAATCGAACAGGATTTAGGTGTGCATAATATTTATCCGGTTTGTTTTAACGCAATTTCCGTTGACCTTGGGATATTAATATGTATGTCGAATTTTCCGATTGTATAGTAAAATGGTTTGTTTTAAGGGCACGGCATGCCGTGCCCCTGCATCATTAAATCAGTCTTCTACTACTTCACCGGGAAGCATATAGAGTGGTTTGGGGTAGCAGAAATCTTTTACGACTTTAGCCTTGAAGACATCAAGCCTGCCGTCATCGCTCAACACATCTTCCTTTATCCATCCACCAGTAACAACACCAATGAACAGTTCATGCGAACCTGTAGTCAGATTCTGCGAGAGTTTGCATTCCACTGCCGCAACGCATTCTTTTATTGATGGTGCTGAGTTTGTTATTGCCGGTCTTGTTGTCAGTGACGCTTCTTCGACTTCGCTGACGCCTTCAGGAAATCTGCGTGCAAGAATCGAAAGCGTCTTAACATACTCAACCGAAGGCACGTTAATCGTAAACTCGCCGGTACGCAGTATATTACGATAAGTATCACTCCGCGGCGACACTGCCACGCCTACATGCTCCGAAGAGAGGTTTGTATAAGCACCAAACACACCCGCATTAACCTTGCCGTTAGCATGCAATGTAGTGATTATCATCGTAGGCTTGGTAGTAAGAAATTTTATAGCAGAATTATCTTTAACCTCTTTTATCATTTTATACACCTTCAATAATCTTCTGACTTAAAAAGAATCTTTTTATCCCAGACATCAGATTTCATGATATAATCCGAACCGGATGTAATCAATCCAAACTTACGCTCTGAGATATCCATCAAGTAAATTCCGCCGCGCGCTTCTACGACTATTTCCTGTCGGTTTTCAAGAAGCGTAGGACTTTTCATTGTGCCAAAATATCTTGGCATTAAAAAATGTGTATCATTAAATCGCTTACGACTTCCATTTATCTCTAAACGAAAACCAGCATAGCGAAAAGAGTACACACCTTGCTGGATTTTAAATGAACGATGATATCTAATGTCATCACCAGAATATCCATAATCACCAAATCTACCATAACACGCAGCTAATTCTAAATTATCAGGCTCTTCCTGCTTTATGAACAACGAATTGTCGCTCGATATTTTTACGCTTACCAAATCATGTATTACATTAATTTTCATGCTATGATCTGGTTTTGGTGCACATTGGAGATAAACGATCGAACCATCCTCTGAAAAAGCTGTTTGCTCTGCAAAGCCTGAAACAGAATAAACAAACGATTTTCCTGCCTGAATGTCATAATAATAAATCTTACTCTTTGGAAGTTCTTTATCACTAAAGCTGTCATATTTACTATTGTTAGAAGTTGTCCAAACTATCCATTTATTCTCAGGACTTATTGCAATATTATTCGGTGTGGCAAATTTATTCATATAAGCTTCAAAATGAGGGTCATATTTACCATCTTTATAGAGAGTTGTAATTTGCTTTGTTTGCGAGGTTTCAGAATTATAGATGTATAATTTGTTATCTTCCTGCCAGTATACGCAATATTTAAGATCCTGAGAAACAATGTATCCTTTAATAGGGCTTGTAATTAATGTCTGTTTATCTTTTCCATCAGTATGTATTGAGCAGAGATACTTGTCCTCATCAAGAAAGTATAATTTTTCTGTAGGCGTAATTGCCCAGTCGCTCTTATATTCAACCTCGCGAAAATACTGCTTATGGGAAGTATAATAATGCCATGGACATAAGAGTATATAGCTAATCAAATTTGCGATAAGAGTGACCTTGAAAGTTTGCTTCTTTGTAATACTTTTATTTTGCTTGCGAATTCTCTCGTTTATTCCCCACCATTCAAGTAGAATACTAAGCACTAAACATAGAATATAAGTAGCTATTGCAGAAACAGTTATTTGGCGGCTATATTCTATAAGATCTTTCGGGTTAAAGATGGGGGCAGATAAAGCCGCAGAAAGAAAGAAGGCAACAAAGCCTCCAATAAGAGTAGAAAGGGTGTTGACGACAAAAACAATCCATACCGCACGTTTCCAGCTAACAGCAAAGGCTTTCCACAAAACAAGCGACTCAACAATTACAACTATAAATACAGCAGCCCAAAATTCATAAATACCATCAGGTATTGGCAGAAAGAATGGTAAGAGTACATTTCCAAGCATAGTTTCCTCCTCTTGTTAGTTTATTTCTTGCTTGCGCGGCGTTTTCTTCTTTGTTTTTGCTTACGTATTTTGTCGGCTTTCTGTGCGGCTGGGCTTTTGTTGCCGAGTTCGGCGTTTTCCAGCAGTTCACAAAGGGATTTACGTGCATAATAGCGGTTTAAGCCTTGCGAACGCCTCTTAGCACATTTAACCTCAAGGCCGGTTGGGTTGTGCTTGAGCATTACGCAGGTGGATGTTTTATTGACGTTCTGGCCGCCCGGACCGCTGGACCGCACAAATTGCTCATCCAGATCAGCTTCCTGCAAACCGCAATTATCCATTCGCTCATAAAGAGCCTGAGCCTTAAGCTCGGTAACGGGAAATTGTATACGTCTTGAAGCCAAGCTGTTATCCGTAAAGCTCTTTTATTACTTCTGTTACAGTGTCAATATTAACAGGATGCGCCCACTGGCCATCTTTGCAATACGCCTTGCCAACTTCTTCAATCAGTGCGAATCTCGGCCAGCCGTCAACTGCCTTCTTATCACGGCGGATAATATCAATCATTGCGTCAAGCTCGTATTCGGCTGGTATCTCTACCGGCTGTGAAAGGGCGAGAAGCACATCTTTTATGCGGCTGGTACGCTCCGCTGTGCCGATACCGATTTTCTGCTCGATCATAGAAGCACCTACGATTCCCACTGCAACACATTCACCATGGTAAAGTGTGTAGTCGCTGAGTGTTTCAACCGCATGGCCGATTGTGTGTCCATAATTAAGGATACGGCGAAGGTTTTTCTCTGTCGGGTCCTGCTCGACTACAGAAGCCTTGATACGGCAGTTATATTGGGCGAGAGTAATCAGCGTATTGTCCTCACGCATAAGCAGATTACCGATGTTAGACTCGAAAAACTCAAAATACCCGCTGTCCATTATCAAAGCATGCTTGATTGACTCAACGAGTCCGCTGCGGTATTGTCTTTCATCAAGGGTTTTGAGTGTCTGCACATCTATGATAACCCCCGATGGCTGCCAGAAACAGCCGTAAGCGTTCTTGCTCTTGGTGGAGTCCACGCCGGTCTTGCCGCCAATGCTGGAATCGGCCTGAGCAACTGTCGTTGTAGGTATGTGCAGAACGGGTATGCCGCGTTTGAAGATAGCTGCCGCAAAACCGGCCATGTCGCCGACGGTGCCGCCGCCAATGCCTACGATTACGCTGTCGCGTCCCATAGCGGCAGTTTCCATCTGCTCTATTATGGATGTTACGGTTGTGATGTTTTTGCTGATCTCGCCTGCCGGTGAGATAATGAATTTCTCCCAGCCATCAGAGAGGTTGATATCTTTTAGGATGCCTGCGCGTTCAACATTTTCATCGCTGACGATCATGACGCGTTTTTTGCCCGCAAAATCGGATATTAGAGAATCGTCAAGGATTCCGCTGCCAATCAGTATTTCGTATTCTCCGGCAGGGGATGCCGGTATTTTAACACACATTTTTTCCATAATACCAACTTATAGATTAAATAATTCAGAATATACCGCGGCTAAGGGCTGTCGGTATAATATCGCTTCAGATATAAGATTAAGGCGGTATTGTAGCAGAATGTTTGATGATTTGCAACATTGATGCTGTCAGGAGAATATTTATGGGGCGGGTTGAAAAAAAAGCTGATTTTCAACTTTTTTTGCTTGATAAAGTCACCTGAGCTTAATATAATTCCGTTCCCTTTGGTAAAGAGGAGCCAATGTAGCTCAATTGGTAGAGCACCGGTTTTGTAAACCGGCGGTCGTGAGTTCGAGTCTCACCGTTGGCATTAAATTAAAAACCCTGTTTTTGATATCGAAATCACTGTTTTTAGTATCAAGAGCAGGGTTTTTGTGTTTTTGGGATGCTGTTAAATCAGCCGTTTTTCTGTTCGCCGAAATTCGCCTCTGGGTGCAGAGAAGGCGTAGGGTGCAAAAGCTCGTCCGGTATCAGGTCTTCGTTTTTTTGATGGGTTAATTGATTTAATTTGAGCTGTTTTTTATACTCGATGCATAGTAATTATGTTATGTGTTGTAGAAAACAATAAAGTTTGACTTTGTTTAATACCGAATGCATATAAGTCTTTGCGCAATGGTACTGTAGGTTAAGCTTGAATAGTAAGTTTTTCAAGCGGCAAGGCGGTGGTATGATTTCAGAAGCCTGCCGAGTCTTTCTATAAGCTGTGCATTTCAGTTATGATTTGTACCTCATAGTTCGTCAAAAAGTTCGTCAATTTGAAGTGGATACTGACTTGTCGGTCTTGTTTGTGTCTACTTGTTATTTACTTGTAATCCTTATTTGTTGCTTTAAGAAACGTTTTAAGGCATTGTGAAATAACATCTTATGGAGCGAGCATTGGACTGTCGATCCGAAGGTCAAAACAGACCATGTTCTACTATAAAACATACTTAATATATGCTCTCATGTTTTTTGATATGGAGAAAATGAACTGGTTTTACTGCCCTCAAAATGCCCTCAAAAGAGTCTTTTTTCAAATCTCTGGTAAATTAATTCAATAGTCTAAAGCTAAAATAGAGCTCAGAAGATCGGACAAATCTTGTTTATTTTCTTAGCGTTAGTTTGGGTAGCGGTAAAAGGTTGTGAACTTTCATAACTTGTTTTTTTTAATATTCGTGAAAAATAAAGAGGGTCTTTGTATCCTACTAATTTTGCAATCTCTTTTTGTTTAAGATTTGTATTTTCCATCATTTGCAAGGCATGTCTTAGTCTTATTTTTGTTAAAGTTTGGATAGGTGTCTGGTTTTTATATTTTTTGAAGAGCCTATAGAGGTGTCCTTCACTGCAACATAGAATTTCTGCGAGTAATGATACCGTAAAATTTCGGGCATAGTTTTTTTCCATCCATTCTAAAGTTAAGTTTATTGTTGTTGAAGATTCATTTGTTAGAAATCGTAAGAAACGGGACAATATTGTTTTGGCCAGTCCTTCAAGCTCAGGTCCGGTAGAGCCGTGACAGTGATGAGCAGTTTGCCAAATGGTTTCAAACCATGGGACTAATTCAGGTGAACAGTTTTTTCTAAGTGGTATAACTTTAATAGATTCAAGTGCAGATCCTGTTAGCCCTATCCAAATAATTTCCATTTTTTTTGGTGCATATTCAAAGTGGACAGTGTTGGGTGCTAAAAGGAAGATATCGCCATATTTAAGAAAATGAGTTTTGTCTAAATGGAGTTCTGTTTTTCCACCCAATATTGCACCAATTTCCCAGAAGTTATGTGTTGTTGGTTGTTTCTTAGTATAAGGACCATTATAACGTTGTACGTATGCAACAGACAGCTCTCTTGAAGGTTTTTTTGAGAGAGCCGTGTCCCATTGAGAATTGTCAATAGAGTATGGCTTATAGTTTTCAAGTAAGTTAGTCATTTATTACTATGATACCATAGATGTTAGAATAATCCATGTTTTTTATGCAATAATTGTCATATCTAATATGTTGCAATTGATATAATCTATAGAGTTGAAATTAATTTTTATGTGTTAAATTAGATTGGATTGGATAATGAAACCGGTAGTAACATTTATTGGAGCGGGTAGTTTTATTTTTGCCCGTAAGATTATTGTAGATCTTTTGACTTTTGAAGAGATGCATGATATGGAATTAAGGTTAATGGATATTGATAGCAAAAAACTTGAGATAATTTATAAGCTTGCATTGCAAATTAATAAGCAGGTTGGAGCTAATATTAATATTGTAGCAGAAAGCAATCGTGTTAGGGCAATAGATGGTGCTGATTTTGTACTTGCAATGTTTGACCCAGATGGGTTAGATGCCAGAAGAATTGAAGTTGGGGTTCCAATGAAACACGGCGTGCCACAGGCTGTTGGCGATACGCTTGGCCCGGGTGGAATATTTAAAGGTATAAGGACTTCATCTGTGCTTGTTGATATTGCCCGTGATATGGAGGTATATTGTCCGAATGCCTGGTTGTTGAATTATGTGAATCCGATGGCGATAAATTGTTGGGCAGTCAATGAACTTACAACAATTAAATGTATTGGAATGTGTCACGGTTTGGAGCATACGCTTACGAGACTTGCGAAGTATCTTGGTCTGGATGGCGGTCTTGAGACGAAAGCTGGTGGCATAAATCATATGTGCTGGTTGTTGAGTCTTAGCGATAATGGGCAAAATGTTTATCCTATGCTTTGGGAAAAGATGCAGATGATTATGGAAGATGATCCAATCCGTGGCTCAATAATGAAAACGTTTGGTTATTTTGTTACAGAGAGTCCGTATCATATAGCGGAGTATTTACCATATTTTACTCGCAGGTTTGCTGATTTAAAGGTTTGCAGTGAAGAGGCAGGCAATTTAAATATAGCTATGGGAGGATGGGAAGGGTATATTATCACGCCTTCAAGTGGTGGAGGCGGGCAGGTGGAACAGATGATTCCTAAGGCTTGGGATATTCAGCTTTACGATGGCATACATGGGATTACTCATCGCAAACACATGGAACAGATTGCGAGCGGAGAACCTGTGGAAATTAAGCTTTCAGAGGAATATTCAGGTCGAATTATTCATTCGATTCTTACGAATACTCCACGAAGAATGAGCTTGAATGTTGAAAACAACGGATTTGTAACTAATCTCTCTCAAGGTTGCGTGGTTGAGGTTCCTGCATACGTTGATGGTATTGGAATTCATCCTGAGGGGCTTGGTAATATTCCGAGTCAGTGTGCCGCTCTTTGTCAACGTAATGTTGATGTACAGTCGCAAGTTATAAATGCGATTGTTAATAGAGACCGCCAATCTATTTTATATGCCATGCTTCTTGATCCTTTAACAGGAGCATCTCTCGAACCGCTTGAAATAGAGGTGTTGTTTGATGATCTTGTACAATCACTTGGTGATATGCTGCCTAAGTGGTTAAGGAATTAGTTTGCAATAAGTATAAACCCCAGTTTAGGAAAGCTTGTTTCTTGACTGGGGTTTAATATTAGTCACTTATCAGATTATTATTAAGTTTAACCACCAGAATAAACAGCGTCTTCAATACTTTCATATACATCGACATCATTGACTTCATACAATCTGATTAGCCTTGAAACATTGAATATGTTATATGCATCAAAATTGTACATTTCTTCTTCGTGACCAATTCTTGATATCCATGCCCATGATTCAGGATTGATTTGAGCACAGTCAATATCGAAGTAGGCAAATTTGTCAACTCCATTATCGTAGGCGGAAGCCACATTGCTTGTACTCATTGCCAAGCTGTCGTGGTAGCCGGAGAAATAAATAAATTCGCAGCCGTAAGTTGCGCACTTTGATTTATATCCTGCGTCTATTCCTTCCTGGCAGATTACAGCATCTATCCAACCTTGTTCAATCCAGTATTCAACGTCTAACCCTTCCTCTTCGGGTGTAGAACCGCACCATACCGTTTGATCCTGAGGCCAAACCCATACAGAGAGCTTAATGCTGTTATCTATAGCATCTATGGCTGTCCGTACTTCTTCAACAAAGAGATTCATGAAATATTCCTTAACTGCAATTAATCTATAGTCATCGTCATCAACTTGGTTAATAGTTACCGAGTAGTCTGCGTATAACTTATCTGCAATTGGTTGTTCATATTGAAGAAAGTGTGGACCTCTTACGAAACAAAGGTTAACACCATCTGCATCTATAAGTCCAAGTGATTCTTCAATTATATCAATCACAAAAGCTCTGGTTTGTGAATAAGCATAGCTGGCTTTGTTTGCGTATCTGCCACTTCTTTTTTTCTGTCGATAAGCAGGATTGTTGTTTACGAAACCATCATTATCCCACAACCAAGGGTCTAACCCTCCAATCATGCCAAGTCGGATCATGATATCAAAGTCAAGTCCCATTGAATGTGCGTAGTCCGCGGCTTCATCTTGAATTATTATATTGGAAGTGCTGAGACTATTCAATGTGTCGTACATTTGAATTTGGCTTCTGACGTAATCACTTGCTCCATATCCAGTTGTGAGCAAAGAAAGCCTGCTATCGGTACTTGCCATGAAAGTTGTACCGGTAACAGTTGATGGATAGTTTGTTCGTTCACCGTAGTTTACCGCCCATAAAACTTTTTCTACATCAGAATATCTGTATGGTTCGAGAATATCCATCGCATCATCCTCATCACCAACTTCATAATCATAGAAGTATGTCATGCCGTCAATTACGGCAGTTAGATTCCTGTTGGCAGATGTTGCTCGATCTGTTCTTATTGCTTGGGCTTGAGGTTCGCTCAATGGTACCAATTTTACATATGCCAGATTGAGCTGTTTTGAAACGGCTCCATTAGGTTTTGTTATAATCAGATTTTTGCCGGTGAGATCTCTTATACCCCAGTGTAATTCTTTGAGCCAGGTTATAGTTTGTGAGTCGGGGGTTCCTGCATACTTCAATGGTATAAAGGCATTGTCACCAGTTAGTTTAGCCCTGAATAATGTTGCCGTATCACCCTGATTAAGGTATATTGGCGACCAGAATCCTATGTAGATAGCGTGCCATCCAGAGGCATTATTAAGCGGTATTGTTAATTCCGGTGCGGTTACTAATGAGCTTGCTGTTGCCATAGTTCCGGTGAAATCTCCTGTTTCATATGGTATAAGATACCATTTATCAGAAGCAAGAGATGTGCTTGTTGCAGTAGCTGGGAGAGCTTCACTCATGTCTGTGATATATATCGTTGGCGGTACAATGCTGTTACTGCAAGTCCAGCGTATATAATCAATGTCTATCTCTGCGTCGGCAGTAGTTGAATTGTCACCAAATTGCAGCATCGCTCCGCCGGTTCCAGTCGTAACGGTACCGGTAATGACAGGCCATTTTTTATCTCCAATATACAGCTTAATATTGTTTGTTTCACTTTTTATGGCTAATCTATATATTTCGTATGCGTCTGTTAAGATACCGATTTCTGTACCACCATTTATAGAGAGCTTGTTGTTTGCAAAGCTAACTTCTACTTTTTGGTTGTTAGAGTCTTGTGCGATTATTTTGAATCCACCTGTTTCAGAGGCATTCTTAATAGTCTTCGCACGGAATTCTATAGTAGCTCCTAAATCAAAATCAAACGCTGGAGCGGATGTTAATGTCCAAAGAGCTGTCTGGTTGTTGTCAAAGGTGTCCATGTTTAAGATTGCCCCGTCGCAGGTGGAGACAGTTGAAGCATAGCCTGATGCTGTCCAGCCTTCACTGCTTGGTAAGTTGTCTGCCTCGTATATTCCTTCCCATGTATGGGATATTCCTGTTGAACCAGGTGCCATAGCGCAGGTGTCAGTCCATCTTATATAATCAATCTCCCAGTCTGCATCATTTACGCCTGTTAAGTCACCAATCCTAAAAGTTCCGGCAGCAGCTGTAGCAGTGCCGTAGGTTCTTGTGTAAGCGGCAGTTTCATTTCCATCTATATAAAGTTTGATATTGTCGGTTCCAAGTCCCATACTTATTCGGTATGTGTGGAAGGCATCCGTTGTGTCAAAGGCGTAAGTTCCTAATCCTGAGAAGTTAAATACAGTTTCCTGCAATTCCATAAATATTAGTCGTCCGGTAGTATCTGTAACGTATAATGATGTTGTTGCTCCACCTTGACATTCATTAACCTTTGCTCTGATTTCAAGTGTAGCTCCCGTAGAAAAGTCGAGGCATGACCCCGTATCGTAAGTCCAGTAACCAACTGTATCGTTATCGTATGTATCAATCGCAGCAAGACCATTTGAGACGGTTGGTGCAGTTCCTCCTGTCGTCCAGCCGCAATTGTCTGGGGTATCATCTGCTTCATAGGAATTTTCCCATGTTGCTGAATCTGCTGTTATCGCGGCAGGTTCGTAGCTGTCTGTGTTTGTCCATCTTATGTAGTCAATATCCCAATCGGAGTCATTTGGAGTTGTGTAATCTCCAAATTGAAACAAGGAGCCACCGGATGTAGTGGGTATGGAGGCTGTATGTAATGGGCTGCTGTTGTTGTCTATATAAACTTTGAATTGGTTTGTTCCGGTTTTGACATGCAGTCTGAAAGTATGATAAGCATCGGTGGTTGTCAGCCAGCAAGTACCCATATTTGTGAAATTGATTCTGTCAGTGAGAATCTCAAAAGCAACTTCATAATTATTTGAGTCACGAATTGTAAATCTTATTGCTGAACCTTGGGAGATATTTACTTTTGCTCTAAATTCAACTGTTGCGCCTTGGGAAAAATCAAATGCAGGATTATTGGTGAGATAGTAGTATCCGTATTTATCATTGTCGTATGAGTCTAAAGTCAGTATGCCGTTACTGCAATTTTCCATGTCGTAATATAATCCGGCTCCAGTCCAGCCATCATTAGTTGGTGATGTTGAAGCTTCATATGATCCTTCCCAGGTATTCGAATATTCACTTACTGCTAAGATAGTACCTGATAAGAGAATTAGTAGTGTTGATGAGATAACTAAAAAGGTATTTTTCATTTTTAATTTCCTGTTTAATATGATTTACTTGTTTATTAAGATGGTGAAATGTAGGCGCACCGGTGGCGCTTTATTATGGCGCATTGCTATACTCCTTAATAGATTTTCTATTCCATCAAGGTGTTATCTCAGGGGTGTATTGGGGTTGTTCTAAAATTTTGTTCGCTTTTTTACATATGTAGGAGTAGTTTCAAGATTTTTTATATGTCCACAAAGTTAGTCCTTCAGTTGATTTGGTATCTTCTTTTGCCGGCCAAAGCATACATAGGGGGTAGCCTATTATTATCATTACTATGAATGGGCTTGTTCCTACAATATTGAATGATATTCGGTGTGAAAGTTCGGCGGTGTAATAGTTGTATACCAAGGCAGATAATGCAATAATTGATATTGCAGAACAGGCATATATAATACCTTTGTGAGCTCTTTTTGTCGTAACTCCAAGCAGAAAAGCGCCTGCTGGAATACCAAACAATGCTCCCCATATACCAGCGATTTCAAAAACGCTGCTAACTATATTCTCAGAGAGGTTCCCTACTGTAATTCCAAAGGCTATGAATATTATGCCCCATACAATTGTTGTGATTCTGGAAATTTTCATTTCTTGCTCTGTGGTGGATTGAGGGTTGAAATGAGTGATATATATATCTTTGACAAAGACGGCAGAAAGGCTGTTCATGCCAGAGTCTATTGTACTCATGACTGCCGCGAGCAGGGCGGCCATTAGCAAGCCGGGTACAGGTGTTGGTAATTCGTGGATCATGAAATAACTCATTACCTCATTTTGGTGAATTCCGTCAGGTAATGTATTGCCTGTAGAGTTGTAGAAGCTGAAGAGTCCAAGTCCTATAAGCCAGAACATGCCTATAATAGGTATTATGAGGATTACATTCGTTATGGTTGCCTTTCTTGCTTCTCTGTAAGATGATGTGCTTAGGAGTCTTTGGATGGTCATCTGGTCGCATCCGTATGTAAAGGTGTAGGTTCCAATTGCCGAGAGAAGCATCATCCATACTGTGAATCGTTCAAAAATGCTGAAACTGGTAAATGTCTTCATGTCCTTAAGAACTTCAAACCCTCTTTCATTTTCAAAGGCATAAGAAACGGTGCCTATGATACCGCCGTCAACAGTTGTAAATATTTTCCAGAATACGACTCCCAGACCGATTACTAATATGAAAAATTGCAAAAAGTCAGTCCATACAACAGCTTTCATTCCTCCGAGAGTTGTATAGAATATACCAATAATGCCAACAATAAGTATTGTTTTCCATATCGGCCATCCTGTGGCACCCTTAAAGCATTTTGCAGATGCATACATTACTATTCCAAGATAGAAGAGTTTCATTAATATGAATATGACACTGATTAGTATTCTAATGTTTCTGTCGTATCTTTGTTCCAGATATGTAAAAGGAGTGAAGGCGTTTGCTTTGAAATAAAATTTGACGAACATGCTGAAGCCTACTATGGTTCCGATTGGTATAATCAATGTGCTGATAAACATACTCAGTCCATTTGCGAAAGCTTCGCCAGGCACTGCGACGAAAGAAATTGCACTAAAGACTGTAACAAACATTGAAACGGCTATGACGAATGTTGGTATGCATCTGCCTCCAAGAAAGTATTCTTCTGTGTTTTTTTCTTTTTTGGAAAATATAATTCCTATTAATATAGTGAAGCCTAAATAAAAGATCATTAAGGCGTAATTTGCTATATCAAATCTTGTGTTCATAGTTAGTCCTTTAGTGTTTTGTTGGGTTAATCTATTTTCTAATTTATAACAAATATGATTTGTAAGTCAATATGGTATGTTGAATTTTTGCAAAATATAACATAAAGCATAACGTATTAGTCTTTTTAGATGGCTTTGAAGTGTTTTTGTCAGGATTCTCTTTTTTTTTGTTATATTTATGTTGACGTGGTATTTTTTTTTGTTATACTCGTTTTATGGTTTTAATGAAGAATCTTACAGGTAAACAAAAAAATGTCGTTGAAGCGGTTGCTCGCTTCGTGTCTGTTAACGGTCTGACTCAGGGCGATAAACTTCCTCCAATAAGAGAAATGAGCAAGGATACCGGTTTTGCACATGTTACGGTGGCTGAGGCTTATAAGAAATTGGCTGAGTATGGTTATGTTGAGTCAAAGGGTAAAAGAGGGACCTGTATTTCAGATAAATTTACGGCTAAAGTTATTGAATCAAACAAGCAGCTTTATATATTGAATCTATGTGATATAAGTGATTATAGTATAAGAGAAGCTCATTCTCCTTTTAGTGTAGAATTAAGGGAGGGAGTAAGAAATCATAATCCAAATATTGATGTTGTTTCAATAGTTTTTGATTCGAATACTGATGGAGTGGATGGGCTGCGGTGTATTGCTGATTATCATTATTGGTCAAGACCTAAAAGAGATAATATTGTTTTTGCGCTTTCTCATTGTCCGGCATGGGTTAAAAGTTTTTTTGCAGACAATGATATACCGGCAATTGTCGTCGGCGGTGTTGATGAGGAAGTGTCCCTGCCCAGAGTAAGTGCTGACACAGATGATATGTTTGATACTTTAATGTACAGTATAGATCAAAGCCAATCCTGGCCTATGGTTTTTATTGTGAAGCCCGGGGTATTTGGTGATCACGCTTATTTTAGAGATCGGCTTAATAAACTCGATGAATTGAAATATCCAAGGTTGGTTTCAGGTAATACTTTTACAGTGAGCCAGCAAAATGATGTCGCAATTCAACAAATTACTCAAATGCTTATGGCTCCGAGAAGACCTAAAACATTACTTGTTCAAGGTGAAGACATTGCATCAGAGATAATTGTAATCTGCGACAATATAGGTCTTCAAATCCCACGGGATTTACGGATTGTTGTGATGCAAACATCTTTCCTCGGGAGTTTTATAAGACCTACACTTACCGGCTTCTATCCAAATCTAAGTGTTTTTGGAGAAAAGATAGCTGAATTTGTGGAGGACATATGTTACAGCGACAAGCCTGAAAAGAAAGTCGCTTTTGTTAAGACAATGTTGGTATTCAGGGAGAGTTTCCCACAATCATTTACTAATTGGGCAGAGGCTAAAAATGAAAAATAGAAAAGCGGCTTTTACTTTAATAGAACTTTTAGTGGTTATCTCAATTATTGCGGTATTGATGGCGATAATGATGCCCGCACTAAAAAAGGCAAGATATCAGGCGAGGAATGTGCTTTGTAAAAACAATCTAAGACAAATAGGTTTGGCTACAATTCTTTACGTTGAGGACTACAAGGCTTATTTTTTCAAGAATCCTGAAGGTAAAATTGCATTGGAACCATATTTTGGAAGTTCTAATACTGATAATAAAAAACTTACAAGTGTTTTTCGGTGTCCGTTAGATAAAAAGAATGCAAAGGGAGATGATTTGTTAGGTTTGATACCAACAAGTTATTGCGTAAATGTTTATTTCAGTATGGAAGGTGACAAAACTACAGTCTTGAAAGCCTCTGCAGTTAAGCGAAATCCGGCAGAAATTTTTTATATGGCAGATCAGTATTGGACGGCTGATTTCAGCAGTTATATTTCCGATGTTTCTGTTCAGGGTGTATTATGGCGTGAAGAGATGGATTGGCATGACACTGTTGACTCTTCAATGCTTTATCTTGACGGGCATGTTGAGACGGTAAACAAAGAAGAAGCGTGTGACAGAACAAGTCTGCTCAACCGTAGTTGGCATATAAATTAACTGGGTGTAATTTTGTTTTCAGGCATAAATATAATCCCCGAGCCTCAGATACAGATTTGTAATAACGGTTATAATAAAGCAGTTTTTTTTGACGTATTTTGTCCTGAAATTAAGTTTGAGCGTGCAGAATCATTGTTGCAGATTTTTAACTTACGAACTGGTTTATCATTAAAAATTTCAAATTCATGCGATTCTGCAATCGTTCTTATAAAATCTGATTGTATAGAAGGCTCAAAATCTAAAGAGGCTTATAAGCTCAAAATAGATCAAGATAAGATAACTTTAATAGCCAGAGATTATTGCGGGTTTTATTATGGTTTGCAGACATTGGCTCAGTTATTTCTTCAAACAGGTTGGGATGGTAATGGTTATAAGTTGCCGTGTCTTGAGATAATAGATTATCCTGAGTTAGCCTGGCGTGGATTGCTTCTTGATGTTGGTCGGCATTTTTTTGATAAGAAAATCGTTAAAAAATTTATTGATACAATGAGTTATTATAAATTTAATATGTTGCATTTGCATCTTACAGAGGATCAAGGTTGGAGAGTAGAGATAAAAAAATATCCTTTGCTTACGGAAATTGGTTCATGGCGAAAGCAAACTCTCATTGGTAATCATCATGAAATTAGGGCAGATGATAGAACTTATGATGGAAAAATTCATGGCGGTTTTTTTACTCAACAGGATATACGAGAAATAGTTGAGTATGCGTCAGATAGATTTGTTACTATTGTACCTGAGATTGGAATGCCGGGGCATTCTTTGGCGGCAATAGCGGCATATCCTGAACTTTCGTGCAGGGAGCATAAAGTAGATGTAGCTTGTTGCTGGGGTGTATATGAAGATGTTTACTGCTTAGGAAAAGATGAAGTTTTTGAGTTTAATACAAATGTATTGAAAGAAGTTATTGATCTGTTTCCATCGGAATATATACATATCGGTGGTGATGAAGTAAAGCACGACAGGTGGAAACAATGCCCGGTTTGCCAGAAAAAGATCAAAGAACTTGGCTTGAAAGACGAAAAGGGTTTACAGTTATGGTTCAATACTCGTATCAAAGAATTTCTTGCCGAAAACGATCGGAAAATGATATGTTGGGACGATGCCGATGCTGTACCTGATGGAGCAACGGTGATGCCGTGGTTTGGTGAATTAGAAGCATGTATGAAATCAGCTTTATCTGGTAATGATTCGGTGATGACACCAAACCAAAGATGCTATCTTGATTATTATCAGGGGAGTCCTGAAAAAGAACCAATGGCTTTGAGCAAGGAGTGTGTTTTACCGTTAGATGTTGTGTATTCTTATAACCCTGTTCCTGATAATATAAGGGCGGATCAGGTAACTAAGATTAAGGGAATGCAGGGATGTTTGTGGACGGAGTACATTTCTAATCAGCAGCATTTAGAATATATGACATGGCCCAGAGCAATGGCGATTGTTCAAAGTTCCTGGAAAGGAAGGAATAAAGAAAGTTATAATGTTTTTTGTGAAAAGTTGGATTTCCATTTTCAAATGTTTGATAAATGGAATATTCGTTATAGAAATATAAAATAGTTTTAAAGGAGCTACAAATGAAAGAATTTCGATTTTTGTTTGTTGTGATGTCTATGTTGATGTTCACAATGCTGGTAAACGCAGAAATTACTGCTGATTCAACAACTTGGGAGAACAGCTATGAGGCTGATGCTTCTCCTGATACTGTCGGCTGGACAGTTAACGGAACCGCGCCTACTGTTGCTGGTGGCATTGCCAAACTTGACACGTTTGATGATGGAACTACCGGTTGGTGGTCGTATGATGCCGGTTCAAACTTTGACTTTTCTACAGGTGCTACACTTGAGATAAGGGCGAAGGTCAATGAGTGGCAGGGTGGAGCAACAACATCAATCTATGTTGCTGATACTGCCGGAAGATTGCTTTTTATGGAGCCTCAGGCTGCTGCTTTTAATTTTTCTGGATTGGGGCTTTATGCTTTCGATACGACAGATGACTTCCATACATACAGGATTGCAATTGGTACGGGTACAGATGAAATAAAGCTTTATATTGATGATGTTCTGACTCCTGTTTACACAAGAACTTACGGTGGCGCTACTGCAGCAGCAGGCACTTTCCGTATTGGTGATTTGACAGCTGGTAATGATGCGGACTGGGATATAGACTATATCCGCTGGACAGATGGTGGTTCATTTGCTCCACCACAAGACCCGATTACCGCTGATTCTTCAACTTGGGAAGGCTCCTATGAAGCCGACGTATTACCGAGTGAGGCTGGTTGGTTACAGGGAGGTCCTGCTTCAACTTATTCAACTGTTTCTAATGGTATCCTTACATTGAATAGTATTGATTTTGATACAAGTTTCAATTGGACATTAACTTCTGACGCAGAACTTGATTTTATCAATGGTTCAACTGTTGAGTTTAGAGCTAAGATGATCTCGCAGCAAGGTGCGGTAACTGCCGCGTTCTATATCTATGATAAAGATGGCAAGGGGTCTATTGTTGATTTTAGGGATACTGGTATAAATCTATATAGTTCAGCCTTTACTACCTTGACAACAACTGATGACTTTCATATTTACAGGATATGCTATATAAATGACACTTTTGAGTTATATGTTGATAACAATTTTGTAGCTGTAACTACTGTTGCCAGATTCACTGGTTTGGATAGTGCTGGTAACGCCAATAAGTTCAATTTTGGTGACGCAACAGGTGGCAACGATTCTAACTGGGAACTCGACTATGTTAGATGGACTAATAGCGGTGCGATTGCTCCTGAAATAACAGGCATTACCGCTGATAGTACGACATGGGAGTATAGCTATGAGGCAGATGCAATGCCTGATACTGATGGCTGGTTTGCCGCAGGTGCCGCTGGCACTTATACTTCTGTAGATAATGGAATCGCTGACTTTAATTCATTAAGTTATGACACGTCATTTAATTGGGAAAGCTCTTTAGGTTCTGGTGTTGATTTTAGCGAAGGTGCAAGCCTTGAATTTAAAGCTAAGCTGAACCATGCTGAGGGATCCGTTACAGCCGTATTCTGCATGTTTGACAAAAATGATGTAGGGTTGTATATGGGTTTGGAGGATAATGTTTTCAATTTCTCTTCCGCTGGAACTCATGCAATGGATACTACAGATGATTTTCATGTTTATCGTATAACTATGGGTGCTACAACAGCTAAGCTTTATGTTGATGGGGCTAAAGTACCAAATCGTGAAGTTACCTATCCTGCCGGCCTAACAGGTCTTAATCGTGCAGATAGATTTTTCTTCGGTGATATAACCGGAACCAATGACTCTGCATGGCAGTTGGACTATGTTCGCTGGACAGCTCAGGGGCAATTAGTTCCACCAGAGCTTTGTGGTGATGCATTACATCAGTATCCTATAGGTGATTTGAATTTCGATTGCCTGGTGAATAGTGATGATATAGTATTGCTTGTAAGCAATTGGCTTTACGGCGTAAGTGTTGAATAAGGTTACATACGATATTAATATAAGGAATTAAACTATGCGTAGAATATACACTTTAATTATGGTATTTATGATGCTTTTGGCATCGTCTTTGATGGCTGTTACAGCTGATTCTACTACCTGGGAGGGTAGTTATGAGGCAACCGATATTCCATCCAATGATGGCTGGACTGCTGTTGCAAACGCTGAGTACATAAGCATTGCCCAAGATGGGGTTCTTAACATGGACTCTTACGATGATGATGATTATGGATATTGGACAATGTCTGATGTCGGTTTTAACTTTAACACCGGCATGAGTATAGAGTTTCGTGCTAAGATGAATGAATATCAGGATGGCGGATCTGCTGTTGTTCAGTTTTATGATGTAAATGCAAGTTTGGTTGGTATTACGCTTAGAAATAATCGTATAAGCCTTACAAACTCTACAACTGAATATCTCGACCCTAATGATTTTCATACTTATAGGTTTACATTGAATCCAGATTCACAAGCAGTTTTGTGCTGGCTGGATGACGCTAACGAGCCATTTATGAGTGGTAGGATTGCGTATAAAAATATGACAACTTCTGACACGCTTATGTTTGGTGATCTTACAGGTACGGCAGATGCTGACTGGGATATTGATTATATCCGCTGGACAAACGAAGGTGATTTTCCTCCAGTAGGAGTAACAAGCTACTGTGGAGATTCTAATAATCTTATACCAGTGGGTGACCTTGACTTTAACTGTATTGTTGATATTGGCGACTTTGCCGTAATGGCAAATATGTGGCTTATGGATACCAGACCTGTTGAAGAAGAATAACATAAATACAATGGGCGACCCATGTAGGGTCGCCCATTGTATTAAGGATATTTATGAGACTGATAACCTACCTGATTTTTATTATATTAACACTGCCTATCGTGGTGAATGCATCAAGCTCAAGTTGGCCTTATGGTTACCAAGCAGATGCGTTACCTTCGGGCCAGTGGTCGCATTCGGGGATTAGCGGTGGTACTGTTTCGGCAGGAATATTGAATATTGATACTACCGGTTCGGATGAATATTGCTATTGGGTAAGTTCACAGGTTTCAGATTTTTCGGTTGGAATGACGATTGAATTATGTGCAAAGGTATATAGTTCTGATGGAGGTGGTGCTACGGCAATAAGTGTGTATGATGTTCAAGGCTGGAATGTAACGTTGAACCTGATGGGAAATATGGTTAATGTAGTAAACAAACGCTCGTTTTTGATTGATACTACAGATGCTTTTCATACATACAGACTATTACTAAAAACCGGCATAGGTCAATCTAAACTATATGTTGATGATAGCGTTGACCCTGCCTTTGTTTTTACAATTACAGATAAAAGCTCAAGTATTACTAATCGAATACAGTTTGGCGATTTTACTTCAACAAATGATGGAAACTGGGATATAGATTATCTCCGGTGGATTTTAGGTGAGCCGCAAATACCTGACTGGTCTGCGGTTTATTTTAGTGATTTTAGCAACGCCAGCACTGTATCTGGTTTTAGCAGCACAGTTGAGCAGGGTAAGTGGAGCTTGTTTGAGTACGAAACTGCTCAAGTGTGTGGAAAGATGGCGGCGGCGTATTCTTTTATAAACGCTCCGGCAATAACAGTAGAACCCGCACTTTCAGGGTGGTATGGAATATATGTAGGCTATTGGAACCCGGAGTTTATATACGGCGGGAAATGTGGTCTGCAAATTAAGTTGGATAACGATAACGGTTATAGATTGATTCTTGATGAGGGTGTTTTTGATAGTAAGGAAAAAACCTATTTCCGTGAAATTTTTATAGACAGCAGGGATATGACAGGTAGAACTGTTAATCTTGCTAAACAAAATGGCTTGCAGGGGATGAATGCATTTTATGCTTATCTTAAATTTGTGCCGTTAACTGTTGCACAAGCATCTGCGGTGCAGCTTGATAGGCAGGATACTACAACAAGAAAGCTTGATGCCGCTACGATTGATGGCATGAGTATTTTTCATTATCTTGATATTTCTGACTTGCAGGATATGGCAAACGTGATAGAGCAGTACCACTATAGTGATACTGCAAGGTGTTTGTGGGCCCTGTCATACGGCGACAGGGTGAATTATCCATCCTCATTGCCGGAAACGTCATGGCTTGGAGGCGATGATACGCGTATGGCTTTATTTAATGGACAAATTTCCAATAGCTATATCATCGGTCAAAAGCAGATGTATGATGCTCTTAATACGATGGAGCAGTCTGCTACAAGTCCGGTTGAGGTGGCAAAGAGCTATGCAGATGATGCCGGTATTGAATTTGATATAATGTTCAGGCTTGGTATAACAGGTCGTGTTCCCGGCGATATAATGTGGAATCCCAGTAGCTATGTAAATCAGCACCCCGAATACAGGCAGATAAATAAAGATGGTAATGTTGTTAATAAGGCGAGTTATGCCTTTGAAGCGGTTAGGGATTTTCAGATTGCTATGATAAATGAAGCACTCGAAACTACCGGTGCAGATGGAGTGAATTTATGTTTTGTACGTGGTCCTCACTTCCTGCAATACGAACAACCGGTTATAGATCGTTTTTTTGAGCTCTACGGGCTTGATGCTACAGATTACGACTATACCGATACCAGATTGCAAGGTGTGTGGATAGAGTTTATGACGGCACTGGTAAGCGAGGCACGTAGCGTAGTAGATGCCGCTGAGATTGCCGAAGGTCGTGAAATAGAGCTTTCGGTGTGGGTATGGCCTCATGATCAGAATGTATGGCTTGGTAAGAGAACCGCTCAAGAGGGCTTGGATGTTGAAGGTTGGATTACTTCTGGTCTGGTTGATAGAGTTATATGTCAGGAAGGAACAGATGCTACGTATATGTCTCTTTGTGATAATTACGGCTGTGATTTTACACTCTTTACCGGCTATCGAGATGCTAAGGCGATGAGTCCTGACACCGTTACATCTGCCTATAATGATGGTGTTGATAGTTTTGGATATTGGGATGTTGATTCTGTGCAGATTAAGTATAATCCATGGAATTGGGTTAGAAGAATTGGTCATCAGGACGAAATGGCTAACTGGGGGAATTATGCTCCGCAGAGCCGTACAATCGCAATTGAAGTTATAAATAATATAGACCTTTCAGCCGGTTTAGACCAGATTATTGGGAATTGAAGGTTATAATGAAATATATCGCACTAATTTTATTAGCATTTTCAAACATTTATGCCCAGAGTAGCAGTGACTGCTGGCAGGGTAGATATGATGCCGATACTGTGCCGAATACCGGTCAGTGGAGTGTTTCTGGATGGGGCGTAGGTTGGGATCAAAGCTTTGATGCTTTTAACGGCATCATTCATATTGACACTACTGGTAAAGATGCTGGGCTGATATGGAACCATGAAGGAAATGATCTTGATTTTGCCCAAGGTGCTACAATTGAGATAAGGGCTAAAAATAATCTCTTTGAAGGTGGTGGCGCAGCGATGATGAATTTCTATGATTCTGCCGATCGTGGTTGTATCATGGAGCTTGCATCCAATGGCTTTAATATTACTAATTGCAGATTTACAGCTCTTGATACGCAGGATGATTTTCATACCTATCGGATAACAATACAAACCGGCAGCGATGGGGTTAAACTCTATTATGACGGCGATGATCAGGCGGTTGGTGTAACTACGCTTTATTCGGGATATACGGGTCTTAACCGCTCCGGTAAAATACAGTTTGGTGATATGACCGGGGCTAATGATGCCGATTGGGAGCTTGATTATATTCGTTGGATTTCAGGGGTATATCTCCCATCAGAGTGGAGCGGTGGCGATTATAATCAAGACTGTTTTGTTGATATGTATGATTATAGGATTGTAGCTTCTTATTGGCTTGATGAATTGGGAATGGACGACCTTGATGCCGTCGCAGTGAACTGGCTTCAAGGCAGGAAAGATTCCTTTACCCTTTACATTACTGATATGTCTATTGCTACGCCTGCGACTTCGATTTCTCAAGATGCTGAACTTGGCAAGTGGCAGGTAATCGATTATGAGAGTTTGCAAATATCGGGCAAGATGCTTTCGGCACCATCGTATATTGATGCCCCCGAAATAACAATACCTGTTCCTCAGGATGGATATTATGGGGTGTATGTTGGTTACTGGAACCCTGGTTTTAATGGTGATGGCGATAGTTGCGTAAAGCTTCGGCTTAGCGGTGAGCCTGGATTTAACTGTGCTTATGAAAGTGTTAGCCGTGATACGCAAGATTCTACATATTTGCGAGAGGCTTTCTTTGGTTTCCATAACCTTACAGGTAATGATATTGTTATAGGTAAGGATAATGGCATTGCGGCGAAGAAGACATTTATCGCATACCTAAAGCTTGTTCCTGTTACAGAAGATTTTGTATCGAGTTACAATTCTTCCACCAATTCGGTAACGGCTGTTTTCGGTCGTGATTATTTTTCAAAGGGTGAGTTTACAACTGTTGATGATTATCGCAGGCTTATCAAACCTTTGGTAGATACCGATGTGAATCGTGTATTGTGGCCGGCGGCAAGTGGTTTTATTACAGACTTTAAGTCTTCTTTAACCGGAGCTGTTTACCGCTCTGATGCTCAAAGTAGCGTCCTTATTGAAACTGTCAATGAGAATGTGATAGCAGATAAACAAGAGTATGAAACTTACAGTAGTCTTAGTTTATCGCAAACCAGTGTATGTGAAATTGTAAGCGATGTTTGTTCGGAATATTCTGTAGACTTGGGGCTTATCTTTGAGATGGGGATTGCCGGTGGTGTGCCCAATATGCCACTCTGGAGCCCTGATAGTTTGGTTGAACTTAATCCAGGATACAGGCAGATTACATACGAGGGCAAGTTTGTAAACAGAGCGAGCTACGCATATTCATCTGTTCAAACATTTATGATTAACCTTATAAATGAGGCAATTAGTGAGTTTTCTCCAGAGAGTATATGCCTTGATTTTAGAGGACAGGCCTCCTATATTCGATTTGAACAGCCCTTTGTTGTGGCTTTTTATAAAACTTATGGTGTTGATCCGCGCAATATAGATTCTTCCGATAGTCGTATTGCTCAAAAAAGAGCAGATATTATGAATGGTTTTCTTTCTGATATAAGAGCGGCTATTGATGGTAGTATCGGAATTACAGCAATCGTATCAGAAGATGACTTATTTGCCGATGGGATAGATATAGACACATGGATTACATCCGGTTCTATTGATGAACTTGTTTATTCAGGACAAGTTGATAGTGATTTGCTGGCTCTTTGTCAAACTTATGGTTGTCAGTATTCCGCCGGAAGTAGTGAGGTTACTACCGATATTGTTCAGTCGGTTTTTACAGATGGTGCGAACAGGTTTGCGTTTTTTGATGCCGTGGAAAGAATAGAAGATGCTGATATTTGGAACTATCTCAAATATGCAGGGCATTCGGAATATCTTGAGAATATTAGAGATAGTTACGATACTACCGATATCAAGCTTTATGAAGTTGGTGGTATAAACGTTTATGATGGAATTGCGGATGCTATTTATAGTGGTGGTTAATAAAGGATTGAAATGAAGAAGAGTATAGTTGTTTTTATATGTTGTTTGCTTAGTGGGTTGGGATTTGCTAAATCTGTTTATATTACAGATATGAGTAAGTGTAAGCCTGCGGCATTCTCTGAAAAGCTTGAGCAGGGCAAATGGCAATTGATTGATTATTCTACCGCTGAGCTTAGAGGTAAGATGATTGGTACGCTTGCACATATTAATGCACCGGCAGTAACTGTCCCGGTCCAGGTTAACGGATGGCATAAGATATACGTGGGCTATTGGAACCCTAAATTTGATTCTAACTGGGGCACGCCGACAACTTTGCAGATAAAACTTTCTGATCAGAAGGGTTTTAGGCTGATACATGATTCTGCAAGTAACGGAACTCAGGACGCTACATTCCTGAGGGAAGTGTATTTTGATTGTGCTGATTTGACTGGTAAGGATATTGTGTTGGATAAGTCTAATGGTCTGCTTGGTCATAGGGTTTACTACGCATATATCAAACTTGTTCCGATGAGCGATAAGGAGATTGAAAGCGTTATTGCCGATAGAGAAGACGACTCAACACGCAATCTCACATCAACTATTGATGGTATGAGTTACTTTTTCTGGAATCAGTTTGAAGATGAGGAAGATATATTGTCACTGGTAGAGCCGTATCGGTATTCTGATGTTGGCAAGGTTCTCTGGGCGGTTAATTATGGTGATAGAGTTAATTATCCTACAAAAGTTGCAGGGGCTATTTTTGTAGATAAGTGGGCATCTTATGATTTTGAGGACGGTGTAATCCCTACCAAAAGGAATCGTGGCGAAACCCAGATGAAAAACACTCTCCTTAATTTTGCTTCTAAGGGCATAATCGCTCAAAACATTGCGGCGAAGCATTGTCATGAAATGGGAATCAAGTTTGATATTATGATGCGACTGGGCATACTTGGCAAGATACCGGCATCACAAAGTCACGGCGGTTTTTTAGATCAGAATCCTGATTGTCGACAGATGCTTGCTGATGGTACAGTTCTTGAGAAGGCAAGTTTTGCGTTTCCTAAGACGCAGGATTTCATGCTTGGGTTGATAAGAGAATCAGCAAGTCAAATAGACTGCGATGGTGTAAATTTATGTTTTGTTCGCGGGCCGCATGCATTGTGGTATGAAAAGCCTATTTTACGTAGATTTAAGGAAAAATATGGCGAAGATGCCCGCAAGGTAGACCCTTCTGATAAAAGGCTCCACAGCATAAGAGCGGAAATTATGACTGAGTTTATGCAGAAGGTTAGAAAATGTCTTGATGAGGTTGGGTGTGCTAAGGGTAAGAAGATTGAGCTTTCTATATGGGTGTGGCCATCGTGGAGAAAGGTATGGCTTGGTAGCACTCCTTACGAGGAGGGGCTTGATGTCAAGGCGTGGATAGAAGCAGGCTTGCTTGATGAGGTGATTTGTCAGCAGGGAATTGATAAAGATTATATTGCCGCAGGAAAAGCCAATGACTGTGAGTTTACGTTATTCCCTGATTATAGGGGAGTTGATGTGATGGGGCCGGCGAGTATCGTTAAGTTTCATGACCAGGGTATAGAGAAGTTTGCTTATTGGGATATGGATTGTGCTCAAATTAGAGCTAATGCATGGGAATGGATAAAAATGAGTGGTCATTATGATTTCCTCAAATCTTGGGATAGCAGTCAGCATAATGCTGGTTCATTCCGTTTAATGACAGTTGATGGTATAGATGTAGAAAAAGGATTGGCAACAGCGGTTTATTCCGGCGGTTGATTTTATATTATGGATTATAGAATAAAAAAAATAGATGCTGATTCGCTTAATGCCAAGTTCGCTTGGGAAATAGAGCGTTTTAACAGTCAGGTAGATTTTCTTGGCAGGCTCTTTAAACAGCGGCCGGAATTATTAATCGGTAAAGAGGATTTGCTTGAGCAGGCGCAGTTGCTTGTCAGTAATGCTGTTGATGCTGGAAAACTTTCTGAGCTTGTGAGTTCAGTGCGAAAGGCAGAGGAGATACTAAGCCCTTTTTCAGCCGTTGCAAAGGAATACACGATACATTGTGTTGGGCATGCACATATTGATATGAACTGGCAATGGAACTGGCCAGAAACCGTTGCGGTGGTTAATGATACTTTTACCACGGTTCTTCGTCTTCTGGATAAGTATGAAGATTTTTGTTTCAGTCAGAGCCAGGGTGCGGTGTACGATATTGTTCGCAAGTACAATCCTGAGATGCTCAAAAGGATAAAGGCTTATGTTCAGCAGGGACGATGGGAAATTGCCGCAAGCCAATGGGTTGAGGGTGAAAAGAATTTTGTTTCCGGCGAGAGCCTTGTACGGCATCTGCTCTATACAAGAGAGTTTTGCAAGGAGCATTTTGACCTTGATGCTGAAGATGTAAGCATAGATTGGGAACCGGATACATTCGGGCACGCAAATACTATTCCCATGATTTTAAGCGGTGGTGGGGTTAGTCATTACTACTGTGGTAGAACCGGTGAAGATGATGATTTGCCACCAATTTTCTATTGGCAGTCGCCTGATGGCTCCAAGGTCTTGGTGAACAAGGAAAGTAGCTGGTATTTCGATTTTATCGGTTCGCACAATGTAAAGGGGTTGATGAATTTTGTTGAGACGACCAATCTTAAGGATTGGATGTGCGTATTTGGTGTTGGCGATCATGGCGGCGGACCTACAGAGCGTGATATTAAATATTGCATCGAGATGGATTCTTGGCCTCTGTATCCGAATATGAAGTTTAGCACGACAAAGAAGTATTACCGGATAGTTCAGCAGCAATACGATAATATTCCGGTAGTAGAAGGAGAGCTTAATTTTGAGTTTGAGGGTTGTTATACATCTCAATCGAGAATTAAAAAGGCGGTAAGGGATTCTGAAAATAGGTTGCTTGATGCTGAGACTGCCGCCGTTATTTCTGATGTATTTACCGGCGAGAACTATCCATTTGACACGTTGAGAAAAGCGTGGCAGGATACTCTTTTTGCTCATTTTCATGATATACTTCCCGGCTCTTGTACGCCCGAGGCGAGGGATTATCAGATGGGGCAGGCTCAGAATGTCTTGGCTGATACATCCATGATTACGACGCTTTCGCTTAGGAAGATGTCTTCTTTGATAGATACATCGTTTGCCGGCAGTAAAAACGATAACCCAGCGGTGAATACATCTTCACGTTCTTCCAGTGCGGGCGTGGGGCGAAATAGTGCCGATGGTCAGATCTCAAGTTTTTCAAATGAAAGCGGGCCATTACGTCCGTTTGTTATATTTAATCCTACCGGCTGGAAACGTAGCGAGGTTGTTAAGCTCACCGTTTGGGATGGCGGTAGCGGTTTTATGACCGATGATGTTAAAGCGACTGAGTTTACTGCGGTATTTCCCGATGGCACAAAAGTTTCGGCAGACAGGGTAAGTCAAGGTCGCTACTGGCAACATGAGTATGTAGAGCTAATGGTTCCTGTTACGGTTGAAGCGTTTGGTTATACTACAGTGATAATCGAGCCCGCCGGTGAGTTTGTGTCTATGTTTGCAGTTCCAATCGGATACGATAAGAAGCAGACTGATGTGAAATGTCTGGGTGAACCTGTCAAAAACGGCATGGAGTTCCATCGTATAAGATGGAAAGAGATGGGACAGATGAGTCTCGAAAATGAGTTTATTCAAGTTCTGTTTAACAAGAAGACAGGCAACGTCTCGGCGATGGTTGATAAAAAAACAGGGATTAATATCTGTGATGACAAGAAAAATACGTCTTCTCTGGAATATCTGGAAGAATTGCCAGATCCAATGGCGGCATGGCGAATTGCAACAGAGGCAACCGTCTCCGGCATCCGTTTGGTCTCTTTAGAACCATCTCTAAGGGGTAGTTATGTAACTTCGGTTACGGCTAAATATAAGGTAAAGAGTTCTACTGTTTCGGTTGAGTATTTTCTCAAACAAAATAGCCCATACCTTGAAATGGAATTAGAAGTTGACTGGAAAGAGATTGGGGATAGTAATATCGGTACACCGGGCTTGAGGATGAATTTCCCTGCCGGTTTTGATATTAAGCATAGCAGGTTTGATACACCCTTCGGTGCTATTGAGCGAAATGGTACGAACGGTTCGGATGTTCCGGGTCTGCTTTGGGCGGATGTTTCTGATGATGATGGCGGGTTTGCCGTTGTTAGTGAGTATAAGCATGGCTATGGCATTGTGGATAATACTTTGAGACTAAACCTGATTCGCTCAAGCTATAATCCCGACCCCATGCCTGAGGTTACAAAGCACAATATAAAGCTCGCTCTTATGCCTTATTCAGGCAAGATGGATATCGCAGAACTTAAGCGTGTTGGCCATGCATTTGGTCGCCAGCTTCAACCGGTAAGTACTGATGTACATGATGGAAAGATGCCTGCTGTTTCGCAATCAATGATTAATTGTGATAGCGATTCGGTAATCATAGAGGCAATAAAAAAGAGTCAGGATGATTCATCTATTGTAGTTCGTTTACTGGAAACTCTTGGTGAAAAAGCTTCGGTATCGATTAGTTGTTGCCCGCAGTTGGCCTCGCAGTTAGTAAGTGCCCAGAAGGTTGATTTGCTTGAAAGACCATTAGATTCGAGTGAACTTAAAATTAAAAATAATCGAGTAATGCTGGATGTAGAGGCTTATTCGGTAGAAACTATTAAAATATATTTGAGAAGATAATTATGGAATTCAAAAACAAATGGGGTTGTTTTTCTGATAATGGTAGGGCTTTTGTAATTAACGATCCAGCAACTCCGCAGCCCTGGGAGAACTACCTTTATAGCTTTGATGGTAAGTTTATTGTTGAGATAACTCAGAGGGGTGAGGGGCTTACGCATTTTATGAGTCCTGAGGCAAACAAGGTCTCTTTCGGCAGGAATTACTGCATAAAAGACTTTGATAGCGGCAGGTGTTTTTCTCTCAATGCGGGAGCGGGAGCTGATAAAGCTCAGGACTATAAATGTACTCATCGTCCGGGAAGAACTGTATTTCAAGTTTCCGATAGTGGCATAAAGACGAATCTTACAATATTCGTTGATCCTGATTCTCATACAGAGATTAATAGACTTGAAATAACTAATAACGGACCGGATCGCAAGATTTCTCTTATTGGTTATCATAAGGGACAGTTTGAAGGTATATCAAATTTTAATCAGCTTGAACGCTCGGTTTATCTTGATGATATTGGAGCCCTGCTTGTCAAAAAGTATGGTTCAGAGACACCTGACTACAAATATAGTGGGTTTTATCTTTCCGATATCAAGGCAGATTCTTTTTGCGGAGATAATGACAGCCTTTTTAGTTTTGATGCTCCCGAGTCACAGGCGAAGCTTTGGGATGATGCCATCCTACCAAATAAACACGCTTCAGCTACCACTTTGATTGAGGCGTTGCAACATAAGCTTGAAATCAAGCAGGGGCAGACTATTGTAATAAACTATGCCTTTGGAATAGCTGACGACCTTGATGATGCTGAGGAAATAGCTCGCAGATTTTCAAAGATTAATTTTGACGCGATATTGCAGAAGAATATTTCTTTTTATGATGAGCTGATTTCAAGCAATACTGTTAGTACGCCTGATGACACAATCAATTATATGACTAACGTGTGGATTAAGACTCAGCTTCATAAACAAGTTATTTCTGATAGAGGAATATCTATTGCTCACAACTGGCGTAATAATATGCTTGATTGTTGGGGTTATTTGCCGTTTAATCCTGATAGAGCTCACTATTACTTAAAGACGGTATGTTCGCTTGCAAAAGCCGATGGACACATGGCTCGAACATCTTCACGAATCCCTGAGCTGCTTAAAGGTGATTATATAGAGTTCTTCATGAACGCACGTTATAGTGATATATCTTCGTGGGTAGGTATTGCCGCAGGTAGATATGCCGCAGAGACAGGCGATATTGATTTCTTTAAGACAACTGTCGAGTATGCTAATGGTGAAAAGTCGGCCAGTATTATTCAGTGTATCATAAACGGCATTGATTGGATACTCCAAAGACGTGGCAGGCATGGCTTGGTTCTTGTGCTTGATGGTGACTGGTGCGACCCGCTCAATAATATCGGAAAAAAGGGTATAGGCGAATCGCCGTGGACAAGCGTGGCGTTGGTTCGGGCGATTAAAGCCCTCAATCCACTGCTGGATGAGCTTGGCATGTTTGATGTTAGTGAGCGTTTTACGCAGGCCTCACGTGAGCTGGCTGATGCTGTTAATACCCATGCGTGGGATGGACAGTGGTATATAAGAGCCATTACCGATGATGGCGAAAGGTTCTGTTCGAGTGACGATGGGCATGTAAGTCTTATGATGCAGGCGTGGCCTCTCATAGCGGGCGTGGTTCCAGAAGATAGAAAAGAGATATTGCTCAAATCTATCGATAAATATCTGGTTACAGAATTAGGGCCTTTGCTTTATGGACCTCCATTTGAGACTCCATTGCCGCATATTGGCAGAGTTACTGCTAAGGAGCCGGGAACAGGCGAAAACGGTTCAGTTTATGTTCATGGTGCAACAATGCTGGCCAATGGATTTTTTGCGGCAGGAGCTTCGCAGTCTGCACTTGAGATGATTAAAAGCGTATTGCCTATGCGAGATAATCCTGATGATGTTGAAATAACAAAAGCAGTGCCTTTATGGTTTCCTAATTTCTGGCATGGCCCGCGATCTGCAGCGGCAGGTCGGACAAGTAATATAGTGGGAACCGGTGCTGCGGCAACACTTGTGACAAATGTGTTTGAAGGATTTATGGGTATCAAACCTCATGTGAATTATCTGGAAGTTTCACCATGTATGCCGGTTGATTGGGATAATGTTGGATTTATCAGGAAGTGGAGAGGGGCAACTTATAAATTCAATTATTCAAGAGTTGAGGAAATTGAAGATGTCGCTTTGGTTGTTAATGGGCAGCCGTTTGAAGGCAATAAACTGCCGATTCCTACAGGAAATGTAACGGTTGACGTTTTGGTTCAAATGCCTTTTGTTGACCTCGGAGAGAAATTTGAAACAAGTGAGCCTTTGGTTTGTTCAGGTTGCGTATAATTATAGAAGAAAGATATTGTGGTAAATATGAAAAAAGAACTTAAAGCTATAACTGCGGCGTGGTCTGCTTCTCCTACGCCGTTGATGGAAGATTTAACTGTTGATACTGTCTCTGTTGAGCGAATGGTTAAACATCATATACGATTGAAGCAGCAGGGGATTTTTATTGGCGGTACTTGCGGCGAAGGACCTTATCTGCCGGTAAGTGAGTTTAGGAAGCTTACTTCATCTGTTTCACAAGCCGCTGGTGATGATATTTTTGTTGCCGTGCAGGTTACTGACAACTCCTACTCAAAGGTTTTAGATAAAATTAATGATGTAAAAGCTGATGGCGGTGATATTGCTGTAATAGCTGAGCCGTGGTTTTCTGCCTGCATGAGCGAAGAAGCGTTGCTTAAATACTATCTCGAATCCGCGGAAAAATCTCAACTTCCTATTGGTATATACAGCAGGGGAGCTAAAGAGATACCGGCTAAACTGTATAAGGAAATCCTCGCACATCCAAACGTGAAGATATTCAAGGATTCTTCGTGTAATGATGAGATTATGGATATAGCTTTAGAGGCAAAAAAATCCCGCAACGACCTGTTCGTAATGACAGGCTATGAACTCGGTATGCCAAAATATCTCAAGGCCGGTTACGATGGTATCCTTGCTGGCGGCGGCATAATAATCGGCACTGTTGCAAATCAGATGATTGATGCGGCTAAGGCAGGAGAGTTTGATAAGCTTGACGGCTTGCAGGAACATTGCGACCGAATATACTACCCTGCATACGGCGGAAAGAAAATCACAAGCTGGCTGACAGGTCTCAAATATACGCTGGTTCAGATGGGTATATTCTCAACGACTGCCGGTTATCTGAACTATGATGTCCCAGCATCGGTTAAGGCCGACATCGCCAAAATGCTTGAAGAAGAAAAAGATGTTTTATAGCTATATGTATGGTCGGATAAAATGAAAGATAAAAAAGTAATAGACTGCAAGGCGTCTGATAATGAATATTTGCACAAGGATTTTCACGGGGCACTCTGCTACGCGATAAAATATCTTGAAGATAATTACGGTATAGAATCTGTTAAGCAATATCTTAAACAGGTTGCAAGGACGTATTTAAAGCCATTGACCGAGAGTCTGAAAGCAAACGGGCTAAAGGCTCTTGAGAATCACTGGAAGGATACTTTTAGCAGAGAAGGCGGCGAGTATGAGCTTGGCTATGAAGATCAGACGCTCGTCTTGACGATTGATGCTTGCTCGGCGGTTAGCCATCTAAAGAAGAATGGTCTTTTCTGTACAGATAGCTTCTGTCTTACTACAAAGGTGGTAAATGAGACTGTCTGCAAAGATGCCGGTTACTGTTGCAGTTGCAACTACAAAAGCAGCGAAGGCAAATGCGTTCAAAAATTTTGGAAATCTCAGGAGGCAGGTAAATGATATCATGCACTGATTTTATACCGGCATACAGTGAACTGTTTAGGTTTCTCCATGAAAAGGGAGGCGAGGCTGAAGTGGTTAAGTTTTGGGAAAATCTTTCCGATAACTTCCTCAGGAATCTCAGAGAGTCCGCAAAGGCAAAGGGAATAGCTGGCTGTTGGGAGTATTGGAGTCATACATTAACAGAAGAAGCTGCGGATTTTCGTATGGAACTTGATGAGGCTAATGGTGTCTTTACGATAGAGATGCGTGATTGTCCAAGCAAAGGCAGACTGCTCAATGAGACGCATATACAGCCTTACGAACATTATTGTGAGCATTGCGATACGCTCTACCGCAGAGTTCTTGAGCCGCTGGGTTTTGAATATGAAATAGACCTGAGCAAATGCCATAAGGCGAAGTGTAAGCTTACTGTCAGAAAGGCTTAGCTATGGAGGATGAATCTTACAGAAATGAAATTGATGATTTTATTTATAAGAATGAAATATTGGATTTTTTGCCATGCAAAATATTTGATTCACATTCTCATCTTTCTGATGAAAAGTTTCACCCAAATTTTTTTAGTCTTGTATCGGTTTCGAAATATTCATTACTGAAGAATACTAATTATTCCAAGCTCAAGAAGTGGTGGTTGATGCTTTTCCCTGAAGTGGAAGTATCGGGGTTGGTTATGGGAATGCCGACTGCCGGTTGCGATACTGTCGGCATAAATAATTGGGTTGCCTCAGAGGTCTCCAGTGATTCAAGAAGCAGATTTTCGATTTTGGTTACACCAGAAATGACCACTGGCTGTTTAGAGGAGCAGGTTGTTAGACTCAAGCCTGCCGGTCTGAAGCCTTATATGTGTTTTGCTGATTTGGTAAATCAGGACAATGCTTCAATTTGTGAGATGATTCCGGAATACCAAATTGCGATTGCCGATAGATATGGTTTAGCGATAACGCTTCACTTAGCAAAGCCGACGGGGATGGCTGATGCGAAGAATCTTGAAGATATTCAGAGGCTTGTTAAAAAATATCCAAATTGTAATTTTATCCTTGCGCATTGCGGAAGATGTTTCATCACTCCATATATGAGACAGGCTATTGGTAGGCTTCCTAAAGCAGATAATCTGTGGATAGATACTTCTGCAGTTTGTGACATTGGTGTTTTTGAGGAGCTTTTCAATGGATTTGATCGTAAGAAAATACTGTTTGGTACGGATTTGGTTTTAGCTTCAGGTTTTAGAGGTTCATACGTGCGTGTTGGTGCAGGTTGGGATTCTATTATTATTGACCCATATGATAATTCATCAAAGGCTACGTTTCTTGCTTACGAGAATTTATGTGCATTTTGTCATGCCGCACGTTTTTGCGGATTGAATTCTGAGGAATTGGAAGATATTTTTTACAACAACGCTGCCGGATTATTTAATCTTAACAGTTGACGAAATAATAAAAAGGGAATCATGAAGAAGAATGTTTTAGGAAGAACTGGTATAGAAGTGTCGGAGCTTTCTTTTGGTGCCGTTTGTATCGGCTTGCCTTATGGTATTGAGGCGGGTAGCCAAAGACCAGATGATGATTATTTTGTGAGTTTACTCAACACCTCACTTGAGAAGGGTTTCAATTTCTTTGATACCGCCAGAGGTTACGGCAAGAGTGAAGAGCTTATTGGCAAGGCTTTTGAAGATAAAAGGCAGGATGTTGTGATATGTACAAAGCCTGCTCATATCAAGCCTGGTCAGTTGAATAGTTTGAGCTATAGTGATATTCACGGCATTATAAGCGACTCACTTCAAACAAGCCTGCAAAATCTCAAAACTGATTATGTTGATGTTTTGATGGCTCATAACGGGCTTCTTGAGTATCAAAGGAATAAGAGCTTCGTTAAATCGTTTGGCGATATGAAGCAAAAAGGACTCACTAAGTCTTTGGGAGTGTCTGTGTACAGTGTCGAGGAGTCTTTGGAGGCAATTAATAGCGGAGTTTGGGATGTGATCCAATTGCCTTTCAACTTGATGGATCAGCAGCAGCAGGAAGTTTTCGAGTTGGCACACGAAAAGGGCGTTGGTATTGTTGTACGCTCTGTACTTTTTAAGGGCATACTGGCTGATAATCGCAGGGCTTTACATCCTGCACTCAAGGCAATAGATGAGCATTGTGAGCTTTATAGAGAATTGCTTGATGATGATACGAAAACGCTATCGGAGCTTGCTACTAAATTTGTGCTTTCACAAAAGGGCATATCTTCCGTACTGGTTGGTATTGATAAGTTTGAGTATCTTGACCAGGCACTGAAGGTAACCGGCGGCAAGTGTCTTAGTGAAACTGTTTTGTCGCAGGCTAAAAAGATGTCCTACCCCGACCCGGAGTTTCTTGATCTCCAGAAGTGGTCTCGTGAAGGCTGGTTGATATAATTACTTAATCATTGGATGATAAGATGGATATAAAAAAGTTGTTTAGTTTAGAAGATAAAGTCGTACTTGTTACAGGCGGCGCAGGGCTTTATGGTAAGTTTATATTTCAGGCATTGGCAGAGGCTGGTACAATAGCAATAACCGCCTCGCGAACTCTGGATGCCGGTGAAGAATTGGCTCTCAGCTTGCGAGAACGTGGGCTCAAGGCTTATGCAATGGTTGCCGATCAGGCCGACCACGCTTCGATAATGGAGCTTAAAGAGAAAATTAAGAGTGAGTTTGGAAGGCTGGACGTTTTCGTTAATAATGCGGTAGCCAGACCGATGAGAAAATACACCGACCCGCTTGATGCTTGGGCAAAGTCTATGGATATTAATGCTACCGGTATGTTTGACATCCTTCGTGAGATGACGGATTTAATGGCACAAAGCGGCGGTGGTACGGTTGTTAATATTGGTTCTATGCAGGGCGTTTATGGGGCAGACTTTTCGCTCTATGAAGGCACTGATATGGATTCCCCACCTGACTATCATTTCCATAAGGGTGGTATGGTGTCGCTTACGAAGTATCTCGCACGCAAGCTTGCACCGCAAAATATACGAGTAAACTGCATTAGTCCTGGTGGTCTCTTTACCGGACAGCCTGAGGCGTTTGTTGAAAAGTATTCAAAGAAGGTTCCTCTTGGCAGGATGGCATCCGATGACGACCTTAAAGGTGTAGTTGTATTCTTCGCTTCAGAAGCCTCAGCATACATTACCGGTGAAAACCTTGTAATGGACGGAGGTTTGCATTGTTGAATTTTAGGTGATTACGCTTTTAGGATAGTTCGTCAAAAAGTTCGTCAATTTGCAGTGGATACTGACTTGTCGGTCTTGTTTGTCTCTACTTGTTATTTACTTGTAATCCTTATTTGTTGCTTGAAAACACGTTTTAAGTCATTGTTAAATTGGTGCTTATGATGCGAATAATGGATTTCTAATCCGTAGGTCCCAAGTTCGAATCTTGGTGGGTGTGTTTTTGTAAGGCCTTGAAATTGCTTATTTTAGCGATTTTGAGGCTTTTTCTTTTTCTGCTAATTGAATTTGTCTTGCCGCTTCGAAATCAGTAAGTATACGTGCGCGGCTTGACGCATATATTTGCAGTTAGATTGGTGTTCAACTTGTTCTGTTTTTGTTGTTCCTCAAGGAGCCCTTCTAATTAGTTCTTTGAAGATACTGATATGAATATAAGCTTCCCATTGGTTGTAATTGATATATCATCTTTGGGGGATGACGCTCTTATATTTCCCTTTGCTATATATTCTTCTATTTTTTTTCTGCTTTCTATTTTGGTTATTATGTTACCTTGCGATATAGTTATGTTATTATTCGATGATTTGAAGTCAATTATTGATGCTTTAAGTTTGCCGCCATTTATGATTATATTTGATTTTTCCGGGGCTTGGGCTTCTAATGTAAGTTTATCAAAAATGTTTAGTATTTGTTTTTTGTCAATAGTTAAGGATGAATTGCCAGATAAAGACAGATTTTTGCAATAAGTATTCATTGCGTCTAATACTATTGAGGTTTTATTTTTTATAATTGCATTTGATTTTTTATCCGGGATACCTCGCCACCAGTTTAAGTTGTTGTGCCAAGAACTGTCGATGGTTGTTTTCTGCCATATACAATTGGGTACAATGTTATCGAGTAATTTGACGTTTGAAAAGGTGATCTCGTCATGTGCGTAAAATAATACGCGTCCTGTTTCTTCTCCGACAATCAAATCAAGTTTCTTATCATTGTCAAGATCAGCAACCACAGGTGAGCAGCTATGGATGCCGAGGAGAATATGCTTGTCATTAAACTGAAATACTCTTGGATTCTCAAATTTAAGCTCTTCGGAGCCTGAATTTCGCAGAAACAAAGGCATTGCTCCAACATTCCCCAATGAGCTTGGCAACCCACTTTTTTTACAAGGTACAGAGCTTTCCAACATTGTTCCTACAATAAGATCTTTATGACCATCTTGATCCCAGTCTGCTAAGTGTAGTTTGAGTCTACCGGTGCCGCCGGCGTAGCGATAATTTGCTTGTATAACTGAGCCGTCAGTTAGATGAAGCTTGCCACCATCACGTACGTTATAGTCGTCTATTCTCCAATAAAGGTGGAATTCATCCTGATCGTCAAGCGTGATGTAGGCCATTTGTTTTTTAATTTCACCTACGGCAGCCTGAACTCTCCATGTGCCGTGAAGATCAAGTCCATTACAGTAAAGAGGGGTGGGAGCAGTTAGGTTGGGTTGTTCTTTTGTGCCATTGTTGATATAAACAAGGTGTCTTCCTTCTGTGCTCGAAAGAAGCATATCCGGCAAGCCATCACTGTTCCAGTCGGTTACTGTAGGGCAAGTGTATCCCCAACGTGCTTCCATAGGTCCTTGTATTGAGCCGCTGTATCCGGGTTGTATCAAAATAGGCGTATTGTTTACAGTAAGTTTTTTTCCTGTGATAAAACACGGTTTATCCTTAGTGCCTTTATTTTCTGCCAATAGTACTGTGCCGTGAGAATTACCTGATATGATATCGGGTAGATTGTCGCCGTTCCAGTCAACTACATTGATAACGGGGAGTGTGCCGAATGTAAGTTCGCCATCAACTTTTAAGGCTGGTCCCAAAGCTTTATATACCGGCATCTCATCTTTGAATTCACCTGTGAACTGATAATAAGACATCCAACCTTCGCTTGTTACCAGTAGATCAGATAGACCGGTTTTGAAATTTGGATATGCTATTGGAGATGGACTGTTGGCGGGATGTCGTATGGCAGTGTATTGAGGGTCTATTATGTATCCTGATTTAGCTATTTCTATGTTTGTTAGTGAAATATTTTGGAAATAGTAGAAGTTGCCGAGCATGCTTCCGGTTATAATGTCTCTTTCGTGTCCTTTGCCGAGATTTACAGTTGTCATCGACCAGCCATGATGAAGTAAAACAGACTCTGATGAGGATGTTATTTTTTTTAAGCTATTAGCTTTGTTTTGCTGAATATCAGTTAAGGATATTGTATAAAGGTCGGCAGTTGGCATTTCTCCTCTCCAAATACCAGCCCCATCGAACGGGTCGTAAACATTTCCTCGTGTGTGCATTTTTAATGCTTGCCAACCCATATAATTGCCGTGAGATACAGAAAATATCAAATTTGTTGAACCATCAAAGTTTGACAAGGCTGTCATGGTGTTGTTAATTTGAGGTGTTTGTGTTACATCAAATTTGTCAGTTTCCTTAAAAGTTAGTTCTTTAATATCAAGTATGGAGTAAATCATACTTTTACTGTCTGTCCATATGCAATGTATTGAATGATCTTTAGTTTGAAAGAGGTATCTTGGGGTGTATTGTTTTGCTATTTGATGCGTTATTACCGTGCCGCTGTCGAATACCGGTCGTCCGTCCTCTGTGTCGTATTGCCATCGGTAAAGCAATACTTCTTTGTTCCATTTTAGTGGAACCGTGTGCTGTATGAATATGTCAGGTCTATTATTGTTTGAAGGACTTGTAAAAGCTGTTCCTATTAGTTTGTTGCCCAGGCCTGGGCCTCTGAATGGTGCTGCGGAATTAGTATTCTGTATAGGTTTGCCGCTTTTAAGCACAGGAGTGGAGGCTATTGATTGAAAATGGATAAAAACTGTCAGATATATAATTATAACCTTACGCATGGAGTACCTTTTTGTCAAGATTTTCAGATGCCTGTGAGTGTTATTTGTCGCCGATTCTGGTGCCTTTAACCCATTCTATATGCATGTCGCCGAATGCGGCTATAGTACCTCCAGAGCTGCCTGTTTTATGCTGGCCCGGATTCATTATGGATACGCCAGTGTTGCCGTTTGAACTTGCAGTTCCATCTGAACCGAGAAATTCACCTGCTCCGCAATAAAATATTGTTGCGTCACCGAGTGAAGAGGCATTTGTTTCTTTTACCTCTCGTGTTGACCATCTTACGGGGGTAAGAGCGGAATAGTTGCTTAAAGGGCTTAGGTTGCTACCTGATTTTGGTGCTGTTTGATGATTCCACCAGTTAAGAACTCCGTGTTTACGTATACCATCTTCTTCACTTGTTCCCAAACTGCAAATTTCGTCATTTTTTTCTTTTGGCCAAAGAAATGTTCCGTATGTTTCAGTGAAGGTTGACATTATGTATGTTTTGTATCTTTGTCCGGCAATTGATATACTTCCGCTTTCTTTCCAGTGTTGATCTGCATTATATTCTTTGCCTCGGTTGCAAGGGCATACGAAATATTTAGGTAAATATTCCTCATAATATTCTGATACGCGACCAGGTCCGCCAAAGAAAAAGTCATTTATATTCCAAGTCCCTGGGAGTTTGATATCTGTGTAATCCATTAATGCAACGGAAAGGTTTACACCTTTAGGTGGAGCATAAGGAAGAGACCATAAATTAAGGACAACAGGAGCGTAACCTTCCCAGTCAGTTTGATACAGGTTCACGAGTGTTGCTATTTGTTTGGAGTTGGCTTTGCAGGTTACTACTTTTGCCTGGTTTCTTGCACTGCTAAGTGTTGGCATCATTATAGCCATTAACAGAGCTATTATAGAAATAACTACGAGGAGTTCTATTAACGTGAATGCGGCAGGGTGTTTATAGTGAGTGTTTTTATTTAACATTTTTCTTCCAATCACAAATTGAGTAAAACCTTAAGTAACGTAGGACTGATTATAGCATTGACATGATTAGGAAGTCAAGAATAAAATCTTGTTGTTTTCTGAATATTTCTGAATAGTATTGAGTTTTTATGCAGGTATTATTCTTTTGTCGATTGTATTTGTGGTCAATTAAAGTTTATCGTTTTAGTTGTTTTTTTTACTTAAAATTCTTAATTGTAATGGTTTAAGTGTATTGTTCTTGTTTTTAGTTGTTAATTGGCTTAAGAAGCTTATTGCGTTTTATAGAAATGTTTTATAGGCAGTTTACGAGGAGTTATGTTTGTAAAAAACTGTAAATAAAGACTTTGTGGTTGATGTGGCTGTTTTTGTGTGATTTGTTTGTAAATAATGATGAATTATTCAGAATAATAATATTGACATTGATTTTGGTTTTGTTATTATGATGTTATGTCAATGATGAAAATAGCAAAATTAGCGAACGTTTCTCAGGCAACTGTGTCCCGTGTATTAAATGGGTGTCCTGGTGTCAGCGAAGATCATGTGCAGAGCGTAAAAGAGGCTGCAAAAGCCATTAATTATAAGCCTCGACAGAAGAAAAATCAGACAAGTAAGTCTTCTGTGACTGTAGCGGCTATTACTCTTAGCTGTGACCCTATTGACCGGGTGTTTTCTACAAGAAGTGAAAGGTTTGACAGGATAGAACAAGAGCTCAAAGATCGAGATATTCAACTGTTGAGGTTTGATTTATCCAATACTGACGAAATTCCTCTTGAAATAACGAATGGCAGTGTGTCTGGGCTTATTCTTGCTGGTCATCATCCCAATTTTAAAGTTCTTGATATGCTTGAGGGTTATCCTAAGGTATGGCTTAATTCAAGATATGAAAAAGAGGGTGATGTTGTTCTGCCTGGTAATAAGGATGTTGGTCAGTTAGCTGTGGATTATTTCATTGAGCGTAATCACAAACGGATTGGATTAATCAATGCTTATTTTGATAATCCGGCAGTTGTAAGCAGGTGTGCTTATTTTGACATTCTTGCTAAAAAAGCCGGTGTTGAAATAGAGAATTATATTTATGAGGATGAATCCGGAGCAAATAAGACGACTTCTACCGAAGAGCTTGAAGCTCGTCTTGAAATATTGGTTCGAAAATTTGTAGAATCACAGAATAAACCTACCGGATTGTTTGTACCCATTGATCTGCAGGTTGCGATAGTTTACAGACTTCTTCTTAAGTATGGTGTGAAAATAGGCAAAGACGTAGAAATACTTGGATGCGATAATGACATGAGATTTAGAGTTGGATTATATCCGCGTCCGGCTACAATTGACATAGGTGCAGAGGTGATGCTACAACAGGTTGTACAGTTGCTGATCTGGAGAATTCAGGCACCTAATGTGGATAGAAGTATAAGTATAACGGTTGAGCCCAAACTTGTAGAGGGTGAATCTTAATATATTAATCTTTTAGTTCATTGCTTAATCTGAAATAATCAAATTCTATAAGAATATTCATTTTAATGTTCTGCGGAGAATGTGCGCGCAGAGTAACAAATGTATAATTGTTAAAATTTAATTCGGGGGCAATTATGTCAAAATTCAATTGTGTTTGTATGGTTATGTTTCTTCTTTGTATTTCAGTCTTAAAGGCCGGTACTTTATCTTACTGGAAATTTGAAGAAGGAAGTGGGCAGGAAATTGCAAGTGAGATCAGTAATTCTTATGATTTGGTCAGAGGAATAGACATAAGTGATGCAAATGATCCATCATGGTCGCAGGGTCTTATAGGTGATAGCGCAATAGAGTACAGTGAAGGGCAATGGTGCAGTTTCGCAGATATTGATGATCCTGAAGTTCTGAGTTCTGATTTTCTTGCTACAAGTTTTACCGTAGAGGCATACTTCAATGTATCTGTATTGCCGGAAGAAGGCTACGATGCAGGCTATCATGTAGTATCACTGTTTAACCGTGCCGAAAATGCTGACGGTTATTGTGCCGGCTGGGCAAATTATGCGATCAGATTGAGAACAGATAGTGGCGTTACTTATGCAGAAGGGTATTTTACCAATGTCGGCGGCCAGTATCCTACGATAACATCTGTGGTTCCTATCAGAGCAAATACTACGTATTATGTTGCTTTTTCTTATAACCAAGCTACGAAAGAGGCGACTATCAGGGTAAACAGTCGTGCAACCTCACAAACTCTTACTATGGATCCATATAATGTATATGAGCATCCATACCTGACTATTGGTGCGAAATCACCGGGTGAAGTTCCTAAAGGATTTATGAATGGTGTTATAGATGAAGTAAGAATCAGTGACACTGCTCTCTCCGAGGCTGAACTTCTTTATCAGAGTAGTGAGCTAAATGATCCTGATATAATTGCTTATTGGAAGTTTGATGAAGGTGTTGGGCAGTATCCTGTTGACGAGATTGGGGATGCGAGTTTTGACTTCATAAGAGGAACAAGTGCCAGTGACTGGATGGATCCGCAATGGACCACTGGGATTAAAGGGGATCATGCTCTTAGCTTTGAAGCAACTGCAGAATTTCCGTACGGAGATGTATGTTCGTTTATAAACGGTTATACTCCTGAGGCTGATAGTGCAGATTTAGTAAGTTCAAGCTTTACCGTTGAAGCCTATATTAATATGAATTCTCTTCCAGCTGAGGGTTTCAGTTACACTCGTTATGTTGTTTCGCTATGTGATCGATCAGGTACTTATGCGAGCTACTGGAACTATTCAATAAGAGTCAGGACAGAAAATGGGAATACCTATGTTGAGGGTGTTTCCAGAGCTTTGGATGGTTCCTGGCCGACTGTAACTTCAACAGTATCATTGGATAGTGGAGTCGACTATTATGTTGCTTATACTTATGATGAGACAACTAATGAAGCATCAATATGGGTCGATGGGCATGAAGATACTGTTACTTTCACTGCTGCTCCTATAAGCAATGCTCTTGAACATCCTATGTTTACTATAGGTGCGAGGGCTCCTTCTACAAGTTATTCCGCTTTCTTTGATGGTGTTATAGATGAGGTTCGAATCAGTCGTGTTGCCTTGCCTGATGAGAAACTGCTTTCACATACTTGCGGATATTGGGGTTATTCGCCTATGGATTTTAATAAGGATTGTGTGGTTGATGCAGCAGATCTTAATGAATTCTTGAGCAATTGGCTTAGTGACCGCAATTTATACTAAAAAATATTTTATGCCTTTAACTAATTTTTATGGAGTAATTATGAAAACAAAATTAATGATGTTGAGTTGTTTGATTGTTGTATTTTTGGTAAATATGTCGCTTAATGGTGATACATTGGGCTATTGGGGTTTTGAAGAAGGAACCGGGCAACTTCTCTCTGACCAGAGCAGTAATACTATTCCTGAATTTATAAGAGGAACCAGTGCAAGTGATTGGATGGATCCGGAGTGGACTGATGGTATACGTGGTGATTACGCATTGGATTTTAATGTTATTACAGCATTTCCTTACGGTGAAGTGTGTTCGTTTGTAAACGGATATGATCCTGAACTGGCAAGTTTCGCGTTGGTAGCTTCAAGTTTTACTGTTGAGGCTTTTATAAACATGGAAACTGCTCCTGAAGAAGGATATAGTGCGGCTCGATATGTAGTGTCATTGTGTGACCGATCCGGTACATACGCCAGCTATTGGAATTATGCTATACGTTTGAGAACAGATAATGGTGTTACATATGCCGAGGGTGTATCCAGAGCGTTGGATGGTTCCTGGCCTACAATAACTTCCAGTGTTGAACTTGAAACAGGAGTGAGTTATTATCTTGCATACACATATGATGCAGCAACAAATGAAGCCAAGATGTGGGTTGATGGTCAGTCTGATACTACAACTTTTACTGCGGCGCCTATAAGCAGTGCTCTCGAACATCCTATGTTTACTATTGGAGCAAGAGCTCCATCAACAAGTTATTCGGCATTTTTTGATGGTGTCATAGATGAGGTAAGAATCAGTGATACTGTTTTAACCACCGAAGAAATGCTTTCTTATCAGTGTGGTGCAGCCGGTTATGACAGGATGGACTTTAATCAGGATTGTGTTGTTGATTTTGAAGATTTTGCAGAATTTGCAGCTCAGTGGATGGTTTGTACTATTCCTTATGATTCAAGTTGTCTGCAGTATTAAACAATTTAACTGATTTGATAAAGGGCTATCTTTGAATAAGTTACGGCTAATAACATTTCTGTTTTTTACTACGTTGGTAAGTGCGTCTTATCAGACTCAGGTATTATCAGATAATCCGCTGACATGGTGGCGATTTAATGATAATTCGAGTGTTGATGACGCTGTAGCCAGAGATAGTATAGATAATATATCGCCATCATCTTTTTATGATGGCGATATATCAATCGTTGAGGGCGGAGTTGATGGCATGACTGCATGGTTTAATGGACATGATGGTGGCATTGACTTAGGAATCCCTTTACGCGGTTTATTAAACGGTTCGAATGCGATAACTGTTGAAGGTTGGATAAGAATAGCAGATTTACCTACAGAAGTTTCTACTTTCAGACCGCTATTATGCTCTCGTATTAATGATGCACAAGCAGGTTTTGAAGTCTTGCTCTCTTTTAATGGAAATAGTGCAGAAATAAGGGTTGGAGCAAGAAGTGATGTTTCTGATAGTTATCAGCTTGTTTTGGCTCCATTTACAGCTATAGACCAATGGTGTCATCTTGTCTGTATCAGTGATTTGATTAATGATGAAATTCGTATCTATGTTAACGGTTTACTTGTTAAAACAGCATCGGTTAATTTTAACAGTGATTTTTATAAACCTGGGAATGTTTATTCCCAAAGTGATCAGATTGGTAGAGATTGCGGGCTTACGAATTATTTTCGAGGATGGATTGATGAAGTTGCTGTTTATGACAAAGCTTTGAGTTTGCAGGAAATACAGGAGCACTACAACGCGGTAGTGCCGTCTGAACCAACAGGATTATGGGTTTCAGAAGCATTTCCAGCAAGTCAGGAAAGTGACGTGTTCTATGGCTCACCGAGCTTGGTCAGTCTTGATAACGGTCATATTGTGGCAAGTCACGATTTTTTTGGTGATGGAGTCACTGAATGGAAAACATCAGTCAGTCGTTCAATTGATGGCGGATTAACATGGAGCAGTCCTGTCTATGTTAATCATATGTTTTGGGCCAGTATGTTTGAATATAGTGGTGTTGTTTATTTACTTGGTGTATATTCACCTGGCGGTAGTATTGTTATATCCAAGAGTCTTGACGAGGGAGTAACTTGGACTATACCCTACAGTAGTAAAAATGGTTACTTGTTTCCCGTAGAAGATTCATGTTATACGACAGGTTCGGTATCTGTTTTATTCCATAATGGAAGGATTTATCGTTCATTTGAAGATAAAGACGAAGCTTTGGATAGTAAGTTTAAGGCGTTAGTTATTTCAGCAGACTTAAGCAGTGATTTGCTTGACGCTGCTAACTGGACTATGAGTAACAAGGTTATATATGATATTGCTGATACTCCTGAAGAATGGGGGGCAACGCTGCCGGTTTGGCTTGAAGGAAGCACTGTTGCGGATGCGAATGGTAATATATGGGTTGTGGAGCGATTTAACTCCTACCCAATGACCGGTAAGGCGGCTTTGCTGAAACTTTCTAATGACGGCAAAACTCTTTCATGGAATGTAGATGATTCTGAAGGTGGTTTTATTGATATGCCGGGAGCTATGCATAAATTTGCTATTAGGCATGATCCTGCAACCGGTTTATTTCTTTCAATAGTCAATAACAACACTGATAGCAATTATCCTCAACAGAGAAATACATTATCGCTTATTGCGTCTGAAGATCTCAGGAATTGGAAGTATGTAAAGACTTTGATTCAGGATAATTCTATAGTTTCGTGGGATGAATCTGTTGCATATGTTGGTTTCCAGTATATAGATTGGCAGTTTGACGGTGATGATATAATTTATCTTTCAAGAACAGCATATGATGGAGCTGTTAACTATCATGATGCCAATCGTATAACATTTCATAGACTTCAAAATTATACAGAATCTATTTTTGCATGTGGGGGAGCAGGTTACTCTGTAATGGATTTTAATTTTGACTGTAATGTTGATTTTGAAGATTTTTCTGAATTTGCAATATATTGGTTTAATGAGAGATAGTATGATTCTGCGAAAACAACGTCAATTTCATAACTATCTTAAAGGAATAAATGTGTTGTTTCTTTTTATCGAGGATATTATGGTTGTTAGATTTATTACGTTTATAATTTTAGTTTTAGTTGCGTTTAGTGGTATCAATTCTTATGCTGATACATTGGCATTCTGGAAGTTCGATGAAGGCAGTGGACAATCTTTAACTGATGAAACAGGACTCGTAAGTTCTAATTTTGTAAGAGGTACCAGTACAAGTGACTGGATGGATCCGCAGTGGACTACCGGTATATGCGGCAATAGTGCTTTACTATTCAGTTCTGTATCACCCGGTGATGTCTGTTCCTTCATTAATGGTTACACTCCTGAAACAGATAGTGCGGCACTTGTCTCTTCAGATTTTACGGTGGAAGCTTTTGTTAAAATTTCAGCATTGCCGGCTGAAGGTTATAGTTATGCCAGTTATGTGGTATCACTATGTGACCGATCCGGAACTTATGCGAATTACTGGAATTATGCTATAAGGCTAAGGACTGAAAATAGTTATACTTATGCAGAAGGTGTATCAAGAGCATCAGATGGTTCATGGCTTACAGTTACTTCGAGTGTGCCGTTGAGTACAGGTGTAGTTTATCACCTTGCATATTCTTACGATTCTTTAACTGAAGAAGCCGTTGTAAGAGTTAACGGAAGTTCTGATAGTACAGTTTTTTCTGCTGATCCAATAAGCGATTTACTTGAACATCCTATGTTTACCATTGGAGCTAAGGCTCCTTCAACAAGCTATTCCTCTTTTTTTGATGGGATAATTGATGAGGTTAGGATAAGTGATACTGTCCTTGCAGATGAGCAGCTAATTAATAGTCCTCTGGCTTTATGGAAATTTGATGATTCTAAAAGTATTGATGACGCTATTGCAAGAGATAGTATAAAAAATATACTGACTTCGTATTATGATGGTGATGTTTCCATTGTAAATGCGGGGATTGATGAAAAGGCAGCTTGGTTTAATGGTAATGCCAGCGGTGTTGATTTGGGAACTGGAATGAGAAATTTACTCGATGGTTCTAATGGTATTACTGTTCAGGGATGGGTACGATGTGCAGATATGCCGGATTCAAATTCTCTTTTCAGGCCTGTTTTTTGTTCTCGCATTAATGATGCCCAGGCCGGTATTGAGATTTTTGTTTCCTATTATGCAGGAGCTACTAAAATCAAAGTTGGTGCAAGAAGTTCTGTTTCAGATTCATATCAGGTTTGTTATACGTCCTTTAATACTCTTGATCAGTGGGTTCATTTAGCTTGTGTGAGTGATTTTATAAATGATCAGATTCGTGTTTATGTCAATGGTTCTCTGGTTTGTACTGAAAATGTAAGTTTTAGCAGTGAACTCTATAGTTCCGGGACAGTTATCTCTCAGACAGATCAAATAGGTCGTGATTGTGCAAGCACTAGTTTCTTCAGGGGTTGGATAGATGAAGTTGCGGTTTATGGAAGAGCTTTGTGTTTGCAGGAGATACAGGGGAACTATAATGTTGCGGTTCCTGATGAACCTGAGAGTCTATGGATATCTGAAGCTTTTGCAGAAAGTCAGACAAGTGATGTCTATTATGGTTCACCTAGTTTGGTTCTTCTTGATAATGGACATTTATTGGCAAGTCATGATTTCTTTGGTGATGGAGTTAGTGTATGGAAAACGGCGGTAAGTTCTTCTACAGATGGCGGATTGACATGGAGCAGTCCAGTTGAAATAAGTCATATGTACTGGGCTAGCATGTTTGAGTATAACGATGATGTTTATTTACTTGGTGTATATTCACCTGGCGGAGATATAGCGATTTCGAAGAGTTCTGATGAAGGTGCCACATGGACAAGTACCGATAACGGTATTTTATTTTCCTGTGGGACTGGCACAACTCCACCAAATTACACCACTGGCTCAGTACCTGTATTGATCCATAATGGCAGAGTATATCGTTCTTTTGAAGATCAAGATACAACTCTTGACAGTAAATTCAAGGCTTTGGTTATATCTGCAAGTTTAGACGATGATCTTTTAAGTTCAAATAGCTGGGTTATGAGTAATAAGGTGGAATATGATGTTAGCAATACTCCTGTAGAATGGGGAGCGACATTACCTGTCTGGTTGGAAGGCAGTGTGACCGTAGACGCAGATGGACAAATCTGGTTGCTGGAGCGGTTTAATTCGTATCCTACAACTGAAAAAGCAGCTTTGTTAAGTTTAAGTAGTGATGGTCGAACCTTGTTATGGGATGTAGATGGGCCTGATAGCGGTTTTATTGACATGCTTGGAGGTATGCATAAGTTTGCGGTTAAACATGATTCTATTACAGGTTTGAGTCTTGCAATTGTGAATAATAATACTGATCTGAATGAGCCTCAGCAGAGGAACACTCTTTCGTTGATTGCTTCTGCAGATCTTAAAAACTGGAGATATGTGTTAACATTGATACAAGACAATTCGATTATGTCTTGGGACGATTCTATTGATTATTCAGGATTTCAGTATGTTGATTGGGAATTTGATGGAGAAGATATTATATATTTGTCCAGAACCGCTTATGATGGTGCAGACAGTTATCACAATGCCAATCGGATAACTTTTCACAGACTTGAAAATTATGCATATGGAATATGTTCGTGTGGTTACTGAAAATTGTTTTGAGAATTTACTGAACTAAGAACGAATTTTTAATGAGAAAATTATGAAGCAGCTTATTAACGACGGCTTATATCCTGTGACTTTAACACCGTTTAATAATGATCATTCTATTGATTGGGATGGAATGTCACATCTAATAGATTTTTATCTTGATTCCGGTGCCGATGGGTTATTTATTAATTGTGCATCAAGTGAGATACAATATTTGAGCTCACAGGATATGTTGGAAATTGCATCTTTTGCGGCAAAGAAAGTTAATGAAAGAAAACCTGTACTTTCTGGGGCGATAATGCACGATAAAATTGAGAGTCAGGCTGAGTTTATAAAAAAGATTCTGGATATCGGGGTTGATGTTGCTGTTATCGCAGTAAATCAGCTTGCAGATGAATCAGAGGAAGATTCTGTATGGAAGAGTCGGGCTGAGAAGTTGATGGAATTGACAGGTGATTTTGCATTAGGGATATACGAATGTCCTTTACCATATCATAGATTGTTAGATATTGAATTATATGAATGGGTAGCAAAGACAGGGAGGTTTGTTTTTCATAAAGATACAAGTTGCGATACGAACAAAATTAAAGAGAAAATTCGAATGTCTAATGGCTCAAATTTGAAATTTTTTAATGCTCATATAGATACTCTACTTGATTCATTAAATTATGGAGGAAATGGTTACAGCGGCATTATGTCTAATTTTTATCCTGATCTTTGTGCAGCATTATGTAAGAGGCATGGCGAAGGTGCTGAATTTTCTATGAACTTACAAAATCTTCTTTCAAATACGGAAGAAAACATATTGAAGATAAGTAATGTTTATCCTGCAGTTGCCAAGTGTTTTCTTAAGCTTAAAGGTGTTCCTCTTAATCATATCTGTAAGTACAGGCCTACAGAACTGACTGATCAACAGTTGGAACAATTACAAATTCTTTCACGCGAAGTTGAATCTGTTGGAAAATCTTATTTGGTATAATTCTGACAATATGTATTATTGGCATGAGAACTAATCACTGGTTATAATTAGACGGAGCTATTATTTAATGCTTTCTTTGGTCATTCGTCCTTTGGATATTGCTGTTATTTTTTTGTTTTTGTTTGGAATGGCGGCAGTTGGTGTTTATTTTGCAACTCGAAATAAGAGTACAGAGGATTACTTTCTCGGAAATCGTTCTTTTCCAGGTTGGGCTATAGGCCTTTCTATGTTGGGAACATCAATAAGCTCTGTAACTTTTTTGGCTTTGCCTGCAGCTGCTTTTGTATTGGATTACAGAAATATTATTCCGAATCTAATGTTGCCATTTGTAGCAATAGCGGCCATATTTATTTTTATACCGATTTTCAGAGAAGGCAGGATTACATCTGCTTTTGAGTATCTTGAAAAAAGATTTGGCCATTTGGTGCGATTGTATGCTTCTGTTAGTTTTATAATATTGCAGCTTTTACGTCTAAGTACAGTGTTGTATCTTGTTTCAATACCTATAGCAATATTGACGGGCCAGTCAATAATACTTGTAATCATTGTTGGTGGAATATTTATCAGTTTTTATACAGTTCTTGGTGGTTTTGAGGCTGTTATATGGACTGATGTTGTCCAAACCTTAATACTCCTTCTTGGCGGCATACTTTGTTTTGTATCCATTTTGATTGCCTTGCCTGAAGGTCTAATGCAGGTTTTTGAGGTAGGTGCGACCAATGATAAATTTAGTATTGGTCCAGTTGAATGGGGGCTTGATCAGAGAACTTTCTTTGTAATGGCTATTATGGGGCTAATAGGGTTTATGACTGAGTATTCGAGTAACCAAAACGTTATACAGCGATATTTGGCATCTAAGTCAATGAGAGAAGCTCGTAAAGCTACTCTGTTATGTGCAATTATGAGTGTCCCAATGTGGCTCTTATTTTTCTTCCTGGGAACATGCTTGTTTGTTTACTATAAAGTGTTTCCCGATAGTACAGTCCAAAGTATGAATGCCGATCAGGTACTGCCGTATTTTATACTTACAAAGATACCGGCAGGAGTTGCCGGGCTTATTGTGGCGGCATGTCTGGCGGCAGCAATGTCTTCTCTTGATTCTTCAATAAACTCAATAGCCACGATATTTACAGTTGATATATTAAAGCGTTATTTATCAAGAAATTCAGACGATGCTTATTATCTTTCCAGAGCCAAGCTCATATCAATTGCGGCAGGTGTATTTATGATATCTGGTGCGATAGCGTTTCATTATGTGCCACGTGAGAGCATGGTGGATCTTGGCTTTATACTAAATTCAGTATTTGGAGGATGTGTACTTGGTATTTATATGCTTGGTTTTTTTGTTAAACGAGTCGATTATAAAGCGGTGCTTTGGGGTACTATGGTAGCTGTTTTGGTTAATATATACCTTATGATGAATTATTTTGGTTGGTTGCCGCATGCTTTAAGTATTAATGTTCATGCCTACGCGACTGTTTTAATAGTGAATACCGTTCTTGTCATTACGGCAGTTACTATTTCATTGTTTCGTAATTGATATCAATCTTCAAAGGTCAGTAATCCCGTGGGGTACAAAAACTCATCCATTACCAGGTCTTTGCTTTTTGATGAGTTAATTAAATTAATTTGAGCTGTTTTTTATACTCGATGCATTGTAATTATGTTATGTGTTGTAGAAAGCAATTTATATTTGACTTAATTTAACACCGAATACATAAGTCTTCGCGCAATGGCACTGTAGGTTCAGCTTGAATAGTAAGTTTTTCAAGTGGCAAGGCGGTGGTCTGATTTCAGGAGACCGCCGAGTCTTTCTATGCATTGGATATCAGTATCATTATATATTCCTGGTTCAATACAGGACAAAAGAGGTTGATCCAGGTCTTGAATTTGCAACACACTTGCAACAGTTATGCACGTTTGGTTTACTGTTGAGCTTCGACTGTGTTACGGTTGAAATTATAAGTCTTTTAATATCAGTTGTTAATTATTTATTAGTAGATACTTACGAAACCAGAGAGTCGGACTGTCGATCCGAAGGTCTCCGAATCTTGAATAATTTACCGCTTAGATACTTGAACGAGAGTTTGAATTGCTTGCCTGATATGTTCTGGCAGACTTGACCATTTGTTGATTATATTTTGCAGGTCATTATCCAAAGTGGCTAATTTATTGGGTGTACACATCTGTGTCCCAGTTAATGTCCCTATTGCTTGGTTGTTTTTGTAAGATACTTCTGTTTCATTACTTATGTTTTGGGAACACCGGTTTTGTAAACCGGCGGTCGTGAGTTCGAGTCTCACCGTTGGCATTAATGAAAAAGCCCTGTTTTCGACTTCAATAATCGAAAACAGGGCTTTTTTATTTTAGCTTGCCGTGTTTCTATGCCCCTATATTAGCAGGCGTGCAGCTTTGAGTATCTGCTTTCTGTATATAATAATTGGTTTTTTCTAATAACAATCTGAGGTTTTGAGTCATTTGGTCGCTTACTGCCGTTTCGCTTACCCTGCATACAGGTGATATTTCGAGTCCTCTCATTTTGAGAAATACCTTTGATGAGGGCGGGTATTCGCTTCCGAATATGCCTTCGGCATTTGAAAGAAAATCAGCGATTTCTTCGGCCAGATGAGGTTGAGAGTCATAGTTGTCTAATATCCAGTTGTAGAGTTCGGGATAAAAATTAATTCCTACGCCGCAATATCCTTTGGCTCCGTTTTTCATTGAGTCGAGCAAGGAACCAGTATGGGCGTTATAAAAGGATAGATTGGTGTCTTTGCAGTATTCAAGTTTATTGTTGATATCCTTTATATTGCAGCAGGTATCTTTGTGAAACAGGAATCTGCCTGTTTGGGCTATCCATTTGAGTGTTTCAGGTGGGAGTAATCTGTGGTAAGGATGCGGGCACTCATATATTCCTAACGGGATGTTTTCGGTCATTTCAAGCAGGGATTCTACTTCTGATATCCATTGTTCTTCGGTTTCGTCTTGGGATGCTATGTAGCAGGCCATTATCACGCAGCAATCTACGCCTTCTCCGGAAATTTGCTTTATTAATTCTGCTTGCTGGGCAATTGTATCACATTTGGGGATGCCGGCGACAATAGGGACTCTACCGTTAGTTTGTTTTACGGTTGCCTTGCAAAGTTCAATTATTTCGGGTCGGCTCAGCATGGATATCTCGCTTGAGCCGCATGTGGCAAACAAGCCTGAAACATTATTATCAAGATAAAAATCTATAAGATCTTTCAGTCCATTGAAGTCGATGTTTCTGTTTTCATCGAAGGGTGTAAGCATTACCGGCCATGTTCCTGCAGGTAGAGAATTCATTTTTTAACTTCCTAAGCTGTTAAATTAAATATTCAATTCATTATAGCGAAACAGATATAGCTGCTTAATATATCAGCTTATCATTCTTATATGTTATGTGATTTATGAAATTTTTGCAATATATTTTTGAAATTTCATGGACGATTTCGTGAAAAATATAGTTTTGAGCTAATTTTATTGCTTGTGAAGCCTGTTTTATGGCCTTTTTACGCCTTTATGTAGACTGTTTTGGAATTTTAAAGAAAATTTCATTGAAATTTCCCTGAAACATTGCTATGATGGGTTTGTGGTCAACGTGATTATTAAAGTCAGGATGCTAATCCGACTTGTGATATAACCCATAAAAGAGGTTTGAAATGCTTAATTTAGAGATTGCTAAACTTGCAAAAGTGTCTCCCGCAACGGTATCAAGAGTTTTGAACGAGAGGCCGGGAGTTTCGGATGAGACGGTAAATCATGTAAGAAATATCATTGCCCAGAAAGGTATTGATCTTTCTAAAATAAAGAAGAAGGCTATCCGCAATAATTCATATCTTAAACATAAAACAGTAGCCTTTCTTGTTCTTAGCGAAGATATATTTCAGGTTTATTCTTCAGTTTCCATGCAATTGGTCAACGGTATTCAGGAAGCGTTGAAGGAGCAGGGTATAAATATGATACTTGCCCATGTTCCTGATGCTGAATCCCTGCCGCCGGCAGTGCTTGATGCAAAGGTTGACGGTTTGATACTTACCGGTCCCCAGCCTGATAAAGATGTTCTTGAGTGTATTGAATCGATACCGTCGGTTTGGCTTTCATCGCATCAAAACAGCGGTGGGTCAATACTGCTCGGCGGTAATGAGATGATAGGTGAAATGGCTGCACGTTATCTGCTTGACAGAGGGCACAAAAAGCTTGCTGTTGTCAACGCTTTCAGCGAACATCCCGGAGTCAAAAGACGTGCGGAATTCTTCGATCTTTATGCCAAAAGTGCCGGTGCAGAGTCTGTTGAAATGTTTATCGGAGGCAATGAAAGGTCGCCAATCAATGATCTTGCAAGTTTTAAGGTTATTCTTGGCGACTTGGTAGAGAGGATGCTTGCGGCGGATGTAAAGCCTACCGGTCTTTTTGTCCCTATTGATATGCAGGTAGCCTTGCTTTATGAAATTCTTTATTCAAAAGGTGTTGTGCCGGGTAAAGATGTTGAAATCATTGGTACCGATAATGACCCTGTGGCTCTTGCAGGTCTGCATCCTAAGCCTGCCACTGTTGATATTGGAGCCTCAACCCTTGGCAGCAGGGTGGTTCGTGAACTCTTGTGGAGTCTGGAACACTCAGTAAAAGACAGCGGCAAGATATGTATGTTTGTTGAGCCGCAACTTATAGTTTCGGAATAACTTTAAAAGCAACTGAATAATTTTAACTTTTTTAAAGGAGACATTTATGGGTAAGTATAGAGTATTTTTAATCTTATGCCTTGTTATGTTTATTTCAACAGTGGTATTTGGTGACATAGAATCCGATCTTGCCGGTTACTGGATGCTTGATGGCAACATTTCTGACAGCAGTGGAAATGGGCTTGATTTGAATGCTGCCGGAAGCGGCGGCAATCCTATTCCGAATGGAAACGGAGTATTTAACGGCTGTTATGAATTCAGCAATACGGCAGCGGGGGCACAGGTTCTTTTTCAAGCTACAACGGTGGATGTGTCTGATTCTGTCACCGTAACAGCATGGATAAATCCTTCAGTGCTTCAGGCTGGTTTTACAGCTACCTCTCCGCATACTATTGCAAAGCTTTATCTCAGTACAAGCTCCTCATCTGCCATGGATTTCAGGATTCGTGACAATAATCTGGATGTATATTACACCAATCCTGCGGCTAACAAGCTCAGCAGTCTTACTGTTCCGGCAAATGAGTGGTCGTTTGTTGCAGTCACTCAGACTGGTACTTCTTTGACGGTTTACCTGAATGATCAGAAGCAAACTTTTGCGGTTGATGGTTCACAGGCGTACAACAGGATTATGCTTGGATCGACTGGTGCAACGACTGCTCGTGGTATAACAGGTTATATGGATGAGGTTAGATTTTACAAAAGAGCTCTTACAGATGCTGAGATACTGGAAGTTTATTCATATGATCCGACAGTATCTGATATCACTTCTGACCTTTACGGTTACTGGCCTCTGGATGGAGACTGGAGTGATCAGAGTGGTTATGGTCTTGATCTGATTTCTGTTGGTACGGCCCCTGTTGTGAACGCCAATGGTGCTGTTGGAAGTTGTTATGAGTTTGATAATGCCGCAAGCGGACCTTCAATGCTTGCTGCTATGACTACTTCTGTAGACCCTAATGATCCTATTACAATTACGGGTTGGATTAATCCTTCAGTTCTCACGGATGGGTTTACTACGACATCTCCTCATACGATAGTAAGGATGTACGACAGTCCTGCTACTGCTAATGTGCTTGACTTCCGTATTCGTGATGGAATGCTTGATGTTTATTACAAGAATCCTTCACTGAATCTCTCCAGTGGGCTTTCAGTGCCGGAAAACCAGTGGTCATTTGTTGCTATAATACAGGATGGCACAAGTATAAAATTCTATCTTAATGACACGTATTCTTCGGAATTTACTGTTGATGGCGGTCAGATGTATAATCGCTTCCTTATTGGCGGCATCCCCAATACTTCACGTGGACTTACCGGTCTCCTTGATGATGTGAGAGTATACAAAAGAGCTCTCAGTACGGTTGATCTGCAGGCCCTTTACAATTATGTCACCCCTGAGCCTGACATAGCTACTGATATGTGTGCCTATTGGCACCTTGATGGTGATATGGAAGATTCGGGACCTCTTGGTATTGAAGTTGATGTAACACCTGAGTTTGGTGATCCTAATGAGATTGTTGTGTCTGCTAATGGTCATCTTGGTGAGTGTTATCAGTTTGATACTGCAAGCAAGGGCCTTCAAGTTATCACAACGCCTAATGGAACCTTAAATATACCTACTGACGGTGTTACTGCTACGGCATGGATTAAACCATATATGCTGCAGGATGGTTTCACGGAAACTTCACCGCATAATATCGTCTGGTTTACTTATTTTGACGGTGAAAATTATTCAAACGCCACGGTATTGAGAATAAGAGACGGTAAGCTTGAGGCATACTACAGCAATCCGGCTTCAAATAACATCTCTGATTTTGAGATACCTCTGGATACATGGTCATTTGTTGCTGTGACTCAGTTCAATAATACTCTTACCGTATATTTCAATGACCAAAAACAGACATTCAGCGTTGACGGTCCAATGGAATATTCTGAAGTCAGACTTGGCGGTCAGATGAGCTTGCCGAGAGGTATGAACGGACTTCTTGATGAAGTGAGGATCTATAAGCGTGCTCTTAGCGATATAGACATTGCAGAAATCTATGCATTGCAGTATCGTGAGTCAGATATAAATCAAAATGGTGTTGTTGGTATTGAAGATTTTGCCGCTATGAGTGACAGCTGGCTGACCGAAACAGATGCCGGCAGCTTGGGCGATATCAACTTTGACGGTTTTGTTAATACTTCAGATCTTTCAATAATGGTCAAGTATTGGCTCGAAACAACTCTGGTGAACTAAAATAATTGAACATTGATTAATGACGGCGGGTGGTTTTAAAACCGCCCGCCATTATAAAGAACGGTTTCTTATGAACAGTTACAAAAAAAGAGCAGACGGTTTTACACTCATAGAGCTTTTAGTTGTTATTTCTATAATAGCATTGCTAATGGCGGTAATGATGCCGGCTTTGTCAAAGGCGAGGGCTCTTGCCAAGAAGACAATATGCACTTCCAATGTACGGCAGGTAATGACGGCTCAGATGATATATGTTCAGGAAAATGACGGCTGGGTTACGCCTTTGATAGATAATTTCACAGGTAACGGTTTTATGACAAAGCTTGAGATTTATGATATGCCTATAGAGGCTTTTCTTTGTCCTTCTCAGAAACTTCGCGAGAAAAATATATGGGGAGATTACTTCTGTCATTACGGCCTTAATATGGAATTGGCAGGTGTTATTGATGACGATGGAGATAGATATGTTGGCCCATTAAAGGGACGGAAACTAACTTCATTCAAGGACTCTGCTGAGTTGGTTGTATTAGCAGATGTAGAAAGAGATCGCGTCTCTAATTTGTTAAATTGGGGATTTAGGTATGAAGGTGATACCGCGTTTGAACGCAGATACGGCGATCGTGATAATGAGGGGGCGAACTATGGATTTGGTGATGGACATGTTGAATACACCAAAGACTGGGAAAGTATGAATACGGAAAAACATATTAAAGTATATGGTCGTTGAATATGAGATGTTCAATACCGCTGATATTTGCTTGTGCTTTAATTTCGTTTGGTATTAAAGCTCTTGCCGGTGATGTCATCTATTCAGAAGACTTTGAAGCAACCGGCACCCTTCCCAGTGGATGGTATTCTGAAAATTTCAGTTCCAATTGGGTTCTGGACTCTAATTACAGTAATTCAGGAAATCGCAGTCTTAAGTTGAGTTTGCCTGAGGATAATTCCACAGCTGAAGATACTGCAACTTACAGCAATTTTATATCGGTTGAACCTGGCAGCGTTGTCAGGGTAAGCGGCTATATAAAAACAAATCAAGTTGTAAGCAGCACAGCTAAATATACCGCATCTATTGAACTTGCCGGTACTCATACCGCAGAAATACTTGGAGAAGGTTTCAAAACAACTGACGGTTATATTTATCTGGAGAAAACAATTCGGCTTGGATACGATACCAAGTTGGTGAAATTGTTTTTGAGAGGTTATGGGCCGGCCGGTAATGTTTGGTTTGACGACCTTTTGATTGAACGTGTTTCCTTGCCAAAAGAACTTGATGTAGAACTCTATGGCCGTTGGAGATTCAACGGTAATCTCAATGACTCGAGTGGGAATGGACGGGATCTTGTTTCTATTGGCAGCGGCGGCAGTCCGGTAGTAGATGATAATGGTTATACAGGGCAGTCTTGCTTCTTTGACAATGGTGTTGAAGGCTATTCACAAGTTTTGTATCCGGGTGTTATTGATATAAAGGATATTGACGGTTTGACTTTGACTGCATGGATAAATCCGTCTTTCCTGTTGTCCGGTTTTTCAACCTTATCGCCTCATACAATAGCTCGCTTGTATAACAGCAATTCAACTGATGATATATTGGATTTCAGAATACGTGACAATAAGCTTGATGTTTATTACAGAAGACCCGTTGCGAACAATTTTTCTAATTTTACGATACCTGTAAATCAATGGTCTTTTGTAGCTGTTACGCAATCGCAAACGGAAATATCCGTATACCTGAATGACCAGAAGCAAATTTTTGATATAGATGCTGGCTCAAATTATAATCGTTTAATATTGGGGTCTGCTTCAAGTAATATTGCACGAGGATTGAATGGCTTTCTTGATGAAGTGCGATTCTACAATCGTTCTCTAAGCTCCGATCAAATAAGAGATGTTTTTGGTAATGCAGATCTCAACAGAGACAGAATTGTAAATTATTACGATCTTGCCTGTTTCAATGATAATGATATTTCTTTGATTACCGGTTCTTTTATCGGTGATATAAATGATGATGGATTATTTGATACTTCAGACATTATTCTGATGGCAGCACAATGGCTTCAGAGCTATTGATTTTGCTTTGTAACATATCAGTTCATAGTTATATATTTTAAGTGTTGGTTGACTTCAAATTATTAAGAGAGGTAATAGTATGAGAAAAATGTATTTTTGCTTAGTATTATTGTTGTTTCTTAAGACCTGCTCCATGGCATCAATTTTTTACAATGAAGGGTTTGAGAATTCTGGAAGTATTCCTTCAGGATGGAATTTCCTGAATGGAGGTGTTGACTGGTCTATTGATTCAGCTGATCCGGCCTTTGATGATTACTGTCTGAGGCTGGATCTTCCATCTTCGAATTCTGCGACAGATAATACTTATTGCTACAGTGATTTGATAACTGTGACAGGAGGTGATGTAGTACGTGTCAGCGGGTATATGAAAACAGGTAGTGTAACTACTGACAGTACGAAGTTTAAGGCTGAAATAATGGTTTCCGGAACCGGCATCAGTGAAACACTGGGAGAAGGGTTTGTTACAACAAATGGTTATACCTATTTTGAAAAGGATTTTTATATACCTGTCTCAACCAGTTCGATAAGACTGTATTTACGTGGTTACGGTTCCAGCGGTACAGTGCGGTTTGATCAGATTATATTAGAGAGTAATCCTGTGTTGCCAACTGCAATCGGTATGGATATGTATTCGTATTGGAGGCTTGATGATTTTGCAGATGAGGGGCCTGAGAGTATGGATCTGATATCTATTGGTACAGGTTCTGATCCGGTAGCGGGAGATGGCTGCAGGGAAGGATGTTATGTATTCGATAATATTAATAATGGTCCGCAGGCATTGTATCCGGGCGCTATTGATGTTCTCAGCAGTGAAGCCCTCAGCATGACGGCATGGATTAATCCTTCGGTTTTGCAAAGTGGTTTTAGTACAACATCGCCGCATACCATCGGACGATTTTATCTAAGCACTTCAGGTTCATCAATATTAGATTTCAGAATTAGAGATTCAAAGCTTGAAGTGTATTATACTAATCCATCAAGTAATAATCTCTCCAGTCTTACGGTGCCTACAGACCAATGGTCTTTTGTTGGAATGACTCAGTCAGCTACAGAGCTTACTCTCTATCTTAATGATCAGAAGCAGTCTTTTACTGTTAGCGGTGGTCAGGCTTACGATCGATTTGTACTGGGTTCAACTTCCGGAAGCAGCAGCAGGGGACTCAACGGAAGTGTTGATGAAGTTCGTCTATATCGCCGCCAGCTTACAGATGATGATATGCTGGATATTTATGCCTATACAGATATTGAAACCGGGTTTGAAGGTTTCTGGCGGCTTGACGGTGGTTTTGATGACAGCAGTCCGCAGGATAATGATCTAATTTCAGTCGGGACTGGTAGCGATCCTGTTTCATACAGTTATGGTTATATCAACGGCTGTTACGAATTTGATAATATAAACTATGGTCCGCAGGCATTGAGTTCTTCAGATATAACGGTTGATGCTAATGATTTTGTTACTATTACAGCCTGGATAAGTCCTTCTATTCTTCAGAGTGGTTTTACTTCAACATCGCCGCATACTATTGCCAGGCTTTATCATAGTACCATTGGCAGTTCAATACTTGATTTCAGGATAAGAGACAGCAAGCTTGATGTGTATTATACTAATCCTGTTGCCAATAACCTGACAAGTTTTCAGATACCTGTTGATCAATGGTCTTTTGTTGCCGTTGTTCAGAAAGATACGGTTCTTGAAGTTCATCTCAATGATCAATTTCAGACTTTTACAGTTAGCGGTGGGCAAGCTTATGACAGGCTTATTCTTGGAGCGGCATCAAGTTCCAGTTCCAGAGGTCTAAATGGTTTAATAGATGAAGTAAGATTTTATAAAAGAGCACTTAAAAGTGATGATATTTCCGAAATATACGAGAAAAACTGAGATAAAGAGGTGGAATATGTTTTTGGCCGATAAAAAATATTTTTCAAAGATCATGTTGTCTGTAGTGATAGTAGTTGCAACTCAACTATATGCAGTGGACAAGTACCGTTTTGTCGTCAATGTCAGTGGTTCAAGTGCAGGTGATCCGGTAATTGCCAATATTGATTTTCCTCGCTGGCTGCTTCTTGATGATATGAGGAATCCTGTTAATCAACGCAGTGTTAAGGTTTATGCGTTGCCGTCTGAAACACAGATTGACGCTGTTATGGATTCAAATTTAGCTTCTCCGGCTTATCACTATGAGAATGGACTTTTCGTCCGTTTCAAAGCAGTAAGCGGAGTGACTCAGTATGCAATAGAATTTGAAACTGCAGACAAATTCAGCCATGCCTTGCCGCCGGATTTTTATCCGCTTGGTATAGGTGAATTGCTCAGATATGATTATACCGAGTTGAATCCCGTTTGGGGTGGATGGAGCGGGACTGCTCCTACAATTGCTGATGCGGATAATGATGGTGATTGGGATTTATACTTAAAGGCTTATGACGGCGGTGAATTTGTTTCAAGAAATATTGGCGATGATGATTCACCTGTATTTTTGCCGCCGGTAAGATATACAGAGTATGATCAACGCGTGCAGCCTGCCTCTTCTCCATACTATATCGACTGGAATGATGACGGCTATTTGGATAAGCTTGCTTATACTGCGTATGAAGATGGATATACAGAAGGTGCGGTACGTCCAAACTATTCTGCTTACTTTACAATTCAATTAAATAGCGGCGGTATATACGATGATCCGATTCATATAGTTGACAGTCAGCTTGAAGATGTTACTTTAGAAAGGGCGAGATGGATTGTGCTTTCAGTGATGGATGTTGACAATGATGGCAAGGATGATATTTTAGCCAGTGGTGCCAGCAATTATATAGTCGTACTTTTGAATAAAGGCTTTACAAGCAGTAAGCCTTATGCGGAGAAAACATTCCTGCCTATATCCGGTGATAACGGCAGTGGTATGGCAGATGATCATCAGATAGAAGAGATGGCGACAAAATGCACTCCATTTGACTGGGACGGTGATGGAGACAAAGATATATTTATAAGCGGCTGGAATCATAGCGTTTATTATCTTGAGAATACGGCGGTTTCCAATCAAATGAGTTTTAAGAGTCCTGTTAGATTTGAGCAGTATGGCGGGCCTATAAACAATGGCGACTGCGGCAGTCCCTGTATGCTTGACTGGGATGGCGATGGAGATCTTGATCTTATGGAAGGCGGCGCAGTTGGACAGATAGTATACTGTGAAAATACAGGAACTCGCAGCCAGCCTCAATTTGCAGGAGGCGATTATCTTACAGACAGCAGTGGAGAGATAATTACCGTTAATGCCGAATCAACTAATGGTACCATTCAAGGCTCTGAGGAGACATACTGGGGATATCTGACTTTCGATTATTGTGATTGGGATAATGACAGCGATTATGATCTGATTACTAACGACAGTCTTGGAAGGCTGAGCCTGAGGGAAAATGTCGGCAGCAGCAGTGCAGGTGTTCTTTCCAGCGACAGTATTCGATTCAGAGAGCAAGCGGATATTGATTCAGATGTTTATGCTTATTGGAATTTTAACGGGAATTTCAATGACTCAAGCGGCAGCGGTATTGATCTGGCTTCTGCCGGTTCCGGAGGAGTACCCTCTTTCACAGCGAGCGGATTGTTTGAAGGATGTTATGTCTTTGATAATCAGACAACGGGTTATGCTAATTGTCTTGGCGGGGTTATAAGCATTGGAGAAAACGATCCATTTACAGTTACGGCCTGGATTAATCCAACTCATTTTGAGTCGGGATTCTCTGATACGGCACCGCATACTATTGCAAAACTTTTCAATACCGGAGAAGCGGTCGCTCTTGATCTGAGAATTCGTGACAGTAAGCTTGATGTCTATTATACTAATCCTTCAATAAACTATACAACGGATGTTGAAGTGCCTCTCAATCAGTGGAGCTTTGTTTCCGTAACTTATTATCGTAATGTAATCAAGATTTTCTTCAATGGTGAAGTTGTATGTCATGAAGACACCAATGGCGGTCAAGGATATAACAGAATCTATATCGGAGCTGCATCAGCATCAACACGAGGATTCAACGGCAAGATAGATGATATCAAGATTTACAGCAGAGAGCTTAAAGATATTGAAGTAATGTCTCTTGCAAGCCGTGGTGCTTCTGATAACCTTACAGGACTTTGGCGATTTGAGCAAAATCTTAAAGACAGCAGTGGAGGACATAATGATCTGGCTTCGGTTGGTTCTGGCGGAACACCGGGGTTGACCTCAACAGGCATACTTGGCAATGGATGCCTGCTTGATAATTCTGTCGCGGGTTCACCTCAATGTTTGAGAGCGAACGTAAGTATTGATTCAACAACAGATGTCAGTATGCTTTTATGGGTTAAGCCTTCATCTTTAAGCAGTGGTTTTTCAACTACATCTCCTCATACAATGATGCGACTGATAAATTCATCCAATGGGAATGAGATGAATTTCAGGATAAGAGACAGCAAGCTTGATGTGTACTACAGCTATCCATCCGCTAATCATTTGTCATCTCAAACAGTCAGTCTTAATCAGTGGTGCTTTGTTGGTGTTGTTCAGAGCGGGCAGGAGATGAAAATATATTATAATGGCGAGCTTGTCTACAGTGGAAGCGTTAACGGCTCACTGTCATATGACAGATTGTATATCGGCTCTTCTGATGAATCAACCTCGAGAGGAATTAACGGATTGATAGATGAAGCAAGGCTTTATGAATGTGCTTTGAGTGAAGATGAGATAAAAGATATATACGAGTATGACAAGCAGGAGCGTGCAATTAAGACGCCGTGGCGCAACAGACCTGGTGTCGGCGATATTACTGGAGATAACAAAATCAATATTCTTGCTTTGGACAGTTCCGGCAGGCTTGGTATATATACGCCTCTAACTTCCGGTGGTATGGTCTTAGAGCTTGAAAATTGGGTAAGGGATTCGCAAAGTGATCCTATTGTCGTATGTCCATTTGATAACAATCAGCTCGGCAGAACACAAGTTGATCTGGCAGATTGGGATGGAGATAATGATCTGGATATTATTTATGGTCAGGATTGGGGTATGCTTGGTTTTAATTGTTCACTGCAATATATGCAGAATACAGGGTCGTCAACATCGCCTGTATTTTCTTCAGGCAAACTTCAGGCAGGCGGTGAAAACTTTGTAGAGTGGACGGGTAATAACGGCAAGCATAATGGGCACAGTGCTCATCCAGAGATGGTTGATTTTGATAATGATGGTGATATGGATTTACTGGTTGGGACAGAATCCGGTCGGATTACATATTACAATCATGATTATTTCAGCAGCAGTTCATTCCCGGATGTAACGATTAGTGAATTTCAAAAATTAACCGCAGACGGTTGGCTTGGATTGTCTTCAAATTGATATAGGAGTTTTAAACGTGCGTAGATATCTCAACTTATACTTTATTTTTTTGTTTAGCTGTTTAGCGGTAAACGCATCTAATTATCTTGCAAGTTCGCCTGAAGATTGGCAATGTGTACCTGAATCGGTATGGGAAATAAATTGCGGTAACAATGATACAGTTCTTACGGCTACTACTAAAGATAAATCTGCATCTTACGCGGTGATGGATCTTGCCGGTAAGATTGATTTGCAGAAAAATCGTGAATTTGTTCTTAGCGGGTGGATGAATGTTGACAGTAATTCTTACATGAGAGACGCCACCGCTGTAATAGCTATTGTTGGTGATTATGGTTATCGTGATGAACTGCGGGAATTTCAGTCTGAGGGTAAATGGGTATATTTTGAGAAAAGGCTTGATGTTCCTGAAATAGTGAAAAATTTGAGAGTTATAATCTACGCAAGGATATGGCCTGGTGTTGTATCTTTCAAGTCTCTGTCGCTTGTTGATGCGGATGAAATGGCTATGGCTTTTAAATATAAATCATCAGGCGATATATCTAAAAGACGCTGGCACGTTAATAATCGTGAATATAGAATATGCGGCGAAGTGTCAAGTGATAAGGGTAATCAGCCTTTGTGGGTTGATTTTGATGTCTCAAGGTTACTGCTGCTTTCAGGCAGTCGTAATCCTATAGATCCATCTTCAATAGTAGTTGCAGGTATTGATGGTAAAGGTAAAGCTCGCAAGGTAGATGTCGCTTTTTCCAAGCCGTTATCGAATTTAGCCGATCACTACAAACGCAACGGTACTTTCAAATGGCGTACGATTGAAGGTGTTTTGGAATATGAAATATATTTTAATACGGCATCAGATGATGGTGCAAGGGATTTGATACTTGATAAACATCTTGGTCTTGGTGAGCTTCTTAATTATGCACCTGATGTACATGTTCCTGTATGGGCCGGATGGCCTGGCGGTTGGCTTGATATAAAGGATGTTGACGGTGATGGTGATTTGGATATTTATGCAAATAACACTGATGCCGGCATCTGGCTTCTGAGAAATATTGGCAGTGATAAAGACCCTCTGTTCTTGCCGCGTCAAAAGCCAACAGTGAACGATAAGCTTGTTGAAACAAAGACAATGGAGACTCCTGTTGACTGGGATAATGACGGCAGGATGGATACTCTTGTTTGGGAGAAACATAAAAGAGGCGGATATATTGAAGGTGTCTGGGCGAGAATAGTTGTAAGATTCTCTGACGGCAAAAATATCGCTCTCACAGATGTTGACGGCAGGGATATTATATTTGATAATGCTACATGGAGTCAGTTGGCCTGCGGTGATTTTGATGGTGACGGCTTTGTCGATATTGCAGCAGGTACCGCTGACAGTGATATGCAGATTCTTGTTAATAAACAGACTTCGAAATTGAGAACGGCTGTCGAGAGAAAATCTTTTGAGTTTAATACTTACAGTTGTAATAAATATGACTCCGGTGATATGTCACTCAAGCCTCATGCAATAGATTGGAATAAAGATGGGCGAAGCGATATTGTACTTACCGGATGGAATGGATTTATTTTTCTGATTCTGAACGAAAATGTTCCCGGTAAGGTGTTGTTTAAGACACCATCAAGGCTTGAGCAGCTTTCAGGTAAGATTTCAGTTGCAGATTCACCAACTCCCGATGTTGTTGATTGGGATGGTGATGGCAGGCTTGATATAGTTTGTGCAGATGTTAATGGTAATATCTCTTTTTTTAGAAATAAAGGTGATTATCAGAGACCGGCGTTTGAATATGCCGGACGAATTAGAAACGATAAAGATGAGCCTATAAGAATTACTGCCCAAAAGGCGGGTGCGACGATACAGGGTGCGGTTGAGAAATGCTGGGGATATTTGTCGTGTCAATGTTTGGATGTTGATAGAGACGGCGATATTGATATTATAATAAATGATTCTCTTGGCAGACTCAGATGGATTGAAAATGTTGGTTCTCGCCGCCGACCTGTTATGAGCAGCGTGATAAGACCTTTCCTTGAGAACAGCCTGCCGTTGATAACACCATGGCGAAATCGTCCCGGTATTGCGGATTGGGAGGGTGACGGTGTTATGGAAATAACGGTATTGGAGCAGGATGGCTCAATTGTCGTTTATGACATAGACCCGGATCATCCTGATTATCTGACTCGTAAAGAAACATTGTTCCTTACTGATGGCAGCAAGGTGAGTATATTCCAATCGAAAACGCCTGACAGGAGTAAGGGGAGGTCGCAGTTCGATACTGCTGATTGGGACGGCGATGGAGATATAGATATAATGATAGGTCGCCCGAGAGGTTCATTAGGCGGCGGCAATATACTTTATCTTGAAAATGTCGGCACGAAAACAAAGGCTGTATTTGAGAAGGGAGTATTAAAGGCACGAGGGCTGCGTTTTGCAGAGTGGACAGGCTCAGACGGACATGATCAATGGCATTCAGGCGGACCGTGCATGGTTGACTGGAATAACGATGGCAAGATGGATTTGATACATGGTTGTGAATCAGGCCGCCTTGCATATTATGAACACGATTTCTTTGTTGGTGATAGTTATCCGGTTTTCAAGGCGGAAACTTTTGAGAAGAAAGTTGGAAAAAATGCAGTGGAGATTTTCGATTTTTCTAATGCTGTTGATTCTGATGCCGAATTCCTTGTCCCGGTTGATTCTCCGATACAGTGGCTTGCTGATGAGAAAAAATGTCTCAATGATGCAGACAACAGACTTGTTCAGATAATTTCACCAAAATCATCTGTTGTTTCAGGCGAGGTTGTATTTGAAGCGACAGCATCAGGCACAGGCATAAACCTTGTTGATTTTTATGTTGACGGCAAATGGATTGCTAAAGAAGGCGTGCCGCCTTATGTTGCTTTTGGTGATGAAAATAAATGGAATACTTCCAGTGTAAGTAACGGCAGGCACATCCTGACTGTTAAAGTTACATATCTGGATGGTTCGATAATAAAGACAGAAAAAGAAATTGTGGTTAAAAATTAAGAGTTAAACGATAGGTATTTAATCAATGGCTTCACTTCATTTGTTAGATTGGTTTATAATTGCTGTTTATTTTGTTTCAATGGCCTATTTGGGTTATTACTTTTCAAAGAAGAATACAGATACGGAAGAATATTTTGTTGGCGGTAGAAAATTCAAGGGTTGGGTTGTTGGTTTAAGTTTGGTAGGTACATCGATAAGTTCTGTATCTTTCCTTGCTTATCCTGCTGATTCTTACCATACTGCATGGCTTAGGATGATTCCAAATTTCATGATGCCTATAGCCGGTCTTGTTGCGGCTTTCATTATAATACCATTCTATAGAACAGGCAGAAAGACGAGTGCCTACCAGTATCTTGGTCTCAGATTTGGTGAAGGTGTCAGGATTTACGGCAGTATCACTTTTATCATGGGGCAGTTTATTCGGCTTGGAATCGTTCTGTTTCTTGTCGGCAAGTTGCTTAATACCCTTACCGGTTGGGATTTGTGGATATGCCTGGTTGTTTCCGGTGTCGTGGTTTCGATATATACGATTGCCGGCGGTATTGATGCCGTTGTATGGACGGATGTAATCCAGACAATTGTGTTACTGCTTGGCGGTATAGTTGTTTTGATAATTATACTTATGAATATCCCCGGAGGTCTTGGTGAAATAATCAGGATAGCCTCCGAAGATGGTAAACTTGCCTTTTCTGAGTTGAAGGGTGAGAGGCTTGTTCCAATTTCGTGGGGCTGGGCCCTGTCCAAAAAAACGGGGCTGATGATGCTTCTGCTGGGGCTTACTTCCTGGCTTCAGGAATATTCCACTGATCAGAATTGTGTGCAGCGGTATTGCGGGGCAGCAAGCGATAGTGAGGCTCGTAAGGCTATATGGTGGAGCGTATGTGCAAGATTGCCAATCTGGATATTTTTCATGTTTCTTGGGACGGCTTTTTATGTGTTTTTTAAGCTTAATCCTACAGATACTGCGGCGGCTATGCTTACCGGTGAGCAAAAACCGGAAGGTATCCTGCCGTATTTTGTGACGAATTATATGCCTGCCGGTCTTTCAGGGCTGGTTATTGCGGCTACGGTGGCGGCGGCTATGTCATCTCTTGATTCTTCGATGAATGCGGTCTCGGCTGTTTTCGTTACCGATATTTACAGAGAACGAATTAGTAAGAACAGAGATGAAAAGCACTATCTTTTCGTTTCCAGATTCACCGCGGCTGTAGCGGCTGTAGTAATGGTGATACTTGGAACTGTGATTGCGTACTCTGATACCAAGACTATTCAGCACACTGGTGCTGTTTTAGGAAGTATTTTCGGCAGCGGATTGCTTGGGCTTTTCTTCTTTGGCTTTTTGACGAAGTTTGGAGATTCCAGATCGGTTTTAGTTGGTATTGTGTGTACTATAGTTTATACTGTCTATATCGTATTGGGGCAAAAGAAGATTGTTCCGCTGCCGCCGTTTGATCTTTATTATACTGCGATAGTTGGTAATTTTGTTATGTTTACCGGCAGTTCAGTAGGCGCATTTTTCTTTAAGAGAAAGGCCGATGCTCCATCGCTTTATAAATTAACGGTATGGACAATGAAATAATTTCAGAGACTGTGATTGTATTATGTTGAATAAAGAAAAAAGACCTAATATCATATTTTTAATGAGTGACCAGCAAAGATGGGATTATCTTGGAAAGCTCAATTCTGGCGTCAAGACACCTGCTTTAGATAAGCTTGCTGATGACGGCGTAGTTTTTGATCAGGCAGTTTGTCAGGCTGCGATGTGCGTTCCAAGCAGATATTCAATGATGCTGGGACTTTATCCTTCGCAAATTGGTGTTACAAGAAACGGTCAGTATGTTACAGATGAAAATTTGCCGGTCGATCCCTTGCCTGAAGTACTTCGAAAGGAAGGTTATCAGACAGCAGGTTTTGGCAAAACACACTGGTGTTACCATGGCACATCCACTCGCGGATTTGAGGTTCGCTATGTTGGTCAGCCCTCCGATGGTAAACTTTTCGAAAAAGGTGCGGTTATGATGGGCGATGCTGCCCCTGATGCACTGGCACGCTATGATGAGGAGACAAAGAACTATGGCCCGGGTGAAGAAGGTATAGAAGGCTATATCGGCTGCAAAAGTAAATTGCCTGAAAGTGATCACAGGGATGGCTGGGTTTTTGACAGGTGTATGGAGTTTCTTGATTCCGGTATTGATGATGAGCGGCCGTTGTTTCTCTATCTTTCGTTTCTGAAGCCTCATGCGGGTAATAATGTTCCTGGTGATTTTGTTGATTGGTATGATATTGATGATATGCCTGTGCCAAGCCAGCCTCCAAAGGATTTGGTTGAGCCGTGTCATGCAACTGGTATCAACAGGGAAGATATGTACATTGATCACTGGAGCAAAGTTGACAGGCGGCAGTGGCAGCAGATGATACTGAGGTATCGGGCTAATTGCTCATGGATAGACAGTATGTTTGGCAGGGCACTTGAGAAGCTTGAGAGCAAGGGTGTGCTTGAGAACTGTTTGATTGTGTTCGTTTCAGATCATGGTGAAATGCTTGGAGAGAGGTATTACAGGTTCAATAAGTATTGTCTCTATGAATCCAGTGTTAGAGTGCCTATGATACTTGCCGGCACTTTTATTGACGAGAAACTCAAGGGCAGCATAGACCACAGGCCGGCAGAGTTGGTAGATATTTTGCCGACATTGATAAAGGCAGCAGGAAAGGATGTTGATTCTAAAGTCCTTCCGGGTAAAGACTTGTTGTCAGATGATGTTAGGGAAGCGAACTTTTGCGAGTTCCATGAAAAACTTAATACTAAATCCTATATGTGGAGAAATCAGCAGTATAAGCTTATATTGACATTCCCTAATAACTGTGAGAGATATGGTTTTGCCCAAAAGGATATAATTGAAGGTGAATTTTATGATATTCAAAATGATTCCTGTGAGTGGTATAATCTGATGACTGACTCGAAATACCAAGATGTTAGGGAATCGATGACAAATGGCCTTATTTGCCACCTCAATAAATACATGTGTGTATAATCAATGATGTTTATGGATATCTGAGTAATATAGATCGTTGGTAGTAAATCCAGTTTGATGCATTCCGATCATGGCTATCTATTATATTGGTGAAAGACGCCTATAAAAAAGCCCATAAGAGCTTTAAGTGCCTATGTTTTTGTTTGACAGCACCTTGAACAATAACTATAATCATCAGTCTATAGTTTAATAAAATGGAATAATATTATATTTTTCTAATTGGAGATAGCCTTAATGCTTGGTATTAAAAGATTTATAATTGGCGTCATATTATGTGCCGCGGCGTTTTCGTTCGCCGCTGAGCTTGAGGAAAACTGGAATGATTTCCTTCATTATACCGCAATAGGACGTTTTGAGCTTGCCCGCGGTTATGGCGAAGAGATAATAAATGGTCAAACCGACCCTGTAGAGCTTCTTGAACTGAGTCAGACTAATTCAAGGGGATACTCAATTCTTCTCAAGGTTTACAACGACAATGACCAGCTTAAAGATGTTGCAGGCAAGATTCTTGAACTGATTGAAGAAGGTCGTTATATCAAGAGAACCGATCCTGCGATTATCCGTGAGGAGATAGCACGTCTCAGCACTACTATCAGAGGCCGCATCAAAGGTGAACAAAGCCTTAAGAATTCAGGCGAATATGCTGTTCCTTTCATGCTTGAGGCTTTGGCTGACAGGTCAAGAAAAGATGAGCAGCCTTATATAGCAGCAGCTATGGGCAAAATGGGCAGAGATGCCATCCGCTCACTGGCATGCTCACTTCAGATGGATAATATCGCAGTAAAAAGCGAAGTTATTAGAGCTCTCGGGCAGATTCAATACCCTGAAGCTCTTGCTTACCTCAAATTCGTTCAGGAAAACGGAAGCTCGGAAGAAGTCAAGGCTCTTGCCGTTAAAAGCATTGAGATGATTGATCCGGCAGCTCTTAAGATACCTTCTACAAAGCTGTTCTTTAATCTTGCAGAAAGCTATTATTATCATTCAGACTCAATCGCTCCTTCAGCAGACTATGATTTTGCAAATGTCTGGTTTTGGGATGATGCGGAAAATCGTCTGAAACGTGAGCAAGTATCAAAGGATTATTTCTTTGAGCTTATGGCAATGAGAAGCTGTGAGTGGGCACTTAAGGCTGATGCCGCAAATGCTTCTGCTATCTCTCTCTGGCTTACAGCTTTCTTTAAAGCTGAGCAGCCGGGCATAGAAATGCCTGAATACTTTGGCGAAGGTCATGCTGATGCAATGACATACGCTACAACTTCCGGTCCGGAATATCTGCACGAAGCACTTGCCCGCGGATTGAAAGATGGAGATGCTTATATATGCCTTAACATGGTTGAGGCACTGGCTGTTAATGCCGGTCAGGCATCTTTGCTCTACAGATTCGGTACTGAGCAGCCGCTTGTTGAGGCTCTTAGTTTCGAAGATGATGCCGTGAAATTGAGTGCGGCAGTAGCTATCGCTTCTGCGGACCCAACCGATGAATTCACAGGCAGCAAGCTTATAATAGAGAATCTTAACACCGCTATCGAGAGATCGAAAGAAGCTGAGCTTGGTCAGGAACTTGCTCTTGAATATGCCTTCAGAGCTATAAACGCTATGAAAGAGCTGGCTATCTCAAATAACAGTGTTGTTGATCTTGAAAAAGCCAATGATTCGCTTATAGAAGTTTTAAGCGGTGATAATGATGAACTTCGTTTCATTGCTGCTGAGATACTGGCAATGCTGAAAAACCCAATGTCTCAGAGGGCTATCGCAGAGCTTGCACTCAGTGAAGATTACGATAACGATACGAGAATTACACTGTTCGGTTCACTGACAGAATCGGCAAAAAAGAACGGACAGCAACTTACTGAAGAGCAGATCGATCAGATCTACGCAATAACAAGCTCTTCTGATGTTGATCCGCAACTGAGAGCAGCGGCGGCTGGAGCCTATGGTGCATTCAACCTGCCGAGTAAAAGAGTTAAGGAACTCATACTCGACCAGTCAAAAAGCTGACCTTAAAACTGGATTTATTACACCGCGGGCCGGCAAAGCTCGCGGTGTTTTTATTTATAGAGGGCTTATAGATAAATGCTAAGTCTGGATTAAGAGGGACTCTGGTAAGAGTTTTTTTCAGTAAACAGTATTTTCGGAGGAAAAGATGCCAAAAAAGCCGGAAGACAAATTCGATGACTTCAAAAACGTATACGCGTGGATGGGAGTTGGGATAGAGTTTGCTATAGTCGTTGTGTTCTTCACGTATCTTGGTAAGTATCTCGACAAATTTCAGGATACATACCCCGGTTTCATGATAATTGGATTCTTCGTTGGGTTCGCTGTGGAAATGAACATCATACTCAGGAGAGCCGGAATCATAAAATCGAAGAAAACGAGCGATAAACACGAAGATAAGAAAAAGCAGTAGAACTTTACACTGAATATTCTAAACAATCATAGGTTGTCGTTATTGCTTTTCTGGTACGACCGCAGCCAACGATGCCTGAATTTAGACCTGAGCTTTTCATTTGCTCTTACATTAAGTCTGCTGTGACCTGTTGCAAGATCAGAGGCCATGTCTTTGGAAATGTCGGGCTTTTGTCTTTTGAAAGAGCCCAGAAATAAAAACACCCCCGCAACTGTTGAAGCAAGGGTGTTGTTTTTTTTATCTTTGAACGGCATATTTTAACGAAGAATACAATTCCGTAAAATTTTTAGAATGTATACTGCTTACAAGCTGGTGTCTTTCAATGACTTCCGGCGCTGCAGTATAATAATCGCTAACAGCCTGAATACCGCCCTTGACAATACCCTCAATCTTGTAGTCATTGTCAAGAAGCCAACGTGATATGTCGTCATCGGCATCAGCGGCATATATGAGAGCTACGGTATAAATATCATCACAAAGATGAGCTAAATGAAGCTTTGCCCGAACAGGAAATTTACCTCCTATTGCAAGGTCAAGAAGCCTCTTGTAGTTGTTTCTGGCATCTTTAAGGTCATGAGAGTAGAAAAATATACCGCTTTCAAGCTGGAATATTTCATGCGGGACGCCTCTAAGCTCGAGTTTGCCATCAGGGTAGGCATTGTGTATCTTGTAGATCTTTACCGAAGAATACTTCTCACTCTCAAGCAGCATCTCTATCTCGCTTCCAGTGAAGCCAACTGATGTGTGATCACCAAAATCGACGATGTAAAGTCCAGTATATTTCTCAGGATCTTGAAGTTTTTCCAGTTTCATGTCCATTTTCAATCAAATTAAATATTCTCGAAAAGCCTGTTGCAGAGCAACGACAAATTAATATGCCAAAGCACATCATGATGATAAACAAAACAACCAAATAATCAATAAAATTTTTAGTTTAAGGGAGTTGGCTGTTTTGGAGCCTGAGCCCCTTCTTGCTGCAGCACAATTTCGTAAATATGCTCTGTTTCGGAGATATCGAAAGGTGCCAGCATGTCTGGAGATGCCCAATTGGGGCGGTAATGATCTTCATTACATATGGTAAACATCCTGAAATTCTTTACATGCTCAAAAAGAGGCTCGCCAATCTCCATAAGCATTATATCATTTCTTTTATTCTCTATGTAAAGTGCGTATTGAAACGCTGACATTATTGTTGAGTCTACATATAATATTGATTTGACCGGCAATTTTGCGAGGGTCTGTTCAACAAGAAGCCTTGGACCGGTCTGATCTTGCTGCCAAGGCTCTATGTAATAGCTGTAAACATCTCGATATGGTATATGCCTTCTTGTTCCAAGCGGTATGTTTTTTGTTCTAAGTATGTGAGACATAGCAGGATACATAGCAGGTACGAGTAACAGCATAGCTGCTGATATTATCGTGACACGCCTGTTGCCGTCTTGCTTTATGAGTTTATAACCAAGACCTATATATATACATAACATGGCATACATAGGCAGGAAGAAATGATTCTGATTCGGCACATCATACCTTGCGGCAAAAACAGCCGATAAAAGCGTTATTACTAATAGGGTATTTGTGACAGGTCGTTCTAATTTCTTATAGGAATAAATGAATCCGGGAATTATAAAAAGGACAAGCGGGGTAGGGAAATTGAGAACAAAGAACTTGATACTTTGCTTGATAAGGTAAGGTACCTGGTCAAAATTGAAAACCGCGTTGCCCCATCTTCCCCATATTGCCGAAGCAATGGTGCCTTTTAGGTCGCCAGTGCTGTTATATTCCATAGCCATGACTATCCAAAGCATTAATCCTCCGGCAAGCCAGCAAAGTCCTATTATCAAAAGGTTTATAAACTTTTCTCTTCTTCGACAGAAACGCCAGAAAAACCACGCCATTATTACCGCAAAGGCTATTTGACTCATTAGGTGGGTACTTATGCCAAGTCCAAAAGCAAGCCCCATTGCAACAAGATATTTCTTTTTAGGGTTTTGGCAGTATATCAGTGACGCAAGAATTCCGCCTGTCATCAAGGCCATGGCCATTGAATAAGTCTGAGCCTGAACGCCAATAAACCATGGAGTATGAGCAAGGCAGTACAAACCGCTCCCAAGAAAAGCGGCAAATGACGAACGGCTTAAAAGTGCTATTATTAAGAACAGGTTAAGTCCTGTCAATGCCCCGCATATTGCACTTACCAAATTAGAGGCATATGCCCAGTTCAGCGGCGTGAACTTGCCAAGCATATGAGAAACTATGATATAGAGAGGGTGAACTCGTACCACATCACCGGGAATACTCAATATGAGTTTTGCGGACTGGTACTGATAATCCCCCTGATCCTGCCATACAAGATCGGGAGCAAGAGTGCATATGTAAAGCAGAAACACAACGGCCGCAAATTTAACGGCCTCTTTCGTCGGTACGTACTGAGGTAAATCCATTCGCTACTCTCAAGCTAAAGTTGTTGACAGAAAAAAGAAACAATTATGTCCCAATTTATCACTAAAAATACCCATACGCACCATATAGTCGCAGCCAATTGGAAAGGTCGATCTTTCAATATTATGTCTGTAGGCCCCTCGTAACGGGCCTTCATTGATATCATAGCAAATCTAAAAATCGCGTAAACTACTACAGGAAGGGTGTATACGAGTTCTTCGGAGCCGTACCTCTCGATTGTCTGGGGACTCATTGCATAAGATATAAAGGCGATTACAGCAAGTCCTGCTGAGAGAGTTACGAGATGTGTAAGAAGCTGGGGGGTGTAGTCAATGAGCGTGTCGCGATGATTTTTAGCTCTTTCGTCGTTTTCGAGAGCTTCTTTTTCATTATATCTCTTACAGAATCCCATAAAGAGGCAAACAGTGAACATGCATATAAAAAGCCACGGGCTTATCTCGACCTTTATCGCAGCTGCTCCGGCCGATGCTCTTATGACAAACCCCATTGCTATACATATGACGTCAAGCAGGACTATTTTTTTTAACCCGAAGCTATAGGCTATTTGTAATGCGAGGTATGCACCTATAAAGGGCAAAATTCGTGGAATAGCCATGTAAGACCACAGCAGAACTATTGTTATCAGAGTTACGCCGACCAAAAAAGCGCCTTTTATGCTTACTTTTCCAGATGCTATAGGTCGGTTTTTTTTGTGGGGATGGAGCCTGTCATGGTGGCGATCTCTGATGTCGTTTATTATATATATGAAAGATGAAAGCAGGCAAAATATGGCAGCTGCCTTGAATGCACAACCGCATGCTTTAGCACAACTGATTTTCATAGCAAAGATAAGCGGCAGCAAAACCGCGAAATTCTTTACCCAGTGATTGGGGCGAAGTATTTTTATATAATTAATGTTCATAACAGGGTCGAAACCTCATTGCAGCAACGCCGTATCAGCTCCAAAATAAAAAACTTACAAAAATTATATCAAAACGTCCTCGAAAGTAAACAGAAAATAACGGCACAGTTTGATGGCTACGATACGCCTTGTCTATTTTGAGGATTTGGGGGATTCAGTTTGTCTTTGTTCTGTTTGTTATCAGCAGTTTGTCTATCCGATTGTCAATATGCTTCTGGCGTCAAGCCCAGAGCTGTTTTAGTTTTTAACATTTAATTAATGCTGTAAGTTTTTGTCGTTAATTACTTTACCTAAATAAACTTATTTTAGAAATTAAGCCTTTTTAAGTATGTTTTTACTTGAAACAGTTTTCGGTATTTGGTATTTTAAGAATCAAGGTTTTTAAATTAATTAAATGTTAATTAGTTTAGTGATTGGTTTTGTTGTTGAAGGAGTCTTTAAGTGTTAGGTATATTAAAGTCTTTTTATAGGAAGTTTCGCCCGCCTTAAGAGTGGTAAATGTGGTGCGTTTTTGTCCATACAGGATTTTTTTAACTTACATAGGAAAGGCTTTTTATGAAAAAGATATACAGTTTAATTGTTGCAGTTTTCTTGTTTTCAAGTTTCAGTCAGGCTTACCATAGCCGTAATTCATCTGATTTTTTGCATTGGACCGAGGTTGGTACACTTGGTTTTGTCGAAATGCATACTAATGACAAGCTCTTGTTTGATGTTGTAGCAGAAAGTTGGGCCTCAACAAGAATAGATCATTATAAGGGAGCTAAGCTTTATAATGAGGATATTATTTCAGGAATAGAGTTTGTTTATACAGTTCCTAATGCTGTTGGAAGAATGCAGCTTCAGCTTGTTGATAATGATGAGAATATAATCTGGTATGATGCCGCAACCTCTGCCAAGACTAATCAGAGTGTGACGCTTTCTAATTTAAATATTACCGGTGATGTGTCATTCCGCTGGGTTAAGAAATCTTCGGGGATATATACTTCGTGGGATGCTTCGGTTGATGATGTGGTGATTGAAAAGAGTACTTTTTCTGAATGGAGGGATATAACAAATTTCAGTGAGATGTCGATTACTAATACCAGTAATCTTTTTTTTGATATAGCCCGTCAACATGTGCCTTCATCGGGGCATATCGGTGAATATGCCGGCGTTAAGCTTGCCGGTGGTCAGAAGATAACTGCTGTGTCATTTGTTTATACAATGCCGGCGGCAGCGGGACGCATGAACCTTGAGCTTGCAGATGGATATGGTAATGTGGTATGGTATGATGACGGCACTGTCGCCAAGGCATTGCAAAGTGTTAATCTGACGAATCAGGATATACAGGGCGGTCTGCAGTTTAGATGGACGGTTATGGCAAGTGCCACGCTTTATCCTGGTTGGGATGTGACAGTTGAGGATGTTGAAATAACCGAAGAGCATTTAGCTCCTACATTTGATTTTACTCAATATGATCTTTGGCGTCCTTTTGATAATCATGCGGACATGAGTGTTACAAGGGGCAGTACTATTTATTTTGATGAACACCATGTTACAACGAGTACGGGGCAAATAGGGAATTATGTTGCCGCAAATTTCTACACTGAGAATTTGATAACATCAATTGATTTTGTCTATACTATGCCGGCGACAAACAGCAGGCTTCAACTTGAGCTTGTAGATTCTGATGATAATATCATCTGGAATGATACGGCGTTGACCGCAAAGACTAATCAGCAGGTTTCGCTTTCAAACTTAGAGATTCAGGGGGCTATAGAGTTTCGGTGGGTTGACAGCAGAACTGATACTTCCGGTACAAAACTATATGATACCTGGGATGTTACGATAGCAGATGTTGAGATCGGCACTAAGGTTAATCCTTTGGCTAAGATGATGCTTGACGGTGTAGAATCATGGGTACCTTCTTATTTGGCAGATCAAAAGCTTCCTGGTTATGATTCAACTAATGACCCGCATGATATCAAGGCCGGACAGTTCCATAACTCAGATAATACCCGTATGCAGGAATGCACGGCAGCACTTGCCTATGTTTATCAGAATCCTAACAGTTGCTATTTCAAAGATCCGAATGTTCTTGAAAGTGTAATTTTGTCCTTGGATTATTACACGAGATCTCAGGGGATTAATGGCGGATTCAATGAGTACCATGGCTGGTGCGGCGTTGCTTTGCCCAATGGTGGTAACAGTACCAGAACTAATGGAAAGTCAAGCGTTATGGGATTTACATTGTGGCCGTTTGCAAAGTCAATAGAGCTGCTTTATTATGAATCGGAGTTCTCTGATGCTCTTGATGAATATATGGATAATGATGGTAATGGTACGCTTGATGTTGTCAGGTCTGATGCCTACAAATATCTTATAAATGACAGCATGAATACCGGTTCAATGACAGGGGCTTTGAGCTGGCTTATGGATGGTACCGGTCGCGGTCATGCTCCAAATCAGGATGTGTCAAATATTGATGGTGCGTGGGAACTTGATGAGGCTTATTATCTTCTAAGCGGAAGCTATTTTAAGACACAGACTGAGTTTGATGACCTGTGTGATGAGATACTTACAGGTTCGCCTGTGTCGGCTCAAAGCAAGAATTATCTGGGTAAATGGTTCTCCAGCAAGAAGATGCTGCTTGAGATTGGTCATATGGCTGATACTTACCCGACAAAATCATGTGGTTATGATGCAAATTATGGCTGGGTTACTACCTGGGCTATGATGAATTATGGTATGCATGATTCAACCAGTGCCAATTTCTTGTCTGAAATGCTTGACGGTTACCAGTATTTCTTTGTCAAGGATAGGGATAATTATGCTAAAGGCGGTTATCATGAATGGCGGACGGCAAGAAGGGGAGATGGAGGGTTCAATTGGACTGTTGCCGGTCTTGCTCAGGATGCCCACAATTGCATGAAAGTGGTTTATTCCGCGGCATTGGATAAGTTCCTCTATAATCCTGAGCTGTTTTATGATTATGACTCACCTCATCATCTTCAGCTTGAATCATTCCATCCTTGTCATTTGCTTATGAACTGGTGTATGCCTAAAGTGGCCGAGGAGGGGTCTTATGGTGATATTTATGTGTTGCCTAATAACGACACCGCTACATATACTTATACCGATTATAACGGTACAAGTGACCCGCAGGCTAATATGTCTATAAGTAAGACAGGTGCAAGTGCTGAGACTGTTACCTGGACAGTTTATAATTGGGATGGAGGAACAAGCAGCTATACTTATGTTGCAGGTAATTAATCCCATCTGCTGATAGTTTATTGAGTGGCGGAGAGCGGGTACTCTGTCACTCAGTATATTTAATGTAATATAAACTAATTAACGTTAATTAAGTTGTTGCTTTGGCTTTTTGTTGTCTTGGTTGTGAGTTAAGGCGGTTTTGTTGTGTTAATGCGTTGTTTTGCTGTTGTTTTTAGGTTTAAACTGTGTTATTAACATTGAATTAACATATTTATTTTAGTTTAATTTCGAGAAAATATCTTGACAATACTTATTTATGATGCTATTATCAAGTCATGTCAATAGTGGAAATAGCAAAATTAGCAGGTGTTTCTCATACTACAGTCGCCAGGGTTGTTAACTCCCCGGAGGATGTAAGGCCTGAAACCGTTGAGAAGGTTAGAGGGGTTATGGAACAGGTTGGTTATGTTCCTAAGCCTAAATCTCAAAGACGCGGACCCAAGAGGACTTCTTCTAAAGGTTTCAAGACAGGCAATGTCGCGTTTCTGACGTCTTCAGAGGGTTTTCATATTCTTGGCTATTCACCGGTGATGATGAATGTTGTTCACGGTATTGAAGAGGCTTTGGCTTCGTACGGTATGAGTATGATTCAGGGTACTATTAATTCAAATCGTCAATTACCTCCTATTGTTTCAAGAGGCGAGGTTGATGGTGTGATAATATGGCCTGATTTTGTTGATGTTTCGGAAGAAACTCTTGAAATTTTGAATAATTATCAGCGAGTCTACCTGATGACAGGACGGGAAAGATATCTTTCCGGCGACAGGGTTCTGAATAATAATGAAAAAGTTGGAGTTCTTGCTGCTGAGTATCTGACTCTTAAAGGTCACAGAAAAATATTGCAGATAGATTTTGATGATGAACACAGGTCAAAGTCTGCATGGATTGAACGATGGTATGGATTTGAAGAGTATTCATCTAAGACAGAGGCTAAAAGGCTTGTTGTTGGTATACGTTCAAATGAAACTCTCCAACTGACTCTTCCCAATGAAAAAAGTATTTTCAATTCCCTTAAAGAGGTCTTTGGAAAAGATGATTATCCTACAGGGATTTTCTGCACTTGTGATTCGCTCACTGCGATGATTTATCCTTTGATCCAGAGAATGGGTATAATTATAGGAAAAGATGTTCAGATTGTTTCCTGTAATAACGAGAGGTCTATTCTTGCAGGTCTTGATCCATTGCCGGCGAGTATTGACATATGTCCTGAGGAGATAGGCCGCTGCGCTGTTGAGCAGTTGAGGTGGAGAGTAGCCAACCCTGATGATACAAGCAAGAGAATAGTTGAAATAGAGCCAAGGCTGGTAGTGCCGGGTCTATGATTACACCCCCCAAAAAAAATCTATTACATTTTAGTGAGGTTTAATATGAGACGTAGAGCTTTTACATTAATAGAGCTATTGGTAGTTATATCGATTATAGCCGTTTTGATGAGTATAATGATGCCGGCGTTAGGTAAAGTGAGGCAGCAGGCACAAGCAACCGTATGTATGACTAATATAAAAACGATTACAACTGCCAGTATGACATACACCGCTGATTTTGACGGTAAGTATCCGCTTAGCGGCAGTCGTGACTCAGCAGATAAATTGCCCATGTGGGGTGGTGGTTATCCTACATCTCCTTACTGGGATGCGAGACTTATGCCTTACATTGATTCAGGATTCAGCATAGACCCAAGACTTAACAGGGATATTGCCGGTTCGCCGCTGGCGAGTGTTAATCCAGATACTTTTGCTTTTCTGCTGTGTCCGGCAGCAAAGTCAGACCCATGGCAAAGGGCTAATATAAAGTTGATAGAATCAGGTACGAGCAGTAGAGCTGTTAATAAATTTGCCAGAGGTTACCGCCTTAATGCTATGCTTACAGGACACTCAAAAGTGGCAGGTGCATATTCGAATTTCAATGGACAGGCTTATCGTGATAGTGTAAAGGCATCCCAGGTTAATAATAGTTCAAAAACCCTTCTTTCTGTAGAGTCCGCCGTTACCGATGGTTCGTGTTACAATAGCATATATGGATGGACTGCAAGAACATGGGCAGATATCAAGCCAACGCATTTTGTCAAACGAGGCGGTGTTGAAATCAATAACTATACCTGGGAAGGTGATAGTAATGACAGTGACGAGAGAACCGGACAAAGCAATTTGGGGTTTGCAGACGGACATGTTGACAAGATAAAGCGTGTATACACAAATGATTACTGGAAGTATGGCGGTGAAGCTGATACTGTAGGAATCAAGTTTTATGCAGTAGGTTCGGGTACAAAGGCTGAAGAAGGGTTGAGATAATCGTTCAATCCAGATTTAATAATTAAATTTAGAATTTGCAGGCAAGGTTTGCAACTTCCAGGGGACTTTTTGCCTGTAAATCGAGGTAGACATGCAAACACTGATAGAAAAAAAAGAATACATATCTGACGAAAAGAAGCTCTGCAAGGGATTAATCATTCTTAACGATGCCGATTATGATACTATATACGGCAAGTCTCAACGTGATGAAATAAATAAATATGTTGACCTCTATATGCCTCAGATGAATTCTCAGAAGATGCTCAGTGATCTCAGTGTCCTTGAGGATGCAGAGGTTATCTTTTCTGGGTGGGGCCCGCCGGTTTTTACTGATGAGGTTCTTGATGCGGCCCCTAATCTTAAGGCAATATTTTATGCCGCAGGTTCAGTGAAAGGTCTTGGCCATAAGGGAGAGCTTTTCGACAGGGGAATTATGCTTACTTCAAGTGTACTTGCCAATTGCATCCCAGTGGCGGAATTTTGTCTTTCTCAAATACTTTTCAGTCTTAAGCTTGGATGGCATCATTCCCTTAAGATACTGAGAGACAAGAAGTGGATGGCTTATGAGAACCGTTTCAAAGTACCGGGTTGTTACAGGAGTACTGTTGGTATCATATCGCTTGGAGCCATAAGCAGGAAACTCGTTGAGCTTCTTAGGCCCTTTGATATAGATATACTTGTCTCCAGCAGCTATCTGAAGGAAGATGAGGCACGCAGTCTTGGTGTCAAAATAGCATCTGTCGAGGAGATTTTCCAGAATGCCGATGTTGTTTCACTTCATACACCTGCCCATCATAAGGGTATAATAACAGGTGAGCATTTTCGCATGATGAAGGAAAATGCGACTTTCCTTAATACGGCTCGCGGTATATGTGTTCGTGAAACGGAGATGATCGAAGCGTTGAGGGAACGAAAAGATATCATGGCATTGCTTGATGTGACTTATCCCGAGCCGCCGATAGCTGGATGTGAACTTTTTGATTTGCCTAACGTCGTTACCTTTCCTCATATTTCCGGTTCAATGAACAATGAATGCCATCGCATGGCTCAGTATGCTATAGATGAATTTCATCGCTACATTAAAGGTGAACCGCTCAAGTATGAAGTAAGCAAGAAACAATGGGAATATATGGCCTGATCATTTATGACAGCTACTTATTAATTTTAAGGGGATTTATGTTTAGAATTTATATTCAAGTGGTTTTACTTATCTTATGCGGCTGCTCCTTTGCCGTACTTGATAATCCTTATACGAGTGATGTTTCCAGATATTCGGTCTCTGCTGATGGTGTCGAAGTATTCAGTGAAATAAGATCGAAACCCACCGTTATTGATGAAGCAGCGGAGTATATAATTCAGCTTACTAATACAGCTGATAAAGCAGTTGAAGTTGAGATAATGATTGAAGCTTCAGAAAAGAATATCAGTGAATATGAGCTTAGTAACGATTTGGTTGAAATCGAGGCTGGAGCTCAATTTGATGTTAAACTGAGTGTTTCTATAAGTAAGCGTATGCCTGTGGGAAGCTTTGAAGAACTTGAGTTGAGAATCAAGGTTGGCAATGATACAAGTATGCCGCTTAGCTTTAAAACGGTTCGTATGCGTCCGCATCCGTATTTATTGATTACGAATGAACTTGCCGATGAGATACTTAACAAGATAGACAATTATGAATGGGCTGATGATTGTTATGATGAACTTCTCAAACAAGCTGATAAAATCACTTTTAAGGAATTGAATTACCCAAAAATGTCGCGAAGCGGCTATAATTGGCAAGGACTTATTTCTGGAGGAGCCGAAAGGTTCTGGGATGTGGCTTTGGCCTATAAGCTGACAGGCAACGAAAAATACAAGAAAACACTGATTGATTTTCTACGTGCGATTGCAGAGCCTGATACCGGATATCCTACAACAAGATGGGCCACTCATTCAACAGCTTATGTTCATGAAGGTGAATTTTTCACCTTTTATCCGGCGATATATGATATTCTTTACAATGAACCTGAACTCAGTGAGATGGATCACAAGAATATTGATACGACCTTGAGATTGTATCTTGAGACTTCCAAACAGTGGCATGTTAATGGTGACATCGGCAACTGGCTTACAACGGCTAATGCCGGAGCCCTTATTACATCACTTGTTCTTCAGGATATGGAAAGTTTCGAGTTCTTTATTAATTGCGAGAACGGCTTCGATGAGCAGCTTTCTTACGGTATAATGGCCGACGGTTGGTGGCTTGAGGGAGCAAGCAATTACAGTTATCTTGTCGCAAGATTCTATGGATACGTCGCAAAAGCTGCTGATAACTGGGGTATTAATCTTTTTGACAAAAGGGTTGTGGCCAGGCATCAGTCTAATGACGGCAGACGTTTCAAGAACGGCTGGATGAGCATGAATTTCGATATATGGGGTCCTGCCGGAAAGTCGTACAGATGTCTTAAAGATCTTTATGACGGTGCAACAATACTTATGGATGAGAACGGCTATGTAGTTGCAAACAATGATTCGGAAAAGAAAAAGCCCGGCGATGTGTTTGAGCTTGCATATTACTACTACAAAGATCCTCAGTATGCATGGATGATCAGCAAGGATGACAGGATGGGGTGGCAGTCTCTTGTTTATGGAGTGGGTGAGCTTCCGGAGGTTGACGACCCGAGAGATGAATCCGGTTATGTGGCCAATGTCGGCATCACTGCTTTGAGAAGTCAGGGGAACAAGACCGATAAACAGCAGCAGATTCAGGCGTTTGTCAAATGGGGAAGTCACGGCGGTTGGCACGGGCATTTCGATCGTACAAGTTTCCTTGCTCTTCGCCGATTTGGCACCGATCTATTTGAACCCAGAGCAAGCTGGTTTGGGTATTCAAGTCAGATGTATAAAGCTTGGGTTGAACCTTCTATAAGTCATAATCTTGTGATTGTTGATGAATATCAGCAGGAACCTGTTGAGAGTGAGCAGACGTTGTTTTATGCCGGCGATGATATTCAGGTTTCAGTTGTTGAGACCGTTGCCCGCTGGCAGGAGAAGCAGAGCTGGGATATAACAGACCCGGGCGACCTTGACCCTGAGAATATGGCTAAGATGATTGACTACGGGGACAATGAGCCTGTATTACAGAGACGACTTATGGCTGTTGCAGATGATTATGTGGTTGTGGCTGATTATCTTGAAGGCCAGAATAAACATACTTTCGACTGGCTGATGCATCCTGAAGGTTTTGTTGAAACTGTCGGCAATGCCGTTAATACCGGTTATTCGGCAAAAATGAAAGATGATAAACTCAGCAGTTATTATTACATCACCAACTGTGATCGTTTCGATGCCGACGGACATATAGTCAACAGGTTCAAGGATGAAAATCTCAATCTTGATATTCATACATTCCTTGATGAATCCACAGATATGACTGTTGGTACTTATCCGTTCAATCTATGTCGTCAGCCTGTCAAGGTTCTTGTAGACGGCAAGGAAGTATTTAATGAGAACTACAATATTTACTCATCCAATATATATGATTTGAATATAGATGTCAGCGGAGCCAAAGAGCTTGAGATAATTATCGGCAGGCGAACTCATTCCAGTAAGAATCGCCCCGGTGAGTATATTGCAATGGTCCGGCCCGCTGTAGTTTCTAAGGGCAAGGTTATTCCGCTTAGCGAGCTTGACTATAAAACCGAAAATATACAGCCTGCCGATTACGGGAGGGATTATTACGGCGACAAAATAAACATTGCCGGTATCGTTTATGAAAATGCGATGATGACAGAGCCTTCTGCGAAAGAAGGCAGCATAACGATAAATCTTGAAGGACAGGGTGCTGAGAAGTTTACTGCTTCTATCGGTGCCGATCATTTGAAAACCTGGAATGAATTTGAACGTAAGACGCTCCAATTCCGCCGTGAAGGTAAAGACTTTAAGCTTATATCAGTTTTTGAGCCTTACAAGGACAAGTCCGCCATAAAGTCGGCGGTTCTTCTTGACAACGATGTGGTAAGAGTTGAGCTTAATGATGGGACGACAGAGTTGGTAGAGATTGATGGACTTTCCAATCGTGATGGAGAAAACATAAGAGTATCATTTGCGAAAATGAAAAATGGTAAACTGATTGACAAAGAAATTGCGGAAAATAAGAAAGGCTCTGAGGTAGAAAATTAATGACAGTTTATGATTACGCAGTTATAGCCTTCTATCTTGTATTCATGCTTCTTCTGGGGCCTGTCTACAAGAGTTTCAGTAAGACCAGCAGCGATTTCTTCCGCGGAGGCGGTGGAATGCTGTGGTGGGTTGTCGGCAGCAGTGCGTTCATGACAAACTTCTCAGCGTGGTCATTTACCGGTGGAGCAGCCAAAGCGTATGAGACCGGAACATTTTTTCTGATACTTTTTGCATGCAATTTCGTGGCTCTATGGTTTGCTTATTTTTTCACTGCCCCTCGTTATAGGCAGATGAGAATTATCACTCCGGTCGAAGCGGTACGTAATCGCTACGGTGATACTAACGAGATGATATTCGCATGGCTTCCGATAATCTCACAGGTATTTTTCGGCGGCATAGCTCTTTATGTTATATCTGTTTTTATGAGCGGTGTTTTCAACATCAAAATGCAATATTTGATAATATCTCTGGGAGCCGTTGTGACGTTTATGACACTCTTCGGCGGTTCATGGGCAGCAACTGCCGGTGATTTCGTTCAGATGCTGGTAGTTATAACGATTACACTTGTAATGGCTTTTCTTACTATCCGCCATCCTGATATCCAGGGTGTTTCAGGCTTGCTTGAGAAGATGCCTTCAAGGCACTTCCATTGGGAAGAATTCAGCAGGCCTTGGGTGATTATATTTTTTGCCGCTACGCTTCTGCTAAATCAGACTGTGCAGATGAACAGTATGCTTATTGGTGCGGCGAGATATGTATTCGTTAAAAATGGTACGGATGCAAAGAAGGCTGTGCTGGTTTCAATTGCCGGTTTTCTTCTGCTTTCTCCGATATGGATGATACCCGCTCTTGCTTCTGCGGTTCTTAATCCTGATATGGAATCACTTTATCCAATGCTTAAGAATCCTAATGAGGCAGCTTATGTGGAGATTGCCAAGCAGCTTCTTCCACAGGGTCTTGTAGGGTTGCTCGTATGTGCTATATTTGCGGCTACGCTCACTACTCTTAACAGTCAGCTCAATATTGTCTCAGGAACGTTCGTTAGGAATTTTTATATCCGTATCGTCAATAAAGACGCTTCTGAAAAAAGGCAGATACTTGTCGGCAGGCTTTTTATACTGGCTTTCGGTATTCTCTGGATAGTGGCTGCTCTGTTTTTCAACAGCCTCAAAGAGGTGAAGCTTTTCGATCTTATTCTGATATGTGCGGCTTCTATCGGTATTCCTACTGCAGTGCCGCTGTTTTTTGGGATGTTTATTAAACGCACTCCTCCATGGAGCGCGTGGGCTACGCTTGTAATCGGTTTTGCCGTTTCGTTGTCACTGAGGTTTATATTGAAAGGTGATTTTATTCAAAACCTGTTTAATCCGGCAGTTCCTTTCAATGGAAATGAGATCAGTGATCTGAACATTGCCATAACAACAGCAGTATTAATTATAGTATGTGTGAGCGTATATTTGTTCAGTATGCTCTTTTACAAGAATACAAGTCTTCAATACCGCCAGCAGGTCGAGAGCTTCTTCACCCAGATGAATACACCGATTGATATGGAGACCGAACATCCCGGCAGTAAACAAGGTGATATGCGTCAGTACGGCGTATTGAGCTCATTGTGTATGGTGTATGGCACTGTTGTTTTACTGCTTTTGCTGATACCAAACAAAATAGAAGCAAGAGCATGTATATTATTCAGTGGAGGGGCAATATTGTTGATAGGTTTTATATTGCGTATTATCGCGAAGAGAATTCGCGCGAAATTTGTGGAAATTTAATAATGTTACTTTAATTCCATGGAGGTTATTTATGGAAAATTCTCCAAAAGTATTTAGTAGGGTGTTGGCGGCGTTATTGGCAGGGCTACTTGTGTATTCCTGCGTGGGCGCTGCAGAATTGTCAACCGTATTCCGTCTTAATATGGATGGTGCTATTGAGGCCGATAATGTAACTTACAGCGGCGATAGCGGTGTTGTAACTGTTCCGGTGACAGTACAGGCTGATGAGTACAGTAATCTACCTGATCTTACAACAACCCCCGGTGTAATGTATACTAACGGCAAAAGCAGCGGGCCAGATGCACTCGATGAAGTCATGCTGGTTAATGTAGGTTCCGGTTACGATCTTGAAGATAATTATATCTTTGAGGCATGGGTAATGCCTGATTATGCCAATTTGCCTACCAGTTCAGATAACCGCTGGGGACAGATATGGATCATGAAATGGTGGGAGATCGGCGACTGGTGTGATGTAGCCGGCACAATCACGGATAATGTTGGTCTGGCAGTGACTGCAGATGGTTACGGGCAGAGAATACAAGCCGGTGACACCAACTTCTTCTACAATTTTTCGGAAGCAGATCCTAACAATGCACTTTCCGGTATGGAATTCTCTCATGTTGCAATTGTATGGGAGTGGGACAGCAGCAGTTCTACAGGTGTTGCAAGTTATTATGTTAACGGTCAACTGAAGGCTACTTCTTCAGGAACTACAAACTCTGCTCTTGGCTTGCCTGAGAATTTTGGTATAGCGAATCATTGTTTTACCGCTATGGATAACGGCACTGAATTGGGCTGCGGAGCAGATACCAATTTCAATGGCGGTTTCAGCGGCTGGATCGATTCAATGTCAGTGTCAACCTTTACAGGTGAATTCGAAGGACCTCAGGAATTTTTACTTGTTGATCCGCAGTTTTGTGGTGATGTAGGAACCGAATTCAAGGAAGGCGACCTAAACTCGGATTGTAAGGTTGATCTTCTTGATTTCTCTGAACTTGCTAATTTGTGGTTGGCTGACTGAGAAGTATTTAATTAATGAAATATGAAATTAATTTTATGAGGTTGTAAATATGAAAACAAAATTATTTTACATTTTAATATCAGCCCTGATGTTTGCCTGTACGGTAAATGCGGCATATGATATAGTGGCAGTAGATACCGGCAATAGCGAAATTACACGTATGGATGTTGACGGAAATATTGTCTGGCAGGTGGGCTTAGGCAACTCCTATGTTGATGCCGCCATAGGCCCTGACGGGAATATCTATGTTGCAGACAATACTAACAGACGAGTTATGTTCGTCGCAGCAGCATCGGGTGATAAAAGCACTTTTTTCAGTGATGGAAGTCGATGCATAAGTCTCGATTTTGGACCGGATTATAACAGTGATGGCGTTAATGACCTGTATATTTGTGGTGAAGGCCGTATCGTTGTAGTGGGCGGACCGGGAAATGGTAATGAGGGATCTGTTCTTGCAACAAACTCGACTTTGACTGCCGGTAATGGAGTTTCTGTTACATTCGGACCTGATGAAACAAGTGACGGTCAGGAAGAACTCTACGTTATCGACGGTGATGCAAATTTGATTTCGGTAGTAGATGGTATGGATGTAAGCAGTGTGCTTAGAAGCTTTGCCGTCAATATTTCTGTTCTCAAGGGTGGCGTGATTAAGGACGATAAGATTTATTACAGCGATGCCAATACTTCATCCAGAAACTTTATTGCCCAGTACAATACTGACGGCAGCGGAGCTCCTGATGTTACCAAGATTATACAGCATCCTGCCGTAAACTATGCGCAGTACTTTGAATTTGCACCTGACGGTAAATGCTATATGCCTAATAGATTTAATACCGGAACAAGAACCAATCCTTCTGTAGATGTTTTTGATTCAAGTTTCAATTATATTGAGACGATTTATGAAAAGGCCGGTGCTAACTTTACTGCAGTGGGAATAATTCCTGTTGATGATGGATTCAAGGATTTCTTTGTAGTTGACGGAAGTATCAACAACAAACTTTACAAGTTCAACTATTTGGGCGAATTGATGTGGGAAGCTGACGGCTTCAGAAGTACAAGAGTAATGACCATAGGTCCTGATGATATGATTTACTGCTTCAGACAGGGTACTGATAATACCATAGAGAAAGTGAATCCGGTAAATGGTTCTATGACAAGGTTCTTTACCCCTGATCAAAGCAATGGTACCAACAGAGCCTATGGCGGTACTTTTGCATACGATTATAATCAGGATGGTGTTGTCGATCTTTATGCTCTTACAGGCAACGTTACTTCTACCTGGACAACAGAATGCGTGATAACCGGTTACAGCACTCTCAACGTTATCAGCGGCCCTGGTGCGGCTGATGAGGGCAGCGTTCTTGCTACTGTTGACAATCTGATAGCGACAGCTATTACGACTGGTCCTGATGTAGCAACAATCGCTTCAGCAAGCGAACCTAACAGTCCTGACGGTATTGATGAGCTGTATCTGTGCAGGGGCGACAACGGTTCTTCAAAGCCTCATGCCATGTATGTGATCGAACCAAGCACTCTCAGGATAGCCAAGGCTTATACTGCACAAAGAACAGCTGCCGGTGTTCCGACTGCTGAAGAGAATCCTTCATTCAGTATAACTGGTGATAATGAAATGCTCTTTGGTACAGACGGTTATCTGTATGTCAACAGTCACTATAATGATCGTATTTCACGATTCGAGGTTTCACTGACGGCAGGTGATATAGCTATAGCTCAATCAGGCCCGTATCTGTTTGCAGACAATACAAAAGCCAACAATCCAGGTGGTTTTGACTTCTATAACGGAAGTATTTATATTGCCAACAGATTTGCTCTACGCAGTGGCACTGTTACAAGTGATGTTTATCCAGGAGATATTAGCATCGTTAATCTTGGTGATACAGCTCTTGAAGGCATTTTTGCTGCTGTACCTAACTCAGGTCGTGGTGATGATATTCTGATTGCTGATGCATTCGAATGTCCGTTCAATTACCCAGCCGATCTTAACGGTGATTGCTTCCTTGATGGTGCAGACATTGCAATAATAGCAGCGGATTGGCTTGCATGTACTGATCCTGTTGTTTCGAATTGTCCATAATCTGGATAACTATATGCGATAATTACGAGGACGGGCTTTTAGTCCGTCCTCGTTTTATAAATACTGATATATATTATGAAAAATTGTCTTTTAATATTTGTAATTATAACAATCACAAACGTTTGTGTATCAGGTGTGGGTATTTATACACAGGATGGGCAGGTTCGCGAAATTAAAGCTAAGATACGTGGAAATGAATGGGCGGCGGCTAATTACGAATCCCTCAAATCTTCCGTTGAACCGTATGTGGAGCGTCATAAGAAAGATCCGCAGTGGATTGTATCCCGTTTACAGATGTACTGGAATAATAAATATAAAGATGTTTATGTGAACGGATCGGTTTTTTCACATGGTGAAGGTCTTGCTCCTGTACCTACTCCCAAATTTGCCGGCGGCAGAGATTGGGCCGTTGATTATCTTGCACCGGCTATTGAGGATATCAAGCCTTACATGGATGATGAGAGGGGAATGTGGCTGCGTAATGGCAAAAAGGAAGGCAAGCCGTGGGAGTGGGCACCGGTAGATAAAACAGGGCAGATTATAGAACGCATAAATGAACGCATTATGACCCTTGCTCAGAACGCGGCATTTGTTTATTGGCTTACCGGTGATGAAGATTATGCTAAATTCGCCTCAGATATATTCTGGACATATACCAATGGGATGTATCACAGGGGAAATCCGAAATTTTATGAAGATGACAGAAGCAGGCAGATTGTGGGGCTTGCGACATTTGAAGTAATTCATGAGGCGATAACGGTGCCTATGGCTGTTTGCTATGACTACATACGTGAGTACTTGAAAAGCGAAGGCAAAGACACAGATATAGCCGAAGCGGTATTTTGCCGCTGGGCTGATAGAATAATAGAAGGCGGAGGGGCTAAAGGAAACTGGAATATAAATCAGGCACGATATATTGTTTATATGGCATTGGCTCTTGAGAGTAATGATAAATATGCCAATGGCAAAGGCAGACAGTATTATCTTGACAGTTTTCTAAAGACAAGCCGTGAATTTCAGAAGGCGCTGCCGGAAGTAGTAAATGATGAATACGACCCTGACCAGGCTATATGGCCCGAGGCTCCCGGTTATGCTTTTGGAACTACGCAGACAATAATTAAACTTGCAACTGTCATTAGAAATGCTGTAGGCCAGGATATCCTTAAGGATTTTCCGATAATAGAACGAGCGTATCTGGCGTATTTCCAGTACCTGTTTCCTAACGGCTATTCGGTAGGTTTTGGTGATACTTACCACGATAAGCCCGAAACCGAGCCGGTAGAATTGCTCATTGCCTTATACAGGTACAGAGGTGATAAGGAAATGGAGGCTGTTGTAACGAATGTTCTTAAAGATCAGATGGCACAAGGCTATAACCGATCTAAAAACAATACGTTGTTTACCCTTGCCAATTATGTAGGAGAGCTTACTGAGGCTAACGGTTCTGATTCATCTTTGCAGACTCCGACATATTATTCAAGACCGGTGAATATGTTCATACAGCGCAGCGGTGAAGATCCGCAGACTGCTCTTTGTGCAGCTCTTACCGGTACTGCCGGCGGGCATGTTCACGCCAACGGTATGACGATGGAGCTTTACGGCCGGGGAATGGTGATGGGGCCTGACTGCGGAAGAGGCTCCAGCTACTGGCAGAGCGAGCACGGACAGTATTATTTAAGGTATCCGGCTCATAATACGGTGATAGTTGATGGTATTTCAGATTACGATCCGCATCACGGCCAACATGGTGATAAGCGTTATGCTGCTTACAGGGTTAATTCATGGGAGCCGGTGCCGGAAAGCACCTCTCGCATAAATGAGAATATTTCATTCATAGACGCTTCTTTTACGGAGCCTAAGACAGGTGCCGTTCAGAGAAGACTTCTCGCTCTTATTCGAACTTCCTCTCAAAGCGGGTTTTATGTCGATATGTTTCGTTCGGCCCGTTCTGATGGAGCAGATAAATTTCATGACTACGTCTACCATAATATTGGCAAACTTTCTGAGATTAACGATTCTAATGGCCGGTCTGTAGCTTTAGCTAAAACGAATCTCTTGAATTCACAAAGAGGATTATTAAAGGGATATGATTATTTTACTGATGAATATGCGGCGAAATATGATGGTGATTTAAACGTTATATTTGAGGTCTCTGAAAATGCTGCGATGAAGATGTGGACTGCCGGTTATGAGGATACGACTGTTTTTAAAGTCACCTCTCCTCGTTCAAGGGCCGCTTTAAGGGGCTCAATACCGAACTCTCTTGCTGGTAAACCGATGCCTGCTGTTATAGTACGACGCAGTGGGCCGGCCTGGAAGCGACCATTTATTAATATATTTGAGCCGTTTGACCTTAAAAAAGGCACTTTTGTACGTGATATTCGTAATATATCAGTAGAGAGCCTTGCGGCCTTGGAAATAGAAACTGCTGATGGTAAGATTTATGTAATGAGCAGTGAATCCGATTATAAGAGGTTCAAGATCAATGACATGGAATTCGAAGGAAACTTTGCGGTAGTGAGCATTGATAGCAAAGGAAAAGTGAAATATCTGTATCTTGGAAACGGCCGGTATCTTAATGTCGGAGGCTATTCCATAGATTCATGCGAACAGCTTACTGATGCAGGCCTTGAGATTGATGGGAATAACAGAATAAAAGCCAAATCACATGATTCTGTTAGAATAGCTTTTCCTGTAAAAGATAAAAAAGCGACAGTTAAGAATATGGATTTTGAAAACATGAAGCCGCAATATACTGAGAAAGATGGATTTACAGAACTTTCAGTTCGACTTGCTGCTTCAAGTGACATAGTGGTTGAAATTGTGAATAAATAGAAGGCATATTCTTTCTATTTGTATATTAATTGAATATGAGGTTAAAATGAAAAATATAATGATATTATTGATAATTGCTGTCTCCGGAATCTGCTTGGGTCAGTTTACTGCAATTGACTCAATTCAGTTTGGAAATTTCTATTCAGAGGCTATGCTTCATACATGTACTTTTACTAACACAACAAGCATTACGGGTGGACTTGGTATGTCTGCTCGTGAGATAGGAATTGATGGGTCAATACGCTTTACAATCGCCTGCGACCCTTCCGAGCAGAATTATCTTACAGTGAAACTATGGGGTTCACAGGTAGTTGAAGGTCGCCAGTATCTTTATCTCTACGATTCTCAGGACAACCAACTTGGCGAATATTACGCAGGAATTCCTGAGAGTGAAATTATGTATTGGGATGACAGGCCTTCATATCAAGGGCGGTTCGTATATTCAACATATATGATTCCGCAAAATCTTACCAGCGGCAGAACGAGCGTAACGCTGAAACTTGCCAATGCACAATTGCAGGTGTATCATGTTTATACGCATCTTGATCCTTTCTTTGTTCCCGAAGGTGAAACGCAGGGGACTAATCCCGGTGCAGGTGTCCCTGTTGCTGACGGCGGAGTGGATCACTATACTTACCTCGTTTCAGAGGCAGAAGAAGCTCTCGATGAGATTATGACATGGCAAAAATGGGGGGATAGCTGGGATGCGGCTGTTGCTGCCGGAGATGCTCCCGGATGGATGACAGGGGCAACGACCTGGGACGGACGCGGCGGTAATGCTGCTATGACAGAACAGGAATGGAAGGAAGACCTTTATGTTCGATTGAAACAAGGCAATTGCGATGCTATGAAAGTTCCCATGCTTTATGCCAAGGCTTATAATGCCCCATGGTCTAAATATTATCAAGACCCCGAACTTATCGAAAGGATAGTAGCGGCTCTGGACTGGTACTGCATCGTTCAGGGTGCAAACGGAGCGTTTGATAATCCCTGGGGCCTTAGATGGATAGGTGGACCAGATCGTGTTAACGGCTCGGGCTGCCTGGAGGGCTTTGGAGTGCGAGGTCCGGCAGAGGCATTTCTTCTGGTGCAGAATGAAATTTCCGCGGTGACTCTCGATGAGATAATCGACAATGACGGCGATCAGGTGGCGGATGTAACAAGACGCGATGCGTGGGAGCAGCTTTTCCAATGGTCGCGTGACCATCTTATCAGCGACCGCGGGCATGCGACAAATCAGGATATCGCACAGCAATATGCGGCCTGGCAGCACAACGAGGCACTTAAAGTGCTTGATCCGGCCAAAGCACTCGACCGCTCAACAATGCTGGAATTAGCTTACAGGGCAAGCGGCATACTTCCTGCAGGTTTTTATGATGATGTAACTCATTGGTTCTCGTATAAAGGTGTCTCGTGTGAGGGCCCCGGTACATCAGCCGGCGGTTATTGCGGCGGTTATGGAGAAGCTCCGCTTGCTTATGCCATGAAATATTGTGATACGATGGTTGATTCTCAACTAAATGCACAGTTTGCCAAAATGTTCTCAGCATGGAGCAGGTTCTGTTATACCGGTATTGACGAGAACGGCAACAGTGTTCTTATGAACGAGATGGTTATAAACAATCGTCCCAACAGGCATGTTGGTGAGCCTTTCCCTGGCATGACTTCTATAGTTGGTACTGTTTATGCCGCCTCACAGTTAGGTTCACAGGAAGCAAAACGAATGGTTGAACTTTTTGTAGATAATAACAGACTTTTTGCCGAGACTGTAGCGGAATTGAATCAGGATCCAAGTCCTCATTTCAGTAATAATGCCGAAGGTTTCATAGATCTTGTCGGTCTCTGGAATGACGCGGCAGCTCAAACCACTGCCTACAGACTTCCGATGGAAGAGGGCGAAGGAAATTACGCTTGGTCCGATGAGCAGGCGCAGGCAGTATCTGTCAAAAAAGATGATTCGCGTATGCTGATGTCGCTAAACTGGAGACAGCCGAATGATGATTTTGCAACTCGTGATCATGATGGAGCACTTGCTACAAATGTTGCTCGTGTCCATTATATGACCGATCAGATCGATCGTATTGCGAATATCGATATGCAGACACCTTATGGGCTTTTCGAACTGTATCTTTGTGAATATGGTGACTATTATATTATTATGAACGAGTCAGAGTCGAACACTACCTATGACGTTGCGCTGCCTGGACATCTGCCGGATTACGCTACGGATATGGTAACTGGAGACAGCGTGGATATCAGTACAGGCACTATCGAAATAAAACCGATGACGACAATAGTCCTTGATAATTCTGCTCCTCAATTTTGTGGTGATGTAAATACACTTTATCTTGATGGTGATCTTAACAAAGATTGTCGTGTTGATCTTGGCGATTTTGTAAGCTTTGCCCAATTATGGCTGCAGAGTCAGGGAATTTGAATCAGAAATTTAAGTTGAATGTTATAATGAAGAAGTTTATTGGTTTTTGTATATTTGTAATTCTGGCTACAAATTTTGTATATGGTGATGTCTTAAAAGTAGGAAATTTTACTGGCCCTGAGAAGTGGAAATATCTTAAATCGTGCAATATCAAAACATCGGAAGGCTATTCCTGCGCAAAGAGCAGTTCGCTTATAAATGCACGGTTTGATTATGCAAAGCAAAACGAATTTCTTGGATGGGATACGCCGGCTTTCTCCGATATGCTTGATGAGATAAGCGTGGGCAACTGGTTTGACTATCGTTATGTGGAGTTTGATGTTAAGCTGCCCCGTCAGGGAGCTTATCAGATGAAATTTACCGCTTCCCCTCTCCGTATAGGTCGGCCCGATTTTATGGATGAGGTGTCCACTGTTTTTACTATTAATTACAAAGGCTGGAACAGGGTATTGCTTGAGTTGCGTGACTTTGATTATCCTCACCATATTCAGAAGCACTGGAAGTATATCGATTCGGTTTCGATAACTGGAAGGTATACCGATGGAAGCAATGATGGTGATGTACTTATAAGCCAGCCTAGATTGAAAAAAGGTAAGGTTATAAGCATTTCTTCGGATGTTTTGTCTAAACCCGTCAAACCCGGTGAACAGGCACTTTATACAATTAATGTGTCTAATGAGAGTGGCGTTAAGCGCTGTGTGAAACTCCTGATTGAGGATACTGCCTGGCAGGCGTGTTCGGCCTCTCTCTCTCATTCAGATATAGAGCTCGCTCCTTTTGAGAGCAGGCAGGTGATACTTTCGGTGGATATGAATCTTTTGGTTGCACCGGGCGGTCGTGAAGGACTTATGATTACTGCTGTTCCAGATGCAAGGGCAGATCTTTCTGAAAAGATTTTGTTTACAACTGTAAGATTTATGCCGCATCCGTATCTGCTTCTTGATCAAAGAGGCTGGGATGCTGTCGAGCAAAAAACTGAAAAATATGAATGGGCTGCCTCAAGAAAGCAGGAGTATATAGAGCAGGGTAAGTCTTGGAGGAAGCCTGCTCTTCGTAGCGGCAGTTATTGTTACAGGCTTGATGATGCCATCAATCTTGAGAATGCAGCAATAGCATGGAAGCTTAGTGGTGATAAGCAGATTGAACAAAAAGTCATCTCTTTCTTGAAGGATTTTACCAATCCTGAGACCGGTTATTTGAGCAAGCTCAGATCGAATAACGGCAGTCATGTTCATGAAGGTATGTTCTTTATTCATGTTGCACGGGCTTATGATTTGCTTTACGACAGCGGTATGCTGAGTATCAGAGATCATAAAAATGTTGAAGAAACTTTCCGTGGATACTTCAAATGGCTTAAGCCTGGCCTCCTTACCGGTGACGGTAATAATCATCAAGTTTCTCTTGCCTCAGGGGCGATACTCTGCGGACTTGCCATTCAGGATTTTGATGTTGTAAATCATTTTCTTTCCGGTACGGGCGGCTATCGCGACCTGATGAGTGCCGGTATTTTAGATGATGGCAACTATTTTGAAGGAACTGCCAACTACAATATACTTACCGCCAATCTTGCTGCATCTATAGCCGTTGCAACTGAGCCTTGGGGTTTGAATGTAAAAGATTGGCATTTTAAACCTAAATATGGAAAGTTTGTCATGGTTTCCGACTGGGCAAGGCGGGGGGACTTTCTCGGTATGTCGTTTGAAAAGGTCGGCCCAAGTACAAGAAATTACAGGTGTGCAAAAGACCTTTGGGATGCGATTCTGAGGATGAGTGATTACAGGGGAGCCCTCTTTGCATCCAGCGATTCGATAGAGATAGACCTTACGACCAATAGAGATGAGGCCGGCTTCGGTTTTGATATGGCATACTATCTCTATAAAGATAAGGATTATATTCCTGTAATAAAATTAAAAGAGAAACGGGACCTGTTGTACGGTGCAGGCGAATTGCCGCAATCAGATTATGAATTAGGAAAGGAAAGTTATCATAATGACAATGTTGGCTTTTCTGTTCTTCGCAGCCAAAGTGAAGGACGCAGCTCTCGTGAGAGGATACAGGCGGTTCAAAGATACGGTACTCACGGTGGTTATCACGGCCATTTTGATAAAACCGCACTGAATTCATTGATGCGACATGGGCGCAGTTTCTACGGTACTGAAGCATCGTGGTACGGGTATGGCTCGTTTATGTTCAAGATGTGGGTGCAGAGTTCCATGGCACACAATATGGTTGTCGTTGATGATCGGATGCAAAGGCCTGCCGATAGCAGCCTTCTCCTTTTCTACAGTGGCGATATGATGCAGGTCTCCGCAACTGAGATTGAAACAACCTGGATAGACCCTCCTTACGGCGGTCAGACACCCTATGCAATGAGTATGCCGCAGGAGAAATCATGGCAGGAAAGGAAGTGGCTTCCAATACCCGAGGTTATTCGTCCTCAAGGTGATATTGGCAAAGAGAGTGAGACTGTGCTCCAGAGAAGGGCGATGGTGCTTACTGACGACTATCTTGTTGTAGCAGATTATATTAAATCCCAAAATGAACATAATTTTGACAATTTGTTCCACTGTAAGGGCTTGATCGGTTTTGAAGCCGAAGCCAAAGAGTTTACTAAACATACTCCACAGATGGATAGCGATCCTTATAGTGCAGCACAGTTTATAACAAATTGTGAATGGTTTACAACAAGTGGAATTGCCAAGTTCAGCTTCGATATGGATTTCAATAATCCGGGTTTTCTTGAACGGGTTCCGACATCACTTCCCGGCAGACTCAAAGTGGACTATTATTCACTTTGGCCTGTGGAGTCAGAGGTGATGGTTGGTAATTATGCTGATAGTCAAGATGTCGCCAGGCATCTTTATTACAAAGTAATAGCGGACGGCAGGGTTATTGCCGACAACAAACTTGCTCCCTGGATACTCGGCAGCTCCAAAATCGATGTGGATGTTGAAGGAGTAAAGTTTCTTGAAATAGAAACGAAGATTGATAAAGCTAAAGAGCTCAAAACCATATTCTTAGGTGATCCGTACATCGAAACAGTCGGTGGTGAAAAAGTCTATCTTTGTGATATGCCGCTCGATTATGAAAATATCGCTCCCGCCGCGGCCAAGGGATGTGACTACTACGGAAACAAGGTTACGATATTCGGAAACGATTATTCAAAACCGCTTGCCGCCGAACCGGCCGATAGAGACAGGAGAGGTCGTATTAAGATTGACCTTTCAAAGTTAAACGCAAGACGTCTCAAGGCTGTTATAGGTGGTGATTATCCTGCTAAATCAGAATATGTTCAAAGAAAGACCATAGCTTTAAGGCAAACCGGCAAAGAGGCAAGTTTTATAACGATTATTGAACCGTATGAAAATGATAACCTTATTCAATCTGCTGTGTGCAAGGATGGTCAAAATATAGTAATAGAGCTTGCTGACGGGCAGGTTCAAAAGATCAATATTGCCGGTCTAAGTTCGCTGCAGGGTGACATAAAGGTAAGCATAGAAGATTTTACAGGAAAGACCCTTGTTCGAAGTGAGACTACCAAAACAAAGGTTGATGATTGATATGAGAATAAAAAATGCTGGTAATGTTAAGCTTCGGGAGGAATTTTCCAATCAGCCCAATGTTTTCAGACGCAGGCAGAAGCTTGTGTTTGATTACCTGCTTGAGCTTGATGAACGTGACCTGTTGCAGAATTATTATCTTGAAGCGGGCCTGGCCGCACCTCGCGGATTTACGGATCAGGTATGGAGTACTCCGGCGATAGGGCACAGTGGTTGGGAACATCCTGCGAGTATGATAAGAGGCCACTTTACCGGACATTATCTTTCCGCTGCATCGCGTTATTATTTTACGACCGGTGACCCGCGGCTGAAATACAAGATAGATTTCATCGTAAGTGAGCTTAAAAGACTGCAAGTCAGAAACGGCGGCAGGTGGGCCGGTTCGATCCCTGAAAAATATTTCACGTTGATGGCTGCCGGAGAGCCTATGTGGGCACCTCATTACGTGGTTAACAAAACATTGATGGGACTTTTCGATGCTTACAAGTGGGCTTCGAGTCAAATAGCTCTTGATGTGCTGGAGAATTTTGCGGCATGGTTTACTGACTGGGTGATGGATTTTAGTCCTGAAAAAATGGACGAAATTCTTGATTATGAGACCGGCGGAATGATGGAGGTCTGGGCCGATCTTTACAGCGTTACAGGAAAGCAAGAGCATCTGCATCTGGCAGAGAAATATTACAGGCGAAAGCTCTTTGACCGTCTGATAGCGGGCAGTGATCCATTGACTAACAGACATGCCAACACAACTATACCGGAAGCTCACGGAGTGATAAGACTTTACGAGGTTACCGGTGAACAGAAATATCTTGATGCTGCAATTGCGTATTGGGATTGTGCAGTTACGAGACGCGGTTATTTCGTTACCGGATCGTGCAACAATGAAGAGATGTGGCTGCCGCCGCAAAATTTTGCTGCACGGCTGGGGCCTCATACGCAGGAGCATTGCAACGTTTATAATATGATAAGACTGGCCGATTATCTTTTCCGTGCTACTGGTGATAAAGATTATCTCGATTATATTGAATTGAACATGTATAATGGCCTACTTGCTCAGCAAAATAGCAGTACCGGCATGATCGCATATTACCTGCCTCTCTCTCCTGGCGGACGTAAGAAGTTCAGTGGCAGGACCGACAGCTTCTGGTGCTGCTGCGGCACTATGATTCAGGCAGGCGCCTCCTATAATGACTGGATATACTACTGTAATGAGAATACGCTTACTGTTGCGCAGTATATACCTTCTGTTCTTGAACATAATTTAGAGGGCGAAATTGTTCGAATAGAGCAATATTACGATGTTAAGGCGAGAAGCGTACAGGAAATCAACGATGATGATTATTCAATCAACAGACCTGAGTCGCTTGATATTGTTTTCGATGTTAAAACGAAGCTTTCGCGCCGGTTTGAGCTTGCTTTGAGGATTCCCGAATGGATTAGCGGAGCTTTCGAGCTTAAGATAGACGGTGAGTCCATTGATGCTAAGGCTGTGGAAGGTTTCATTCGTATTAGACGAAACTGGTCAGTAAATAAAATAACTTTGAGCCTGCCGTGGAAACTGGAGGCCGTGGAGCTGCCGGACAATCAGGAGATGATAGCTTTCAGGAAAGGTCCGATTGCTTATGCCGGTTTATGTGGACGTGAGTTTATACTCTATGGTGATAAAAATGATGCCGATAGTTTGTTTAATGTCTATGAAGAGGGTGGACGAGGCGATCAGTTGTTCTTATGGCATCAGTGGTATAAGAGTCGTTGTTGTCAAAATGGTTTTATATTGAAACCTCTTTATGAAATTACAGATGAAGCTTATAATGTTTATTTCCTTGTTAAGGATGAGAGAGGATTGAATGAATAGATCAAAGCGTCCAAACATTTTGTTTATACTTGCCGATGACATGGGTTATGGCGATTTGAGTGCTTTCAATGGCGGGCTTTCAAAGACGCCGACTCTCGATAATCTTTTGGATGAGAGTGTTTGTTTCACGCAGCATTATGCGGCATCACCTGTATGCAATCCGTCACGAGCATGCCTTCTTACAGGGCGTTATCCTCATCGTACCGGCTCGGTTGATACACTTGAATGGCGAGGTCTTGAGCGTTTGGCCCTGCGAGAGACGACAATTGCTGATATTCTCAAGAAAGAAGGCTATGCTACAGGTTTGGTAGGTAAGTGGCATCTTGGATCGTTCGACAAACGTTATCATCCAAACGCAAGAGGATTTGATGAGGCCGCCTGTTTTCGCGGCGGAATGCACTCATACTACAATTGGAAGCTTGAGTACGATGACAAGATCAAGCGTGCTGACGGTCGTTATCTTACTGATGTGTGGACCGATGAGGCTTGCCAATTTATTGATCGGCATCAAAACGAACCTTTTTTCCTGCATTTAACTTACAATGCTCCGCATACACCTCTTCAGGCTCCTGAAGATGATTATAAACTCTTTGCCGATACGGGTGAATTCAACAAAGGCTTGAGCACTCTCTATGCAATGATATACCGTATGGATAAAGGTATTGCAAGGGTTCTTGATAAACTTAAAACTCTTGGCCTTGAAGACAATACCATCGTATTGTTCAGCAGTGATAATGGCCCGCAGTTCAGCGGCAAGGATGATGCTTTGAACTTTGGGACCGAAGAGGAGATGTGCACCGAAAGATTTAACTGCCAGTTTAACGGTTCAAAGGGAAGTGTCTATGAGGGCGGTATCCGTGTGCCTATGATCGTTCGTTGGCCGGCGGGGCTTGAAAAAGGCGTTCAAATAGATCAGATGGCTCATTTCAGTGATTGGTTCCCTACGATACTTGCGATGGCCGGAGTTGAGAAGCCCCAGGATTCACTTCCGATCGACGGGGTGAATATTTTGCCGGTTCTTCGCGGCGATAACGGCAAGGTTAATACTAAAAGATTCTGGCAGTGGAACAGGTATTCGCCGGTGGTTACATCTAATTCCGCCATTCGTGATGATGACTGGAAGCTTATAAGGCCGGTGATCCCGGAGACGATGCAAGTTGATGATATACACTGGCTTATGGTTTGCATGTATGAGTCGGAGCATTTTCTCAGAAACGGTATAATAAAGGATCCGGCGCCTGTGTATGATGTGCCGCAGCCTCCAAAGCCCGAACTGTACAATATTGCTGAGGATCCGTTCGAAAAGAATAATCTTATTGACAAATACCCCGATAAAGCTAAAAAGATGTTGTGTGAGCTTGAAAATTGGTTCGAGCAGGTTGAAACTGAACGCAACACTATAAAGGATTGAGAGAATGCCGAAAAATAAGCCGAATATTTTATTCTTTTTTACTGACGACCAACGTTTCGATACTATCGCGGCGTTGGGTAATGAGCATATCAAGACGCCCAATATCGACAGGCTCGTAAGTGAAGGCACTGCTTTTACCCATGCATATATTCCCGGCGGTACGTGTGGGGCGGTATGTATGCCCAGCCGCGCGATGCTTCATACCGGTCGTACGCTTTTTCATCTGGAGGATAGCGGCAGAGAAATTCCCGCCGAGCATACGCTTCTTGGCGAGACGCTGCAAAAAGCGGGCTACCGCACATTCGGCACCGGTAAGTGGCACAACGGCACAAGAGCTTATGCACGCAGCTTTACCGACGGCGGCGAAATATTCTTCGGCGGCATGAGCGATCACTGGAATGTTCCCGCTTACAGCTTCGATCCAGAGGGCAGATATGACAAACGTTCAAAGCAGTGTGCCAATTACTTTTATTCGAAGGATGAACTGGAGCTGACATGCGATCATATAACTCCAGGCAAACATTCCAGCGAGCTGTTTTGTGAAAAAGCGGCAAATTTTATAAAGAACTACGACAGCGATGATCCGTTCTTTATGTACGTTTCGTTTATGGCCCCTCACGATCCGCGCGTAATGCCGGAGAGCTTCCGCAGGATGTACAATGAGGATTCACTGCCTTTGCCCGAAAATTTCATGCCGGAGCATCCGTTCGATAAAGGTGAGATGTGCGTGCGTGATGAGCTGCTTGCCCCGCTGCCTCGCACTTCCGCGATGGTGCGTGAACATCTGGCCGATTACTATGCGATGATAACCCATCTCGATTCGCAGGTCGGGATGGTGTTGAAGGAGCTTGAAAACAGCGGCCGTTATGACGATACGATAATTATTGTCGCAGGTGATAACGGGCTTGCCCTGGGACAGCACGGCTTGTTCGGCAAGCAGAATTGCTATGAACACAGTTTGAGAGTTCCGCTTGTGTTTGCGGGTCCCGATGTGCCGAAAGATTTTAGGACCGACAGCCTCTGCTATCTGCTCGATATATACCCGACTCTCTGCGATATGATTGATGTTGAGGTTCCAGCTTCCGTCGAAGGGCAAAGCCTTCTGCCGTGCATGAAAAATGCCGGAGACGGCAGGGAGTATCTGTATCTCGCATACACTCAGTATATTCGGGGCGTCAGGGATAAGAGGCACAAACTTATAGAATATAATGTTGAAGGTAAAAGGACCGTTCAGTTGTTCGATCTTGAAAACGATCCTTTTGAAATAAATAATCTTGCCGAATCCCCCGCGGCAGGAGAAATACTTGAAAGACTAAAAAACAAACTTCACGAGCTGAGTTTCGAATGGGACGACAGAAACTCTCAATGGGGTAAGAAGTTTTGGGAAGAGAAATGATCTGTACTAAAAACGTGTTGAATAAAGTTATAGGTATTTTATTATTGGCGATATGCTTGCCGCAATGTTTTGCCGCCGATGAGCCTGTTGTTGTCGATTCTATCGAGAGCCTTACAGCTTTTCTTGATCGGGATGCAGTGAAGGTGAAGCTCAAACCCGGCATCTATACGATATCCGATGAATCTATTGGCAAACGAATGATGCTCAAAAAGTATAAGGACGGTAAGCCGAAGATCGATTATCCGGTAAGCTCTCTGCTGAACTTCTCCGGAAACGGAAGTACGTTCATATTTGATGATACTGTCATAAATATCGATACCCGCCTGCACCGCTCTTACGGCAATACGCACCTGTTCGAGGTGTTCGTCAGTGGTAACAACAATACCATCGAGGGCCTTACGGTAAAAGATGTTGGAGCCGAGATACCTGTCCGCAGTGTCATTATGATGCATGTTATGGGTGATAACAACACTATATCCAATGCCGACCTTTATATTCAAGGCTCGTCTCCTTTTGGTTACGGTCATCTGCTGGGCAAAGGCGGCAATGCTCTTGTCGATCTTCACAAACATTCATCTCTGCTTGTTACGGGCCGCAGCAATAGACTTATCGGCTGCAAGGTTGTTACTCACGCGTTCGGTCACGGAATTGTGATGCAGGGTGCCGTGGATACCTATATAAAGGATTGCTATGTTGAGGGGCTTATGCGGACGACCGATGAAATGCTCAAAGAGGCATCCGGCCCTGCCTTTGAGGTGGATTTCAGGAGCGATTATCCGCCGGGAAAAATAGAGCCCGGTCAGATCAAGGCATTGTCGGAAGACGGCATACGCACTTATCCGGGTGGGGCAATCTTTGGCCGCAAGACTGAGAATGTAACCGTCATAGATTGTAAGGTCAAAAATATGCGAAGCGGCTTTGATCTTAGTGCTACCTCCGGCAAAGTTATTGTCAATGGTTGTGAGGCCGTAGGTTGTCAGGAAAAAGGCTACTCTCTGCCCAGCGGCGGGGTGATAAAGAACAGTCGGGGCGATGCTATGTACGGGCCTTTAATTGCTTTTCCAGGTGTTGATATAAAAGACTGTAATGTAGAGCTTGAGCTTGTCGGCTCTACCAGTGATTTTCCTCCCGCAAGGCTTGCCGAGGTAAACGGCAGCGGTCACAGGATAGTCCTTCAAAATTACAAGGGCCAAAAGCTGGAGAAGGATATCCCGATAGTTTTCGGCGAATCATTCTGGGCCGATGTTCACAGGTTCAGGGAGCCCGAGACCGATCCGGCTCATTTTTCTACTGCCCGCGAGGTTACTCTGATAAACCAGACGGGTATGCCTGTGGTATTGGGCAGATTTTCGTATGACTGCCGGGTGTTCACTGACGGTGAAATCCTTGAGGATAACGGCAGCGGCAATAAGATAGAATATATTAAAGAAAAATCAGATTGAAAGACACTATGAGTTTTGATAAAAAATATGATGTTATAGTTGTTGGTGGCGGTATTTCAGGTTCTATGGCGGCGATATCTGCCGCGAGAGAGGGCGTTTCGGTTCTTCTGATCGAACAGTATGGTTTTCTCGGCGGTATGCTTACTGCCGCGGGAGTGGGGCCTATGATGACCTTCCATGCAGGACAAACGCAGGTAGTTCAGGGTGTAACCGGCGAGCTTATCGACAGGCTCAAACTTAAAGGCAAATCAACGGGCCATATCTATGACACTACAAAATACACCTATACTGTAACGCCTTTCGATGCAGAGGCAATGAAGCGTGAGCTTGATCTTATGTGTACCGAGGCGGGCGTTGAGGTTGTATTCCATACGATGCTGGCCGCTGTGGATGCCTCTAATGGCAAAATAAATGATATTACGGTATGCAGCAAGGCCGGATTGCAGAGGCTTCGTGCCGAGCTGTACGTCGATGCGACCGGTGACGGCGATCTTTCCGTGTGGGCAGGTGTGCCGTTTACCAAAGGACGCGGTGACGGTAAATGTCAGCCTGTAACCCTAAAAGCGAGGTTCTGCGGCGTTGATACTGCCGCGACACGCCGTTACATCAAAGACAATCCCCAGGATTTTCCAACGCTTGGCGGCGATGTGAATTCTATAGATAAGGGCGAGCGTTTATCGCTTGGCGGTTTTTTGAGCCTGGTGGCAAAGGCAAAGGCCAATGGTGATTTCAATATCGACAGAGATTCGCTGCTGATATTCGAGACCAGCAACCCCGGTGAATTCATCATAAACACTTCGAGGATATTCGGCTGCGATCCGACCGATCCGTTTTCTCTCAGCAAGGCCGAGATGACCGGTCGCGAGCAGGTGGCGTGCCTTGAGCGTTTCCTCAAGGGCTACGTACCGGGTTTTGAAAATGCCTCTCTTATGTTCTCCGGACCCAATATCGGTATCCGCAGTTCAAGACAGATCATTGGTAAAGACATGCTCAAGGCTGCGGATATACTCGAATTCAAAAAGCCGGCCGATTCTATTGCCTACTGCGGCTATCCGATAGACATTCATCCCGTTGAAGCCGGCATTAAAGACCACTATGTGGTGCCAAAGTTCGACAAAGGCGATTATTACGGCATACCTATGGGCTGTATGCTTAATGACACGGTGTCGAACCTTATAACGACCGGACGTTGCATATCTGCCGAATTTGAGGCCCAGGCGGCGATACGTACCACGCCCACAATGGGGGCGGTAGGCCATGCTTCAGGTGCATTGGCGGCTGTTGCCTGCAAAAATAATATTCCGGTTGGAAGCGCTAACGCTGAAGATGTAAGGTCGCTTCTTGCACGTCAAAATGCTTTTATTGTATAAGGAGAGAAAATGAAACGGTTATTGACAGCAATTCTGGTTATGAGTGGTTTCTGTGCGGCAATGGTGCAGGTTGAAGATTTGAATCAGCTTGCAAAATATGCTGCTTTAAGCGGGAACCAGATTAAAATGACTGCCGGAGTTTATCGGCTTTGCGATTATCTCACAGATGAGATGGTAGCTGCCCGTCAGGCGGAGGCAATGGCACAGGCAAAAGAGCAGGGCCGTAAAAAAGGTGAAGCTTTTATGTTTGAATTTAGCGGCAGCGGTAATGTTTTCGATCTTACCGGAGTTGTTATTGAGGTCGATACACGATTTCTCTCGGCTTTCAAGCGATGCTATATCCGTGAATTTTTAATAAGCGGAAACGGCAACACGATCAAGGGGCTCACAATTACCGACATTGGCAACGAGCCTACTTACATGGGCGGCAACAGCGTATCGATACAGGGTGATAATAATACTCTCGTGAATGTTACGGTAAATCTCCGCGGTTCTTACCCATACGGCTACGGCGATCTGCTGGGAAAAGGTGGAAATCAGGTTGTGTCTTTGAAGAAGCACAGCGGTGTTCAGATATGCGGTACAAATACAAAAATCACAGGATGCAGGATATTCAATCGTTCGTTCGGGCACTGTTTCTTTATCCAGGGCGGCATCAATACCATCTTTACCGACTGCTATGTGGAAGGTCAGATGAGGCCCACCGATCAAATGCTTGCGGAAACTTCCGGCCCGGCTTTTGAGAACGGGTTCGCATCGGTTTACACGAACAGAGATGGGGAAAATAAAATAGCCCCCGGTTATATGAAGTCTCTCAATGAATGCGGTTATCGCACCTATGCCTCCGGCGGGCCGGAAAACAGGCCGACCGGCAAAGTTACCCTTCAAAACTGCATTGCTAAGAATGTTCGGGTCGGTTTTGCCCTTCATGCCAACGAACAGACCGAGCCTGTAAGCTTGGAAAACTGTGAGGCTGTGGGCTGCGAACGCGGTTATTATATAAACAAAGGCCGTCTTGCAGAGTGCCGAAGCGATGCTATTTACGGGCCTATGCTCTATCTTGAAGGAAATGAGCCTTCTGTTATAGAGATGTGTCTTACGGCTGTGAAGTCTGATTATAAAGTTCATGCATTAGCCACAATTGCGGGAAAAGATCACAAGATCAGCTTTGATCAAAAAGCCGGAATAGATACCGGTAAAAAACTGCCGATAATGGTCGGTTACGGCATGCCGGTCGCCGGTGAGATATCCGCGATTATACCCGAAGCCGCTGCCGAGGGCATAGTGATTGCAAACAATACCGATATGCCTGTAGAGCTTGGCCAAATGGCACAAAACTGTAAGGTCATAGAAAAAGAACAGAAGCAAGAGGTTGAAAGGGATTTTGAAGTCAGGGAAGGCTTTACGGTTATTGATTCAATAGATGAGCTTCGTGAAGTTGTCTCTCAAAGCGGCGGGAAGATACGCCTTGCCCCCGGCATCTACAAAGTTACACAGCCGGCCGAAGATAACAAGACGGTCTTTTTCTTTACCGGCAGTGATAATTATTTCGATTTACGCGGCGCTACCATTGCGATAGACACCAAGGTGCTTGCAGATATGCGGGGAAGGGTTCACGAACTTTCTGTTTATAGAATACTTGGTGACCGGCTTACTTTTGAAGGCGGGGTTTTTGAGAATATCGGTGAACATCCGCCTTACCAGAGCTTGCAGGATTTCAGCATCTCAGGCGATAACTGCACGCTGCTTGATTGTGAGTTTATCGTCAGGGGGTCGGCTCCTTATGGTTACGGTGATCTTCTGGGTAAGGGAGCTCACAGCTTAACGAAACTGAAAAAGCACAGTGGTGTGCAAATAATGGGTGCCAATACCACCCTGAAGCGATGCAAGGTGATAAATTATGCGTTCGGACATTGCTTTTTCGTACAGGGCGGGCTCAATACTGTTTTCGAAGATTGCTATGCCAAAGGACAAATGCGTTCTACGGACGAAATGCTCAGCGATACTTACGGTCCGGCCTTTGATAAAGGCTTTGCTTCGGTTTATACGAATCGCAAAGGTGAAGAAAAAATCACTGCCGGTTATATGAAAAGCCTTGCCGAAGACGGTTTCCGCACGTACAGCCGTGGCGGAGAAACTCAGCGGCCGACCGGCAGAATAACTATGGTAAGATGCCGGGCTGAGAATACACGCGCCGGTTTTGAGATAAGCGGCCCTGCTGATGGCAGCGGCATCACAACGATTATGGGCTGCGAGGCAGTCGGCTGCGAAAGAAGCTATCTGCTTGGTGAGAACGTCAAAGCAGCGGATTGTACCGGGGATATTAACTATGGCCCGCTGCTCTATCTTCGCGGCGGAGAAAATTCGGATATAGAGATTGAACTTGTCGGGGGCCGTACGCAGTACACCGTGGATGCGCTGGCGACTATCGCCGGAAAGGGACACAAGGTTTCCATCTGGCAGGATAAGTTCTTAAAGGGTGTCGACCAGACCCCTATAAAGTTCGGTTATTCGATGCCTTCGGCCGCAAATGCATTCTCTCCGATAAATACTGCCGACGCATCGGATATTACACTCAAGAATTATACTAACTCTCCTGTAGAGATAAGTGAAAAGGCGAATGATTCGAAAATACTGACTAAAGGGGCTGTTGTTGAGAATCAAGGTCGCGATATTGCGGTAAAAAGAGATATGTATCTCGAAAGATAAAGCAGACGAAAACAGGAATAAATATGAAAAATAAACCGAATATAATCGTAATAAAAACGGACCAGCAGCGAAGTGACACTATTGCCGCACTCGGCAATTCGCATATGATAACGCCGAATATGGACAGGCTTGCTTCCGAGAGCGTGTCTTTTACCAACGCATTCTGCTGCGGGGCTACTTGTGTATCTTCGAGAGCCGCTTTTTATACCGGCCTCTACCCGCACAATACGGGCGTCTACGGCTTCAATAACTGGTCCCATATCCGCACCTGGCTTCATGATCTCAAGGATGGTGGTTATCATCTTTCGGCCGTGGGCAAGGTACATCACCAGCCTATGGACGAGTATATGGCTTATGATGAGCGCGTGTATGCCGAGAATTTCCCCGAGTACAAAGACTATGATGATTTCTCCAATTATCTCAAAGCCGAAGGTCAGCCTAATCCCAACGAGTTATTGACCGCCGATGGAAAGTGGCTTGAAAAGTGCTGCTCAGCACCTTATCCGCTCGAAGAGAAATACTTCGTGGATAACTGGGTTGGCAGGATGGCCTCTCGTTGGATTGATGACTACGAAGGCGATAAACCGTTCTTTTTGCATGTCGGTTTTGTCGGGCCTCACGACCCGTTCGCTCCGCCGCAGCGGTTCATCGATATGTATAAGGATGTTGATATTCCTGACCCCCTCGTTAGCGGTGATGATTTCGAAACCAAACCGCCTCAGTTCAAGCGTTTCATGGAGCAGTGCATCAATGCCGAGAGGCTCAAACAGGGGCCCGTTTACGGCATATACAATTGCCGCTTGGACGATAAGGAGGCTGAGGATATCCGGAATATGCGGCGGCATTATTATGCCCGCGTTACGGCAATAGATGAACAAATCGGCTTCATTATGGATAAGCTCGAGTCCAAGGGGCTGCTGGAAAACTCGATCATTGTTTTTACGAGCGATCACGGCGACAATCTCGGCGACCACAGGATGGTTTACAAGTGGCTTATGACCGAGCAGTCAACAAAGGTGCCGATGCTGATAAGGCTGCCGCAGGCACAGAGAAAAGCCGTCGATGACGGTCTGTTTACGCAGATGGATATAGGGCCGACGCTGCTTGAATTTGCTGGTCTGAATGTTCCCTGTTATCTTGACGGCCGCAGCAATTTGAAGAGGATAACCGAAGGCGACAGCTCGCAAGTGCCAGAAAATGTTTATTGCGAGGATAATTACCTTACTATGGTAAGGGCCGCCGATAAAAAGATGGTTTACTATTCCTGCCAGCCTTATGGCGAATATTATGATATTGAGAATGATCCTTCGGAATTCTACAATCTCTATCACTGCCCGGACCACAGCAAGGAAATAACCGTTATGAAGCTTGGCCTGCTCGACTGGATTACCAGTTCATCTTATCTTGGATCGGCAATGTCTGTAGGAATGGGCCCCGCTCCCAAACGTCACTGGCCGGATTATACACCTCAGGACCCATATATATTAAGTGGTGCACCGAGAATGGATAGGATTAAAATAAAATAATCCAGTAATCTTCTTGGCAGCATAGATTCTTAAGTACTGGCAAAAGTAAAAACGGCGATTATTTTCTTTCAAAATCTGCTCATTTTTGTATCATATCTGCTCTGATGGATTTGAAAAGGGGGCTTTTTTGCCTTTTTTTAGCGTTTTGTCGCTTGAACAGTCCATCTTTATCATAAATATCAACTTAATTATCAGGAGATAGTTTAATATGGGTAAAACACTTGTTTATAAGATATTGGAAGAACATTTAATGGAAGGTAAGCTGGAATGTGGCGAGCCTATCGGTATAAAAATCGACCAAACGCTTACGCAGGACGCAACCGGTACTACTGCCTATTTGCTCTTTGAGTCAATGGGTCTTGGCCGCGTTAAGACCGAGAAAAGTGTAAGTTACATTGATCATAATATGAGTCAGTTTGGGCCTGAAAACCACAATGACCACCTCTATCTGCAGACGGTTTCTACAAAGGCGGGTGCTTATCATAGCCGTGCTGGCAATGGTATTTGTCACCAGCTCCACCTTGAGCGTTTCGGCAGACCGGGTGCAACGTTGCTTGGCAGCGACTCACATACTCCTACAGGCGGCGGTATCGGAATGATCGCTATTGGTGCCGGTGGTATGGATGTGGCAGTGGCTATGGGCGGCGGAGCGTTCTATCTTACTGCTCCTAAAGTTGTAGGTGTCAAGCTCAACGGCAAGCTTTCTGATTGGGTATCAAGCAAGGATATCATCCTCAAGCTTCTGAGCATTCTTAGTACAAAGGGTAATGTTGGATGTGTGGTTGAGTATTTCGGCGAAGGAGTGAGTACTCTCAGTGTTCCTCAAAGAGCGACTGTGACAAACATGGGTGCTGAGCTTGGTGTTACAACAAGTGTGTTCCCAAGTGATGAAACTACCCGCAGATTCCTTGCCGCTCAAGGCAGAGAAGATGTGTATCAGCCCCTTGAAGCAGATAGTGATGCGGTATACGATCATGTAATTGAGATTGACCTTTCTGAGCTTGAGCCAATGGCAGCGTGTCCTTCTTCACCGGATAATATCAATCCGATAAGCGAAATAGAAGGCAGAAAAGTTCATCAGGTCGCAATCGGAAGCTGTACTAATTCAAGCTATACCGATCTTATGATGGTTGCCCGTGCATTGAAGGGACGCAAGGTTCATCCTATGGTTGAGGCGGCAATCGCTCCGGGAAGTAAGCAGGTGTTGAACATGCTTGCAGATAACGGTGCTCTTTCTGATATAATCGCGGCGGGCGTAAGAATTCTTGAATGCGGCTGTGGACCTTGTATTGGTCAGGGATTTTCTCCTGCAAATGATGTTGTAAGCGTTCGTACTTTCAATCGTAACTTTGCCGGACGTACCGGTACAAAGGGTGATATGTCGTATCTCGTGAGCCCTGAAGTTGCAGTAGCATGTGCACTTACAGGTGAGTTTACAGATCCTCGCAAGCTTGATATCAATTATCCGCATGTTGACTTGCCTGAAAAGTTCGAAATAGATGACAGTATGCTTATGGAGCCGTTGAGTGTTGAAGATGCGGCAAATGCAGAGGTTCTTCGCGGACCTACAATTGTTGTGCCTGAGTCTCCAAAGCCTTTGGCGGAGACTCTCGAAGGTCAGGTAATCCTCAAATGTGGCGACAAAATCACAACCGATCATATCATGCCTGCCGGTGCTTATTTAAAGTACCGCTCCAATGTGCCTGAGTATGCAAAGGTTGTTTTCAATTGTTTCAATGAAGAAGGCAAGCCTACGTTTGCTGACCGCGGCCTTGAGCTTAAGAGCAAGGGGATTGGCGGCATTGTAGTGGCTTCTGAGAGTTATGGTCAGGGCTCATCACGTGAGCATGCGGCACTTTGTCCGATGTATCTGGGCGTTCGTGCGGTAATTGCCAAGAGCATTGAGCGAATTCACAAGGCCAACCTTATTAACTTTGCGATTGTGCCGATAGAGTTTGCTGATGCGGCTGATTATGACAAAATTGATCAGGATGATAAGCTTACTATCCCCGGTCTTGTTGATGCGGTTAAAGACAGCGATACTGTTAAGATTGTTAATGAGACTAAAGGCTGTGAGTTTGAAGGCAAGCTTACGCTTTCACCGAGAGACAGGGAAATTCTGCTCGCGGCAGGGCTCTTAAACTTCACAAAAGAAAAAGCAGCTAAGTAGATAAATAAGTAAAAAAATAGAAGCGACGTTCATTTTTTGTGAACGCCGCTTTTTTAATGTTCAAGTCGCTATATTATAGACGTTGCCATTGTTGGTTGTTTTCGGAGCTTTTTAGACGCAATTGAATTGCAAATTGTTTGTGATTCACATATAATTCTACGAAGTATTGTGATTGTTGTTTACTTTTAGTTGTATCAATTGCGTTAAGCTAAAATTACATAGATATTGATTGCAGAATTAGGATTAAAGCAGTTATCTTAATTGATGAACAGAAAAAAGAAAAGGAGTAAAAGCATGATTAGATTATTTATAGTTTTGATTGCAACTCTGCTTATTCAGGGGTGTGCAGTAAAACCAGTACAGCGAATACCTTTTCCTGTATCAGAATACAATTCTTTACAAAAAGAGGGTACGGGCGTAGTTGTAGGGCAGGCGTTTCTTAGAACCAGAGGTGGAGATATTAAAACAGCTGCTGGTCAAGATGTTTTTCTTAATCCAATAACATCTTATAGCAAGCAGTGGTATAATGTGGCATATAAAGAGAAGAAACCAATGACTGAGCCAGATCCGCTTTACTCGGATTATATATATACAAAAGTTGCTGATGCTGATGGTCGCTTTACATTCAAAGATGTTCCACCGGGTGATTATTATTTGACAACAAATGTTCTATGGGAAATTCCTGCTGGTTATTCTATGGTTAAGCAGGGTGGTCTTGTAACAAAAAAAATAACTGTTACTAACGGGGAGACAGTAGAAATTATTCTAACTTGGTAGATATTTAATACTGTTAGGTAAGTAGATAAATAAGTAAAAAATAAAAGCGGCGTTCATTTATGGTGAACGCCGCTTTTTTGATTTTACAAAACGCTGTATTATAGCTGTTGCCATTGTTGGTTGTTTTTGGAGCTTTTAATCACCGCTTCGATAAACGCCATTCCCTGTACACCTTCGTTGATGCCCGGATAATCGGTCATAAGCTTGTCGGGTGCAGTTTTGTTGATTCGTGCTCTCAATGTATCGGCAAAGTTGCAATACACATTCGCAAACGCTTCGATGAACCCTTCGGGATGTCCGAATGGCAGCCGCGTGGCTCTTGCGGCAGCCGGAGATTTTTCGGTTACGTAATCATTGCCCCTGGCCCATACTACCGGTGGCTCCGAGATTTTAACCACTTCAAGATAGTTTGGGTTTTCCTGATGCCACTGGATACTGCCATCTGTACCATGCACCCATATCGCAAGGTCGTTTTCTTTACCAACTGATATTTGGCTTGCAAATAGAAGACCCTTTGCGCCGCCCTCAAAGTGTAACAAACAACTCACATCATCGTCTAATGCTCTACCTTCAACGAATGTTGTAAGCTCGGCACAAACTTCAAGGATATTAGCTCCGCAGACATATTCAGCAAGATTTGCCGTGTGCGTACCTATATCACCAAGGCAACCGGCCGGGCCGCTGATTTCAGGGTTGGTTCTCCACTGAGCCTGCTTAGCCCCTTCAAGTTCCAGTGGTTTGGCAAGCCAGCCTTGCGGGTATTGCACTACGACCTTCAGTACTTTGCCTATATCGCCATTGTGTACCATGCTGCGTGCCAGCTTAACCATCGGGTAGCCGGTGTAGTTGTGGGTGAGGCAGAATAGTCTGTCGTTTTCTTCGATAATCTGCTTGAGCTGCTTAGCCTCATCCAGCGATATTGTTACCGGTTTGTCGCATACGACATCAAAACCTGCTTCAAGAAAAGCCTTTGCTATCGGAAAATGCGAATTATTCGGCGTTACAATTGAAACAAAATCAATCCGCTCATTGCTGGGTAATTTAAGTTCAGCTTCAATCATTTTCTGGTAGCTTTCATACGCGCGAGATGGGTCGAGGCAAAGCTCTCTGCCCATCTGTTTAGATTTTTCAGCGTTAGAGCTAAAAGCACCGGCGACAATATCAATGCCGCCATCAAGTCTCGCGGCTTTGCGGTGCACATCACCTATGAAAGCGTCAGGCCCGCCGCCTACCATGCCCATTCTAAGTTTACGGTTCATTTGTGTATTCCTGACTGATTAAACGGTTGGGTTTTCTACGTAGCTTCCACCACGACATTTTTTAAGGTAGTTCAGGGCGTGTACCTGTCCTGTCATTTCAAGCTCATCTTTGTAAACAGGGTCGTGCCAGCCTTCGATGTCGATTGAACCCTTGAAGCCGCCTTTGCGGAGATCGCTGATGATATCCGTCCAGTTACTGTCGCCAAAGCCGGGTGTGCGGTGATAGACAAATTGCGGGGCAAACTGTTTTTCCGTTTCCAGTGCTATATCTTCATGCACCGCGGAATGCACACCATACTTGCGAACAACATCCCAATGTATAGTAGCGTCTTTGCCGTGAACGTGGAATATTTTATCAATCCACTGCCTAAGTTGAGGCATAGGATCGATCAGGCTTACCATCTGGTGGCAAGGTTCCCATTCCAGCCCAAGATTGGTGCTTGGTACTTCGTTGAACATCATTTCCCACGCAAGTGGATTGTGTGCAATGTTCCAGTCGCCGTCCTGCCATGTACCTCCCATATCGCAGTTTTCAAATGCAATACGGATGTTATTGTCTTTGGCACGTGCCGCAAGCTCCGACCAGATTTCCTTGAATCGCGGCAGTGATTCGTGTATTGGTCGTCCTCTGAGGCGGCCTGTAAAACCGGCGACAATGTCGCAGCCAAAAAGATGTGCGTTATCAATGCAGTCTTTCCAGCTTTGCAGTGTCTCTAAGTCTATTTCGTCAGTTTCAAGCGGATTGCCGAAAACTGCTAAAGATGAAATTACAGCACCGCTGCCTTCGAGTGTTGCATTGACTTCATCGCTGAGTTTTTGCCAATCGATACCCTGCGATGTCTGCCAGAAAGTGAGGCTGAATGATTCAAAGCCGTGCGGTAAAATCTGCTTTATATACTCGGGACTATCTGCACCGCGATTAACCAGTGTGCCGATTCTTATATCTTCTTTTGAATAATCCATGATTTGTTTATTTCTTTCAATTGTAAAATTTCGCAGGTTTTTCACATTCAGAAACAATATCCACTTTCTGTCCGGTTTCTCCTGCTTCAAGCAGTGCATACATTGTTTCTAATACATGGTATGTTATTCTGTGGTCGGCCCTGAAGTCGCCGCCGTTGATTATTGCATTTGCCATATCGCTGACACCAAGCCCGCGGCTGTTTTCTTGATAGTCTTTCACTAATTCAATCTCCGACCACTCTTTCTCACCTTTCTTGAACAGTTTGACTTTGCCGTCAAAGCAGTTAGGGTCCGGTACGGTTATAGAACCTTCTGTGCCGTATATCTCAATATTTGGCATTGAGTGTTTTTGCACGTCAAAGCTTGTTATCAGTGTGCCTATCGCTCCGTTTTTGCAGGTGATAAGTCCGTTGATATGTGTTGGAGTTTCAACGTCGATTATTTCGCCGTTCTTAGGTTCGCTTGTAATCGTTCGTTGTTTGTGAGGTGTACTTGCTGCGCATTGAACACTGTCGAATTTTCCAAGAAGATTCGCAAGGGCGGTAAGGTAGTATGGACCCATGTCTAAAAGGGGCCCGCCGCCGGTTTTATAGTAGAATTCAGGAGCAGGATGCCAGCTTTCATGTCCGCCGCACATCATAAACGCGACAAAAGAAAGCGGTGTGCCGATAGCTCCCTCATCAATTAACTTACGGCAGGTTTGTAGACCCGCACCCATGAACGTGTCAGGAGCTCCGCCAAGCTTCAAATTCTTAGCATCGGCAAGAGCAATCAATTCCTTGCCCTGCTCAATGCTCATTGCAAGCGGCTTTTCATTATAGACGCTGTGGCCATTCTCAAGTGCGGCTTTGGCTACAGGGTAGTGTCCCTGTGGCGTGGTGAGGTTGACAATAATTCCAATTTCACTGTTTGCCATTATATCCTCAACCGAGCAGCAGCTTACTTCGTATTTCTCGGCTTGAACTTTGGCTTTTTCCTCTACCAAATCAGCGCAGCAAACGAGGTCTATATTGTCAAATGTCTTAAGATTCTTAAAGTATATATCACTTATATTTCCGCAACCTATTATAGCAGTTTTAATTTTTGTCATTTTCAATTCTCAATTTTCAATTGTTAATTATTTCGCCGCCCATTCCAGGCCGCGAAGGATTGTTTCCATTACTTCAGGTACGTCAAAGTCTTTTGCAACATGCCCGAGTCCCGAATAGAATACTTTTCCTTTGCCGTACATTTTCTTCCATATCATCGGCATGACGACATCTTTTATCCAGTCAATGCCTTCATATTGTCCGCTGAATGTTGTTGTTGCCAACACTTCAACGCCCGGATCAACGTGCATGTAATATTGCTCTGAGGTAATCTCGAAATCCTTGACTCCGTCAATTATAGGGTCGTTTTTATCCAGGATATTGACAGTATAAGCGGCTTTGTCTCCGCCGGGATGAACTACCCACTGACCGCCTGTCATAAACTGGTACTCGGTATCGTTTCTGAACGAATCGCACATTCCACCGTGCCAGCCGCCGAAGCCAACGCCGCCTTTGACCGCATCACGCAACGCCTTGCTTTGTTCACTTGTGATTTCGCTCATCGTAACGCATTGCACGATCAGATCAACACTTGCCATCAGCTCCGCATCAAGATAGCTCTCAAGAGTATCGGAGATAACTGTTTCAAATCCTCTTTTCGCAAGTTCACTGCTTACTTTTTCGATACATTGTTTTGGTTCATGGCCATCCCAGCCGCCCCATACGAATAATGCTTTTTTCAATTTTCAATTCCTTTTTAATTTTGATACAGCTATTATTGAACTGTTTATTATAAAACCAATGGCTTGCAGTATTCAATAGCGACAGTATCGTTACCAATTTATATACGTTTCAAAACTTGATTATGCAAATTCTCTGCTTGTTTTCGATTCTCAAATGCAGTTAAAATATACATCCCTTTAGCACCCACTGCATCAATAAGTGGAATGACTTCTTCAGAACGAACCGCAACAGCCTGTACTGATTTACCTGCGTCAAGAATCCTTTTGTAAAGGTCATACCATCTTGGGTCTCCTCCACTTTCAATGCCTGCTTGCGGAGTCCATTCAATAGCGTCGAGTTGTTCAATTTCAAGCAATTGATCAAGATGCATAATACTTTGAGTGCCATCAAGATGATAAAGTGTTTTATGTATGGTTTCGCATTGACGAGTGATGTATGGAATTACAAATTGTCCAAACATATCAGGAGAAAGCATTGTAGAGGTATCGCATTGGATTTTTGCCACTTTACCCGGAGCCCATAATCTAAACGCATTAAAAAAACTGCTGCCGTCTTCGAGTTTAACCAGGTCATATATACGGTTATAAACTTCAAAGTAGGCAATATGCAGTTCTTCTAATTTTTCAAGAACCCAGGCAGGCTTTTCAATCATATCCATAAGAAGATTTTCCGTTCCTCTCATAGATGCAAGAGTGTCAACACCTTCAACTAAATCAGGTATTCCAACAGCGTACTTGCCTTGACATTTTTCAATAAAGCTTTGGATTATTTCGCATTGTAGTTGCCACCATTTATTTGTTTGGTCAAATATAATTTGCCCATTTTGTATCATATCGTCTTTTAAGTGTTCGTACCAGATAGTTTCTTCTGTAAACAAAGGCTCACATCCAAGGTATAAACATAATGAACCGGGACCAAGATCTGTATCTGCAATCGGTAAAACGTCAGCAGCGAAATCTCTTTGCGCGAGAAAATTGTGATAGTTTTTGCTTCGCCAACTGCTGTCAATCATTTGTTGTTTTAGAGTGCAGGTTTCGATACTATTAAAGTATTGTTCGTGTCTGTCTGAACGTACGATAGAGGGGGTCCATTCACCAAGCAAGAAACCTTCTTGTTTCCACCATTTTTTGAATCTTTCAGCAGTATCCTTCCAGTTTTCTTTCCAGCTTAAATTTGTCATTTTTTTATCGCTTATCTTAAGATGTCTTTTATGAATATTTTTTTGCCTGTTTCAGCGCTCTTTATAGCCGCCTCTACCATCGCGAAGCTTTTGATATTATCATCGCATATCGTTTGCGGTTTCTGTCCGCTCTTTATGCAGTCGATAAATTCACGTATCACACCCCCATGACCGGCGTGTGCTATTTCTGTTTCTTGTATTTCGAGAGGTTTTTGAGGATATGTGAAGCCTTCATTGCCGTCTGCCTTTTCACCTCTTAAATTTTCTGCCCCATCCCATAGTATGCTGCCTTTGGTACCGATTATCCGCCAGTCTGATTCCCAAGTGGTGTTCATGCCTTCGCTGCACCAGCTTCCCCGATATGTAAATACTATGCCTTTTGTCATTTCGAATATTGCTATTGCCGAGGCGTCGCCTTTGTACCATGAACCTTCAGGGTTCCATTGGTGGCAATATACTGAGACCGGATCACAGTCAGCAAGAAATCTGGCTTGATCAAAGGTATGTATGGCCATATCAGCTAATAATACGTTAGCCATTTGATCCCTGAAGCCCCCGAAATGAGCACCTATATAAAAGTCAGCGTTTACCGTTGTAATCTTGCCGATACAGCCTGATTTGATGGTATCACGGCAGGTGATTATGTTTTTGTCATACCTGCGGTTTTGAATTACCGCATATGTTACTCCGGCATTATTGGCTTGCTCCACCATTTTTTTCGCAGAAGCAATATCGGTGCTTATAGGTTTTTCACCCAGAAGATGGCAACCGTTCTCAAATGCCTTTTGAGCCACTGTCTTGTGTATCTCAGGAGGTGTGCAGTCAAATACCGCTTGTGGTGATTGCTCTTTGAGGGCTTTATCTATATCTTTATAACATATTGGGGAGTCTTTGCTTTTTTCACTCATCTTTTCAGCAGAGTCTGGATTGGTATCAACAACGCCGATAATTTCTACATCATCAAATTCGTTAATTGCATCTACCCATACAGATGCGATTCCGCCGCAGCCAACCAGAACTGCTTTTATTTTGTTTGTAGTCATTTTGCCTCTGATTAATGATTTTGTAGTAAAAATTAAATAATAGCAGAAAAAATGCCAAAAAACATTGATTAAATGCGTTAAGGGATGTAATATATCGACATTGGTTAAGGAATGTGGTTTGAAAATTAAAATTGCATTACTCAGGCTTTTTCTATAAGCCTGAGTTTGGACGTACAGGAAAAGGTGAAAAAATGAAGATCAAAGACGCAGGCTATGGTTCTGGCGAGGGTTTCTGGAAACATCACCATGAAGATCAATGGGAAATACATCTCTTCATATCCGGACAAGGGCTATATGAGAATGAGCAGCAGCAGAGGCAGATAGCTACAGGTATGCTGACATATTCCCGGCCCTTTGAGAAACATTGCTGCAGTAGTGACGAGGGACTCACTGATTTCTATTATATAGGCTTTGAGTTCGAAGATATGGATAATAATCTCAAGGAATCGGTCGATGGTGTTTTTCAAAAGCATGACCATCTAATGCTCGACAGAACTGTTTTCTCTGAGTTTGGCAGGATAATACAGAAATCAAGAACTGAGAATCTCAGTATAATAAAGTCTTCTGAGCACCTTTTTGCATCATTGCTTTATGAACTCGTTGCCAACAACAGTAAAAATTATGTCGCTGAGAGCAACGATCTTGCCTCAAGTCTTTTGGATATTCTTCACAGAAGTACTTATGATAAGGTTGGGCTTGATGAGATAGCCGAAAAAATGGGTTTTGACAAATCTTATCTCATAAGGGTCTTCAAACAGAAGTATAATATCACTCCTATAAAATATTTGCTCAAGCTTAAGATTGATGCTGCGTGCTATCTTCTTGAACATTCTCAACTCAATATTAAAGAAATAGCATTCCAGTTGAAATTCTATGATGAGTATTATTTCAGCCGTAAGTTTAAAGAGATAAAGAAGTGCAGTCCGAAAAAGTACAGAAATAATTGTAAAAATAATCATTCTGTGCCTTTGGGAGTCAATAGTTTGGGGTGTTGAGTTTAAGTCTTTTTATAAAAGGGCTTTATGTGTGATTTGTTTTTTATTTGATTTGTCAGAAACACTGTTTGCCGGCAAAAGACAAAAAAAAACAGAAACTTATTTCAAATACCTCTTGACAGTTTGGCCGAAATCTTTATATTTTGCGTCTCTTGTGTTGGACGCAGCAATGATTCTTGCTTTTGTCTGACACGGGAAAGTTCTTTAAAAATTTAATAGTTGTAGATCCATTTATAATCGCAAAAGTGAGTGCCTTGATATATTCTGCTC
>JBITAJ010000003.1:0-195775 GCA_044440125.1 Sedimentisphaeraceae bacterium JB056 | reverse complement strand
TGAGCTTCGACTGTGCTACGGTTGAAATTATAAGTCTTTTAATATCAGTTGTTAATCATTTATTAGTAGATACTTACGAAACCAGAGATTCGTGTTTCTAATCCGTAGGTCCCAAGTTCGAATCTTGGCGGGTGTGTTTTTATAAAGCCTTGAAATTGCTTAGCTTTAGTGATTTTGAGGCTTTTTCTTTTTCTGCTCAAAACATTGATTTTATCTCACATAGCTTGTTGATTTGTTTAAATGCATCTTTTAGTGTTAATGTCAGTCGGATAAGATATATAATGATTTTGCATGTATGCGCGGGTTAATATTACAAATCAGCTCTTATCTTTATAGCTATCTATTACTAATTCCTGAAGATGTTTTGCGCAAAATGCTAAATTATTTGCATATTTTGGTATGGTGGTTTCGTGAGCCGTGTATTAAAATGTAATAGTAATTGGGACATTGAAATTTATAAGAACATACTGAAATGAAAAAGTTAAAATTATTAGTAATAGGAGCCGGCCAAAGAGGTCGTGCTTATGCCAAATACGCTCTGGATAATCCTGGAAAGGCTGATGTTGTAGCGGTGGCAGAACCTCGCGATTACTATCGCAACCTGATTGCCGAGCAGCATTCTATCAAGCAGCAGTATGTCTTTACTGATTGGAAAGATACTATAAATTGCGGCAAAATAGCAGATGCGGTTATAATTGCTACTCAGGATAAGATGCATACTCAGCCAGCAGTGGAATATTCGAGATTGGGGTATGATATCCTGCTTGAGAAGCCTATGGCGACTACCGTTGATGAGTGTGAAAAAATTGTCGATTCGGTGAAGACCAACAAAAACCTATTTGCGGTGGCTCATGTTCTCCGGTATACACCTTATACTAAGAAGGTTAGAGAACTTGTTGATAACGGCAGGATTGGTGAAATAGTAAGTATTCAGTGTCTTGAACCGGTTGGGTACTGGCATCAGGCTCATTCATACGTTCGCGGCAACTGGCGAAATGAGAAAGAATCAACTTTCATGCTTATGGGAAAATCCTGTCACGATCTTGACTGGATAAGATATTTTGCCGCAGCCAAATGCAATAAAATATCATCATTTGGCAATCTCAAACATTTTAAGAAATCGTCTAAGCCTGAAGGTGCGGCAGATAGATGTCTTGAATGCAAAGCGGAGAGTAATTGTCCTTATTCTGCTAAAAAGATATATCTTGGTATGTTCAGAGAAGGTCATACGCAGTGGCCCGTTTCTTATATCACAACTGATATTTCAGAGGAAGGTATCCTTGAATCACTCAAGACGGGGCCTTACGGCAGGTGTGTTTATGAATGTGATAATGATGTTGTAGATCATCAGGTTGTTAATATGGAATTTGAAAATGGTGTTACTGCTTCGTTTACAATGACTGCATTTACTCCGTTTTCGCATAGAAAAACCACTCTTTTTGGCACCAGAGGTCAGATTACAGGGGATGGTAATACTATAAAAATATACGATTTTCTTACTGATACTGAGGAAGAGATTGTTGTCGGAGCTGCCGGAAGCGGAATTGTAGGCGGCCATGGCGGTGGTGACAACGGGCTTATGGAAAGTTTTGTTGAAGCCATATCAACTAAAAATGATAATGCAATACTTTCCGGACCGCAAGAAACTCTTGAATCGCATCTTATGGTGTTTGCAGCCGAAAAATCTCGACTTGAAGGTAAAGTCGTTTACTTGTAAAATTTACTATATTATGTTATGCTAAGTTAATAGAATATTTGTCCTATTGAGGAACTATTATGAAAAATAAAAAAGCATTTACTCTGATTGAATTGCTTGTTGTGATCTCAATAATAGCGTTGCTTATGTCTATTATGATGCCGTCGCTTAAGCGTGCCCGTGAGGCTTCCAAGAATGTTGTTTGCCTGTCAAATCTCAAACAATGGAGTCTTGTATGGGGGATGTATACCGATGACAACAATGGTCGTTATCATGAAGGTCGTTTCAGCGGAAAAGAAAAGCCATGGATAACGGTTCTTGAATCTTATTATCAGGATGCCAAGGTTATGGTTTGCCCTTCAGCTTCCAAACCTATTAATTCAGATGTAATTGTCGGCAGTGGTGAGACAGTACTTGGTGACAAGAATCATGCTTGGGGAATGTTTCCGGGAACTTCAGGCAATAACTGGGATGTCAAAGGTGCTTATGGTAGCTATGGTATAAATTCCTGGATATGCAATCCGCCAAAAGATACTGTTCCTTACGGCGGCAGCGGCATGTACTGGAGAAAAAGAGATATGCGTAATGCGGCCAATGTACCTGTGATGGGCGGCAACTGGTTCATAGGCGGAAGACCTCTTGAAACTAATTCTCCACCTGAGTATGATGGACACAAAAATTCAGGTTCAGAATTTGAGATGGGCAGGTTCTGTCTTGACAGGCATGATGAGAATATTGATATGCTTTTTGCTGATGGTTCTGCCCGTAAGGTAGGTTTGAAAGAGCTATGGCGGCTTAAGTGGCATCCGGGTTATAATACCAATGTAAGGATGCCTAACTGGAGTAGAGAGGCTCCATGGATGGAAAACTTTAAGGACTATTGATTGATTTACTCCAGGATTTGATATGGATAAAAAGAAGGTTATATCTTTAGCTATAATTGCCGTATGCTTGATACTTTCCGTGTTTGTCTTTATGAAGACGGGAAGCGATTCTTCTGGCATTGAAGATTATAAAGGTGAACAGGTTGTACTCAAATGTGCATCATGCGATTTTGTAAAACGCATGGATAAGGCAGAGTATTTTACTACTATTGCAGAAAAATATAACAATGAAGAAAGACCATTTGAGTGTGAAGAATGCGGCAAAATGGCTTACAGAGCTATAGAATGTGGCAAATGCGGACATGTTTTTTTCAGGGGGGCTGTAAAAAACAGCTATGCTGATAAATGCCCTGAGTGCGGCTACAGTCCCAGCCAACAGGAGCGATAGTTAAAGAGTTGATTCTAAAATCTGCCGTATTGTTTTCGGTATTCCATTGGTGATAGAGATGTTTCTGTTTTGAAATATCTGCTGAAACTGTTTATGCCGGGGAAATTCATATAGTCTGAGATTTCCGATACATTCATATCTGAATTGAGAAGAAGTTCTTTGGCATAGCTGATTCTTGTATTTTTGATTTCTTCAAGTATGGTTCTGTCGAGACTTTCCCTGAATTTATTCTGAAGTGTGCGGAGTGATACGCCGACAGCCTCGGCTACATCCACTACCTGAATAAGATTTCGCTGGTTTGTCCGTATAAATTGCAGTGAATGCGCTACATCTTCATCCTCAACCACCATTATATCGGTTGATGTCCTTGTTATTACCCGAACAGGACTTACAAGGATTTTCTGGCCGCATTGTTTCTCGCCTTTCATTAACTTGTCGAGAAGTTCAGCCATTTTATAGCCGCCTAATTCACCGTTTAGCTGTATGCTTGAGAGCCTGGGAAAACAGCTTTCGCAAATTGGTTCATCATTATCCACTCCAAGCAGGGCAAGTTGTTCGGGGATATGTATGTTTGCTATTTTGGCTGATTCTATGACATTAGTGGCCCACGCATCACTGCAAGCCATTATTGCTGTGGGTTTTGGGAGTGTTTTAAGCCAGTCGGCAAGATTGTTGAGTTTGTATTCAAAACCCTTTTCGCTTATTGTTTTCAATGAAGGGTGGCGATACCAAGATGCACTGAATCCTGCTTCATTCAATCTTTCTGCAAAGCCTTTATGTCTTTGGGATGCCCAGTAATAGTTCAGGTTGCCGTAGAAAGCGAAACTTTTATAGCCTTTTTGCATGAAATATTCGGCACCAATTTTACCTACCTCGATATGATTTATATCAAGCCTTGGCATGTTTTCGTCCAGATTGACTTCTGTTCTTGCCGTTATTGTGGGTATGCCTCTATCCGTTATATGTTTACTTCTTTTTGGGCTCCTGGTGATTAATCCATCTGCGTTGATTTTACTTAGGTGGTCGTAGAATTCTTTTCTGTAACTTCTTCCATGGCTGTAGGATGAGTTATGAATGTCGCGATAGATTGTCCATGGACCTTTAAGATGTGAATAACGTGATATTCCCCTTATTAGATCACGGCAATATGAACTTGAATCTTCAATAAGCAATATAACTCTGGGTATTTTATTCTGCATAAATTAGTGCCCTCAGGATAAATAATCAATATCAACATTATATCACACTGAGTATCTAACACAATGAATCTTTGCGTAAATTGTGAAAAAATAGGCGTGATATGGTATTTATGTGATTTGGATTGATGCTATAATGACTTTATCGTATATATGATTCTTTTTTTAGTTTTTAAATGAGGTGTATTATGAAGATGTATGTATGGTTGTGTCTGATATTAATATCGGGAAGCAGCCTTATGGCAGCAAGTATTTATGAATCATTTGACTATGCGGCAGGAAGTCTTGTCGGTCAGAATGGCGGGCAGGGATGGTCCGGCAGCTGGAATTTGCCTTATAACCAAGGTACACAGGAAGTAGTGTCCGATAGTTTGGCTTTCAGTGATTATGGTACTTCAGGCGGAGCATTAAAACTTGTTGATACCGGTGACGGTTTTACAAGCGTAGGTGTAAGGCGTAATCTGGGTATAGATTTTACTGTAGGTGATGATGTTTGGGTGAGTTTCCTTGCTAAATCAGGAGATCCTTTGACTAATTTCACAAGCAGGACAGCAGAAATAAGACACGGTGCGACAGCCGGTGCGACAGAACTTCGTATGAGACCTAAAGGCAGCGGCTCCCAGGGTGTTATGATTGCTTATGACGGTACCGCAAATAACAGTGCGGCTCAAAGTACCCAGGACGGTGATACCTATCTTTATGTCTGCCGTTATGGTGATATCGGTACTGATACAGGTAAATATGCAGTTATGTGGGTATTTGATGAGGCCGGATATAATCTTTCCATGGCCGATGGACAATTGACCGAAGACGATCTTAACGCTAATTATTACCTCATGGCTCAGGATACACATTCTAACAGAATGCTTGACAGCAACGATGGTGTCTTGATAAGTGTTGCTGACAGCTCAGATACCAATTTTACCTACTATTTTGATGAACTTCGTTACGGTACAACACTTGATGAAGTATTGGTTCCCGAACCTGCCACATTAGCATTGTTAGGTTTTGGTGCTTTGTATTTAAGGCGAAAAAGTAGTTTTTCTATATTTAGGGAAGATGTGGTATAATAATATTATAGAAGTAGAATGCAGAATTAGATGAATTTAAAATGAATTTTAATCGGAGTGCAATTATGAAAAAGTATTTATTATTACTAATTATGACGTTCTGTATTTCCAGTGGATATGCTGCGACCCTCGCTTATGAAGGGTTTGACTATTCTGCCGGAAGTATTGTCGGTGAAAGCGGCGGCAACGGCTGGGGCGGGTCGTGGTCTTTCACTTATACCCAAGGTACTGAAGAAATTGTAGCTTCAGGCCTTACTTTCAGTGATTTTCCAGTTGCCGGCGGAGCACTTCTGCTGACAGAGGATAATACTGCCGGTTCTTACAGAAGTGTTGGTGTCAGACGCGAGGTTGATTTTGATACACCTGTAGGTGCAGATCTGTGGATAAGTTTTCTCGCGAAATCATCAGAACCGATTACGAGTTTCACAAGCAAAACCGCGGAAATCAGGCATGGCCCTACAGCAGGAACTACTGAGCTTCGTATGAGACCTAAGGGCAGTGGTTCCCAGGGTGTTATGATTGCTTATGACAGTTCTGCAAACAATAGTGCGGCAAAAAGTACACAGGACGGTAATACTTATCTTTATGTATGTCGTTTTGGTGATATGGGAACCGATAGTGGTAAATATGCAGTTATGTGGGTATTTGATGAAGCCGGATATAATGGTGCTATGAGTGATGGTATGCTTGATGAGGAAGATCTCAACAATAATTATTATATTATGGCTCAGGATACACATGCTAACAGAATGCTTGACAGCAATGATGGTGCTTTGATCAATATTGGTGACAGTTCTACCGATCAGTTTTCGTATTATTTTGATGAACTTCGTTATGGTCTCAGTCTTCAGGATGTAATACCTAACTCTCTTCTTGCAAGCAATCCATCGCCGGCATGGGGAGCAGAAGGTGTAAGGCCTGACGCTGTTCTCGAATGGCAGCCAGGATCAAATGTGGTTTCAAATGGTCATGAGATTTATTTCGGTACTGATCGTGATGCAGTGGAGGCTGCTGATAATACAGACACTACAGGTATATTTCTTGGCAGCCAGGATGCGAACTCTTTAAGTCCTGGAGAGCTTGAACTTGCGGAAAGATATTTCTGGAGAGTTGACCAAGTAAGCACCGGCGGTGTTAATACAGGCTATGTCTGGGATTTCTGGACGATTGCGAGTGTTGAAATAGACAGCTTTGATGCCTATACTGATACAACTGACATGAAAATATTGTGGCAGGATTATGTTCAGAATGATTCAGGGGCAACTATAGAACTTACAACCGAAGCAGCCTATAATGGTTCCAAATCAATGAAGTATCTCTATGAAAGTCAGTATGGTGATTCGGTTGCGACTAAGGTTTATGCTGAATATCAGGACTGGAGCGTTAATTCAAAGCTTCTTGTTATGGATATAGTGTTCAAGGGTGCTGCATCAAATTCTACAGACGAAACATTATATGTATCGGTAAAAGACTCAGCCGGAAACTCAACTACAGTTAATTATCCGGATTCATTTGCCTTGGCAGTTGATCAGTGGACTGTATGGAATATCGAAATATCTGAATTCAGCGGTGTTGATTTTGAGAATGTAGCAGAATTTACAATCGGATTTACTGGCGGAGCAAGCGGCTCTGGTGAAGTTTACTTTGACGGCATGGCAATCTATCCTTGTAGAGCGGGCAGTCTTTCTTCTGATATAAACGAAGACTGTGAGGTCAATATGGAAGACTTTGCGATAATGGCAAGTCAATGGATGGATATAGCTCTTTATTAATTAAGTAAAGACATGGGGAGCTTTTTTAAGCTCCCCTTTTTAATATGTACTAACCTGATGATTTTGTCGCTGCATTTGATTTTTGCTTATATGAATTTTTGAGAGTATTTGAATGAAAAGAATCGTATTTATATCTTTGTTGAGTATTCTTCTTTGCTCTATAGCCTATTGTCGTAACATTTCACTTGTTATGGGAAGTCAAAGTGAAGGGTTCGATCCGTGGAATACCGTGCGTTGGGCAGATTGGTATGATCAGGAAGGCACTTTGATAGAGCCTTTTGAGATCGATGTATCTGTAACGTTTGAATCAAAGACAACTCCATGGTCAATTGATATGAGCAGTATGCCCTCTTATCCCGCTTCTTATCCGGCTCTTCTGGTTTTGAAAGATAATCAGTCGATAACGGTTGATGGAAACGGTGTTGTAATTGATGCAAGAAATTCATACGTTTCAGAATGGACGCTGTATTATTTATATACTCATACTATTGATATAAGCAATGATTATGTAAATGCCGATGGAATTCTGCTTTATCAGACGGAAACCGCAGAAGAGTCTGATAGCGGCAGTTTCATATCCAATATGACTCTCAAGGGATTTCAAAGAGCGATAGCTGCCAATCACTTTCACCACAGAAAAGTAACATTCAACAACATGACTCTTGAAAGAAATATCTGGGGTTTATTCCCAAGAGGCGGTAATGTTACTTTTACCGGGGGAGTTATAAAAGAGAATGTTCTTGGCGGATTGTATGGAGAGTACAACTCGTACAATTGGGTGTTTACGGGTAATGTTTTTCAGGATAACAACAATCGCGGCACATCATCTTATGGCGATGTAGTTCTTGATGCCTGTCGTGATTATACTATAAGTGACAACGATTTCTTGGGTGCATCTTACTCAACCCGCAATTATCGTACAGCAGTTTCACTCTACAGAAATGCCGGAGAGGAAACTGATATAAGAGAATATGCAGCCAAAGACAATATAATTGACAGTAACCGATTTGAGAATTATAACATAGCGATAGATTTTGCTCCCAGAATGGGTTTGATAAATACCATTGAGCAATCAGGCGAGGCGAGGTGTTACACTTCAGGTAATGTTGTCAGGGGCTGCAGTTTTAACGATTGTGTTATTGGTGTTCTGCTTCGAGGAAGTGGGGCCGTATTGGAGAACAATTCATTTGCACTTAAAACTCCGAGTTATTGCTATGAGCCTTTTGATTATACGGTTGGAAGTCTTGTCGGCAGTGATGGCGGTACAGGTTGGGCTGGCAGTTGGGAGTTTACTTATACTAACGGAAGCCAGGAAGTTGTAGAGCAGGGATTGTCATTCAGTGATATAAGTGTCTCGGGAGGAGCATTAAAACTTACAGAAGATAATATTGCAGGTTCTTTCAGAAGTGCAGGAGTGAGGAGACTTGTAGATTTTGAGCCGCCGCAGGGTAGTGATTTATGGATAAGTTTTCTTGCCAAATCAGCAGAACCTTTGAGCTCATTTGTAAGCAGAACAGCGGAAATAAGGCATGGTGCAACTGCCGGTTCTACGAAGCTTAGAATGCGTCCAAAGGGGAGCGGTTCACAGGGTGCAATGATTGCATATGATTCTACCGGTTCCAATTCAGCTGCGAAGAATTTGCAAGATGGCAATACCTACCTTTATATTTGCAGATTTGGTGATGTTGACAGTGCTGAAGGTAAGTATGCTGTTATGTGGGTATTTGATGAGGCCGGTTTTGAAGTGGCAGTAAGTGACGGCAGTCTCACTGAAGATGATCTTAATGATAACTATTATCTGATGGCTCAGGATGCGCACGCTGATGCTACTGTCAATATGAATGATGGTGTTCTGATTAATATTGGTGACAGTTCTACAGATCAGTTCAGCTATTATTTCGATGAGCTCAGATACGGCAGCAGTCTTGATGATGTTATTGATACCGTTTCTGTTGTTCGGCCTGTAGTTATGCACAATGTATTTTACAGTATGTATGATAATTATATCGATCAGCCGGGTGATGATGTATGGCTCTGGTCTGTTTCCGATGACTACTCAAGCTTTCTGCAGTATTTTGCTTATAGTAATTCTGTGGGTAGCGGTATATCGGCGGCTGATAAATTTTATCATGTTGTATCAGGCGGGCAATATCCAGAATTCAAAAATGCAGATGATGTGCAGCTTCTTGTTGCTCCAAGTCTGATTGTTCCGAAAGCTTGTGATATTGACAGTGATATTGATGTTGATATATATGATATTAGTCAGGTATTGGCTCAATGGTTGACTGAAGGTTTTGGGACTGAATATTCTTATCAGAATACCAATGTTGATCTTGCCGGTAATGTGGATATAAAGGACTGGGCGATTTGTGCGGATGATTTTGCCGGTGAACCATTAAAGCTTGATACTTATCCTGATCAGATTAAACCGATAGCTGTTGCGGCAGGTGATATGGCGGTTTATGAGGATGGTGATGAGATAGCGGTGATATGGGATCAGCCGGTTTCTCAGGTCAACGATACTATGTATTACAGCATAATAATTTATGATCAGAATGGGTTTGAGCTTGACAGATGCGGCAGGAGCGAAAATAAGTGGGCTATGATTGCTACCGGTAATTTCCTTCCTGACACAGGTTATATAAAAGTCAATGAAAGTTATGAGATAGCGGCAGTGAAAGCAGAAGCTGATACTGACGGTAAATATCCTGTTTATATATTCCGTAAGGGTTTCAAGGAACCGGCTGTGATTTTATACGAGGATAACAGCAGTCCTATTACTGCAATTGCTTCCGGTAATTTTAATACTGCATCGGATGATTATGAAGAAATAGCCGTTAAGACAGCAGGAAGTACGAATATAACATACCTGAAGCCTTCGCTTCTGAGTTGGTCTGCCTCAACTCTGAATGTGGCAGGGAGTATAGTGTCGATGACTGCCGGTGAGTTTGATGGTTTAGAATCAAATGGTGATGAAATAGCGGCGGTAACAGGTGCTGTAGGAGCGGTATTGTTCTATACTGTCGGCGGAAGTAGCCATTATGCGACTGCAGCAGATAATAGTGTTGCATGGGATCTTGTAAAAGGCGGCAATTTTGACGGCGGGTTAAGAGCACGTGAAGAGATTGCTGTTATAGCATCTGAGCCAGTAAATGATAATTATACTGTAGAATATTATGTTTCACAGAGTAACACCCCATTTAAGAGCAGTGTTCTTCCTGTTACTGATACTAAGCCGCAATGTATCGATAGCGGCAAAGTTTCTATTGGTGAAAGTCTTACTATATATGATTCTCTGGTAAATATTGATCAGGAAGATTTTCTTCTGGATAAGGATCAATGGGGCGATTATCTTCTTGTTCTCCCGTTTGACAAACAGACCTTTTCTATTCCGGCGTTCTGGATAATAACAGATCCTGATGATTCGAATTCGTCATATTATAAAACAGTACCGATTTTAAGATAAATTTTATACATATTAAAACAATAATTTCAGCTATGAGATCAATACATAATAATTTAAAGTTTCTATTATTTCTCTGTATTACCGTAGTGTCATTGGTAAATGCCAAGGTGCTTTTCTACAATAGTTTCGATAATGGGTTTGATGCAGATTATTCGGAGGGCAGTTCTGCGGCTATTTATCATGACGACCTCGAACTTAGTGCTGGAAAAGATGGCAAAGGTTTATGGTGTAAACCTAATGAATATATTCGTTTTGAAACTGATGGTAACATCGATTTCACTGAGGGAACAATTGATTTCTGGATAAAGCCAAATTATTCGCCGGTGGATTACAGAGAAAATTTTGGGCCTGCCGTCCAATGTGTTTTCAGTATGAGAATACGTACAGGTGATATGATTGAGCTGCGATTGAGGAATGATAAAGATAAACCTGTAATGTGGCTTATGACGGGGAACGCAGGGAAAAAACAGAGAAGCAATATAAATATTGAATTTGAAGGCTGGGATTCCATACAATGGCATAATATAAAAGTTGCATGGAAGCAGCCCGGTTCACTTGCTTTGAAAGTTGATGATCAGCAGAAAGTTATTGAGAATGCTGTAATTCCGTCATTGCCTGCTTCGATGATTTATGATATATATTTCGGAACCAATTCTAATCAGACATCATTGTTCAGGATGGAGCATTTTGATGGAGTGATCGATGATGTCTATATTACTGATACATGGCAGCTTGATGCTGATAATTATCCTATACCTGAAGAAAAGAAAGCTGATTGTGTCAAGAATCTACCGAGACCAAAAAGAATTGGAAAGAATGGTCAGCATAAGGATTTTTATGTCAAACCTGATAATTCAGAATGGTCAGAAGTTCCTGTTAAATACTCTGTTGATCTTGGTGAAAAATGGCTGAAGCTTTCTTCTGATCAGAAACGTGCGGCAGTTAATGGTTTCAGGTTAGTGAAATATTCTCCACAGACAGGTGAGGGGATTGTTTATGATTCATCATTAAGAGGTGAGCAAAAGTTTTTTATTCCATTTACTGTTAGTGATGATGTTTATTATAAACAAACGACTGATTTGAGATTTACGCATAAAGGAAGCGAAGCGGCGGTTTATCGTTTTTCGTTTGATTACAGTCCAAAATACAGCAAACCTTTTCCTGTCAATATTCCGCTTGTCGGAAATGGAGATATGCTTCGGGTGGGTGATAAGACAACTATAGGGACTCTGTGTTCAGGAATAAGCGGAGTTTTCGATGTTTGCGATATTGATGGTGATGGAGACCTGGATCTCTGGATGAATTCGGGGACATTGAAAACAAGAGCCTGCACTAATCTGCAGGTAGGTCATTTCTTTTTTGAAAATATAAGCAGACAATCTGGTGTTGAAAATGTGTTTGCTCCCGGAAAGCTTATCATAAGGGATAATACTAAATACGGTTATATCTCTGGTGTGGTAGTTCCGGATATCTGTGATATCAATAATGATGGTAAGGATGATATTCTTGTTCTTGGCAGAACTAATCAGGAATGGTGGCAGTGGCATTTTGAAAACGGCAATGTTGTAATTGATAAGATAAATAAAATCGAGTTTACCGGCGAGCCGCTTAAAAAGGAATATAAGACTGGTTGGTTTGACTGGGATGGTGATGGACTTGGCGATGTAGTTGCCAGCGGTCTGCTTGATCTCAAAGATGAAGAACTTATACCTGTTATGAACATATATCGAAATGTCGGCAATTCTGAGAAACCATTGATTGATACTGAAAATCCAATAACGCTTGATATTGGTTTACCTCAACTTCAGTGGCAGTATGTCCTAACCGACTGGGACGGTGACGGCGATGTTGATTTTGTTTCAGCTGGTTTTATACATGAACTTTATCTCCATATAAACAAAGGTGATAATGCTTTTGAAGAACCTCAAAGACTCAAGACCTTTGACAGACGTGAAATAAACATTAAGCAGGCTCTGGTCAATATTGTTGTATGTGATTGGGATAATGATGGTGATAATGATTTGCTGTATGGTTGTGAAGACGGAGTCGTCGGCTTTATGGAAAATATAGCTGGAAGTGGTGATTTGCCTCAGCTTCGTCAGCCTGTTTTTTTGCAGCAGATAAGGCCGGTGGTTGATGGTGGGACAATATCTATTCCGGTTGTAACAGACTGGGATAATGATGGCGATAAAGATTTGCTGATAGCGGCATCAAATACAATGCAGTATTATGAAAATGCCGGCAGTGATGAAAAACCTCTGTGGCTGTGGCCTGAGAATATGAAGGCGGGAGATAGCCTAATTGAACTAAGAGCCGGAGATGATGGTTCTGTTCAGGGGCTTGAAGAATTATGCTGGCAGTATAATAATGCTGAGGTTGAGGATTGGGACGGCGATGGTCTTAAGGATCTAATCGTGACCGGCATACGAGGTGAACACGTATTCTTTAAAAATATCGGCTCCGCTTCACATCCAAGACTTGCAGCGGGACAATTAATAAAAGTAGACTGGCAAGGTGAAGCTGTTTATCCCGAATGGCTGACTTTTAAGCCGCAGCCAGATTCGCTTGTGACTGCATGGCGAACCAAACCTGAAATTCTGGATTGGAACAAAGATGGATTGATGGATTATATTACACTCGACAGCAATGGGATATTGGCTCTCTATCTGAGAGGCAAGGGTGCTGATGGTAATCTTGTTCTTAACCCACCCCAAAATATATTTGAGATTGAAACGCCATATAGTCAGGCTTTGGTCTGGAATCGTGCTCCTGATGCTAAGGCGGGGCGTGCTGGCAGGACTATTGTGAACTTGATAGACTGGGACAGAGACGGTGACTACGACCTTATCTATGATAATGTCAATGCAAGATATTACGAAAACACAACCGGTGATGATGCTCCTTTATTCAAAGATAGGGGTGATTTGGTGAAAGAGCGGGTTGCCAATCATAATGCGGGCCCGTATCCGGTTGATTTTGATAACGATCTTTGCCCAGATCTTTTCATTGGTTCTGAAACTGGGCGTGTGTTCTATTTTTCAAGAGCTTATATAGAAGACGGAAACCCAGAGATCATAACTGATTGTTTTAATGATTAACGAATTTATTTTACATTTTATATATATATTGAGATTTCTATGGAAGCACAAAACAGCATTGATATAACAGAAAAAGGTTACTGGAATTCATCCCCTGTTAAAAATTACGGTTCAGTTTTTTATCTGCAGCCAAAAGGGAATTCTTCTCTATTCAGTGGTCCGTTTTTCAGTGAGTTTGGTCTCAAGCATCTTGTAGTTGACGATAAGGTTGTTCATGTACCTCATGATGAAAGCTTAAGAAAATTCTTTATGCACAAGCCGGGGGAAACATCTGCGGAGTTTCATAATTTTGTCTGTCCGTTCATAAGTTTTGAAATGGATATGATTGCAACAGGTGATGACAGTTTTCGGTTGAACTATACGATTAAGAACAGGGCATTCGAAGACAAAAAAGTAGATTTGGTTATGAGTGCTTTGTCAGATCGCGGGTGTGAGTCTGTTGAGAGTCATTCAACTGGAGCAGAGTTTACTTTTGATCTTAATAAGAAAATCGAGAAACATGGTTCTGGGACTGTAGATTTTACATCTTTACGTGAATGGTATATCGAGTCTGAAGAGTTAAAGGTGTTTCTCAGCTTTCCTGAAAGTGATGTTAAAGGAATCAAAAATATACAGAGTTGCGACGGTATAGAGGAAACTAAAAGTCAGGGCATAGAATTTATTACATCTATTGATATTCCCGCAAATAGCAGCAGGGTATTTGAACTTAGATTGGCATTTAATAACCCGGGCAATTCTGATGAAAATGAAATGCTCAAAGAATGGGGAGTATTTGCTGCAAAAATTCCTCATCCGGATTTCGATGATTCACAGCAGAAGCTTGCTTATTATAAGTCGTGGTATATACTGTTTTTCAATGAGGTTAAGCGAAAGGGGATTCACTGGTGTCTTACAGGATTAGGATTCCCTTCTGTATGGGTTTGGGACACTTCTCCTTTTATTGCCAATGCCTATATGGATTTCGATCCGTTCTTTGTTCAGGGGCTTGTTGACGCACAGCTTGATTCTCTCAAGGAAACTGGCATGATGCCGCTGCATGTTCTTCTTGGATTTCTTGATAAACGTGAGAGGAAAGATGAAATAACTCAGATACCATTAGTTGCTGATACTGCCTGGAAGGTTTTTGAAAGAACCGGTGATATGAACTTTGCGAAGAAGGCTTATCGTGAGCTTGGCAGAAATTATGATTGGTATGAAAAGTTCAGAAAGCCTTCTGGTCAAGTACCGCTGTGGGGGATTGATGATAAAAGAGCGCCATACCATTACGGCCCTGAATCAGGAATGGATAATTGTCCTATTTATGATAATGGTCCGGCTTACTCGATATCTATAAACTCGGCGAAGGTTTCATTTGAGGCGGCGATGTGTAACTTTGCTGAAGCTCTCGAAAAAAATGAAGAGAGCCAGCAGTGGAAACAACGTAAAGAGAGTACGCAGGCATTTATGCTTGAGAATATGTGGAACGATGAGGATAGCTACTATTACGCATTAACTTACCAGCTTGAACAAATAAGGTTGAAATCCTCTGATATTTATACTGGATTCTATCTTAATATTTTCCCTAAGGACAAGGCTCAAAGAGTTGCAAGGGTATTCGAAGATGAATTTCTTACTGAATACGGCCTTACTTCCGTTTCTATGAGAGAAGAATGTTTCGATCCTTCTTTGTACGCTCTTGGTTCGGTATGGCCGTTTATGAACTATATGGCCTATAAAGGGCTTTATGATTATGAATGTTATGGAGTTGCCAAAAAAGTGGTCAAAGGCATAGTTCATGCAACTAACCAATTTCCGGGTGTTTTTGAATGCTTCAATCCTGAGGAGAAAACGCTTGGAAGACTCAAAGACGGGCCTATTTGTATACCTCATATGAGTTTCTGTGCGGCGGGAATAATCTGTATGATTTTGACAAATTGCAAGACTGCATTTGAACACCAGCAGTCAGAGGTTGTTGATTTGCAAGGTGTTTGATCCTCATATTTCAAGATGCAACTGACTAATCTAACTTGAGCCAGAGGCGTTAAGTAGTTTGCTATTGAATATCTCTGGCTTTACTTTAGTTTGTTTTCTTAATCGCTTGCTTAAGTTGGCGTTGGGCGATTAATCTATAAAGAGTTTGTTAATTTACAGTAGATATATGTCTTGGTGAAATTGTACTGTAGGTTTAGCTTGAATAGTAAGTTTTCCAATAAGCCAGATGGTGGTATGATTTTAAACAGGTTATTGCGTTTGTATAATTTGTCTCAAGAGTTCGTTAATTTGCAGTTTATACCAGCTCTTACAGCGAGATAATAATCCATGGTTGTCTTGATATTTGAGTGTCCTGCGAGTTTGTGGACTACCTGAAATGATAATCTTTGAGTCCAGTTTGTAATTGCTGATCTTCTAAAATCGTGTATCGTACATTTATCCACTTTAGCATTTTTGCGAATAATATCAAAATCTCTGTTAATATTGTTTATTACCTTACTTCAAAGGATGCATAAACGTTACTGTTTTGCTCCCAGCCAGATACTCGGATCTGATATCCTTGTCCCAAAAATAGCTATAATGTATAATACGATAATACCAAGTTTGGCTTAATCTGTACAGAGCCAGAAGCTTGCCGTAATATTCGAATTGGAAAAAGCCTACGTCTTTAGACGTAGGCTGAGAATAGCTCCTTATAGAATTGAATAAAGTTTCAATACACAAGTATTATAATTAAAATACCTTTTATGAAGCAAGTATTAGTTATTTGCTTCATAGTAAAGTTGACTCATGTTTTTGGTGTCTACAGGGACATAACCGCTTCCTAGTTCTTCTGCGAGAAGCTCCACTTCATCAGGTTCCCAATCCCAGTTGATGAGGCTTACATGCAGAAACGCTGGTTTGGTGGTCGGGGTATAGGAGCGTATCGTGTTGGCTACGTCGGTAATACTCGTTGAGCCGTTATTAACGGTGAGGAATATCGGGATGTTGCTGCTTTCGAGGTTTGTATCGGAATAGCTGCTTACGCCGCTTCTTCTGTTGTAATCAAGAAGAATGCACTCGAAAGGCTCGCCTTCATTCATCTCGTCACATGCGATAGCCAGTTCGGGTAGATCACTTTGGCTGTTCGGTGTGCCGCTAAGATTGTATTCGGTGAGTCCCCATAAACTGTAGATATCAAGATTTTCTTGCGCTATATCAGTTGTAGTGTAGAAATCTCTTATGAGTGAATCTCTTGTAGTTGTATATTCTGTTGCATAATCATCAAGCAGGATGTAGCCTATACCGCCGCCCAAGAAACTGTCTTTTGAGGTTGCTGTATCATAGTAGTAACTGGTAAGGCCGGGCATAAGGTCGAGCATGGATGCACTGTAGGACCAGTTGATCCAGACATCGCCTCGATTCGAATCATCCCACCATCTGCCTGGTGTATATCCGAAGCCGTTCCAGAGATTACCTATGTTGTCTCCATCAGTTATGTTAAACGCGACGTATACCTTGCTGCTGTCCAGCGTCAGTGAAGGACCATGTTCATCCCTGAAAGTGTCTTTAAGCATATGCATGCCACTTTGGAACGAAAGGTTTGATATGCCGGATTCTCCGGTACATTCAATATATTTGCCGTATGGGCAGAGTAATCTCATATACTGGTGTTCATCATATTCGCATTCAGGCTTGCCAAGATCAAATGGTTTTTCCTGTGCGAGAGGATTCCATATGCCAAAGACAGCCTGATTAGGCCCCGTGTCTTCAAGGAAATTGCTGAAGATAGTTTCTGTAGTTGAGTCTATGTTTTCCCAGTAGAAGATTGGTAGTATGTTGAATGCTACGAAATAATCTCTTAGTACAAGTGTACTTGGATGAATGTGGGCAATTGGCCCTGCACTGCTGAGCTCAGGGTATTCATCAATAACCCATTCATAAGCTTCTGAGTCATCATAAGCAGGTGTCCATAGACCTGATGTTCTTGAACTTCTTGTTGTTGCGTCAATGACTACCGCGCTCTGTATCATTCAAAAAGGCTAAAAATATTAAAGAATATGTAATTCATATAAATCATACTGGTTTTAGAGTACGAAAATGGATGTGTGTTTAAAGTAACTTAACGATGGCTTTAAGCGGTGTTTCAAAACTCATCAGAGCCTAATTTTGATTGGGATTTTATGGCTTTGGAGCAAATTTACAACTTAAAAATTGCCTAAATTTCATCTACTTTAATATTGTGTTTATGATGAGACAACCACTAAGATTATGTACTGCATTAATGACAAGCTTGACTGATAAAGGAACTTAAGCTGCTTTACTCAATATGCAAGAATCGATGGGAACCCAAACTTGGTGAGACTGGTTGTCATGGTGTCGGAAAGATTGAAGCAGATCATTGATTTATCTCTGTTTTTACGACAACTCGCTGATATGAGCAGTTTAATGTAAGAGGTTAATCCAAGTCTTGAATTTTGCAACGCGCTTGCAATAATTATGCTCGTTTGGTCCTGCTGCTGGGGGCTTCGGTTGTGTTACGGTTGAAGTTATAAGTCTTTTAATATCAGTTGTTAATTATTTATTAATAGATACTTACGAAACCAGAGAGTTGGGCTGTCGATTCGAAGATTGAGGGTTCGAGTCCCTTTGGCCTCGCTCAATTAAAGCCTTGTAGGTTAATAGCTTACAAGGCTTTAATTTTCTGCGAATATAAATGTCAGTTGCTTATACGGTCTTGAAATGTTTAATGACTGGTGGTTTGTTTATTCCGAAAGGTATTGTTTCATAGGTGTTATGGCTGTTGAATTCCGGACATTCGTAGTCTCTTGGGTCTGTCCAGCCTTTTCCTCTAAAAGGTTTTTCGCAATGGAATGGACCAAAGAAGTTCCTTGATGTTGAATATAGAGTCAGGCTTAGTTTGTTTTTTCCTTTTGTGAGGTAAGCTGTTATATCTTTTTCGTATGGTTTATATGCTATGTATCCGGCATCTGTATCATTCACTATTACCTTGAAACAAGCACCGTTCCAATCGGGTAAGCTCAATACTGTTTTCTCGTTTTCGATGACATGAATGTTATAGCTGTAAGTGACTGTTCCGTAATAGAATGGCTTACCACTTTGTGTTAGGTCTTCGTAGTGAGTAATTTTTGTTGGTTTGAGCAACACAGGGCGTCCAGATTTAATCTCAACATCAAAGTCGCCAAGAAGATATACGCCCTCCAAGCCATCTGCTTTTTTGTAGTCTATGCTCATTTCTATAGTGTTTGCTCCTGTTTGAAGCAATTGTGTGTTGAGTGGAATCTTTATGATTGAGTGATCAATGAAGTATTTATCTGAGAGATTAGGGATGCTGTTGCCGTTAAGTTTAATATTGAATCTTTCAGGTTTTTCCATTGCAAGATATAGTTCGGATGGGATCTGTTCACAGGTGAATCGGTATTTTAAGTTTACAGGTGTGCTGGCTGGAGAATCCCATTCTTTGTCAGCCCATGGCTGAAGCATGTTAAATCTTCTACGAGGCCAGCCCATTGATTGCCTGATTTTAATGTCGGCATTATACAGATAGTCTTCAAATTTGTCTTTATTGTTTATGTCGATTTCAGCAAAGTCCAAAACGCAAATATTGAGAGAATCTATTGAGAAGTCAAAGTTGGTAAGGTATTCTGCTTTGGAGAATTCTTGTGTTGTTTCAGTTATTCGTTTGTCCGAGCATTTTTTGCTTATTATAAAGAGCTTAAGTTCAAGTGGACATAAATCCGTTTGGAATGTCACGCTATTCTTTGTTGAGCAGCTTTCTTTTGTATTATAGTTGCCGTTGAAGGGATTAGCCTCATACACAACGGGTTCATGAAAGCTGTTTGTTACAGTTACTGAAAGTTGATTTATATCAGTATCCGTACTGGTGTTGTGAAGAACTATGTATCTGGATTTATCATCTTCACGGATTGAGCAGAGTATCTTGTCAAGTGTAGAATTTTGTGTGTTAGTACTTAATTTAATTTCACAAGTATCTTGCAAGTTTTTGATTATCTCGTCTTTCTCGAGGCCTGTTGCAATACATTTAGCAGATAGTTTTTTTGCTTCCGTTGAGTAAGAGCCATCTAAATACGAAGGAATTTGGCCGCAAAATATTACTTTTCCGCCAGCATTGCTGAACGTCTCTAATAGTTTCAATGTAGAGTTTCTGATGTTAAACAAGTCTGGTACTATAATAGTTTTGTATTCAGCTTGACCTATTTGGAATAAGATTTTGTCATTGTTAATGTTGATAGATGCATGGCGTGACATTATTTCTTCATCACCATAGTCAAAATCTATCTGTGCTCCTAAGAGCCATTCAAGTAGACAATTGTATGATTTTTCTATTTTTTCGTGCTCGGCTGATTGAGTCCAGTCTGCTTTGATGTTTTGCCAGAGAGATTCATTGGGGTGTATCACCAATATGTTTCTTACGGGTTTGCCCATAGAAATAAATGCGTTAAGTCTTGCGTAATAATCTTCTATGCGGCAAAACATATCTTTCCATGTGACATGAAAATATGAAGGAGGGAAGTCTCTTTTGCCATCATTGACGGTAGAGTAAGCAAAGCAGCTTTGGCATCTCAGGTTGACGCCAAGTGTTGCCTGCCAGTCGCCGATGCGTTTCATGTCCTCTGGTGTAAACTCCCATCCGCAGCATGCATATAGCTCAGAGAGTATTTGTTCTTTACCGAACTGGTGAGCTATTGATGTGCATTGCTTTACGCTGTCGTATTCATCCCGTCCATCAGTGAATACGGCAGAGCTGCTTATTATATCAACTGCCGGCATCTGTATCTTTTCCATGAATCTCATCATAGAGCCTACGTAAGAGACCATCTTATTCAGTGGAGACTCCCAGAAGATGTGTCCTGTATCTATAAGACCGTTTTTCTCTGCCCATGCATTTAACTGACCAGCATAAAAGGTCGTGAACATGCTTGTTATGCAGTCATGGTAATTGTGCCGGTGCAGGTTTGTTATTGTTGCTGGTATATCAAAAAAAATATAAGGAAGATGATCGAGTATGTCGTAGCCGTATTTTTCGCTGAAAAATTCAGGCAATGATGTTGTCCATGGAATTTCGTATGTCTTGCTGTTTTCTTCTGAGTTGTTTTGCACGGAATAAATTGTTGGTGCAAGTACAGATTCATGGTGAGGTTCATCGGTGAATACAGTGGATATCACATTGCCGAAATACTGTCTGCATTCTTGGAGGTATTTTTCATGTGTGGATTTAATGAATTGTTTTACAGAGTTTTTGTCCAGAGTGTCGAGATATGCTCCGCCGTTATACCAGTCGGTGCAGGGCATAACGATTATTTTGAAAGCGAATATTTTCTTATTGCTGTCAGTTGCATCTATTTCTGAAGGAGAGTATATTCTCTGGCAACTTTTGATTTCTCTGTCATTTTTATCTATTTTAAACGTTGCGAGAAACTTTTCGTTAAATTCAAAATCGGTCGGGTTGAAAATTTCTAACATCAATCTTTTTTGACGGTTGGCGGGGTCTTTTGTTACTTTGCCGCCAGCAGTACCGCTTGGCCAACGGTCCTCGTCATATATCCATATCGTGAAGTTGTTTTCAGCGGCTTCACGGCAAACGGCATTGACCAGATCGAACCAGTTTTTACCGAGGTAGTCAGTTATAAGCCCGCTTCTGGAGTGTACAAGGGCGCCTGATATGCCCATGTTCTTCATCTCATGTATCTGTTTAAGAAGTTTGTCTTTTTCAAGATCGCTGTTCCACGACCAGAAAGGTTTTGCCCTGTGCTTGTCTGAAGGATTGCTAAATCCTTTTAATAAAGTCGAAATATGATGATTCATATAGCATTCTCTATGTCTTTTTGTTAAAACGATTATTTTACTTTTTTTGAGTATATACTAATTTTTAGTAGAAAGCAAGAATAAAAAATAACAGCATAAAAGCTTTTTAACAAGAGTTTTAAAGTTTTAGAAGTTGAATTTTTTAAAAAAGACTTGAAAGAATATGGTATTAGTGCTATAATTTTGCTAATTCGATTTAGCTAAAGTTTAGCAATTCACCAGTATTAAAGGTTATGGTATGAAGAATAATATTATAAGTCTTGAAGAGTTTTCGTCAAAAATAGGTGTTTCCACAGCGACAGTCTCTTCAGTTTTTAATAACAGGAGCAAGGAGAGGCGGATATCTCCGAAGACTGTTGAACTTGTTAAGTTGCAGGCTCGTAAGTTGGGTTATCAGCCCAATGTTGCGGCCAGACGTCTCAGAGTCCAAAAAGATATGAAGGTTTGTGAACTGGTTGTGGTTACAGCATACGAGTCTCCTTTTGCGGTAACTTCAAATCTTGTGAAGATGCTTGAGCAGACAGCGGCAAAATATTACAAGGACATAACTCCTTTAGTAGAGATCGTGATGTTTCACCGTAACAAAATATCCGAGGTTCCGGGGATACTTGACGGCAGCAGATTCAACGGGGCTATTATCACAAATACAGGTTTTGAGGATGATAGTTTCTTTATGGAAAACCGTGTGTTGTATCCTATAGTCTTTCTTGGGCGTGAAATTCCGGGTTACAGTTGTGTTACAGGCGATGCTTATCATATGGGAACCGAGGCTGCAGAAGAGCTTATTTGTGAGTGTAAGTGTGAGGATATTGCGGTTATAACACCACGTCATGAGCTTCTTACACAGACAACAAAGGGAAGGCTTGACGGATTTCTTGATAAATGTGTAGAAAACGAGATACATTGTGCCGTAATAGAGGCAGATGATATAAATGAAAAATCAGGTGCCGAAGCGATAGACGCATATCTCAAAAAGCATAATCTTGACGGGTTGTTCTGTGTGTCGGATATGCTGGCGGTAGGGTCTTATTATTCAATTAAAAACCACGGATTCTCCATACCTGAAGATATTGCTGTGGTTGGTATCGGTGATGTGAGCGTGTGTGAATATCTGAATCCTCCATTGACATTATTCAGTAAGGTTAATGGTGACATGAAGGATGAGTATGCCGCTAAGATGCTTCTGGAGCAGATATATGGCCAAAAGCAGGGTGAAGTGTCAAGAGTATTCCATGCGTCACTGGTTCGCAACGGCTCAAGTATGAGATTATAAAATTCAATTTTAATCAGAGGCTTTGTATGAAAATAAAAAATAGTAGGGGTGCTTTTACTCTTATAGAACTGTTGGTTGTTATATCAATAATAGCAGTTTTGATGTCTATTTTGATGCCGGCTTTATCAAAAGCAAAATTACAGGCAAAAGTTGTTGTGTGTAAATCAAATCTTCATCAACTTACGATCGGTGCGATAACCTATGAGGCTGATAATGATCGATTGCCTGAACATTTCTCTGAAATTGCAAGACGTCACAGTTCAGGCGGATATGTAAGATGGCCCAATCTTGTTGGCGGTAATACCGGAGATTTTGGCGCATGGGCGGCAACTGAAGATGTAAGGATTACTTATGGCAGTTATGTCGAAGTTAATTTTTTTCATTGTCCCTTTATAAAGGATTGGGATAAATCTCTTGCGTCAGTGCCAGCTGGTACAAGAAGGGTTTATGTGGATTATAATCTTATTCATGGTTATTTTGGCGACAGGGCGGCAGATGATACATGGGCAACAAAGCCATGGGGACACAGTTCCAGACCATGGGTTTATAAAGGCAAGAGAATGAACGTTTTGATTTGTGACAGACTTTACCGAAACGTAATTAATCCCGGACGTTTTGATATAAGGGCAAATCATCCCGGCAAAATAGACTTTAAGTATTTCCACAGGGACCAGCTCGATGAGGGCGGGGCATTTCTCGATTCATTCTATTACAATGATAATTTTACAGAAGATGTGAGGTTGGAACTGCAAGCCAATTACGGTATGCGGGACGGTAGTGTTGTTTCAAGAAAAGGCGGCGATGACAGTATGGTAGAGGTTGAACACCCAGGTCAGCCTCGTGATTCAACTTTAATGCCATCAGGATTTTGAGGATAATAATGAGAGTATTTATTGATTTTGCAGCGGTGATGTTTGTTTTTAATTCGGTTTTGGCGGCTATGCCTTTAGAGACTAAGTCGCATTATGACAGTAAACTGCAATGGCTGACAAATAACCGTTATCGTGTTGTGATGAAATGTAATGAACTGCCAACAGGTATTGAGCATAAGATTGCATGGGTGCAGCTTGATTTCAAAGAGTTTTACCAAAATGCTGAAACCTCAAAGATGTTGTTTAACCCTGATTCTGTGAGGGTGGTTCAATATGATTCAAAGACGCTCAGGGCTGTAAAGTATGATTCCTCGCTTAAAGGCGGGGAGGCTTACTATGTGCCGGCGAAGATTGATGAGTGGCCGCGAAGACATTTAACACCAAAGACGGTTAGAAATCCACATCTTTCGTGGATAAGGTCTGAAAATGAGACAAGTTCAACAGTGTATATCTGTTATTTTGATTTTGCGGATTTCGGTGAAACGGAGCACTTACCAAAGCCTGCTTTTATAGGCAGCGGTGATGCCCTTGCTTATGGTACTTCGATGCCGTTTGACAGGGTTCGAGGCGTGCCCGTTGTGGTTGACTGGGATAACGATGGCGATAAGGATATACTGGCTTCTGTAGGTATGGTTCCAGAGAGAACTGTATATCTCTATGAGAATACGGGCAACAGCTTTGAAGAGGGATTTGCCAAGCCGATAAGCATTGACAGAGAGGCTCAGCAGGACTACGAGTATAACTATGTGATAGATGTACGCGGCAGGCAAATTGCTGACATTAATGATGATGGCAAAGTTGATATGGCGGCAAATGGCGGTTATTATTCCAATATTGGCGAAAAAGGACTTGGAAATTGGATAAGCATTGAGTGTCCGTTGGATTGCGAGATAGGGGAGATTCTAAGAAGTAGCCGAAGCTATAAATGGTATTTTGCCGATTGGGACGGTGATGGAGTAAAAGATGTTTTGGTCAGTAATTCGTATTGGAAAGAATACGGCTGGTCAAACGCTTTTGACAGCAATGGTCTTTGGACTAACGGTCCTTTACGCGGCTGGTTTTATTTTTTCAGGAATAATGGCAGTAATCAGGAATTTCGGCTTGCAGAGCCGTTGCAGTTATATACTGCTGATGGTAATAAGGCAGAGGTGTTTGGCTATGGTGAGCTTGTAGTTGAGGATTTTACAGGCGATGGTCTTGTTGATATTGTTGTCGGTGATTTTATAGATAATATCCATATTTTTAAAAATATCGGCAGTAAAGATAAGCCGCTTCTTGCCCCTCGTCAAAGACTTATGACTACTGAAGGGCTTTTTGAATCCGAAGCACAGGCGGTGTCGGTTACTGCTAATGATTATGATGGTGATGGTGATATTGATCTGTTTACTCGCGGCGAGAGTGATGATACCAGTGTACTTGAGAATACCGGGTTGTTCACGAATCTTGGAATGCCGATATTTAAACCGGCACGTTATCTTATGTGCAAGAGTGATTATCCGGTTGAAAGCCAGTTGCCGGTGAGTTCGGTTTGCGATTGGGATAATGACGGCGATTGGGATTTAATATATGGCAACAGCCCGGGCTTTATAGGGTTGTATGAATGTATATCTAAATATCCGCAACTGAAATTTGCTCCGCCGCAGCTTTTTAATGACAGCAGTGGTCCTATCCGTATTATTGCAGGCTACAATGGTTCTATACAGGGACCTGCTGAAAAGAAGTGGGGCTATACAGTGCCTAATGCCGGAGATTGGAATGGCGACGGCAAGATGGATATTATTCTCAACAGTATTTGGGGGAGGATAGTGTGGTATGAGAATCTCACCGAGGGAGGCTGTTCTCTAAGTGATGCGAAAAATGTTAAGGTTCAGTGGGATGGAGCTGCACCAAAGCCTGAGTGGAGATGGTGGGATCCTGCCGATAAGGAATGGTCAACGCAGTGGCGTTCTACGGTGGAGATGATCGACTGGGATAGTGATGGTCTTATGGATGTTGCCGCTCTTGACTGGGAAGGTTATCTTGTACTTCATAAAAGATATATGGAAGACGGTGAATTGAAACTTTCTGCAGGAGAGAGAATATTCAAGGATGACTTGGGGCAACCGTGGCATATTAATACAAAAAAGCCAGGTGGTTGCGGACGAAGAAAATTTACTTTTGCCGATTGGGATAATGATGGAGATTGGGACTTCATTGTAGACGACAAGATATTCGGTGGGAATGTTGTATTGTATTTGAATGTAACTGACAATCTTAATCCCCAGTATGTTGCGCAAGGCCCTTTGTGTGATATTATCGTATCAGGCCATACGTGCAGTCCAGCAGTTGTTGATCTTGAAGGTGACGGTAAGCTTGATCTGCTCTTAGCTGCTGAAGATGGTCATTTTTATTGTTTTCACAGATCTTATATTGAAGACAGAGATTCTTTACGAGCTGACTTTATAGGGGAAAAAGGTATAGAGCTGGAAACTGAAAAAGTTGTTCTTTTTGATGAAGAGATTGCAATTGGGCAGATTATCGGAGCAGAAGTTTCAGAAGAGTCTTCGTATTCCGGTAACAGGTCTATCTTTGTTAAAAAGAGGGACGGAAAGTTCAATGTTGCTCTTGATTTTAGGGGCAATATTAATATCGGCGAAAACAGAAAGCTTGTTCTTTATTATAAATCGGATCAGGCTATGGAAGAGGACAGCATTGAACTGCGGTTTGTTCAGATTTATACATACACAAGAACTGCCGAGGGAGCTAAGGCCAGCGGCGTCAAATATTACCCATATGTTTCAGATGAAAATGAAGCTGCTGATTTTACCATTGACGGAGAGAAGCAAACGCTTAACGAAGGAACTCTGAAATTGACCAGTGACGGTAAGTGGCATATGCTTACGCTTGATATGATGAGTGGGCCGGGAATGCCTCAATCAAGTATGGTTAAACCATCTACGATATTGAGAAGGATGGATTTTGTGTTCAGTTCTTCATCTCAGTTTTATATAGATAATGTCTATATGACTAACTGAGACGATTTGCGTATTTCCGGAATTAATGAGGAATTTTGTGATTAATGAAAGGTTTAAGTATGAAGAAGTTGATTTTTAGCTTAGTATTGTCTTTATTTATGCTGACGTTTGTTTCAGCAGAGTCCATGCCTGTTTATAAACGCGACAGTTCAAATGAAGGACCATGGGAGTGGATGACAGAAAACAGCTATCGTGTAGTTATCCAGTGTAAAAAATATCCTGTTGATAATGCTGTACATAGAATAGCCTGGACAAGACTTGATTTTGATTATGCTTACGGCAGTGAGTTGATCGAAAGTGATGTTGATTTAGATACTATACGTGTTATTGCCTATGATAAAACGACCATGGAGCCGGTGAGATATCTTGGCGGTAATAGTGAGAGCATTCTTGCATATCTTGTACCGGCTAAAGTCGATCAATGGGGAAGGCGTGGTGATAGTATAAGTGTTCTTCGCGATACTCAGTTGTCATGGATAAGAATGGATAATGACTCAAATATTGTTTATATCTGTTACTTTGATGTTCATGGCAGCGGCGAGAGCATTCCTGTAGCAAAACCGTCATACATTGGAACCGGTGATGCACTTTCTTTCGGTACTACTGAGTCGACAGAATATTTCCGAGGTTCTCCGATTGTATATGACAGAGATGGCGATGGCGATAAAGATATAATAACATATTGTGGTTCTACACCAGAAATTGCTGTATATACAGTCTACAATGACGGCACAGATCTTACAGCTACATTGCCCAAGCCTGTTGAAGTTGGCGGTCATCTTGGTAACGGATACAAGCAAATTGATGATATTGATAATGATGGCACGCTTGATCTTGTTATTGTAGGCAGGTATTATCCTGACATTCAGAACAATGACCTGACACAATATGTAGACATAGCTTATCCGGTCGGTTCTACGGTAGTTGATGAGCTGTTGCCTGAATGCAGAACTGTTTTCTGGCAGCTATCTGACTGGGATGGTGATGGTGTCAGAGACCTTATGCTTTCCTGCGGCTGGTGGGGAGATTACGGTTGGGATGATGCTTACGACAGTTCTGGTAACTGGACAAATGGGCCGCTGAGAGGCTGGTTCTATTTCTTCAAGAATAATGGAGACAATGTAACTTTTGATCTTGCCCAGCCAGTTAAGCTTACACATGCCGACAGCAGCGACATTGAAGTTTACGGCAGGCCAACTCCTGTATTTGAAGATTTCAATAATGATGGACTTTTAGACCTTATGACAAGTGAGTTTACCGGTGATATTTATGTTTATATAAATATTGGAACTTCAGGATTGCCTCAGCTTGGCGACAAGCAAAGACTTGCCACTGTAAGTGGAGATTTTGAGAGTGATTTCGAGGCATTGACTCTTCATACCGTGGATTGGGATGACGATGGAGACCTTGATATTTTCTTTCAGGGTGAAAATAAACGAGTTGGATATATGGAGAATACCGGTACTTTTACTGTAGGTGATGTTCCGATATATGAGGATGTTGTTTATTTGACAATTGAATCTGATTTTCCGAATGCTGCGGCTCTTGCCGTTGGTGACTTGTACGACTGGGACAGTGACGGAGATCTTGACTTGATATTTGGTGATAGTGCAGGTTATCTCGGATGGTACCAGGCTACCGGAAGTTATCCTGATATGACTTACGTTTCCAGAGAGATGTTTACTAATGGCGGAGAGCCTATAAGGATTGTTGCCGGTGAAAACGGTTCAATACAGGGGCCTGCTGAGGAACTTTGGGGATATACGGTTCCATGTGCCGGTGATTGGAATAATGATGGTTATCCTGATATCATGCTCAATAGTATATTGGGACAAGTTGTTTGGTATGCTAATCCGGGAACCGCCGGTGCAGTGGAGCTTGGCAGCCAGAGTTCTGTAATTGTTAATTGGACAAGTACTCCGCCAAAGCCTGCATGGCAGTGGTGGGATCCGCAATCGGGAGAGTGGTGTACTCAGTGGCGTTCGACTGTACAGATGCTTGACTACAATTTTGATGGCTTGCTCGATGTTGCTGCGCTTGATTACGAAGGATATCTTGTACTCCATGTTCGCAGTGATAACGGAACCTCTCTTGAGCTAAGCCCGGGACAACGCATTTTCCTTGATGCAGATTCTCAGCCGTGGCAAATGAACTCTCTTGATGGCGGTGCAAGCGGCAGGCGTAAGTTTGAGCTTACCGACTGGGATAATGATGGTGACTGGGATGTTATAGTGGATGATTCTGATCATGGCGCGAATGTAAGCCTCTATGAGAATATTACTGATAATAATTCGCCTAAATTTGTGTTGCGTGATGCACTTGCAGATATGATACTTGTAGGGCATACTTGTGCTCCTACTGTTTTCGACCTGGAGAATGACGGTAACAAAGATCTTATAATTTCAGCAGAGGACGGGCATTTTTATTGTTTCCACAGAGATTATATTGAAAATCGTATGGCACTTCAGGCTTCTTTTGTAGGTGATGATAAAGCGGTTGCAGCTGATAATAATATCATTCTTATGGAAGATTCTTTAAATGGTGAGATTTATGGTGCAACTCGCACACGTGGAGCTACCTATTCAGGACAATGGCTGTATGATATTGAGAATAATGATTATCAGATTCTCGAAGTAGAAATGGATCTGGCTGAAAACATTAATATCAAAGAAAACACCATACTCAAAGCTGCTTTTAATTTCATACCAGACGCTCAGCACACGGTAACAGAGCTTGCAAGAATAGATGTTACTGCTGTGTGTGACGGTGTTGAACAAATAATATCTTATCTACCGGCCAACAGCGAATATACTATTTCAGGTTTGCTGCAGAGTGGATCATTAGTCTTTGATGATGATCCTTATACATGGCAGCAAATTACTCTTGATCTAACCAGCGGTTCCGGTTTGCCTGCCGTGAATATGCTTGAAGATACTTCGATTATTAACAATATTACATTTGTCTTTGATCAGCCGCTCATTGCTGAACTTGATTATGTCAGAGTTTCACCTGATCCGGCTCTTTATGTGACAACTTGTGATTTTGAGCTTGTTGGAGATTTGAATAAGGATTGTATCGTTGACATGAAAGATATGGCCGCAATGGCCGCTAACTGGATGGTGGAATAAACTTCTTCCAACTTTGGATATTTAATATCGACCAAGAGGTTTTGTTAATATGAAAGGCAAGAAAATGAAAAATATATTTCTGTTACTTATAGTTTGTTTATCTTCATTGGCGGTTTTTGCTGAAGATGATGTTGTACTTTTTGATGATGATATAATTGCCGGACAGATACAGTTTGGTACGCTTACTAATGATATGGCATATGAAGGCAGTGCTTCTATACTGCATTCTACTGACAGTACCAATTATACGGCTACAAATCTTGATATCATAGGAAGTACAGAAATCGGTTCCCGTACTTACCTGAATATGCGGGTTAATTTTGCGGCAGACAGCCCTTCGACGAAAATACGATATATAACATTGTACTCATCTACAGGTACCCAATACACGTATGACCCGTATTATACGTCACAATTCTATGTTGACGGAGAGCCTGCAACTATTCAAGCAAGCAGGGTGCTTTTTGATGATGATCCGACAACATGGCAATTGATGACATTTGATATTTCACAGGCTCCCGGCCCTATGGATACAACGCAGATAAGGATTGTCAAGATAATGTTCAAAGATCCTGTGGAGTGTTATATTGATGATGTGCGTGTTACTTCGGAGCCTGTTGCCGACGGCGTCGAAGACGTGACTCTCTTTGACGATGATATTGTTCAGGGACAGATACAGGTTGGAACTCTATCTTCTGACATGGCCTATGAAGGTGATTACTCTATATTCCATACGACCGACAGTACCAACTATACGGCTACAAACCTTGACATCATAGGGAGTATTGAAGTAGGTAATCGTAGGTATCTGAGTATGCGGGTTAATTTTGCGGCGGAGAGTCCTACGACTAAAATAAGATACATAACACTTTACTCATCAACAGGTACTCAATATACATATGACCCATATTATACGTCACAATTCTATGTTGACGGCTTGCCTGCAACTGTTCAGGCGAGCAGAGTAGTTTTTGATGATGATCCTACAACATGGCAGTTAATGACTTTTGATATAACGGACGCGCCAGGCCCGATGGATACTACACAGTTGAGGATTGTTAAAATAATGTTCAGAGATCCTGTCGATTGCTATATTGATGATGTGAAGGTTGTGGCGGAAACCGAGACAACGCCTCTGGATGACGTGATTCTATATGACGATGATGTGGCTGTAGGGCAGGTGCAGCTTGCAACTCAATCAACGGATAGTGTTTATGAAGGTGAAAATTCGCTTTTTCATGAAGATGCGACAACTAATTACTCTGTTTTTAAGCTTGATTTAGTTGGAAGCGTGGAAATGGATACTCGCGGTTATCTTAATATGTGGGTCAATTTTGCCGCAGATAGTGCAAATAATACAATTCGTTATTTGAAGCTTTATTCTTCTAATGGAACTGCATATACCTATGATCCATCAACAACTGCTAAGTTTTATGTAGATGGTCGGGATGCTACGGTTTCAGGAAGCAGAATTCAATTTGATAATGATCCTAATACATGGCAGCTTCTTACGCTTGATATGAATAATACGCCTGGACCTATGGATACCACGCAAATGCGTATCGTACAGGTTACATTCAAAAACCCGCATAAATGCTATGTGGATTATGTTCATGTAAGTGAAACTTTACCGGAATTTGATGTAAGTATAACTCCGCAGACAGTTATTTTTGATGATGATCTGATTCAGGGGCAGCTTGAGCAGTATCATGGTTCGGTAGTTACTAACATGTCGTATGAAGGCAGTTCGTCGATATATCTACGAGGGTATGCCGGTTATTACGAATATATTGATATCAACTTGCTTTCATCGCTTGATACTTACGGACAGAAATATCTTAAGATGTGGGTTAATTTTGATCCTGATACATCTGCTCCTTATCCGTATATGCGGCGAATCCAACTGTTCAACTCTCTTGGTGATTATACTTACGGCCCTGAGCTGCCGCCGATACCGAAATATTATATCGACGGAGAGCCTGTACTTTCAGGACACAGCAGGCTTGTTTTTGATGATGATCCTTCAACATGGCAGCAGTTAGCTCTTGATATCAGTACATGGGCTTCATGGAGAGACTCTCAGGAACTTTTGAGGATACGTGTGTTGACATACGATGACGTTAATCTGTATGTTGACTATGTTACGGTTGAGAGTTCGTTGAATGTTCAGAGTGGTATTGATGGTTCTGGTGGTGTTAGTGATCTTAAGGCAATAGCTGCTAACTGGCTTGTTGATTGTAATAGAGTTGTTACTTCCGTAGAATGTGAGTAGTAGTTATAAAAAGACAACATCTCTTATCTCTGAAAAAAAATAATTTTTCAGAGATAAGAGATGCTTTGGTATAGTTCAAAAGAAAACATATAACAAGTAGGGTATGCTTGGAGATCTAATTGCTTATTTTCTTTGTGCTGGTTTTAAGAATTGGCTGTCTTGCTATCAAATAGATGTCCATTCCATTGTTTGTTTCATACTCAATATTTTCAAGCATTGCAGGTGCAAAGAAGTAGCCTTTACTTATATGAAAGTATTCGTTTTTGTATTTAAGCTTACTGTTTTCCCTTTGAAACAATTCCCGTAGGGTGCAAAAACTTATCCATTACTAAATCTTTGCTTTTTGATGTGGTAATTGATTTGATTTGAGCTATTTTTTTATACTCAATGCATAGCAATTACGTTATGTGTTGCAAAAAACAATGATCTTTGACTTGATTTAACATCAAGCATATAAGTCTTAGTGCAATGGTACTGAATACTCAGCTCGAATGGTAAGTTTTTCAAACGGCAAGGCGGTGGTATGATTTCAGGAGACCGCCAAGTTTTTCTATGCATTGGATCTCAGCGTCATTATTGAGCTTGTGCTTTGGCTCTATTACCAGACCTAATGATTGATGTATTATTTCATTGTGATAATATTCGTTTGTTCTGTTTTTGTTGCTCTTCAAGAAGTACTTCTAACTGAGCTCTAAGATAGTCAATCGCCCTGTAGAGCTCTTTGTTGATACAATAGGCAATACAGATCGCCATTGTGATTAGAAATTTTTGTTTCATACCAGTAAATAAGTTGGTGGTTATTACAAGGTATTTCATCCGCAAGGATTGTAAGTGATATTTCTGTAGATATTTATGATTGTAGTGTCTTTGCGCCTTACGCGCAAAAACTTTAAGATGAGTTTGCTGATAAAATCACATTTCACGGCGGTATAGACACCCAGCAACTGCTGCCTTACGGCTCACCGGAGCAGGTGAAAACCGAAGCGAGACGAATTCTCGATATAATGAGCCCCGGTGGAGGTTATATTTTCGCCCCCAGCCAGATACTCGGCCCCGACATTCCCGCCGAAAACATAGCCGCGATTTACGAAGCGATTAAAGATTGGATTTGCCCAGGACAATTTGCTTGAAAACAACTATTGTAAGCCCAAATTCATTTTGTTTTACGGACGGTGCTAATTTTATATACTCAGTATTAACAACTAAAGTTTATGCATTTGCTATTCTTGGCATATATTTTGATTCTCTTTCGAGCTCTGCGTTAAGAAATTGTGAAATCAGTTTGTTTTTAAGTTCAGCATGCTTTTCTATATCCCATAGATTTGTATTTTCGTGCGGGTCATTTTTGAGATCGAACATTTCGCCGTAAGTTTGGTTACAGTAAATTGTTATTTTATGGTTTGGGGTTATGAATGTTCTGGCGTTTATTGTTGTTGGCTGATGGTGGTTTTCGCATATTACCCAATTTCTTAGCGTTTCTTTTTCTCCAAACCATTGCTGCTTCTGGTCTATTCCTGTCATTGGGTATGGAATTTCCAGATTAGCGATGCTCAGGAAGGTTGGTGCAAGATCTACCACGCTTTGCAGTGAATCAGTATGGTGGTTGGCTTCGATTTTTCCCGGCAGTGAAGCAATCATCGGTATTTTGATACCGTCTTCGTAGTGAAATGCTCCTTTGGCGGTGAGTCCGTGTTGTCCATAATAGTGGCCGTGATCTGTAGTGAATACTATCAGTGTTTTTTCTGTTAGGCCGAGAGAATCAAGGTTGTCAAGTATCTTGCCGATATAATGATCCATCATAGACACCATGCCGTAGTATACAGCGATGTCTTTGCGTTTTTGTTTATCACTTACAATATGAGAGTGGAAGCCGTGACAGTAGTTGCCTCCAGGCTCCTGATATTTGTCAAACTCTTTTTCGCATTTGCTTTCTTCAAGCTGCGTTAAGCCGTAATGAGGCGGCATATCCTGAAGTTTATTCTCAGGCATTGGCGGTAATTCGATATCTCTGGGGTCATACATTGAGGCCCAGGGCTCAGGTATAAGATAACTTGGGTGAGGATCAAAAAAACTTGCCCATAAAAAGAAGTTTTCGTTTTCAGAAGCATATTGTTCAAGAAGATCATTGGTTCTCTGGCTTATCCAGTTATTGTAGTGATATTTTTCTGGAATATTCCAAGTATGCTGTTGTCTGTCTTTATTTCCTGTTGGCTTTGAAAACCAATCTCTCCAGTTTGTGGCTCCATTTTCTTCCATCCATACTGCATAATGTTGTCCTACGTGGGCTTCATCGGTGTGATTACGCGCCAGTTCCACATGATCAAAACCATAGAATGGCCCATTGAATTTTCTCCAGAAATCAAGATCCTGTAAAATAGGGTACGCTTCGAGTGAATCGTATTTTTCTGTACTTTGCAATGGCTGAAAATGAGCTTTTCCAATAAGTGCTGTTTTGTATCCGGCATTGCTGAAATCTTCACCAACACAATGTTCTGTTTCCGGCAGCTTCGTACCAAGAGTCCATGCTCCGTGTTGACTTGGATACTTGCCGGTTATTATGGAGGCTCTTGTTGGTGTGCAAGTTGGGTTGCAGGTATATGCACGGTCAAAGGTTGTTCCCATAGAGGCAAGCCTGTCAAGGTTCGGGGTTTTTATCTGGGGATTATTCACCCCAAGTGTCATATAATGCTGCTGATCGCTTGTGATCAGTAATATATTGTATTTTTCTTTATCTCTCTTACTCACTGCTTTTACCTTTTAGGCCGGAGAACAGCTTTTTAAGGTCTACTATGCCGCCTACTGTTATTATTATCAAGAATGATGTTCCCACGATAAACATAGCTATTATGAATATTCGCCAAAACGACAGCCATGTATCTATTGAAATTTCTTTTGTCATACTATACAAACCAACAGATATAATCGCAAGTATAAATATCGCAATGCAGCTTACCAGTGCTCTTATGAGAATTTTATCTTTCTTTGTTACAAGATAAGTTTCAGCTGTATTGCCTTTGAGACTTGCGACATCAAAGCTGGTCTGTTTTGGAGTGAGCAATGATACTATAACGTATTCTGTAATACATATCAGTACTACATAAAATGACATTATTCTGCCGTCCAGAAAATCCGGATTTATCTGGCGATATGCGAATCCTGCTATTGAGAGAATGCAGCCCGTTATCATTGTTGCACAGGCGGCTTGCGTTGTGCCTCTATTCCAATACAATCCTCCGAGCAGCACAATTCCTGCAGAGCCGATATAGAGTGAAGCACTGATGTCAAAGAACATGAATATATTATCAACCTGCCTGAAAACAAGGCTGAAAATTACGATGAACACGGCGACAGCCAGGACGGATATTTTGATCCATCTCATATGTTCCTGAGGGCTTAATTCTTTTTTCTTAAGCGGGATTATGACATCCTGTATCAGTAATCCTCCCCACGCTAAAAGGTAGGTGTCATGAGTGCTTATGAAAGCGAACAGTACAACAGCACCAAATGCTCCAAGCAGTCCGGTGGGGAGAATATATTTGATTGCTGTGGGCGTTATCATCTGGCTTTGCACCTGTGGGTTTGCTATTGTAGAGAGTGTGTCATTAATCTGCGATGCCTGCGATGTGAAATCCTGGTGGTTCATCATTACAAATACAGCTAAGGGCAAGATGAAAAGCCCAAGCCCGATCATAGCAAAATTTTTAACCTGTACAAATACCCTGAGCATTCTTGCTTCCTGAGCGTCTCTGGCGGAGCTTACCTGCATAGTATTGGGCGACCATGATACAACATTGTAGAACATCCAGAAAGCATTTATAAGAAAGAACCATATCGAGAAATCTGTGCCTCCCTTAGCGTAGGGATTAATAAGGGCCTTTGAGTTTTCGACACTTGTGAATGTTTCACTAATCTGCTGCCATGAGAACATTTTGTAAACGAATACGACGATTACAACAAGCATTACATTTACGAACACGCTCTGGAGAAAATCTGTTATTATGAGTGTCACCTGTCCGCCGTGGAAGCATATGGCAACAGCCGAGCCTACTAAAACGAGCATAATGGGCAGGGTGGTAGGTATTGTGAATCCAGCCAAATGAAGTTCAGCAGGGAATCCAAGATAATATACGAAGAAACCGGCTCCCACTATCGGGAATATACCCATGTTGAGTACGCCGGCGGCATAGGCAAGTGAGCCGAAAAGTATCCTTGTTTTACGGCCGTATTTCATTTCTATAAACTGTCCCAGAGTCATTGCCCGAGTTTGACGAAACCGGCAAACTCCCCAGCCTGTCAGAGCAACGGCAATACCTGCTACTGGTGAGAGTATATACCACCATAGGCCGCTGAAGCCTGATTTGTATATCATCTGCCAGAAGGCAAGCATTGTAACAGCCCCCAAGCCCGCCATTGAATCTGACCCCAAGCCTAAATATCTGCCGACATGTCGTCCGGCGACAAGAAAATCACTTACGTTTTTGATATATTTACGGCACAAATAGCCTGATAAATTCAGCAGGACAAATAGTGTTAGAAGGACAGTCCAGTCCAGAATACTTAATGACATATTAAAGCTCCTATTTATATTTTTTTCAGCAATACTACATTTCGCGAGGGAATTATCAAAGTAGTTGGGGTGGTTATTGAATTTGACTCCCAGATACTTTCAAAATCGCCTGCAATATTGTATTTATTAAGATCTATTTCTTTTGATTTTTCAGTGAAATTGAAAAATGCGTACATTTCGTTGCCGTTATTGTCGAATCGATGCCAAATGGATGGCATTGATGAAACTTCAAGATCAAGTGGTCTGAAAAAGCTTTCTTTCTGGTTTTCTATTGCTTGTTTAATGACCTCGAGACCGCGGGGATTAAGTTTTTCTACTCTGTCCCCGAGAATAAGACATGAACCTGTCATAACGCAGATGCTTGCCCATACTTTAGCCTCATTTTCAGACAAAGTTTTGCCTGAGAGCCAGTGAAATGGTTCGTGAGTGATGTTGTGGTAAGTTATAAAGCGGTCTTCGCTGATATCAGCGGTTTCACTTCCTCTTACTATAAGAAAATCACTGTCAATATTCCACAGCCTCTTATGAGACCAGAATCTGTGTATTATTGATCTTGCAGATCTTTGTATATTGCTCCAGTGATTTTTTACATCATCGCATACCCTGATATAGTCTACGAGACCTTGAACTGCTTCGAAAGGTGCTCCGCAAGCGCAGATAACAGAATCTTTGCCAACAGCTTTTCTTATCGTTTTTATCATTTTTCTGAGCATCTCTGTTCTCGTTATTTGTTTGTCAAAAAGTGAATACTCAGGGAAACGGCATGATTGACGGAGGAAATCAAGCTTGAAGTACTCAAATCCTTCATCTTTTAATGTTCTGTAAAGATCGAAAATGTAACTGCTTACCTGTGGTATTGTAGGGTCAAGAGAAAACTTGGCATCATCATATTGTCCTTTGTTTACATTTACAGGGAATCCATCAGAATCTTTTATAAGCCATTTTGGTTTTCTGCATGCAATGTCTGAGAATGGTGAAACAACTAACGGCATTGTCCATATTCCGGCTTTGAAGCCTTCTGAGTGAATATAATCTGCAATATTTTCCCTATGTTTTGGAAAATCAATATTGCTTCGCCAGTCTCCTTCAATTTTTGACCATCCCAAATCAATACTTATAAGATTAATTTTACCTTTAAGATAGCTGTTGTTTTTGATTGAATTTATGTTTTCTTGTATGTCAATCATTTTGGGGTTGGCAAGATAGTAGTCCCAGCTGCTCCAGCCAATTATTTTTTTGTCAGTTTTTGAATCAAAATTGAAATAGTTTTCAGCATAGGCTTCAAGTTCAGATGTGATATCTTTAGTGCCGGAAAAAACAACTTTGCCAAGTTGGTATACTTTATCTTGTTTAAGGTTTGTTCCAATACTCTTGTAAAGAGAAAACCCTGCCTGAGAATGGTTTTGGGGTTTTGTCCAGAGATAGGTTAATGGATAATTGCTTTCTTCGGCAGTTCCTATAAGTAATGCTCGAGAATTTATCGTAGACCATATAGCGGTTACCATGCCGCCTTTTACGCTTCTTATGTCGCCCTTTGATTTTTTTCTTTGCGAGGGCAGTAAAGGGCAGTTGCCCGTTTTCCCCCATGAATTATCTGAGTTAATGAGTATTCTGTAATTCTCCAGTTTGTCGCCGAGTTCTATATCCTGGTTTGTAATTTCTTTATCTATCTGAGCTAAAGCAACAGAGTCTATATAAATATCTTTCTTAGCCTGAAGCTCACTTTCAAGTATAAGCTTGTCTTCTTGTGTTAAAACCATTAATTTCAGAACCGCATTATCATTTTCGAATTTTAAAATATATGCATTATTGTTATGTTCTGATTGTATTAAATTAAGCTTTTCTGTTTGTCCTTTTACTATTAACCCACTGCTTAAATTTCTTAAACAGAAAATTGCTGATTCTATTTCCCAGCAATTTTCTGTTGTGTCTGTTTTAATATTAATATTATTCATCTTGTCAACTTGAGCCATTATTTTATTTTGTTAAGAACTGCAAATCCTGCCGGTGGAATATTCACAGAGTTGTCTTGAGGTGTTATTTTTCTCTTTTCAACTTCTTTATGCATGTAGTCAAATGATGTCAAACTCATTTGAGTTGAAAGATTATTGTTGTTTATGAATATTTTTTTATTATCTGTTGCGTTAAGTATATAGATTTCATCTGCATCGTTAATTTCCTCTATGACATTTGCTGGATGAATCAGCGAGAGCATTATCTTGTTGTTTGTTTTATCAATGCTTTCCCAGCACAATAGAGCGGAATCCTGTGGCTCTGGTGAAGAGTTCATGTGTATAGATTTGGCTGTTTCGTTGTAGAAAGTAAGCCATTTCTTCAGCAGGGCCTTTTGTTCGTAAGTGGCGTTGAGTACATCAATTGATATAGCTGGTACTCCCATTGTTATCTGTTTAATCAGACTGTAGGCTAAATCAGTGAGATTTTCTTCTTTTCCTGTCATGAGATAATCGTTGATTACGGCAGGAGCAATAGCGTTTGCATATGCGCAGCGTAGGAACATGATGTTGGGGTCATATGGAGAGTCGCCGCTCCTTACGGCAGGAGCATACTGGCTGAATTCAACGTTGGCCTCATCGTTCTTGAGCATGAATATCATCTCAGGATCATGATTAACGGCTTCTTCATACATTAATCGCATGCATTCTTTTAGTGCTTCAAGGGTATTAGGTATGTCATGCTCGTGATCTGCGGTACACGCTTTTATCGGTTGGTAGTTGAAGAGGTCGGGTTTGAATCCATCAGGATTGTAGCTGAGAAGTTTTCTCAGCATCTGCACCATTATTGTTCGGGCTTCAGGGTTTCTTGGACAGAGTGTCCTGAAAAGTCCCGGAGTTACATAAGGCTCACCTTCAACCTCAACGCAGTATTTTTGAAGTTTGTCATAATTCTGAGATTGAGGGCCAAGACCTAACGGACAGAACCATAGCAGCGGTTTGACTCCGGCTTCCTTTATGGCTTTAATCGTTTCTGTGATATCATTATATTTGCCATCTACCTTCTTTGGCCAATTACCCAGGGAACTCTCCATTATGTCGCTGTCAAGCCCAACTCCAAACCAGCCATCATCAAGGATCATGGCATCAATCCCGAGTTTTTTGCATTCTTTTGCTGTCTCTACAGTCCAGTCATGCGTGAAATTGTCTGAATTAATTACCCGCCATGTACAGAATTCGGTATCATAAGTATTCTTGTTGGATTTAAGTTCAATCTTGTTTTCTCTACGATATATTTCACTGTATTTTTTCAGGGAATGGAACCATGATTTATCATCGGTTGAGATGTAAAAACCGTCTTCGTATGAACTTAACTTTCCTAAAGACAGTTTCTTGTCAAAGGGTCTGTTTACTTTCCATTGCCACTGGTCTGATTTGACGATAAGTGAGTATTTTGCGTTTGCGCCGGGTGATTCAAGCAGGAATTCGGTATCTGCCATCTTTCCTGTAAGCCCGAATGCCAGTTTTACTTTCTCCGTACTGTCGAGAAATGCCATAAACGGTGTTGCCATTTTAGCCGCACTCGATAAAAATCTTGCTTTTGCCATAACCTGACGGGGGTAAAGTGTGTCCATGAAGTGCCTGCCGGTGTCGGGTACTATTATTTTGGCCGGATTATGTAAAGGAAACCCAAATGTATATGAAATATTTGTGAGTTCAAATTTGTCTCGATTTGTTTTGTATAGCTTAATACCGGTGTGATCGCCTTTTGTTACTTCAAGGCAGTATTGATCGCAACTGTACAGTCCATTCTTGAGTGGGATTTCAGGGAAATTTATCTCTTTTTTATCTGCTTCAAAAGATATTGATATTGCTTTAATCATTTAGAGTTCCTTTAATTAAACCGTTTGAAATTAATCAGTAATGAAGCCCAAATCTATATTCTTAAATTTGACTTAAATCTTTTTGGGCAAGCGTTTGAATTATAGTTTTCTACGGCTGTTATTGCAAGCGTTTTTTTGCTTAGATGGTATTGTTTTGTCGGCTTTTGTTTGTAAGTCTTTTTTTTATAGTTGTTTATGTTTTGTGTTTAGTTTCAGGTTTATTAGTGACTTGATTTTGTAAATAAGGTAAAAAAAATAGAGATAAAAAATATTTAAAGCGCTTGACTTATTTTTTGAAGTTTGTTAATATGGCACCATAGACATACGAAAGGTTTTGATTAAATGGCAGCAAGTTTAAAAGAAATAGCAGAAAAAGCAGGTGTTCATACCTCGACAGTATCTCTTGCTCTTCGCGGCAACCCTAAGATTTCCGCCCAGACAAGAGACAGCATCAAGCAAATTGCCGAGTCTCTCAATTATGTTCCAAATTTGATGGCAAGGGGGCTTGCAGGCGCAAGCACTAAGACTATAGGCGTATTAGTGCCTAAGCTCCGCGATTCGTTTGTTATTGATTGCATGGGAGCACAGGAGAGATGGATGCAGGATCAGGGATATACACCTCTGCTTGTAGTAACTCACGGAAACAAGGAAGTCGAATTATCCGCAATTAACGATATTATCGGTCGTGGAGCAGACGGCTTGATCATTGATTATGTGCCGTCTTCAACGGAGGTTGTTGAGAGAATACAGAAATACGTAGATAGTGGCGGATATGTCGGAATGCTTGGGCACTGCCGTGATATAAAAGGTATTGATACTGTAGATCAATATTTTCTTCCTTGCGGTTATGAGACAACCAAGCACTTACTTGAACTTGGGCATCGCAGGATTGCTTTTACATTGATGAGTCTTGCGGATGAAAGACAACAGCTCAGGCTTGAAGGTTATCGTAAGGCGCTTGCTGAGTTTGATGTTAAATATGAGCCTCTGCTTGTTTTCGAGCTTGATTATATCAGGCAGGATATTACTCAGCTTAGAAAAGAAGCGATGTCGTTCAAGCAAAGACCCACGGCGATATGTGCTTACAATGATGATCTGGCATCGGAATTAGTGATGGATTTAATGAATGCCGGATATGATGTGCCGGGAGATGTTTCTGTTACAGGTGTAAATGACGGCTGGTATTCGAGTAAGCTTAAAGTTCCTCTGACAACATACAGGCTGCCTACTGAACAAATAGGGCAGAAGCTTGCTGAATTGCTTATAAACAGGATATCCAGTGAGTCTGTAGAATCGCAAAATACGTTATTTGAAGGTGAACTGGTTGTTCGTGAATCAACCGGTAAACTGTAATGTAAGTAAAGTTTTAATATACTAATTTATGGAGACTTTTTATGTATAAAACAGTTTTGGCAATTTTGTTTTTGTGTTATGGTTTGGGGTATTGTTTTGATCCCAATACGGCCGATACGGTTATGGTTTACGATTCACAGGGATTCGAGTCGTTTACAACCGGTGATATCAACGGTCAGAATCTGTGGGTTAAGCCTTATGGACAGCCTTACGAAGCCGGGGCAGTTGTTGATCTCAGCAGCGTTGGCGGGGTTCATGATGGTCGCGGTAATGTCTTATCGTTTATTCCGAGAACAGACGGTGGAACTTCTCAGTTAAAACTTAATCTTGGTTTTACCGGTGATTTTTCAAAAGTACCGGTTCCACGTGATGTTAATGTACTTCTTGAATTCGATATGTATCAGCAGGGCAATGTTTATGGCGGCATGAGGGTTAATCGCGCAATTGACAGTGTTGTTCAGCTTACATTGATGCCGCAGGTTGGTAACTGGGGACTTACAGCAAGAAAGGGAAGTCCTGAGGCGGCCAATGCGTGGGCTAATCTTGGGCAGTACGATAAAACATCTACTGCACCGTGGTACAATGTTAAGATATATATGCTCCAGCCTGAATATGGAACAGGACCGAGCAAACCACGTCTTCGGATCTATATTGATGATGAAGAGATTACCGGTGATGATTACTGGTACGGTACATGGGATTACTGGCAGGGTTATATAGGCAATATAGATTTCTATGCTGTTAATGTTCCGACAGACGGTGAATACTATATAGATAATCTCAAGGTGTATCAGGATGCCGCGTTGCCTATGGCTGAATGTGGCGAGAATGGATATTATGCCGGTGATTTTAATAAAGATTGTTATGTGAATTTGCAGGATCTCCAGCTTTTTGTAACAAACTGGCTCCTATGTACGCAGCCTGGTGGAGAAAACTGTCTGGATATACGCTGATAATTTAGTTGATGAGTTGATAAGATGAAGAATTTTAAAAAGACCAAAGGCTTTACGCTTATAGAGTTGCTTGTTGTAATATCTATTATTGCAGTCCTGATGTCAATACTGATGCCGGCACTGACAAAGGTTAGAGAGCAGGCGAAGAAGACGCTTTGCAGCAGTAATCAGCGAAGCATGTCTTTAGCATTAAATGCATACGCTGATGCCAGCAATGGAGTATATCCAGTGCCGCATGAAGATATTGATGAGGATGGCAATGCTTGGGAAGCAGGCGATGACTGGGTTTACACCCTTGAAGATAATGGCTATCTTGGAGGCGAAATAGACAATCTGAGATACAGCAAGGGAATATGGTCTTGCCCATCAAGCGAGAGAGCTGAGATCAGTAACGCTGATGCAATTAAGCCGGGGCATGGCATAGCTATAGGCATGAATGATGGCACATCAAATATTGATGAGCCTGATATGCCTATGGTTCGCTGGCCTGCTTCATCTTTTTACTCAAAGCCGATTAAGATAGCTAAGATCGAAAATCCCGGTAATACGGTAATAATGGCTGATATTCAGTCAACATGGTCTATTTATACATGGCGATGGGCCAATAATATGCCTGTTCCTAATGACAACAACTGCTATACATTAAGGCACTCCGGTGGAAGCAATTTCTCTTTTGTTGATGGACATATAGAATTTGCCGAACCTGAAGAAGAGCAGATTGAGTATGGTATATGCAGACCGGCAAGATTTAAATATCATTTTTACAATTATTAATAAATTGAGTTTTTAAGAGGATTGGTTATGAGAACAACATTAAGATACACTTTGTTTTTATCTATTCTAATTGCTGCTTTTTCTATGGATTTACAGGCAGCTGCAACTTCAAATCTGCAATGGGTTGGTTTTTTCAACTCTGAGCCTTGGTCGGAAGGTGATGCATCCAATTTCAGTATGGTTAGTGATTTGAGTTTGCTCAACGAAACTGCGAGCAGAGGCAAGGCCGGCATTGTTGAAGTTGGCAAGGTATTTTGTGAAGAAGTATGGGCTGGCGATGTTTGGGATGGCTGGACACTTCGCAGTGATTGGCAGAGATGCTGGGATGCATTTGCTGATCTGGCAGCTCCTTTGGTAGCATCAGGACACATAGAGGGCTTCATCATACTTGATGAGCCAGTCTGGAATGGTGTTGAAGTTTCTGAGATTGCAACGATAGCCACTGCAATAAAAGCTGATTTTCCAACAACGAAGGTTTTGGTTGTTGAAGCAAGGCCGGTATTTGTTGATGGGGTTAATTCTTTTGATGAACCTGTCGACTATGATCCGATACCTGCAGATGTTGACTGGATTGGTTTTGATTGTTACAGTGAAACCATAGCTACAGTCCAGAGTGATTATCAGACTTATCTTTATCCAAAGATGTCGGCGGGGCAGAAGGCTGTCATAGTTCCGCAGGCTTTCGGTTCTGAGGGTAATCCTGGTGCAACGCTTGATGATTACGATCAGCAGAATGTTATTGATGCTGAAGCTTATTATCAGTGGGCCAAGACAGACAGCAATGTTATTGGTTTTGTACCATGGCATTGGCTCTCGCTTGAGCTTGGTTCTGATCTTGATCGTTTCTGGTCTCTTGGTATGTATTGGGAAATCGGTGCACGTGATATGCCTTTAACAAACGCTAAATGGCAGCAAATAGGTTCTGAAATAGCAGTAAATAATCAGCCTGCTGTTTTAGCTGATACTAGTTTTATGCAGGGTTGGGACAGCTTCTCTGATGGTGATCAACTGCCTTCTACTTATGAGTATGATCCATACTGGCCGACCGGCTTGCCTACTTCTGCGGTAAGTTTTTCAACTGCAGAAAGCTACAGTGGTACTACATCATTGAATCTTAAGAGTAATGGTGCAAAGATGAGATATTGCTGGGGAACAAATGATAAAAATTCTGCAGTATCAAGGCAATGGGCAGGTCAAAGCGTGCAGTATTTTGAGTTCAAGGTGAAGCTTGATGAAGCAAGTACAAACCTCTATTTTTATCCTTACAGAATATGGGGAGCGCCATGTACTTTCAGGATTGCTACATGGGGATTTGAAATGGTTGACGGCGGCGGAAGTTATGTAAGACTTGCAAATATGACTGATTTTATCGATAACGACTGGAACAAGATAAAGGTAAAGATAGATATTAACGATCAGTCAGACAACAGTGATGATATGATAACAGTATGGCTCAATGATGTTGAGATATACGCTCAGCCTTTTGCCGCGGCAAGTGAAGTGACATTCAATTCTGTCGGCTTTATACAGTGGGCTGCTACCAATACCTATATTGATGATATTTCTATGTGGGGTGAAGTTGGCTGCGGCGATTGGGGAACATCTGTTATGGATGTTGACAATGATTGTGATGTTGATCTTTATGATTTTGCTGCGATGGCAAGCTCATGGGGCAATTGTACAGATCCTGATGATCCTTACTGTGATGATTTGAAATAAGACAGATAGATACAGGTAGAGAATTTATTAAAGGGCTTACTCTGATTGTATTGGTGTAAGCCCTTTATTAAGAAAGGCTAAATGATTTAGAATGGGTTTTACGATGAAAAGATTTTTGACTATTGTCTTTTGTGTTTTGTGTTGTGTTGGATTTTGTATTGCACAGCAGACAGCTTTGCAGTGTAAGGTTTTGCATAGTTTGTCGAATGTTTTTGATTATAAAGAGCTTTCAGGAATATCTGATATTAAATTGAATCTCGCACGCGGTGAGTATGAACATTTTCAGATGGTGGTGACTCTTCCTGAAGGCAAAAAGGATATCGTGGTAAAGCGAGCCGGTAAGGAGCTGGAATTTAAATGCCGTAAAATTGAAAAAGTCGGTGATTATGACGATGTTCTTGTACCTGCAGGAAGCAGAATTTCAAGTGAGTCGGGTGTAATAAAGCTTTGGTTTACGTATCATGCTTCATTAACTGCCAAACCGGGCAATTATGATGATAAAATCTCTGTATTTTGCGGAGATGAAAAGAAAGTTATTCCGGTTGCTGTCAATGTAAATGAGCTTGTGCTGCCGCTGAAACCTTCTTTGCCCGCTGTTTTCGGTATCAGGGCAGACATGTTTACTAAGATACTCAAAATTGATGATCAGGACAAGAAAAGGGAGGCGATGGAAGGCTGGATAAAGTTTCTGCTTGATTATCGCATATCGCCGTATCTTTGTGATTGGCTTACAAGGCAGGAGCATGAAGCGTATTCTTCTCCATGGCCGATGGATGATCCAAGAACTGTAGAGTTGTTCTCTGATCCGCGTTTTACTGATATTGCATTGCCTTTTTATACCCTTGACGACCGGAAGCTTGATGAGATGATAAAGACTGCTAAGTATCAGGGGTATTACGATAAGGGATATTTCTATATATCTGATGAACCTTCCAATCTGAAGGATTATGATGACCTTGATAAAAACGCGGCAAGGCTGCACAAGTTTGATTCAGATGCAAATATTATAACGACCTTCTATTGTGGCCCTAAAGAAGGAGAGCGTAAGGATGATTTATTTGCTGTCTATGATTTATGGGATCAGCATACGAAGATATTCTGCATGAGCTCATGGGCTTTGAAAATAAAAGAGGAGAATGTTGTTAAATCTAAAGAGCTTCTCGAAAACGATCAAGAGTGGTGGACTTATGTCTGTTGCGGACCGGGCGAGAAACAACCCAACTACCTTCTTGAGCAGTCGCCGTACAACAACCGCGCGGTTTTATGGCGGGTGTGGAAAGATGGCGGCACAGGCTTCCTTTACTGGGCAGTAAATAGCTTTGTTGTTGATGCGAATCAGCCTGATAAAATGGCTTTTCGTAAGGGGTTACCTGATGGTGACGGTTTGTTAGTTTATCCGGGAGAGTTTTACGGAACGAAGGGACCGCTTGCATCAGTGAGGCTTGAACGCTGGCTTGACGGCGTGGAAGATTACGAATATCTCAGGGCTCTGGAAATATTCAAAGGCAGAGATGCCGCCGAAAAGGTATTAGAACAAATATATAAAGGTCCTGTTGATTATACTGCCGATTTTACGCAGGTTGAAAAGTTTAAAACAGAAATTTATCAATTGCTACAGAAATGATTTGTATGGATTGGGTTACTGGGATTTCTACAGAAAAACAACTTGAATGCGATGTTTTTGTTGCCGGGGGCGGAATAGCTGGTGTGTGTGCAGCTATATCTGCCGCACGTAATGGTGCAAGAGTGGTTCTTTGTCATGATCGCAGCGTTTTAGGTGGTAATGCGTCTTCTGAGGTAAGGATGCATATATGCGGAGCGGACTTTCTTGGCAATCGTTCTGCTGAAAGAGCAGTTGCGGCACGTGAAACAGGTATAATTGAGGAGATAAGACTGGAAAATGCAGTCAGGAACCCTCAGAGAAGCTGGTCTATGCACGACCTTATACTTTATGAAAAGTGTATGGTAGAGCCTAAACTTACATTACTGCTTGATACTCCGGTAGTTGGAGTCAAGGTTGCCAACGGCAGTATAGAAAAAGCTTATGCGATGCGAAGTTGTACTGAAGATTGTTTCACAATTGATGCTAAGGTCTTTATCGATTGCACCGGCGATGGCAGAATGGCGGCAGAGGCTGGAGCGAGTTTCTTTCGAGGCAGAGAAAGCAAATCGGTTTTCAATGAGGTGGGTGCACCCCCAAAGCACGAAGATGGAGAGATGGGGATGTCTCTGCTGTTTGAAGCAGAAGATATGGGCAAACCGATACCTTACGAATTACCTAAATGGGCGAGGAAGTTCAAAGATGAGGAATTGGCTCTCAGAGATTGCAGTAAATTCAACTATGGTTACTGGTGGATAGAATGGGGCGGTTATAAAGATACCGTGAAAGATTTGCCTGTTGTTCGTGAAAAGCTTCTGGGCATACTTCTGGGCGTATGGGACTATATAAAGAACAGCGGTAAGTATGATTCTGAAAACTATGCATTGAAGTGGTTCGGGTTTTTGCCGGGTAAAAGGCAGTCGCGACGATTCAAAGGTCTATATACGCTTACAGAAAATGATGTTAAGAAGCCTTCGCCTTTTTATGATACTATTGCCTATGGCGGCTGGCCGTTTGACTCTCATCCGGCAGGTGGGATAGATTCTGATAATCAAGAACCTTCGGAGCAGGAAGGTGCTTCTTTTATCTATCCTATACCTCTGCGAAGTTGTATAAGCTCTGAAATAAATAATTTGATGTTTGCCGGCAGAAATATAAGTGCCTCTTATATTGCTTTCACTTCAGCTCGTGTTATGGCTACATGTGGCGTTGTAGGGCAGGGTGTTGGTGCGGCAGCGGCATTGGCTGTTAAAAATGATATTTCGTTAATAGAATTGCTTCAGGGCGAAAACATCAGGGAAGTTCAGAATAATCTATTAAATGATGATTGTTTCCTGCCTTATGTGGATTCAACAGAAGATGAAATTTCTGATACGGCAATTGTTGAAGCATCTTCTTATCTTGAAGGTTGTGAACCTGATAATGTTAAGAGTGCTTTGACAAGATCTCTTGATGGTTTGCTTCCTGATTATAATAGTAGTAATTATCGCTGGTGTAGTGACGCTGATTGTGATATGCCGCAATGGTTGATGATGAGTTGGGAGCATGAGGTGAAGTTTAATTGTATCAGAATAGTTTTTGATACAGGTTTGCATCGTCCCCTTACTCTTACAAAAGATAAACTTTCCGGTATGGATGAAAAAATGTATTGGCAGGTTCAACCGGAAACAGTTCGGAATTACAGCTTATTTTATGAGAGTCCTGAAGGCTGGAAAGAAATACTTTCAGTTAAGGACAACTATCAAAGATTGAATACACATGCATTTGATTGCATAAAGGCAAAAAAAATACGTCTGGTTATTGATCAGGCAGGTGAATTTTCATTAGCAAAAGTTTGTCGGTTGAGCGTTTGTAATCTATAAGAGACTTGCAACCGCTCAACTAAATTTTATATAATTTTCATTTTTATGGAGGCTTTTATGTCTAAGGTAATTGTCTTTTTGGTTGTTGTTGCAGTTTCTATTTCCTATGGTTCGTTTCAGTGGATATATTGCTCGGAATCTTTTGAGGGCTATCAGGCCGGTACTGTTAATGCCCAGTCTGGAGGTTTTTGGAATTCATCAGTTCCAGTATCTTCCAGTTCTCCGTATTACGGCTCATGGAGAGTAGTTAGCGGCAGTAATTCCAATTCCCAGATTGTTGATCTTGGAGGTGATTATGACTATTCGTTGTCGCTTAGCGGTCAGTCCACTTATACGAATTTGCAGCTTGGATGGCTTGGGAATTATTCTTATCCAGGACAGATACAGACTGTTGTCATAGAATATGAATTTTATCAGGATTTTTCTGCTGGTAATTTATGGAATTATCTTGAAACTCTCCGTAATTCGCAGCAGGTTGTATTGACTCAGATATATCCAGAGAACGGTCATTTCAAAGTAAGACTCAGGAGAGATTCCAAGACATCTGCTATTACGACATATGATCTTGCAAGTTATTCTGGACAGAGTTGGCATTCGGTAAGGATAGAGCAGACTTCTCCGATAGCGGAAGATTATGGACAGGTTAAAATATGGCTTGATGATACAGAAATTACATCCGGGTATGTTTATTACACGCAATGGCCTACATGGAACGGTTATATCGATGCTATTCAGTTGAATGCTAATGCCGCTGCCGGCACATCATATTATATAGATAATTTTAGAGTCGGTGTGCAGGCGGGCAGTGACTATTATCCTAATAATTTGAATAAAATAGGTTTCTGGGAAACTGTATGGCCTGTCAATGTTGCCAATGTAGCTACGGATCATTTTACACACAATTTATGTTTGGCGATGGATGCGGCTAATCGTGGCATGAATTCATATATTAATATTAAAAATGTGTTTGCTGTTGAAACCTGGGATGCGAGTAATCAATGGTGTGGTTATGATATGAGAAGTGACTATCAGCAGTGCTGGAAGACTTTTAAGGATTTGGTATCTTCGATTTATCAGCAGGGGCGTATATATGGTTTCCAGTTGCCTGATGAAGCTGTTTGGAATGGCTTAAGCGTTTCTGAAGTTGATGTTATGGCTGATGCTGTTAAAGCTGATTTCGCAGATTCTAAGGTGTATTATAACGAGGCACTTGCTGTTTGGGAATATGGTACAGATTTGCTCGGTTCTTCAATAACCTATACCCAGTTTTCTGATTCTGTGGATTATATCTCTGCCGATTGGTATAACAATCTGGATAAGGTAAGATATATGTACAACAAATACATATTCCCTGCTATGTATGATGATCAGTTGGCGATATTGGTGCCTGATGCGTTTGGTTCAAATAATAATCCTAATAAAACACTCGCCCAATATCAAACTGCTATGATTAGTATGGCTAATGACTTCTATGGATGGGCGACTGCCAATGGAAGAATAGCGGGGATGTTTCCGTGGCATTACGGCAACAGGCCCTTCTCCGGTGCGTATGAAGAGATCGGTATAGTAGGGATGTCGCAGCTTAAGACTGAATGGGAGAGCATTGCTTCAGAGATAAATGACGGTTTTACATGGAGCCCCCAAAGCTGGATAAAGCCTGTTCAGGAATTTGACAGTTTTTCGAACAATGAATCTCTTCCTTCTACCTATGCCTGGGATCCGTGGAGCAGTTTACAAACTCCTTCTGCACCATCTGTAAATAATGTGAGTTTTTCTACAGATAAAAGTTATTCAGGAACCACCTCAATAAAGATGAAGACACAGAATGCGGCATTCCGTTATTGCTGGGGAACCAATGATCGTAACGTTGACGGCAGAATATGGGATTGGACTAATGACACGATGCAGAATATAGAGTTTATGGTTTATGTTCAGTCTCCGATATCGCTTTATGTAAGACCTTACCGTAATTGGTATGAGCCGTGCAAGTTCTTTATAACAGGTTCAGGGCTTGGTTTTGCCGATGCCTCAGGAAGTAGCTATGTTGCTAACTGGAGCGATTTTAATGTTGATGATTGGAATAAGGTGTCTGTGAAAATTGATACTAACAGTGATAATTTGCAGATTAAACTTAACGGAGTAGAGAAGTACAATTCCTCATTCTCAAAATATACTACCCCGCAGATGGAAAGTGATGCGTTTACAACCGTTGGTTTCATAAACTATGCATCAAATAGCAATGTGTGGCTTGATGATATCGCCATGTGGTACGGTAATTACGATTAATATTTGTTTTTCGTAAACCATTATTCTGCTAATTATTCTTGGGTTGGGCTATTGACTCTCAAGCCCCATGTCATGAGTAATTCTGTTGCCTTTATTCGTTTAACTTATTGGCTTTTAAGTTTTTATGCTTAAAAGCCTTTTTTGTTTTAAAACTCAAAATGGCATTAATCCCCAAAAAGTTTGTTAATGGTTGTTTGTTATGGTCTTAAAATTATAAATATGTGATTTTTTTCTTTTGCTACAATGTTTGTATCTTTTGAATTTGTAGTTGTTTGTGTGGTGATATTGTAGTGATATTGTGGTTTTGTGTGGCTTTCTTTGTGTTTTTGGCTTATTTTCTTGATTGCTGCCTTTTTTATGTTATCATAATGTTATTGTTGTGATACGAAAGAATATCAAGGAGATATCAGATGGTCAATTTGTCAGATTTTGTTGTAGACAAAGAATCTTATTCTGCAGTAAGCAGTCAGTTAGGTAAGTATTTGAAGCAGGGCGTTTTGTCAGGCAGATTCAAGCCTGGAGAAAAATTGCCGCCTACACGGCATATAGCCTCGCAAATTGGTGTTGGAGCACAGACTGTTTCTGAGGCTTTTTGTTCTTTGAAGTCCGAAGGTTTGATAGAAGTTACCAAGAGAGGGACGTTTGTTAATCCGAAGCTTGAGCATTTAGGAAATGGTGCTACCCTTATATCTGACGGTATTACAGCTTCTTCAACTAAGACCTTTGCGTTTATATACTCAAATTCAAGTCTTTATCAGTATAGTGCTCTTTTTGAGGGCGCCTGTCAGTACGCTTCAAAAAGCATACCTTCTTTATCTCTTGAAGTCATGAATACTTTTGAAAACAGTGATAAGCAGGCAAGTGCTTTTCTTAATGTACTGCATAAAAAGTTTTCCGGTGTTGTTGTTACGCCGCCACTTGATGATACTGCACCTGCTTTTCACTATCAGGTTCTTCAGGATGCCGGTATACCGGTAGTTTTCTGCTATAGAGGTGTTGAAGGTGTTCAGGCTCCGGTAGTGACATTAGATTGGGAAAAGGTAGGAAGGCTTGCCGCAAAGGAAATGCTTAATGCCGGTCACAAACGTATTGGTTATATCGCTTCGATGAAATATAGTGTGTCGCTTGGAATCCAAAAAGGTATCCAGGATGAATTGGCCAAAGAGGGTATGGAGCTTGATGAACGTAATATAATATATAATCAAACCGATATTCATAATCCAGTGGCACAAGGTCAGGAGATGATGTCTCAGATTGATGAATTGCTTAGCAGAAAAGACAGGCCTACTGTTATCTTTTCGCAGGATACCAGGCTTGAGACTATATTGCTGCTTTCGGCTCAAAAAATGGGGCTGAGAATACCGGAAGATCTTTCCTTGATACAATATGGATTCAAACATCCTGATTGCATGATGCTAAGGCGTATTTCAAGTATTGGTTGTGATTTGAGTGATCTTGGCGCAAAAACAGTTGAAATACTCGGTGAAATTCTTTCAGGCAAACGAAATATAACTGATTCTGAAAGGGTTATGATAGATCTCGTTTTTGACAGTGGCGAAACTATCACATCTCCAAATTAAGAATTGTCATAATCAACAGCAATCGTTGGTTTTAAGTATTAATAGTATAATTAGTGAGGTTATGTTATGAAAATTGTCAAATCTATTGTGTTGGCTTTTGTTCTTTGTGTAACTGCTTTGAATGCGGCTGTGGTAAGTCCTCCCGATGTTCAGGGCCTTGGTTTATGGTATAGTGCCGATGATCTGGATGGAGACGGTATTATAGAAGGGGCAGGAGAAGACGGACTTGTAAATAATACTGTTTCTGTATGGGTTGATAAGTCAGGTAATGGTCGTGATGCAACACAGGCATCTACTTCAGCACGCCCTGCATATATTACAGATGGCGCTGAGGTTGGAGGTGTTTACCTATCGTTTGATGGCTCTGACGATGTATTGAATTTTTCAATGTCAAGTGCTTCCCATACTGTATTTATTGTAAGCATTGATGGTATTCAGGCTGGAACATGGCGAGGTAAGTTTAATATGGCTTACAGCGGCAGTGGAGCCAATACAAGAGCACCATTTATGGCATATCGTTCAACAACTGATACGAGACTCTGTGTCTCTTATTATGATGTTAACGGCACAAATCAGACGACAAATTTAAGTCCGGGACTTACGCAATCATGGCATTTGTTTACTCTTTCCAAAGCTGAAGGTCTTGCAAAGTCTATTGCTTATCGCAACGGTTCTTTCTTAGGTGAAACACCAAATGCTTTCGAGCAGATTAATCCTCCTTCGACTCCATGTTATATAGGTAAAGGTCCAGGATGCTGGAATGGCAGTATTGCTGAGGTTCTTGTTTATGAAAGAGGTTTGAGCGATGAGGAACGAAATATCGTAGGTTATTATTTAGAAACTAAATATGGTTTAGCTACTGATTATACTGAAGCCCCGGTTCCTGTGGCAGATATCACTGAAACTGATGGCTCTACCGTTGTAACAGAAGAAGGTACAACTGACAGCCTGAATATAAGTCTTGTAAAAGCACCTTTGGCTGACGTTACGATAACGCCAAGTTTTACTGGAAGCGATATAGAGGTTTCACCTTCTTCTATGATATTTACGACTTCTGACTGGGATACTGCTCAGACTTTTACTGTTTCAGCGGTTGATGATTCTATTTATGAAGGACAGGAGACCGTTACTTTAAGTTTTGATCTTTCAAGTTCGGATCCTAACTTTACTTCGGCTAACGCTTACTGTGATACTGTAGAGGTAAGCATTGAAGATAACGATGATGCTGATATATTCCTTTCTCTTGTAGGAAGTGAGCTTGTTGTGAGTGAAGAAGTTGTTTTAGATGAATCAAATAAATTTGAGGTTGTATTGAGTAATGTCCCTTCTGATCAAGTCGCTGTGACATTAAATATAACAATGGAGACAAGTGAGCAGTCAAGAGTTACTCTCAGTCCTTCCAGTCTTATATTTGACAGCACTGATTATAACGCTCCACAAGTAGTAACTGTTGCAGCCATTGATGGAGAAGACTGGAATCATAATTCAGAAGAATTCTATATCACTGCAATGAGTGCCAGTGCTGATCCAATTTATGCTGATGTCACATCAAAGAGCAGTCTTGCCGGTATTATTTACGATAATGATTGCGGCAGAGGTGATTTCTTTAGTGGTGATGTAAACGAAGATTGTGAAGTTAATATGACTGACTTCAAAATTATTGCAGAAACCTGGCAGGATTGCACTACGCCTAATGAGGCAGGTTGTATAGAACTTGAGTAGAGGTTCTTGTTGTTGAAAATAAATATAATCAATCTTCTTAATAAGAGAGGTTAGATATGGATTTAAAGAAAAAAATTACACTTATCTTAATGGTAATCTTTTATGTTTTGCCGGTATCAGCGGTTGTTATCAGTCCTGATGATATTGATGGGTTGTCTTTATGGTTTGACGGTTCTGATGTTAATGGCGACAGCGTAGATGACGGTGGGGTTTATAATAATACACAGGTAGAAACATGGGTTAATAAAGCTCCTACCGGAAGTGATTACAATGCTACTCAGAGTGTTGCATTGCAGCGTCCTTATTCTCTGTATGACAGTTTTAACCAGACATCGTCATTTGACTTTAATAACTACAATTATCCTTTGAATAATGAGCATTTCGTGCTTGATTATCCATCGAGTCCCAATCACACTGTTTTTATAGTTGCAGCGGTTATAGACGGCGGTGCGCAGGCAAACAGTTGGAGTGCTATTCTGTCTATTAATGCGGCAAGTACGGCTAACAGTAGAATGCCGCATATATTTGTTCGCAGTACTGGGCAGATAGGTGTTGGATATTATTCTAATACTGGTTCAAATGAAGGTATAAATCTTCCTACTGATATTAAAGGTGATTGGTCTATAATAAGTCTTACGCATAATAACGGTGATAATGCTCTTTGCTATGTTGACGGCCAGAATAACTGGTTCAGTCAAACAGTTAATCCGTTTTCACAGGATTCCGTAGATTTAGGTGTGGACCGTATCGGTGCAGACAATTCAGATAGAGGATTTCAGGGACAGATTGCTGAGATCATAATGTATGACAGGGCTTTGAGTGAAGAAGAAGAAAATCTTGTGGGTTATTATCTACAGGATAAATATGGTCTGGTGGATTCGACATATGTTGATGCACCTCTAAAAGTTGGAAGTGTCATTGAGACTGATGGTGATACTATTGTAGAAGAAGGCGGAATAGCTGATACATTCAGTGTTGTTCTTGATTCTCAGCCTACAGATTCGGTTACTGTTACCCTTAGTACCGATATTTCTGGGCAAATACAGCTTACGCCTGCAAGCCTTACATTTACTTCTTCGCTGTGGGATCAACCTCAACAGATTACTGTCTCAGCGATTGATGATAGCGATATTGAAGATGGTTTTGAGGATATAGAGGTATCGTTTACTTTAAGCAGCAATGATCAGAATTTCAGTGACCCGCAGGGAACTGTACAAAAAGTGACCGTTACTGTTATTGACAACGAAGACTGGGAAATGCCTGCAATCAATGATATGGTGGCATGGTTTGACGCTTCTGATATTGATGGTGATGGAAATGAGGAAGGTCTTTCTGAGGACGGTTTGGTAGATGGTGCAGTTGAAACCTGGAAGAATAAGGTTACTTCAATAGATGCAATTTCAGATGCATATCAGGATCAGTCTGCTATAAGGCCTGTTTATGCTACAGATTCAGCTCTTGAGTATCTTGATTTTCAGGGTACTCAATATTTGAAGATGGATTGGGATCCTATGCCTGATCATACGATTTTTGCTATATTTGAAACAACAGCATCTCCTGTTAATGATTGGGGTGCGATAATATCCCTCAACAACGGTTCAAGTGCCAACAGCAGAACTCCACATTTCTTCGTCAGAAGTAATGGCGATGTGGATGTTGATTATGTTTCGAATACCGGTGATCATTATCCGCTTGATTTTGGCGGCGGTTGCGCAGGCAGCTTGAGATTCTCATGTATTTATCACGAAAATGGCGAAGCGGCAAATGGCATATTTGATGACAGAACACTAACTCCGTCAAGTGCATTTACTCAGGAAGCTATTTTTAAGGATATTGGTTATATCGGTTCTACTTTGGAAAGAACAGACCTTTCTTTGACAGGTAAAATAGCAGAGATAATAGTTTTTGACAGGGCACTGGAAGCTTCAGAACGTCAGATTGTAGGTTACTATCTTACACGTAAATATGGCCTTAATACACTTTATAATGACAGGCCGGCGTATGTTGTAGGTGTTGTTAATGAATCTGATGGTGATTCTGTTATCTATGAACAAGGTGCTACTTCTGATACATTTGAAGTTGTATTGACAAGGCAGCCTGTTTCGGATGTCACTGTTGATCTGGCGATAGATGATGCCGCTGATGCGACATTGTCGCTTTCCCAGCTGACTTTCACTTCTGCGAACTGGGATCAGCCTCAGCAAGTTACTGTAACAGCTATTGATGATGCTCTGGAGGAAGGTTATGAAGATGTTAAGATATCTTTCACTTTGACCAGTAGCGACCCTGCTTTTACCTCTTCTGAAGGCCAGATGGTACCGTTGTTTGTAACTGTCGAAGATAATGATACTCCTGAGATTTCAGTTGATCAGAATAATGGTGTTGTTGTAAGTGAGAATGGTGACAATGTCGGTAATGATCAGTTTAGTGTCAGGTTGTTGAGTCCTCCTGCGCAGGATGTATATATATCAATGACTACACGTGATGATCTTGGTGATCCGGGCGAGATATCTTTGTCAACCTCCATGCTTACCTTCACTGCTTCAGATTTTAACATCCCGCAGGTAGTTACTGTAGCTGCGATAGATGATGAGGATGCGGAAGCAAATCCACACTCAGGATATGTTGTGTTCTCAACGACAAGTGCCGATACGGATTATGACAGTTATGTTATTGATGATCTGCAGGTGTCAATTCTCGAAAATGATTGCGGCATGGGACCATTCCTTGACGGTGATGTAAACGAGGACTGTAATGTTGATATTGCAGATATTGCAATGCTTGCTCTGGATTGGGCAAAGTGTTCAACTCCAGAAGTTGCAGGATGCATAAATCTTAGTGGTGACACACCAAGATAGTAACTAATTTGTGTCAATCGGTCGGGGTATTTCTGCCCCGACCATAATGTTATGTAGGAATCAAAATTACAAAAGGTTTAAAATGTTGAAGCGAAAAGGTTTTACACTAATTGAACTGCTGGTCGTTATATCTATAATAGCTTTACTGATGGCTATAATGATGCCTGCATTAGGCAAAGCAAAAGATCAGGCTAAGGTTGTTCTTTGCGGGAGCAATCAGCATCAGATTCTTGTCGCTTTATCGACTTATACTGCTGATAACAGTAATAAAATGCCGCCTTCTGTTCAGGGGGTTGGTACGTACCCTGATAATTTTATTTGGAATAACCCGCCGATCCGCCTGAATTATGAGGTTAAAGCTCCTGGACGTAATGGTGAATATTTGGGGGCTAACGGTATTAACGGTGGATCTGTTGGAAGGCAGATGGGAGCTTATTTATCCGATCCAACTGTATGGCAGTGTAAGTTTGCTGAAAAGCCGTATCTTGAGTACTATCAGGAAGAATACCTTAATGGGTTTGCTGTTGATCTTCGCAGTCAGGGTATTGGTGAAAATGCGTGGCCGTATCTGAACAGTTCCTATTTTCTATTGTGGAATTACAAGGGATACGAACGTTTTGACTACAATGACCCAACTACAGGTGATTCCGTTTCAAAGAGCAAAGTTGAAAAAATAATGATCGCTGATTTTATGATGTGGAATAACGGTGTATGGCTTGGAAATAAATGGGGCTGTTCACATCGTATGCAGGGTTCATCGCTTGAAGGTGATCATGCATCAGGTTATTTCTGGAAAATGACCCCCTCTGATAATGGCGCATCAATACCGAGAGTTAAGACAATGAATGCTGGTTACGAGGATGGAAGTGTTTTACGGTATGATGAACAGTCAATGGTTAAGGCTACGCTTTCAGGATGGAATTCAGCTGTCTATTTTCCTGTCGGAAATTAATTCTGATCTACAATTCAAATATAGATTTTTATGATTTTTAACCGCTATATCTTATTTGCTGCGATTCTATTATTTGCTTCGCAGGCCTTGCCGCTTGCTCAATATCTGCTTGTAACTCAGCCTACGGAGATAGAGGGTGTCGTTCTCTGGCTTGATGCTGACGATTTAGATGGTGATGGTGTTGCTTCAGGGGCTGGTGAAGCAACTTTGCAGGATGGTGGAGTTTCTGCTTGGATTGATAAATCTGGTAATGGTAACGATGCAGGACAGTCTATTGTATCAGCAATGCCGGGGTATTCAACGGGGCTGATAAATTCTCATTCTGCGGTAACTTTTGACAATGAGGGGCAATTTTTAGATATAGATCTGGAAAGTGATGATTATAATAAACATACGATATTCATAGTTACGCAAACCGGACCTTTGCCTATGGCAAATAATTTTGGTACTCTTCTTGCTTTTAATGATGGCGGTGTTGGCCTTTCGAACCCGAATAAACGGCAGCCTGCAATTTTTCTAAGGGACAATAATTGTCTTGGCTTGTCTTATAATGACGCTGATGGTGTTCATCATTCGTACAATTTCCCAGCATTTACCGGATTTGGTATGGTATCTATATGCAGAGGAGAATCCGATGTTGAAGCCTATCTCAATGGAGAACTTCTTTACAGTGATTCTTTTGAACAGCTGCCACAGGATGGAAATGATTCAATAGGTAAGAATGTGCTTAACAGCAGTACGTATAAAGGTGAAGTTGCAGAAATAATTGTCTACAACAGGCCTTTGAAGGATTATGAATTCCAGCAGGTGTCATATTATCTACAGACCAAATATGCTTTGAGTACAGATTACGAGGAAGAGTTTCTCGTGCTTACAGCCAAAGAGAAGAACTGGCTTGAGCAGTCGAGAAAAGCTTCTTTGATTGAACTTGATGAGGTTCTGGAGCCGAATTCATCGAATGTTGTTGCAGACAATGATCATTTCGGCTGGCCGGTTGCGGCAATGAGTGGTGATAATATCGTAGTGCATTGCCAGCAGAATCTCAGTCATTATACACCTGAGTATCCTTGGAATGCGACCAGTAATAATCAAAGCATTGGTATTATTATGCGGTCGACAGATAGAGGGCAAACATGGCAGCAGCCTGTTTATGTACGTGATATTGTTTCGTATAGTCAGGGGCCTAATGCTGGTGGAATGATAAGTATTGGCAGTGATTCACAGGGTAATATCATACTGAAGCATTCATATTATCCCTATGGTGGAACTCTTGTGAGCAGCGATGGTGGAGCCAGTTGGGAGCATTACAATAATGCGTTTTCTTCTCTGACTACTGACAGGAGTAATGTTGGTCCACGCATTGTTTCTCATCCTATTTTCGGTTTGTTGATGTTTGCTGCTAACGAGTTGGATGGACCTGAATATGGTTCGCCCTTAATACATTCAATAGATCATGGACAAAGTTGGACTGACCGTTATTGGATAGATGTGGCTACTTCACCCAAAGAGCCTTGCGGTATGGTCTGGGATAATAATATTCTGTTGATATCAAGAGAATTTTCGGATATGTGCAGTGAAGATGGTCGGTTTCAGATGATGAGTCAGCATCTTTATCAATACAGCGATAATGATACCTTTGATGATATTGATTTTGTGACTAAGAGAACGAACATTCGGGGCAACATATCGCCTATTTCAGGCAGGCAGGTATGGGCGCATGATACTGCTGATGTTGCTATGAATCCGGACAATTCTCGTATCGAAATGCTTGACAGCCATCGTTGGGGAGGCGGCCTTGGTGAGACAGGAGATGCTCTTGATACAGATAAGAGCAGTTTGAATCTATGGAGTATTGATCCTGTATCTTTGCTTGAAGGCGATTCCAAATGGCGTTTTGACGGCACATTGCTTAATAGAGACAGAAGCTCTCATCATGGGCTTGGTTTTGCTGATGGTTTACATCCCGGCGGAGCGGTGATTGATGAGATTAATAATATGCAGCATATTTTCCTGTATGCCGGTTTCAGTGACAGAAGGGCGGCGATATATAAGCTTAGCCGTAGTTTGGATACAGAACGATTACGCAGGTGGCTGCTTGGCACATATTCAACTGAATGGAATTTTGATGATTCTACGATTGTTGATGATGATAGCGGTTATGAGCTTAATTTACAAATAGAAGGTGATGTAAGCTATACAAAGGGTTCAGATACATATGGGGCTTCAACTGCGGTTATTTTTGACAGTACGGATAATTGCGGCAGCTTCACAGGTGCCGATAATGACTTTTTTGATTTTGAGGCTAATGATTCCTTTACACTTGAAGTTATATGTAAAACCTCAAATGATGGCCCGATAATAAGTAAAGACAGTGCCGCCGGTAATGGCTGGCAGTTGGCAATAGAAAATGGCAAAGTATCTTTTGTATTATCAGATGGTACACATCAAAGCTCTGTAGCTTCAGGTATAAACGTGAGTGATAATACATGGCATCATATTGCTGCCGTTCGTGATAAAGGCCATTTGTTGATTTATGTCGATTATATTGTTCAAGCTTTTGGCGAAGATATGACCAATTTGCTGGATAATGATGAAGATTTGCTTGTAGGGGCCTCAAATGTTAGCCGTGCTAAATTTGTTGGGGCTATTGATTGGTTGAAAATGTCACGAGTTTCTTTGACAAGTTCTCAGTTCAGGATGCCTGCCGACTATTCTATTGAAGAATCGATTCTTCAACCGGTTTTTGCTTTTGATGGCAGTTATAATGCGCAGCAGAACGCAAAGGTGAGCTGTTGGCTTGATAGCTCTGCAAAAGGAAATGCAAATAATTCTTACGCAACAGCAGGCTTCTTACCGGATGCAGAAAGTACAGTTTTTGAAAACAATATTAATCTTAATACTATTGTTTTTGACGGAAACAGTTATATGACTGTCAATGGTAATGAAATATTTGATAGTCGAGAAATGAGTTGGTTTATATATTTCAAAGCTAATGAGACTGTTACGAAGCAATGGCTTTTATCTGCAAATTATGATGACAGAGGTGATGGATTGAGCAGTCCTGTGCTGTGGGGCAGCTTTATTGAAGAGGGTTATCTTTATTCACAGTCTCTTACTAAAAATGGGATATTGAGGAATACCGGTTGTCCGATTACTGATCAATGGACTTTACTTAGTGTCGTTTGGGATGGAGATGTTTTAAGCCAGTATGTTAATGGTCGGCTTGTCGGTACTGTTGACTCTATTGATTGTGAGCCTTTCTTTAATCAAAAGCTTACAATAGGAATGTCAGGAGATCTCTTGGATGGTTTTGATGGACGAATGTTGCGAATTATTGCCTATAATCAGGCATTAGATCAGCAGCAGCGTGTAATAGTGGAGAATCAAATATGTGATTCACAGATGATGCCTTATGCAAGAACCGATATTAATAAGGACATGCAGGCAGATTATCTTGACTTCAAAGTTATGGCTGAAAACTGGTTGGATGGTAATTGTTTGCCGCCTCATTGGTGCGCAGGTATGGATACAAACTATGATGGTAATGTTAGTCAAATAGAATTGGAAAAGTTAATCAGTGAATGGTTAATTCAATAAGAATATGCTCTACGCAATAAAAGGCGCGTTAAAATTATGACTCAAGCAACTTTAGATATTAAAAAACAAAAAACAAAAACAACTGCTTCTTGTAAGGAAACAACAGATATTCCGAAATGGAAAGCAGATACTTTAATTACTGTTTCGGGTGAAACCTTGACTTATGAGGTCCTTTCTGAATTCATTTTTGGCAAAATGGTTGTTCGGTATCTTCTCGATCCGGTAACAAGGCAGGTTGGGCTTTCATTGGTCCCTATCTCTAAACTTGATGCGACAGTCAGCCGAAGTATGTCTTTGCGTGGTAACAGAGAGACAGACGGATTGCCTGATCATATGGCGGATAGACCGGCGTGGAAAATATTCAATCTCATACAGCTTAAACTTCAATGTGATTCTTCTTTTCAGGGCGGTGGTCAAGTACGAAGTGTGGGAAATAGTGAAACTACGCTCAATCTCAAATTTTCTAATCAGGAAGTCTTTAGAAATGGTCTTGAGATAACAGTTGTAACTGAATTTAAAAACACAAAGACGCCTATGTTGTGTCGTCATTATCTGAGCTGGACAGAAGGTAACAGCTATCTTATTTTACGTACTGAAGTTGAGAATATTTCAGATACTGATATAGTTTTGGAAAATCTTTCAAGCTTTACATTAACCGATCTCAGTCCGTTTTGTGAATCTGATCCGGCCGCGCAGCTTTCTCTTCACCGATACAGGAGTAATTGGAGTGGAGAGGCAAGGCACTACAGAGAATCGCTTGATCAAATGCACATAAGTAATGTCTGGACAACCGCTTGCTCGCGTGGACGCAGGTTTGGGCAGGTTGGAAGCTGGCCTACATGTGATTTCTTTCCATTTATAGGTATTGAGGACAGCAAAGAGAATGTTACATGGGCGGCTCAGTTATGGCATCCGGGATCATGGCAGATGGCTGTTGTTCGTTATGATAATGCCATAAACATTGTCGGCGGTTTGGCAGATCAGGAATTCGGTCACTGGAGTAAAAAACTCAAGCCATGCGATATATTCAGTACGCCTGTCGCTACTTTAACAGTATCATCAGGTGATATGTCGGAGAGTTGTGATAACCTCCTTGAGGCACAGCAGGATTCTTACGACAGCAAACCATACAATTATGATGATGATATGGCTATTATGTATAATGAATGGGCTACAAGCTGGGGTGAGCCTGCGCAGGATAATTTGCTTAAATACCTTGAAAAGCTTAAAGATACCCCTGTTAAATATCTGGTGATTGATGCCGGATGGTATAGAAATGAAGAAGTGTCATGGAATACTTCACATGGCGACTGGAATCCTTCAAAGAACATGTTTCCTGAGGGGCTTAAGGTTGTTGCCGATAAAATTCGCGATGCAGGTATAATACCTGGTTTGTGGTTTGAAATGGAGACGTGTGCTAGGAACTCTGAAATTTTCAAAAAAGAAGAATTCCTGATTCATAAAGATGGAAGGCCTCTGACTGTCGGTCCCAGACGTTTTATCGATTTGTGTAAGAGTAAGGGCTGGGATTATCTCTGTGAAAAGGTAATAAAACTGCTAAAAGACACGGGTATGGGTTATATCAAGGTTGATTATAATTCTTCAATAGGAATTGGATGTGATGGGGCAGAGTCTTATGGTGAAGCACTTCGCCAGCAGACTGTCAGATCACGTGATTTCTTTGAACATATGAGAAATGAAATACCTGAGCTTGTAATAGAAAATTGTGCTTCAGGAGGCATGAGACTTGAGCCTTCCATGATGGCTGTATCCGATGTAGCATCCTTTACAGATGCTCATGAATGCCGTGAGATTCCTGTTATTGCCGCTTCACTGCATCGCCTTATATTGCCTCGCCAGAATGGTGTGTGGGTTATAATAAGGAAAGAAGATTCATTACGTCAGCTTCTCTATATACTTTGTAGCGGTTTTCTGGGAAGGTTTTATCTATCAGGTGATATTTGTGACGTAAGCGAGGAGAATTGGAGTAGAACATTAGAGGCTATGGAATTGTATGGCAAAGTTGCGCATATAATTAAAAACGGCAAAACATACATCGAAGGGTCGGAGATTAATAATTATCGTGATCTTAAAGGTTGGCAGGCAGTTACGCGGCTAAGTACAAACAGGGATGAAGCCTTGATGGTTATTCACTGCTTTGGAATTGATAAGCCGCAGACGCTCAATGTTAAAATGCCGGTCGAAGGTTGCTGGAGTATTGAAAATCAGATTTGTGATGAGTCTATGAAATGCAATTTGGACAAGAATTGTGCAGAAATACAATTAAGTGAATCTTTTTCGGCAGGTGTTTATTGGCTTAAAAGACGATGATTTTTATTGAGTTTAACCAATCAGAAGGATTTAAAATATGAATAGATGTGTGGTGTTTGTCTTAGGTATTCTTTTTTCAATGTTCGCGACTTCTCTGATTGCCTCTGAAGAATATATTGTTGTGGAATCTGGGAAAATAATCAATGCTCGGGAAGACGGTTGGTGGGTTGAAAAATATTATCATAAGCCGGGCATGGAACTTGCAGAGCGTAATTTCGTAGAGATATCCGGCACGGATAATTATCTATTTGCCGCCAAACCTATTGGTGAAGGTGATTTCCATATTACGGCAAGACTTGCCGTGTTTAATCTCGAAAATAATACACCCGCATTTGCTTGTAATTCGTACTGCCTTGCAAGAACTGTTGATGCGTTTTTTTTCAATTATAATGATAATATGGTGCTGGAAGGCAGGCTTTTCGGGTTGCCTTTGGAATATGATAGGCTCAGCTACAAGCCTTCTGAGTTTGATAAGCTTATCAAGGATATAAGAGCTTCAATACTGAAGGATAGGTCGCTTTCACAAAAGGCGGTAGCCAAACGTGAACATTACGTAAAGGAAGGCAAACCGTTTCTTTTTGAACTTAAAAGAGAGGGTAAAAGGCTGACAATGCTTATTGACTCCAAGGTTGTTGCAAAAGCTAATTGTCCGATAAGCAGATTTGGTGAAGTTGGTTTTCGTTCCTTGGGAAGCAATATACGATTGTATGATTTCCGTATCGAGGGAAAGCTTTTAGATATGGAGGATTACCTTCTTAATATCTCGGATAAGCAGCGTGCAAAGATCAAAGAAGGTTTCAGTGAAAAACTGTTCGAAATTGAGCCGGTGCATATCCCTGTAGGCGATAAACTTGTAGGTCGCAACTGGCATATCGGGCATCCTGTCAGCACTATGGTGGACGATACTATCGTTCTTTGTAACAATAGCGGTCCTTGCCATGATTGGGGTAAGAGCGGCAGAATACGTGATGGATTGGAAGCTAACTATGATCTCGTTTCAACCTCAGGTGATGGCGGCAAAACATGGACTCTACCTGATCGTCTCGTGCAGTATAAGGCTGATGACAAACAGACTATGGGATCTATGTGTGCTATTGGAACGACTTCACAGGGCAGTGTTGTACAAGTTAGCAAACTTGGATGCTACAGGAGTGATGACAAGGGCAAAACATGGAAATACCTCTCTGGTGCTTTTACTGACGAGCAGGTTGCCCCAGGTCCCAGTTGCACAATGGGGCCTAAGCTTATTGAGACACCTTACGGCTTTACTGGCTTTCAGGGAATTACAAGACGTGACTGCTCGAAACCGGGGCAGTTGTGGCTGAGATATTCGCAGGATGATGGTGTTACTTGGCAGCAGACTCATCAGGTTTTGCCGGTAGAGACCTCGATTCATGGTGAGCCTGCCGCTGTTATGTATGAAGGCAGCTTGATAATACTTGCAAGAATATGGAGCGATGCTGCTTATGATGAAAAGGCCGGCACGTACAGGTATGGACAGTTCTGGAGTAATAATGGGCGTCTGCCCGTTAAATCATCATTAACCAATATAAAGGCTACCGGCGCTGTTTTCCAAATGGCTCCAGTTGCCGGACTCTTAAAATCCGCTGGATTTGGTCCTTGGAGTCAGGACACGCCCGATCTTATTTACAATCCGGTCAGTGAACGAATCGAGGCGGTAGTTACTAATCGCTGCGGCGGCGGACTTGGAAACGAACAGGATAGAACCATTTGCACTCTTAATCTTTGGAGTATTGATCCTGAAGAATTGCTTGCAGGTAAGAGCGACTGGAGATTTGAAGGAACGCTTCTGGAAAGGCAGATCATCGATACTCCCAAATTCCATGACGGTATGCATCCGGCAGCAGGTGTCATTGATCTGGAAAGAAATATGCACCATATCTTTGTGTATATGGGCTATTACGATGGGCCTGCCGGAGTTTTCCGGATATCCTTCTCTCTGGATACGCCTAAGGTAAGTGAGTTTTTGAAAAAGTAATATTGATAAGAGCGTCCGGATAAAACATGACAAGATTTTTTTTGAATTTAATATTTTTATTGCCGTTAATACTTTCAAATGCATCCTATGCTGTCTCGTTAAACTGGAATCAGTTAGACGAAGACCTTTCTTTTAATGTTTCAGAAGGAGCATTTGCCGGTGTTTGTGATGACGTTATAATTATTGCCGGTGGTGAAACTGCCGATATTAATGTCTATGATATTAATACTGGAGAGAAACTCGCTTTTTCGGTTTTTGATAAACCGAGAGCTTTTGGAGCATCCGTAGCGGTTGGTGATTCATTGATCTGTATTGGTGGCGTATCACAGGGGACTTATCTTTCAGATGTCATAAATATCTTATGGGATGAAGAAGAAAAAGAGATTTCTCTTGCAAGTTTACCTTCTTTACCGTCAACATGCGCTTTCACTGATGCAGATATTGTTGATAATAAAATTTATTTAGCCGGTGGAAAATCTGATAGCTTACAAGATTCTTTAATGCGTAACTTGTGGGTGCTTGATATGTCCAGAGAAGGTTCGGGCAACTTTCTTTGGCAGGAGCTTCCCGCATGGGATGGGCAGCCACGATATGATTCATTCGTAGTTTCTCAATTTAACGGTTTTGAAACAGTACTTTATATTATAGGCGGTAAGACTCTTAATGAAGAAACAGGCGAAATAATTACTGTTAATGATGTACTTGAATTTTCTCCGTTTAATTATGAAGCAAGTAAATATCAGACTCAGGAATTTTGGCGTCAAAGAACAGGTGAGGCGATATTGGCTAATACAAAAGCCGCTTTACCTTCAGGTCAAAGCCATATCTTGATCTTTGATAAAAAAGAGTTTTCTGGCAATCGTGCTTCTATTTATGCTTATCATACCATAACAGATACCTGGACGAATTTCGGTAGATATCCGGCGGTAGAAAATGAGCTTGTACTTAAAAAAAATGATGATTTTCTGGTTTTAAGTTCGGAGTCGATATTTGAGGGACAATTGACATCCGATAAGAAAACTTTTGGTGTGGTTAATATTATTACTCTTTGCGTATATATGGTGGCGATGGTTCTTGTAGGGGTATTTTTTGCTCGTAGAACTAAAAATACAGATGACTATTTCCGCGGCGGTCAGAGAATTCCTGCATGGGTAGCAGGGTTGAGTATTTTCGCTACTATGCTGAGTTCTATAACCTTTCTGGCAATTCCTGCTAAGATATACGCTACAGATTGGGTCTTTTTCCCAGGAGCAGTGATTGGAATGGCAGTAATACCGTTTGTTATGTATTGTGTATTGCCTTATTTCTGTCGTATAAATGCGGCAAGTGCTTATGAATATCTTGAAAGGCGATTCAATGTGTTTATAAGAATATTTGTTGCTCTTTCTTTTGTAATCTACCAGATAGGCAGGATGGCTGTTGTTATGTATCTGCCTGCTATTGCACTTGCAACTATAACACCTTTCTCTATATCGCAATGTGTTCTTATAATTGGTATTATCAGTGTTATATACTGTACAATGGGCGGGCTTGAAGCTGTTGTGTGGACAGATGCTATACAGAGTATCATTCTTTTGAGTGGTGCGTTGATAAGTTTTGTAATTATTCTGATGAAAGTTGGTGGAAGCGGTCAGTTAATGACAGTTGCTCTTTCTGACAGTAAATTGCATATGATCAATTGGGATTGGTCTAAGACGAGTCTGTGTACACTTTCGTTTTGGGTTATAGCAATTGGTTCGATAGGTCAGAATCTTGTCCCCTATGTTTCCGATCAAGCTATCGTTCAAAGGTATATGTCGGTTTCTGATATCAAACAGGCGCGTAAAAGTTTAGTTGTGGGTATGATAGCCGGAGTTTTCTCAACGTTCCTGTTCTTCTCTTTAGGTACTGCTTTATACGTATATTACAAATCTGCTCCTGCTGATCTGAACCCTCAGTATCAAACGGACGCAATCTTTCCTATGTTCATATCACAAAAATTACCCTTTGGTATTGCGGGCCTTGTAGTTGCCGGTGTTTTTGCAGCGGCCCAGTCAACTGTTTCAACCAGTATGAACAGTATTTCAACTGTCTTGGTCACTGATATGCTCAAGCGGTTTAATATCACCAAAACGCAAAATATGCAGCTTGTCGTTGCTAAATTTCTAACCTTTGTCTTCGGCCTTATAGGTACATTGCTTGCTTTAGCTTTTGTTGAAGCCGATATCAAATCGTTGTGGGAGTCTTTTATTGCTATAATAGGGCTTTTCGGCAGCCCGATGTGCGGATTGTTTTTGTTAGGAATGTTTACAAAGCGGGTAAATGGTGCATCGGCTGTTGTTGGTGCTTTGGCTGGTGTCTTGGCGTTGTTATACGTTAAAAATCAAACCGGCATATCTTTCATGCTGTATGCTCCTGTTGGTATATTGTCATGTGTTACTGTAGGATATATTGCAAGTTTTCTTCCATCTTTTTCTGTAAATTTAGGAGATAAAGTTGAATCCGTTAAATAGCAGTGAGATATTTGGCAATTGGGCAACGCTCCTTTTACCGCTTAATTCTGATGACAGTATTGATTACGTACTCTTAACCGAGGAAATAGACCAAATCATTGCCTGTGGTGTTGACGGCATCTATTCCAATGGCAGTGCAGGTGAGTTTTATAACCAGACGGAAGAAGAGTTTGATAAAGTAAGCGTAATTCTCGCCCAGCGTTGTGAAAAAGCCTCTATGCCGTATCAATTGGGGGCAAGTCAGATGAGTCCGGCTATCTCTTTGGAACGTGCAAAAAGAGCCTCCAAGTTGCGGCCAAGTGCGATACAGGTAATTTTGCCGGATTGGTTTGTTCCGACTATTGAGGAGGACGTAGAATTTCTGTCGCGAATTGCAGATGCAATCGCACCTGTTGGGATTGTTTTGTATAATCCGCCTCATGCTAAGAGAGTGCTTACACCTCAACAGATAGGAATTCTCAAGGATACAGTTCCTTCGCTTGTTGGCGTAAAGGTTTGTGATGGTGATGAGAATTGGTATAGGCAGATGAGAGAATTTGCAGCAGGTTTGTCTGTTTTTGTCCCTGGCCATCATTTGGCCACAGGTATTCAGAGTGGTTCACACGGGGCTTATTCTAATGTCGCCTGTATTCATCCCGGCGTAGCGCAGAAATGGTATCAGCAGATGAAAACTGACATTGATTCGGCGATTGAGCTTCAGGGAAGAATCTGTGAGTTTATGGATGAAAATATAGTTCCGTTCCTGAAACAGGGATATTCAAATATGGCCGTTGATAAGCTGCTGGCATCTGTTGGCGGCTGGTGCAGGATTACCCCAAGGCTTCGCTGGCCCTATAAAGGTATAAAGGAAGATTGCATAGAGGAGCTGAGAGTTTCAGCAATAAACAAAATACCTGAGTTTTTCAGCTGAATTGCTTTTTAACGAGCATTATCCGCAGTGCTTCAGGTGGAACGGTGAGTACTGATTGGGTTTTGCTTTCAGCGGTTCGCAGTGGTGAGAATATTAAAGAATATATTGATAGTTCTTTGATTAACAGCGTTAATGGTGTTACTTCGCAGCCATTTTATCATCAAAAGACGGCTATCGGAGCACTTGTCACCGGAAGCAGTGGGTTTGATGGCAAAATCGCAAGGGTTATTATATACAACAGGGCTTTAAATGACACCGAACGGCAGGCAGTTGAGACTTGTTTGTCAGGGCAAGACCCTCTGTAGATTTTTATAAAATGTATCTAACTGGCATTGTCAGAATAGGGATATTGGTGAATTTGTATGTTTTTATCCTTCTACTTGGGTTTAATGAGATAGAAAGATATTAATCTAAGTTTTTAATCTTAGTATATTTACTATAGTTCTTTGGTTTTGCTTTTTTAGAGCCTTGTAAGCTAATCGCTTATAAGGCTCTTTTGTTATGTTTTGCAGCTACCTGTTTAGTACGAATACTTAATTAAGTGGTTTTTAAGCATGAAAGTTAAGTGCGCCAGTCTAATATTAAAAAGATATAAAAAAGTTGCGGAGTTTTGTGTATTAAGTTAAATTAGTTGGTGATTAGTTCGGATTGAATCTTATTAGTAATAAGTAAATAGAATTGAGAGTGCTTAAATGGCGATAGTTGCTGAAAATAAAGGCTTATCTATAGAGGCGGTAGCAAAAAAGATTGAATTAGATATTAAAGAGCTTAAGCTTGAAAAAGGAGCTCGTTTGCAGCCATTACGTGAGCTTGCAGTTAAATATGACACTTCATATATCACTATTCGTAAGGCAATTGACATACTTTGCAAGCAGGGCTTATTATATAGTCGACGTGGAGCTGGTGTGTATGTAAACAGTTCATTTGATTATTCTGATGAGATAACTAAAGAGGGCTTGACTCTTTCTCTATTGTTTTGCGGTATTAAGCGTCATATTGCGTCTTCTTCAGCTTACAGCCGTTTAATATATGGCATGGAAAAAGAGGCTGACATTGCAGGATGCAACTTTTTTATGTCATTTTTACGGGATTCGGCAGAGATAGAGGAAAATGATATATGCAGCAATTCCGATGGTTTTCTGATGCTTGGTGACGACAGAACTCCTAATTTGAAGCAATTCGTCGGTCGCAAACCTGCAGTATGGGTTATGGGGCCGGATAAAAGATGGGGAGATCATTTCACTTACAATAATATTTCTATCGGTACTATAGCCGCAAAATATGCGATTGAAGCTGGATTCAATAGTTACGCAAATATAAATGTTGATCCAATTGTAGGATCAGAGAGGTATAATGTCTTTAATGGATATATTAAATCGAATGGATATACCGCAACGAGTATTGAAGGCTATGATGCTTTGATATTGGGAGAGTTTGAACAGCATCTTGATTATGATCTTGTCAAGAGATGGGTCGATGATATTGTTGATAATTCACAGTTGCCTTTGATTATTTTCCTTGCCTCGGAAATGTTGACGAGCGTTGTGCATAATTTCTTAGCAGCTAAAGGTTTAGATATCGGTAAGGATGTTCAGATTATAACCTGCAGTGAAACCGAGATTGCCGCAGGTATCAGTCCAAGGCCGGTCGAAATAGATTTGTGTACCGAGGAAATCGGACGTTTAGCAATTAGGCATTTAATGTGGAGGATTGATAATCCTAACGCAAGAAGAGTGGTTCTTAAACTTGAACCTGAAATTATAAGAAGTATGTAATCGGATAATTGTATTAATTTACTGTTTTTATTATTGGTTTTATGTATTGGAAGGAAAGCAAATGAGAGCGATTAAAGTTTTATTAGTTACTTTAGTCATTGCAGCATTTATTTCACAAGTTTCAGCAACTGAACTTGTGGCGTACTACAGTTTTGACAGTTCTACACTATTGAATGCGGATGACTCTGGAAATGGTAATGATTTGCAGAACGGGTATGCTGAGTTGCCTGACTACACTGCTTCGGGTATGGCTGGTGGTGCAGCTGTTTTTAATGGTGTTGATGATGGTTTTGATCTAAAGACTTCAGATTCAAATCCTTTGATCTATCCTGATGGTTCATACGCAGTATCTATGTGGATAAAGCCTTCTAATGCAGATGGTTTTTCTGCAATATCTATGCCTTCCTCAACAGCAGGTGGTTTTTGTGTCTATATTGATGCCGGTACCTATAGAGTAGCTTCTTATGGCAGTTCTATTACAAGTTTTAATACAGGCGTAACTGCGACAGTTGGTCAGTGGGCTCATTTAGTTATGCAGTTTGAGGCCGATGGTGATGCGGTAGCGGGTGAATACACAGGAACCTTGACTTGCTACATTAATGGAGTATATGCAAATTCCGCTGCAGCTAATTACAAACCTGACATATTTAGATTTGGTCTTGGAAATAGAGCCGGCGGATTAAGTCATTTTGCAGGTACATTGGATGAAGTCGCTATTTTTGGCGGCAACCTCACAACAGAGCAAATTACGGGATTGGCAACTCTAAGCACAACAATTCTTGATGTATTAGGTTACACTGCTCCTGATCCAAGCCTTGTACCGGTAGCTTACTACAGCTTTGACGATCCTAATGAGCCGACTTACGGTCTGCAGTTAGACAGTTCGGGCAATGAAAACAATCTTCAGAATAATTACGCCAGCTTGCCTTCTCATACAGATAATGGTGCTGTTGGTGGAGCGGCTGTATTTAACGGTGTCGATCAGGGATTTGATCTTAAGTATTCAGATTCAAATCCACCTATATATCCTGATGGTTCATTTACCGCTGCTGCATGGGTTAACCCGTCTGTTGTTGATGGCTTCTCAGTAATAACAATGCCTTCAGGCATTACAGGTGGATTTGTTATTTATGTTGATGGCGGTACATATCGTATGGGTACCTATGGAAGTTCAAATGCAAGTTTGAATACTGGAGTAACCGCTACCGTTGGGCAGTGGGCACATGTGGTTTTGGTTTTTGAAGCTGATGGTGATGCCGTTGATGGTAATTATACAGGTACCCTATCTGGCTATGTTGATGGTGTATTTATCAATTCTGTTGCCGCTAATTACGCACCTTATGTATTTAGGTTTGGTTTGGCAAACAGGGCAGGTGGATCGAACCACTTCAATGGAATGATTGATGAATTCACTATCTGGCAAACAGTACTCAATGCAGACCAGATCGCCGGATTAGCAAGTAAAGAATATGATTCTATGAGTATACCTTCTATCAGTACGATTCCGGGCGATTTTAATGATGATGGTATTGTTGATCTTGTAGATTTTGTTGAGATAGCCGCTAATTGGTTATTAAGCAATAAATAATACGATTGATTTATCAGGATAAATTAAAATGGATTTGAAAAGTAACAAAAAAAGAAACGCCTTTACTTTGATAGAGCTCCTGGTGGTTATCTCTATAATCGCAATACTGATGTCGATTATGATGCCGGCATTATCTGTAGCCAGAGATCAGGCTAAGAAGACGTTGTGCGGTTCTAATTCCCGTTCTATCGGAATGGCTTGTGCCCAATTTGGGATAGATAATGATGACTGGTTGCCTATGTATGATGGAGGGCGATTCAGCGGCAGTTCTTATGAAGGGAAATATCCTCATAAAGGGTATTGGTATGTAGATATTGCTTCATATCTTGATTATGATTCATCATATGCAGATTATCTGGATCGATCTGTTGCCGGTGATGCCAAACAGGCAAGTGAGAGAGGTTATGAGGCTCCCAAAATATTAAGCTGTCCTTCTCTTAGTGCTAAAGATACAAATGGAGTGAAATCTCTGGCTTTTGGCTGGAATTGGCGTAGTGCCGGTTATAGGTATGACAGCAGTTATCAAGGCAACTGGTGGAAGCCGAGAAGATCTTCAATGATCAAGAATGCTTCGACTTCTGCAATTCTTGGCGAAAACAGATGGGATGTTCCCTATATATATGCATGGGGTGGTCTATCAACCGTGCCGGGAAAATATTATTATAGCGACAGGCATCGGGGCGGCAGTCATTATCTCTGCGCTGATGGACATTTAGAATTTGCCGAATACGACTTTTTGGTCGAAGATTTTCTTTCCGGTGGTTCTATAACTGAAATCAAACCGTCTATTCGTTGATTATTCAAAATAAAATTTTATTCGGAGAAATACTGATGTTTAACAGAATTATAAGTGCAGTTATATTTTTAGTTTGCATACAAACAATAAATGCGGCTATAGTCAATACCTCCCCTTGGGAGCATACTTCAGACGAAGTTGGGACGGCGGCTCCAACTGTAATCCCAGGCAGTGCGCCTTTAATTTATTCTGGCAGCACGTTTTCACGCGAAAGAGAATTATATGGCTATTATCCAAGATATAAGCCTAACATGGTAACTTTTGATTACAACAACAGACCCTATATCTATGTTGGTAAAGAAACAGGTGAAGTTCCTGCTGATAATACTTTCAGGATTCCTAAATATGAGTTCTTTGATGATTGTTATATCCAGACAATTGATGATAACGGTCAATGGGTAGTCATCGATTTTAAAGAAATATCGGCTGCTATACCTGGAAATGAAGCTTATACAGACTTCAATTTTTATACAGGTGATTTTTCAAATGTAAACAGAGTGGCTTTTGACAGCAATGGTTATATTTATTTTACAGCAGTAGAACAGCCTATGCTTAACACAACCGCTGCTTCTTTTATCAGAAGGGTTTGGGGCGGAAGCGTCAATGATCTTGAAAACTGGAGTTATACGCAGCTTTACAACGGCTCATATTTCTTTGAAGTACCAGATACATTTACGAGCGACTTTGATGTGCCTTCATTAATCGGCAACAGCAGCAGTCAAATGAAACTCTATCCGGTTACAAATGCAGGTGGAAGCCTTTCGGCAAATTCAGCTGGCATATTGATTGGTGACAGAATTCAACCTGCTCCGATGCAGACTGGAACAGTAAATGCTGCAGTAACACTTGGTAACTATGTTCATATTGTTTATCTTGATCTCGATAATCTTATAGGAGTAGATGAGACTGCCCAGTATTATGTTCGCTATAATAAGCTGACAAACGAATTTTCGACACCTGTATTCTTAGGCTCAACGGTAGGACTTCCCAACGAAGGCTCACCTGATACTCATAATGGTCCTGTAATAACAGTGAGTAAAGACAGAACTCTACATGTAGTTTTAGGTGCTCACGGCACAACAATGAAATATGTGTATTCTACTGACAACGGAGATTCGTGGTCAACTGCTACAGACATACTCAATGATGCGACATATCCAAGCATCTGCACTACACCTGATGATACCATTCATATGGTTTACAGGAAGAACTCTTCAATAAACGATGAATACAAGTATCGTTTGTGGTATGCTAAAAAGGAATTGGGACAGCCTTGGGAAGATGTTGGATGTCTTGTTGAGCCATACAAGATTGGCTACAGTGTTTATTATCATAAGCTGACTACTGACCGCTTGGGCAACCTTTATCTAAGCTACAGCTATTTAATTCTGGACTTTACTTCTGAAGAAATAACAGAACACGAAGCTAAATGGCCTGCGGAAGACCCTGCAACTGCGATATATTCCCACGACCGTTCATTGCTGACAAGTAATGATGGCGGTGCGAGCTGGCATTTGGCTACTACTGCTGATTTCGTAAATAATATCACCTCTTTGACAGCTTATTACAGTTTTGACAATTCAAGTGCTTTAGCTGCCGATTACAGTGGAAATGGTAATAATCTTCAGAATAACTATGCACAATTGCCGGATTATACTGCCAATGGTGCTGTTGATGGTGCTGCCGTATTCAATGGTATTGATGATGGTTTCGATCTGAGAATATCTGACTCAAATCCATCTATATATCCTGATGGCTCATTTACAATTTCGATGTGGGCAAAACCTACTCTGACAGACACCTTTGTTTCTGTCAGTAGACCTTCTTCGAATGATGGCGGTTTCTGTATCTATATTGATAATGGCACATATCGTGTCGCTACATATGGCGGCAGTGGTGGCGGATTCAATACAGGTGTTGCTGCATTAGGAAGCTGGGCTCATATATCTCTTGTATTCCAGGCTGATGGCGATGCCGTTAATGGCGTATACACAGGTACATTGTCTTGCTATATAAACGGAGAATTGAAAGGTTCTGCTTCTGCGGACTATAATCCTGTGGTATTTAGATTTGGTCTCGCAAATAGAGCTGGTGGTACAGAACATTTCACAGGTTTACTTGATGAGGTAGCTGTTTTCAAAGGTGCTCTTGACCAGAGTAAGATAATAAGCCTTGCAAATAAGACTGCGACTCCAGCAACAGTTTTATTGCCATTAACGCTTAGTGGCGATATGGATAGTAACGGTATTGTAAACTCTGCAGATCTTGTTGACTTTTTGCAGAACTGGCTTGTAACTGAGTAACTTGATTTATTTAATAAAAAGACTCCGGCTATAATTGTATTGTAGCCGAGTCTTTTTTTATAGGTAATTGGAGATAGTGATGAATAGAATGTTGCTGACGACCCTCGCTTTGATTTTAACTTTCCAGATTGCTTTGGCTGACTTTTTTGAACAATCAAAATGGGACTATGGCCAAAAAGAATTATCAAAAGAAGTAACAATTGTACCGGGGAAAGCCCCGATCCATTATAAAGGTATTACAATACGAGAGAGAGAATTGTATGGATATAATCCACGATATATCCCTGCTGCGGTTACCTTTGATAATGATAATCATCCTTATATGATAACGGGCGTTTTTGATGACTATTATGCTACGCATGATTGGGCGGATGTTTATGTACAAACGCTGAATGATGAAGGTAAATGGGTTGTGTGTGATTTGAATAATCTGCTTAAGTCTAAATTTCCTGATCTTGAGAAAACCCAATTCTACAGTGGAACACATCTGAGTGAGAAGATCTGTTTTGATGATGAAGGAGGAATGTATTTTATTGCAAAATCACAAAACCCGTCTTCTTCTTACCTTTTCTATTCAGGGGATAAGCTTGAGACATTTTCAATATGTAAGATAAAAGACAATGCTATTCTTGAGCAATATGACAGTTTCAATCCGATCGAAACCACTCCTGTTATGGGATTCGTCGCACCAAGAGCAGAAATCGCGTTTATAAATAAACATTCACGCAATCTTTCTGTGTCAAAGTCTCTGGATATTGATGTTAATGTTAAAGAATCGACGTATGTTCCTCAGCATTCAGGGGCGGGCAATGCATTTATTACTATTGGCGATAAAACACATATAGTGTATATTGACCTAAGTGAAATTACACCAAGAGAATTTGGTACAAAACAGAACTATACCTGTTACGATCATAAGACCAGAACCTTTTCAGAACCGGTATATCTTGGCTTTACGACCTCACCTAATCTTACACCTGATTCACATAACGGACCGGCTATAACGGTTGACAGTGAAGGTACTCTGCATGTTGTGCTTGGTTCGCACGGCAGAGCGTTAAAATATACCTATTCCACTGATAACGGTAAAACCTGGGCCAAAACTGAAGATATAAAATCTATGTATGGTGGGACATATCCGGCACTTGTAACCGATAAGGATGATACAATTCATCTTGTGTCAAGACTCAACGGAGGTCAAGTACCCCTTAAATATGCTCTTCATCATTTGCGTAAGGAAAAAGGCAAAGACTGGCAGGATATGGGCAGGATAATGGAGCCTGACAGATTGGGTTACAATATTTATTACCATAATTTAACGGTTGATAAAAAGGGAAGGCTTTTCCTGTCTTATTTTTACTATGCAGCATGGCTTAGCGATGAAGAAAAGCAGGAGTATAAAGATAAATGGCCGGGTAATCCAGATCCTGATAAAAAATTGTATGCCCATGATCCTGTGGTTATTATGAGCGAAGACGGAAGGACATGGAAACTGGCAACTACCCAGGATTTCGTTGATGGAATTACGAAAAAGTATTAGAATAACTATATTCCGCTGAAGCTGCATTATAATCATTTATGCTTGTAAAGTATAATCCCAATTCGTGAGAAATCTAAATGGATAGAAGATTTTTTTTGAAATTAAGCTTTGGTATTTCGACAGGATTAGCCTTTGCTGAGAATTTGCCGATAACACCAACAATATCTAATGAGTCTGCGCGAAAGCCAAACGTCATTATAATCTATAATGATGACCAAAACTTTAAAGATATTGCTTGTTATGGTGCTAAGGCTTACACTCCGAATCAGGATAAGCTTGCAAAGCAGGGGATCCGCTTTACGAGAGGATATGCTTCAACTTCAATATGCACTCCAAGCCGCTATAGCTGTCTTACCGGCAAATATCCAAGTCGATGTAGTCATCCAACTTTTTTAGACCAGTTTCCAAAGGGTATCCAGACAGAAGTTGGATTTAATACGCTTTTGGAATACGACCGTTATAATTTAGCCTCGGTAATGAAAGAGGCCGGGTATTCAACTGGAATGGTTGGGAAATGGCATTTGAGTGATATTTCGGCAAGTCAAAAGGCTGGCTGTCCCGTTATTCGTTCTGATGATTGGCTTGATGGGTGGAGCGGATCTGATAACCAACCGGACGTTAAGTCTCCAGAATTCTCTGCTGCTCTTAAAGAAAATCATCAATTTTGGCAGGATGAAATAAAGAAATTTGGATTTGATTATGCCGATAGAATTTACGCTACAAATCCAGAGAGTTTCAATCTGCATTCAATGAACATACACAACCACGAATGGATTGTTGAGGGGGCTGTAGAATTTATAGAGCAAAACAAAAATGAGCCGTTTTTCTTATATATGGCTCCAACTTTGAATCATATCCCTCATCCTCAGCAATCATTATTGAAAGCAGACCCCAAAATCACGTCTGCAGGATATCTTGACAAGGAACCTGATGTAATGCCCTCGCGTCAAGAAATCTTGGAGAAGGTTAAATCGAAAGGCTATCCGGTGGAGACAGCATACTTGACATGGTTGGATGAAGGAATTGGGGCAGTTGTAAATAAACTTGAAGAGCTGGAATTGGATAAGAATACGCTGATTATTCTCAGCAGTGATAATCAGACTTTAGATAAAGTGACACTTTACGAGGGTGGAATAAACGTTCCTCTGATAATTTCATATCCAGACAAGATTAAACAGCATCAGGTAAGCAATGAGCTTGTGCAGAATATTGATTTTATGCCAACAATCATGGATGCCTGTAATATAAAAAAACCGGAAGAGATGGGATTGGATGGGAAAAGTCTGATGCCGTTATTACTTGGAAAGCACGAGACGATACATAATAGTCTATATTTTGAGATTGGCTGGACTCGTGCCGTATGCACAAAACGCTGGAAATACATAGCACTGCGGTATAGCAGGGATGCTATTGGCAAGAAAAAAAATAGCCAGCATCTGTATCATTATGAAAAAATGCGTCCTCATCAGCATAATTCGTTACTCAAACATCCGGATTTTTGGGATGAAGATCAACTGTATGATATGGAAAACGATAAAAATGAAACAACAAATTTGGCCAATGACCCTCAATATGAAAAGGTTTTGGCTCAGATGAAGAAAATAATGTTAGAGAAACTGATGAAATTGGGAGATCATCCTTTTGGAAATTTAATTTAATCAACAATATTGGGCTAATTGTCGTCTGCAGGAGTTGGATGAATTACATGTTGTAAGCCCAAAAGGTTTAATCTAAAAAAGTTTTTTTGAAAAGTTATCTAATGAAATATAGAATACAGTTATTTTCTATTTGGTTGCTGCTTATAGTCTTCGGATTTTCTGCACAGGCAAATATCTCAAAATCAGCCAATTTCCAAAATGAATATAAGATCGTCTTTGACCTGCTTGATTTAACTCAACCTGAATTAAAAGAAGTTAAGCAGGCTTACGAAAAAGAAGACTATGACCTTGCCGCTCAGGAGTTGCTAAGATATTATAGAAGCAGAAGTACAGTTAAAGGCATTGTTGATAAATCTGACAAACAGCAAGCCTTGGGTAAACCGCTTGGTGAGACTGATACACAATGGGCAAGCAATGCATTAGAGCGTAAACTTGTAGGCCAGAAGTCTTATCCGGCATACTTTCTTGGCAAAGATATCGATTGGTTGAAAAATCCGGTTTCGGATAAAGAATGGATATGGCAATTGCATCGGATGTACTGGTGGCCGTCAATGGGTAAAGCCTACTGGAGCAGCGGCGATGAAAAATATGCGGCTGAATGGGTATTTCAGCTTCTCGACTGGATAGAAGATAATCCTTGTGTTGAGGATGAAAAAATCGCCTGGAGACCGCTTGAGGTCGGCAGCAGGCTCCGCAGTTGGGCCAATATATTCCAGTATTTCGTAAGTTCTCCTGAATTTACACCCAAAGTACTCATGCAGTTCCTTAAAAGTTATCATGAGCAGGCTGAATATGTGACGAAAAATTACAGTGCTATTGGTAATCATGCCTTGTTTGAAGCTCAGGGGGTTATCTATGCGGGTGTTTGCTTCTATGAGTTCAAGGATGCACCTTCGTGGCGTGAGAGTGCAATAGGGCTGTTTAATAAAGAGATAAAGCTGCAGGCATTTGATGACGGTATGCACTTTGAACTTTCGCCAAGCTATCATTCTGGTGCGATTAATACTTTTCTCAACGCATTTACTATTGCAGGCAGTAACGGCTATACGGGAGAATTTCCTGAAAGCTATAGTGATACTATAGAAAAGATGATCGTTGCTAACTATGTATTTTCCCTGCCCGACTTTACCGTTGCACAGTTTGGTGACGCGTGGAAAGGCGGGCAGGATAAGCTCAGTAATTATTTCCGTAAATGGGCAGATGCTTACGATAGAGATGATTTCCTCTACTTTGCGACAAAAGGCTCAGAAGGCAAAGCCCCGCAGCAAACTTCTATCGCTCTCAAAAATGGCGGTTTTTACACTATGCGAAATGGATGGGGGCAGAATGCGACGGCTATGATTTTGAAGTGTGGTCCGGAAGGTTATTTTCATGCTCAGCCGGACAACGGTTCTTTCGAACTCTACGCTAAAGGCAGACATTTTATGCCGGATTCTGGCTGTTTTATTTACAGTGGAAATGATAAAGAAAGAAACTGGTTTCGACGCACTGCATCACATCAGACATTAACACTGAATAACGAAAATATCGCATGCAAGCCAAATTTGTTATTATGGAATACAAGTGATGAACTTGATGTTCTTGTTATAGAAAACCAGAGTTATAAAGACTTGAAACATCGCAGGGCCGTTTTTTTTAACAAAGACTTCTTTGTAATTGTAGATGATGCTATCGGAAAGGCTGAGGGCGACTTACGTTTGCATTATGCCTTTGAACCCTGCAAGGCTGTATTTGAGGACTTAGCTGCAAGAACAGATTTTGAGCAGGGAGCGAATTTGCTTGTAGCGGGATTGCCGCAAGGAGGCTTGACTCTTGAACAGGAAGACGGCTGGGTTTCTTATGAGTACGGAAAGAAAACTGCCAGACCCGCATTTGCATACAGTATTCATAAGTCAACTCAAGATGCGGTAAGATTCGTAACTGTTGTATTACCCTATGAAACGCTGGAAGTACCGCAGGTTAGTATAGAATCACTCTCAGAAGCAGGGGGTAAACATGCAGAGGTTAGTATTGCAATTGATTCTGAAGAATATGTCTTTACGTATGACCTTGAAAACCAAAAGGCTGATGTTGATAAAAAATCTGCTTTGAAGTGGATAGATGTATCAAAAGATAAATCTGTTGAAGTAAACGGCCTTGCATGGTTTGAATATAATGATGGTGCTTTTGTGAGACTTCCGCTTGATGAAGAAGCCAATATAACACATAAAGCTTGGGTACAGAGTCTTTGCCCCAGTACGGCAAGAGTTCGTTTTAAGACAGACTCAACTTCTATGAGGCTTAAAATAAATCATGGACAGAGTAATCCTGACAGCCTTGATATGTATCATATGAGCTCTGTTGGTGTCAGTGGAATAGATTTGTATATCGGCGGCGTCAAAGATCCTGATTTCTGGAAGGTGACCCGCCCTCAGAAAGCCAATGGGGTATATGAGCATGTATATTTTGAGAATTTACCCAAAAAGATTAGGCAGTATACATTGTATCTGCCAACTTATATTCCGCTTAAAAGTCTTGAGATAGGTTTAGATGTTGATTGTGAAGTATTAAAACCCGACAAGTATTTGATCGAAAAGCCTATAGTCGTTTACGGCACATCAATTACGCAGAGCGGCTGCTCAAGCAGAGGCTCAAATGGCTACGTTGCGCAGATAGGCCGTAGGCTTGGGGCTGATGTTGTTAATCTTGGTTTTTCCGGAAGCGGATGCAGCGAGCCGGAAGTTGCAAAACTTATAGCGGAGATTGATGCTTCCGTTTATATATTTGATCAGGTAGCTAACATGACTCCTGAACTTATGGATAACCGATACGAAAAATTTGTGAGTATAGTGAGAGATAAACGTCCAGAAACACCGATTATACTTATGACAAAGCCTCATTATGCACGGGAAATTGAACCTTATGGAAGTTGGATGACAGCTGATTTCTATAAGAGACAGCATAATGCTCTCCATAAGACATATAAGAACTTGAAGGATGAAGGTGATAAGAATGTGTATATATTTGATGCCGGAGATATTATCAAGGCCGGCGGAGACCATCCGAGTGTTGATGGTGTTCATTTGACCGACAGAGGCTATTACATGATAGCTGATAAGCTGGCACCTTTTATTCAAAGTATACTTGATACCGATAAATAAGTAAAAACTTGATTTTTACAGATAAATAACTTTATGAGAATCAGAGAAAAATATGCAGCATGATAATAGACAGCTAAGGACGGCAGTGGTTGGTTTAGGCAGAATCGGATGGCAATATCATTTGCCGCAAATAATATCAAATAACAGCTTCAAGCTTGTTGCTGTTGTTGATCCTTTGAAAGAACGACTTCTGGAAGCCCGGGAAACTTTCACTGTCAAAGGCTATGTTGATTACAGCGAAATGCTTAGGACTGAAAAGCCTGATTTGGTTGTTATTGCTTCTCCTACAAAGTTTCATTGTAAACAGGCCATCGAGGCATTTGAACATGGCAGTGATGTTTTCTGTGAAAAACCTGTAGCCCCTTCTACAAAAGAGATAGATCAGATTATTGGTGCTCAAAAACGATTGAATCGTAAATTTATGGCATATCAGCCTCATAGAGGTTTCAGTGATATGGTGGGGCTTCAGCATATAATATCATCAGGAGTTCTTGGCGATATATACATGATAAAGCGAGCCTGCAGTGAATTCAGACGACGTAATGATTGGCAGGCATTTTTGTCTAATGGAGGCGGAATGCTGAATAATTATGGGGCACACTACATAGATCAACTACTTTATCTTGCTGGAAGCAATATTGTTTCAACGCAATGTATTACTAAAAACATAGCATGTCTTGGAGATGCCGATGATGTTGTTAAGGTTGTTTTCGAAACATCAGACGGCATAATTCTTGATATCGATATAAATATGGCTGCAGCCTTTGAGATGCGTCCGTGGATGGTTTTAGGAAGTTGCGGCAGTGCTGTGCTTGATGAGAGTTCAAATGTTTGGCGAGTTAAATACTTTATGCCTGAAGAACTAAAGAACGTTTCTATAAATAAAGAACTTGCAGCAGAGGGCAGATGTTACACTAATGGAGAAAAGATACCGTGGCGGCTTCAGGAATTCAGACTCTCTGATTTTGAACCTGTTGATTATTATCAAAAATGTTACGAATATTTCGCCTGCAATCAGAAACCTTTTGTTGGTATTGAAGAGTCAAGAAGATTAATAGAGATCATTGAGGGGTGCAGAGATTGTTGATTTAAATGACTATTTGAAGGTAGAGAAGTTTTGCTAAAACAATAGTGTTTTTGATGAAATTTTGAATATTTACCTATTATTAATATTTTTACAGGAGATTTGTTATGGTTAAAGTAAGTGTAAGTCTATTGGTGTTTTTGTTCATTTACAGTTGCGCAAGTGCATCTGTACTTCTTGAAGCAGGTTATGAGACTGGCTATGATGATGATAATAATTCACTTATAGGTGTTGTGGAAGCCTATTCCGACAGAATACAGGCGAGTCAGGATTATGCCAGAATAGGTTCATGGTCATTGAAGACAAGGCTTGTTTATGGCGATCAGACAGCATTTGGCTCAAGGGCGGAAAGCGATGCTATGTCTCTTACTCCAAATGCGATAGTGCCGGGAGTTGAGAGGTGGTTTGGTTTTTCCCTGCTCCTTGTACCTGGTTATCAGTATGATACCAATTCTGATGTTTTGTTTCAGATAAAACAATTCAGTGCAGGTCCTTTCTTTTCTGTTTTATCTGATGAGGGTAAACTTGTTGCCCATTATCAATATGATGATAGTGGTAATGGTGATAACGTAGTTGATGAATCTGTTTTTGTTGATTTATGTCCGTATGAGACAGGTAAGTGGTATGATTTTGTCTTGCGAGTTGTACCTGAGTGGGAATCTGGTAATACCGGTATTACACAATTATGGTATAAGGAAGCACAGAATCCTTCTTATACTCAAGTTGTTAATTATTCTGGACTGAATCTTATAAATCAGAATGAAGGCTACTTTAAGTGGGGTGTTTATAAAAGTACATGGGATACATCTGCCACCGATTCTGATGAACGTATTGTTTACCATGATGCTGTTGCCTATGGCACAAGTTTATCAGATGTTGACCCCGCAGATGGTGAAAATTATTCGCCGTATTTTATCAGTAATGATTTTTTAAGTCCTTCTGCTTATTATAGTTTTGATGATTCTTCTGACTTAGCCTCTGATGATTCAGGAAACGGCAATGATTTATTGACTAATTACACTACTTCGCCAGCATATTATTCTAATGGAATATGGGGTGGTTCGGGTAATTTTAATCCGACCAATGGTTATGATATTAAGCTTTCTGATACCTCTCCGGCGATATACCCTGATGGATCTCACAGTGTTGTTTTCTGGGCATCATCTCATGCGCCGAGCTCATTTATGGCTTTATCGATGCCGGCTTCTCTGACAGGGGGGTATGCACTGTATACATCCGGCAGTAATTGGAGAGTTAGCACTTATGGCGGAACTGGTGGGACGCTTATTTCAGATGAAGTTATTGTTCAGTATCAGTGGAATCATATTGCCTATACTTACGAGGTTACATCAGGGACGGGTACTTATACCGGCACAGGGAAGCTCTATATTAATGGTTATGAGGTTGATTCTGATAGCAGCATGCAGTATCTGCAGGGAGGCTTCAGGTTTGGATTATGTAATAGGGCTGGGGGGACTTATCACTATGATGGTGTTGTCGATGATTTTGCAGTTTTTGATACTGTTATCAGTCCTGAAGAGGTTTGGGATTTGGCGTCTGCGGATATGCCTGCTGATGAGATAGCAACAGGCTATATTAATGAGACTGACGCAACTTATGGTCAGGCGTACAGTTCTACTTTGGCAGATGATGCCGAAGATTATGAAGACGATACTCTGACTTTTTCAAAGATATCAGGTCCTGCCTGGCTTAGCGTTGCTTCAAATGGCGGACTTTCAGGTACGCCTTCTTCCAGTGATGTTGGTCTGAATACGTTTGAGGTACAGGTTACAGACAGTAATGGTGGCTCCGATACAGCATCGCTTAATATCGCAGTGTTTGCTCCTTGAAACACTTAAGTTGATCTTGGTACTGTTGCGGGCAAACTTGAGAATATCGTTCTTATATTTACTGCTGGCCCGCTTATTTTGGGCCAGCAGTAAAGCAAAAAGCTATTACGATCTGATTCTTGAGTGTTTTCTGCACTAATAAGAATCAATAATATTTTACGCAGTATCCTGGGAATTCGATTTTAAGATTCTGGTCTTTTGTCTGCCATTCAGCGGTTATTTCTCCATTGTTATTTTCAACAACAGGGCCGCTCTTAATTTCCGGCTTGTCGTCAGACTTGATTATTTCAACAGAACATACTAAGTATGTGTCTTTGAGATTGTCGAAATCAAATCCAGTTTCTTTGCCTTCATAGCAAACTGCATCAAGGTATGCTGTGTTGTTTTCATCGTGGCCGACTTCCCATTTTACTTTCTTGCCAGCAAAATAAGAATCACTGACATGGAATACAGCCTGATAAGCATCGTCATAAAGACGGAAGGTAGAGTTATTGATTTTCTCAGCTTTTACGCCTCTGCCGTTGATCTCAAATCTTGCTCTCATATCTGTGGTTTTGAATACGCCGTCTTCTGGTCTGTAAAGAGTGTCGTGCTTATCCGATCTGTCTGTTACAGGTGAGAAGCAAGTCAATGCCTTATTTCTATCCTGAGCGTTGTGTATAATCATTGACGCAAAATCATAATCATTCTTCATGAATCTTGCCTTAAGATATACTGCAGGCTCAATATCGCTTTTCCAGTATGCAAGGAATGGTCTTCTCTGAGTCCACATATTATCACGCTCACAAGTACCGAAACAAAGATCCTCAACCATCCATGTTGTAAGTGATACAGGTATTCCATCAATTCTTGCACGTCTGCTTTGTCCCTTTATAAGAACTTCGTCTGATGGGAGCTCTTTGAAAAGTGATTTATGTTCTTCCGGACATTTCAGGTTGGATTTTGCATCTTTAGCTACTTTAGTGTGTGTAAATGAATAGTGCGGTCTAATATCTAATCCGGTTACCTTAGAAATCCAGGCTGCATTTGAAGGATTCATTCGGTCTGAATATGTTCTTGCGAATGGACCTGCCCATTGATTTGTTCCTGGATGATAATGACTTGCGATATCATGCCATGTAAAAACTCTCAGGTTTTCAAGTACGTCAAGTGCCTCAGGGGTGGTGAATAATTTTTTATAATCTTCGCACAGAGTCAGGACAAATGCGGTGTAATTAGGACTGTTATATTCATCGTAAGCGCCAAGTCCTTTTGCTCGCTCGAAAACTGCTGTAAGCTTTTCTAAACCGTAATCGTAGAAAAACTCGTTTCCGAGAATCTCGCTTGCGCAGATACAAACTCCTGAACCCTGAATCGCTATGTTGGTATACTCAGGTCCGACATTTCTACGGAATATAGACATTGCCGCATTATAGATAGATGTCTTTATTTCTTTTGAAAGTTCGTCTGGGAGATATTCATTGTGAAGAATATATATTTCACAGAGACATTTTCCGCAGAAGTCAGCGAGGTTCCAGTCTGGTGGGTTCATTTCACTTAGAGGCTCTTCGTAAAGCCATGACCATATGCCGAACGTTTTGTTCATAGGGTCTGTGTCCTGAAGGGATATTACTTTGGCTACTATTTTATTTGCCTCTTCTATGTTTCCAGGTATATCTGTCTTGTAAAGGTATAGAGCATAGTTTAGTGATGTGATAGCTCGGTGAACCCATGTTCCGTTTGGAACCATTGAGTGGTAGCCGGGGCCATGCCATTCGAGGCCTACAAGATGGAGTTCTGGGTTGTATTTGCCGGGTATGGCATCAAGGTATTCATTGTTCATGAACGTTGGTTCTTGATTTATCTTTGCATTAATTTTAGTATCTTTTGCTTCAGAAATAGTGCCGCAGTTTATTCCAAGCGGTTCAATTGTAATGACAGTAGAAGTTTTGACGCCGGATAGAGAGCTTTCGTCTTTGAAGCTCATTTTATTTCCTTCAGCATCTATCCACATACATTTTACTGTTTCCCTTGTAGCATTTACAACTGATGCAGCGAGCTTGCCGTCGAGTTTTGCTGTTCTCCAGAACATGCCTTCTACAGGTTCCTGTGTGTCTGCATATACCAGTTGGTATTCAGGGTAGATATCGATCGAACTTAGAGTTTTACGCAGGTCGTTTTTGAGCTCATGAGCTTCTTTTTCATCTATGAACATAGATATTACAGCAGTGTCATTGAATATGTCATTTCTTCGCTGTTGACAGTATTCATTGTATTTAGCAATATTATCACCTATGACAATTGCAGATGCTTCATTAGCATGGAATCCCATTTTAAGGTAATAGTCAAGTCCGGTCATTGCTTTATCGGTTATGTGAGTTGCTCCTGCGAGTATTACTGTTTTAACTTCAGGAAGTTTTGCTTCTATTTCGTTATTTTCGAACATCTGTTCCGGTATCAATGCGAATGGAATACCAAGTTCATATACTGCGTCTATACAGTTCATCAATTCGTCTTTAGCCTCTACATTTCGAAGTAATGAAGCTCTTGAGTAGAGTATACCTATTTGAGGCTCAGAGTCTGCAATTGCCGTTATGTAAGGCATCAGACGCATTGCATCAAATCCTGTTCGCATATATTCTTCTGTCTGAAGAGGTCTGTATTGAAAGAGTCCCTTAAATATATTGCTTTTCTCTTTGTCTCTTCGTTCCCATGCCCATGCAACTGAACCGTGCTGCCCAGTAAGAAGCTGGAGCCACATACTTGCCCTTATATGACCGGGAAGAATGTCATTGGTGTATCTGTCACGAAGCAGGTGATTTTCTGTATTAACGACAGGCAGTTTGTTTATACTTCTAAGGAGAATGTTTTTGAGAGTTGCACCACGGATACCTAATGCCATCTTTTCATCTGAATCAACCTTAAAAGGATAACTGCCGCCATCCATGCCGTTGAGGTCGAAGTACTTTCCGAATTCGTATGGATCTCCGCCTTGCATGAGATCGTATTGTCTGAAAGAACGTTCTATCATTTTAATTTGAACAGGACGTTTTTCATAGTTGTTTTTATCTAATACGCTGTCTATCTCTTCCTCGAGCGATCCGTGCCATGCGGCGAAGCTGGAATCATTGAATCTCATCCAATCAAACAGGGCAGGTTCTTCTGGAAACGGTCGAGAAGGAGGAGTGAGATATGCCGGTATTTCTTGCCATGTTTTGTATTCTGTCTGCCATTTTTTGTTGATATTATCAAGACTGCCGTATTGGTCTTTCAGGTATCTTAGCCACATACCTTTCATTTCAGGGACGTTACTCCATAGGAACGCGACAGGCTCATTTGAAGCACATATAGTCCATAGACCCGGCTCTTTGCCTATTATGCCCAGTGTCTTGTCTATATGTCTATCAACTATTTTGTTGACGATCGGGTTGTACATGTTTATTCTGAGGAATCCTCCGAGGTGCGGGTAAAGCTCAGGATATTTTTCTTTGGCCCATCCTGGTGTGTAGTGTGGGGAAAGAAGCAGGTCGACCAATACGCCGGAGTCGTATGCTTTATTAACAAAACTTCTGTAGTATTTTATCATATCTTCGTTTACTTCAGTTTCGCTTTTTAGCGACTCTCTTGGTCCAATTTCTGTTTCGCAGTAGTTGATTCCAAGTTTGCCGAGCCATTCAATATCGTTTCTCATGTTATGGAAATGACCGAATCCGAACATGTAAACAGGGCGGTCTTTTTCTATAGTTCCATCACTCCACTCTACAGTCTGTTCAAAATGACCGTCTGATATTTCAGGCTTTTCTGTTGGTATTCTTTTGACTGTTTTGACTGGTTCGTATTTATCCAGCAGGATGTCTCTTAGTCTCTGATTCTCATCTTCTATTATTTTTTGTATATCCCTTGCTGCATAACTTGATAATTCAGGGTATTGTTCTATGTCATTTGGAAGATACTCAATAAATCTTTCCAGAAGCATCTTTCGCATCACTCCGTATTGATCGAGTTTGCCTTGTGATGCCGCGCGATCAGAGAGTTCTGCAAGTGATTCGTATTCTTTTTTGAGCTGCTCTGGCTTGGGATATTGCTGAGCATCCGCAAAAGTAATACAACATATTGTTACCAATAACAATTTCAACATTAATTTCATTTCTAACCTCTTAACAACTTTAATGTAAATTAAATTATAACATTCTGATCATAGTGATCAATTTATCTGTTTTGAAATATCGACTCTCCATATATTTTGACATAGCAAGAGTCAGCACTGCTACTGCAATGCCAGGTTGCATCCTTGCCTTATTTCTTTCTGTTTTATCGGGAAATGTGGTTTCAGTTATTCACTGTACCAGTTAGCTGCGAACAATATTAAATCTTCTGAATCAACATATCCGTCACCGCTGTAGTCACCTGTTTGCCAGTTTTTACCGTCAGCGTGCCAGTTCTTAGCAATAATTGCAAAATCCTGCATGTCAACGAATGTGTCTCCGTTGGAGTCTCCGGCTTTTACCATCTGTCCGTAAATAACTTCAAGCGGCTCGTATTCATTTATCGCAGATGTCGTCTCTGGAACCAGATTGATCGCATCAATGATTGCCACTGGATTACCGTCAGCATCTTTCCAGATAATCTCTTTTGTGCTTGGAGTCGTATTTACAGCGGTTATGTAATCTTTGCCGTCTATCTTTGCTGTATTGTAGTATAAGCCGAAAGATCTTGTCCCATTGATAGTTTCCGGAGTAATATCAGTTGAGATATCCAGGCTTTCCAAGTGTTGAGGCAGTGATGTCTGAAGCGAGTTCAGCGTGCTATCGGTTATTTGGTTATAATCCGTTGATGGGAATATTTCTGATCGTAAAAAGCAGTATTCGTTGTATTTTGCGATATCACTTCCGATTCCCAGCAGGCTTATACTGTTAGCCTGGGCAAGACTTACGGCTATGTCGTGTACGTTATCGGGAAGATAATCGCAACCTGGCAATATTATAGCCTTTATTGATGGAACTGTTGAAAGCACACTGCCTTCGGTGATGGTTTGTTCCGTTATTACTGCCGTTTGCAAGCCCATTTCTTTCAAAACGTCAAAAGTATTCGATATGGCAGTCTCGTAAGATGGACTGCGTAATGCAGAGGTTTTTGAATAGAGCAAAGCAACCTCTGCAGGCTTTTCTCTGAATTCGACAATCTGCGGCATCAGTCTCATTAGGTCCATACCTGTTCGTGCCAGTTCTTCGGTTGCCCCGGGACGATTTTTCCAGAGTCCTGTTGATAATTCATCTGTAGGGTCATATCCCCAAATCCATGCACTCATAGCGTCCATGCCTGATAGTGCCTGAAGCCACATACTGGCCCTTACATGGCCTTGTTCTATTGGTTCAGAGTTGTTGTCTCTGAGTATATGGTTTTCTGAATTGATTATCGGTCGTCCCGTTACGGTTCTCTGCGTTGTCATTGGCAGCGTTGATGATACGCCGTAAAGCTCAGTATTTGAAGGTGATGACGGGTTCCATGAGTAAAGTCCTACGTCTGTGCCGGGTAAATCTGTACATTTGCTTAGAAGATCAATGTCGCTGCCCTGCATAACGTTGAATTGTGTATAAAACCTGTTATTCTGTTTTATGTGAGTATAAAGTGAACTGTTTGCCGCTTTGACGTAAGTCTGCAGCCACAATGCCCAGTCTCTTATTCGCGTATCGTTAAATTTCATCCAGTCGTATAGCTCCGGGTATGCCGGATATGGTGTTGACGGGGGATAAAGGTATTGGGTTATATTTGTCCATGATGAATACGATTTGCCCCAGTTTGAGTTTGCAGTGGCGATATTATTACTGTAGAAGTTCTGTAGATAATTTGTCCATAAACTTGAAGTGTCCGGGTCGTCTGTCCATCGGAAATAACATGGTTCGTTCATTATGCAGCACGACCACAAACCTGTTTGGGTACTTAACTCCTCGATGAGCAGCCTGCTTGACCAGCCGATTATTTCTTTTACTTCGGCTTGATTCAGCGTGTATTTCATAAATCCACCGAGATCAGCGTAGTATTCTGGGTGATTGTCTATGAACCAATTTTGTATCCAGTGAGGCGAGATGTTGAGGTCAGTTATTATACCGTTGTTGTAGGCATCTGCTATTGCGCTTTGGTAGCTTCCAATAACTCCGGCATCCAGTGTGCTTTGTGATGGATTGTCTGTATCCCACATTGATTCGTCCGGCATGACATACCTTGGTCCGGTAAATACCTGAAGATAATTACAGCCGAGGTCGTTGCCGATGAATTCGGCATCCGGACGGAAGTTTTGTTGCTCAGCGCAGAAGCCGTATAGGAATACGGGTCTTGTTTCTGTCGTATTATCAGGCCATTGAACTTGCTGTTGGAGATGCCCATTAGTATGAACAGGCATTTGGTCTGCAACTCTTCTGGGAGTATAAGTCTGGGGCAGCTCTCCATTTAGTATAGCACCGAGTCGGCTTGTTTCTTCCGTTGTTATTCTTTCGATATCCGCCTCGGCATAGTCGGCCAGTTCAGTATTTCCGTCTTGGTTAAGAGTCTCAATATAAGGCAAGAATTTTTGAACAAGCTTGTTTCTCATATTTCCGTAGTAGTCAAGCTGTCCCGCAGTTTCGAGTTTTTCTGCCAGTTTGTTGAGATTACTGACTCGTGTCGTAAGATCTATTTGTTTTACAGGCAACGGCATGAATTGCTGCTCGTTATATACTTCGCTGCTGATCTTGAATTCATCTATACTGCCTATGAAGTCTCTATTGTACTGCCAGTCCCATCCGCGGCCTATTATCAGGTCTTCGGAATTAAGGCTTCCCGAATAACTGGATTCTATTCTGCCCTGAAATTGATGGTCTATATAAAGGTTGTAAATTCCGGTTGAAGCCTCATGCGTAATAGCAAAGTGATACCAGTATCCATCATTTATTGTTGTTTGAGAAGTGACGGATTGTCCTGAGATATTGAATGTGATCTTGTCATCAGATTCGTTCCAGTATATTCCCCAGCCATTACTTGAACTGTCAGTGAAGCCTTTGCACATTAGCCAATTTAGAGGACTTGAGACAAAATTTTCGTTCAGAACTTTGAAGTATAGTTCAATAGTGATGTTTTCCTCTTCTGAAATATCTATTATATCAGAGTCGGGTATTGTTATGTAATCAGCGGTGTTGCCGGTGAATTCCATGCATAATTGGGTTTCATTGTAATGGCTGTAAATAGGTCCTTCTCCACCAGGAGAGGCAGTTGCTGAGGCTATTGCAGGGTTATATGTGCTTACAATCCAGCCTGCGTCAGAAGGGGCTTGGCCTTGTGTACCTGAGCCGTCAGTACCTTCTTCGAAAGATAGGAGAAGGTCAGTGTTCAATTGTTGGAATTGCTCTGGCGATAAGTTTTGATCAGATATCCTGATATTGTCTATTGCTCCGTTGAATACCCTGAGTTCCTGCCATCCGTAGCCTCTGCCAACAAAAAAAGCGGCGCTTGTAACTGAGCCTGAGCTGTATCCGGTTATTTCTGCTTCTTTTTCGTAATCAACATATAATTCATATGTTTCAGAGTTAGCCTCATGTGTAATTGCAACATGATGCCATACCGTATCTTCAAATGAAGTAGTACTTTCCATTACAGCACTTTGAGCCTGAAATCTTATGGTCTTAGCTGTACGGTAAAAATATATTTGCCAACCGCCTGAAGAAGCATATCCCTTGCTCATAATGAATTCCGTCGTGCTGCCGTCAGAACCATTGCCATCACGGCGGATAAAGAATTCAATAGTTCGAGATGAGTTTTCCGGCCATTGGAATACGCTTGAGTTGTTGAATTGGATTGCGTTTTTGGCAACTCCAAAACTAAGAGCTAAATTTGATTCCTGGCTTTTAATATAGTATGGTTTGTCTCCATATATATAAGGTGTTCCATGATTGTCTCCTGCTGAATCTGATACCCATCCTGTCTGTGCCGGTGCAGTCCCCGTGCCTCCAGTGCCGTCTGAGCCTTCTTCGAAGTCGTAGAAAGCTATCGTGTTGCCGAAAATAACAGAATGTACGGACAAGAGAAATAATACAAGCCATCCGAAGAACTTCATTTTTACCTCATTAAATAATAAAAGTGATTACATCTGAGATGTGATGATATCATGTTCTTTATCACTTGTAAACAAAAAAATACAAGATATCTTTGCTTTGTCTATTTTTGTCAGATTTAAGAAAAATAGTTTTTAATAAGATTTGTTAAAGTTAAAACCTTGTTTTTTATACGTTTATGTGGTTAATTTGTTCTTAAAACATTTAGGATGTCCCCAAATATCATATCTTTTTTTGGTGATAAGTTGTATTTTTAAGTTGACAATATGTCTTTTATTTATTACACTCTATTTATCGTTTTGGAATTAATCTATAGACAAAGGAGACTATGTCATGCAAAGACAATGGCGTAAAGCTTTTACTCTAATTGAGTTACTTGTGGTCATATCGATAATTGCCTTGCTTATGTCGGTTCTGATGCCGTCGTTAAGAAAAGCCAGGCGATCTGCAAAGCTGAATATCTGTGCCAATAATGTAAGGCAATCTGTTTTAGGTAATGCTGTATACGCGGCAGACTACGATGGTAAATTTATTTATACTGGAAGGACCGATGGTAAAGATTGGTGGACAGGCACATCTTCATCTGAGAACTGGGGTGAATTCGGAGGCTTCTTCTGCAGGCCTAATTTGTATTTAAGTTTGTTATATCCAGGTTATGTGTCGGATCCTACTGTTTTTTATTGTCCGCTTGATAAGCACAGGCAATTTGATGCAGAAAATAAAGCTGACTGGTCCCCAGAGAAAGTGGGATGGCAGGGCAGAGGCATCGGCTATAATTTCCTTGCTTGCTATAACGGAACGAGAACTCCTATGAAACGAGCATTGAGGCTCTCTGATGCATCAAAGCCATTGATTTCTGACGAAAAAGGCTACACAGCTGGTATGAATTTCTATTGGAATCATTTTGCCAGTGTTGCCGCTGGAGCAAATGAAAATAGTGATAATGCCATGAATGGTGATTTGAATGTTGCGTTCTCTGATTGCTCTGTATCTAAAGGAGTTGAAGTTGATCCGGCGGTCGTGGGTTACAGTCTTGACAGATTTTTGTCAAATGTAAAAGATAGACAATAGTGGTAGGCAGTTTGCGCCTTTTTAATGTTATTTTTTTAATGGAGACAAGTATGAAATTTAAGTTAGCAATTTTGTTATCTTCTGTTCTAAGCACTATGCTTTTTGCCGGGACGGTTGCATATTATGATTTTGAAGAAGGTTTTAATGGTCTTGGTGCAACTGGAACAGCTCCGACAACATCTGGCTGGGTCCTTGATTCTGCAGGCAGTAATAATGCTACAGCGGCAGTAAGTGGTGGTTACCCTGCCTATATTGATACTGTTGCATTTCGTTCTATGGGAAGTTTGGGTATGAGGTTTGCTGCTAAATACAACGGTATTACTATACCTAATTCAGCAGCCGTTCAATGGTCGGAAAATGCCTCAAAAACTCTTGAGTTCTATATCCGTCGCGATGGCAATGGCCCTGATGGAAGTACAACTGAGTTTATTATGAGTAAGGGGTATACTTCTTCAGGCGGTTGGCAAATATATTTCTACCGCACAGCTAAGACCATAAGATTTCAGGTTCAAAGTGCTGTAATGGAAAGTACTACTTCATTTGAAGATATGGTATGGCATCATGTTGCCATTACACATGAGGCTAACTCTGGAATATATGAATTATACGTTGATTACGAGAAAGAAGCAGAAATAACCGGTTTTTCAAGCGGTTCCGTTACAACTCCAACACTCTTGGTTGGTAAAGGGTATGGTTGGATGGATCAACGTGTATTCAATGGTGCTATGGATGATATCAGAATATCAGATGAAGTATTGATTCCTGCCGATTTTGTTTACAGAAATGTAACTGCAGCTTATACTCCACAGCCGGCTGATGGTTCACAGAATATTGCTAACAATGTTACATTGAGCTGGACATCCGGTGATTTTGCATTGACTCACAAGGTATATCTTGGGACTGATTATGAAGCGGTATTGAATGCTACAGAGGTTTCAGACGAATATATGGGAGAGGTTTCTGTAAATGAATATTCTCCTGCTCTTGAGCTTGGACAAACTTACTACTGGAGAGTTGACGAAATAAACGATTCGTATCCAGAAAGCCCATGGACAAGTGAGGTTTGGAGTTTTACAGTTCAAAGTTTAATAGTTATTGATGATTTTGAGTCTTATGCTGATGAGAGTGCTATAGATGCTGCCTGGACTTTCAGCGATGCTGATCCTAACAATCTTCAGTCATCTGATTCTGCTGTTGGAGCTACTACCTTGTATTCAGGCGATAAAGGTATGCAGATAGCTTATGATCTTGCTGATACAAGCGATGTTTCATCTACTTCTTTTTCTCCTGCTGTTACAGATTGGACCGTTGACGATGTAAGAGCTTTAAGCTTTTATGCTATGTTCGAAGCTGGCAGTGTTGATGCTGATATTATCGTTTCAATAAGCGATTCTGCTCAGACAGTGGATGTTTTATATGAAGACTCTTCTTCTCTGAATGATGGCCAGTGGCATGCTGTATATGTCAGTCTTGATGATTTTGTTGGCTTAGATCTTACAGATGTACAGGGTCTTACAATTTCTCTGACTAATGCAACCGGTACTGGGTATCTCTATGTTGATTATGTTAATATACTGCAGGGCATTTGTACAGAAGCTCTTAGTGCTGACATGAATGGTGACTGCCGTGTTGATATACTTGATCTTAGTGTGATAGTGGACAATTGGGCTGATACAACATTGTGGCCGTAAGAGTATACGTTTGACTGTTATTTAATTTAACTAAAATTAAGCTAAACAATATGGAGATAAAAATGTATAGATTTCTATTAGTAATAAGTATTATTATGGTATCAATAAGCATGCCTGTTGCGGCAACTACGCTGTCGTATTACATGTTTGAAGAGGGCGTTGATGGAAATGGTGCTGTTGGCACGGTACCGGAAACTGATGATTGGGTTTTGGATTCTATCAACTCGGATAATAATGGGACTGTTGTTTTGAGCTTATCCTCTCCCGAGTATTCTACGGAATCTTCTGTCTCTGCTCCGGGAAGCACATCGTTGCGGTTCAGTACTGAAGGTGGTTATGTATTAGTAGGTAACTCAAGTATTTACCAATTTTCTGAGAATACTTCCAGGACTGTTGAATTCTTTGTTTGTAGATCTGGTAATGGATTTGATCCAAGTTCAACAGAGTTTGTGATGTCTAAGGACTATGGGACTACAAATGGCTGGGATATGTATTTTAACCGTAATACAGGTTTGCTGAATTTCCGTATAAGAAATCATATAATCAGCAGTGTTACTGATTTTACTGATGGCGGCTGGCATCATGTAGCTGTTACTCATGCTGCTAATTCTGCTACATATGAGCTGTTTGTTGACTATAGAAAAGAGGCTGAACTGAGCGGATATGGCTCTGGTTCGGTAAGCGAAGGTCCTCTATATATCGGTAGTGGATACGGATGGCAGTCATTGCGTTCATTCAATGGTTATATTGATGAGGTGAGATTTTCTGATACAGCATTGTCTACTTTTGAATTCCTTAAGGTAGAGATCGAAACAGCAAGTTTCCCTAAGCCGGGTAATACGACTGTTGTTTCAGGGCTTACTCCTACTCTTGAGTGGATAGCGGGTAGTTCTGCGGTTACACATTCTGTATATTTTGGAACTTCTGCTGACTCACTTGCTTACCAGACAGAGACAAGTTCATTGTCCTGGACTACACCAGTACTCAAACCTGCCACTACATATTACTGGAGAATTGATGCTGTAAACTCTTCGTCTCAAGACAGCCCATGGACAGGCGATGTATGGAGTTTTACAACATCTGATTATGTAGTGCTTGAGGATTTTGAATCTTATGCTGATGAAGCTGCTCTCGAAACAAGTTGGACTATATCACAGGATGATCCTAATAATCTTCAGTCATCAGATTTGGCGTCCATAGATGAAGATGTCTATAATGATGGTGAAAGAGGGCTTAAGATGGTCTATGATTTAGCTTCAGCATCTGACACATCTATTGCTTCTTTTGTTCCTTCCTATACTAACTGGCAGGATAACGGCATAAAGTCTATGTCAATATATGTACTTGCACCTGTAAGTAATGATTCTGTAGATGTTGAAGTAGAGTTATCAGATGGAACTAATTCTTCAGCAGTAACCTACTCTGGTTTTGCCGATATTACTGATGGTTTGTGGAATGAAATGAATATTGATCTAAGTCTTTATAATGGTGTTGATCTTACCAATATTCAGAATATTTCTTTAATAGCAACAGGTAATGCTGGAACAGGCACAATTTATATTGATGATATCAGAGTTTATGTTCGTCGCCCAATGGGTGAGCAGGAAGGTGATCTTACAGGAGACTATATGGTTACATTGGATGACTTTGCTTTGATGGCATCTCAATGGAATCAGGATAATATTTGGCCATAAAGGAGGCAATTATGAAGAATGTTATTTATAGAAATTGTGTATTGTTGTTGGCAGCAGTAAGCCTGGTTAATGGTGCCGCTTACTATACTTTCGAAGAAGGCTCCGATGGCAATGGGGCCATTGGTTCTGCTCCTACAACTTCGGGTTGGGTAACAGATAGCTATGGTTCGAGCAACGGCACTGTAACAAGTGTAAACGGGTATCCCAGATATGGAGACAGTGTCTCACCTCTGGCATCAGGAAATCTTGCTCTTGAATTCGGGCAGAAGCAGAATTCTGTTGATTTCGGAAATGATGCTGATTTTCAGTGGTCGGAGAATGCCTCAAAAACAGTGGAATTCTTTGTCCGCAGAGACGGCAACGGCCCCGACGGAAGCACTACCGAGTTTATAATGAGTAAAGGTTATACATCATCAGGTGGATGGCAAATGACTTTTAACAGAAGTGCGGGGAGCATAAGGTTTCAAATACAAGGTGAAACTATAGAAAGTTCTTCGGTATTCACTGACTCTCTGTGGCATCATGTTGCGGTAACTCATGCGGCTGATTCGGCTCATTATGATCTTTATGTAGATTATGAACTTGCAGGATCGCTTGACGGTTTCGGCAGCGGTTCGGTTACAAGTGCGGCATTCTCTGTCGGAAAAGGTTACGGCTGGCAGGATCAGCGAGTCTTTAGCGGAGCCATTGATGAATTCCGTATAACTGATAGTGTTCTTTCTACTAATGAGTTTATTCCTGAGCCTGCAACAATAGCATTGTTTGGTTTGGGTGGGATTCTGATTCGCAGACGCAAAAAATAAAATATCATATCGGCAGCTTGTAAAAAAGCTGTCGATATTTTTTTGTCCATTTCAAAATAAGCTTGGTTGTTTTCTAACTTTCTAATTTTTTTTCAGGAGGCACAGATGAAGTCTGTCTACATTTTCTTTATGTTTGTTTTATGTTCTGTTGTTTGGAGCTCTACTGTTGCTGTCTATAATTTTGAAGAAGGTTCTAATGGTAGTGGCGGTGCGTATGTTGTCGGGTTAAATCATACAGTAGATGATACGGTTGGAAGCAATGATGCTTCCGTAGGTCTTGCTACTTCTGTAGGTCCAAAATATATTACAGCCCATGCAAATTCCGGTTCTTCTCTTTCCATGCAGTTTGGTCCTCAAGATGAGAGTCTTTATATAGCTAATAATGCTGTATGGAATTTTGGAAGTGCTAAAACTATTGAAATGTATGTAAGAATTGATGGTAAGACGCTTGATCCTTCAGATTTGCAGATAATTTTTGCAAAAGATTATACGGTTAATAATGGCTATATCTGTTATTGGGATGAATCTGATGACAGTGTTAATTTTACTATAGGTAGTCTCACACTTTCAGGCAGCAGTGATATTGGGTTTTTGGACGGTGCATGGCATCATATTGCTGTTACGTCGGATAATCAAGGTTCTTATAATCTATATGTTGATCATAATCTTGATGTTTCAGGCAGCGGCAGTACGGGGTATGTCTCAAGCGGATATGTAACGATTGGCAGTGGTTATGGATGGATGGAGGCTCGCGGATTGAACGGTTCTGTTGATGATATTAAAATATCAGATACGGTATTGAGTAGTGGCAGTTTTCAGTCTTTACCTGTTTTGCCTGTTGCTTGCTATAATTTCGAGAAAGGCTCAGACGGCAGTGGATCTACCGGATTGGCTCCGACTACAAGTGATCATATTGATAATATATCAGGCAGTTATGATGGTACTGTTACTACAAGTACTGCTGGTGGGCCAGCTTATACTACTTATACAGCTAAAGATTTTTCTTCTTTGTCAATGGAATTTAGTTCCGGTAATGATGAAATACAGGTTGCAAACTCTGCAATATGGAACTTTGGTTGTACCAAGACCATAGAGTTTTTCATGAAAGTAGATGGTGCAAGCGCCGACTCTTCTACTGCAAATTATATGATCTGCAAAGATTATACAACAAGCAACGGTTATTCAATCTGCTGGGATGAAAGTACGAGAGGAGTAGTTCTTAATATTGGAGGCAATGTTATTAGCGGCAGTACTGTAGTGGATGATGATATGTGGCATCATGTTGCAGTTACATCTGATAACTCGGGGAACTATAAACTGTACGTAGATTATGTTCTTGAAGGTTCTTGCAGCGGCAGCACCGGTTATGTATCTTCAGGATATGTTGCTATTGGTACTGGTTTTGGATGGCAGTATCAGAGATCTTTCTATGGGGTACTTGATGATATAAGGGTTTATGATTCAGTTCTTACTCCTGAAAATTTTCAGCCTATTGACAGTGATGACAGTTTGTTAGCGTATTACAGATTTGAAGCAGGAGATGATGACTATGTCCCTGGAGACGGCGATGTTGTAAGAGAATATAATTCTCCTTCAAATTCTGATGATTTTGGTACATTTAATAATCCTGATGATGGTATTAAATATACAGAAGATGTCTTTTCGTGGATTGATGGCAGGGCTGCCGTAGAATTTGGCAGTACTGATGATTATATATCTCTGCCGCATAGTCCTGTTACTGCGTTTTCAGGGGCTAAAACAATTGAGTTTTTCCTCAGAGTTGACGGGGCCAGTTCTGACTCAAGTGTGAAGAATTTTATTTTATCGAAATGTTTTCCCAGTTCAGGCGGTTATGAGCTTTACTGGGATGATTCTACAGGTTTGCTGAGTTTCAGTATCTCAAGTGGTGTCATAACAAGCAGCAGAAGAATAAATGATGGTTACTGGCATCAGGTTGCTGTTACATCAGATGGGGCAGGTACATGGAAATTGTATGTCGATTATCGTTGTCATGGTATATTGGAAAATGCTCAGACAGGCACTACAGATACTCAGCCTTTGTATATTGGTACAGGATATAGCTGGCAGAATTTGAGATATTTTATCGGTGCAATTGATGAATTACGAATTTCAAGGTCTGTTCTTGATGTTGAAGATTTTGCCGGTATTCCAACAGGTTACGCAGCATTAGTTGATGATTACGAAACTCTCAAGTCTCTTGCTAATCAACTTGAAGCTTCCGATGAACTTGATGTATACGCTGTTATGCGTATAGCTTTGATAGACAAGTTTCTTGATTATTATATTGACGATCTTGTAGATCAGGTTTCTGATTTACCGACTTATGCTTATTCTGATCTTGGTGATTTGATTGATGAAGAGACTGCAAGATTGCAGGGTATAATAGCGGATACTTACTCAACTGTTGATTCTCCCCGAAGGGTTGTTTCTCAAATGCCGGAACCTGTTGGTACCTACTTGCAGCAGCAGGTAGAATGGACTGACGGGTCTAAGGAAACAAGACCCGTGTTTTTGTATGGATTCTGTGCTGAGCAGCAAAATTTCCGAGCTGATGCAGAGTTTATCGGCAGTGACCTTGGATGTAATTATCTTCAGTTGTTTACAGGTCCGAAATACGTCATGCCTCAGGAAAGTTTATGGGATGCTGCCGATCCATCTCAGAGCAGTCTTGATTCAGGAATAATGTGGCATTACAGATCTGCAGTAAGCGATGCAAACGATTATGGTATTGTAACCGACATGAACATCTCTCCACACTGGATACAGGACTGGTTTATTACCAATAATCCGAGCTACTATGCTGATCTTGGCGGATTTATGAAATATACACTTAATCAAGCCGATGTGAAAGAGATAATCGGCTGGACATCCAGGTTAATGATTGAAGATTTGTCAACAGTGGATGGCCTGTGGTCTTGCTGTGTTTTGAATGAGCCGTGCTATTTTAATTGGAATGCTGATTTGGATACATCTGATCTATGGGTTGATTATCTGCAGGATTTCTATAATAACAGCCTTTCGGCTGCTAATTCCAACTGGAATAAGTCGTATTCTACATGGAGCAGTATCACTAAATATCTTTATCCGCCTTCAACTCCGTTTGCATCTTATCCTGAATTATATGACTGGATGAAATTTAACGATAATAGGATAAGTGACTGGGCAGTATGGCTTCAGACTTACATAAAGGCCGCAAACAGTTCTTTATACACGCATATAAAACAGAATGAAAGATTTTATAGTCAGTTCAACGTAATGCAGGGAAGCGATATTGATTTACTTTCACGAGTAACTGATTTACCCGGTACTGATGTTGCATTGGCACCTTGGGATACGAGTTCTTCGGAAAGTGTTCAGCGTCATGGTGCCTGTGGTACCTTATCTCTTTCGCTGCAGAAAAATCTGTCTCAAAAAGCGGTTATAAATTCTGAAAATCATGTTATTTATGATAATAATACCGACAGTGTGGATTCTGGACAGGTTCGTTCAGCTTTATGGCTTCAGGCTCTCAGTGGAATGGATGCTACGGCTGCATGGATATGGGGCAGAGATCGCGGAAATATGAGTTCAGATCTTCTTGGTTTATGGATGAATAGGCCTGGAGCTACTGAAGAGTATGCCCGAACCGGTATGGATTTGATGAGACTTATGCCGCAGATTGTTGAGTTCAGGGAAAAGGATGCAAAAGTTGCGGTTCTTTATTCAAGAACATCCGCATTAAGGTATCCTGATTATTCTGATTATGTCCTTGATACATTCCAGGCGATGAATCAGACTGGTATTCAGACTGTAGCCTGTACAGAACAGATGGTTGCCGATAATGAATTGCTTACAAAGATACCTGATTTGAGTGTAATAATCTTGCCGGGTTGTGTTTATCTTCCTGATGAAGTATACAGTCAGATTGTAAGTCTCTCTTCATCCTATGATATAAAAATCATAGGTGTTGGCTCAAATATTGCTTCTAAAGAAGAGTATTGTTTTGACAGGAGCAATCCGTTTAGTACTGTAAGCAGTAATTACCAGTCATTCAGTTATTTTACTTTTAGCGGCTTGTGGAGTTCACTTTCTAATACACTTTGCGACCTAAATATTGCTCCAGATATTACTCTTACTGATACTTCCGGTGCTCCTTTGTCAGGTTTGTTCTATAAGAGTGTCGAGGTTGATTCTATATGGTATCTTACAGCGGTTAATATGAGTACTTCGTCATGTACTTTTAAGGCTAAAGATGTTGCCTTAAGAAATTGGATGATGAATGATGAACTTAATCTTGTTCCAGACTCATCATCTTATACTATGACACTTGCTCCGCTTGAAGTTGGGTATTACAGACTTTCTGCATCCACACCTGATGTTGAGAATTATTATAATTTTGAGGAAGGAACCGATACTCTTGGCTCAGCCGGTACGGCAATCAGTACTTCCGGCTGGATTGAAGATTTAGTTGGAAGTTTGGATGGTACCGTTACATTGGCCAGCGGTAAACCTGAATATATTACGGGTCTCGACAGCTATACTTTGGCGATGAAGTTTGGTAATGCCAACAATGCTATTACATTTGCTAATTCAGCTTCTTTCCAGTGGGCAGAGAGTGAGGATAAAACTATTGAGTTTTTCATACGTCGTGACGGTGATGGTCCAGATCAAAGCTCTACTGAATTTGTCATGAGCAAGGGGTATACTTCTTCAGGCGGTTGGCAGGTTACGTTTGATCGTTCTGCAGGTACGTTGAAATTTAATATACAGGGACAGATTGCTGAAAGCACAACTGATTTTACTGATCAGCAGTGGCATCATGTTGCGATAAGGCATTCTGCTGATTCGGGAACTTATGAGTTGTTTGTCGATTATGCTGAAGAAGATGAGTTGACTGGTTTTACTTCCGGTTCATCTTCTATGCCTGATTTTCTTGTAGGGAGAGGCTACGGATGGCAGAATCTTCGAGTGTTCAATGGCGCAATTGACAATATAAGGATATCGGGACAAGCCCTTGGGACAACAGAATTCTTGGATTAGATTGTTATTGGTTCAGACTATTTCTCGACTTTCAAAATCGAGAAATAGTCTGTTTATTTTCATAAGTTAAACAAAAAGCGTGTTGTCTTATATAGGCAACACGCTTTTTGTGTGAATAAATCTGTTTTATAAGAGCCTGATCAGGCAGACCCCCTTGTTATCAATTCAACAGGCAAGGATATATTGATTGGATTCTTGAGATTAGTTGAGATCGTGTCATGTAGAAGTCTGGCTGCCTCTTGCCCCATCTTGTTGGGGTTTTGGCGAATTGTTGTCAGTCCTGGTTCCAATAATTTCGCGATAGGTGCATCGTCAAACCCTATTACATGTATATCTTTACCTACTTCGATATTTTTGCTCTTTGCTATCTCGTATAAGGATGCAGCTGCGTAATCATTAACGCAGAATATACTCGCCGGGAATTTGCAGTTATCAAGTAGCTCTTCAGCAATAGACAGGTTTGACAGTGTTTTTTTCTCAAGTGGCCAATATGCCGTGTCATCTGATTTAATATTGCTTTGACGTATATACTTGTTCAGCTTGCTGCCAAAGCCGGAATGCTGCATTGCCAGTTTGTAACCGCTGATTCGTGAGGTGCATGATTCCTCGCCGCATGAATGGCCGAGAAAATACACAGGCTGGTGATATTTTTCAATCAGGTATTGGGTCGCTATGTAGGCCCCACCGGAATTATCCGATTCTACAGAAGAAATTGAAATATCCTCAAAGTGTCTGTCAATACATACTATTGGGTAATTCTTGTCAGCCAGTTGCTTTAAGAGCGATTTGTATTCCGGCATTGGGTGAGGGAATATTATTATTCCTGACATACTCATATCTGGTATGTTTCTTAATGTTTCCAATGCCACATCATGTCCATTTGGAGAAGCAAAAAACTGGGCGGTGATGTTGTTGCTTTCTGAATACATACGTATTCCGTCTTTAATATTGACTATTAAAGAATCGTCTGTGCCGGCAAATATTACTCCTATGGTTATCTGGTTGCTTATCGAGTTGTTTTTTTGCTCCTGATCATTAACCAAGTCGCAATCTTCTTTGACGAAAACGCCCTTGTAAGGAACTTTTTCTACCACTCCCGCCGTTTCGAGTATTCCCAATACTTTTCGGATTGTTATTCGGGATGTGTTGTATTTGTCAGCCAAAGTGTTTTCTACCGGCAGAAACCTGCCTGGAGGATATTGGCCTAATTTAATATCCTCAAGAATGCTGTAGGCTACTTTATTCGTTTTGTTATTGTATTTGATTAATGTATCCATGATTAGTACATATTATAAGGGATTTAATACAACTTGTAAAGCTTTTTATCTTATTGGGGGGCTAAATAGGTGGCATTTCTTGTTTTCTATACATTGATTTGTGTTTTTGATACAAGTAGTATAATTAAAATTACAATAAGTATTGTTTTTGGCATTCTTTTCTGTTATAATTAATGCTTAAGCTATAGTAAATTGATTTGGCAGAAAAACGAATGAAAACAGCAAAAAAGAAGATTCATATAGTTACCTATACTCATTGGGACAGGGAATTCCGGTTTGATTTTGAGACTACCCGCATGTGGCTGGTTCGGTTGTGGGATAATCTACTTGAAATAATGCGGAATAATGCGGAATTCAAGTATTTTATGCCGGATGGGCAGTTTATTCTTGTTGAAGATTATCTTGAGATAAGACCGGAGCGAACAGAGGAGATTAAAGACCTTGTTAAGAATGGCAGGCTCCAAATAGGTCCATGGTATACTCTTGCTGACAGCTCTTCTGTTAACGGAGAATCTTTGATTCGAAATCTCATGACGGGGCTGAAGAAATCAAGAGATTTCGGCGGGGCGATGGAAGTAGGGTATAATGTCTTTTCTTTTGGACAAATATCCCAATTGCCTCAGGTTTATGCCGGTTTTGGTATTGACACCATTATTTTTTATAAACATATGGATAGAAGTCGAAGCCGATATGATGAGTTTATCTGGCAGGGTCCTGATGGAACAAAAGCCCTGGCTACTCGTCTTGGTCGTGAAGCACGCTGGAATTTCTTCTTTGCGGGACACATTCCGATTGTTTATGACCGTGATCCATGGGATAAGGATTGGCAGTACAAGTTTGGCGAGATGGGTAAGAGCTTTCATTTTTGTGAGCCTGATAATTACTCTGATTTCCATTTTATAACTGAGCCGCAGACCAGTTACCATGAGGGAAATATTAAACATGGTTTTGAGCGTACGCTTGCAACATTAAAAGATACTGCTGTGCCTGAGCATTTACTATTTTTTGATGGTACAGATTTTACCGAGCCGCATCCTGATACGCCTTCAATACTTGAACATGCCAGAGAAATCTTTGGTGATGAATATGAAATAGTCCATTCAACTCTTGAAGACTACATAAAAGCAATAAAGCCTTTACTAAAAGACAGGGATATAGATACAATTACGGGGCATATGAAAGATGGCCCGGCCGGTTCTATTCATACAGATGTGCTTTCTGTACATCCAGAACTTCAGAAAATAAACAGTGAGGCAGAAAATATGCTGTTCCGTCAGGCTGAACCTTTTGCAGCGGCGGCATGGATGCTTGGATACCAATATCCCAATACGTATATTGAAAAGGCGTTGAATTTGATGTTCAAGTCTCACGCTCATGATTCAATACAGGGAGTTGGCCCATGGACATTAAGTGCGGGTGTAGAGCATAGGTTGCTTCAGGCAAAGATTATAGCTGGAAATTTGGCGACTGATTCAATCCAGAAGCTTACCGCAAAAATAGATACTTCAGGTTGTGATGATTCAGAGCTTTTCCTTATTGTTTATAATCCAAGCTCTTTTAGCCGCAGTGATGTTGTAGAGGCGTATATTGATATACCGCGAGATTGGAATGTTGAGAATCTTGTGTTCACAGATTCATCTGGGACAGAGATCGATTGCTATGAACTTGAAAGAGTTACTAAGACTGCCGGATTGTATCATCCCAGAAGCAGGAATATGCCTATATATGTGAACAGATATCATTTACTGCTGAATGTTAAAGATATACCGGCAGTAGGATATAAGACTGTTAAGATAAATTATAAAGAGCAGGCTATGTATCCGTATCCGCATGAAGGATTTGATAAGGTTAATATTCCTCATTCTCCTATAGCTTCCGATTCGAGAAATGCGGAGAATGAGTATTTTAAACTCTATATTGCTTCTGATGGGACGCTTGAAATACTTAATAAAAAGACGGGTAAACAGTACAAAAAACTTAATTACTTCTTAGATGAGGGGCAGAATGGTAATCAGCAGAGATGCTATCCGCCTAAAATTGATAAGGTGATAACGACGCTTGGTAAGCCTGCGAGTATTGCGATTACTATTAATACCGACTTGCTTGCTGTATTTGAGATTGCGACAGAGATGTTGCTGCCGAAATATTTTGATCAGGCAAAGAACAGGAGAAGTAGCGAAGAAACAGTGGTTCCCATCAAGTCGATAGTTACTATAAAGAAAGACAGCCCTGTTGTTGAGATTGAGACAACTGTTGATAATAAGGTTAAGGATCATTTTCTACGAGTCTGCTTTGAATCTGGTATAAAATCTGATATCACTTATTCGACAGAGGTATTCAATACGGAGAAACATAAAACTGCTGCCTCCCGTGACGGTAAATGGCAGGGCTCTGAGCTTCGGCGACATCAGCAGCATTTGTTTATGAGTATTAATGACGATACTGATGGTTTGACTATTCTTAATGATTCTTTGAGAGATTATGAAATACTGAACCACAATACAGGGCTGATTGCTCAAAGTATTGTAAGAGGTGTTGAGCTTAAGATACCTTGTGATAATCGGTTCTGGCTTGAATATCCTGATGATGGCAGTACGCAGTCGCTTAGAAAACATACAACTCGTTATGGTATATTTGTGCATGAGGGTGATTGGCAAAATGCGGGCGCATATAAAGAGTCTTTGGCTTTTAATGTGCCTCTTAGGATATCGCAGATATCAAAACAATCGGGAACTCTTCCTTTAGAGAAGAGCTTCTTTGAAATAGCGTCAGGACAATTGGTTCTAAGTTGTATCAAGAAGGCAGAAAATACTGACGGTATTGTTGTAAGGATGTACAATCCTACTGATGAAACGATTAAAACAAGCCTCAGGCTTGGTTTTGATATAAAAGAAGCTTTTCTGACACGTCTTGATGAGACAAGAGTTTCTGGTCTGAAATTAAAGAATAAATCAGAAATTGAAATCTGTATTGGTTCTCGTAAAATAGTAAGCTATGAAATTATTTGCTGAAAGAATTTAAATGGATTTTCTTTTTGATATGGTGCACCATAATCCAGGTGAGCAAGAGTTTGTCTCTTCTTTCTGTGATTCCCGTAACCTTTCTGATTATGGTTATAATTCACAGGTATTCAAGCACATCAATTGTGTTACGGCTTTTGATGAGCTTGGGCTTGATTTGTGGCCTGCCGGTTCAAAGCAACGCTTATGGCTTGATGATTTCACCGCTAAACGCAGAGCAGAAATCCGTCATGCCAAGGCGAGTGGTCTTGACGTCTATTATCATATAGACTTATTTGTACTTCCTAAATTACTTGTGGAAAAATGTTCTTCTCGAATTTGTGACCGGCAAGGCAGAGTGTCTTTAGATAAAGAGCTTACACTTGAGATCCATCGTGTGATGTTTGATGAGATTGTCAGCCGTTTTCCTGAGATAGACGGTTTTATTATCCGTGTTGGTGAAACTTATCTTTATGATACTCCTTATCATTGCGGCAATGGAGCTGTGAAGTATGATTCTTTGCCCTCTGAAGAAGAGAAAGAGCAGTTTGTAAAGCTTCTGAAATTCCTTCGTGAGGAAGTTTGTGTTAAGCATGACAGAAAGGTGTTTTTCAGGACATGGGATTGCTTCCCAGACCGTTTCCATGCGGATTTGAAGTATTATCTTGATGTGACTGATAATATTGAACCACACGATAATCTTTTGTTTTCGATCAAGCATACTCAGCTTGATTTCTGGAGATATGTAGAGATTAATCCAACTCTTGCTAAGGGCAGGCATAATCAGATAATCGAGGTTCAGTGTCAGCGCGAGTATGAGGGCAAAGGAGCTTATCCTTCGTATGTGATGGGTAAAGTCATAAATGGTTTTCCTGAAACAAAGCAAAAAGTTGGGCTTAAGGATATTGTTCAGGATAGTCGAGTAAAGGGGCTTTACGGTTGGTCTCGTGGCGGAGGCTGGTATGGTCCTTATATCAAGAATGAGTTCTGGCCTAAGCTCAATGCTTATGTTATTGTTAGCTGGTTCAAGGATACATCAAGAGAAGAATTGGATATTTTCAATGAATATTGCCAGACATATCTTGGTCTTGATGCTGATAATACTGCACGCTTCCGCAAGTTTGTTGAATTATGTGATGAAGCGATGCTTAAAGGACACTACTGCAGCGCGTTTGACAAGAATCGTCCATTGAACATTATACCAACAAATAACTGGACACGTGATGATAGGCTTGGCGGAATAAATCAGCTTGGGCCTGTATTGCGGTATCTTTTTGAAAACAATCTTTTAGAAGAAGCGTTGGATGAAAAACGCAGGTCTGTGGAGCTATGGGAACAGGCATTAAAGGAGCTTGATTCAATAAGTTTTACTGATTCTGAGACGTATAATTATGTTTATGCATCAGCAGAATACGGGTTGAAGCTGTTTCGGTTTATTGAGGAAGCTTGGCGCTTTATCATTTATAAAGAAGAGGGGCGATGTATTGAACTGTGGCGAGACTATCTTAGTCTTTCGGAAAATAGGTATTCATCTTCACTTTATAAAGGCTGTTATTGGCATATGCCTCATGAGCCTTATGCAGAGGGGATATTGGATATGATTGATAACCATCTTGTTAATATTGCAACTTCTTAGGAGTATTTAATGTTTGGATTACATTTGATTGATATAATTACTGTTATTGGCTATTTTGTAGTTGTTCTGGGTATTGGTGTTTGGGCCAGTCGTCGCATAAAAAGTGAAGAGGACTATTTTCTTGGCGGCCGGCGTTTCGGTAAGTTTGTTCAGGCATTTGCAGCATTTGGTCAGGCTACATCTTCCGACAGTGCTGTTGGTACAACGGTTATGCTTTATCGAAATGGTATGTCTTCGCTCTCGAGCTTATTTACCCAATCCCTTACCATACCTTTTTACTGGATAACGTGTATTTGGTATAGAAGATTGCGTACATTAACACTTGGCGATTTCTTTGCCGAAAGATATCAATCAAAGAAGATGCCTGCTTTCTATGCAGTTATGTGTTCATTGTTTTTTATGTTGGTTTGTTCGGTCAGCTTTATTGCTCTTAGTAAAACGGTATCTGCCATAGTTGTAAAACCTATAGATCAGCTTACAGCAGAAGAGAGGTTTGAATACGATGAAGCGGTAGAGCTCCAAAATCTCGAAAAGACTGATGTTAAAATGTTAAGTCAGAGCGAGATTGCAAGGATGGAACAGCTTCGTCTTGAGAAGCCTCGCATAATGTATTCCTATATAAATGAGGATCTGCTGATAATAATTGTAGCGGTAATAGTCTTGTTGTATGCTGTTATGGGAGGTCTTGAAGCAGCTTTTCTTACAGATACAGTTCAAGGATTTTGCATAATAATATTGTCTCTTCTGCTTATTCCTTTTGCCTTTATACGGGTTAATGAAGTATTTGGCGGCAGTGGTATTACTGGTGTAATAGAAGCGGCAAAGTCTCAGCTTCCTCAGGCAAGCTTTGATTTATGGGGTTCACCGGCAATGCTGGATTTTACATGGTATTTTATCGCGGCAAGTGCCGTAATGATGTTTCTTAATGTCGCTGTTCAACCCAATCAGCTTGTTGCCTGCGGTTCGGCTAAAGATGAATATACCGCAAGAGCTGGTTTCTGTGCCGGTATATATATAAAGCGAGTGGTCTGTATAATATGGGGTGTTACAGGGTTGATTTTAATAGTCTTGTTTGCCAACAGGGCTGTTGATCCTGACTATATCTGGGGTATGGCTTGTCGGGAGCTTCTTGGGCCGCTTAATTTAGGCTTACTTGGACTTATGATCGCATGTCTGATGGCAGCACTTATGAGTACTGCTGATTGTCTTATGCTTACTGTTTCAAGTCTTTTAACCAACAATCTCTACGTTCTCTTAGTAAAGGGCAAGAGTCAGGCTCATTATATTTGGGCGGGACGTCTCTTCGGTGTTCTGTTTATAGCAGGCGCAGTTGGAATGATATATCTTTTTGACAGCTTCTTTTATATGATGAAGATGCTTTGGGAGTTCAATGTAGTGCTTGCGGCAAGCTTCTGGCTTGGTATGAAGTGGCGTAGAGCCAATCATCAGGGGGCATGGGCATCAATGCTTATTACGCTCTTTCTGTTTGGTATTCTCCCATCAATACTTTCTCAGATACCTTCAGTGAAAACCAGTGAATACATGTGTAAGACAACAGAGCAGAAGGTTGTCAGCCGCAGCTATGTCGCCAGAGAAGTTGACGTTGAGCAGCGTGAAGAAGCTATTGCGACTTGGGAAGAACTTGCAGCAGCCGGTAAGGCAGATGTTGCAAAGCCGGAAATGCTGGACGTAGGCCAGCGGTTCGATAAAGAATATATAGTTCCTGCGAGGGCTGTTTTCTGGACGCAGGATTTAGGTATGGATGAAGAGGGCAATACTTATGGCAAGGGTATGGTGAATGTGGAGCTTATTATCTTGGACAAACTTGGATTTGACCTGACTAAGAACCCTTATGCATTAAATGAAACGATTCGTTATATAATCAGGATACTATTCCCATTCCTTGTGTTGTTTATAGTTTCAAAACTTACAAAGCCGGAGGATAAGGATGTACTTGACAGATTCTATGCGAGATTGAAAACGCCTGTTTTTGATGACAAAGAAAATGATGAAAAGGAAGTTGCTCTTTCCTACGAAAATCCTTCAAGATTCGATTATAAAAAGATGTTCCCCAATACTGACTGGGAATTCGAGAAGTTTGATAAAACAGACATTAAGGGTGTTGTTATGTATACAGTTCTTGCCTTTGTTGTTCTGGCAATACTTATGGTTGTCTCAGCTATTGGAAAGTGATATTATGAAAAAAATGATAAGTACATTATTATTGATGATCAGTGCCTCATGCATAGCGGCGATTAATGTAGAAACGACAGTTATAAGCAGCGGCATGGAAGGAGATTATTGTTTTGTTGCTCCCAGTATGGCAAAAGCACCAAATGGTGACTGCCTTATTACCGTAAATAAGCTTTTACTGACCGCCTCGGATGTTTTCTTTGATATTCATGAGATGCGAAGTTCTGATGGCGGCAAAACCTGGACTGCTCCCGAAGTACTTTCCGATAATCTCAGAAGAAAAGCATATAGTGACAAACTTGATATTAGTTATCACATTGTCCCTAAATACCATGAAAAAAGCGGCAGGCTGCTTGGTGTAGGTGCAACAGTTCTCTATCAGGGTAATCATGTCAAGCCTGAGCCGCGACCGTCAGATATAATTTATTCAGTCTTTGATGACGAAAAGAAAGTGTGGGGAAAATGTGAAAAACTTGACTTGCCCGAACGTAAAGATTTTTATACCCTCTGTTGGGCAGGCAATCAACGTTATGATCTACCTGACGGTAGGATATTAGTGCCTGTCTATCACAGAAATAAGGTTTACGATCCTGCCAGACCTTATTCTGTAACAGTATTGTTGTGTGAATTTAACGGCAATGAGTTGAGATATATAAAGAGTGGTAATACTCTTAAGCATGATGTTCCGCGGGGCTTTTATGAACCTTCAGTAACCTACTACGAGGGGAAGTATTACCTAACTTTGCGTAATGATATTAAGGGGTATGTTGCGGTTAGTAATGATGGGCTCAATTACAGTGAACCTGTTGACTGGAAGTTTGATGATGGCCAGCCTTTAGGGAACTATAATACCCAGCAGCACTGGATAAGCCATAAGGATGGGCTGTATCTTGTTTATACCAGAAAAACATCGGATAATGATAATGTTTTTAGAAACAGGGCTCCGCTGTTTATCGCTAAGGTTGATACAGAGAAGTTATGTGTTATCAGAGATACAGAGCAGATCGTAGTGCCTAACAGGGGGGCAAGACTGGGTAATTTCGGTATTACACCTATAAGTGATACTGAGTCATGGGTGACGGTTGCCGAATGGATGCAGAATGATAATGTTGGCTTCGGAAAGCCGGGCATAGAGCATTGCCGTAAATACGGCAGTGATAATTCTATCTTTATTGCGAAAATTAAGACAGGAGCACGACCGACGGTTTATTTGACGTTTGACGATTTTTTTGTCAAGCAGTGGATTGAAGCTATGCCTATATTTGAAAAGTACGGAGCAAAAGCAACGTTCTGCGTAACTGATTATGATAAATATACTTCCGAGCAAATTGCTGGCCTCAAAAAGCTCAAGGCAGCCGGACATGCAATAGCATGCCATAGTCTGCGTCATGAGAAGGCGGTTGATTACTCAAGGCAGTATTCGCTTGAAAAATACTTCCTTGATGACGTTAAACCGGCGATAGATATGATGAATAAGGATGGCTTTTATCCTGCATGCTTTGCTTATCCTAACAGTCAGAACGATGAAAATACCGATAGGATGCTGCTGGAGCATTTTAAGTATCTTAGAAGCGGTGTGCCTTACAGCAAAGCTGATATGATTTTCTATGAGCCTGAAGATATAGAAGATGGCGGCAGTTTTTATGCTACCGGCATTGACTCAAACAAGAAAGATATTACTGAAGAGGATATATATACGCTTCTCGATAAGGCCGTAAAAGAGAATAAGTCTGTTATTCTTTTAGGTCATAATATTGAAGTAGAGTCAAAATACCACCATACGTCTCCTGAAAGATTGGATAATGTGCTGCAATACGGCACGAAGATAGGTCTGGATTTTGCTTCTCTTGATTAAAACTGAGACTTAAGTAATATTGTGCAATAAATATAATATGTTTTGCTTGTTTGCATGACGTTTTAAATTGTAGCAGGATTGAGTCTGTATCAATATCCTGGTCCCCAAAATATGGGGTCTTCAGTTGCTGTTTTCAGACGTTTGTCCGGCCAAAACATAAACCCGCCATTTTTGTATGGCCATGGTATCATTGACTCATCTATTTCGCAATCAATTCCTTTGAAAGATTCTATATGTCCATCCACAAAAAGCAGATTCATTGCACTGTTATGATAGAATCCGCTTGTCATGCGGTGGTGTCCATCAAGTCTTATATTTGGGTCTAAGGTATTTGGATGTTTTGCGTCATATATCTGGCCGCAATAACTTGTCTCTGCCATCAGCATGCATTTTGATGGGCTTGGTATTTGTGAAAATTTCAGGTTTGCAGCCGGCCCGAATTGTATTTCCGTATTATCTGTATTTGAATAGTAACCGTTGAGTGCATAGCTGGTCATTCCGATTTTATGAGGGTATCCCCTGAAGCCCATTGGATACGGGTCTTGGTCTTCAGGGCATCGCCATAGTTTAGGATATTTATCGGCAAGCATGTCCCTAATTTCAGAATGATCAATGTAGGGAGTCAGTATTACATGCCATAAACCCTTGACTTCTTCAATTGAATGGGCGAAAAGCATCTCCCGGGCAGTTATTATACAGTTGTCATAATCATGGGAGTAAAGGTCCATTGCGATACGTATTTGGCGAATATTGTCAGCACATTGCAGTTTTTTCGCTGTGGCCTTCGCTCTGCCCAGAGCTGGTATTATAATCGATATCAGCAATGCTATGACAGAGATTACGATCAGTAATTCTATCAGAGTAAAAGCTTCTGTATTTTTTATATTATTCGACATGCTGCGGTAATCTACTGCCTAATTTGTTCCGAGCCACATTGATGAGAGGTAGAGCAAATCGTCAGAATTTATGATTCCGTCATTAGTGAGGTCTGTTTGGTCGTTGTTAGTTGACCAGTGAAAGGCCATAGTAGAGAAGTCGGCATAATTGACGATGCCGTTCCTGTTGATATCTGCTTTGAGAATGAGCCTTGTATCTATATCAACTCTATCTATCATACTTGCTCCCAGGCGTTCGGGATCGGGCAGCTCGGGATCAAAATAAGCCCATACTTTGATGTAGTCATTCTGGTCGCTGTCTGTAACCTCATAGACTGATGTCATCCTGTACCATGCGGCAGAATAGCCTTCCATTTCGGCAAGCGGTTCAATGGTTTCGCTTATTTCTGTGATTCCGGTTTTGTCCGCGAATTGCGAATCTCTTGCTGTTTCTATCTTACCTGCTTGCTGGCCGTCTTTTCTGGCGTATATTATAGTTTGCACCCATAGCTGCCTTATCCAGTCACTGCCGGCCTGCATTCCTGGTACGGTGAAGCTTACAGAAGTATCTCCCATTCCTCCATACATAGCAACTCTGCTTGTTTGGGCTATCTCAGGTACATACATCCAGCCTTTCATAAAGAAATGCGAGTTATAGAAAGCATCGAGAGTTGGTGTGCCATAGTTGTTGAATTCATTGGGTTCGCCGTCTGTATATTGTCCCAGAGGCAATGCACTCATATCGGTAACCATATCAGGTGTTCCGTATTCTCCACTGTCTCCAAAGTCCCAGCTTTGGTGTGTATATGCCGTTTGATCTTCCCAAAGAGGGGCGTTGTCATAGTCGGCAATTGCATAAAAACAAAATGATATGGTTATTATTGTTATTGAAAATAGTGGGTTTCTCATTTTGGTCTACCTTTCACCTTGATTAAGGTCTTATACGGTTATAACGGTAATCCCGGCTTCTCTATATTGGTCAAGTTTTTTGTCGTTATCTGGATTGGTATTTGTTATAAGTATGTCTATTTCATTCAGGTTTGCTACATGACACAAAGCGAGTTTGCCGATTTTACTGTGGTCAGCCAGTATTACCGTTTTTTCTGCATTTCTTATCATTGCTCTTTCTGTCTCGGTAACAAGTTCATTGGTGTTGAATATACCATTCTCGGTTATTCCCCCAACTGAGATGAAAGCCCAATGAGCATTGTATTGTTCGAGGGAGGCTCTTGTGTTTGGCCCCAGCAATATGCCTGACTGTTTGTGCAGATATCCGCCCGTCAGTGAAACTTCAATTCCCGGCTGTTCGGCAGCTTTTTCTTCAAGCAAAGTTGCAAGTCTCAAAGAGTTTGTGATTATATGGAATCTCAGGTCGGGCATGGACATTCCTAAATGGAAAGTGGTAGTTCCGCCGTCAACAAATACCACATCTCCTGGATTTATCATTGTAGCGGCTTTTTGGGCTAATTTTTCTTTTTCCTTAGAATATTGCAATTCTCTGAATGCAAAAGGGAGCATTCCATCCTGTTTTTTTAGCGGCCTTATTCCACCTCTTACGCGTTGTACGAGTTTTTTGTCGGCAAGATCGTTAAAATCACGATTTATTGTTGCGGGGCTTGCATCGAAAAGTTCTACAGCGTTGGAAAGTTCGAGGTAATCATTATATGTCAGGAAATTGAGTATTTTTTCTTGTCTTTGAGACTGAAGCATTTTGTTTATTCCTTAAAAATCACAATCAATCATAAATAATATACGCTATAATATTCAATATGTCAAGTATTTAAGTGGTATTATGTTAGCAGTGTTGGTTTTTTGTGATGTTTTTTAAGGTGTATTGTTGATAGTTCGTGATTGTTAGTGATGGTATTTGATTGGCAAGTTAAGGCGTTAATCCTTTTGAGCAGTAATTGTGTGTCAGAGGTTAAAACGTGAAAATTGGTTAAGTCACAGGAATCGCAATATGTGAATGTATTGAGTCTAAAGTTAATCTGCTTGATTTATACTCGGTTGAACTGGCAATAAGTTTATATGTAATTCTGCCTAACAACCTGAATTTACTCTATGACGACTGTTAGCCTTTTGTAAAATTATTAAAAACATGGATTTAAATATTACAAAAGCTGTTGTTTAAAATATACCGAACGGTAGATTGGTTTTGAGGTGATTTCGACTTTTATCTTATTCTGGATACTATAATCTATGTTAGCAAAATTGCTTGTTGTAGTATTTTTTTAAAAGAACTTGTATTTCAATTGTAATGATTTAAGATTGTTTTAGATGGGCTATTGTGGCCTTTTTGTGGCTTATTGTTATAATTGTAATAAGGTGTTTTGTATGAGATATAGCTTTTTTACTGATTGTATTATTCTCGTTTTGTTATTTTTTAATACGGTATTCGCCTTTGATGCTGAAGAGTTGTTGAAAAGAGTGGAAAACAATCAGAAACGAGTTATTTCAGATCAGGATTTCTTTGGTCAATATAATTTGGATAATGGGTCATGGAACAATCGGCCGATTTTGGATTATTCTTACAGCAGAAAGTTAAGGGCTGTTGAGTATTGCGCGAAAAAGGGAGATTATGAGTCTGCTGCAAATGAGTTGTTGAAGTATTACAGAAGTCGTGATTTTAAGCGTCAGAAGATATCTTCAAGCTGGAATCAGACAAGGGTTGACTTTCTAATGGACAATATTATTGGCTTTGATCAGCAGGAAAAGGTTGCGGCCGTCTTTGAAATCAAGGATCAACCGGCGGAGTATATACTTGATGTCGGCGGTTTTATAAGACGCGGCGATGTTGTATTTATGCTTATGGGACGGCACAAGAACGAGTCGGCCAGCTTTGTTAATTCCCGAGAATCTGTTTCTAATAAGCCTGTTCTTGAGCTTTTGATTGATAAAGAGTGGGTTAGTGTTACGGCTTCGGCTGATGTTTATGTACGGGCCGGTAAGTTTAAGAATGATAATTACGGCAAAGAAGAATTATTAAGGATATGTAATTCCGGTTTGAAAACGAATAAGCCATTCGATGACAATACATCCAGAGCATTGATCAGTTTTGACTTATCGAAAGTGCCGGTTGAGAAAGCAGAAAAGGCAAGGCTCAAAATTTATGCCTACAGCCAGAAAAATGAAGATTCCTTGATTTTGTGGCGTTCTTATCCAACGATTGTAAATGAGGATGAGGATAATTGGGGCAATATGCTCGGTTATCAGTATTCCTGGGAAGGTTTGGATGGCGACATTGAATGGGGCAGGCCTGAGGGGGCACATTCGCAGTATCCCAACTGGGTGCGAAGATTGTACTGGCTTGGCGATATAAGCAGATGCGCGGTGACAGACGGTGATAATGAGGTTGGTGAGAAGGTTATCTCTATGCTCAGAGATTTTATTGAGGAGTATAATTATCAGTCTCGTGCCAATGGTGAGCTTAATGCCGGTTTAGGGCGTCTAACCGGTCTTTCTACATATCTGCCGTATTTATTTGATCTTGATGTGATGACTGGTCGTGACTGCACGGAAATAATGAAGTTTCTGTGCAAAGAGGGTGAGTATATGTGGCTCAATCCTTCAAAGCTTCGCAGGAATAATTATGACAATATGGGGCTTTCACTTATTTCCAGCATTACTACCCTTTGCTTAACCTTCCCGGAACTTGCCGATTCTAATTTATGGAAAGAGGATGCCTTTGCAAGAGCTGAAGACTTAATGGATCATTTAGTTTTGGCTGACGGCTCGTATACTGAACACACAATGGGCTATCCTTTCCCTGTTTTACAGATGATGCTCGATTTGCTTGATTACTGCAAGGATCATAACGCATCATTACCAGAGTCTTTTTCCAGAAAGACGCATCAGCTTGCTAAATACCTGATGAATGTGTCAATGCCTGACGGTGTGCCGGTTGCGTGGGGAGAAGGCGGCCCTCGTGATACAAAGACAAATGCTGCGGTAAAGCGTGCGGCGGAGTTTTTTGATGATGAACAGCTTCAATGGTGGTGCGGGCTGACAAAAAATGATTATGCTCCAAAATACACCAGTTTAAATTATCCTGATGCTAAGATCGTAATGCTCAGAAGCGGATGGGATGAAAATGCGATTGCGATTTTTGTCTCACCACGGGTAGGAGGCGGGCATTATCATGTTGATCAGAATCATATTTCACTGTCGGCTTACGGCAGGAAACTGCTTGTTGATACCGGCATGAGTTCATATTCAGGTTCTCATCCTCATTTTGACTGGCAACGCCATCAAACCAAATCACACAATACTGTTGAAGTTGATGAAAAAGGCTTCCCAAGGCTTGAGATGCCCGGAGCAACTATGTCGCCGGAAGGAGATTGCAAGAGTGAGCTTTACCTAAGCGAAAAGGTGGAGTATTTCAAGGGGTATGCCGCCGGTTATCCGACTGTTTTACACAACAGAAGCGTGATGTATTTGAAGGAGCCGGGATTGTTTATAGTTGCTGATTTGATGCAGCCTTCTGATGACATCGAACATGCATATAATCAATGCTGGCATCTGTCGCCTTTATTAGATTATGAAGTTGACGGAGCGAGAGTAAGTACTACTGATTCAGGCGTTGGAATTGAAATTGTTTCGTTGTACCCGCAGGATGCAAAGTGTTTTGTAAGAGATGGGTTTAATGCCAATCCGCTTGGTGATACGAAATATCCGTGTTTTCGCCAGAAGTCAGCGGGGCAGGCAAGATTTTACACTTTACTATATCCAAAAAAAGATGCAGGAAAGTCGGATGTTGAAATTACACTATTGGAAGAATCAGAAGAGGCTATCGCTTTTGAAATTCAATTGCCTCAGGGTAAAGGGGTATATCTGCATAACACTAATCCTGCAAATGCGATAAATGTGTCAAACCTGAGTATAAAAGCTGAATTTGCCTATATTCAGTTTGATGTGGGTGAAAAGATTGATTATGCTATGGTTTTAAATGGTGAAGAGCTGATATTTGGCGGCAAGGAAGTTGATTTTGTTGAATTAAAAGGATATGGAAATGGAAAGAAGTGATGTTTTAATCTCATCAAGACGAAGCTTCTTGAAATATTTAGGTGCAAGTTGTACTGCGTTGAGTCTTTTGGGCTGCGGCAGTTCAGTTATATCGAAAAGAGAATCTTCGAAAAAGCCGAATATTATCTTTATATATTCTGACGATCATGCTTATCAGGCAATAAGCGGTTATGGCGGCAGGCTGGCTAAAGTTGCGCCGACTCCTAATATTGACCGGATAATTAATGAGGGAATGCGGTTTGACAGGAGCTATGTAGCTAATTCGATATGCGCTCCGGCTCGGGCTTGTATTCTTACCGGAAAGCATAGCCATATTAATGGTGTTACTGATAATTTGAAAGAGTTTGATGGTTCTCAGCAAACCTTTGTGAAGTTACTCTCAAAAGCCGATTACCAGACTGCAATCATTGGTAAATGGCATTTGAAGAGTAAGCCTACCGGTTTTGATTATTGGGAAGTTCTGCCCGGACAGGGAGACTATTATAATCCAGATTTTGTAACAGATGAAGGTCAAAAAAGTGAAGAGGGCTATGTTACAGATATTATTACTGACAAGGCACTTTCATGGCTTGAAACCTGCGGTGATGCAGGAAAGCCGTTTATGCTTATGCTCCAACATAAAGCACCGCATCGTAACTGGCAACCCCCAATGAAATATCTTAACCTTTTTGATGATGTAAGTATCCCAGAACCTGATACGCTTTTTGATGATAATTCAGGTAGAGGGACTGCCGCAAAAGAGCAGGATATGACTATTTCCAATACCATGAGACTTGGTTGGGATTTTAAGATATGGAAAGATGAGGATAAAGGCACACCTCTATGGAAGAAAAGTTACGGCAGGCTCAATGATCAGCAGCGCAGGGCATGGGATAAGGCCTACAATGACAAGAATAAGGCGTTTTTAGATTCTAATCTTTCAGGAAAAGAGCTTGTTAAATGGAAATATCAACGGTATATGAAAGATTATCTTCGTTGCATTCGTTCTGTCGATGATAATATTGGTAGAGTACTTGATTATTTAGATGAATCAGCTCTTGCCGAAAATACAATAGTCATTTACTCTTCTGATCAAGGTTTTTATCTTGGTGAACATGGTTGGTTTGATAAACGTTTTATGTATGAGACTTCTTTCAGAACTCCTTTTGTGGTAAGATGGCCATCGGTTATAAAGCCTGGAAGTGTTAGTAAGGAACTGGTTCAAAATATAGATTATGCTTCGACGTTTCTTTCGGTTGCGGGTATTGAGCCGCCTTCTGATATGCAGGGAGAGAGTATCGTGCCATTGATGAAGGGTCAGGTGCCTGAGAATTGGCGAAAGAGCCTTTATTACCATTATTATGAATTCCCCGGTGCCCATAGTGTGCGAAAGCATGAAGGTGTTGTTACGAAAAAATATAAACTTATCCATTTTTATAATCTTAACGAATGGGAATTTTACGATTTGGAAAGAGACCCTTCTGAAATGAAAAATTGCTATGATAGCAAACAATACAAAGAAATTATTGAAGAGCTGAAAGATGAATTGAAAGAGCTTCGAGTTAAATATAAAGCTGATGATGGAAATGTGTAATGAAAAATGATTTTAAGACAGTTATAAAAACTGGTGATAGTGAAATTATAGCCGATGTCGCGGTTGTTGGTGCCGGTGCTGCCGGGATTCCGGCCGCGATAGCTGCCGCCAGGGGTGGCGGGAAGGTTGTATTGCTGGAAGAAGATCTGAGTATCGGTGGTGCGCCGGTTGATAATTTTGTATGCATGCCGTGCGGATGGCCGAGCATGGGTATATATAAGGATATGGTCGATACGCTTCAGAACAACTTTTCGCTTAACGATACGGGTTTGCAACCTGATGGCGGCAGGCATGGGATTTGGTATCTGCCAAGCAGCTACGAATACGTTCTTAATGATATGATACGAGCTGAAGAAAATATCACGCTTATGACCGGTTGCAGGGTTAGCGGTGTTATTACTGAAGATGCAGGAAACAGAACTGAGGTAAAAGGTGTAACCGTTACCGACCGCAGTAAGAGAAAGCTTGTAATCAAGGCGAAAGTAACAATAGATGCTACGGGTAATGGCGAGGTTGCTTCGCTGGCGGGTTGTGAATTTATGTGTGGAAGGGAATCCAAAGACCACTATGGAGAACCTCATGCCCGGGATATAGCTGACAGTGTAGTTATGCCTTGTACGTGGATGTATATAAGTAGTAAGTTTAATGGCAAAAGCGGTCTGGACTTTAACAGCCTCAACCATAGGGGATTTATAGAATCCGGGCATGGCTGGCACACTAAAGCAGATCAAGGCGTGTATGATCGCTCAACCGGCTTGTATCTGCATTGGGGAGCTACCGCCATGTGCGAGGATGTCAACGATGATGTTAAACTTGGTGAAACCCAGACCGAGGCGTTCGAGAAAATGAAATCGGATATTGATTTGCTTTCACAAAATGGATATGCGGTTTATTTGCCGCCAAAGATTGGCGTGAGAGAATCCAGAAGAATCAAGGGCGAGGATATTATAACTGAATGTTCCCAGAGGTCTGGTGTTTTTCCTGATGACACAGTAGCTGTTGGAGAGTATTGGCTTGATATTTGGGGTGAAAAGATTTCGCGTGAAGAAAAACAGCTTCCAGCCCATGCCATTACTTACCGCAGTTTAATACCTAAAAATTATGAAGGATTGCTTACCGCAGGAAGATGTATAAGTGCAACCCATATCGCTATGTCGGCAATCCGCGTGCAACCTGTTGCCGCGCAAATGGGACAGGCCGCGGGAGTTGCGGCGGCTTTGGCTGCAATGGAAGATACAAAAGTTCGGGATATAGAAATAGATGTCTTGCGAAATAAACTTGTTGCGAGCGGGATAGAACTGAATAAATATTAGTAGGGATGTGAAAGAGATGATGAACTTTAAATTAAATAGATGCGTGTTTTTCGTTTTTTTGATACTGAGTGTTATTGTTCAGGCATCGCCGGAGATGTCTGCGGAGAAGCTCAAAGAACTGTACGATAATAATTGTAAGCGGAAAATTACTGATGCAGATTTCTTTGGATCTTTCATCAATGGAAGATGGGCTAAAAAGCCAATGGTTGATTATGCCTATAGCTCTAAGTTAAGAAGAGTTGAGGATGCTGTTAAAGTTGGTGATTATGAGCAGGCAGGGGTTGAGCTTTTGGAATATTTTCAGAATCGACCAATAGATCCTAAAACCAAGCCCAGAGGCGGAGAAACTTTGCGTGTAAAACTTAGGAAAGATAAATTTTTCGGCTTTGACCAGCAAATTACCGCTCTGGACACATTTGAGCTTAAAACTCAGCCTGAAGATTACTACATCAGCATCAATAGGGGGATTTTAAGGCGTGAAATGATGACATTTAAGCTTATGGGTAGGCACAAAGATGGCGTGGTGAGTTTTGTCGATTCACGCAACTCAGAAAACCCGCCGATGTTGCAACTGCAATTTAATGATGGGCTGGCGGTGAGTGTCAAGGCTGTAGAAGATGCTTACGTTCGTGCGGGTAAATACAGTAAAATAAACTACGGAACCGAAGAGAAGTTGGAAGTCTGCAACTCTGGCTTAAAGGTTGGAAAACCATTTGATGATAACACAAGGTGGTCGCTCATTTCCTTTGACCTTTCGAAAGTCGATGTTAAAAGTGTCAAATCAGTAAAAATGAAACTGAAAGCCTTCAGTACGAAAGAAGACCAATCGCTCGTGCTCTTTTGGGTTAAACCGACGGTTTTTGACGAGAAGGAAATTACCTGGGACAATAATCTGGGGTATATCTACTCTTGGGAAGGACTGCCCGGCGGCGTAGATTGGGATATGCCAAAAGGAGCGCACAACCAGTTTCCGAACTGGACGCAGCGGTTATACTGGCTGTACAATATGACGGCATGGTCACTGTCGGTCGAAGATAGGAAGGCAGAGAGGGTTACGTTGGACCTGATTTGTGATTTTATGGCAGATTTACCATCTCTGGATTGCAGAGATGCCGATGGAAATGAATTGAATGCTGCCGGTCGTGCATATTATTATTCAATGTTATTCCCACACCTGTTTTCCATGGAAGCATGCCAGCCGCGTGATTGCGTCGAACTGCTCAAGGGCGCTGTTCGAAATGGTTCAATGCTCTATATCAATCCGTCAAAGAATCGTGGCGGGAACTATGGTAATCAGGGTATGAGCAAGTTTAGTTCCTTGATTCTGCTTTCGGTAACCTTTCCAGAGTTTGCAGACAGCAAGCTATGGATTGAAGATGCCAATGATAGATTGAAGCTCAATCTTAAATCGATGGTTCTTGATGATGGAGCTTATATTGAACATACTTTCGGTTATCCTTACGGGGTTCTTGACCAGATGGTCAGTCTGCTTGAACTTTACAAGGAACACGATTTGAAATCGCCTGATGCACTTGCACCAAAGACCCATCAATTGGCACGCTATCTAATGTTCTGTTCCTTGCCCGACGGGACACCTCCCAATTGGGGCGAAGGGACTGCAAAAAGCTCTGTTACATCACCAGCAATCAAACGTGCGGCGATATTCTTTAACGATCCTGAGCTAACGTGGTGGGTCAGTAAAGGCAAAACAGGTCATGCGCCGGAAGTAACAAATATCAGCTACCCGAATGCTAAAATTGGTATCTTGCGTAATTCATGGCAGCCAGATGCCAATGTTCTGTTTTTGTCTTCGCGTGTTGGCGGTGGTCATTATCATATGGATCAAAATGCCGTCATCCTCTCTGCTTATGGACAAAAGCTGCTTAACGATACCGGGATGAGTTCTTATGAATCCCGCCATCCTCATTTCGATTGGCAGCGGCATCAGACTAAATCTCATAATACAGTGGAGGTTGATGAACGTGGCTACCCACGTTTGAAGCCGAAATCTTATGTGGATGGTCCCTGCGGAACAAGCGCATTTGTCTCCGATAATGCAGGTCTCTTGGAAGGCTGGGGGCAGGGCTATCCTAATGTTCGCCACGAAAGAAAAGTTTTCTTCCTCAAGGAAGCCGGGCTCTATTTCGTGGCAGATATGCTAAAACCCAACGATGGCAAGAGCCATACCTATGATCAATGTTGGCACATCTATCCCAATAATACATATGAAACAGATGCCAAAACCTGCCGTGTTTGGACTACAAATAGTCAGGATGCAAATCTGGAGATTATTCCCATTTATCCAAAGAGATTAGAATTGCTCCTTCGTAAAGGATTCAATGCGGTTCCGCTGACCGATACCACTTACCCGTCTTACCGTCAACAGACTTCCGGCAATGCCGAATTTATTACCATACTAAAACCGAGTCGTCCTGGAGCATACGCAAAAAGTCTCAAATCCAAACTGATTGAGTCTACCGATGGTTCAAGAGCTGTCAGAATTGCTACAGAAGAAGGGACCGGACTTTTTATTGTATCTCACGGCGAGGGAATCACAATAGCAGGTAACGTTGAGACTGATGCTCGCTGCGTTTATGTGCAGTTTGATCAAGACGGTAAGGTGAAGTGGGCGTCTCGTGCAGGCGGAACTATTGTTAAGGTTGCCGGTCGTGAAATTCCTTGCGAAGTTATGGAATTGCTAAAATCACCAGAATTGCCGAAATGAAAGTTTGTTACTTCAATTAGGACAGATTGAACCGTATAATAAATGACTTATAAACTTTGCTGAATTTATACACAATTGGTAAGAAGATTGGAATCCATGAAAAACTTGAAAGTAAATAGATGTGTGTTCTTGGTTTTGTTAATACTGACAGTTTGCACTTTGGCTGTTGCTGATAGTGTAGAGACGGAAGGTTTCTTTGAGTTTGAGAGAATTGCTCCGCTTGGCGCTGAACTTGATAAAGCGTTTGTCGGGCGGGATGGTGAAAATCTTTTAGTTATTGGCGGTTTCAAGTCTCAGGTTGCCAGCAATGCGGTATTTATGTTGGATGAAGACGGTCAAAAGTGGGCGGAAATTTCACCGTTACAGAATCGTGTCTATGGCGGAGCTGCCGTAAGTACCTCTGATGGTGTGATTTGCATCGGCGGTTATAAAGATGATGTTGAGACGAAAGAGGTAGTTCGATATTGGATAGAGGAAGATAAGCTGCATTCGGAACAAATGCCTGAGCTTCCCGTATTTATTCCCGATGTTAAAGCTGCATTGGCTTCCGGACATATATATGCTGTTGGCGCTGAAGCAGCGTTTTCAATGGACCTTCTTGCAAAAGATGGGAAATGGAAAAAATTGGACGCATGGCAGCCCATCGATGGAAAGGTTGTTTCAGTTGCTGCAGTTTCGGGCAGATTATTTGTCTTTACCAATAATGAGGGCTTTAGAGTGTCGCGGCTTTCTCCCGATAAGATTTTTGAGCAGCTCGGTCAAACAGATTATGACTTGTCAAATATGGTGTCTGCTCCTTGTGGTTTGGCTCATATTGTCTTTTTGTCCAAATACGGCCAGAGTAATGATATTCTTGCGTATCACACGTTTACGAATAAATGGGTTATTTTGGGGGAGTTGCCGCAGTCAATCAAACCGGTGGGTGTTGTATTTGATGATGTGGAATTTGGTATCATTGGCGTTGATTCATCGGTCAACGTCAAAGCTGTAATGCCTGCAACAAAGTATGGCTGGGTTGATCATGGCGTTGTCGTTGTCTTTATGGTAGGAATGTTGCTTGTTGGTGCGTATCTTTCAAAGCGAGAGAAAAACAGCGAGGATTATTTTCGCGGCGGCAAACGCGTGCCTTGGTGGGCTTCTGGTCTCAGTATGTTTGCTACAGGTGCAAGTGCTATAAGTTTGATGGCTGTGCCGGGTAAGGCATTTTCGGATAATTGGTTCTATTTTGGAGCAACCGTTTTCTCTATTATAACCATTCCGCCGCTGGCTATTTATTTATATATGCCTATCGCACGAAGATTGGAGGTTGCGACTGCAAATGAGTATCTTGAACGCAGGTATAATATTTTTCTGCGAATTGCAGGAAGTATAATATGGTCGTTTCTGCAGATATTGGGCAGAATGTCGGCTGTAATGATTTTGCCGGCGATAGCAATAAGCAGTATAACCGGCATACCAATTGAGGTCAGTATAGTCATTATGGGTGTCGTTACAACCTGCTATGTATTTCTTGGCGGGCTTGAAGGTGTGATTTGGACGGACGTTCTTCAGGCAATAGTAATGATTATGGCTGTTGTGGTTTGTCTTGTATGGGCTATTACGGGGCTTGATATGAGCTTTTCGCAGGGCTGGAGCAATATTCAGACTGCTGATAAGCTGCATATGTTTGATTGGAATATTTCATTTGTTGAACCTTGTGCTTTTATATTGTTTTTGAATATACTTGTAAACACTCTTGGCATGATAGGGGATCAAAATTTCATTCAACGCATGCAGTGTACGCCCAATGAGAAGGAATCTAAAAAGGCAATTATCATGTCGCTTGTGGTCGCCGTACCTCTTAATGCAGTATTATTCAGTCTTGGTACCATTTTATTTTTGTTCTATATGGAGAAGCCTGAGATGCTCAGTCCTGCGACGAAGTCGGATGGTATTTTTCCGCTTTTTGCGGCTCAGAATCTGCCTGTCGGTTTGGCAGGGTTGGTTATTGCGGCAATACTTGCTGCGACAATGTCAACGTTGTCCAGTGCTCTCAATAGTGTTGCAAATCTGGGTGTTGAGGATTTTTATCGCAGGTTTAAAAAAGATGCGACAGATCATAGTTGCGTTATTCTCGGTAGAATTCTTACTGCTTCACTCGGTGTGTTTGGTACGGTTTCAGCTTTGTTTTTAGTCAAAACTGATTTGACCTCAATATGGGATTTGTGCATGGTTATATTCGGCGTGCTTCTTGGCGCTATCACGGGAATATATACTTTGGGTATCTTTACAAAGAGAACAAATAGTGCAGGAGCTGTTGCCGGCGTAATTGCTTCATTGGCTGCTACTTATTATGTTATGAACTATACGCATATGCATTTTCTCGCATATCCTGCGGTTGGCGTTGTCGCCTGTTATGTGGTTGGTTATCTGGTGAGCATAGTAATACCGGCAAAACAAAAAGATATTACCGGTTTAACGGTTTATACATTACAAAAGAGTTCTGAATAGATAGTATTATATAGAAAGAGGTAAATGAAATGAAATTGAAAATTATTTTGCTGTTTTTTGTTGTTAGCGGGTTACTGCCGTCAATATGTATGAGTGAGTCGCAAACTTTGGATTTTTGGGATGAAGAGCCACGGCTTTTTACTGTTGCAGCCGATTCGCAGGATTTGTATCACGACTTAAGCAAGAGGCTGAATGTTAACTATAGTTCACCTTACTTTAAAGCAGATCATGCCGATAAGCAGGTAGGCGATCTTAGCATAGTTTACAATGCTGCAAAGGCCGGCAGCGACAAAGCTTTTGGTTTTGTATCGAGTCTTTGGGGCGATCTCTGGCAGTTGGATGAGGGATTTACGCTTAATTTATTTATTAAGATAAAGGGTTCGGCCTCTGCGGGCGAGGGTATTGTTACCCTGGTGGATAAAGCGGGCAGGCAGGCAAGAAAAACAATTGAGGCACTGGAAAATAATAAATGGCAACAGTTGAGTATTAGTCTAAAAGACTTTGATGCCCAGAGTGGTTTTGATTATTCTAATGTGAAAGAATGCAGGTTCAAAATAGATATGCCAAAAGATACGGTTGTCTGGCTTGACGGGATCAATTTTTCAAAGGATGGTAAGTATATCGGTGTAACGGATAAGACTCTTGAGCAGCGAATGGAAGAAGAGCGTAATACTCGGTCGGCAAGAATGTTGGACGCTCAGCAGCGTGCCACAAAAACAATGTGGGGCAGTCCCTATGTGAACTATTTTACGAAACTTTATCTTGGGATGGATATAGAAGAGGCGAATGCCGGTATTATGGAAGAGTTGGAAAAGCCGGATGTTCTTGATGATCCGTGGTCTTTATTTCTCACCCCTATGCTATGCAGACTTTACGATAATTTTTCGGATAAGTCGGATAAATTTCCGGGCCGCTTAACACCGGAGGTTCAGGAAAAACTTTTGGAGGTTCTTTGGCTGCGTACTTATGAAAAGAATGATATACACTGGTCAAAGCAGAGCACATGGTGGATGGACGGCAGTGAAAATCATGATCTGAACGGCAAGGCGTGTAATCTTGTGTCGTCTCGTATTTTTATGAATGAACCAGAGTACAAAGACCGTATCTATCCTGATTATGGTTTTGGCGGAGGTTTTCATTATGGGCATCCCGGCTATTACGGGAAGTTAGACCGCAGCTTTGGTGGTCGAGCAAATCTTTCTGATGGTAAAGAGTATAATGCTGCTGACCATTATGAAGCGTGGGTCGGGTTCTTGAAAGAGTATTTTACAGAACGTGCAAGGCGCGGATTCTTTGTAGAACGTGCTGCTGATGGATATATGCACCATACGCTTAATTTTGTCGATTTGGTTTATACGTGCAGCGGTGATGATGAGCTGAAGGAAATTGTAGGCAACTTCTTTGATTTGGTCTGGGCAGACTGGGCCCAGGAGTCGATTTCCGGACTGCGCGGCGGCATGAAAGGCAGGCACAACTACGAAGGCGGGTATGCTTCGATCACTACCCTTATGCGGTATTATTTAGGTGGTGTTGGTGCCCCTGATATCTGGTATTACTGGTCGCTCATTAATGGCTACCAGTTGCCGCCTGTTGTGATGAAGACGGCTCTTGATAGGCAGGGACTGGGTTGTTTTGAGTATATATCACGTGGTGTTGGTGAAGAGGAAGGTGTTTGGCCTCGCCCGATGGGTATGGAAAGAAGTATATGTTGCGATACAGAGTCGCGGTTTGTTAAGTATAGTTATGTTACTCCTGACTATGTGCTTGGATGTCAGATGGAGCATCCTGGGGCTGTACATAGCCATTTGAGCCTCACCAAGCGTTGGCACGGCATGATCTTTGCTCAGTCGCCACTTAGCCGTGTTGTTACAGTGGGTATTCAGTTGGCGGGCAAGGATGAGCCTGGCTACGTCAAGAGCAAAAAGGGCTACGATATGCACATTAACTATCGTACGGTGCAGAGCAAGTCTGTTATGATTACTCAGCAGGCAAGAAGAATCACTCAGGTTAATCCAGAATGGTTCCCTGCGGGCATTATGTTTGACCGTGGCATGGGAGTGTTCGTAGGTAAGGATTGGGACAAGCTGATAGAAAAAGAAGGGTGGTTGTTCCTGCAAAAGGGCAATGCTTATGTAGCAATTAAGCCAATTCTTTGGGATGAAGAGTATGAAAAGGCTAAGAGAGCTAAAAAGGGCAATACTACGCAAATGTATTTTGACAGCCCCAAGGATGATGCTACCGTGAAGATTAAAGACGGGGCCTATTCATGGATATGCGATCACAAAGTTATTCAGCTCGAAGACAGGTTCTCGCCGGTAATTATTGAGGCCGCCCGCAAGGCCGATCATCCGACGCTGGAAGATTTTATATCCGACGTTCTTGACAACCCGATAGCGTTGTATAAGACAGTTGTGCCGGGCTATAATGTATTGGTCTATACCGGATGCGGCAATGATGCAAAAGAAATTGCTTTCAATGCGGCGACTATGGAAATGCCTACTGTTGGCGGAGAGTATATAGATTATTTTTATCCAATGACGTTCGACAGCCCATATATGAAATCGGCATACAAGAGCGGAGTTATAACGCTCCAGAATGGTGACGAGAAATTAGTCAGAGACTTTAATTGATATCATCTGATACGACGATAATTTAATGTTCCTTATACAGGGAGCGGTGAGCTTTTAAGTAGTCCATCGCTCCCTTTTTTTGTGGCAGCTGAGAAAATGTGATTTTTTGAAAAAAGATATTGTATTGCAATTGTAATGTGATAATATTGTTTAAAGGTCTTTTGTGTGTTCTGTTTTCTTTATTGTAATTATTGTAATGATCTAAGGTTTAGTGTTTAGCCGTTTTGATATGTATAACGTGTCTTAAATTCAATTGGCGTAATTCTTGAAATATTGTCACATGAGTAATATTAAAGCCACAACTGTAGATGAAATTAATCAAATCGAACTTCCTCCTGAAATGATAGGTAGAGAACCTGGTTCCGGCAAGCGTGTTAGGCAGGTCGCTGCGGAATATCGAGGCACGTGCATTCATCATAGCCTTTATTTGCCTTTAGATTGGCAACCCGACAAAAAATATCCTGTGATGGTTGAGTATACAGGCAATTATTATCCGGGCAGTGGTTCAACCGGTAAAGTTGAGGACGCGAATCTTGGTTATGGATTGTGTGGAGCCAAGGGATGGATATGGGTTGTTTTGCCGTTTATTGCCAAAGATCATAAACACAATGAGGTAACATGGTGGGGTGATAAACAGGCAGCTATCGATTACTGCACTATTAATATCCCGAGGATATGTGAACGTTTTGGCGGTGATATGGATTCTCTGTTTTTGTGTGGATTTTCAAGAGGCGCTATTGCTGTTAATTATATCGGGCTTGCTGATGAAAGAATCGCATCAATGTGGAAGGGGTTTATCACTCACGATCATTATGACGGTGTAAAAGAAGATTGGCGGTACGAGGATAATGGCAGGGAGTCTGCACTTGAAAGGCTAAAGCTGCTTGACGGCAGAAGACAACTGATATGCGCTAATAAAGATGAGTTTTCACAAAAGACTCGTGAGTATCTTTCAGACAAAAATAAATTTGGTGATTTTACTTTTATAGATGTGCCTGTTGAGGAATTGTTTGATATACCAAATCAATATTTCATCTCTTCTCATACCGATCTTTGGATGTCCAAAGACAGCGACTATCGTAGAAGAGCGAGGCAATGGCTTTTGAATATCATCTAAAGCATGGTGCGTTGGGAATTTAATGTAGTTTTTTTAAGGATATTTCAAATGAAGATCAAACTGGTTTCGATGATGTGTTTTGTGTTAACGTTAGCTTTTGCAGTTCAGGCTACTAACTGGACTGGAAGTGTAGATGATGATTGGACGGTTGCCGGCAACTGGGATTCCGGTGTGCCGAGCAGTGGTGTAAACGCTACAATCAGCAACACTAATACGGTAAAAATATATTCCGGTGATACTGCCGCATCCAACACAACTGAAGTTGGGGCTGCAGGTGATGGTGCTTCGCTTACAATTGAAGGTACATTATTACCTTCAAATCTCAAAATAGCGAATTCTGCTAACACCTCCGGTACGGTTACGATTAGCGGCGGTACGATAAGTATGACAAGCTACATGAATGTTGGAACGCAAGGTACGGGAACGCTTATTGTCAATAGTGGAACAATAACCGGTGTTACTAACTTATCTATACCATCTGCTTATTATGCAGGTGTAGGTTATGGTGTGTTAGAGCTTAACGGCGGCACGATAAATGCCGAGGATATATTTATGAATTCTCACGGCAGTTTTGATGTTTGCGGCGGTGTTTTGGCCGTTGATGGCGATCAGGTTGAAGAGATTACTTCGTATTATAATGCCGGTTACATCCTTTGTGATGGAGGTGATAGAGATACTTTGGTAATCGAGTATGATTCAGGTGATGATAAGACTTATCTGTACACTGATTATTCGATTGCATATAACCCATCACCTGCTGATGGAAGTTTGGGTGAACCGAATAATGTTACTTTGACTTGGACATCAGGTGATGATACTGCAAATGGGGATAATTTGTATTTTGGAACTGACTATGATTCTGTCCTCAATGCGACGACAAGCGATACCGAATATAAAGGTAATTTTACTACAGCGTCTTACTCTCCTGGTACGTTAGCAACAAGGACTACTTACTACTGGAGGGTTGATGGGGTTAATTCATCTGATCCCAATAGCCCTTATGTTGGTGATGTGTGGTCTTTCTCAACCGGTCCGGGATTCACTGATGAATATCTAAAGAATATACAAGCCGGTTTTGAAGCCAGGCGTAATCAGGTTCTTGATTCACAGATTTCTTCTCCATATCCAGATTTTTCAACAACAGTCTGGGGTAAACTTAATTTTGCACTATCTGCATTGTATCGAAATACTAATCTTACAGATGCTAATAATGCAATAATTGCGGCATGTCAGTATATAGAAAATAATGATCTTGATTATCAATTCCTTTGGGAAGCGGATCTGTTTTTCAGGATTTATGAATTGTTTAATCAGACAAGCAAATTTTTCCCAGGTCGTCTTACCTCTACAGCGGAAGCGGATATGTGTGAGATCATGTGGCTTTGGGCAAAATCGCATTCAAAGATGACCAATGCCTCGATGACGACATGGGAGTTGTTCGGTTCGGAAAATCGTGATTCTATGGAACTTACCGGATGGTGGGGTTCGGTCAAAGTGCTTCGAGATGTATATCCATATAATACGTACACATTGGATGACGGCTATACTGCCCAGCAGCATTATCAGGCATGGAACAGTTTCCTGAAAGAGTATTTTCTTGAAAGGTCGAAAAGGGGTTTCCTCGTTGAGATAGCGGCAGTTGGTTACAGTCCTTACACTCTTCAGATGTGGTATAACTGTTTTGATTTTACCGAGGATCCGGAGCTTAAAGAGTTGGCAAAAATGAGTCTTGATCTCTGGTGGGCAGACTGGGCGCAGGAGCAGATCAATACTGTTCGAGGCGGCGGTAAAGTGCGTGTTTATCAGGAAGATGCTCTGCTGGCGAGCTCTGATTCCTGCGCTTCAATGGCATGGTTTTATTTCGGGGAAGGCAATGCTAATAATAAACACCCGAAAGTTATGTGTTTGGCAACCAGTGAATATAGATTGCCACTGGTTGTGATGGATATCGCTTTAGATGTTAGCGGCAGGGGAAATTACGAATCCAGTTCAAGGAGACTTGGGCTGATGGTTGATGGGTATCCCGATAGTGATCCTGATACCATGGACTACTTTATCGATTCTACCGGTGGCATTCTAAAATACAGTTACTGTACACCGGACTTTATTATCGGTACATTGATGTTTGAGAAGAGAGATTATGAGGATTGGGCCGGCATAAGCTGTCAGAATCGTTGGGTTGGCGCTATATTTGCAGATGATCCTGATTCACGTATCTTTCCGCAATGTGAGGGGCTGGTTAATGGAAAGACTTATAATCAGTATTGGACGGTTCAAAATGAAGGCACGCTGATAGTTCAGAAGATTGATGACAGCTTAAGTTATCAAACCGGAGATATGAGGGTTTATTTCTCGGACGATCTTATTACAGTAAAAAGCGAATCTAATAACTGGGTATTTATCAATGGGCCTTCTGCTTATGCGGCTGTTAGACCGGCTTGGGGTGGATATACATGGGATACTAATGATAATAACTGGATGTTGTTTAATCAGGAGCTTGCTCCGGCAATAATTGAAGTTGTTCAAGCCAGTGATTATGCCAGTTTTGCGGCATTCCAGACCGATGTTTTAAATAATTCGCTTACCGTATACACGAATGACAGAATCGTTTATGAAGGTTTGCAGAGCTCAGGGACATTTACTTTTTATACAAATTCGGATGATTTGCCTAAGATTGATGGAACCGAAATTGACTTGTATCCGAATCACACCTTCCAAAGCCCATTTTTGAACGAAGATTTGGAAACTGGGTTGGTTAGTATTGCCAAAGACGGCAGAGAGCTAAAGAACAATTTTGATAGAATTCGCGGCTGGTGGAAATTGGATGAAAGCACCGGTACTACCGCTTATGATGAGACCGAAAACTATGTCGATGGCTCGCTGTCGGGGTGCGTATGGAAGCCTGATGATGGTATCATGGGCGGAGCTCTTGAATTTGACGGTATAAATGATTACGTATACTGCGGGACAGACGCATCTCTTGATGGAGATAACGATTTTACTGTAACGGCCTGGGTAAAAACCGATGCGACAGTAGAGCAGACCGTTGTTCAGCAGCGATACACTTGGTACAACGGAGAGTACTGGATGAGGGTTAAGAGTAATGGTAAGATTAATTTTGCCGTTTACGGTAATGGATACCAGTTTAACTTTGATTCGAGTGATACTGTTAATGATGGCAGATGGCATAATATTACAATTGCCCGCGATGGCTTGAAAGGTTATATCTACATTGATGGTCAGCTCAATGCTCAGGCGACCGGCAGCAGCGTGCAGAATCTCAATGATGCGATAGGTGTTGTTATTGGCGCCGATATGTTGAGCAGTGGAGCTAAATATTTTGACGGGTTGATTGATGATGTCAGGATATACAGCTCGTTGTTGAATGATGAGCAATTGCTTGAGATTTATAATAGTAGAATCTTTGCATGGTGGAAGCTGGATAATCAGAGCGGTACGTTTACCGGTGACAGTTCCCAGACAAAGTGCGTGGGGGAAGTTAACGGCAACCCTGTTTGGAGCACCGGCATTATTGATGGTGCACTTGATTTCGATGGCAGTGGCGACTATGTTGATTTCGGAATAGGTGCCGCTCTTGAGGGTGAAATTGACTTTACTGTTATGGCTTGGGTGAAGACAACTGCAACAGCAGAGCAGACAGTCGTTCAGCAGCGTGATACAAGATATAACGGTGAATACTGGATGCGGCTTAAGAGTGATGGCAAGGTTAATTTTGCTGTTTATCGCTCTGCGTACCAGTTTAATTTTAATTCGACTGGTGCAGCAAATGATGGTGATTGGCATCATATCGCAATAGTTCGAAAGGGTTTGACCGGCTATATTTATATTGATGGTGAGCTGGACGCTCAGTCAACAGGAACCGCAATGCAGAGTCTTGACAGTACTATAGGTGTTATTGTGGGTGCAGATACATTAGGCGGCACAAAATACTTTGACGGCTTGATTGATGATGTAAGGATATATAAAACATCTTTAGACGAGTCAGAGATCGATTCTATATATTCAGAATAATGGTTTCTGGCGTGGATTAAACAGTTCTTTCGTGTCAAATAATAATGACTCGGAGTTTAAGTTAGTCTAACCTGATATTACTGATGCCCGAAGGCTTAATTGTTGAGTTTTCGGGCATTTTTTTTACTTTTTGCTTTGTATTACAATTGTTATGTGATATCATTGGTTTTATGGATAATTAATGGCTTTTATCGTAATTATTGAAATTATTGTAATGTGTTAAAGGTTTTGTTGTCCAAGCGTGTTTTTTAACACTTTTGTTTAAGTTTATAACTTGATTTTTAAGGAAATTAACATGAGAAGAAAACGAAGAAAATTAACGGGTTTTACACTTATAGAATTGCTGGTTGTAATTTCAATTATTGCGATATTAATGGCAATAATGATGCCCGCTCTCGGCAAGGCGAAGGAACAGGCTCGAAAGATACAGTGCAGTTCTCAATTGAAGGATATGGGTACTATGCTTGCATTGTATGTAGCTGATAATGACGGCAGGATGGTTAGTAATGGTTATTACGGCGGCGGCAGATGGTGGGATCAGCTTGGTGCTTATTACGGCAAGACCAGAGGCGTTGGCGGCAGTGAAGATCGCTACACTTTCAAGGTTTTTATGTGTCCCACCCAGTGGAATAAGACAACCGCCGCAAAGTTAGGACCTGGGTATGATAAGAACCTTTTGGGCTCCGATGGAAGAATAGATCTTGGTCCCGGTCATATGTATACTTTGAATGTGCATTTCTCCTGCCCATACAATCCCGATACAAAGACCAAATCCTTCCCGCAGTTCTGGTGGACAAAGTTCTCATCAATCAAAAACCCTTCTACTTTACCTGTTTTCTGGGATCATGACATCTATACACCGGTCTCTCAAGGCATTGGCTACGGATATCCTGATTACAGTCTCTATCAGTACGGCTGGGCTGGTGGTGAGATTCGCAGTTTAAGGCATACAGCAAGCGGGCCGGCGGCAAACCACGGCAAGAATATTAACTATCTGTTTGCTGATGGTCATGCGTCAAGTATGGGGCTTTGGCCTTATGCGGATACATTGAGTGACCCTGAGCCTGCGGATTACTATTTTGAGTATTTCCATCCTACAAGGAATTTGAATACGAAGCCGTATTAATAAGAGAACTTTGTTTTTCCGATTTAATTTTAGATTACAGAAAATTGATAATGTCTGCTGTTAAGCTTGATGATATGGAACTGAATTGATGATGTAAGGATACATAAAGCTGCTTTAAGCTCTTCAGATATCAGTTCTATATATTCAGAATAGGAATATTGTTTAATGGAGATTTTGATGTGAAAATGAATGTGATTTGTAATCAGTTATGTTTAAGTTCTATTTTAATTTTTCAAGGAGATTTGAAATGAAAAAAAATGTAGTTTTAATGATGAGTATTGTTTTAGCATTGGGTTTCTGTGCCCAAGCTTCCACCTGGAGTGGTGCGGTTAGCGATGATTGGACTGATACGGGCAACTGGGACAGTTTGCCCAGTGCCGGCACTCACGCGTTTATCAGTAATACCAACCCGGCCAAGATATATTCCGATGATACCGGAGCATCCAATATTACCCAGGTTGAAGCGGCAAGCAGTCCGGGTGGTTCGCTTACCGTTGAAGGTACTTTGAATGCCAATATTGTAAAGATTGCCAACACTGAAGCGACCACCGGCACTATAACCGTTGATGGCGGCGAGATAAATACTCTCAGTTATGCCAATATCGGTACCAAAGGCACCGGTACTCTGGTGATGAACAGCGGCACCTTTAACTGTGGCGGTAATTTTTCAGTTCCTTCGGCGTATTATGGCGGACTCGGTTACGGAATCGTCGAGTTAAACGGAGGAACAATAAATGCTGCGGATATATTCATGAACTCACATGGTCAGATAAATGTTGGTGAGGGTCAAATCATTATTTCGGCAGATATTCTTGCAGAAGTAAATGGTTATGTTGCCAGCGGTTATATTGTAGCTTCTCAGCCTTACCATGATATTCAGGTTACGCTTGCAGACGGTGTTACTACTATAGAGTCTGTTCCAGGTGAAATGCCTGCTTATATGGCACCTTACACAGATCTTATAGGTTACAATATGCTTCTCCATATGGACGCCAACGCTGATGCAAATGATCTTGGCTTTGAAGGCACAATTGATGACGATTCCGATAATCCAGGCAGAGATAAAGATCCTGTGAAGTATATCGGTACAACTGCTGTTGCTAAGGATGCTGCTGGTGGCCCAATACTCGTTACACCAGATGTATACCCTGCTGATAATGCCGATTTTGATAAGTGTTATTCTTTTGATGGTATAGGGGATAACTTCCGTTTGATAGATGATGATAATCTTGTTATCGATCCGATGAACGTGCGTATTGAAGCATGGGTTAAGATCGATGAGAATTCAATATATCAGTCTCCGGGTACTCAATACGATTATTATATTTTTAACCGCCGTCAGCAGATAAGATTGGTCATAACTGATGCCGGTACTGATCTTGGTATAAACAGCTGGCGTTTAGGGTTTACTTTATATGCAGAGAATGGCAATCATTATTATCCAGCATACTATTATGGTTCAAGTATTGATGCCAGTCCGTTTGAATGGCATCATGTAGCACTGGAAGTTTATGGTGGTTCTATCAAACTTTACGTCAATGATGTATTGGTCACTCCTGAAGGTAAGGTATTCAACAATGACGATGTACTTGCGAAAACATCAGCAGGAGATGTGACTTATATTGGATGTCTTTACAATAATACAAGATTCTTTAATGGCTGGATCGATGAGATGCGGGTAGGTCCTGCACAGTGGGTTGAACCTGAATGTGGTGGATGGGGATACTCTCCTGCCGACTTCAATGAAGACTGCTCAGTCGATCTTCTTGACTACAGTGAGATGTTCAGAGAATGGCTCCAGACTTATGATGATTCAGGTGCAAGCACTGCTCAGAGCAGAGATATACCGTTACCGGGAAACTATAATGTCCCGCAGGCGACTGTTACGCCTGTGATAGATGGGACAATATCAGCCGGTGAATGGGATGATGCAAAGCCAATAGAGATGATATATCCGGACCTTATTGATGAAGGAAATACTGGTACCCTTACAAGGCTTGTAGGTACACCTCCGACACCAGAAGACTACAGCCTATTTTGGTATATGAAATGGGATTCTTCAGGTCTTTATGTTTTAGGCAGAGTTTATGATGATATCTTCTCGGCGGCTATTGGGCTTGATGAGCCGCAGTTTAGCTTCAATCTTAACAATAATCTTTCTGCAGTCTTTCTTGATGAGGCTATTGTTTGGAATTTACCCGCTAATGGATCTATAAATGTTAACGGCGGTCTTGTATACAATGATTCCGTTCTTTCCGGTTCTGTGCTGAGCGATGGTTATGTTGTTGAATTCAAGTTTGCATGGAGCGATTTAACTTCTGTAAATGGCGGTTCTGCTTATACACCGCAAATAAATGATGTTCACGGCATAGGTTTTACTTGTCAGGATCATGATGCAGATGGTGAGAGAGAATGTGTCCTTCTCGATTACGGCAGTAATGAAACATGGGCAATGACAGATCTTAGCACATGGAACACTATAACACTTGTAGATAATCTGACTTGTGGTGACCTTGGCTATATGGCAGGTGATTTCAATGAGGACTGTCTTGTAAATGAAGACGATCTTGATAATGTAATCACTGATTGGCTTGGATGCAGCGATCCGTTTGTTGAGGGTTGTGAAGATTTCAGGCTTTAAGATCATTTAATACAGATGGCGGCTGATAGCAGTCGCCATCTTATATCTTTAATAAGGTTTTTATTATGCGTATATTATTAGCTCTATTGCTGTGTTCGAGTTGGGTTTTGGCACTCACTGACCAGGAGCTTATTTCCGTTCGCGACGGTTTTGACCAGAGAAGAGATACTGTTCTTGACTCTCAAATAGCTAATCCGTATCCCGATCCGGCTACAAGTGTTTGGGGAAATTTGAATTTTGCTCTTGCGGCATTGTACCAAAACACAAGGCTTGATGATGCGAATCAGGCAGTAGCTGATGCATACGCACTTTATTCTGAATCTACGCAGGATTTTGAGTGGACAGGTAATCATCTTACGAGAATTTATGAATTTTTTGCTGCCGATAGCCTGTATTGGCCAGGAAGGCTTACGGCAGACTCAGAAGCGAAGATATGTGAGCTTTTGTATAATTGGGCCAGAGCCAATTCGAAGATAGTTGATACTGAGATCGAGCAGTCACGTACGTGGTTTATTTATGGAAGTGAGAATATTGATTCTCAAAATGATGCTACATGCTGGGGTGCTGCAAGGATATTAAGCCGTACGGCTCCATACAACACAATGAGCTATGATGACGGGTTTACTATATCGGAGCATTATGCAGCATGGAAGGCATATTATAAAGAATATTTCAGGGAGAGAGGCAGAGCCGGTGGAGTTGTGGAGGTTTCAAGCAGTTATAACTCCTATACAATGATGGGCTGGTATAATATTTACGATTTTGAAACAGATCTTGAGCTTAAAGATCTCGCGGGAAAAACACTTGATCTTTATTGGGCTGACTGGGCACAGGAACAGCTTGAAGGTGTGAGAGGCGGCGGGAAGACAAGATTCTATCCCAATAATGCTACAACTGCCAGCGGTGACAGTATTTATTCTTCCAGTTGGTTTTATGTTGAAAAGGGCTCAGCCGGTAGCAAACATCCAAATCAGATGATGCTTGCTACAAGCGGCTACCGCATGCCGCTTGTGGTTATGGATATGGCTCTTGATACTCAAGGCAGGGGGGCATATGAGGCAGTAACACGAAAGCTTGGACTTGAGTTAAATCCAAGGCCCGATGGTCTGGATGATAGTATATATACATTTGATCCTGAAAATGGAGGGTTGAGCAAATATACATTTTGCACGCCGGATTATATAATGGGTTCTCTATTTATGAATAAGCGTCCAAGAGAAGATTGGACAACAGTAAGCCATCAAAATAGATGGGTTGGTGTGATATTTTCAGGTCATGCAGACGCCAGAATATACCCTGATTGCAGAGGTACTGTTGCGCCCGCTTACTCCACTCACAACGCCACATGGTCAGTGCAGTCCAAGGGAACCATGATAACGCAGAAGCTGAGCACTTCGGCATATACCGATGATATGACAGTGTTTTTTTCCTCGACAGCAACAGGGCTGTATCGTTATGAAGATAGTGGCTGGGTGTTTGCTGATGTACAGAATTGTTATGCAGCCGTTAAGCCGGCTTTTGGCGGTTATTACTGGGAGAGTGAAAACCGGATGATACTGAGAGAAGAGTATTCGCCTGTTGTGCTTGAAGTTGCACTTAAAACCGATTATGCTGATTTAGCGGCATTTAAGGTGGATGTAAAGGACAATTTCTTCTCATATAATGATGTTACCGGAGAATTTGTTTACGAGGCTATACAGTCAAGAGGTACGCTGAAGTTTTACGCTCAGAGCGATGATATTCCAACCATCAACGATGAGCCTATAAACCCGCAGCCTGCGTCTGTGTACCAAAGCCCGTTTATTAATTCGCAGTGGCGAAGCGGTGTCGTAGATATAACAAAGGACGAAAGAGTGCTTACACTTGATTTTGAGCCTCAGACTATATCATTAAAAACAGATATGAATAGCGACGGTGTCGTCGATGCTTATGATTTTTTGATATTTAGTAACTACTGGTTAATCAACTCTGAAAATAGTGGTTATTAACTGCGTCATTAGATGAGGGAAGTTCGTGAAATGAAAAATTTGATGACGATTTTAATAATTACAATGTGCAGTATAGTATTGGGTGCGGGTTCTATGGATAATTACAGCAAGACATTAGTGTACGAAAATGATTTCAGCAACATCAAAGATCTGGATGATTGGGTTCTTGAAGGCCCGGGCAGGGCAATTCTTGTAGAAGACAAGATGATGCTCTTGCCGGATGGGCAGCAGGCGGTTTATCAAAAATGGGAACAGTGCGGCCGAAGGATTCTTAAGGCTCATACTGAATATTATCCTGCCGTGAAAGAGGCACTTGAGAAATATAATCCTGACATGATAGATAAGGTCAGTAACGACGAGGGTAAGGTAGTAGGCGGTCATATCGTATGTTGGAACAAGGCTTTTCAGACAGGTGAAAATTATATGGTTGAGTACGATTTTAAGCCGCTTTCTCCTATTGGCCTTGGAATTTTATTTTTTAGTGCCAAAGGAATAAATGGAGAGGACGTGCTTTCCGATAGCCTCAAAAAAAGATATGGAGTCTTTTCTCAGTATATATACAGTGATATAAATTGCTATCACATATCATACTGGGCAAATGCTACCGGCAACAAGAGGGGGACTTGTAATATAAGAAAAAACAGCGGTGCTTTTTGTCTTGCTAACGGCATAGATCCCACGGCAAAAGACCTTGATATGGATGCCGCTGAATTTGAGTTTAAGACATATAAAATCAAGCTTGTAAAGATAAAGAATAACATCAAGTTTTATATTGATGATGAGCTTGCTATAGATTTTACTGATGAAAAATTTAACGACATTGTCTCTGAGGAAGGCATTCATAACGTTGTAAAGAAAGATGTGGATACCGGTGAAGTATTAGCCGGGGGCCGTATAGGGTTGAGGCAAATGGTGGACTTGGCTGGTTTGTATGACAACTTTAAGGTTTATAATTTGGAAATGAATCAATGATGATACTGTCTGATTTCGTATACGTGCGTATCAGCTTACAATGAGATTGCAATGAACGAAAATATAAAAAAAATAGATGTTGCATTTATTGGTGCCGGCGGCTATGCTTTTGAGATTATTAAACGTATGTGGGATTTGCCTGAAGTTTATAATATAGTCGCTGTTTATTCTTTGCCTGGATATAAAGCTTTGGGCCTTACAGAGTGCATTAAAAGAAATATACCGATTCATAATGATCTTTCAAAGATGCTTAATGAGCTTAGAGGCAAGGTTGAGACGATATTTATTCCTACATCTATATATAGCCATTATGAACTTGCAAAGCAATGTATTGAAGCTGGATTTAATGTTTTCGTTGAGAAGCCTCCGGTAGCGGTTATTCAGGATTATGATGATCTTAGAGATTGTTTGGCAAAAAACGACAAAAAGGGTGCAATTGGTTTTCAATATCTTTATACTTATATTTTGCAGCGAATAAAACGTTATATATGCAGTGGTAAATACGGCAAGGTTAAACGCGTTCGTTCTTTTGGAGCCTGGATAAGATATGAGTCTTACTATAAGAACACTGAATGGGGAGGGAAGGCTAAGTGTAATGACAGATGGGTTCTTGATGGTTCTATAAATAATGCCCTTGCCCATATGGTTTCTAACAGCTTATATCTTGCTTCTGACAAGCAAATGTCAATGGCTGTCCCTGAGACCGTTCAGGCTGAACTTTACAGCATCCATGATATAGAAGGTGAGGATACCTGCAGTATCAGAGTTGTTACTGACCAAGGAGTAGAGATTATTATGAATACTACTCACTGCTGCGAAAATGACTCTTGTGTTGAGACTGTGATTGAATGTGAAAAAGCAGTGATAACATACACGGATTTTGAACATTGCATCATCAAGGTTAACGATAAGGTAGTTGAGGAGTTTGAGGATAAATCTGAGCACAGAATTTTTATGCTCAGGAGTATTGCTGAAACCTTGTGCGCAGATAATGATTTTTGTGCAGATATTAAAAATTGCAGAGCTTTTACGCTTACTGTTAATAGTGCTTATGAATCAAGTGGTGGTGTTGAAAGAATAGATGATATCTACATTCAAAAGTCACCTTATTTTGATACGACTAAAAGAGTTTTAGCTGGTATAGATGAAGATATTCAATTAGCTCATAAACAGGGTAAACTTTTTTCGGAATGTGGTTTTGATTGGGCCGTTGAGACCAAACCTTTCAATTGCAGTGGCTATAATTTCTTTCCAAGTTCAGCAGAATTAGAGAATAAGTTAATAAGAGAATTAGTGAAAGCTTAGTAAGTTTATAATGGATAGAAGATCTTTTGTCAAAATTTCAGCGGGTATTACCGGATTGCTTTTAAGTGATGTGAGTAATCTTTTTGGTGATGATAAATCTCAAAGGCCCAATATTGTACTGTGTATGGCGGATGATCAGGGATGGGGGGATGTAGAGTATTACGGGCATAAAGAATTGCAGACTCCCAATCTGAACGAGTTGTCAAAAAGCGGTCTGAGATTTGACCGTTTTTATGCGGCGGCACCTGTGTGCTCACCTACACGGGCAAGTGTTATGACAGGACGGCACCCAAATCGAATGGGATGTTTTCAATGGGGACATACATTGAGGCCTCAGGAAATCACAATTGCCGAGGTGCTTAAAGATGCAGGTTATGTTACCGGCCATTTCGGTAAATGGCATATTGGTTCGGTAAGAAAGGGCAGCCCGGTTAATCCGGGTGCAAGCGGATTTGACCAGTGGCTTTCTGCGCCGAATTATTTTGACAATGACCCCGTGCTCAGTCGTGAAGGTACAGCCGTGAAGAAGGCCGGTGAAAGCTCAATGGTTACGGCAGATACCGCATTGGAGTTTATACGCAAACACTCTGAAGGAGAACAACCTTTCTTTGCGGTAGTATGGTTCCCCTCACCGCATCTGCCGCATACCGGTTCGCAAGAGAATCTTGACTTATACCCTGATGCCGATAAAAAGCAGGCTTTTTATGCTGAAATAACCGGAATCGACAGGGCAGTTGGCAAGCTGCGGGACGAGTTGCGTTATCTTGGCATTGAGAAGAACACTATATTCTGGTACTGCAGTGACAATGGAGGATTGAAGGGTCTCAGCGAAACAGGAGGCCGCGGACATAAAGGCATGCTGTATGAGGGCGGTCTGAGGGTGCCTGCAACAATTGAATGGCCTGGTGTAATAGAGCCGGGGAAAACCACTAATATGCCATGCAGCACAGTAGATATTTATCCGACGTTGCTTGAAATTTTAGGGTTGAGTGCAGAAAAACAGCCTCGATTGGATGGACTGAGCCTTTTGCCTTTGATAGAAGGACATTTGGAAACCCGCCCAAGACCAATTGGATTCTGGGAATATCCTGTAAGCGGTAAGCTGGTATACAGTGAGAAATGGATGAACAACCTGCTCAAATTACAGCAGAATACCGTTAATGAGGACGAGGTTGAGCTTGGAGGTTTGGACTTGGATGCAGCAGAAATAACAAAACAGTATCCAAAGGACAGTTTCCCGGGGCATTCTGCATGGCTTGACTGGCCATGGAAACTTCATCGAAAAGAAAATGAAGAGGGTGAAATTGAGTATGAATTGTATAATCTGAAAAATGATCCTTATGAAGAAAAAAATATCGTTGATGATAATCCTGCTAAAGATCAGGAGCTTAAGAATGGCCTGAAGGAGTGGCTTGAGTCAGTTGTAGACAGCATGAATGGTGAGGATTATATACGATGACTCGGTTTAGAATGTGAAAATAGAATTTTGGATTTTTTAATATAATACAAAACTGAATATGATTAATAAAAAAGTGAAATTTGCCGTTATAGGCGCAGGCAGCAGAGGGCTCTACTCTTATTCACCTTATGTTGCAAAATATCCGGAGAAGTCGCAGATTGTGGCTGTGGCGGAACCTAAACAATTTAATCGTGAGCAGATGGCGTCACAGTTTAGTATAGAGCCTTCAAATGTATTCAAAGACTGGAAGGAGCTGCTTGCTCTGCCAAAGCTTGCAGATGCGGTTATTATAGCAGTGCAGGATGAACTTCATAAAGAGGTCGCCATCGCCGCGGCTAATAAAGGCTATCACATTATGCTTGAGAAGCCGATGGCTGTTACCGCTGCCGATTGCCTTGAAATATGTGATGCCGTAAAAAAGAATGATGTAAAGCTATGCGTTTGTCACGTATTGCGATATGCTCCATTTTTTATGAAGGTTAAGGAAGTGATTGATTCCGGTGCTCTCGGCGATGTTGTTTCTATTCAGCACACAGAAGGTGTCGGCTTCTGGCACCAGGCGCACTCATATGTCCGCGGTAACTGGCGAAGAGAGGATATGTCTTCATTTATGCTTTTAGCAAAATCATGTCATGATATGGATGTGCTTAACTGGTGGATAGGCAAGAAATGTAAAAGTGTGTCTTCTTTTGGACATCTGAAGCATTTCAAGCCTGAAAATAAGCCTGCAAAAGCAACTGACAGATGTATGACTTGCCCTTTGGCTGACGGTGAATGCTGCTATTCAGCTAAAACATATTACCTTGACTATTTTGATAAAGGTAATATTGATTGGCCTATAAATGTCCTAATCAGTGAATTTACAAGAGAGGCTCTTGTAGAAGCGCTTCAGACAGGTCCTTATGGAAGATGTGTGTACTGTTGTGATAACGATGTTGTAGATAATCAGGTAGTGATAATGGATTTTGAAGATGGTGTTACTGCCAACTTTACTATGACAGCTTTTACTCCGGGCGGCAGGCAGGTTAAGGTTATGGGGACAAAAGGTTATCTCGAAGGTGGCGAAAATAAACTCAATGTCTATGATTATAATAAGAAAGCATGGGAGAGTTGTGATTTTGCATCTGAGGCTGGTAATGTTTCTGATGGGCATGGCGGCGGTGATTTTGGTATTATGGAATCATTTGTAGATGCTTTGCTCAACGAAAACGATGGTGGGATAAGAACAGGAGCGGAAGAAACTCTTGTATCTCATTTAATGACATTTGCTGCCGAGAAGGCACGAATTGATAACAAAGTTGTCGAGTTAGATAGTTTTATTCAAGAAATTAGAGAAAGTATATAGATCATAATGACTGAGAGAGAAAATTATTTCAAAGCGGTTAGGTTCGACAATCCAGAATATGTTCCTGTAATATTTGCGATAAACCGATCCTGCTGGCAGAATTATGACCAGGTTGCTCTTAAGCAGCTTATGGCCGAACATAAATTGCTTTTTCCCGATTATGAATATAGCGACGAACCTGTCAGGCCGGATTTCGGCCCCTGGGTCAAGGGCAAACCCTATACCGACGATTGGGGCTGCGTGTGGCAGACCACCGAAGACGGTATCGTGGGAACGGTTATAGATCATCCGGTTAAAGATATCGAGGCCGTGGATGATCTACCGGCTCCCGACCCGGATAAAAGCATGGGACTTGGTCCTATAGACTGGCAGCAGGAAGCGGCACGCTTCGATGAGCTTCGCGCTGAGGGGAAGGTAACCATAGGCGGGCTTCGTCACGGCCATACTTTCCTTCAGCTCTGCGATCTGCGGGGTTACGAAAATCTTATGTTCGATATGTTCGATCAGGCTCCCGGTCTCGATAAGCTTATAGAGAAACTTGAATGCTTCAATATGGGCATAATCGAAAATTACATAAAACTCAAGCCGGATGTAATGATTTATCCTGAGGACCTGGGTATGCAGGTCGGCCCTATGCTCTCACCCGAACAGTTCCGCCGTTACATCAAACCAAGCTATCAGCGTCTTATCAAACCTGCCAGAGAAGCAGGCTGCTGTATCCACATGCATTCGGACGGCGATATAAAACTGCTCGCCGAAGATTTGATCGAAGGCGGGGTTGAAATAATCAACCTTCAGGATACCGCTAACGGCATAGACTGGATACGAGATAATCTAAAGGGCAGGGTCTGCCTCGATGTCGATATAGACCGACAGGATGTAACGCGGTTCGGTACGCCTGAGAAGATAGATACCCATATCGGGAGGATCAAAAGAGAGCTTGGCTCCAAAGAGGGCGGGCTTATGATGATCTACGGCCTCTATCCGGGAGTGCCTTTGGAAAACGTAAAGGCTGTTATGGATGCGATGGAAAAGTATTGCTTTTAGTTAAACTATAATTTCGAGTTGCGATGTCTTATGATTTGAGGTTAGACTATTCTGTAAATGTTGCTATAATAAACGCATTAGGATGAAATTAGTATATTTATTTACTGGCTATGGTTTCAGATGGCAAAAGAGCAAAAAACTCAAACAGTAACTTATCAGGTAGTTGAATTTATAAAATCAAATATAATTTCCGGTGAGTTTACAAGCGGTAACAGACTGCCGCCAGTAAGGCAGCTTGCTAAAATGGTTGGAGTCAGCAGCTACCCAGTTCAGTCGGCTATAGCTCAGTTGAGTAAACAGGGTATTGTAGATTCCGTACGCGGTAGTGGTGTTTATGTGTCAAAAGATGCTTTAGTAAAGCTGATTGGCGATTATCCTGTTAAAAAACGAAAAAAGAATGTTGCAGTATTGTCAATGTTCCATTTATATGATGGTGGAGTTGCTATTGAGCATGGATCCACGGCTAAAGGACTTCTTGAGGAATGTGAAAAGGTTTCTATTCGTCCTTCTTTGATCTCGCCGTTTGTACATCTTGATGACCCTCAATTACTTGTGAAGGAATTGAAAGAGGGTGAATATGATGGTGTTTTATGGCTTTATCCCGATAAAAAATATATTAACTCGGTTAAGGCTATCGTAAAGGCAAAAATTCCGGTTGTAGTTACCTCCCATGAACCTTTTGAGCTTAATATTCCAGTTATTGAGGAAAATATATATGTCATGGCTGAAAAGGTTAAAACCTATTTGAGAGACAGTGGCTGTAAAAAGTTAATATACTTTGTCTATCCATATCGTGACGCATTTATGAATGGTATCTCCCAGTTGTATCATGATAGTTTCGATATAGAAACGGTTCAGCTTCCGTACGGAGGCGATTTTTATCGAAAAAAACTTATCGAAAGTTTACTTTCGTATGAACCGGGATGTGGCGTTTTTATTACGAATAATAGAGATTTGCGGGCATTTTACTCTGATTCGCCCGATGAACTTTCCCGACTATTAGGCAGGCATAATTTTGTTATAACTACTGATGAGAGTGTTTACGATAATTTGATGCCTCTTTTGGGTGAAAACAAGGCATTAGTTGTTCTGAGACGTTTTCATTCTATTGGTAAGCTTGCTGCACAGAAACTTTCTGTTGTGTTGGATGGAAAACTCGAAAATACTACAACCTTAGTTCCTCTGGAATTATTCGATATAGGTAATGAAAAGCGATAAGCATACAAAGTTGCAACAGGAATAGATATGAGGGAAAATAGGCCGCTCCTGCCCATTCTTTAAAAATAATCTTGAAATCATCCTCTTTTTCTGTAATAATCCAAAGGTATGAGAATTATCTTTGAAAACTTGACTGTTACAGGGTAAAGAGAGTGAGGTAAAGATGAGAGATATAGGAGAAAAGACATATTTAAGCTTATTAGGTATTTTGTTCTTTATCACTTTAGGTATATTTGAGGCTGAATGTGGTGAGAAAACTAATCCTGATAACATACCAAAATTAGTTTCAGTTGACTGGCTTGCAGAGAATTTAGGTGTTGAGGATATTGTTGTAATTGACTTAAGCAAGACGCCTTCTTACAATAAATCACATATTCCGGGTTCATTGTCTCTTAATGTCGAAAGCTTTAGGGGTAATATAGAAGGCTTTGGGCCTCTTTTGCTTCCATCGGACATTCTCGCTAAGCATTACTCGCTTATGGGAATTCAAGCTTCAGACATGATTGTCTTCGTCTATGGCGACAAAATTTATGATGCAACGCTTGCGTCAATGAGCTGTCAAAGACTCGGGCATGAGAGTTTTTGTATTCTTGATGGAGGTTTTAATAAGTGGGTAGAGAGAGGTATGGTTGTTGACCAGCGTTTGGCAACAGCCCAACAGTCTGAGTATAAGGCTTGCGATACTGAAGAAGTGACGGTAGATTATCAGGAAGTGTTTTCCGCCTTAGATAATCCGCAAATAGTGATAATCGATGTTAGGCCATCTGATTACTACAATGCCGTCAAGTCTGATGAAGCCAGAGCAGGCCATATTCCAGGTGCTGTTAACAGACCTATTGGAGAAGATTTTGATGAATCTCTTGGATATCCGGTATTTAAGAGAACAAAGCAGCTTTCATCTGAGTATTCAGATATAATTCCTTCCAAGGATAGCACTGTAATTGTTCATTGCAGAACTGGACTTCAGGCTTCTCAAACGTTTTTTGTACTGAAATATCTTTTGGGATACCCAAAGGTGTTATGGTATGATGGAAGCTGGAGTCAATGGGCGGCTGTTGAGCAATTACCGATAGAGAAACCATGATATCATAATATATATATTATTTTAACTACAAGTTATTAAGCAGCAACAGGAGATAAACATGAGTGAAGCAAACCTACTTGGTGCATGTCTGGCAAAGCCCGCCGGACTGTCTGAACTGGTCAAATATTCTGAAGATTCCATTGTCAGCAAAACTGTCATAGATAAACCAGTCGGAACTATAACATTGTTTGCGTTTGACAAAGGACAGAAACTCAGCGAGCATACGGCTCCTTATGATGCGGTTATTCAGGTCATAGACGGTAATGGTATTATAAATATTGATGGAAAAGCTAATGCCGTTTCGGAAGACCAGATTATAATAATGCCGGCAAATATTCCCCATTCAGTTTCAGCAGAAGAGAAATTTAAGATGATGCTGATAATGATAAGGGAGTAAAAGATGCGAAAAAATCTTATAAATGATATGAAACGGCTTTTTGGAAAAGACCGCCGGAGAATAGATCATGCGCTTTCTGTCCTTGAATATGCCGAACAAATAGCAGATGTTGAAGGTGGAGATAGGGAAGTTATTGTTGCTTCAGCTATACTTCATGATATCGGCATACAGGAGGCGGAGAAGAAACACGGATCTTCGGCTGGGAATTATCAGGAGCTGGAAGGTCCTCCTATAGCCCGTGAAATTTTATCTAAATATGATCTTTCAGAGGAAAAAGTTGATCATGTTTGTGATATAATAGCAAATCATCATTCCGATAAGGGGATTAACAGCACAGAATTCAAGATTGTTTGGGATGCTGACTGGATGGTAAATATACCTGTTGAGTTTCCTGATATGCAGGGCGAAAAACTACAAAAGCTTATCAATAAAGTCTTTAAGACAGCAACTGGAAGCAAGATTGCTAAAGAGGAGTTCTTCAGATGCGATGTGCTTAAAAGGTTTTGAGGCTCAGGTAATCCAGCGGCTTCTCTTAAAATATAAAGCTTTTGAATTTCAGATTCAATTTATTTGAATTATACTCTGCTTAATGCTGCTCGATTCATTTTGCGACATCTTAAGTCTACAATCTTTTTGTTTGACTTTTACGGCTTTTTCTGTAAGATACGCTAAATTTTGGCGTTAAAACACCAATATTAGTCAGTACTTACAAAGTGCCTCCATGCTTTATTTGGATTTATTATCAAAAGCGTTTTTAGGTACTTTTTGTTTGCTTATGGCTTCTAATGGTGGTATCAAATTAGTCTAACAAATAGGAGATTATTTAGTGGCTTATAGATGTGTAGTCCTCGTTAAGCAGGTTCCTGATACAAGCAGGATCACAGGCGAGGCGATGAACGAAGATGGTACGGTAAACCGTGCGGCTCTTCCGGCAATTTTCAATCCGGAAGATCTTAATGCTCTTGAGCTTGCTCTTGAGATTAAAGAGAAATTTGGCGGTACTGTAACAGCAGTAACAATGGGTCTGCCGGCAGCAGCTAACGTTCTGCGTGACGCGCTTTTCATGGGTGCAGATGATGCTGTTCTGGTAACTGACCGTAAATGTGCTGCAAGTGATACTCTCGCAACAAGTTATATCCTTAGTCAGGCAGTAAAGAAAATCGGTTACGATATCGTTCTTTGCGGTCGTCAGGCTATTGATGGTGATACTGCTCAGGTTGGTCCTCAGCTTGCTGAGAAGCTTGAGATTCCGCAGGTAACTTATGTTGAAGAGCTTAATGATATTAAAGATGGTGAGTTGACATGTCGTCGTAACATTGGTAACGGTTGGCAGGATGTTAAGTGCAAGCTTCCGCTGCTTCTTACTGTTACAGATGAAGCCAATGAGCCAAGAGTTTCTGCTGCTAAGAGACTGATGAAGTTCAAGAAAGCTAAAGCTCCTGTAGAAGTTCAGATGGAAGCTAAAGAGAGCGGTGCTGATGCAGAGGCTGTCTGTAAAGAGCTTGAGGATAAGGGACTCCTTATCAAGCAGTTTGATCTTGAGCAGATTGACGCCGATCTTCAGTGGTGCGGTCGTGACGGTTCTCCTACAAAAGTACATCGCATTATGAGCGTTGTTCTTACCGCTAAGGAGACTAAGGATGTAGATCCTACTCAGGACGCTATCAATAATATGATCCATGAAATGATTGAAGACCATACTATCGGTTAAGGGAGCAGATAAATTATGATAGAAGTAAATAAGCAAGGTGAAGTTTGGGTATTAGCCGAACAGCACGCAGGAAAACTTGAAGATATCTCCCTTGAGCTTATGGGAAGAGCCCGTGAGCTTGCTGATAAGCTTGGCGTTAAGGTTGGAGCTGTTCTTCTTGGAAGTAACATCAAAGCATTAGCTACAACACTGGTGCAGTATGGAGCAGACAAAGTATACGTATGTGACAACCCGCTTCTCGAGCATTTCCAGACAAATTCATATACAAAGACAGTTTGTGAGCTTATCGAAAAATATAAGCCTCAGGTTGTTATCTATGGTGCAACTCCTATGGGACGTGATGTTGCTCCTCGTATTGCAAGCCAGATGAAGGCAGGTCTAACAGCAGATTGTACAGATCTTCAGATTGGTAAGCACGAAATCAAGAAAACTGGTGAAGTATTCGATAATCTTCTTCTTCAGATTCGTCCGGCATTTGGTGGTAATATTATTGCTACTATTATCAACTATGACCGCTGGCCGCAGATGGCAACAGTACGTGAAGGTGTAATGCCTATGCCTGAGCCGAATGTAAGCCGTAAGGGTGAAATTTGCGAAGAGGTAGTTTCTGTAGGCAGCAATGATCTTCCTATTGAAATCATTGATGAAGTACGCCGCAGCAAGAGCGTGAATCTCAAGGCTTCACGTATTGTAGTTGCAGGTGGTGCAGGTGTTGGAAGTAAAGAAAACTTCCGTTTGGTATGGGATCTTGCTAATGCTCTTGGCGGAGTACCAGGTGCTACAAGAGCAGCTTGCGACCTTGGTTTTATCGGTTCTGACCATCAGGTTGGACAAACCGGTACTACAGTTCGTCCAAGTCTCTATATCGCAATTGGTCTCAGCGGTGCTATACAGCATCAGGCCGGTATGGTAGAGAGTAAGAAGATCATCGCTATAAATAACGATCCTGAAGCTCCTATTTTCAATGTTGCACATTACAAGATCGTTGGTGATCTTAACGATGTAGTGCCGATGATGATCAAGGCTGTTAAGGAAAAAGTATAATAAACGGAATATATTATGGCTAACTTTTACAAAGATAATGATGATATCCGGTTCTTGCTGGAAAATATGGATCTTGGCACTCTCGCTAATTTTATGGAAGAGGGTTACAAGTTTGCAAAAGAGTTTGATTTTGCACCTGCTGACGGCGAAGAAGCGGCTGAAAACTATAAGCTGGTAATGGATTCTCTCGGTGCACTTTGCGGTGACTTTGTTGCTCCAAGAAGTGAAGAGATGGACAGAACCGGAAACAAGCTCACCGAAGATGGTGAGGTTATTCGTCCTGAAGGTATGTATGAAATACTTGATAAGCTTGCTAAGGCAGAGCTTATGGGTATGACACTGCCTCACAGGTTTGGCGGACTCAACTTCCCTTCACTTATCCTCTCAGTTGCTAACGAGATGATAAGCCGTGGTGATGCTTCACTTATGAACATCTTCGGTCTTCAGGGAATTGCTGAAACAATCAACTCTTTCGCAAGTGAAGAAATCAAGCAGGAATATCTTCACGAATTGGCTGCCGGTAAGACAACCGGTGCTATGGTTCTTACTGAGCCAGATGCCGGTTCTGACCTTCAGGCGTGTAAGGTGAAAGCCTTCCAGGATGCTGACGGACAGTGGTATCTTAACGGTGTAAAGCGTTTTATTACAAACGGCTGTGGTGAAGTATTGCTGGTTATGGCAAGAAGTGAACCGGATCGTAGCGGCGGTCTTGGACTCAGTCTTTTTGTTTGCGGCCCTGGCCCAACCGTACATATCCGTCGTATTGAGGATAAGATGGGTATCCATGCTTCTCCAACTTGTGAAATCTTCTTCGACAATACACCATGTAAGCTTGTAGGTGAAAGACAACGCGGACTTGTAACTTACGTTATGGCTCTTATGAACGGTGCTCGTGTTGGTATCTCAGCACAGGGCGTTGGTATCGGTGAAGCTGCTTACCGCGTAGCAAGAGATTACGCAGCATCTCGTGAGCAGTTCGGTGGAGCAATTGAAAAACTTCCTGCTGTTCGTGATCTGCTTATCGATATGAAGATTGAGCTTGAAGAAAGCCGTTCGCTTCTGTACGAAACATGCCGTATCGTTGACCACGAAGTTGGTTACCATAGAATAATCGAAGGCGAGGACTATACGCCTGAGCAGAAGAAAGAAGCTAAGAAGGCACAGCGTATGATCAAGCGTTATGCTGCTATGCTTACACCAATGAGTAAGTATATCTCTACCGAGATGGCTAACAGTGTTTCTTATGATTCTATCCAGATTCTTGGCGGCAGTGGATTTATGCGTGACTATCCTTGCGAGAGATACTACCGTGACGCACGTATCACAAATATCTACGAAGGTACAACACAGCTTCAGGTTGTTGCGGCTGTTCGCGGCGTAAACAACGGAACTGCTCAGAAATATATTGAAGAGCTCGCTGGTGCTGAGTATGATACGAACCTCAAGGATCTGCTTGATATTCTTGCTGAAAACACAAAGACTCTTGCTGAGTGTGTTGAGTTTGTCAAGGATAAGGGCATTGACTACATGGATCTTTACGGTCGCGACCTTGTCGATATCGCTGTTAAGATTATCGGCGGTTACCTGTTCTGTCAGCAGGCAAGTTTCAAGAAAGATATGATGGTTGCTGTTGACAACAAGGGTACCAAGGTAAGCATGAAGGAGCGTAAAGCTAAGATTGCTAAGAGGTATATCACTAAGAATGTACCTAAGATTGCGGCTTGGGCAGCTTCTATCAAATCTGCCGATACAAGCAGTTTTGAAGATTACAACGAGCTTGCAGGTGCAGTACCTGAGCTTGCGTAATCTAAGCAACGCAATATAAAAAAACAAAAGGGGGATGAATATTAATTTATTCATCCCCCTTTTTTAATGGGTTGTGATTGAACGTAAATCTGTAACAGCAATTGTGATAAATTGTAGAGACGCGATTAATCGCGTCTCTACATACCGTTTATTATATCTCAGATTGTACGTTCATATCTTTATTGCACTGTATTGTTTATATTACTCTGCTTCTGGGCTTAGGTATTGGAGTGCCTTGTCAAACTGCTCCTTTGTCTGGCTGTACATATCCTGGCATGTAACAAAGTCACTTTTTTTGGCCGCATTTTCAAGGTCTTCGGTTTTCTTCTGCAGTTTCTCTGCAAGGATATGGGTTGAAGCTATCTTAAGCCTGTTGGCGTAAAGAGATATGTCGTTAAAGTTTTCCTGATCAAGAGCCTTTTCCATGCTTCGTATGCACAGAGGTCCGTCTTTTATGAACGCTGCTATCGCTATTCTTGCAGTTTCCTCGTCGCCTCCACATGATTCTATGATACGTTTGATGAGAAGGCTTCTGTGGTAGCCGGGAGCTCCAGTTCTTTCATCGCTGTCAAAGGCGACTTTGAGGTATCTTCTGAGTACGTTCGTTAATATTGACCTGTCGATAGGTTTTGAAATATATTCATCGCATCCGGCTTCAAGGCATTTCTCAAGATCACCCTTCATAGCGTTGGCTGTAAGAGCTACGATAGGTATCGCGCAGCCTTGTTTTTTCAAAATCGATACAGCCTGATAGCCGTCCATTTCAGGCATGAGCATATCCATTAATATCAGGTCGTATTTTTCCGATTGCGCTTTTTCGACTGCCAAAGCTCCATTTTCTACTATGTCGACATCTATACCCATCTTCTCGAGATATATTTTGATCAGGAGTTGATTTGTCAGGCTGTCTTCGGCAACAAGTATACGCCCATCGAATTTTACGCTCAGCATGTCCTTGTTAGACTGAAGCGGGTGCTCTATGGTTTTGGCATCCAGCATTTTGCTTTCTTTTGTAGAGAGTCCTGTCGGTAATGTAATAGTAAAAGTCGAACCTTTACCCGGTTCACTTGAGCAGTCGAGCGTGCCGCCGAGCAGATTGACTAATTTACCTGTTATACAGAGCCCTAAACCTGGCCCGCCGTATTTTTGCGATATTATATGGCTGGCTTGCGAAAACGGCTCGAAAATAGTCTCCAGCATTTTGCGATCAATACCTGTTCCGGTATCCTTAATCGAAAATTTTATATATGACCTGTTGTCTCTGTCAAAGGAAGATACAACAAAGTGTACGTGACCTTTTTCTGTGAATTCAATCGCATTCTTGCCAAGATTTGTGAAACATTGGTTAAGACGGAATGGATCAGTTATTATTGAAGCGGGTATGCTTCCTTCCTGCTTGAGCTTGAATTCTATGCCTTTTTCTTTGGCTGAATTCTTAAGACCTGCTTCGACATTCTTGATCATTTGTTTGACATCACACATTACAGGCTCAACATCGAGCTTGCCGGCTTCCATTTTTGAGAAATCAATGATGTCGTTAATCAGATGCAGCAGTGAGCGGCTGCTTGTTCTTATTTTTTGCACATACGATCTCAATTGATGGTCTATTTCATAGTCACTCATCAGGTCGCAGAATCCGATTATTGCATTCATTGGTGTTCTGATTTCATGTCCCATGTTGGCTATGAATCTGCTTTTAGCAAGATTTGATAGAGCGAGACCGGATTGATCATTAATTCTTGCGACTATTTCATTTTCATGTTCTGTTTTAAGTGAATTGAATTTGTCTTTTATATCCCATGTCTTTATAGCGATAATCAATGTTATTGCTATGATTACGGCTATAATTATCAACGGCCAGTAATATACCTGGAAAAATGTCTGGCCGCCTGCTGTACTGACTGCTTCGTAGGGAGTGAAATGTATGCTTTTAAGACAATCGCGTACTTTTTGATAGTCGCCTTTTATTGTCCACCCAGACCATTGAACAGGGATTTGCTGCGTTTCCTGCGGTGCTATTCCCATCAGTTCTACTGCGATAGATCTTGCTGTTTCATCTGTTATATGAGCCAAAGCACTAAATCCCCAGTGGGGGTATGTTTGGGTTGAGTGCAGCATTTTGAGCTCATCGGAATCTATACCGTTGATTACTTTGATTGTAGCAAGGTTGATTAGTCCTGTTCTGTGCATCTTTTCAAGTGTGCCGCTTGGTACGATACCTATATCGGAGCTGCCATTCTTGACTGCTTCAATTACTGCTTCCTCTGAACCTGTGAAATTGATGCTTTGTATGTTCTTATAAGGGTCTATACCGTTATTTAAGAGCTCTCTTTTGGCCATTAACCAGCCGGCAAATGAGTTGCTGTCAATCGTGGCAATACGCTTGTTTCTTAAGTCCGCCAGCTTTTGTATGTCATAACGGTCGCTCATACAGAAGATAGTGCTTGAATATTGGTCTATTATGTTCTGGCCGTTTTGTGTTTCAGCAAGAGTGGCAACACAGCGGGAACCGTGCTTTTCTTCGAGATAAACAAGCAGGGCAGGGTCGGTAATTGTGAAATCAACTATACGTGCCTGACAAGCGGATACCAAATCATTGTAAGACAATGGAACTATGCTGAAATTATCTTCGGGTATTTGATCTGAGAGATACTCAGCAGTATACAACCATTTATCGTCGATAGTATTGATATTACTTGCCGCAACGCCGATCCTGTAATCTTTTGAGAGCGCGATACTCGCAAAAGAGATTAGCAAAAACGCCGCTGCCGAAAAAACCGCACTTTTTCCGGAACGAACCTTCTTAACCATAATTAACCTCTTATGAACTAAATTAAGTAACGCACCAAGCTAAACGATAGTAAAATGGAGGTTAAAAGTCAAGAAATTAATATTGATATATTGTAAAAAAAGAGTCCGTTTTAATAATGCCTGAGTTGTTTGTGGAGAAAATCATTGACTTGCTTTTGGGGTTTGTTATAAATATACAAAGTATTGCGATTGATATCTTAAGTTTATGCCAGACAGGTGTTTGAATAATTTTGAGTTGTCTTATGCAAACCTAAATTAATGTTAATTTTAATAGATTGGAGAATTTTATGATACGTCCAGGTCTTGTTTCTATAAGCTTCAGACAGCTTGATACTAAGCAGGTAATCGAAATGGTCAAAACTGCCGGGCTTTCCGGTATTGAGTGGGGCGGCGATGTTCATGTTCCGCATGGAAATCTTGAGGTAGCCCGTGAAGTAGCAGATCAGACAAAAGAAGCGGGTTTAGATGTTGCGGCTTATGGCTCTTATTTTCGTGTAGGTGTGAGCGAAGATGAAGGACTTAAATTCAAGGATGTTCTTGAAACAGCTCTTACTCTCGGCACAGACAAGATACGTGTTTGGGCAGGCAATAAGGATTCAGAAGATGCTGATGCAGATTTCCGCGGCAAGATCATTTCAGAGAGCAAGGAAATTGCCAAAATGGCTGCCGATAAAGGGGTAACGATGGTATATGAGTTCCATGGCGGAACTTTGACTAACACTTACGAATCTGCTGTTGAGCTTCTTGAAAGTATTGACGATCCTAATTTCCAAAGTTACTGGCAACCTATTAATGGTGCGGGAGTCAAGATAAACAGTGAGGGTATAGACAAACTTAAACCATGGATAAGAGGCATACATTGTTTCCATTGGTGGCCTGATCATACTGTCAGATTGCCGCTTGCTCAGGGCTGGGATGATTGGAAATGTTATCTTGAGAAACTTTCCAAAATAGACTTGGATATGTATTCTTTGATGGAGTTTGTTGTTGATGATGATCCTGAGAATTTCAAAAAGGATGCTGAAGTCTTAAAGACATGGCTTGCTGAATTCAATTGATTCTGGAGTTTATCAAAAGATGACAAACGTACTGAATAAGCCCAACGTGCTTGTATTTATGGTTGACCAGATGCGTGCTGATATGATAGCGGCTCTGGGCAACGATTACATAAAAACACCCAACATTGACAGACTCTGTGATCGTGGTACGGCTTTCTCGAATGCATTCTCTCCTTCTCCTGTATGTGTGCCTGCAAGATGTTGTCTGCATTACGGCAGGTATCCATCGTCAACCGGCTGTTTTGATAATGATTATTCGATGCCTTCAAAATCATCGTCTTTCATGGACATACTTACAGATGCCGGATATAGAACGCATGGAATCGGGAAGTGTCATTTTACTCCGGATTTGCTTGAACTGCGAGGATTTGAGACCCGTGAAGTTCAGGAAGAGATAATTGATGACTGGAGAAATGATGATTATATGAACTGGCTTTTCAGCAGGGAAGGTACTAAGCATATTCTCGACCCTCATGGCGTTCGGGGTGATATGTATTATATTCCGCAGGTCTCCCAGCAGTCTCAACAACTGCACCCAACAAATTGGATTGGTCAGAGAGCAATGTCTTTTCTAAGCGAGAGGGCTTTTCATCCCGACCGAAATTGGATGTTGTTTTGCAGCTTCATTCATCCGCACCCGCCTTTTACGCCTCCTTCACCATGGCATAAACTTTACAGGGCGACTGATATGCCTTTGCCGCATATCAATGATGATTGTGAAGATAACTATACGTTTATAAACAAGTTTCAGAATCGATACAAGTTTAGGGATAGAGGTTTTGACCTTAATCTTGTAAGAAGAATCAGGGCACATTATTTTGCTTGCATAAGTTATATTGACTGTCAGATAGGTAAGATACTTGATTATCTGGAACAAACTGGTCAGATTGATGATACTTTGATAATTTTTACTTCCGATCATGGTGAGTACCTTGGGGATAATCGCTGTTTTGGTAAACGTTCCATGCATGATCAGGCGGCAAGAATACCGCTGATAGCATCGCTTCCAAAGGTATTTGAAAAAGGCAAGATATGTTATGAACCGGTAAGTTTAGTAGATATTCTTCCAACTATTGCAGCCGCGGCAGATATGGATGCTCCGCATGACTGTCAGGGAAAAGACCTTGCGAAGGTTGCATCCGGCAATTCTCAAAGAGAGGTTGTATTCAGTGAGTTTGCCCATGATGATAATTCTATTTGCATGGCAGTTAGCAAGCAGTGGAAATATTTTTACAGCATACCTGATCAGAAGGAATATTTCTTTGACAGGATAAATGATCCTGAGGAAAGTAAGAATCTTGCTGAATCTTCAGATTTTGCAAAAGTCAAGGAGGAGTATAGAAATAGATTGCTTGACTTTTTGCGTGATGGCAATCGTAATGACATAGTTGACGAAAATGGTTTTAAGCTTCTGCCTAAGAAAGATATGCCAGAAAATCCTGATGATGGTTTGATTTATCAGGATCAGCCATGGGCTAATGAGGCAATAAAGGAGATATATTACGATCAAGATTCTTATGGCGAGATGAATGTTCTGGATTGATATTTTTATCGGAGCTGGAAATATAGCCGGCTCCGATAAATTTTAACATGTCTTAAACTCGATGTTTATTGTTTTCTGAGTTTTGATATCTACTTCTACAACAGCGTAGCGTCCTTCGGTATATGCTCCCGGATTTATAAGAGTTGTGGGACCAATCTTATCTTGCCCGAATGCTTCATGGATATGTCCTGAAAAAGCGAGCATTGGTTTTCGTTGCGTAATGAATTTTCTTATTCCGCAACTGCCTCCATCATACCCCCCGCGATCAGAAATTTTTGTTCCTGCACACGGCTGGTGGGTTATTAGAATCAGCGGTTCATCTTGTGAAATTGTCGCAGCAGCAGTGGTCAATTCGTTGTAAAATTTGCCATGAAATCGACCGCTCTCAACTCCATTGACTCCTATAATATTAATGCCGCAAATTTTTTGATGAGTTCCATTTACCGATATGCCGTATTCTTTCAGGAGTGCGGCTATTTCTTCTGTATCGCAATTTCCGGTTATTCCTGCTATTGCGTTGTTCAAGCTGCGTAGCTCGTCAAGAATTACTGATGCGCGTTTAGCACTTGCAAAACTTGTAATGTCTCCAGAGATAACTACCAGATCAGAAGATTTGATGTCATTCTCCAATAATTTACCAGATATCTGCTTATTGTGAATGTCCGATAACGCTGTGATTTTCATCTGTGTCCCTTCCTACTTTATAATCGCTTTCATTAAAACTTATAAGGCGATCATACTCCTCTTTTGTTACCCCATAGCAGTACATGAAGCCTTGGGGAAAAACTGAAACCTTCGTTGATGCACATCTCTGCGATTTGTCCCGATCTTTCAATATACTCATCTGTATCTGCCGCCTGAGGCATCAACATTACTTCTGCATTTTCAGAGTTCTTACATTCGCTTAGCAACTGCTTGATCTCATCGATGTCGCTTTTCTGCTCCACAACGAATTTGAGCTGGCAGTTATAGTTCCCCATGAACTCTTCCAATGCTTTTTTATTGAGTCTGTTCTTCTCGTGAAGCAAAGCAAGCTCGTATTCAACAGGAGTAGAGTTTGACAGTTTTGGACTCAGGCTGACAAGATCTATACGCAGCCCTTTGACAAACTCAATGCCAGATGTTTCAACTGTAATATATTTGCCTTTTTCCTTCAGTTCTTTCAGTAGTTCAGGCAACTCTTCTTTGCCGAATGGTTCGCCGCCTGTAATTACTACATCTTTGCATTTATATTCTTCCACTCTAAGCACTATTTCGCTGATGCTAAGAGGTTCTCCGCATTTTGATGGCCATGCATATTTAGTGTCACACCATTTACATCTTAGTGGGCAACCGGCAAGTCTTACAAATACACTTGGTCGTCCGGCAAGTCTGCCTTCTCCTTGAAGAGAGTAGAATATTTCTACAACTTTCATTCGGAATACTCCACTGGATCTTTTAAGCCTGCCTCAGCAAAGCCTTTTAATCTCAATTGGCAACTGTCGCATTTGCCGCAAGGTCTGTTTTTATTGTCAGGATCATAACAACTGTGAGTTATAGAGTAATCGAAGCCCAGCTTTGTGCCAGCTGTTATTATTTGAGATTTGGTCATCTCTATAATAGGCGTGTGGATGGTGTATTTACCTTTCCCTTTAACGCTTGCGGCGGCAGCAAGATTTGCTGTTTTCGTGAAAGATTCAATAAATTCGGGTCGGCAATCTGGGTAACCGCTGTAATCACAGCAGTTTACGCCGATAAAGATGTCGAAGGCGTCATTGCTTTCTGCGATAGCCATCGCATAGCTGAGAAATACGAGATTTCTCACAGGTACGTATGTTACAGGTATGCCGTCACTTATCTCCTTGTCTGACCTGTCTTTAGGCACATTGATGCTGCTGTCGGTAAGTGCCGAACCACCGAATGTTTCAGGGTCGAGATTTATGATTTTGTGAGAAGCAAAATGTAGGCTTTCAGCCACTCGTTTTGATGCTTCAAGTTCTATAGAGTGTCGTTGTCCATAGGAAAATGTTACTGCATGGCATTCAAAACCTTCTGAAACTGCTATGGCAGCGACGGTTGAGGAATCAAGCCCGCCGCTCAGAAGCACTATTGCTTTGTGATTAACTTGCGTCATTTTATTATGATTTTTGTATTTTGAAGTTTAATTTTTATCGTTTTTACGTAAAATACACGCTAAGTAGATAATTTTGATGCAACAGGCAAAATACTAAACGGAAAGGACCAACTGCATATATTTCATGTCGTTGCAGTATTTCTCAAGTTTTTGTCGTTGCAGCCTTTTTTTAGTATAATAATTTTATGTTCTAAAGGCAAATGTAATGTGTGAAAATGTTAAAATAGAATTGTTTGATAATCCAAGACCGGGCCGTGATTATGTTATCACGACAAGAGTTCCTGAGTTTACAAGTGTTTGCCCTGTAACGGGACAGCCTGATTTTGGTACGATTACAATAGAATACTGCCCTGATAAAGAGTGTATTGAGCTGAAAAGCCTAAAATACTATATGCAAAGTTTCCGTAACAAGGGAATTTTCTATGAAGCGTTAACTAATGAAATTTTGGATTATCTTGTTGATTGCTGCAAGCCTAAGTGGATGACGGTTACATCTGACTTTACCCCAAGAGGTGGAATAAGTACCGATGTTGTGTGTACTTATGTAGCAGATACAGATGATTCTGAGTAACTTTTGAAATTGTTCTAAGGTGACTAAAGTGAATGATACTGCTAAAGACGTAGAGGCAAATGAAGAATCTCCACAGAGACTCGATTTTGTTCGGAGCATTGTTGCTGCCGATTTGGAATCAGGAAAGCATAAGGAGATCATAACACGATTTCCGCCTGAACCCAATGGTTATCTCCATATCGGGCATGCTAAAAGTATTTGCCTGAATTTTGGTATAGCGAAGGAATTTGACGGCCAGTGTAATCTGCGTTTTGATGATACTAATCCGACAAAAGAAGAGGATGAATACGTACAGTCTATAATCGAAGATGTGAAATGGCTCGGCTGGGACTGGAACGACGGTCTGTATTTTGCCAGTGATTATTTCGATAAGATGTATGAATATGCCATCGATCTTATCAAAAAGGGCAAGGCTTACGTTTGTGACCTTACGCCTGATGAAATCAGGGAATATCGTGGTACTCTTAAAGAGCCGGGGCGGTTCAGCCCTCATCGTGACAGAAGTGCGGAAGAGAACCTTGACCTTCTTGAGCGAATGAAGAATGGCGAGTTTCCCGATGGAAGCCGTACTTTGAGAGCCAAGATAGACATGGCATCGCCGAATGTTAATATGCGTGATCCGATTATGTACAGAATCGTGCATGCCCATCACCACAGGCAGGGTGATAAGTGGTGTATATATCCAATGTATGACTGGGCACATGGGCTTGAAGATTCTGTCGAGGGTGTTACCCATTCGATATGCACGCTTGAGTTTGAGCATCATCGTCCGCTTTATGATTGGTTCCTTGATGCACTTGAGGTATATCATCCTCAGCAAATAGAGTTTGCACGTCTCAATCTTACTTATACTGTCATGAGCAAGAGGAAACTGCTCAGGCTTGTTACAGAAAAGCATGTGAACGGCTGGGATGATCCCCGTATGCCTACAGTATCCGGCATGAGACGCCGCGGGTACAGCCCAGAAGCGATTAGGGATTTCTGCAAGACGATAGGTGTTAATAAGTTTAACAGTACTATTGATATGGCGTTGCTTGAGCATTGTCTCAGGAGAGACCTTAACGCTACATCATCAAGGGTGATGGCTGTTTTGAATCCGCTCAAAGTGGTTATAACCAACTATCCTGAAGATGCAGAGATTGATTATCTTGATGCCGTGAATAATCCTGAGGATTCTTCAGCAGGTACAAGGAAAGTACCTTTCTCAAAAGAGATATACATTGAACGTGATGATTTCATGGAAGAGCCTCCAAGAAAGTTCTTCAGGCTTGCACCTGGAAGAGAAGTACGTCTGCGTTATGCTTATTTCATTACTTGTAATGAGGTTGTAAAGGATGATGATGGCAACATTGTAGAGTTAAGATGTACTTATGACCCGGCAACAAGAGGTGGCGATGCACCTGACGGCAGGAAAGTGAAAGCCACATTGCACTGGGTTTCGGCAGAACATGGTTTACCGGCTAAGGTGAATATCTATGATACTCTCTTTACAAAAGAGAACCCGGATGAAGTGAAAGAGGGTGAGGATTTTACAGATAATATAAATCCGGAATCGCTCAAAGAGCTTGACTGCTGCTATGTAGAGCCCTCTGTAGCTAACGCTAAACCGCTTGACAGATATCAGTTTGAAAGACTTGGTTATTTCTGTATTGACAAAACCTCAAATGAAGAAGGGCTTGTTTTTAACAGAACTGTAACACTTAAAGACACATGGGCTAAGATTCAGAAGAAAAATAAGAAATAACATTAAAGGTCTTTGCGCTTTACTGCGTAAAGGCCTTGTTTTTTGAGGTATTGATATGATTCTTGATAATGAAATACTGCTCAGGCCGGAATTGCCTGATAGACGAGACGAGGAGATTATAAGAGAGATTGATGAAGAGCATAACTTCAATAAATATATTGAAAATGTTCAGAATCCATCCATCGTTCCGTTTCTCGTTGATTCGCAGGACAATACTCCCGCAGTTATTATTTGTCCTGGCGGGGGGTATGAGATTTTATCCTGGATAAAAGAAGGTAGTGATGTCGCCAAGTGGTTTAATTCGATTGGCGTATCTGCATTTGTATTGAAATATCGCCTCAAAGCTTATGGGCATCCTCATACACTTTCAGATGCATTATTAGCTATAGAATATGTTCGCAGTAATTCTTCTGAGTTCAATATCGATCCCAAGCGGATAGGCATTGCAGGTTTTTCTGCCGGCGGGCATCTTGCGGCATCTGCCAGCGTACATTTCAAGCCTGCGAGCAGGCCTGATTTCAGTGTTCTCATATATCCAGTTATTTCTATGGACGAATCTTTTGGACATACCGGGAGCAAAGAGAATCTTGTCAGCGGAAGCACAGAAAAGAACCTTGCTGACTATTACAGTTTGGAAAGACATGTAAAAGATGACACTCCACCTGCTTTTCTTGTTCATACAGCAGAGGATCAGGTTGTTGATGTGCGTAACAGTATTGTCTATTACACAGCTTTAAGAAGCAAGAATATAAATGTCGAAATGCATCTATATCATCATGGACCGCATGGTTTTGGAATGGTTGATTCTATCTGTAACGCGGCAGGTGACTGGCCGGGGAGATGCAAAAAATGGATGATTGCTGAAGGATTCCTTAAGGCAAAATAATAGAGTGTTATGTCTGCAAACTTTCTATTTATAGCCGCCTTTTAGCATAAATAACTTTAAATTATTTGGTTTTTCACCATAATGAACCTTTAGGGCCGTCGTTTTACTGCCCTGATGTGATATTTTAATTTTGAGACTACATTATGAAAACCCCTAAAATACCATTTTTAGTCGCGTTGGCAGGAGTTATCGAGTGGCTTGCCGTGGCACTTGTCTTCGCATTTGTCTTTCGCGGATTTATTGTGGAGGCATTCAAAATACCTACAGGAAGTATGGCTCCAACACTGCGAGGTGATCATTATGAGGTTGTTTGCCTTCAGTGCGGCTACGAATATGATGTAGGGCATATGCAAGGCAACCGGCAGGAACAGGCCATTGGGTCTGAATGCCCAAGTTGTGGAAATCAGCAGAAATTGTTTGCTGATGTTACAGGCGGCGATCGAATACTTGTCTATAAAGGGCTTTATAATTTCAAGGATCCCAGAAGATGGGATGTTTTTGTGTTTAAAAATCCGACAGAGCCTCACATAAATTATATAAAGCGGACTATCGGTTTGCCGGGCGAGACTCTGGAACTGATTGATGGGGACGTCTTTATTGACGGCAAGATTGCTCGTAAGCCGCCTAAAGTTCAGAAAGAACTTTGGATGCCTGTATATGATGCAGATTTTGTTCCGGCACGTCCGGCTGCGAGGGAATTCAAAAATGGTTCATGGAAAGTTCCGTTTGTTTTTGAAAAAGGCTGGAAATATGACCATGGGGGAGCTACGTTGCTTCTTGATTCAAAAGAGGAATCTCTACTTACTTATGACCTGAAAACAGGGAATGATTTGAAGGCTGCTTATGCTTACAATCCTGTTTTGTATAATAGGCTTGGTGAGGATTGCAGCGATCTGAAAGTTAAATTTTGGGTAGACGGTATTGATGATAAAAGTCTTATAGGCGCAAAAATACATAAGTATGGACGCATTTATACTGCAAAAGTTGATTTTGAAAATGCGAGTATGATGCTCTATGGTACTGATGATACAGGTGCGGAAAAGCTTTATGAAAAGATAGATATAAGCAACGAATATCCGCAAAATCCAGTTATGTTTGAGTTTGATAATGCTGACTACAGGTTGACCCTTAAGTTTGGTAAATATACACTACGTTGCGATATCGGAGAGAGCTATGGTGATATCGGAACATATTCTGATGGCAAACCTGCCGTAGAACTTCTGGGTAAAGGTGAGCTGGCTATAAACCATTTGACTCTTGATCGCGATATTCATTATTATACAAGAAACATGTCTCAGCATGATTATGTCAGAGCCGGAGAGGGATACGCATTCACTCTTGGCGAAGATGAGTTCTTGGCGTGCGGTGATAATAGCCCTATGAGTGCAGATTCCCGTCTTTGGGAGCATAAAGGGTTTGGCAATAACGGCAAACAATACCCTATGGGTGTTGTTCCTCGTGATTATTTGATCGGTCAGGCGTTCTTTGTTTATTGGCCTGGCGGATATAAGCTTAAGCCGCATGCTAAGGGCTTTGGAATGATTCCAAATGCGGGGATGATGAGATGGATCTATAGTGGTGAGGATACAGAAAAGTCGCCGGTTGCTGAACAAAGTAATGGGTGACAGGGCGGATTACTCTATGAGAGACTTTCTTGAAAAAACTATTAAGGCAGCCGGTGAGCTTACGCTTGAGTATCGCTCTCATCTTGAGACGGTTCGAGTGAATCATAAAAGTGCAAAAGATCTTGTTACAGAGGCTGATGTTGCTGTTGAGAAGTTTATTTGTGAGAAAATAAAAGAGGCATATCCTTCACATGCTATACTTGGTGAAGAAACAGGCAAAACTGCCGGCGATGATAATCTGTGGATAATAGATCCAATAGATGGAACTACTTCTTTTGTCTATCATCAGCCGTTTTATTCCGTTTCTATTGCGCTTCAGCAGGGCAGAGAGATAACTCTTGGAGCTGTCTATGCACCAGTGCTTGGCGAACTGTTCATTGCATCAAAGGGCGGCGGGGCATTTCTAAACGGCAAGCGTATAAGCGTCTCAGATTGCCAAAAGCCTGAGGACAGTCTATTGGCGACAGGTTTTGCGTGTTTGCGTTCTGATCATGAGGATAATAATCTTCCTGTTTTTAATAAGCTTATGCCGATAATAAGAGGTGTCCGGCGTTTCGGCTCGGCGGCGGTTGATATGTGTTATGTTGGTTGCGGAAGGTTGGATGGTTTCTGGGAATTCAATCTAAACATATATGACATTGCTGCTGGAAAAATAGTTCTTGAGGAGGCCGGCGGCAGATGCAGTGATTTCTCAGGAGGGCAGGAAAAACTTTGCAGTGAGGTACTTGCCACAAATGGGAAGCTGCATAAACAGATTTCAGATATGATAATGAGTGTTAGGGATTAATAATTAGAAATTACGAATTACGAATTGGCTAACGCTTACCGTCAGGTGTATTAATATTGGCGAAACTGACAAAAGTCAATCGTTGCTGATTAAATCTGCGATTTTAATCAGATATCAAGGGTTAATTGGACGTTTATCAACTTTTGTCGGACGCATCAATATTCTTAATTCCTAATTTCTAATTTGAAATTGAGATTAAAAATGCGAATATTAATGGTGAACTATGAGTTTCCGCCAATAGGCGGCGGGGCAGGTAATGCAAACTTATGTTTGTTAAAAGAAATGGCAACTGCTGAAGGTGTAGATATCGATCTTGTGACATCCTATGCGGGTAAGGGTCTTGCCGTTGAGAAATTCGCGGATAATATTACAATTTACAAAGTTGGAATCGCTAAGAAAAATCTCCATCATTGGCGTAAAAGCGAAGTGCTTTTCTGGATGTTCAACGCATGGCCTGTCTATAAGAAACTTGTTAAAGAAAATAATTACGATCTTTCCCATGGTTTCTTTGCATTTCCGAGCGGCTGGTTTTGCTGGCGGACAAGAAAGGAAGTTCCGTATGTAATCTCACTTCGAGGTTCCGATGTACCTGGTTATAACGATACGCTTGGTTTTGACTACTTTGTTCTTTCAAATCTCTTCAAAAAGATATGGGCAGGTGCATCTTCTATGGTTGCCAACAGCAATGGCTTAGCTTTGCTCGCAAAGAAATTCATGCCTGAACTTGATATCGATGTTATACCCAATGGTGTGTTTGTTGATGAATTCTCACAGCTCAATATTTGCAAAAAGACTGATCGAACATTGAAATTATTAATGGTAGGACGTCTTGTTAACAGAAAACGGGTTGATATTGCGATAGAGGCCGTGAAGTTGTTAAAAGACATGGACATTGATGTTGAGCTTATTGTTGCAGGTGATGGTGTTATGAACGATCAGCTTAAGGAACTGGCAAAATCGCTTGATATTGAGAGCAGCGTCAGTTTTTCAGGTCTTGTAACAAAACAGGATATTCCTGCTTTTTATGCAAAGGCTGATATCTTTATTATGTGCAGTGAGCATGAGGGGATGAGCAATTCGCTGCTTGAGGCTATGGCTTCTTCTTTGCCAATCATTACATCAAATTGTGAAGGGGTTCTTGAGTTGATTGATGGCAATGGAATTGTACTGAGTGAAATGACTTCAGGGACGCTGGCATCGGCAATACAGACTCTCGTTAATGATAAGGAAGCCAGGATTAAAATGGCGACCATAAGCAGAGAAAGAGCAGAGCAATTCTCATGGAAAAATGTAGCCTTGGCCTATATAGAGCACTATCAAAAGATTCAGACAAGGCGGACCTAACTCGTGCCTTTTGCCTAATGCTACTTGCCTTATTTTAAGAAAGAATAATAGAGGATATTGAAAAAACAGGGAGATAGAGGATTGAGTGATACTGTAATAAAGATTAAAAATCATAAATGCTTCAGAGATAAATACTCTGGTTTTGATTGCATAAAACCTATCAATGTTATTATAGGCAAGAATAATTCCGGTAAATCAAGTTTGCTTGATATAATTGACTTTGCTACAAAAGTAAATTATAAGGATAGACTGGATTGTGATTTTTTGATTGAGAAAGAGTTTTCCGAGAGTAATTTTAAACATTTTTTTAATCAGCCTAATTTGGCATTTAAGCTTAGGTTTCTATGTAAATTGCATGGCAACCATTTATCGATTAAAAAATATATCGATGCTAATAATTTGCAACGAGAATTATCTAATATGGGTTTTAATCTTAATCAACAGATTGAATTACATAAGCAAGATATCCAAGCTTCTTTTAATGCAGGAATACAAGTCCCAGAATTTTTTAAGAATAAGAAAGTTCTTAAAATCATTGCAGAAAGGGACATGAAGGCAGAGGGATATAGTCATGGTACTAGTTTACATGTTGCAGCTAATGGGGGTGGGGCAACCACTACTATTACGAGTTATGTTCACAATGTTAATTTAGATAGATTTTTGATACAAAAAAAATTGCTTGATGCTTTAAATGAGGTATTTAATCCTGATAGTTATTTTACAGAAATATATGTCCCTAATATTAAGGGTAGCCAATGGGAGGTTTATTTTACTGAGAAAGATAAGGAAGATCCTATTCCGTTAAGTAAGTCAGGTAGTGGGCTGAAGACTATTTTGCTGGTGTTGCTTAATCTTCTTGTGATACCTAAAACTGATGCATATAAAAATGTTGCTATAGAAAATATCTTATATTCATTTGAGGAGCTTGAGAATAATCTTCATCCGGCGTTACTACGGCGACTGTTCAAATATATAGAAAAATTTGCAAAAGACAATAAGTGTCATTTCTTTATAACTACACATTCTAATGTTGCGATTGATATGTTTTGTAATTCTCCCGATGCTCAAATAATCCATGTAACTCATGATGGTAAGCAGGCCTATGCAAAAACTGTTGAGGCTTTTAATGATCACAATGCCGTATTGGACGACCTTGGTGTGAAAGCATCCGATTTATTGCAGGCTAATGGAATTGTATGGCTTGAAGGACCTTCTGACAGGATATATTTCAATAAATGGATTGAACTTTATAGTAAAGGTGAGTTGCAAGAGCATAGAGATTATGAATGTGCCTTTTATGGTGGCTCAATACTTGACCATTTTGAGGCGAATGGGGAAAATGATGGAGATGACGATGCTATAAATGTGCTGAAAGTCAACCGAAATGCTATTCTCATTGGCGATAGTGATAGGGATAAAGAGAGTAAGCAAATTAAGGATCGTCTTAGTAGAATAAGAACAGAGCTTGAATTTTTAGGTGGATATGTTTGGGTTACAGACGCAAGAGAGGTTGAGAATTATATACCGGTAGAGGCTTTAAGGCAGTTGTATGAAAAAGAAAAATTGCCGGAGATAGAGAAATATCAGAAATATTTCGATGAGTATACTAGGGCTAATAAACTGCCTAAGCCTTCAAAGGTCGATCTTTCACGCAGTTTAGTACCGTTGATTACGAAAGAAATGTTGGATAATATGCATGATCTTAGTAAGGAGATGGAGATTATTATACAGAGGATAAAATCGTGGAATTCAGAGAAATAGCAGGGTAGCGACTTAAACTCGTGCTTTTGCCTTATTAAAGGAAGAAAACAATGAAAGTATCAGAGCTTATTGAGATAGTAGATTGCATTGCACCTTTTGAGCTGGCTCAAAGCTGGGATAATGTTGGATTGCTTATTGGTGATGCCGATTGCGATGTGAGCGGGTGCATGTTTGCTGTTGATGTTACAGAATCGGTTGTCGATGAGGCAATAAAGGCCGGCTGCAATACTATTATCGGTTATCACCCGGTTGTATGGGATGCGCTCAAACGAATAACAAAACAGGGGCCAAGACCTGTTGTTTATAAACTTTTAGCAAATGGAATTAATGTCATAAGTGTGCATACAGCTCTTGATGCGGCCGACGGCGGGGTTAATGATGCTCTTGCCCAAGCAGTAGGGTTTGTTGAAGCGCAGCCATTAAGCGATTATGTCAGCCTTTCGACTGAAGATATGTATAAACTGATTGTTTTTGTTCCTTCTGAGAATATCAATCAGGTAAGTGAGGCGGTGTTTGCTGCTGGTGCAGGTAATCTTGGAAACTACAGCAATTGCGGTTTCACATCATCAGGCCAAGGCTCATTTATGCCGCTTGAAGGTTCAAATCCTGCTGTAGGCACTCAAAATAAACTTGAGCGAGTAGAGGAGCAGAGGTTTGAGACTATTGTGCGGGCATCATGTCTTGAAAAAGTGGTAGAAGCTATGAAAAAGGCCCATCCTTATGAAATGCCTGCATACGATATAATAAAGCTTGATCTTTTGAAAAAACGCATGGGGATAGGCCGTTACGGCAAATTGTCGCAGAAAAGGGCTGTTGCAGATATTGTTGCTGATATAAAAGAGACTACAGGGGTTAAGACAATTGGCTTTGTAGGCTCTGAAAAGGAGTATGTTTTGTCAGGAGCGGTCTGTGCAGGTTCTTGCGGCAGCATACTTAATAAGGTGATAGCAAACGAGTGTGATATATATATAACAGGCGAGCTTAAACATCACGATGCTCTTGTGGTGAGAGAAGCAGGGATTCTTTGCTTGTGTCTCGGCCACAGCTTTTCAGAAAGATTTATACTTGAGAAACTTAAAAAACAGATAAAAGAAACCTGCAGTAATATGATTACGCTACTTAGTGAGACAGATCGGGATCCTTTCGATTGGAGAAGTGTTTGAAAAAAACGTTTTGCGGGAAAGTGATTGTCTCTTACAGCCTTTTGTGCTAAAATAATGTTCTTGTGTGTAGAAACATTGTAATTTAAGCTTCAAAGATAATAATATGGATAGTGACAAAGAATTTTTTACAATATTGAGTCAGATTGATGATGAGAAAGTGATGGAGAAATTTCTCACAGAGATACTGACTGCTAAGGAACTTAAAGATCTTTGCCTCCGATGGCGACTTCTTGGTTTGATAAAAGAAAAAGTTCCTCAGCGTCAGATCGCTTCTCAATTGGGCATAAGTCTTTGTAAAATTACACGCGGTTCTAAATTGCTGAAAGACACATCTACAATTACATATTCGATTCTGAACAAAGAAAAGCCTGGTGATTAATATTTCAGAGAATTATTAATCGTTAAGAATTGCCTGTCGTTTCAGAGTGTTTGTATTTTTCAAGTATCTGCAAAAAGTATTAAACGAACAGGATATTGCTTGCGTTCGAACAAGAATGAACATTTTTTAACTCTTAAGTATTACTGAAATGTTCATTCTTGTTCTTTTTTGCTGTATTGAACACATTAAAACACTGAAATGCATCTATTACTGTTTGTTTGAGATTCCATTTCGTATATAATAGGGTTCAAAGTGTTGGCTATGTGCCAATCATATTGGTAATTAAATTAGGCAAAAACTAAGTGTAGTTATTAAACACAGGAGCCTGTAATGGGATTTAAAATCACAGACACAAGAAAAAAGAAAACACCAACGGTCAAGTCGTTGATAGACAAGGGTGTCATCACGCTTGAGGACACAAAAGATTGGCTTAGAACTATTTGCGAGATCCGCTTTTTCGAGGAAAAAGTGTTCGATCTGCTTGGTCAGAATATAATCAAGGGTGCATCGCACCTTTATGCCGGTGAGGAAGCTGTTGCTACAGGTTGCATTGCTGCACTTGGTAAAGGCGACGTTATCGGTTCTACTCACCGTGGTCACGGTCACTGTGGTGCAATGGGTAACAAGCATGCAGATGATATGGCTGCTCGTCAGACTCATTGGAACAGGATGATGGCTGAGCTTATGGGTCGTGAAACAGGTTACTGTAACGGCCGCGGCGGTTCAATGCACATTGCTGACGTTAAGAACGGCAACCTCGGTTCTACAGGTATTGTTGGTGGTAACCAGCCTCCAGCGGTAGGTGCGGCTTATGCTGAGAAATATAAAGGTACCGGCAATATCGTTGCTTCATTCTTTGGTGATGGTTCAACAAATACAGGTACTTTCCACGAATCAATGAATATGGCGTCTGTTCTGAATGTTCCAATGGTCGCTGTTATTGAAAACAACCTCTATGGTATGAGTGTTCCATTCTCAGGCAGCCCTGTAGAAGGAACTGTTTGTGCAAGTAACGTTGAAGATATTGCAGTACGTGGTGCGGCATTCGATGTGCCTGCTATGATTGTTGACGGTCAGGATGTTGTCGCTGTTTACCTTGCGATGCAGGAAGCTGCTGAGTATGCAAGGAAGAACAATAAACTTATGCTTATGGAAGCTAAGACATACCGCTGGTATGGACACAGCCGTAGTGACCCACGTGCCTACAGAACAAAAGAAGAAGAGAAGGCGTGGAAGGATAGAGATCCTATTCTCGTTCTTTGCAAGAAACTTGTAAGCGAGAAGCTTGCTACTCAGGAAGAACTCGATGCAATTAAGGAAGAGGCGTTCCAGTCAATCGAGACAGCTACTCAGTTTGGTATTGACAGTCCATGGCCGGATGTTAAAGATCTTGCTAAGGATGTTTATGTTGAAGAGAGCTATGCGGCTGCTGACTATGATAAGGATGCGGCAAATTCTAAAAAAGCTCTTGAAGCAACAGAAGCATTCGAGAAGGCTCTTGCTACAGTTGAGGGCAAGACAAAGAAAGAAAAGAACGAAAAAGCTAAACAGCTTGTCAAAGATCAGTACGGCATGGATATAATCATGATCAAAGAAGCCGTATGTGATGCTCAGGCTGAGGAAATGAGAAGAGATAAGGATGTTATCGTACTTGGTGAGGACGTTGGTCTTTACGGTGGTGCTTACGGTGCTACAAAGGGTATGAGTGCTGAGTTCGGCACTGATCGTGTTATCGATACTCCAATTTCTGAGGCAGCTATCGTTGGTAGTGCAGTTGGTGCAGCTATCAGAGGTATGCGTCCTATCGCCGAGCTTATGTATGTTGACTTCCTCACAATCGCTCTTGATCAGCTTATGCACAACGGTGCGTTCAACCGCTATATGTTCGGTGGACACGCGAAGGTGCCTATGGTTGTAAGAAGTGAAGGTGGTGTGGGAAGATGTATTGCTGCTCACCACTCTAAGAGTCTTGAATCATGGCTTGTGAATATTCCAGGTCTTCATGTTGTAATGCCTTCAAATCCTTATGATGCCAAGGGTCTGCTCAAGGCGGCTATCAGAAGTGATAACCCGGTTGTATTTATCGAGCACAAGGCTACATATGGTCAGAATGGTGCGGTTCCAGCAGAGGAGTACATCATTCCTATCGGCAAGGCCAATATCATGAAGGAAGGTTCTGATGTTACTATCGTCAGCTACAGCCGTATGGCAATGTTTGCTTACGAAGCGGCTAAAGAGCTTGAGAAGCAGGGTGTCAGTGCTGAGGTTATCGATGTTCGTACGGTTAAGCCGCTTGATATCGAAACTATAGCAAATTCTGTACGCAAGACCGGTCGTATCATCACAGCGAGCGAAGGCTTCCTAATGTGTGGTACCGGCGGCGAGATCATTCGTGAGCTTATGGATTACGAATTCGAAAACGGTCGTTGCGGCTTTGATTACCTTGATGCTCCTCCGGTTAACCTTGGCGGTGCTGATGTGCCTCCTCCAATGAGTGAGCCTCTTGAGCTGGCAAGTATTCCGGATGTAAACAGAATTGTTGAAGCTGCTAAGAAATTAGTGTAAAATAGGCTCTTACTATCCGAAATCAAATGTTAGCTTGTTAAAGCTGAAAGGTTTTTGAATATGGCACAAGAAATTAAACTGCCTCAGTTGGGACAGACAATGGAAGAAGGAACCATTGTAAATGTTCTGATAAAAGAAGGCGACAAAATAAATAAAGGTGATGTGATCTTTGAAGTTGAGACCGACAAGGCAACTCTTGAAATGGAATCAACAGCCGAAGGTTATGTCAAAAAGATAATGGTCGGTGAAGGCGATACTATTCCTGTCGGCGATACAGTATGTATCGTTGGCGGCGAAAATGAAGAAGTAAGTGTTGACGCACCAGCTTCTGCTCCGGCAGCAGAGGCTCCAAAGGCTGCACCTGCGGCTTCTTCGGCTGCTGTACCGGCAAGCGTTAAGCTTATCCGTCTGCCTCAATTGGGACAGACAATGGAAGAAGGTACAATCGTTAATATCCTTGTTAAGGTTGGCGATACTGTTGCTAAAGGCGATGTTCTTCTTGAAGTTGAAACTGACAAAGCTACCCTTGAAATGGAATCAAGCGAACAGGGCGTTGTTAAGAGCGTTCTTGTTGCTGAAGGCGATACCATTCCTGTAAATGATCCGATAATGGTTGTAGGCGACGCAGGCGATGCGGTTGATGATGCTATGATTACTGCATTGACCGGTGGTTCTGCACCTGCTGCTCCTACGGCAGAGACAACAGCCGCTCCTGCAGCCTCTGCAGGCGAAAGTCTTCCTGCTGATGCTAAGGTTGTTCGTCTTCCTCAGCTTGGCCAGACAATGGAAGAAGGTACTATCGTCAATATCCTTATTAAGGTTGGCGACACTATCGCTAAGGGTGATGTACTTCTCGAAGTTGAAACAGATAAAGCGACCCTTGAGATGGAATCAAGTGTTGAGGGCAGCGTAAAAGCTATATTGACAGAAGAAGGCGATACTATTCCGGTAGATGCACCAGTTGCTATCGTGGCTAATGCTGATACTCAGATATCAGATGCTATGATTGCCGGTGTTAAAGGCTGTGCTGCTCCAGAGGCACCAGTTGCTGAGCCAGCTCCGACTCCTGCGCCTGCACCTGCTCCAACTCCTGTTGCAGCTCCGGCTCCTGCTAAAAAGGCAGTTGCTCCGGCTGATAGAATCTTTGCTACTCCAAGAGCTAAGATGGTTGCTTCTGAGCTTGGTGTTGATCTTGCGGCTGTATCTGCAAAAGATGGAGCAGTAAGAATCGTTGAAGCTGATGTACGCAAGGCTGCTGAAGCGGCTAAGAGTGCACCTGCTGCTGCCGCAATGCCTGCGACAAGCGGGGCTAAGGTTGAAATGCCTGAGCCTGAATATCAGCTTGGCGACAGTATTCCTGTTACAAGAATGCAGAAGGTTGTTGGCGATCGCATGGTACAGTCAAAACGCGACATACCTTGCTTCTACCTCAATACAACCGTTGATATGACTGACTTGTTCAAGTTCCGCAGCGAGCTTAACAAGAAGTCGCCTATAAAGATATCTTTCAACGACTTTATCATCAAAGCTATGGCTCTGGGTTGCAAGCAGTTCCCGATTATGGCCGGTCAGCTTGATGGCAACAGCATAAAAGTGGCTGACAATATAAATGTCGGTCTTGCTATATCTGTAACTGACGGGCTGGTTGCCCCGATGAGTAAAGATGCTGACAAGAAGAGTATGGTTGAACTCGCGGCGGCTAACGTTGCGATGATCGACAGAGCCAAGAACGGCAAGCTCTCTCCGGATGAGCTTAGCGGCGGCTGTATTACTCTCAGCAACCTCGGTGCTTTCGGTGTTGAATGGTTCATACCGATCGTTGTACCGGGTCAGTGCAGTATTATCGGCGTTGGAAAGATTAAAGATACTCTCGTTCCCCGCGATGGAAACATCATGGTAAGGAAAATGATGAGTATGACTATAAGCGTAGACCACAAGGTTGCTAACGGCGCTTATGCCGCTCAGTTCCTTGACTACGTCAAGAAATTACTTGAGAACACCTCCACATTTGCCTGATCTCCTTGAAGGCAAAACAACAAACCGCAGAGCAGGCGAGCCCAAATGGACTCGCTTGTTTTGTTTTTAAAGACAGCCCATGGAGTGCGGTGGAAAGCGAAGCGCGACGCCGCTTTGGAATAACGCAACAATACCCTAAATCTTATAATCATGCCCGATACCAACGACAGGGAGATCCCAAAGCTCAATTGCCTCCCGTTGGTCGTTAATTGAGCACTCCAAATTCTAAGCCTGTAAGGTTTTAATAACATAGCTTAGGCCAACGCCCTGAGTCTTAAAAATATACAATATTCCCACCCCCACTCCCGCATCCAGCCAAAGGCCGAATGCGGGAGTGGGGGTGCATCGCCTGTGATAATCCCAGACCCAGCCCGATGGACTGGGCTAAGATATTCCGCACCTACGGTGCTTAAAACTCATTAGTTCCCAAAATATTCTCGTATACAAATATCTTGTAAGACTCTTCATTACGGGTATAATGGTTAATCTGTAGAAGGACTGCCCTCACTTGGGCGATATTGAGTAGATGTAGAATCTGACGATTATTAATCAGAAAAGTATGTCAATATGGACGAAGGCGGAAAAAAGAATAAATGATAAAAGGAAATATCAAAAAACATCATGGTGTAGGATATGTTTGTTATTTGGATATTCTTGGATTTTCTTTTGATATTCTAAACAACTGGAATAATCCCAAAGAGGATCCCTTAAAAACAATATTAGAGATTAAGAGCAATCTCAAGGTTATTCCCAGTGGGAATAATTCAGGGTTTTCAAATGACAAAGGAAGTTATCAATATGTACCAAGAATAAAATCTATTTCTGATAGTATCATAATTTCATTTGGACTAGATGAATCGCGTATGTTTGGAGATATGCTGCTTGGGTTGGAAACTATAGTCGCAAATGTTAATAGCATTTGGTCTTTCTTGATAAAGAAAGGGTACACCATCCGAGGTGCTATTGATTTTGGCAATATTTATTGGGATGAAGATGAGATAATTGGCCCTGCTTTTATCAATGCCTATCAGCTAGAATCGAATTTAGCAAGAATATCTCGTGTAGTGATTTCGTCGAAGTTAAACGAAGTTATAAAAGACCTATCGACTCATTTCAAAGGAGATCTTGGTCAGCATTTGATTGATAATTTCCGTAAAGATATTGATGGTTATACCATCTGTAATCCGACAAAACTGTCCAATAATGAAGAAGAACGAATTGAATTAATTAATCAACTTAAATCTCTTAAAGATAAGGCTGAGGGCGCTTTAATTAAGGAAAAATACACTTCATTAATATATACCTTAGAAGTCAATGAAAAGCAAAAAATGAAAATAGAAGATTTTAGTCGATATTAAAAAAACAGACGGGTAATTCCAATTGACGATTGGTGTGGTTTTGCTTGCATGGGTGGGATTAAAATTATGATTTAATACTTTTGAGGCATCCATCTATATTGTAGTAAATTAAATGCAGATATCGAATAGCGGGGCGGAAGTGTTGTTTATTGTATCTAATGCGGCTTGTGTTACGGTTTCTACTGTTTTTTCATCATACGCATTGAAGCTTTGAGCGGTTTAGCGTTTCGCTTGCAACCGCACTCCAAAAGTTTGTATAGACAAAAAACAGCAGGCGGTTAAACCTGCTGTTTAGGTGATCTATTCTTATTTGAATTTTATGCCGTAAAGAGTGAGCTTTGATGGCTCAGGTAATTTGCCTTTTCTTTCAAGGTCTCGGTTTTGCGGCAGAGTTTCCCAGCGAAGCCAATAGTTAGTGTCGTTATTGCTTTTGCCTCTGTTTCCAAGCCATTTCACTTGCATTCCTTCAAAATCACTTTCCAGTTTTTCCAGTGATTTAGGACGCGAACGCCCCTTTATTACTTTTCCGCAGATGGCCAAATCCTTATCCAGAAGCCATGTTCCTGAGCCGTATTTAGAGTGGTTGTAATCGAGTTGCAGATACTTGTTATCCAACGGCTTGACTTCTCCTAACCTGACTTCAAAAACGATACTTCCGCCGCCTTCAAAATACCAGCGATAATCCCAGTCTGTTATCTGCTTGATTTGCCATTTGCCATCTATTGCACGTGCGCAGTAAGCTTGCGTGTTTCCTGCTTTATCAAATTTATGATATGTTATTACAGCCTTTCCATCGTGGTCGAAACCAATCTTACCGCTGCCGTTTATTATGCCGCCTTTAACGGGTATCGGGTCAACAATCAGCCCCTTTGTCTCAAGTGTCATCGGCAGTTCTATTTTCTTGTCATCAACAGTGAGCCAGTTTACAAGGTCTGGGCTTTTAGCATATGACAGATCGTGATTTGTTGAGCAGTCATAGGTTTCCCGCCAAACCCATGACATATGATACATATTGTCTGATCCAAGTTTTGGATTTTGGAAGTAGGCATTTCTAAGGCCGTTACCATCGCTTAGCGGTTTGTCTATCAGCCTTTTCCACTGTTTTGTTTTTGTGTCATATATGTTGTAAATTTCATTGCCGTTACCGCTTTGCCCAATACGATACTTGAAAAGAAGTGTGCCGTCAGGTTTCTCAAGAAATACTGGATAGGTTGCTCTCTTTTCATCTGAGCCGGTCATTTCCTTGATATGCGTCAACGTTGTTATATCATATGGTTTTGTTGTGCGGAAATATGTGAGGTTGTTGCAGTGCATGTTGCCGCTGAGATGAAGAAAGCCTTCTGAATCGATTGCCATTGTTATGTAATTATGGCTGTCCCAACCGAGCTTGCATGTTGCTGGAGAAGCCTGTGAAGGCGGCTTATGGTAATCGGTCTGAGGCTTGAATTTCGTCCATTCATCCTGCCCGATATCTCTCATTGCTACAACCATATCCCGATTAGCATCATAATATGCTGCGTATTGTCGGTTGTTATCGGTGAGAAGGTAGAATCCTACTGGATGGCCGGCCCAAACCGTGTCAATTTCAAGTTTTTCACTTACATAGGGCGTTTTGTCACGCAGATCAATAGTGATTGGCTTCTTGTCGGTTTCAGCGGCAAAAGCGATGGTAATTGCTGTCAGTATTACGGCAACTGTCTTTTTAAGCATTTCAAACTCCTCAAAATTGTAATATTGCAAATAAATACATAAACAGTTTAGTTTTATTGTATGTTTTAAGGTTGATTCTGCAAATTTTAAGTTTTAAGTATTGTGTTTTTGTGTCTGATTGATGTGCTTAGGCAAGAAATTATCATTTTGTGGTTGTAAAATTGTCGTACCCCAAATAAATGCTGCTCACGTAAATTCACAGCATTAATTTATGACCTTGCATAGATGACTTATTGATTGTATAATATTAACCTGTAGTATTTTACGTTTGTATTTAATTCATATCTTCAGTGTTTGAAGGTTTGTTTGTTTTTTAGTTTGCTTTGAATCAGGAATTATGAGTAAAAAAATAGCGATACTTGGCTCTACAGGCTCAATTGGCAAGAATGCTTTAAGGGTAATAGAGGCTTTAGGTGATGATTATGAGCTTACGGCTATAACGGCTAACACGAGCGTTGAGCTTTTGGCTGAGCAGGTACGTAAATATAAGCCGAAATATGCGGCGATTGTCGATGATTCGTTTACTGACAAGCTTGCTGAGCTTATCAGCGGGTGTGATACGAAGATTGTTTCGGGACAGAGTCCGATGGAGCAGATCGCTACCATGAGCGATGTAAATACCGTTGTAACTGCGGTTGTAGGGGCGGCGGGGCTCAGTGCGACTATAGCGGCTGCTAAGGCAGGCAAGCTTCTTGCGATTGCCAATAAAGAACCGCTTGTGATAGCAGGCGAGCTTTTGATGAAGACTGCCCGCGCCAACGGATCAACCATAGCCCCCGTTGACAGTGAGCATTCCGCTATCTTTCAGTGCTTGCAGGCCGGTCAGCATGACGAGATTAATAAGCTTATCCTTACTTCTTCAGGCGGCCCGTTCAGAACCGCTACCAAGGAGCAGATACAAAACGCCACAATTGAAGATGCCCTGAATCACCCTACCTGGGATATGGGACCAAAGATCACTATAGATTCGGCAACGATGATGAATAAAGCTTTGGAGGTGATCGAGGCAAGATGGCTTTTTGATGTGCCTGTTGATATGATTGATGTCCTGATTCATCCTGAGTCGGTTGTGCATTCTCTTGTTGAATTTGTTGACGGCTCGGTAATGGCGCAGCTTGGTACGCCGGATATGTGCCTGCCGATACAGTATGCTCTGACTTACCCCAGCAGAGCAAAAGGCATCTCAACGCATCTTGATCTCGGCAAACTTGGCAGTCTCAATTTCCATGAGCCGGATTTCGAGGTGTTCGGTTCGCTTAAATTATGCTATGAAGTGGCAAGAGAGGGCGGTTCGGCTCCGGTGGTATTCAACGCGGCCAATGAGCAGGCTGTTGCGCAGTTCCTTGATGGTCAGATCAAATTTAACCAGATAATAGAGATGGTTGAGGAAGCATTGAATGTTCATAAAGGGGCGGATTCTTTATCGCTTGATGAGCTTCTTGATACAGATATCTGGGCAAGAGAGTATGTCAGATCTTTAGTTAAGTGTAAGGTCTGATAATATTATATGCAGGGGTTTTGAAAAGTGTTTAAAATGAAAACAGGCGGCTCTTTCACAAAAGAAAAAGCCGCCTGTTTGGTATATTCAAAAACGTTTCTTAGAGAAGTGTTTTTGCGAGATCTACAGCACTTGCTGCGTCTGCAGAATATCCATCAGCACCGATCTTGTCAGCATAACCCTGTGTTACAGGAGCTCCACCGATCATGACCTTTGCTTGAAGGCCCTGCTCTTTGAATGTATTGATGCTCTTTTCCATAGCCGGCATTGTTGTTGTCAGAAGTGCACTCATAGCCACGATGCCTGCATTATTCTCTTTAACCGCGTCAGCGAATTTTTCTGCTGAGCAGTCAACACCAAGATCGACAACGTTGAAACCAGCACCCTTGAGCATCATAGCTACGAGGTTCTTACCGATATCGTGGAGGTCGCCCTGAACTGTACCGATAACCACTGTACCAAGAGGCTGAACGCCTGTTTCAACGAGCTTTGGCTCAAGAATTTCCATAGCACTCTTCATAGCTCTTGCTGCTATAAGTACTTCTGGAATATAAACTTCATTCTTTTTGAATCTTTCGCCGATTACACTCATACCGGCAACGAGACCGTTGGTCAGGATTTCGCCTGGAACCATACCTTCATCAATAGCTTCTTGAGTGATTTTTACAGCTGTACTCTGGTCACCTTTGATGACTGCTTCGCTAAGCGCTTTTAAGTCTGCCATTTTACTTTCCTTAAAATAATACCATTTTTACGATTTCTTTGTTTTACGTTTGAATCAACGAGGGCGATAATAACACAACAGTAGCTGTTTAATCAAGTATTTATGTTTGTTTTTAATTGTAAATGCATTAAAAAAGCAAGTTAAGTCAAAACAGTAGCAAGATTGTGTTATTTTGTCTTTGGTGTTTCAGTGCTGAAATATTCACCCGGAATTTTTATTACGGCAATAGGGAGAGATCGCGTCTGGAACTCGTTTTCTCCCAAAGCTTGATATAATTGTAGTCTGGATAGATTTGTGAACGTGGCTGATTTTTTATGTCTTTTGAGCTTAGTGAGTATTAGACATTGGTTCTCTAAAGTTGCGAAATAATTTTAGAAAACGATTGTTTTTGTTATTTCTATTTTTGTCTTTTAATTTTGTATCTTGTTTATTAAGCGTGTTTTGTTGTTGATTTTGCTGTATTTTTGCGAAAAAACTTTCGTAAAAATACTAAAAATACAGAAAATTTTGCGTTGACAATAATTTGTGTCCGTGTTAGCATGAGTTTGTTAAATCAATAGGAGCTTTTTATGACTGATGTAAACGTAAATCAGGAACTGTTAGCTAAAGAACTTAATATATCTGTTGGAACTGTTTCTAAAGCACTTAGAAACTATCCCGACGTAAGCGCAAAGACGAAGACCAAGGTTCTTGAGCTTGCAAAGAAGCTGGGTTACAGACCTTATCTTTCGAATATGCAGTTCACGGAACAAAAGACGGATGTGAAATTCGTTGGAGTTCTTACCCAAACGCCATTCAAGAATTATTCACAGATTGAGTATCTTTCAGGTATGAGTGCCGTTAGCAGTGAGCTTAATGTGTCTCAATTCGTTCACAATTATACAGCGGATACTTGTTACGATGTACTTGATCCAGCCTTGCAGCCTCCTATGCTTAGGGAGTCTATGGTTTCAGGGCTCATACTGGTACATCGCTGGCCGCGTGAGATAGTCAAGCAGCTTGCCGCAAGATACACCTGTGTTTCAATTGTGCATGATTACACTGATCTTGGTGTTTCTTATGTTGGATTGGATAATTCCGGTGCTATTTCAATGCTTTTTGACCAGCTTTACAAACTTGGTCACAGGGAAATAGGTTTTATTGGAAAGAATAAAGAGCAGACTTGGTCAATGGCACGTTTTGGTGGATATTGTCAATCTATGGCTATGTATGGGCTTGATATTTGTAATGAAAATATCTTTGATTGTGAGTTGAAGCTTCTTGAAGACAAGTCTTACGATTGGGAAGAGTATTTTGACTTTGACGCGATTGCGGCTCGTCTTGAAAGCGGCGTTACTGCCTGGATGTGTTCAGCAGACTGGTGTGCTTATAACCTTTTTGCTGCTATGAAGAGACGGGGCTATGATGTGCCTGCCGATATTGCCATTACAGGTTTTGATTCTGCCGAGACAACCAATCTTGGATGTCCGCAGGTTACTACCGTAGATGTTGATTCTCAGCTTCTTGGCCGAAGGGCACTTAGGCTGTTAGTTGATTTGATTGAAAATAGAGAAACAGGATGCTGTAAAGTTGTTCACAAGTGTGAATATAACAAAGGGGCTAGTATTGCTGCGCCCAAAACTGCAACTGTTGTTTGTTGATTCTTTTAAGGGAGTTTATCATGAAAAAAAGTTTTGTTAAGTATCTAAGTGTTGTTTTAATTGTTTCAGTAAGTAGTTTTGCTGCTGTTACATGGCAGCCTGCTGCTGATGCCACTTCTTGGGATACCACTTCAGCGTGGAGCAGCGGCGCAGTGCCAGTTGCAAATGAAATTGTTGAGATTACCAGTGCCTACAGTTGTGAACTCAATAGCGCATCTGCTGCTCTTAAGGAACTGAATATGGGTAATGGTTCGACTGCGGTATTGAATGTCAATTCCGGCGGTACGCTTAATATGGGTGGCGGCGGATATATAAATGTTGGCCGTAGAGGTCATTCTGAGATCAATGTCTATGAAGGCGGATCGATGGTGTTGACATCTGGTGCCAGAATAAACATGAGCTGGACCGCCGATTCGATCATCAACCAGTACGGCGGAACAGTCAAGCCAAGCGTTCTTCTGTCTGTTGGCCCAAATTCAACTTACAATATATCCGGCGGTACGCTTGATATCTCCGATGGTGACAATACGGCAGTAAAGTTGGGTAACAACAATCCGTTGGCTGATGCTGAGATGAATATCAGCGGTACAGGTGAAGTAGTCGTAAGCGGCAACTGTTATTTCTGGGCAGGTGTTGACAGCAGGAGCCCAAGCGGCGGTACCGTTAATCAGAGCGGCGGTTATTTGAACCTTTCTACATGCAACAAAGAGCTTTTGCTTGGCGCTGATGCAGGAACAAGCGGTATATACAACCTTTCGGCCGGCGATGTTGACGTAAATACACATCTTATAATCGGCAGCAACGGTTACGGCGAATTCAATCAGTCTGGCGGAGTTGCAGATATTTCGGGTTATGTACTTGTAGGCAAATATGTTGGTTCAAGCGGAATAATGACCGTTTCCGGCGGTACGTTCAATACTACAGGCGGGGCAATGTATGTTGGTAACAATGATGTTGGTGAACTTGAAATTTCCGGTGGTACTTTCAATTGCACTGATTCGCTCAGGCTTGGCCGCTTTGAGGATGCGCAAGGATATCTAACTATCAGTGGCGGAAGTGTAAATATTGGCGGTTATCTTCAGGCTTCAGATCCTATTGCCGGTGCGACAGACCCTAATCAGCATGCTGAAATAACAGTTCTTGGTTCAGCGGCTGATAATATCACAATTGGCGGTAGACTTGATCTTCGCGATAAAGAATCAACAAAACTCAATTTCCGTTTTGATGAAGGTGGAATAACTCCTATAAGTTGTGGTGATCATGCACCTATCGAGGGTACTGAGATTACTTTTGCTGAAGTTGAGGATTCGGCTCTTGTCATTGGCCAGCAGTTTGATGCTATAGTAACTGCTCCGGGTTTTACCATTGTTACTGATGCAACGAATATATTTGTTGACGAAAGTGATGTTTATGATTTCAGCTACGAGATCGTTGCTCTTTCCGAAGGTGGGGAAGCTTTAAGGTTCACTGTAACTGATATAAGCTATCCTGATTGTGCTTCAGCCGTAGCGGCGGGCGTAACACTTCCGGCGGACTTCAATCTTGACTGTGTGGTTGATCTGGCAGACTTTGCCGAAATGGCTGCCAACTGGATGGTTTGTAATGACCCCAGTGGTACAAACTGTCAATAATCATACTGCACAAATATAGAATCAAAACTCAATAAGGAGAATAATAATGTCTAAAACATATAAATTATTTGCAATAATCATAAGTGTTGTATTCGTTGTATCGACAGCTATGGCTGTGCCGGATCAAGCGAAGGTTTGGGGCGGCAGCTCTGCTGTTACCGGAAACTGGAACACGGCAGCTAATTGGGAAATATATACACTTGATCCTTTCTTTGGTGAGATGACAGGGACGGGGTCTTACGCGGTTCCTACCGCTTCGGATGTTGCTCAGGTATGGAGCGGTCTTGTTCAGGTAGATTCTTCAGTGAATACTACTGTTCTGGGACTTCAGACAACCGGCGGCAGTATAGAGATAAGCGGCGGGTCGCTGACAATAAGCGGAGCAGGCGGACCTGAAGGATATGAGAATTTTGATCTTGGTCGTGGTCTGGATGTAAGCAGCACGCTCACGATTTCCGGCGGCAGCCTTGATCTTACCGGCAGCCGTTTTAATATCGCTAAAAGCAGTGATACGACTCAAAGTGCAACTGCCGTGGTAAACCAGAGCGGTGGCGTGGTTGCAGCTGAGATAATGTCAGTTGGTGAGATAGCCTACGATGATGCTTCAACCAATGGTTACACTACCCCATGGCCTGCAATGGCTGGCAGCGGCAGTTACAATCTTACCGGTGGTACGCTCAGTGCGACAGCTTTGAATGTCGGCAAGGGTATTGACGGTACTATGACTATAACTGCACCTGGTGAACTTACAGGTTCGGCAGCTATCATTGTCGGTGCACAGGAGAATGTTACAGGTCAGTTAGATATTAATGGTGCATCTGTTAGCGGTTCATATTTGCGTATTGGTGATGCTGCTGGAGCAGTGGGCTTGGCAACGATGGATGATGCTTCAGTGAATCTTACAGGAAGACTTTATGTAGGTAACGGTGGAGGAAACGGCAGTCTTGAAATATCGGGTACTACTTTGCTGGATTGTGAAAGAGTATATATTAGCGAGGCCGCTAACTCTGAGGGAACTTTGGTTATGAGCGGTGGAACTCTAACTACTGACTTGCTTACGATGGGTGTTGGTGATAATTCTTCTGCCGTTGCAGAATTTTCCGGCGGCAGCTTTACTACAAGCATAACCTCCTATATGGGGCAGGGTGCAGGCAGCGAATCTACTATAACCGTTAAAGGTGATGCTGAATTTATGCCGCTTGACCTGAGAATGGCATGGGCTGCTGATTCGGTATCTACTCTTATTATAGAGGAAACTGGTGCTGTAGAGACTGGCTACATCATTACTCCCGAAAACTCTACCGGTGCGGCGATTATTAAGGTGGTTGGCTCCGATCCTAACAGAATAGAGCTTACCAGCGGACGTCTCCAGCTTCGCAACAGTCCTAATTCGGAACTTCACTTCACATTTGATAACGGTGGTATAACCCCTATAGAAGTACTTAATGATGCAGTTCCGCTTAATAGTTCTGGCGGTGGAGCCCCTACTATTTATCTGGATGTAACTGATGATTTTGACGATACATTATTTAATGTTGGTGATTCATTTGATATGATAACAACAACAGGGGCTTACACAATTAGTATAAGTGGAACCAGTATTGTAAACAATATCGCCGGTTATGTTGATTTCGATGTTGCGGTAGTTGACGGTGATAATGGCGGCCAGGTATTAAGGGCGACTATTACAAATATTGATAACAGTTGTGAAGGTCAGATTGCCGCAGGCAATATACTGACTGGTGATCTGAATCATGACTGCTTTGTTGGTATTGACGACCTTGTAGAATTTGTAAGCAGTTGGCTTACTTGTTATGATCCACAGGGATGTTTATAATTAATAATTGACAATTTATGATGTATAGTTATCCGGGCGCCGGATTTGGTGCTCGGATAACAAAAACTGGAAAATAATATGAAAAGAAAAGCCTTTACACTTATCGAACTTTTGGTTGTTATTTCTATAATTGCTATACTTATGGCTGTGCTTATGCCTGCTCTTGGTAAAGCAAGGGAACAAGCCAAAAGAATTGTATGTGCCAGTAACAACAAGACTTCATATACTCAAATGCAGCTTTATGCGGCAGATTGGGACGATAAAATATCGAATCCGACAAGGGGTAAGTCTAACGGTTGGTCTGAAGCTGACGGTAAAAGACCTGATTATGCAAGTAGGGACTGGTATATTGATTATCTGGAGTATGGTGACCAGCCAGGGATTTTCGAGTGTCCCGCTTTCAGACTGAATGATATTGATCAAAGCGGTAGTGTTCATCTTGTTGAGTTCTGGGCGCCAAAAGATACCAAGCATGAGGGTGAAAAATATATACTTAATTATACTGGTATGGTTTACGCTTTCTGCGGTTTGAGTATTGACTCAAAGGGAATGCCTTCCAGATCCGATGGCAACTATTACGACCCGCAAAAGGGTGGAATAGCCTGGAAAATGAGTCGCATAAGAAGCTTCGTTGCAAAAGATGACTGGCGGGCGATACTTATCGGCGATGGTATATATGAGATAAATGAAAACGACTGGAGGCCTCATAATAAAGCTATTGAAGAAGGAATAATTCAAGCTGGTTCAACGGGTTGGAGGGGATTTTATCCTCACGGCGGCAAAGCTAATTTTATTGTCGCCGATGGTTCTATAGGATCAGCTCATGAAGATGATGTTTGGGCACTACCTGGACATGGTGAGGAGAGAAGCGGCGGTGGTCTTAAACCTTCAATGTTGAAATAGCGGTTATTAGAAGTTTAATCAAAGGTCTGTTTGGACAAGGTGCAATATGAAAAGGGCGGCTATATTCTTAATTATCACATTACTGTGTGTTCATACCCTTGCTGATTTTAAGGCTACTCTTATCGGCTGGGATGCAACGCTGACCGCCGATGGGACCCCTTACAGTGATGCCAAGCTTGCAGATTTTGTAGCTACCGGTCATGTTTATCATACCGCTGTAGCGGCCGCGGTTAAGATGCGAATTTATGACTGGACGGGGGATGACGCTTATGCCGACAGGGGCGTTGTGTTTATGCAGGCTATAGTTGATAATGCCGGGAATATAAGCGATTCGTTTTTTCTGCCTTACCCGTTCACCGATGCTTATGTGCGTATAAAAGATGCCGGGTTTATGACTGCACAGCTCGATGCCGATCTTACGGCGTTTGCCGAGGCTAATTTTACGACGGTCGATATCAATCCTCATGCCGATGATATACACAATCAGCATTTTGCACGTGCGGCAGGGCTTGCTTATGCGGCGGCTGTGTGGCCGGGTTCGTCGAAGGCATTGCAATGGCTGACTTATTCGAATGCTTATATGGATAAGGTGATCGCTAACGGGGATGCGGTGGAGAACGCCACTAACTATGATTACATCTGTTCGTTTTATATGTGGCATATGGCGGATAAGCTTGGCCGAGTTGCTGAGATGGAAGCTATGAAGGGGTATTTCAGCAGGTGTGCCGATTATATCGCTCCATCGGGCAAAACCCCGGATTTCGGTGATTCGGGGCAGGTGCAGTATGATCCTGACTGGCCGATGAGCTGTTTTACCGCGGGCTTTCGCATAGCGCCGATGTACAGGGCTGCGGCGCATTTTGACGATCCGAAAATGCAGTGGGCGGCCGATAATATTTACAATATAATCACGCAAAGAGAGCAGCTTCCTGATTTCGGATATACAGGTGAGGTGCCGCTTTACGCGATGACCTATATGGAGGACTGGAAAACAGAGATCGCTTATCAGACGCCTGAATTTGAAAGCACCGTTACGACCAAACGTTATAAAACGTACCTAAACGACCCGGTAAGCGACTATGAAGACAAGCTTATTTTGTGTCAGTCAAAGGATGCGGGCGATCCGTATTTGATGATGGACCTTTTCACTCCTCACGGCTCACATACCCATATCAATCAGCATGTATCAGTGAATTATTATGAGTATGACGGTGTACCGCTTTTGACCACGAATGGTTATCATGGTTGGGGACCCGAAAGTTCTAATCTCTGCCTGATACGTGATGTGAGTGATAGTTTCCCATATCCTGTACCGGCATATTCTGCGGCACAATGGCAGACGCTTGAAATTCCGCTTGATAATATACGAACATTCGGCCCGCATGGACAGATAACCTATGATACGATAAACCTGCGAATGAATAATACAAGCGGTACGCTTTTAGCGGGTCGTTTCGATAATCTGAGATTATCAGGCCCGGCAGGCGAGGTGCTAATAGACGACTTTGAATCGCTCGATGGATGGACTATAAGCGGGCTTAAAAGTCTTATAAATTATGACAAAACTCAGGGCAGTAATTCGATGCAGATAGGCTACACCGAAGATGGTACCTGGTTCAATACTAAAAGCTATGGGCCTACAACTGTCGATCTTGAACAATATACGAATGTGAAACTTGATTGGAAGTATTCTAATAACCTGACAGAAGTTCGTCCCCTTATCTTCCGCTTTGAGAGTAACGAATCAACTTGCATGAGTGATTTTCATGCAAATTTTTTACAGATGTTCAGCCGCCGTAATAAAACGATCGCCGCAGATTGCGGGCAGGTTAGCTACGGGTCGGTCAAATGTGATGAATATTTTACCTATGATACGAAATTCGCCCGGAGAATGCTTATGACTGCCGATGGTGTGCTTATCGTTCGTGATGATATGCTTGCCGGAAATGAGGCTGCGGGAAGGAATGCCGGACCGCTGTGGAATCTTGCTTCTACCGGAGAGCCTCAGAGCGGGCCCCAATGGGTCGACTCCAACGGCGGAAATAAAGAACTTCTTGTTTTTATGGACAGCGTCAACGGTGCAGATGAATACGGTTACCAGACGATCGATATAAGCTATGCCCGGCAGGGGCAAAGAGCTGCCTTTACCCGTAAGGTATTGCAGGCCGGCGAGAGTGAGCGATTTATGAGCGTGCTTGTGCCTCATTCGCCTTTGGCGGATGTTAATACGATTGTTTCTTCAATATCCGTATTGCAGGATGCGGCCGGGTTCGAAGGCAGCAGCAGCGTTACGCTTAATGTTGCTGGTGAGGCCAAAACATACGTTATAGACGTTTTGTATGAGGATGATACCACCTCAATCGTTGTTTACGGTGATACCGCGGGGATGATGGCAATAAACGCTTGCGATAAGTTGCCGCAGTTTCGTACGGCAGGACCCCTTACTTACGATGCCGCAGAGCTTCAGATCAATTATGATGCCTCCAGCGGCGATGAGCTTAAAAGCTTTGAAGCTAAGACGGCTAAGAAAATCGTTTATAATGGCGTAACCTTGCTCAATTGCGAGACGGCAGTAACGGCAAATATAAATTATGGTGCCGGTGAAACTACCGGTGTTATTGATGCGGATGATGAAATTATCGTGAATATTTATTCGCCGGTTGAATGCGTTAATCTTGAGAATACCGAAGGTGAGCCGATCATCGGCAGTTACGATCCTGACACGATGAGCTATGAGTTTGTTACCGGGCTTAATGATTGCCAGTCGATAATACAAAGCGGTTTGAAGCTTGATGCTGATATTTCAGGCCCCGAGGGAGAGCCTGACTGTATGGTGGATATCTGGGATCTTGCTGAGTTTACAAAGCAATGGCTCAGGTCGGTTATCTGATGATTTGCCCGGGTGTGTGTGGTTATATTTGACGAACAACATTTAAGAGTTTGTAAGTTGAGGTTTTTTTGATGAGAAATTTAATTGCCGTTTTTGTTCTTTTTGTGATTTTTAATGCGGCGGCATCAGTGGATTATATTACAGAGTTTGAAAACAGGAAAGCAGTTTTTGAACTTAGCGAAAATACGGGATTTGAAGGTTATTCGTATCCACGCACACTGATAGGCTGCGATGTTGATTTTGGGGCGGCAAAGATAAGAGCTGATGAGCTTGAGCTGATCGATACGCAGACAAAGTATTCCGTGATGTTTCAGCTTTCCGATGTTGAGCTGCAGGGGGGCTATCTCAAAAAGGCGAAGGTTAATTTTTTTACCGATCTTGGGGCCGGTTCGTCAAAGCGGTTTGAGCTCCGCAAACGCAGCACTCTTGTGTATCAATCACAAGGCTCGCCTTACGTTGTTTCATCCAAACGCGTGGGAGATTTTATCGAACTCGATACCGGAATTATAAAGATGGCTCTGCCGGGAAAAATGATCACGCTTGAGGATGGCGTTGCCGGCCCGCTCGGTTATGTTGAGACATTATCCAGAATGGGCTCTTCGTTCATTACCGGCGGCAAGACGAATATTATTTCCATGCAGGCCAGAGAGCTCGAAGCCGGGTCGCTGTTCGTTAAGTATATGCTGGACTACCGTTTTGACAGCGGTGCATCGTATACGGCTTTCGTCAAAGTTATCGCAGGCTACGAGCATATCGAGTTTGAAGAGATAATGACCGGCATTAGCGAATACGATGATGTCAAACTGATAATGAAGTGGGACAGGTTTAATCCGGCATACCGTTTCAGTACTGATGCCGAATGGTTCCGAAAGCATGACGGAAGCTGGCAGGGTATTGGCGAGCCGCTGGTAACATCCTGGATAGAGGAAGACCCTCACTGGTCGCCGGGCTGGCGTGAGGATCCAGCCAGGGAGATGGTGATGCGGGTGTTGCCCTACAGTGGAAACGGCGTGAGGGAATCTGCGCCTTACGCCTCATTTTGGGAAAAGAGCAAAGATGGAGGCAGGGAGCTTTCAGTTTTCGTGCTCGATCATCTAAAATGGCAAGATTATGAATATAAGGTATGGCAGCCTTCACAAAAGCTTGCAATAACTTTCCGGTATACGAATGATGTGCTTTACTGGCTTTGGCCGCTGGCGACCGGCAGCCGCTCCACGGCGATCGCGCTTACCGATGCGGCTACAGGGCAATCGCAGGTTGAAAGGCTTCGAGATATCTATATGCCTTCCTACAAGAAAGGTTATTCTTCCGGCGGGAGATTCGAGGTTGACACGATGCGGCTGCGGTATGCGCAGCTAATGCATCAGCGTTACGGCTGTATGAGTCTTGACAGAACAAAGCATTGGGTGCTCGAATATCCTGATGAAAAGGCCGAACAAAAGCAGGTCTTTGACGAGGGATATGTTAAAACTGCCGATGAATACGAGGATATGCTTTTCCGTTCGAGTTTTATTTATTATCCTATCGGCCTCAACGTATGGCCAGGCATCAACTCAATTCAGCACCGTTTTGTTTACGGCTGGGCCACAGACGGTTACAACAGGCTCCACAACGAGTTCACGCCAGAACAAAAGAAACGCATCGACGCACTCTGGCTTATGGCGGCTTACATAAATGCAAGCGAAGAGCTGCATCCTATAAGAACCGCTCTTGCGGGCTGTCCCAACATGGCGGCTGACGGCTGGAGCGTACCTGCCCAGGCAGCGTTTCTTTTCCCGGAGCATCCGATGGCCGAAGAATGGCTCGATCAGTACGAAAGGTATTGGGAGATTTCGAGCAAAATGTATACCCGGCCCGAAGTTGAAACATACAATTCAAAAGGCGGCAGATGGACGGAGAGTCTTGGCGTTTATAACTGGGCACATCTGCGGCCCACGGGCTTTTCGCAGTTTGCCGGCATATTGGCCGACGGCAAAAACCGCTGGGCCAATCCCTGGGCGGCCAATCGCGGCAGGTGGCTTGTAGATATGCTTTCGGCACCCGTGTATAATCCCAATCCATACTGGCGGCAGCAGTACGGCAGCAGACGAAAGGAGCCTGCGCCGCTGAGTGAGAAGTGGCAGCCGGGGATGGATTACGATCCGGCACTGGGCTTCGAGCGTCAGTATCCATCGCACGGTGCGCACGGCACCGGCACATCGATACCGGTTTATCCGATAGTGCAGATATACGGCCATTATATGCGATACTATGAGCCGCTGCTTGCCGAGTATATGATGTGGGCCGGTGTCAGCGGGCGATTCGAGCAGGGCAGAGAACATGCTGACTGGATAAGCCTTATGCAGGAGAGGTACCCGCAGAATAACGGTACCAATCCGCATCTTAAAAGCTGCAAATATACAGGCAACGGCATCGTGCTTCGCAGCGGTGTCGATACGCCGCAGGAGCTTTCGATCCACCTCGAACAGGTTGACCGGGGCCCGAATTACCGCTGGGGCAACGGCGGCGAAGGGGCCAGCGGGAGCATCTACTTCTTTGCCGAAGGCAAACCTTTAAGCGGCCATGAACGTGAAAGCTCCGGCGACCGCAACCTCGACGCCACTGACGGCGTTACCACTTTCGGGGTGATGAAAGATCATACTTATCGTTCCATAGGGTTCAATGTCCTTGAAAAGCCGCTTTATGATATGGGTGTCGCGCAGTTTGCAGAAGTTACCAGTCGACGCGGCGAGAGCGCCTATTCATGGCCCGAGTATAAGTCGCGATCGATAATGCTGGTGGGAAGCGACTACTGGATACTCTGTGATGAGAACGGCACTTTAGGGCGAACGGCCTGTCGTTTCAGTTGGTTCACGGCCAAAGACCTCGATTTCCCCAAACTCATCTTTCTTGAGCCCGAAACCGTTCGCGCCGATCACTGGAGCGAGATCATCACGCCGATGAGCAAAGGTTTTCATCGTGATTTTACGCTGGAAAATACCGTTCTCTCTACCGTTCTGGTTACGCATAAGGACGATGTGGAAATGGAGAACATGACCGCACGCGATATAGATTACCTGGATATGACGCCGGTTAAGGAATATCGTAAATCCCGCGGCTTCGATACGCCAAAGGGTGCATGGAGAGTGAGAACCTCTCACAGCCGCGATATTGTTTTCCGTTCGGCTCTTGACGTGACCTATTCAAAAGATGACGGCGAGTTTAAAGGCAAGGCCGGTGTTATAAGGCATTTTGATGACGGGCATACAGAGTTTGCTATGTTCAACAGCCGTAAAGTCACAGTACCAGGTCTGACTGTTGAGACAAATGATCCTCAAACCGCCATAAGCGGAGTAGTTGAAAAGAGCGGCCGTATGGAAGGGGAAATTGTTGCGATAAATGAAACCGTGATTAGTTTTATCGGAAATGCCGCCGGTTATCAGCTCTATATAAACAGTGAAAAAGCAGCAACCGAGACAATCGAAAACGGCATTGCCCTTACTCTTGAACCCGGTGAATATCAGTGGCAGCTTGTCAAAGATGCTCCGCGGCCCGCAAAGCCCGTTATTACCGATACCGAATACCTTGCCGGGGGTGTAAGGCTCTCTTACGAAAAATGCGCCGGAGCAAGCAATTACCGCGTTGAAATAAGTGAAAACGGCGGTTCGGACTGGGGGGCTATAGGAGAGACCACTTTTGATCAGTTCGTGTTCAAGCCTTCCAAAGAAGGCAAATATCATATACGCGTGGTTGCCGGAAACGGGAAACTCTTCAGCGAGCCTGCCGATGAATGGCCCGTTTATGTTTCTCGAAACCCGCCGCATTATCCCGAGGGGCTCACCCTCTCGATACAGGATGACGGCGTGAACCTAAGCTGGGGCAAGATTTTGGGCGTTGTTGAGTATAGACTTTATCGCAAAAAAAAGGTTGATAATAAATTTGAACTTATATATAAAGGTAAAAATAATTCGTTTTTCGACGCTGAAAAGGCAGGTCTGCCGGGGCATTATGAACTGCCCGGCATCGAGGCGAATTATGATAAACCTGAAGTTGAAATTTATGAATACGCGGTAAGCGCGGTTAACGGTTTCGGTGAAGGCCGAAAATCGCATTCGATAAGTACCGATCCTTCAAGTTGGCTCAACTGGTCGCCGCCGGTGGAGCTGAAGTTCAATCGCAGAACAGCATACTGGGACCTGCCGTATGTTCCCAGGGATCAGGTGCCGCCGCAGCATTATCCGCAATAATTTATTGATCGGAGTTTGTATATGAAATTGAATAGACGCAGTTTTTTGAAATCGGCAGTCGCGGCATCGGTGTTGGGGCAGGCGGGCTGCTCACTGCAGGAGAAAATGCTTTCCGGTTACAAGGGTAAACGCCCGAACGTTATCTTTGTTCTTTCGGATGACCAGGGATACGGAGACTTTGGTTGTTACGGCAACAAGTACGTGAAGACACCGAGCATGGACAGGCTCTATCGCGAAAGCACCCGGCTTACCGATTTTTATATGTGCCCGGTATGTGCCCCTACAAGGGCCTCGATGATGACCGGACGCTACAACTACCGCACGTCTATCTGGGACACCTGGCAGGGCGGCGTGAATATGGACACCGAAGAATACACGCTCGCCGAGGCCATGAAAAGGGCCGGTTACAGAACATCGCTTTTCGGCAAGTGGCACCTTGGCTACAACTATCCCCAGCGGCCGCAGGATCAGGGATTTGAAGAGGTGCTTCTATGGGACCTGTTCCACAAACCTGACAAGAACAGAAAAGACCCGGTGATGATACACAACGGCCAGTTCGTTGAGACCGAAGGCTTTGAGGATGACATCGTCTTTGACGGCGCGATCGAGTATCTTGAGAAACATAAGAACTCTGATCAGCCTTTCTTTATGTACGTTGCCAGTGCCATGCCGCATACATGGGTCGATTACCAGATACCGC
>JBITAJ010000002.1:0-93280 GCA_044440125.1 Sedimentisphaeraceae bacterium JB056 | reverse complement strand
TGAGCTTCGACTGTGCTACGGTTGAAATTATAAGTCTTTTAATATCAGTTGTTAATCATTTATTAGTAGATACTTACGAAACCAGAGATTCGTGTTTCTAATCCGTAGGTCCCAAGTTCGAATCTTGGCGGGTGTGTTTTTGAATAGCCTTGAAATTGCTGATTTTAGCGATTTGAGGCTTTTTCTTTTAAAGTTCAAAACATCACAAAGCGTCAAAATAGTAATCAGTTGTTTATGTTTCTTTGCTTTTAAAGTCATTTCTGCAAATAGTTGCTTGATATCAAGACCACTGTATTTAAGCCGAATGATGAAACTGTGTATGAGGAGAGTAGTCTTGTTTTAGAAGGAGATGCGTGATTGTTATATTTGCTTACTGCAAGTTAAGTGTAGGGATATTATTAAGTGTTTTGAATTAAAGTGTGCGTTTTTGTGTTTTAAAAGCTTGACTCTGTTTTTTTTGTTATGTATTATTAAGAAAAAGACACAGAGTAGACACAGTATTAGGAGTTTTATAGATGGCAACTCTTGCAAGAAGTGATATCAAACAAAAAGCTAAAAAATACATGGAGCAGCAGATAGCTAGGCTGGCTCCCGGACAGCAATTACCTCCTGTCAGGACACTTATGAAAGAGATGGAGATTGGCCGAATCCGAATGGATAGTCTTTTGGATGAGTTTGAGAGCAAGGGATATATTGAGAGGCGTGCGAGTAAGGGGATTTTTCGTTCGCAGTCTGTGCCTAAATCTTTACTTGTGCCATATATTGATATTATTTCGTGTGGGTTGCCGGTGGATTATGATGGCGGCAAATCATTTTTTTCTGAACTTATTGCGATTTTTACATCTGAAGCGGCAAGACAAACACGTGGCGTTCGCTTTCATAAGGTAAGAATGGGTGAGCCGATTGCTGATTATGAATCTATAATCAGAATGGCGGATATTAAGGCGTGCGTCTTAATTGGTATGCACTCTCCTGATATAACGGAGCTTTTTGACAAGATGAATATATCTTGGGTGTCATTGTTTCCAAATAACAACTACAATTTGCAGAAGTCGATTTTGCCTTCTTCTGAAGTAGTAAAGCTTCAGCTCGAACACCTTTTTTCTTTGGGGCATACCAATATTGCTTATTTACATAGTGTTAATGAAAGAGCCCCTTCGCAGGCATTGGTTGCCAGACGTGAAGATTACTACAGAATCATGGCTGAAAATGGCTGCCGTGTCAATCCTGACTGGGTTAGATTTACTTCTTTTGAAGATGAATATATAGATGAGGTATGTTCGCGAATTTTTTCTACATCTCCAATGCCTACCGCAATTATTGTGCCTGACCCTGTCCTATCTGGTTTGTATAGATTTTTAGAGAAAAAAGGCTTAAGAGCCGGGAGAGATGTTTCTGTTGTTGCAACAGATGATTTGTCTATTGCTCGTTCTCTATATCCTACTGTCACATCTGTCCATGTTTCATTAAAGTTAGTTGTTAGCAAGACTCTCGAAACTATAAATGCGGTAGTTAATTCAGAGGAAGTTCCTGATATTTATCGTCTGCCTGTTGAGTTAATTGTTAGAGAGTCTACTGTCTCTATCAAATAGAATTCTGATTACGGATATTAAATATGTATAATGTAAAACGAAAGATCCACAGGAGTTATCAAAAAGACAGCCATGGCATTTTTGCTCCCAGAATAAATTATGTTGATTCGGTTAATTCGATTTTATTTGAAGTAGCCGCTGATATATATGCAGATAAGTGTGAGTTTTACAGAAGCATCGATAATGGTATCACATGGAATAAAAGCCAGGAATCATGGAACTATAATAAACATAAAGTGAACGGTTATGGCATTGTTTCTGAACCTCCTATATCTATTTTTGTTGATCCTGTCGAAAATGTTGCCTTTAGGATGAATGTGGAGCGTGCGGTTACCAGTGATGATAAGGCGTGTTCATATTGCTTGCCTGAGTGTAAATATGCACGACAACTGATTTCTTATTCTTATGATAGTGGAGTTAGTTGGACAGATCCAGAGCCTATTATTGTTGAAGGGGATGAGTATAATTCTCTGCACTGGATGGAAGGCGTCGAGTTGTTGAGTAACTCAGCGATAATTGATGGTACTAATATCTTGAAACTTAGTGATGGAGATATCCTTATTGGCGGTAAAAGGCATCATCTTTGGCCGAGTGGAGATGTTTATAATTCATGTAATCATTTCCATTTTGATGCTTTTACACTCAGAGGTACATGGAATGAGAGCAAGACGAGACTGATATGGCATACTCCAAGTTTTGTTCCCCATGACTATAATTATTGTCAAAAAGGATTATGCGAAGTTGCTATGGCAGAAATATCTCAAGGCAATATTGCTATGGTTGGCAGGAACCAATGGCCTGGCAATGAGGATTTGCCTATGATGAGAATGCTTTCTGTAAGCAATGATGGTGGAAAAAGTTGGGGTAATGTGAAACCGTTATGCTATGAGAATGGTGATATTGTGCCTTCTGTTGCTTCTTTCAGTATATTAGTAAAGTCATTCATAAACAATAAGATTTATTTTATAGGGAATATACTGCCTGAATTATTGTACTGGAGAAAGCTATATTCTAAGAAACAAGCGGATTTGATAGGGCTTGCCGCTAATCCCCCTCAGGGGCTATCCGATCCGAGACATACATTGCATATAGCGGAATTCGATTGTGAGAATATGTGTATTAAACGAAATACGGTTACGGTCATTGATAGTCGCTGGGAAGGAGAGCCGATAGGTGTTAGACTTTCAAATTTCAATGTTTATCAGGATCGGAATACGGGTAGTATAGTCTTGCACATGACGCGTAATCCCGGGAATGTTGGTTGGCAGTCCAGTGACGGAATTTCTTGCGATATTTTTTGCTATGAAATTGAAGTTAACTAAACTTTAATTTGTATTTCGGTTTGTTGCGTGATGGCTATTGGATATAGCGTATTACTTGACTGCCGAGGTTTTCGGCGTAAAACATAGCGGCATAAAATATGTTATCATAATCAAAATGCGAAATTGCATTTATGATATCAGGTAGGTTTTCTTCAATAAGTTTATCATCCATTGACATCATCACAATCCAGGCGGCTGTTAATGAAGCCATCATGGTGTTTTTATCTTCCTTGATGGCAGGGCAAGCATTGTTCCATATTTTAACCTCTTTCATTGCTACTTCAGCGGCTTGGTTAGATGTTGATTGCGGAGCCCAGTCTTGTAGCATTATCCTCCAATCTGGAGTGAACTGTCGTTCTTGTCCAAGAGCATAGAGCTTATATTGTTTGATAGTTTCTGCGGCGGTATGTGCTGTAAAGCGAAGTCTTTGCAAGTATTTTTCACGAATTGATTCATTCTCTTCATAATGAAGCAATTGCTGAACAGCATATTGTGATGTTGCGGTGAACCAGCCGTGCCAATGTTTGAATTCATTGTGACCGGCAGCTATGATATCCAAGCGGGTTCTGCCATTGGAGAGTTTTTCATTTAATATATTGTAATGAAGCTGGATTTCGTCTGGAACAAGTTCGGCGAGGATACGTGTTATGATTGCAAAATGCACAGATGAAAGGCTGCCTTCAAGACCTTCATCATATAATAGACTCCCACGATTAAATTCTGGCGTTTCGCCCGGGAAAATCCAGCTGGCACCCTGTATGGCACGAATATGTCGAATAAGTCTTTGGCTACACTCTTGTCGTTGAGTTGGTGTTGGAATATCAGTTGCCAAATATCGCCAAAGACCTAATATCCATGGAATGTTCTGGTCATTTGAGGAAGCTGGATAGTGGCAAGAGCCGTCGCTTCCAATTCCTCTCGCTATTACACCCGGGGTATTGCAGACATCCTGCAATTTATATAAGCCAAGTACCAGTTTACTTATTTCATCTTTCAGTGTTTCATCAGGCTGATGCAGATAACTGTCACATTTGCCAATTAGATATACGCCATTAAAAAAAGCACCGTTTTCAATAGGAGTCCACCATGCCAGTGCATTCGGGATATTTTCTTGGCATTCTTTCGGAGTAGGTAAAATTATTTCATCGTTTAACCCGACATAGTCATACATTACGAAATCAGATGCCATAAAACGATGCCAAATATTACGGCGGACGCATTCTGTGGATTTACGTATTCTATTAAGCATGCTCATTGTTTTTTTCTTGTGTAATAGTCTTTTTGTTATATTCAGAAATTAACAGAAGTGATTAATATTCCAATTTAATTACCATTACGGTATCCTGCATTTCATTTATTGGAATTTTTCTGATTCTCAGATGTGGTTTAGCTGTACGCCACTCTTGTACCATTGAATCTATCTTAAACTCAAGTTGAGTTTCATTGTTTAATAAAGTTGCCTTTGCAGGAGCTTCTGTCATTGGCTCAAGAGAAATTGTTGATGAGTCAGAATCCTTGAATAGATGCAAATATAATGCTCTCTCTTTTTTTGTGACAAGTATATTAGGGGTGTCTATCAAATGAGAAGCAGGTTTTGTGTTATTGAATGATTCTTTAACGGATTTATACCACTGTCCAATGATTTTTAATGATTCTACGCATTCGTTTGGAATAGTTCCATCCGATTTTGGTCCTACATTCAGAAGATAAGTGCCGCCCATCGCCAAGATTTTATCTATGCTTTGCATAATAAATTTGTGGCTGTAATAGTCTTCGCCTGACTTATAGCCCCAGCTCTGTTTGCCAAGGGATTGGCATGCTTGTGTCGGTGTTGTAAATTCACTGCCTTCTGGTACATTGCGTTCAGGAGTAGCGAAGTCACCTTCATCAAAGCCGCGGTTGTTTATAACTGCATTAGGTTGAAGTTTTCGTATGATTTCATTTACTGTTTTATCCTTATGTTTTGGAACATTAATGTCCCAGAAGAAGCCATATATAGATCCGTAGTTTGTGCATAATTCAGTGACTTGTTTTTTGACGTATTCCACATACGCTTCCATGTCAGGCGAATCGGTAGGGCGTGGGGCAGGCATTTCATGATGGCGTCCCTGGTTTGGATAATTAGGATGATGCCAGTCGACAACAGAATAATACAGGCACAACGGGAAGTTTCTCTTTGCACAAGCCTCTGCCAATATTCCCAATACATCTTTTTTGTAAGGTGTATTCGTTATGTTATAGCTTGTTTGTTTAGTGTCCCATAGGCAAAACCCATCATGGTGTTTGGTTGTGAAATATATATATTCCATGCCCGATTCCTGGGCGATATCCAGCCATTCTTCAGGATTGAACCTTTTAGGATTAAATTCCTGTATCAGTCGTTCATAGTCTCTGCGATCCATATTTCTGCGTTGAAGCACCTGTTCATGCCAGCCAATCAATGAATATAATCCCCAGTGAACAAAAAGTCCAAACTTTTTATCAAAGAACCAATCTCTTCCATCGTTGAATTTTTGTGTCATTTTTCGCTCCAGCGTTTCTTAAGTGAATGAGCTACCATTTTAGGTTGACGGTCTCTGGTAAATACGCCTTTCTTATTTCCCATGACGCGAGTTATTCCCTGCTTTGTGGCAAAATCAGCAAAGTTCCATACATGCTCGCCGATAACAAAATCCAAAGAATCGAAGACTTGGTGGAAGCGATCGAGCATTTGTATCTGATATTCTTCGGAAAACATTACTGGCGGATCGCTATGAAAACCGCTGATAGTATCTGCTCCGTATTCGCTTATAATAATTGGTTTCTTGAACCGTGTATGCCATTTTAGAAGGTCATTCTTCATGTCCGGTTCTATTGTTTCCAATTTACCCGGATTAATGTACCAGGAATAATATCTGTTTATGCAAATAATATCAAGAAGTCCTGAAACTTTGCATTTGTCAGGATCACTGAATTGCGCCATTGTTATTGGTCTTGTTGAATCCAATTCTCGTGTCCTTGCTATTACTTTCTCAAAATAAGCCAGTGCTGCCTCTTCCTCGGTGGCTGCCTCATTGGCTACGCTCCACATTATAACAGATGGGTGATTTTTGTCCCTTTTGACTAAATCTGTCATGGTGTCGATATGATGCTGTAATGTGTCATTGTTTACTCTTTCAGGAGAGAAAATCTTTTTGTCGTTTTCTCCAAAGTAATACATTCCAACAGCCGGACACTCATCTATGATTAGAATACCATATTGATCTGCAAGATTCATTATCTCTTCTGAATAAGGATAATGCGAGGTTCTGAAAGAGTTGGCATTAATCCATTTAAGCAGATTTAAGTCTTTTACATTTGTACAATTGTCTAATCCTCTGCCTCTTATCAAAGAATCTTCGTGCTTGCCAAAACCTTTGAGGTATATCTCCCTGTCATTGAGAAGGAGTTTGTTGTCAATAATTTTAACTGTACGAATTCCGACAGGAAGTTCATATTCGTCAATTAAGTTTTTCTGGTCATTTATAAGTTCTACTTTGAGTTTGTACAAATATGGATTTTTGGTATCCCATAGCTTAGGAGACGAGATTGGAAATTGACCGCTAAGATTCTCTGCCGCACATATCATCTTGCCGTTGTCTTCAAATAAGGTTACTTTACAATTTATCTTATCTGATGCAGTTACAGTGTAGTCAATCTTGCCAGTATTCCCTTCTATATCAGTTTTAACAGATATGTCTTTGATGTATATAGAGGGTCTAAAGAGCAGCTTAACCGGTCTATGTATTCCTGCATAATTAAAGAAATCAAAGTGATATTCCTGCTTTTTGATTGTAGAAGAGTGTATGGTTTCTCCTGGAGGAAGCGTTTGCCATGACAATTCATTGTTTGCCATAACAGTCAGGGTGTTTTTTTCTGAATTATCAACATATTCAGTGATGTCGGCTTCAAATGGTAGAAAACCGCCTTTATGTCGAATAACTTCCTTGCCGTTTATCCATACTGCTGCTTGGTGTGTTACACTGCCAAAACGCAGTACTAACCGTTTATCTGTCTGCAGTCTCTGAGGAACATGAAATGATGTTTCGTACCAGACATTGCCTATATGATCCCTGATGGACGCTTGCTGGGTTATGTCATTGTAGCTTGATGGAACCGGCATTGGAATTGTGCCGGTCAGAGGGGCTGTGTGCCAACTTTCCTTAGATCCGGCACTGTTATTGTCTACTTTGAATTTCCAAATGCCGGATAAGTCTTTGACTTCTCTTGTTTTGTTTTCTTGTGGATACAACATAAAATAAGCCTTGTAATGTATGATTTGACATTTTTCTAATCACAGGATGCAAATCATACATGATAAGTTGATTGACTATATTATTCTGACAGCCTTGCTCGTCCCCAGTTTTCGTGAGTTGTTGAGTTTTCTGCCGTCCCGTTCCAAACGAACTGTCTCTCTCTTCCAGTGCCTTTGCCTTCGTCAAGTGCTATATCAAACATGAATTCCGTGCCTGCCTTAGGCTCTATGCCGAATGCGTTAAATGGAATGCCTACCTCTATGGTATATCCCTGACCTGTTGGGGAGTCTTTAACTACCGCTTCTATAGGGAATTGCTTAGGAGAGTTATACCAGTAGAAGTTAGGGGCTGTTTTTTTGCCGGCAGCAATAAGTAGTTGCCTATCGCTGAAAAGCAGCCCTGGTTCATCTTTTATCGGTCCAAGATATATCTCAATGGCGTCTCCACCCCATATGCCTCTTCCTTTTCTTTCATTCATGCGTGGGGTAGGGTCCTTGACGTCTATGTATAGATATAGGTTGTCGCTGTCCCAGCAGAGCCAGAAATCAGCTTCATTTTCAGTTGATTCTTTTCCCCATACAAGATCTTTTGTTGTAATACGTGTAGATGGTCTGTCTGGCCATGGCAATTGTATTCCATCAACAGTTGAGCCTTCAATAGCGTGCGGTGCATCAATTATTTTTTGTGTTTTTCCCTTCTGTTGAGTAAAAAGCGGGTGGTCAAAGGAATATGCTTCTCTGTCGCCGGTAATGACGGAATATATATCGTTATTTGTTTTTGCGACTTCTCGTAAGAAATCTGTATATGGTCTGTCTGCTATATTGACAAGGCCGGTATTGACTTTATACGATTGGTTATCTAACATGCACCACCATTGTATGCCTACGACAAACGGTAAAGATGCAGCCTGTTCGACATAGTTGCGGTAGGCTTTGCCTCTCTGTGTCTGGTTTTCAAGGTTTCTGAGGTTACTCATTAGGCCTTGTTCATGTGTGTCGAAGCACCATTCGCTTAATATATATGGTTTTCCAGAGTGCTGATAATTACGAATCATTGATTCTTTATCGAAATAGTAACAATAATAATTGATGCTAAGCACATCCATATACTTGCCGGATATCTGATTTACAATATCAGTACGGCCATCACGGACCCTCGTTCTGCTTCCCAGAAGCAAGTGGTTAGGGTCGTACTTTCTTATCATATCATGTACGCATTTATAATATGCATCCAAAAAGAATGCATAGTAGTCGTTCATGTCTTTACCTGCCTCTGATGTGACGGCGTAGATTGGTTCGAGGAGGCTGTTGAAATCTTCAGCTTGAAGGTTCCATGCTTTATTGAATGCGTCTATTGTCTTATATTTTTCACGGAGTCTTTCCACTAACTTTTGTTTGGCAGGATATTTACCATCAAGTTTTGGAATTGACATTGGTATAAATGAAAAATCAGGTTCATTTTGGATGAAGTAGCCAAGTATCTCAGGACAATCTTTGTATGGAATGAGCAGGTTTTTGAGCTTTTTATCAATGCGATTACGAGAATCTTCATTGAATGGGTCGAAAAAGCCGTATATAAAGTCTTTGTCTCCATGACGTACGTCTTGGAGAACTATAGTCACAGGAAACTTTTTATCTGTAGAGATAGAAGGAAGGTCTCCATAGTTGTTATGACTGTTAAAGCCAAGCTGGCGAAGACGATAAACAAAATCTTCTTTCCATTGCGTGTAGTCAAAATCCCCATATTTTCTTATAAGATTTGTGACATAGAATGAAAAATTCTCGTTATTCTTGCCTGAATAAGCCTTTCGGAACTTACCTTCTGCCGCAGGGAGCCATTCAAAGTTATCTTCTTTGCCTTTTACTGGCATAAGAGTATGGTATGTCATTAATCCACCAACCGTCAATGTAAAATACATGTTGCCTTCAGGTGTTACAAGGACAAATCTGTCGCCTATTTTTTGTACGCTGAAAAAACCGGTAGCCTCAAGGTTGTATTTCTCTTTACTTCCAGCTAAACCTCCATAAGAATCTAATTCAAGTGGGTTGAATGAGGTGTAAAATTCTTTGTCAAATTCAATGTCTTGCTTTAGTTGTTCGTCATTGGTTACTTTTTGAGGGAAATTAACGGAGGTTGATTGCCCATACTTGTCATAGAGTGCTTCGGCAAAGATGTTATTGCACAGCAAAGAGATGCTGATTATAATTGTGATTCCAAAATGTTTTAACGGCGTAGTCATTAAATTAACTCCTTAAAATATTATACTGAATATTTGTTACCAACAAAGTGTTTTTACAGTGAATTCACTTAATGCAGAATTATCCAATGAAACCCCCAGTCCAGGAGTATTGGGGATTTTAACATTCGGCAGGCTTTCAAGCAAAGGTTTTTGTACCAGTGGTTTTGGCATGCCGTGATCAATGTATCCACCTAATTCGCCTGCCGGAAATTTTGTAGAGACGGCAGCTGTAATATGCTGATAAGCGGCAGATCCGACAGCCGCGAATCCTGTTCCGCCTATAAGGAATGGTAAGTTAAATGATTCGGCAAGATGTATTCTTTGGAAAAGGCTTGTTATGCTGCCCATTTCGCTTGCATGGAAATTTAATATATCGGCTGATTCATTGCGTATGACATCGACAAGATCACTGAGCTTTCGAGTCAGTATGTCGACCATTATTTTTGCACCTTTTCCTGCAAGGTTTTTTCTAAGCAGACAGTAATCTTTTGGAGTGCCTTTTAATGGGTCTTCAAAGATATCCAGTCCTGCATCTCCGAATGCCAAAACTGCCTCTTGTGCATCTTCGATAGATTTATACCCTTCATTGGCATCACCCTGAAGCAGTATTTCAGAAGAAGCAACATCTCTGATTGCTTTAATTCTATTGAGGTCTTCACTGAAATCGCCAATTAGTTTGACTTTTAATGCCTTGACATCTTGTTCGGTGTATTTTCTTGCAAGTTCTGATGCCTGATCTGGGTTTTCGGGGAACATGCAAGCCATCACAGAGACTTCTGTATTCCTCTTTCCACCTAAGAAACTGTAAAAAGGTATTGAGGCTGTTTTTGCTGCCGCATCATGCAAGGCAATTGAGAAAGCTTCACAGACAGCTCGCTCATTATGAGTATTGGAAGGCGGCAAAAGGTTGTCGAGGCATAAAATGTCTTGGCCGATTAATTTTTTCGGCCAACTGCTGATCCATTGCTCCCAGACTCCGTCTGGGTGTATAAGCCCCTCGCCCAGTCCTTCTATTCCATTATTGGTTGTGATTTTGATAATAATGAGGTTGAAGTATGTGGTTTTTCCATAACTGAATGTTAAATTGACAGGAACTTGGACATGCGTTAGTGCAATAGACTCTATAATAGTATCTGTGTTTTTATAGTTTTTGTCTGTCATGGGAATTATCCTTAATGTGTGTCTGTTTTGTGCTTATTATACATTATATTTCATGAAGTCAATAATAAATTGTGTAAAAGGATAGTTTAAGGGGCTTTTTGCATTTGTAATAGTGGCTGGTCTGGCTTGAGGTTGTGCTGTTTTTATTCTATTAAATCACTATTTAGTGGTTTTGTAAAAAATATATATAGTGTAAAGCGTTGTTGTTCTTAGGCTTAGGTAGATGTTGTAGCTATCTGTGTTTTTTTTGTGTTAAAAAGTCTTGCAAGTTTTGTTTTGGGCGTTAAAATGTATTCAACATGAAAAATGCACAGAGTTTAATTTGAGGTTTCATGGTGAATACATTATCGAGAAATGACATGCAGTCAAGGGCGCGGAAATATTTGGAAAAGCAGCTTGTTTCGCTTGATTCTGGCGAACAATTCCCTCCCATTCGCGAATTGATGCAGGAAAGTGGTATAGGTCGTGTTCGTATTGATAATATTATGGATGAATTTGAAAGTAAGGGGCTGATCAAACGATATCCTGGTAAGGGAGTTTTTAAGACAGAGGCAACTCAAGAGGTTTTGGTTCCATATGTTGATATCATTGCTTGTGGTATAGATGTTTCTATCAGGTCTGGTATTTCTTTCTTCAGCGAACTTATTGCAATTTTTTCCTCTGAGGCAGCGAGGCTTCATCAAGGCATTCGTCTTCACGAAATTCCTGTCGGAGAGCCGTCCTCAAGTTATGAAATGTTGTTTAGAAGACCTGATGTAAAAGCTTGTGTTTTGATGGGACTGCATTCACCTTATGTAACTGAATTGTTTGACAAGCATGAAGTTGCATGGGTTTCTTTGTTTCCCAATAGTTCTTATGGCTTTAAGAGGTCGATTGTTCCTTCGGAAGATGTAGTTAAGCTGCAGTTGGAACATCTTTGGTCATTAGGGCATGAAAGAATCGCTTATCTTCATGGTGTAAACGACAAGATTCCTTCAAGATCATTATCGTTACGACGTGAGTCTTTTTACAGATTGATGGCGGAAAAAGGCCTGCAGGTTTATCCCGAATGGGTGTGCTATACTTCTTATAGGGATACGGATATTGAAGCTGCTTGTGAAAAGCTGTTTTCGCTGCAACCCAAGCCTACAGCTATAATAGCACCTGATCCGATATTGCCTTCTATGTATCGTTTTCTTGAACGAAGAGGACTTTATCCAGGTAAAGATATTTCGATTGTGGCTAATGATGACTTGTCGATTGTGAGGCATATTTCACCATCAGCGACAACAGTTCATATGCCTATGGAGTTGGTGATAAAACGAACTTTAGAGACTTTACAGGATGCGATTATGGGTAAATCTATCCCAGATATTTATCAAGTCCCTGCAAAACTTATTGTTAGAGAGTCTACGGTTTCTATAAACTAAAAAATATATAGGAGAAGCTTAAATGTATAAAGCTATCGCTAAGAAGAAAGATAAAGCATTTACATTGATTGAGTTGTTGGTAGTTATTTCAATTATTGCTGTTTTGATGTCTATTCTCATACCATCACTTAGTATGGCGAGAGCTCAAGCTCAAAAGGTAGTTTGTACAAGTAACTTACGTAATATGGGATTGGCTACTTCACTGTATCTTGAAGACTATGATGGGCGTTATCCTGCTCCACAAGGAGTCTGGTCATATGGATGGTATCAGAGCTTGGCTCCTTATGCCTCTACAGAAAAGGATAATCTGGAAAGAGGTGCGGATAAGACGTACAATATTTTTGCATGTCCTTCTTCAAAAAGTAAGCTTCGCCAGCCGTTTAGAGATTATGCAGCCGCTTGGTGGACTGGGCAAACTACGCAGCGGTACGGAATTATTGGATATCGAGCTCCTTATGGTTCAACCGGTAAAAAGAATTTTTATTCTCGCAGACAAATGCATATCAAGCGGGATAATGCACGTGTAGTATGGTTGTCTGAATATCCTAACGATCAGGGTGGAACTGGTGATACTTTCGTTTATACCGATCAGAACAAGGGTTATAGAGATGGTAGTGAACAGTTTTTGTCTCAGTTTGGCGGTCGCCACAAAGGAGATAATGCTCTAATGGTAGATACTCATGTTGAGTTTAGAGATGAATCTGACACAAAATTTGAACGTGATGATTTTTCTGTTTTTTAAGTTGTTGTAATTTTATTAATTTAATTAGGAGATGATGTAATGTTGAAAGTCCTTTGGTTGAGTGTGATTACTATACTATTGCTGTCTACTTATGGTTTGGCAGTTGAGTTTGGTACCGATTTGCTTAATGGTGACGGCAGTTTTGAGTTTGCTGGAGAAAATGGTCCATGGACATTGTATGCAGATAGTGGTGAATCTTCTGCGATAGTATCCGGTAGTGTTACCGGTAGTTCTTATGTATGGAAAGCCGGTCCTGCGGTCTCATCCAGTAAAAATTTTCGTGCAATTTATTCTGGTATTCCTGTTTTAGGAAATCGTCAATACAGGGTAGTTTACTATTACAGTATAGCAGGTAGCAGCCCATCATGGATTAAAGTTAATATCAATGGCGTTTGGTCTAATTCATATACAATGTATTGGTCAGGCGGTCTGCAGAAATCATTTGATTATAAAACTGATTTGGATGAGACTACTGCTACATTAACTTTGGCAATGTATTCCAACAGCTCTAATGATACAGCTCTAATTGATGATGTAACCTTTCTCAGAGAAAGGGTTCAGCCTGTAGTCGGCAATGATTCAGTAAACAATACCATTGTCAATGGTAAGACTGTAAATGTTGTTTTCAATACCATGATTATGCCTGGTGCAGGTGATGTATATCCTGGTATTATTGAAGGCAGCAGTGCCAATATTGCTTTTGACCCTGATATAGATATTACAGCTGCAAATGCTACTGTATCAAATATTCAGTGGGTTAGTGATTATGAAGTATCGGCTGATATTACTCCATCTGAGGTAGGAACTGTTACATTAGTATTTGAGAATGTTTATAGTAACTATACATATTCCTATGATATGGATTCTGTTGCGCAGCCAATTGCCTGCGGTGAGGCAGGAACCCAATACCTGGCTTCAGATATTAATCATGATTGTAAAGTTACGCTCGTTGACTTTGCTATCTTGGGTGGACAGTGGATGCAATGTACTGATATGGATGCGGATCCTGTTAATTGCGGTCTTTAAGCATGAAGTATTAATTTGAATCTAATCTATGAAAATTACATATAGGAGATATGATATGGTTATTAAAACTATTTGCAGGGTTTGTATATTTATTATTCTTGTGTCGTGTTTATCTGTTTTGGGTGAGGTTTATTCAACGACAGATCTTCTTGATGGTAATGGCTGTTTTGAATTTGACGGCAGCAATGGTCCATGGACACTCTGGGCAGATGGCGGCGAGTCTTCTACTATCAGCAGTGACTTAGCATATTCCGGAGCTTATGCGTGGAAAGCTGGTCCGACTGTTTCTTCCAGTAAAAATATACGTGCCTGGACATCGGTAGAGACCTTCGCTAACAGATCTCATAAAATTGTTGCTTATGCAAGGTGTCAGGGAAGTTCGCCTTCCTATGCTCGTGTCAGGCTTGGCAGTGCTTCATGGAGCAGTACGATGAATATCACATCGAATGCTTTTGGTTATTTTGCAGAAAGTACACTATATCAATCAACAGCAGCAGATGAAATTTCTCCAAATTTAACGTTGGCAATGTATAGTAATTCAGCTAATGACACTCTTTACATGGATGATATATCTGTATATCGCGAAAGGTGTATTCCTGATCCTAATGAAGATTCTGTTGGCGGTGTTCTTACTTATGGTGAGCGTACGCTTGTTACGATAGATGCTGATGAGACTACCGGCAGCTATACAGTTGCCTTTGATCCTGATATTACAGTATCTTCGCCTTATGCGATTATACATTCTTATCAATGGCTCAGTGATACACAGATAGAAGTTGATTTGACTGCTATTTATGCTGGAGATATAATCTTAACTCTTCGTAATGAATCAAGTAATCTGGAAGCAACTCATACAATGACGTCATCTTACCAGGCTGGGGCATTTACGCTTGATTCAGATGAATTCCCGATTATCTTCTTTGACTCTGCAGATACGAGTAATGCTACCGAAACGGAATTAATAAGAACTTGTGGTGTAACTCATGTGCAGCGTTTTTCTCACTGTTCTTCTGATGTTTCTTCTTCAATAAATGAATTACAATCATACTTAGATAATGCTGAAGCACATGGTTTGAAGGTAATGGTAAATCTGCGAGGAAGGAAGTGGGCATTGGAGACTGATGGTGTTTCCAGTGTTGAGCAAATCGCAACAGCTGTTAAAGATCACGATGCTTTTGGTTTCTGGTTCTTAATTGATGAACCTGAAGTTAGAGATAGAGATACTACTGATGATTATGGTGACGCAGTTATATTACCTTTCTACAATGCACTGAAAACATTGACTCCAAATGTACCTGTTGGTATTACACATGCTCAGAGAGAACAAAGTGCGACCTATGCAAACTGGTGGGATTATGATAATTGTGAAGATATTTTCTTTACAGACCGTTACCCAGTTAATGACGAGCTGTTTCCTGATGCTCCTGTAGATTCTTCTACTAATTGGCTTGGAACAGCTATGGACGTTTCTCCTGATTCTGTTGTGCCAAGTTTACAGCTTCATAACAGGTTGAGTTTTGGTGTTGGCGCATGGCCAGAGATAACAGAAGATTGTCGTTTCCCTAATGCTGCAGAAGTACGTTACTGGTGTTATGCATCTGTGATTAAGGGAAGCCGTGCTTTGTCATGGTATTCCTATTATCGTTCTATTTATCCAGATGGAACATCTGCTGCAAAGACTACTAAATGGCTGGAAGAGACATTTAGGCCGGTAGGGCAGGAAGTGCGTAAGTTATCATATCTTGCTGCACCTTTCCATCAGCCAGAAGTTATACTTGATGGTGGAACTGCTTCAGATAACCTGTATATGGCGGTATGGCCTCGTTCAACGGGTTATTGGGTAGCACTTGTTAATGGTACTGGAATAGGTAAAAATGTGACTATTGATACTAGTAGCAAGCTTGTTAATGCAGGCTTGAAACCTTGGGGATTAACTCGTCAGACAGAGTCTAAGATTGTTAACGGGCTGCTTGATATACATATTGAACCTTGGGAGACATTGATTTGGCGAGCTCAGTTAAGTGGAGATCTGAATAATGATGATTACGTTGATTTCTTGGATTTACAGGAAGTGATGTTGGATTGGCTTGATGATAGTTATCCATTATCAGAATAATTAATATGTTTTTTGGAGATGTAAAATGAAATTCAGTATGAACGTGTTATTAAGTTTGCTGTTGCTATCTATGTCGCAGGCGGCAGTTTTTAGTACGAATGATTTACTGCAAGGTTCAGGCAGCTTTGAGAATGGCGGCGAGGCAGGGTCATGGGTTGCATGGAATAATAGTGGACCCCAAGGCATTACAAGTACTGCAAATACTGGTTCGTATGGCTATAAATTAGGAAATGCTACAGGGGGGAGCCAGAACATTCGTGTTCAAACAACTGTAAGCAATATGGTTGCTAACCGGTATTTAAGTGCAGATCTATATGTTAAAAATGATGGCAGTTCGCCTTCATGGGCAAAAGTTCGTTTTGGATCTTTATGGAGTGATTCATTGTCGCAGGGTTGGAGCTATAGTGCTAAACACGTAGAGTGTTTTTACACTGAAGCAGCCGGAGATATGGTGTTTAGTTTGACAACATACACGAATAGTGCTAATGACGGTGTATGCTTTGATGATGTTGCCTTGTATCGTGAAATAGCATTACCAAATGTAGATGAGTATAATGGTAGCGAAAAACAGTGGATATTGACTAACACTGGCGGCCGTGTAGGTGAAGATTCTCAATTAATCGCATTTGATAACGATGTTGTTGTTTCTTATTCCAGCGGCTTTGATGTAGGAGAGATTCTGACTACCTGGGACAGCGACAACCAACTGTCAATAGAGTTTGGAAATGCTCTTGAGGGTGAGGTGACATTAGAGATATATAATCCTAATGGCGATATCAGTACTTTTGTGACTGTTCCAGAGCCAGTAACGTTATTGATATTTGGTGCCGGTGCGGTAACTATATTCAGGAAACGAAAACATTAATTGATTGTGTTCTTCAGTTTCGTAGCAGACAATATAGCTCTGCTACGAAACTATTTATATAATATTTCGTAATATCAAGGAGTAATCTGTTTTGAAAGACTCGATTAAAAATATCATTGATAGAATGACACCTGATCAGAAGATCGGTGCCGTAATCACCTTTGGAATGTCGGGAACAGTTATTAGGCAAAGCGTCGTTGAGGCTATACAAAAGTACCATTGTTCTGGTATTCGAATCACTCCTCAATGCCGTTCGTGGTATAGCTATGTTGATCCTAAAACGGGTAAGACATTAGTTGAAATTAAAGATGAGACCGGAACTAAAAAGGGAGTGACGGTATCTTACTGTCCTGCAGAGGAATTTGCTCAAGTCTTGAGAGAACTGCAAGAATTGGCAAGTTGCAGGCCGCTTGGCATTGGTTTGCATATGTCGTTTGATCAGGAAGGTGGCTCCAGTGCTGATTTTAAGATGGGTGGAGTAAATATATTCCCCAAACCTATGGGTATTCGTTCTGCAGATAACCCATCATATGCCTATGAAGTTGCTTTGGCTACTGCCAAGCAGGCTAGGGCAGTAGGGCTCAGTTGGATACATTCTCCAGTCCTTGATATTAACAGCAATCCTGATAATCCAGAGATTTGCACGAGGTCTTACTCTGATAGGGTTGATGAAGTTATAGAGTATGCGGAACAGGCTTTTCAGGGTTTTAAGGATGGCGGAGTCATTGCTACAGGTAAGCATTTCCCAGGTCGCGGAGATTCTAATCAGGATGCGCATTTCTCTGTTCCTGTTTCAGAAACACCGATTGATATACTCAATGCACGTGAATTGCTTCCTTATAGACATTTGATTGCAAAGAAAATGATACCAACAATTATGTTGGCTCATAATATTTATCAGTCACTGGATGAAGATGAAATAGCTACTGTCTCTAAACGAATTATTACTGACCTGCTTCGCGGTGAGTTGGGTTTTGAAGGAGTAGTTACTACCGATAGTATGACTATGTCAGGTATTGCAACTCGTTACGGGATTGCTGATGGGTGTGCGAAATCACTTCAGGCAGGAGCAGATATCGTATTGATGAAGGCTGATAATCATCTTCAGGAAGATACTTTTAATGCGATTAAGCAGTATGTTGATCAAGGCAAGATATCGGAAGAAGATTTAGATGCCAAAATATACAGGATTCTGTCATTAAAATCAGAATACGGTCTTATTGAAGCTGATAAGATTAATCCAGATAATGATATTAAATCAGTGTTGAGAGAGCCTGAAACTATAAATCTTTCTCATGAACTGGCAGAAAAGTCTGTTATGATGGTGCGGGATAATATCGACAATATACCTCTGCCGACAGATAAGCCGATATTAGTGATTGAGCAGGCTACTCTTGGGGAAGTCAATGATTATTGGTGGCATTCAGGTATGTTGACTGAGTATTGCCATAAATACAACAGTAATGTACAGCTTCTCGAGACAGGAGTAATGGCTGATGAGAGCGATTACACCAGAGTGGAAGCGGCAATCAAAGATTATGATTATGTCTTGATGACTAATTATTTTTTCCGTTCTAAAGTTCCTAACAATAAACTTGTTGAAAAAGTCTGCCAATCTGTAGAAAATGTTGTTCTTGTTACAAATACGCCTTACAGACTTAATACGCCTGATATGGCTGAGTCTGTAATTCTTACATTGGCTACAAGTCCACGTAACCTGGAAGTAGTTGCTGGGGTTGCATTTGGTGAGATTGAGCCAGAAGGAGTATGGCCTGTTTTGGATAATAGTATCAGGAAAGAAGTCGGCGAATTAATTGCGGCTAATTGACTGATATGTTAAAAATGTATTGATATATAATTAGTGATTTTTAGGCTTTAGTTAGCCAAAGTTCTATGGTTAAAAGGAATATTATGGGAAACAGACCCGATATTGATTGGTTTAAAGATTTGAAATGGGGCGTTTTTACCCATTATTTGGGTGAAAATGATCAGCCTGCTGAAGATTGGGACAGGCAAGTTGCGGAATTTGATGTAGAAGGCTTGGCAGAACAGTTATCTTCTGTTGGTGCGCCTTATTATTTTATGACTATTGGTCAAAATTCAGGGCATTATTGCAGTCCAAACAAAGTTTATGATGAAATTGTTGGTAGAAAGCCCAGTAAATGCTCTCAGAGGGATCTTATAAGTGATTTGTATGATGCATTGAGTAAACGAGGGATTGAGCTTCTTGTTTATTTACCATGTGGTGCACCGGAGCATGATTCAGAAGCGACAGAAAAATTTGAGTGGTATGAAAATCCTCAACGTGAGCATTGGAATACGGCTAATGGACTTGATGAGAACGGTCAGCCGTGGGGCAGTAAGAATGCGCGTCTGGCATCATTTCAATTTAAGTGGAATGCGGTGATTGAGGAGTGGTCAAAACGTTGGGGTAAGAAAGTACGTGGATGGTGGTTTGATGGCTGTTATTTTAATAAAGCGATGTATTTGCATGATACAGAGCCGAATATTACTAATTTTGCGGCAGCAGCTAAAGCAGGAAATCCTGAAAGTATACTTGCTTTTAATCCGGGAGTTGATCAATTCCCACTATCAAGTCAAATGGCTCAAGAGGATTATATTGCCGGTGAAGTCAATAAATCATTGCCTGAGGTTTTTGAACGATGGGTAAATGATTCACAGCTTCATATTCTCTCTTTCTTGGGTAATACATGGGGTGCTGGCACTCCGCGATTTACTGATGAATTGGTTGCTGCGTACACCAAGTATGTAAGCCTTCATGAAGGAGTAGTTACGTGGGATGTTCCAATCCAAAGAAATGGATTGATTCCAGAAGCATTCATTGAACAGTTAAAGTTTATAAGTGACTCTGTTTCTAAATAAATCTACAGTATGGAAAACAGTCGATGTTTTTCTTTGAGCCCTAATAAGCCTTGTTTTTTTATTGTCTTTCCTGTTAATAATAAACAGGAAAGACAATCTTAAGGAATTTATATGCATTGGATTGATTGCCTGATCGTTATTTTGCCCGTTTTATTTGTCTCATGGGTTGCGTTTCATTCACGTAAGTATGTTCATGGTGTTGTTGACTATCTTGCAGCCGGCAGATTGGCTGGACGTTATGTTCTTACAGTTGGAGACATGACTTCGGCGACGGGGCTTATTAGCATGATAGCGGTGGTTGAAGGTGCCCGTCGTAGTGGTTTTGCTGTGAATTTCTGGATGTTGCTTGGTCCTGTGGTTCTTACAATAATGGCATTGAGCGGCTTTATGACATACAGATTTCGGCAAACCAAAGCATTGAGTAATGGTCAGTTTTTAGAAATGCGGTATAGCCGTAAGTTCCGTGTCATAGCATCTTTACTCCGTATTCTTGCAGAAATGCTTGCAAATTCAATTGGTTCTGCGATTTCTGCACGTTTTTTTATTTATTTCTTAGGTATTCCACATCAGTTTGACTTTCTGGGAATGACAATTCATTCTTATCCATTACTGGTTGGTGTAATCTTAACAGTGGCATTATTATTCATCTTGCCAGGTGGAAGGATTGCCTTGTGTATAACCGATGCTATTCAGGGACTCTTTTGTTATCCTATTTTTATAGTAATTGTTGTGTATATTATTTTGACATTTTCGTGGGACGATCAGATTGTTCCAGTTTTAATGGACAGGGCACCTGGTGAGAGCTTTTTGAATCCATTTGATATATTTAACCTGAGAGATTTCAATATTGCTTTTGTGATAATAATGTTGATTGGATGGGTATATAATAAAGGTGCATGGCTTGGAAATGACAGCAGTGCTTCTGGGCGTACACCACATGAACAAAAAATGGCGGGTATACTTGGTGTATGGCGTGGTGGAATTGCGTCTTTAATGTGCGTATTGATAGGTATGGCTGTTATCATTGGTATGAATCATTCTGATTTCGCCTCTAATGCTCATACTGTCCGTCAGGAATTTTCAGTAAAGGTTGCAGAAGAGCTTGCTGAATCTGCTGATGGACTTGAGGCAGTCAAGAGTAATATAAAGCAAATTCCACCATTAGTTCATACTATTGGTGTTGATGAACCGATGAGTCAGAAGAAAAATTTAGATACAGTCTATCTTGATGCTGCTAAAGAGGGTTTTGGTGATACTCCTGAGGGAAATCAGTTGTTTCAGAAATTCAGTACGATATATAATCAGATGATGATGCCTGCAAGTTTTCGTAAGATGTTGCCAACAGGAGTCTTTGGTGCATTTTTTCTGCTATGTATCTTGCTTATGATTACGACTGATGATTCGAGATTATTCAATGCTTCAACATCTATTATTCAGGATTTGGTGATACCATTCCAGAATAAGCCTATGACACCTAAGCAGCATATACGTCTTGTTAAATTGATAGCGGTTGGTGTTGCAATATTTTTCTTTTGCATGGCTTTCCTGCTTGTACAAGTAGATTATATTCAGATGTTTCTCTCTATTCTAACTGCAATTTGGCTGGGTGGTGCGGCTCCGATAATGGTTTTTGGACTTTACAGCCGTTTTGGGAATACAGTTGGTGCTTTTTGTGCTTTAATATTTGGTTCAGGTACTGCTGCTGTAGCCATCTTTTTACAACGTGGATGGGCAACAGTCGTATATCCATTTCTTGAGAATCATTGTTGGGTTGAATCTGTAGGTGGGTTTCTGGCAAAAGTAAGCGGTCCATTAAATCCTTATATCGTTTGGGAAATTAATCCTGTTAAATGTCCTATAAACAGTGTTGAATTTTATTTTATAGCTATGTTCTCAGGAACACTTGCTTATGTTATGGGATCACTGCTGACATATAAAAAACCTTATAATCTTGATCGCTTACTGCATAGAGGAGTCTATAATACAGATGGAATTCAGGAAGTTAAATTAGCCTGGACATGGAAGACAATGTTCGGCAAATTAATTGGCATTACCGGTGACTATACTCGTGGTGATAGAGTTATTGCATGGGCGGTCTTTGGATACAGCATTGTCTATCAGATTTTTGTGTGCTTTTTGCCTATAGTTGTGTGGAACTGCATTAGCAGATGGCCATCATCATGGTGGTCTTCATTCTATTTTATCTCGTATTTGGTAATCAATCCTATTATTGGCACCATCACAGCGGTGTGGTTTACTTGTGGTGGAGTAAGGGATGTATTTCAGCTATTCAAGGATCTTGCCAAGCGTGTTGACAACCCTCTTGATGATGGAAGAGTAGAGGGGCATATTTCGCTTGCTGATATCGAGAAATTTGGTAAAGATGATGAAGAGTAGGAAGTTCGCAGTTGGAACTGTTTATCTTTCACGATCAGAACGTCTAATTGATTGAAATTTTGTGTTGGTTGTCAACCTATTATGGTTGTTTAAAAGTTTTATTTCAAAGTTTAAGGAGAAAATTATGCAGACAAGAGTTGTTGTGAATTGGCGATTTTATTTCTTTTCGATTTTATTAATCTTTTTTTTATCTCCTGTTCTATCAGCAGTTGAGTGGGGAGACGATATATTAGATGGTACTGGTGACTTTGAGATTCAGGGTGAAACAGGTATAGGACCCTGTACTATCTGGGCAGATGGCGGACAGATATCAGAAATTGTCAGCTCATTACCCTATAGCGGTACTTATTCATGGCATGGAGAATCTACATCCGGAGGTGAAAACATCAGGGTATGGTGGAGTGATATTGAGACTGCAGGCAATCGTCAACATAAGTTGATTGTTTATGCGCGAAAACAAGTCAGCTCTCCATCGTGGTTCAGATATCGCTTAGGTGACAGCGGATGGCAGGATTTAAGTCTATTATTCACTGATTTCATTAAGAGTGAAAAATATTATACAACAGGGACTGACGAGGACGTTATAGATCTGACTCTTGGAATGTATTCGAATTCCGCAAATGACAATGTCTATGCAGATAAAGTTGCTCTTTACAGAGAGAGATGCATGCCTGATCCTAACGATGATTCCTGTGGTGGTATTTTGCCGTGTGCAGACAATGTTACGGTGAGTATATATTGCTCTGATGGCAATGATGGAACCTATAATTACAATTTTGACAATGATGTTACTGTTATTTGCGATGAGGCAGTTATTAATTATGTTAATTGGGTAGATGACAAAGAGATACAGGTTAATCTCACAGTAACTGCTGTTGACAGTAATGTGTGCCTTGTTTTGATTAATCAGTATAGCGATCTTAAAGCTGAATATGTAATGTCTTTTGATACATATGGAGCTAATATTTTTGATAGTGCAGGCGGTTTTGAATTTGACGGAGGCAGCGGTCCATGGACGTTGTGGGCTGATGGCGGTGAATCTTCAACTATCAGTAGTAATGTTGTCTCTTCAGGCTCTTATGCCTGGAAGGCAGGGCCTGCGGTATCTGCCGGTAAGAATATCCGTGCCTGGACAACTCTGAATACATTTGGCAACCGTTTGCATAAGATCGTAGCATATGCCAGATGTCAGGACAGCTCTCCTTCCTGGGCAAGAGCAAGGATTGGCAGTGACAGCTGGGACAGTTCAATGGATATAGTATCTAATATTTTTAACTCTTTTGCCGGGACTACACTCTATCAGGCAACTGATGTGGATGAAGTATCACCTAATTTGACTGTGGCTGTTTATACTAATTCTACAAATGATACTCTTTATGTTGACGATATAGCAGTGTATCGTGAACGGTGCATACCAGACCCCAATTCAGATTCTTTTGGTGGTGTTTTGCCTTATGATCAGCGTGTGACTCTTTCCATTTATGGAGCTCAGCGATCAAATGGTACTTTCTGGGGTAGTTTTGATCCAGATATTACAGTTACTTGTACTGATGCGGATATACATAGCGTAACCTGGATAAGCGATACTCAGATTGATGTGGAGTTGACTGTAGAAGATGATCAAGATGGTGCTATTGAATTAGTTCTTAGAAATGAGTATAGCTGTCTTGAGACTTCTTATATGATGAACGTTGGCAGCTATGGAGTCGATCTTCTTACTGGAGAAGGAAATTTTGAGAGCCAAGGCGCAAGTGGTGTTGGTCCTTGGACATTCTGGGCAGATGGTGGCCAGGTATCTGAAATAACTGATACCTTATCTAACTCTGGTATGTATTCATGGCATGGTGGTAGTACTGCATCTTCAAAACAGGCAAGGGCTTATTATCAGGATATTGAGACAGTTGCTAACAGATATCATACTCTGGAATTATATGCAAGGCAAGGAGTAAGCTCTCCTTCATGGCTGCAATACAGTCTTGGAAGCAGTGGATGGCAGAGTCTGGGATTGGCGTGGACATATTTTGCATATAATTATGGTTATTACTTAACTGGATCTGCAGAAGATGAAATCGACCTTGTTATTTGTATGTATTCAAACTCTGCGGATGATAATGTTTATGTAGATGATGTAACATTAAAACGTGAGAGGTGCATTCCTGAGCCATGTAGCGATTCATTTGGAGGAGTTTTGCCGTATGGACAGAATAGCCAGTTTACTGTCTACTGTGATGGAGAGTCAGATGGTAGTTTCTGCAGGTTATTTGATCCAGATATCCAAATGTCAAGTAGTCAGGCAACTATAAACTCCGTAACCTGGGTTGATGATTATACTGTCACCGTAAATATGTTTGTTACATGTGAGTCTGATCAGGATGTAGAGTTGACTCTTACGAATGTGTATAGTGGGTTAAGTTCAATATATACAATGAAAAATATCTATGGAGCTGACCTGTTGTCAGGTAATGGTGATTTTGACGATCCGGATGAAACCAATACCATTGGCGATCGTACTTACTGGCTTACATCAATTTGCAATACTGCTGATGCAGGATTTACAACATCTGATTACTGTTCATCTAACTGGTCTTGGTTTGCTGAAGGGGCAAGTACTGCTGATACAGCATCTTTGACTAATAGAACAGTTATTGATACCGTTGCAAGTCGTGAGTATCTTCTGGCTCTGGATGTTAAAGATGTTAGTACGCCTTCTACTTTTACTGCTACAATAGGACAAGGCTCTGCGGTTGATATTGATTTGACATTGAATCAATGGGTTACTGATTATATTTGTTACGATTCTAATAGTCAGGAAACGGAATTGGATTTAGCTTTTGATATGCAGTCCTCTTCCTCTGGTAGTGAAATTTATGTTGATAATGTATCTCTGAGACGAGAAAGGGCAGTTCCTTGTCCATATGCTGATTCTCTCAATGGAGTCTTGCCGTATGAACAATTTACGACAGTTTCTATATATGGAGAGACCGGGTTCAGTGGAAATGTACTTAAAGCATTTGATCCTGATATTGAGGTAGTCTCTGATTATGCTTATATTGAGTCTGTGACATGGGTAAGTGATACAAGGATAGATGTAAATCTGGCCGCTTTTTATGGTGGAGATATTAAGCTTACTTTAATAAATAAGTATAGCGAAATGTCTGCTGTTTATTTTATGACTTCAAACTTGACTCCGGCAGTATTTACTCTTGATTCCAATGAATTCCCTGTGATCTTTATGGATGTTGGTGAGGATGATTCCGATCTTGAGATTGTTAGAGATTGCGGCGTAACTCATGTGCAGCGATGGGATCATTCATCTTTAGATGTGGCGAACTCTATTACTGAATTGAGTGATTATATGGATTTGGCCGAAGAACATGGGATGAAGGTTATGGTAAATCTGCGTTTGCGAAAGTGGGTTCTTGATCCTAATGGAGTTGATAATCTTGAGCAGATTGCAACTGCAGTGAAGAATCATGATTCGATGAGTTTCTGGTTTTTGGAAGATGAACCTGAATCGTATGATATTGTTTGCAGTCAGATTACCGATTTCTATACTATGCTGAAGACTCTCACTCCTGATATTCCTGTTGCTATGGGACATTGCCAGAAGCATGACCCGGATTGGTGGGGATATTCACCGGTTGAAGACGTATTCATAACAAACAGATATCCTGTTAATGACGAGATATTCCCGACAGCACCGGCAGATTCTGCTACAAATTGGTTTAGTACAGCAGCGTCAACTTCTCCTGATGAGGTAATGGCAAGTTTACAGCTGCATAATCGACTGTCATTCGGAGTAGGTGCTTGGGATAATATAACTCTTAATAACCGTTTTCCGAATCAAACAGAAGTTCGTTACTGGAACTATGCAATGGTAATACAGGGAGCAAGAGGTCTCGAATGGTATTCTTATGGACGTTCGATCACTCCTATTCTTAATGAAGGAGAGGATGATAGCTGGCTTAGAGAAACTTTTGCCCCTGCAGGCAGAGAATTCCGTAAGTTTGTTTTCGCTACTAAGCCGTGTCATGACCCTAATGTTATTCTTGAAGGCGGAAGTACTACTGATAACCTCTTTATGGCTGTTTGGGAGCGGACTCTTGGATCTTGGGTTGTTCTTGTTAATGGAACTTCGCAGGAGAGACAGGTGAGTATTGATACTACAGGCTATATCCAAAATGCTATACTCACACCATGGGGACTTAGCCGTGATTTGCAGGCAGAGATATCTGATAGTGAATTAAATATTAATATTAAGCCATGGGAGACGATTATATGGCAAGTAGAGTAGACAGCAGGGGGCAATAGTTTGATATCTGAAGTATTTAATTCAGCAAAGCCGATATGGTTAGATTCTCCGCAGCGTGTGAATAGATATGTATGGCTGCAGCCTTCTTGTTCGGTCGAAATACGTGAAGAAGTTACACTTCGTGTTATTTCAACCGTTCCATATAGGATTTATGTTAACGGGCAGTTACATTCATGGGGGCCATGGCGTGGGACACATAAATTGCTGTTTGTTACAGAACATACTATTGCGGCACATGATGATAATGTTGAAATTGCTATTTTAGCTCATCATGCCGCCAGACCTTCGGCTGAGATGGATATGATATCACCATGGTTGGCGGCAGAGTGCAAAAGCTCTGCCGCTGAAACCATCTTTGCGACAGGAGAGTCATGGAGAGCTGTTGATTGTCAGCAGTGGCAGTCTGATGTTCCGTCAAGTTGGTTTTTGCGAGAATTTTCTGAGATATTTACTGCTGATTCTAATGGAATAGAGCCTAAGCCGCCTGTGATTTCTGATATACATCCTGTTAGTGTATTGCCTGATTGTGTGCTGTATAATAAGGCTATAAAGGCAGAGCATGGGCATCCACCGATGAGTGATGCTGTTGAGCCAACTTATTGCAGAGCTGTAAGTTTAGATCAATTGCCTCGGGTATCTCATGATAGAATAGATGAATATTCGCTCAAAGTATGGCAGAGATGGCAATCTTCACTTGGTGTTTGGTATCATGATATTCTCAAGAATGGAGAGTTTGTTCCGCCAGATTATCGACCTGTTGATCTGAGTAAATTAGAGGTTGATGATGTTCATGATTGGGGGAATGGGGCAGTATGCTATTTGACTGATATGCATAAGGCAGCTGCTACTATTTTTGATTTTGTATGTCAGGTTAGCGGCTTTATTCAGATTCGTATAAAATGCAGGAAATCCTGTAAAATTGATTTTGTATATTCATACCGTGGTATTGAGAAGAAGCCAGTCTCTGAACTTTACGGCGATATTTGTGATTGCGGGTCTATTGAATTTCAAGCAGGCGAAACAGTTTGGACAAGTTTCAGAAGTTATGGATTACGTTATATAGTATTGGCTTCAGATAATGCGGGATTTATAGATGAGTTGGAATTGAAAATTATACCAACTATCTGTAATCTTCCTGCTGCTGAAGTAAATGATTGCGGCTCAGACGATATTTTATCAAAAGGCATGGAAGTCAGCAGGCGGACATTGGAGATATGCAGCAGTGATTCTATATTTGATTGTCCAACACGTGAACGGGCTCAATGGCTTGGTGATGGGATGCTTAGCGGCCAAATTATTGCAGAGGCTTTTTGTGATACTGGACCAATAAGGAGACTGGTTCATGCAATAGTTGCCGATTCATCGGCTGGTCACTTCTTGAGAGCGGTTATTCCATCTGATTTTTTAGATAAAATACCAGTTTCGGAGCTGCTTATAATAGAGGGGGTATGTTGGTATGCAGAGCGGTATGAGCCGAGAGCCAAGTGGCTGCTTCCATTTCTAAAACAGCGTGTTGAAACTTTCTTGCAGTTTATGAGTCCTAATGGTTTGTTGGATGAGTTGCCGGGGCGATTGTTCATGGATTGGACACGTGATATTGCAATTCATCCTCTTATTGCGAATAAAAAGAGTTTTTTCGATAAGAGCACGATTTCTACAATATGCCCTTATGATTTTCGTGCACCGCGAACTCTTGGCGTAAATGCAACTATAAATGCCAACTGGCTGAGAGTGTTGAGAGCAGTTGGGTATGCCTTTGAGTTAGCTGGTGATGGTGATTATTCATCCGTTATAAATGATGTCAGGCAGCGTGCTGAATCTGGATATACTGAATGTTTTTGGGATAGTGAGAACTCTCTTATTGTTGAACAATTTCCGGCGGCAGATCCATCCAAGTTCCCGCCAAGCGAATTGCCTTGCTATGCCGCACTTGCAGCAGGACTGCTTGAACAGAATGCTGCTGATGCGATGATTAAGACTTGTATGGATCCTGATAAATCAATGATCCGTGTTGGTTCACCTGCAGGCAGTAGATATGTTGTAGAGGGATTATTACGTTATGGTTATAAGGAATTGGCAAAGAAATACGTAGAGCTTGTGTTTGGTGATATGATTCACGCAGATGGCATGTTGTGGGAAAACTTTACAGGAGGTAACCCATCTCATGTGTGGGGTGCCTATTCCATTTATCTTGTGTGGAATAAATCTAATATCTTAAAAGATTTATGGAATTTGAATTGAAAACAATATGTTCAATGATTTTAGTATGAAGAAGATGCTGTTTTTTGTATCAGCAGCTGTATTCATAACAGGTTGTGGAATACAGTTAAATAGTGACGTGGCTTCTGAGCGTGATGTTTATAAAGCTACCTATACTGCTGTTCCGGTTAAGATAGATGGCGATTTGAACGATTTTGTATGGCAGCAGACGCCGGCATATCAATTAGCCTTAGCCAAGGATAAGGCTGGTAATATTCCTGCCGAGCAGGGAAGTGTAAAATTTGCCTGGGATGATGAGTATTTCTATTTGGCTGCGGATTTTTTAGATTCTGATATAGTAGCTCAACGGCAGGATGATCAGCAGCTGCATTACAGGTATGGAGATCTTTGCGAACTATTCTTAAAGCCTAAAGAACAGACTTATTATTGGGAGTTGTATGTTACGCCTGCAGGTAATAAGAGCAGTTTTTTGTGGCCTTCACGGGGATACTTAGGCTTACCTGATTGCCTTGAAAAATATTCTTGTAATCTTAAAGTCGCTGCGAAGAATATGGGGACTCTCAATATGTGGCGTGATGTAGATACAGGCTGGAAAGCCGAAATGGCTATGCCTATTAATGAGTTAGAGGCTTATGGTTATGGATTTGGAGTGGGGCAGAAATGGACAATTCTGGTAAGTAGATACAATTATTCCAGATGTCTGGATCCAAGAGAGCGTAGTATGGCTCCTCAGCTTTCAAAGACTTATTATCATTTATACGAAGAGTATGCAGAATTAGAATTAGTTTCAAATTTGAAGCGATGATGTTAAATGGATATGAGATTTTATGAGTAAAAAAGTTATCATTAAAAATGATGAGGTCACGAAGAAGTTTTTGCTAAATTGGCGAAAATGTATAGGTACAGGACATTTAGGTTTGGCGTTACGTCAGGAATACCAAAATTCCTTGAGTATTATACAGGATGAAATTGGCTTTGATTATATCAGAGGACATGGTTTATTTAGTGACCCAGTTGGTATATATCGCGGACAATTGTGGAAACGTACGGAAGACCCTTTGGTTAAATGCACAAATCTTAATTTTATATATTTGGATATGATTTATGATAGTTTTCTTGATAAGGGGATTCGGCCTTTTGTGGAGTTGGGATTTATGCCCAATGATCTTGCATCTGGAGAAGAAACTATATTTTGGTGGAAGGGTAATGTGACGCCACCTAAAGATTATGGCGAATGGAAGAGATTAGTGAAAGGCTTTGTTTCGCATCTTTTGTGCCGTTATGGTCGCGAAGAGGTGTTGAAGTGGCCCTTTGAGGTTTGGAATGAGCCGGATTGTTCTGGTTTCTGGAGTGGTACACAAGAAGAATATTTTAGACTTTATCGAGAAACTGTAAGTGCTATTAAGGAGATTGATCAGGATTTGCATGTAGGAGGTCCGGCAACTTGCCCGGCAGGTATTAACTGGATAACACCGTTTCTTGAAATGTGTGACAAGGAAAATGTTCCTGTTGATTTTGTTTCGACTCATTCTTATGCAGCTAAGTCTCGAAATCATTTGGGAGAGCTTACTTATCAGGACATGCATTCTGTTGCTCATTCGTTAAATCAATTCCGTGATGCTCGTCAGCGTATACAAAAATCTTCGTTTTCTAATTTGCCGCTTCATATTACCGAATATAATACTTCATATTCAGCGAGATCACCTATACATGATACCGCATTGAATGCTGCTTTTTTGGGATATCTGCTTAGTCATGGCGGAGATGTTGGTGATTCTTATTCTTATTGGACTTTTTCGGATATGTTTGAAGAAGAAGATGTACCTAAGGCGATGTTTCATGGAGGATTTGGATTGTTAGGATTTCATGGAATACGCAAGCCTACATTTCATCTATTTGCTTTCTTTTCTAAATTGGGTGACGAATTACTTTACAAAGATGAGAATATGGTTGTGACTAGGAGAGCTGACAAAACGATAATATTAGTGGCTTGGAATCCTGTTGTGACACGTGATGTTTCTGGAGAGACAAGTTTTACTATTGATATACCAATGTCGATTGGAAAGGTTTTTGTTAAAAATCAACGTGTTAACGAAGAATATGGCAATGCATGGTCTTGTTGGCGTAAACTTGGCAGACCTCGTTTCTCATCAAAAGAACAAGTCGATACGCTTCATCAAGCACCTGTACCTAAATTAGAGACAAAGCAGGATGTTACTGAAAATGGTTGCGTTCAGATTAATCTGAAACTCCAGAGGAATGAAATTTGTTTAGTTGAGATTCAGCCTGTTGAAGATGATTCATGGTCTTATGTTGGATTGGATGATAAAAAAATACCGGGTTATTGATGACTGTTTTTAGTAGAAATTATGACATATGTTGAGTTCTGAAAATAGCTAATGCTATTAGATTTATACAAAAATATTCATGGTTTCAATTAGTTATTTACTTATCTGGATAAGGATAAATATGTATCTGTCTGAGAAAATTGAAAAAGAGAAATACATTCATACTAAAGATGTTACTTGTGCAAATAATAAAATGGTTAATGAAATGAAATTGTGGTATGAAGAGCCGGCTCAAGAATGGGTACAGGCGTTGCCGCTTGGTAATGGACGCCTTGCTGCTATGGTGTTTGGACGAACGGGAAATGAGAGAATTCAATTAAATGAGGAGACTATTTGGGCAGGTGAGCCAGGGAATAATATACCAGCCGAATTTAATGGTATATTAGAAGAGTCACGAAAGTTGATTTTTGCTGGTAAGTATAAGCAGGTGGAAGACTTGATTATGTCGATAATTCCGCATGATGCATATGAGAACAATAATTATGGTATGCCTTATCAGACGGCGGGTGATCTATGTATTGATTTTCCGGGACATGATGAATTTAGTGATTATCGCAGAGAACTTAATATCAGAGATGCTGTTAGCGGCGTTGAGTATTCTGTTGATGATGTTCATTTTAAGCGTGAAATGTTTACATCTTTGACTGATGATGCGATTTACATTCGATTGACTGCGGACAAACGTGGTAAAATCGACTGTGATTTGAGCTTTTCTACACCGCAGTGCGTCAAGAATTGTGTAGTTCAGGACGATTTGTTATCTTTAACAGGAGTATCAGGCGATCGAGCCAATAAAAAAGGGAAGATAGAATTTGAAATGCAGTTACGACCAATTATCGAAGGAGGTAATGTTGTCTGCACCAATTCAAGTTTGAATATTCGGCAGGCTGATGCAGTGACAATCATTCTGTCTATTGGAACCAATTTTGTTAGGTATGATGATATTTCAGCCGATCCACATGAGCGTGTATGTGAATATCTTGATATTGCTCAGAAAGATTATGATAAAGCAAAGACATCGCATATTAAAGCTTTTCGCAATTATTTTGATCGTGTAGAGTTAGACTTAGGCTCATCAGAGAAGTTAAATACGCCAACAGATAGACGATTAGCCGAGTTTGCAAACAATGATGACCTTCAACTTGTCTCTTTATATTTTCAATTTGGTCGTTACTTGCTAATCTGCAGTTCTCAGCCTGGTGGCCAGCCTGCTAATTTGCAGGGTAAATGGAACAGGCATATGAATCCATCGTGGGGCAGTAAATATACTGTCAATATAAATACTGAAATGAATTATTGGCCTGCTGAGTCAACGGCTCTACCTGAAATGCATCAGCCATTGTTCTCGATGCTGGAAGATTTGTCTCAGACAGGGCAGGAGTCTGCACGTGAAATGTACGGTGCCAGAGGGTGGGTAACTCATCACAATACAGATTTATGGCGAATCAGTGGTCCAGTAGACGGTGCACGTTATGGTATGTGGCCTATGGGAGGTATTTGGCTGGCTCAGCATTTATGGTATCATTATGAATATTCTGGTGATACAAAGTTTCTTAAAGATGTTTATCATATTCTTAAAGGTTCCGCTCTGTTTTACATTGATACTTTGCAGAAAGAGCCTACGCATGGTTGGCTTGTTGTTTCTCCCAGTATGTCTCCTGAAAATTGGCATCCATATGAAACCACACTTACTTATGGATGTACTATGGATACTCAGCTTGTATTCGACTTGTTCAGTCATACACTAAAAGCAGCTGATGTCTTGGAAGTTGATATAGAGTTTAGAGATGTGCTTAAGGAGAAATTAAAGGAGTTGCCTCCTATGCATATTGGTCGTTATAGTCAACTTCAGGAGTGGCTTCATGACTGGGATGACCCGACTTGTAAACATCGGCATGTATCACATTTGTATGGATTGTTTCCAAGTAATCAAATATCATCTTATAGAAATCCTGAACTTTTTGAAGCAGCGCGTAATTCTCTGCTTTATCGTGGAGATAAAAGCACTGGCTGGTCAATGGGGTGGAAAGTTAACCTATGGGCACGTTTATTTGATGGAAATCGGGCCTTTAAGTTGATTCAGGATCAGCTTTTGCCGGCAGAAATCAATGAAAATGAAAAGTATGGAGACGGTGGGACTTATCCGAATTTGTTTGATGCGCACCCACCGTTTCAAATTGACGGCAATTTTGGTTGTACTTCCGGTATTTCCGAGATGTTATTGCAAAGTCATGATGAGGCATTGCATTTACTGCCTGCGTTGCCTGATGCATGGCCAAAAGGGCAGATTAAAGGACTAAGAGCTCGCGGAGGGTTTGATGTTTGTATGACTTGGCATGATTATAAGGTTGCTGAAGTTACCGTTGTTTCAAATTTGGGCGGTAATTGCCGTTTGCGTTTACCTAATGCAATAGTAGGAGATGTTCCGTTAAAAGAGATTGGCGAAGAAGTGACTAATCCGAATTTGTTTTACCAACCTTCTGTTGTTAAATCTCCAGTCATCAGTGAGAAAGCGAACCTGAGCGGAATTAGATTGCCGGAAATGTTTGTGTATGATTTTGATACAGTAAGAGGCGGGACGTATAGTTTCTTTTCTGAGCGTTAATGACAAAGGGTGTTTTTTCTTGTCGAAAACTAAGTTTTAATGATTTATGATTATGGATATGGGATTAAAGTTGAACAATTTAAGCAGTGATAATACTGAATATGCAAGTTTTGATAAGCAAACTATAGGGCTTGGCAAGCCATGGCGAGCGACACCTCAAGAGTTGCAGTGGTTTCGTGACGCCAAATTTGGTTTGTTTATACATTGGGGGGCAATCAGTATTGCTGGTGGCGATATAAGTTGGTGCCGTGATGCAAAGAGGCCTTTTGATATCAATGATGAATTATTGCCTTCTGATGATGGGGCGGGTAAATTGCTTGTTCCAGTTGATGAGTATGATAATCTCTATAGGGAATTTAATCCTGTTAAATTTGATGCTGAGCAATGGGTTCAGATAGCTCAGGATGCCGGTATGAAATATCTAGTGTTTACCGCAAAACACCATGATGGGTTTTCGAATTTTCATACACAATACTCTGATTATAATATTGCAAATACACCATTTAAGCGTGATATAGTCAGAGAGTTGGCTGATGCATGTCATAATGGAGGACTTCGATTTGGTATATATTATTCTCAGCGTGATTGGTATCATAAAGATTACTTGCAAGGGGATAATTCAAAATATAATAAATTCATGCATGATCAGCTTAGAGAGTTGCTCACTAATTATGGCAATGTTGATATATTATGGTTTGATAGTTTTGGTGAAAGTGATTTAGAAAAAGATTGGGATATTGAGGGTATTCTTACTATGGCTCGTTCGTTGCAGCCAGGTATATTAATAAACAATCGCTTGAGTATTCTTGCCGATTATAACGATGGTCCAGAGAAGTTCTGGGGTGACTTTGATACTCCGGAACAAAGAATTGGTAACTACCAACTCGACAGGCCTTGGGAATCCTGTCTTACGCTTGTTGGCGATCAGTGGTCGTGGATGCCTGGTGGGAAGATGTTTACTTTTGAGGAATGTGTAAGAAGTCTGGTGTTATCTGCTTGTGGAGGAGGTAATTTATTGCTCAATGTAGGGCCTATGCCGAATGGTGAGATTGAAGACAGGCAGGTGATGCGTCTGAAAGAAATCGGAAATTGGTTAGCTGAAAATGGTGATAGTATTTATGCTACATCTGCTGGACCAGTAATGCCGTTGAATTGGGGAGGATCAACTCGTAGAGATGATACTGTTTATATTCATGTTCTTAATTATAATGGGGCAAGCATTGAATTGGGACAATTTCCTCAAATACACTCTCACAGAGTTTTGACAGGTGGCAATGCATTAGTCAGGCAAAGAGCGGATAGTACAGAAATTAAATTGGATAACTTAGGTCTTAATAGAAGCGATATAATCATTAAACTTTCAATTGGTCATTAAAATAGTAATAATTGACATATAGGGTAATCGATGCTTAAGGAAACAGTTTGGGATGGAGAGGATTTGTATAGTGCTCCTGATATTATTACAGCTAAAGATTGGGATGCTAATGGAGTTGAAGCTGTGTTTTATTCCGCTCTTCCATATAAAGGGAAGCAGACTAAGGTTTTTGCATATTTGGGATTCCCTGAGAATGCATCATCTGATAGTCCTGTTCCTGCAGTCGTTTGCGTGCCGGGAGGAGGAGGTACTGCATTTGATGAGTGGGTGCGTATATGGAATAAAAGGGGGTATGCGGCTATAGCGTTGGATATAGAAGGAACTTTGCCAGAAGGCAAGTATCCAAACCGTCCAACGCATCCATATAGTGGACCAGACAGAAAGAATGTATTTGAAGATATCGATTTGCCAGTTAAGGATCAATGGATGTATCATGCAGTAGCTGATGTTGTCTTGGCAAATTCTTTAATGCGTAGTTTTCCTCAAGTTGATTCGGATAATGTAGGTCTGACGGGTGTTTCATGGGGCGGTGTTATTACAGGCATTGTTATGGGTGTTGATGAGCGGTTTAAGTATGCAGTTCCCGTTTATGGTTGCGGTTTTCTATATGAATCAGATAATTATTTTGGTCAATCTTATAAAATGATGGGGAATGAGAGGGCTGAAAAATGTAAAAAATATTGGGATCCAGCTACTTATTTACATAAGTCAGAAATACCATCTTTGTGGGTAAATGGGACTAATGATGCTCATTTTTATTTGGATATTTATAATAAGAGCTATCGAGCAACCTCTGGCAATAGAACAATCTGTATTAAGTTGAACATTGGTCATAGCCATCAGGTAGCGTGGAGAACAGAAGAAGTTTATGCTTTTGCTGATAGTGTAGTGAAAGGTTTACCGCGATTAACGAAAGTCTTAGATTGTGGTAGAGATAATCGGGATGTCTGGTGTGATTTTGAGTCTACTAATAAAATTGTGTTGGCTGAATTGCTTTATTGTAAGGATGTAAATGACTTGGGAAATGCTGAATGGGAAAAAAAAGAAGCAAATATAAATTATGTGAATCAGAAAATAGAATGCGTTCTTCCTAAAAATGTAGAAGGGTATTTTTTTAATTTAACAGATTCCAGAGGATTGATTGTAAGCAGTTGTTTTACAGGAAAAGAGAAATTATGAATATAAATAAAATATGTGAAATCGGGACTAAACGATCATTTTTTAAACCATCTACTTGGCCATATGATAAATATCCTAAAATGAAAACATTGAAATCTCGTAGTGAGGTTTGTTTTTTGGAAGCTTATGGTCCTGGATATATATCGTTTCTGCATGTGTCAGCATATGCGGAAGAACCGGGATTAATAGGCGTAAGTGATGTAGCAAAGTCATTGATGTTGAGGGTTTATTATGACGGTGAAGATATCCCATTAATTGAAATGCCTTTAATGGAGTTCCTTGGAGATATAGACTGTTCGAGTCAATACTTTAATACAATATACTTTTCCAAGGTTAAGGAGTCCCATAATTTCAGATTGCCTATTCCGTTTAGAAAGCAGATAAAGGTTGCTGTTGAGAATCCTACTGACATGGATTTGATAGGATATTCTGATATTCAGTGGGAAAAAGTTGAAAGTCTTGATGATAGAATTGGTTATTTGCGGGTAGATTATAGGGTAGGAAAGTCTTTGATTCCGCAAAATTTGATAACTCTTACCGATATTAAAACATCTGGGAATATAGTAGCGCATTGGTTTCAGTATGAAGCTAATGACCCACTTTGCAAAGGTGGTGAATGTATGTGTGAGGGGAATCAGGAATTTTATTTCGATGGAGAGAGCGATCCCTCTATCGAATATCTTGGTACAGAAGATGTTTATGGCTTTTCGTGGGGTTTTAAGGGCATCCAATCCGATAATTATTGCGCTATTCTAAAACGGGAAGAAATTAGTGGTTCTGGAGCAAGAATTGCTTTGTTGAGGTGCCGTGATAATGATGTAATATCATTTGATGAGTCTTGCAAAGTATTGTTGAATTATCAACATGACATTAGGTGTCCCATCAATCCGGGTGTGAAAAATGCTTTTGAAAAGGGCGGCATAGAACTTAAGTATAGGAGCTGCATGTATTACTACTCTAAGTAGCAATCTGGCTCCCCGTGGGGTGCAAAAACTCATCTGTTACCAGGTCTTTGCTTTTTGATGGGTTAATTGAATTAATTTGAGCTGTTTTTTATACTCAATGCATAGTAATCACGTTGTGTGTTGTAGGAAACAATGACCTTTGACTTTGTTAAATGCCGAACTCATATGTCTTGGTCTAATGGTACTGCAGGTTCAGTTTGAATAGTAAGTTTTTCAAGCGGCAAGGCGGTGGTCTGACTTAAAAATAGGTTATCGCATTTGTATAATTGGTGTCAAGAGTTCGTCAAAAAGTTCGTCAATTTGCAGTGGATACTGACTTGTCAGTCTTGTTTGTGCCTACTTGTTATTTACTTGTAATCCTTATTTGTGCTCTAATTTTACCCCATAGTTCGTCAAAAGTTCATCAATTTGCCAAAAACTTCGTCGGAAACTTGACGTGCCAGCTCTCTGTCAGATTTTCTCACAGACAAATAATGTGTTCTTGTTGTTTCTATCTTTGAATGTCCGACCAGTTCCTGTACAGCATGAATAGGTAAAGATTTTGCCCAGTTGGTGATGCAACTTCTCCTGAGGTCATGGAAACAGAACTCTTCTATACCTGCTTTTTTACAGAATATTTTTAATCTCTTGAGCATATTATTGATGATGTCACTAGTCGCAGTCCATTTGCCGAGTATTCTTCTTTGAAGGATTCTATTGAGTCTTTGTCCTGAGATGAATACATACGGCGTTGTCTCGTCTGATTGTGCTTGAAGGTCAGCAAGAAGTTGTATTGTCTTTTCAGGTATCGGAATAGTTCTACTGTCATTATCTTTAGGCTCCCACTCAAGTAAGAATTTAGATTCTTTCTTTGGTGCAAAACTAACTTGATTATCCTCAAAATCAATATCAGCCCATGTTAAGTTCAATAACTCATCTTTTCTGAACCATCATAATGAATATTGTAGTACAACACAAATGCTTTGTAATAGGTTTGCCTTAAATCTCAATGTCGAAAATATGTTAGTTGTTCTCTTGTGAGAGTACTTCTAACTGAGCTCTGAGAAGAGTCAATTGCCCGGTGGAGTCCCTTATTGATGCGATAGGCAATACAAGCTGCCATTGCGATCCTAATTTGCTGTTTCATAGCGAGTAAATAATACAGAAGTCAGTGGTTATTGCAAAGGATTTCATCCGTAAGGATTGCAAGTGATATTTCTGTAGATATTTATGACTATAGTGTTTTTGCACCCTACGGGCTTTAGTTATAGAGAAAGTGTCAGAGGTAATGAGATTTGAAAAGATAAAGCCCACTTTTTTAGCTATGATGGGTATTGCTTAAAAATTATTTGGCTCTTAAGTCTTTATTGTAGATATATTTGTGGTAGTGAGACGTTAGTGTCTCAGATTTTTAAGACTTGAGTTTTTGGGAAATGCTTGACATTTAATTCTGATATTGATATTATTGATATATCAGTAATATCAATAATATTAAAAGTGAATGGATTGGATTATGAAGACAGCATTACCAGAATATGATGTGTTAACGTGTCAGGAGAAGTCTTATGATGAAATTCGCCGTAAATTGATTGACGGGGAGATTCCTCAGGGATCCAAGTTGGTTGCGAGAAAACTTGCAAAGGAGTTTGGCTTTAGCTATATTCCAGTAAGAGATTCACTAATGAAACTGCAATCCGAAGGTTTGGTTGTGAGTATTCCGCGATGGGGTTTTATGGCTAAAAAATATTCATCACGTGATGTTAAAGAACTTTATGAGATGCGTGAAGCTGTTGAATGTCAAGCAGTACGAATGCTTGCAATTAACTATAAAACAGTGGATATGACTGTGTGTCTCAAGTCTTTTGAAGAGCTTGATGAAATCAACTTGAACGGTCAAGAAATGGATATAAAAGAGTTTATATCGGCTGAAAGGCAGATTGACGAGAAGTTTCATCGTGGTATTTTAGCCGCTACTGGGAATAGGCGATTTGAGGATGTATGGTCAAATTTGCATTTCCAAAATATCTGTATGGTACCATCAGATAGTAATGATAAAGCAAGAGATCTTAATATCACTCTTGAGCATCATAAACAAATATTGGACGCTATCATGGGAGGTGATGTTGATCTTGCTGAAGGGACAATGCGAAAGCACATCAGTAGTGCAAAAGTTAATCTGTTGGAATACTATTTGGAGAGATAAAATGTCTCGTTGTTGTCGAAAAGGTTTTACATTAATAGAGCTGTTGGTTGTTATTTCTATTATAGCGGTTTTGTTGGCAGTAATGATGCCTGCTTTGCAGAAAGCTAAGGAGCAAGCTAAAACAGTTGTCTGCAAAAGCAGATTGCATGATTTGAGTTTGGGTTATTCTCTTTATTTCCAGGATTTTGATAATTATATCCCCCCAAGTTATACCTTGAAGGGGCTTCCTGTTCATCCTCAATATTATCCGGATTTCTTCGAACAGTATGGTTATCCTCAGTCACGTCAATATTTAAGTTATCGTCAGACTATTTTACCGTTACTTATGGATAATCTCACATTCAGCTATGAAGACCAGTTAGATGAATCGCTATGGGAATATGCAGGTGACGATTATAGTTGTCCATCTGTTAAAGGCTTGAAGGACGCGGATTATTGGATTAGTTATGCTCAGAGTGCACATATTGGTGGTTGGAGAATTGATAGTGTGAAACGACCATCAAGTGCAGTTTTATTAGTTGATGTTGGGCCTGCAAAAGAAACTAATCTTGTTTATGCAAATATATGGATTGATTATCCAGGTATTGAAAATCGTGATAATGTTGCATATCGCCATGGTGGCGATTTTAATGTTCTATTTTGTGATTTAAGTATAAGGAGAAATAGTGATGAATATTCTGTAGTTTGGAAAAGAGATGGTAAGTTGTCTGAGCGTCAATAGTGTCGTTTTTAATTAAACAAAAGAATCGCTTGGAATGAAAGTATTACTGATATTGTTTTGAGTGTATTTAGTTTAATATTCTATTATAGGAGCTGAAATGAAAAGTGTTAAAATGTTTGCTTGTATCTTTCTAATGTCCCTTACTGTTTTCGTAAGTAAAGGAGAAACTGTTGATACTGATATTTATGGTGATGTTATTGCAATAGAATCAAATATGTCTGTAGCTTTTGGACTTGAGTGCTTAGGTACCAATAATACTTTGAGTGAAACTATGAATATCTCTTCTAACAAAGTTGCTGTTGGGGTAGGTTTTTTGGATAGTGACGACAAGTTGGATGTTATATTAGGTGCTGACGGCAGTTTGGGCGGTTGGTATGAGTCCAATGGAGATGATTCATTGGGTTGGTCTGGCAACTCTTCTTCAACTGCTGTTAGTAATGGTATGGTTGTTGGTGATTTTGACAAAGATGGTACCGGTGATTTGTTATTTGTAAGACCAGACGAAAAGCTGACTTGGTATCAATGTACTGGAGAGGGAACTCTCGGTTGGAGAAGCGATCCTTTTGGAAGTGGCTCAGGAGCCAAGGCAATAGCTATGGATGATATTGATAACGATGGAGTAAATGATTTAATTGTTGCTAAAACTACTGGTCTTAATGTTTATAATCCAAATGGGAATTTTTTAAGTTGGAGTTTTAAGATTGATAATGAAGGTCATTATATATCAATCGCAACGGGTGATTTTGATGGTGATGCGTATAAAGACTTATTCGTTGTTGCCCGTGGAGATACAGATGTTGATCCTAACTGGGATCCTGCCTGGAATGGTGTTGTTTGGTATGAATTCCGTGATGACCCAACAGATCCTAATGTACCTACAGGCGGAGCCAAGCTTGGTTTTACAGAGGCGATGAGTGTTGCCTTGGGTGATGTTGATGGTGATGGTGTTAATGAGCTCATTATTGGAAATAAGGATAGAGCGGCAACATGGTATGAGAGTGATGGAAATGATTCAGCGGTGTTAGTTAAGGGTTCTTTCCCTTTGTATAATGTATCAGATATGGCAATTGTTCCAGCATCTTGTAACATATATGGGGCTGACTTTAATGGAGACTGTACTGTTGATTTGATAGATTATTCGACATTTGCAGATCAGTGGCTTAAATGATAATATTATGTGAGTCTCTGGAGATGTTTAAAAATATTTTCAGAGACTTTTTTTTAGCATTGAGTTTTACTAATTATCTAAAGTTATATGTTGTAAAAGGCTTTATAATGAGCACGTTTCCAAAAAGTATCATTTGGGTTTGTATATTATTTTTTGCTTGCTCAACTTGCAAAGCGGGCATTAATGTTGATTTTGATAACGATGGTAAGGCTGATATTTTTGCCTTAAATTCTTTGGGTGAGGTTTATTGGTATGAATCATCAGGTGTTGGGTATTCTATTATAGATGTTCTTGAAGTACCAGTTGTTGGCGTTGCTTCAGCAATGTTGATTGAAGATTTAGATTCTGATGGTAATATGGATATTCTAATCGGTAGAACTGGCACATCAAATGTATGGTATGAGTGTGATGGGAATAACTCTTTGAGATTTGTTGGATACATTGGAAACGACGCTGTTAATGGGGGTTTTGCTGTTTCTGATATTGATGGTGATGGTAATAATGATGTATTTGTATTGAGTACAGATGAGAAAGTTGTTTGGTATGAGTGTAATGGCAATGATGCCTTATTGTGGCGAAGCAATCCTATGAATGCAGGTTCTGGAGCAACCTCTATTCTTATTGATGATTTTGATCGGAATGGAATAGAAGATATTGTTACAATAAAAGAGGGCGTTCTTGTAAGATATGAAACAGATGGTTATAGCTTTAGCTGGAAAGAAAATTTTAATTATTTGCCGGAAGGTTATATTGTTGAGTGTAAAGACGCTAATATAGGAAATTTAGACGGTGATACCGGAAAAGATTTAATCCTGATAGATAGTGTTACAGCTTCAATTTATTGGTATGAAGGACAAGGGGTTTCGTCATTATGGCATTTGAAGCGTATTGATGCATACAGCGGTTGGGGTAGTAACATTAATTCGGTAGCTTTTGTTGATATTGATGGCAATGGTTCCAATGAGATTATATTTTCTGTCAGTGACAATTATATTCAGATGTATGAAGTATCTGGTGATAACGACTTAGCAAAGGGAGCAATATCATTATTTGGCTATGGCAGTAGAACGGTAGTGGGAGTGCCGGAAGTTTCTTGTGACGAAAATCTTCCTTCATTGAAAAATGTACTTCAATTACCATGTCTTGGTAAAGAGAATTCCGTGTATTCAGACTTGAATAATGATTGTTATGTTGATTTAATCGACTTTTCAATTTTTGCCGATGACTGGCTTAAATAATTCAATTGATTACAAGTTGTGAATTTGTAATCATTTTACAAAATATATCCATGTAAGGACTTAATATGTCTATAATTAGCAGGTTAAACCTCGTAACTATAACCGTCTTATTGTTCACTCTTGATGTATTCTCTCTGACATATGATTCAGATTTTTATTCTGATGTAATTGTTGTACAGGATACTTCTGCGGTATTGTATGAATCTACAGGTACTGATAATTTTTTGGCTCAGATTAGCAATATATCAGAGCCACGTGTATCGGTGGTTGTCGCTGATTTTGATAAAGACAATCAGGTTGACTTATTTTTAGGTTCGGCTGGTTCTGCTGCGAGTTGGTATGAATCTAATTCGAATGACTCTTCGGGATGGGTTGGTAGTTTGAGCAATGATGCTCTTGATATGGCAGTTGATGACTTCGATTCAGATGGTTTTTCTGACATATTTGTGTTAAAAAGTAACGGACTACTTGCGTGGTATGAAAATTCTGGAGATAATACTCTTCTCTGGCATAGCAATCCAATGGGAACAGGTTCGGGGACTAATAGCATTGCGATTGGTGATATAGATAATGATAGCGTTAGAGATATGCTGGTATGTAAGAGTTCTATTGTACGCTATAAAGACAATGGCAATCATGGTCTTACGTGGGTTGAAACCATTAATGTGGGTTCTTTACCATCAACAATTGCGGATTCAGATATTAAGATAGGCGATTTTGATGGAGATTCATATTCTGATATATTTATTGTGCATACAGATGGCTTGCAATGGTATGAATATATCAACGGTAATCTTAATGCTGTGGGAGGGCGTATTGGTGATTCTTCGGTGAGATGTGTTTCTTTTGGAGATATAGATGATGATGGTATTGTAGAGCTTCTTGTCGGTCGAAAAGATAATTATGTTGCATGGTATGAAAATAATGGTAATGATAGCTTATTATCAGTAACAGGAGTATTGTTTGGTTATAATGCCAAAGATATCGCATCTGTGCCATCTTACAGTAGTTTTGTGAATATTTTAGATAAGAAGGTTATATATTCTTCTGAAGAACATGTAACCTTTCCAAATCTCCAAATTGCCAAATCAGGTAAACTTATAGTTGGGTTCAATACTGGTATTCATCCTGTTAATGAAGTTTATCATGGGATTATATCAACTGATAAATGCCAAACATATCAGAATATGGAGCCATTAGCTGGGACGTTGGCTGTAAATGTTCTTTCTGGGCAGGCTCCTGCAATTATTTTAGGTTTTAATACGCAAGCAATAAATAGCCGTATTGTTCGTGCTTATCTGTCTTATGCGTTTGATGATTGGAATGTTATTACAAAACATACAGTGGATATTGAGTTCCCATTTGATGTAGATAATCAGAGTTTTCATAGTACTATTTTAATGTTAAAGACAGGGACATTGTTGGCTACAATGTATGGAAAAGCTTCAGGCTCTGACTATAATAGTGTTTATATTGTAGAATCAACTGATTTTGGTGAAAGTTGGAATTATAAATCTACTGCTGCGGAGAAACTTTCGTGGATGGGAGAGGAAGGACCAACCGAATCCTCCATGGTAGAGCTACGTAATGGTGATCTTTTGTTGGTTACTAGGACGGGTGATATTGGTCCGCCAGTAGAGCAGCCCACCACAGAGGTTCCGATGGCTTATACAATTAGTGAGGATAAAGGGCTGAATTGGTCTATTCCAGCCTCTTTAGGTGTTCCAGGTGTCGATCCTGATATGATATTATTAGGAGATGGAAGAGTTTTGTTGAGCTATGGTAGACCTGGAGTACACTTAATGCTTGCTGATTCATCTGGAACAAAATGGTCACAACCTTTTCTTGTTTATGGTGGTCCTGGTGGGGGATATACTGGTCTGAGAAAGGCTAGTGATGATACTCTTTTATTAGTTTATAGTGAATCAGATTTTGCTTCCTGGCAGAGCTATACAGGTGATGTAAATCATCTTAAGATGCTTGAGTTCAAAGTGTCTGATGCTTGTGTTAGCCGGGCATATCAAGTTGGAGATTTGAATTTGGATTGCATGTGTGATTCTACTGATTTAACAATATTAGCCGATGATTGGTTGCGTTAAAATTTTGAGTTTGGATAGATTAATTTTTCAGAAAAACATATTTGCTTGAATTAAAAGTTTTGAGGCATGATGAAAAATATACTCCTTGTAAATATCATAATATTAACTCTAACTTCATTTGCAAGTGTTCAGTCTGATTTGTCCAAAAAGGATTGGCCTGAAAATTGTTATATGATTTGGGCGTTGAAATCCGATACGCCACATCAATCAGCGGCAGTGAGTCATACCGATTGGTTTATATGGCAAAGGGGAGCTTGGGGTAAGCCCGGGGTGAGATATATAATTAATAAATGTGCGGCTGCCGGGATAAGGACTTTGTGGTGGAGAACTCATTCTGGTGGATTGGCTAACTATCCAACTGAAATCCCTGAAGCAACATATTTTAACTGTCCCTATAGAGGCATGTCGTATGAAGATTGGGATTCTCTATCGTTTGCTATTGATTACGCCCATGAATTAGGTATGGAAATATATGCATGGTTCACTCCATTTGAAGAAACACATGGTTGGGCTGATAGCGTAAGGTCTAAATACATGGATATACATCCGGAGTATTCTGATATAAACAAATTGGGTAATGAAGTCGGTATTCCGAGTTTTTTCTTTGAGGAATATAGGAACTATAAAACCGAGATTGTTCGAGAGCTTTTAACGAGATGGAATTTTGATGGACTTGTCTTGGATTTTGAGCGTTTAGGAGCTCCTAAACGGAGTGAAAATTGGGGATATATTCCTGAAATAATGGCAACTTTTGAGGATGAAACAGGTCTTAACGCTTTTGGGATTTCAGAAAAAGATGTAAAGTGGATGGATTTTAGATCTTCATTTGTTGGGACGTTTGTTAACAATATCGCACAATTAAAAAACTCTATTGAACGACCATTTGAGTTAGTGTTCATGGGGGTCGAAGGCCAGGAGCATACGTCTCATGTTAACTTGAATCAATGGCTTGATAAATGTGATACTATTGCTATGGGTAATTATTCCAAAGAACCAAAAGAGACTCAATATGGTTGGATAGGTAATCCTGAATCAGCATTTTCAAATATAGAATCGAACTCAATTTCCAAAACATTTATTGCTTATTCTTATTATGGTGATGGTGCAAGGTTAATGGAAGCGGTAGAGAATGCTAAAATGCAAGGATCTGATATTTGCTGGTTTGAATCTACACCATTGAATTATCGAAACATGTTTTGGGTACCGGCTAAATTAGGGTTGGAAAAAAATGTAAGATTAGTCAAGACAATCAGTAAAACTCTTATTGAGAGTAAGTCAATTGTTTCAATGTCATTCAAAGTTTTGGGTCGTTGCAAGTGGGACTTAAGTATTAATGGAAATATAGTTGCTCATGGTGATATTGGTAGAGAAAGTTTTTTAGGTTCATTTAAGATTGATAAAGATAAGGATACTGTTATTGCATTTGCAACTCAGGGTCCATTTGGAGGTAGTTGTGGATTGTCAGCAGTAGTTTATTTAATTGATGAAAACGGTTTGTCTACTACAGTTGTTACAGATGCAAGTTGGCAAGCAGTATTACAGGACAATAAAAGAGTCTCATCGACTCTAATGGGTAAACCAGGAGCTGCACCTTTTATACCAAAAGATGAAAGGGAGTGAAATTTTGTCTTTTTTACAATTGATATTCGGAAAGATTATGAATCTCAAAATCATAATGTTAATGTTTTATATGGTATGCTTGAATGTTTTTGGGCAAGTTCCTGCCATTAATGAGAATGAACTCTGGCAAGGTAATTGGATTTGGTATCAAAATAATAAGATTCAAGAGCAACCGGCATGTTTGGTTAAAATTGAAGAATGGATAAAGAAATACCCTTGTTCCTGGGGACAACCAATGGTAAGTCATATTATTGGTGAATGTTCGAATGTTGGATTGAAAACAATATGCTGGGTTGTTGCTCAGAATGGTTGTTTGTATTATCCAAGTGCACGATTTACTGAAGATGTGTATCGTAACTCTAATGCAGGTTATGATTTCACAGAGATAGATATACCAAGATTAGCATTGTCTGCGGCTTGTGCTGACAAAGAAGCTTTTAGTTTGGTAGTTTTTTATAAAGATTTTGAATATTGTCATGCCGTCCTTGATGAACTTTTAGTGATGTATCCGGGTGTGAATATTGTTTTGATTTCTGAGAGTAAGTTTAATTCATCTGATTTCGATAATTGGCAATTACCGGATTATGTTCAAATCCTAAAAAAGTATAATGAAGCTGAATACATAGATATAACGAAGCATTATGTAACATCGTTTGAAGGTGTTTATAAACATGTCGGTCAACTGATTTTTAAAAGAGAACTTGTTCTTGAGTCAAAATATAAAAAATGTCTCATATCTTTAACTGCTCAAGATGAATATTGTCTTTGGGTTAATCGTCAATTTGTGGGGTTTGATTCTTCTTGGCAGAGGGGAGAGGTTTATGATATTACTGATTTTCTAAATCAAGGTTCAAATGAAATCATTATTGTTGCAAACAATAAAGCGGTAAAAGGCTTTGCAGGCCTTTTAGCAAATATAATGCTTGATGGCGAAATAATACCTTGTGATGATAGATGGATGGTTAAACCATTTGCTGGAGTTCTGGATTTACCTAATTTACCGTTGTGTTCAGCATCAAAGGAAGGTTGGAATAAGCCTCTTATTATGTCACGAGGAAATGTTTGGCCAAATTATAGATTAGTGAAAAATAATTGGAATCAGATTCATCCGTTAGCCAAAAAGAATAATGTTGGATGGTGGGGCGCTGGTGCCATAATTATTGCAAATAGCAATAATACTGAAAAAATAATAGATGGTTCTTTAGATGATAAGTCTGTATATGAAACGACAATGCCAAATCTAATTGAAATAAAATTAGCAGAAGAAGATTTTGTTTCCTCGATAGTTGTTCATTCGGGTTATTTGGAATGGTCAGATAATCCTTCAGGGACGTGTTCTGTTCGTGAATATAAATTATGGTATAAATCTGAGAATCATTCAGAGTGGCAGAAACTTTCAAAGGGGGTTATATCAGAAGAACAATATAATGGTCAAAGTCGTGAAGATTTTAAGTCTGAGTTTAAGTTTGAGCCATTAAAAATTAAAGCTGTTGCCGTCGAGTTGATTTCAAGTTGGGATACAGGGTGTCGTGTGAGAAGTCCTGAAATTCCAATCATCCCTATAGATAAGCGAATTGTTTTCATTAGGGAAATAGAGGTTTTGTCGGCAGGAAAAGATTCTTTATAGACACAATTGGATATTTATTGTTTTTTATAAAATGAGGTTTTTTAATAGTGAGTATTGAAGCAGTTATTTTTGATCTTGATGGTGTTTTGGTTAGTACATCTGAGTTGCATTATGAGGCTTGGAAGTCTCTTTCGCAAAAATATGGAATTTCTTTTGATAGAGATTTTAATGAGCGATTCAAGGGTGTTTCCAGGTCTGATTGTGTCAGAATGTTGTTTCCATCTGAAAAAGATACAAAACTACTTGATGCGATGTCGGATGAAAAAAATGCGTATTATTGTGAACTTATCAGTAGTTTAACACCACAGGATGTTTTCCCGGGAGTCAGGGAGTTGATTAGTAATCTTAAGAATAATAATATTAAGACTGCGGTAGGTTCTGTGAGTAAAAATACTTCAGTAGTGCTGGAACAATTGGGGATTTCTGATGTTTTTGATGTTGTTGTAGATGGTAACGATATTAAAAACAGTAAACCCAGACCAGACGTATTTCTTTTTGCGGCCGGAAGATTGAATGTTCACCCCGAGAACTGTGTAGTAGTTGAAGATGCGGCGGCAGGCATTCGGGCGGCTCATCTTGCAGGTATGTTGACTGTTGGTGTTGGTCCAAATGATACTCTTTTTGAAGCAGGGCAGCTTGTATCCTGTGTGGGGGAGTTGACTTTTGAATATTTTGATAATTTATATTGAAGTTATGTTCTATTTAAACGCAAATTTTAATCTATTGAAATTTACATTATTTGAAATAAGGAATTCTTATTTATGACTCCGGTTTTTATGACAAGTGATTATGTGGTTATGATTGCCTACTCTTTGATAGTAATTGTTCTGGGTGTGATATTTTCAATGAAAGAGAATGATACAGCGGATTATCTGCTTGGCGGGAGAAATATTCCCTGGTGGGCAATTGCGATATCAATGGTTGTAACTCTTTTTAGTGCAATATCGTTTGTCTCAATTCCTGGTGAGGCATATAAGCATGGTTTGGGCTTGTGGATTGGTGGATTGTTGGGTATTCTTTTTATACCGTTGGGTTTGACTATGTTTTTAGGCTTTTATTATCGTTTAGGTTCGTTTACTCCTTATGAGTATCTTGAGAGACGTTTTTCTCCGAAAGTTCGTCTAAGTGCGAGCATATTGTTTTTAGCTACACGTGCATTTTATTTAGCAATAGTATTATATGCTTCGGCAAAAGCTTTTGAGGCAGCTGTTGGGTGGCCGGTTTGGATTACAATTCTGCTAACCGGTGTTTTGGGTACGCTTTATACAACGATGGGGGGAATGAAAGCTGTTGTTTGGACAGATGTTTTGCAGTTTGTTGTGTTGATTGGTGGAGTTGGTGCGGCGATAATAGGTCTTGTATCTAATGTTGATGGTGGTTTCACAGGAATAATAACTTATTCATTTCAAAACGGTAGAGGTTTCAATCTCGGCTTAGACTTCTTATCCTTAGATCCGCATAAACGTGTTACTTTGTGGCTATTAATATTGGGCGCAATGGGAGCCACACTTAGTAATTTTGCATCAGATCAATTGACTATCCAACGGCTCCTTTCAACAAAAAACCTTAGTGAGGCAAAACGGGCGGCATATACGAATATGCTGATTATCTTCCCGCTTATAAGTGTATTTTGGTTTATTGGATTGGGCTTGTTTGCATATTATAGTCAGGCAGGTGCTGAAGTTGCTAAAGCATCAGGATTAACAGGTGATAAGGCATTTCCATACTTTATAGCAACTATGTTACCGTCTCCTGTTCCTGGGTTGATTATGGCAGGGCTTTTTGCGGCGGTAATGTCAACACTTGATTCTGGTATTAATAGTCTTTCGGCAGTTGTTCTTAAAGATATCTATAAGAGATTCATTAAACCTAATGCCTCTGAGCTGCAACAGCTCGTAATAGCTAAAAAACTTACGGTATTGTGGGCAGTTTTTATGATTTCTGTTGCATTAGGTATAAATTGGATATCTGAACAGGCGGTTACTACAATAATGGAACTTTCAGGTATATGGGGTGGTTTGGCCGGTACCTTGTTGGGTATTTTTATCCTTGGTGTTACAACAACGCGTATAAATAGCTTTAAGGTACTGACTGTTGCTATAATTTCAGTTGTTGTTTTATTCTTGTCAAGTTGGCTCTTTTATTATGGTATCGAATCGGATAAGCGTTTTTCGTTTATTATTATCGGTAATTCTGGTTTTATTGTTACTGTTTTAGCCGGTTATTTTCTGTGTTTATTCTCAAAGCGTTTACCGGAAGAAGAGATTCAGAACTTAACACTGTTGACCTTGACCGCTAAAACTAAATAACCTTTGCAGGTAGCCGATTATTTTGAGTTGTGATATTTTTGTGAAATATATGAGATTTAGAGATTATAGGGGCATTCGTTCCGGGAGTTTGTTGAATGTATCAACTTAGTAGTTGTGATTGGGTTATTGAGAGAAGTGACTTTTCTAATAATCAATTGGTGAAGCTTGAACCACTTTTTGCTCTTTCAAATGGGTTGTTTGGGGTAAGGGGTTGTTTGTCTGAAATGCCAGAAGGCAATATGATGGGCACTTATTTGGGAGGTGTCTTTGATAAAAATGATTCATATACACCGGATATGGTTAATCTTCCATGCTTTTTGAGACTTGATATTGTGTTTGAACACGAAAGGTTTGGAGTTGATGACTGTGATGTTTTAGAGCATACCAGAAAACTTGATATGAAGAAAGGTCTTGTGTTTCGACGGACAAGGTTGAAGACACCTTCGGGTAAAATACTTAGTTGGGAGTCGTATAGAATTGTTTCTATTGTAAGTAAGTATATATGTATTGAAAGGCACATTCTCTGCCCTGAAAACTTTAGCGGTAATATCTCTATAACCCACAGCCTTGATGCTGATACTGAGACCATTGATACCTGGAAGGATCTCTATGTAAACCATTATGATGTTCAGAAAATTGATGTAAACGCGGATAATAGTCTTTATACCAAATGTAAATTGCATGATAGTCGATATCCGATTTGTGTAGCTACAAGTTTAGATATAAATCCGAAGCCTGAAATTCAACGCTCTGATAAGGATAATAGTATTTCGGCAACATATACGAATGAGGTAAGAGAATCTCAAGAATTCGTGTTTGATAGGTTTTCATCTGCACAGTCTTACTTTGTGAGTAAGGATGAAGATGCTTTGTCCGATATAGTGTTGTCGTATCTTAAGAAATATAAGGCCATAGGTTTTGAAGCAATCAAAGATGAACACGAAAAAGCTATGGTTGAATATTGGAATAATTCTGACATAGTTATTGAGGGTGATCGAGAGCTTCAGCACAATATTAGATTTAATATTTATGAACTCATTGCTGCTGGTCCCAGGCACGATGAGAGAACAAGCATTGGTGCCAGAGGTTTGACTGGAGAACAGTATAGGGGGCATGTGTTCTGGGATACAGATCTCTTTATGCTTCCTTTTTATGTGTATCAAGACCCTGATTCTGCCCGCAATATGTTGATGTATCGTTATCATACACTTGATGGTGCAAGAAGATTTTCTGCTATTAATTATACAAAAGGGGCAAGGTATTCTGTTCAAACCGCAGATACTGGCGATGATGCTTCCCCTGTTTATGATGTTGATTCTGGCTTATCACCCTTAAGGGTAGGTAAGCAGGGGGACGAATTCAGGGGGCGGCTGAGAGTTCCCTGGCTTACAAGGGAAGAGATTCACATAAATGGCTGTATTGCTTACGGTGTATGGTCCTACTATAAAGCTACTGATGATAAAGATTTTATACTTAATTATGGTCTTGAGATACTTGTTGAAATAGCTAGATATTGGTGTAGTAGAATAGAATGGGTGAAAAAGAATAAACGATATGAGCTTCTTAATACAGTAGGAGGGGATGAGTGGCATTTTCATGCTAAAAATAATGCCTACACGAATTATCTTGCTTGGTTCTCTGTTGATTGGGCAATAAAATTGTATAGAAATTTTTCTGAAACTGATTCTGTTATGATTAAAAAACTGCAGAAGAAGATAGCCATTACGGATGGGGAAATTTTAGAGTTCGAGGATAAGATGAAAAGTTTTTATCTTCCTGAGTGTAATGAAAAGGGGATTATCGAGCAACAAGATGGATGGTTTGAGTTGAAGCCATTCAGGAAGGTTATTAAAGAATCAGATATTAATATGTCTGTTATGCGTAAGACCGGTACGCTGCCTAATGGGTATGGTGGCGAGGTGAATTTTAAGGGTATTTTTGCGGCTAATGATTGGCAGGCGGTTAAACAGTGTGATTTGATTATCCTATTTTGGCTTTTCCCTGACTTATTAGAAAGGCAGGAGTTGATATCTAATTATAATTACTATGAAGAAAGAACTGTTCACATGTCGAGTTTAAGCCCTAATACCAGTAGTATTGTGGCTTCAAGACTTGGAATTAAAGCCGATGCCTATAATAACTTATTGACTAGCTCCGCTGTTGACTTGTGTGATTATCAGTTTAATGCGGAGTGGGGATTGCATTATGCCGCAATGGGTGGTACATGGAATGCTATGGTATTTGGTTTTGGAGGTCTTTATATAACCAAAGATTTTGAACTCGAGTTGAGACCAGTTTTGCATGGTCAATGGAGAAGTATTACCTATAAATTTTTCTGGAAACAAAGCCAGATTAGAGTTTCGTATGATGGGAGAAAAATCAATCTTACTTTGTTAAAAGGATTGCCTGTTGATTTGAAGATAGATTCCAGAGAGTTTCTGTTAAAAACAAGTCTCTCTGTAGAGTATCAAAAGGGTGATTAGAAATATAGCTTATGTTATTGCGTCTCTTAATTTTTAAGATTCAGGTTTTTTCTGTATTGGTTTGGTGAGATATTTAATCTTTTCTTGAATACTCTTGAGAAGTGGTATGGGTCGGTGAATCCTGTTATGTATGCAATGTTCTTCATGCTTAGATTTGATGTTATTAGCAGGTTTACGGCTTTATCCGTTTTGAGTTTCATTAAATAATCATATGGGCGTATGCCGGCGAATTCTTTGAAGAGGCGTGCTATGTATCGTATATCAAAGCAGCATTCATCTGCTAATTCTGCTGATGATGTAAGCTTTACATAGTTCTCTTCAAGATACTTTTTGCAGGCAAGAAAACTGTCGTAGGATTCTGAGCGGATTTGATTGCTCTCGCTTTTGTCTGCTTGTGAGAGTATTATATTGGTTAGATAATTACTGCATAGCTCGTTTGCAAACGGGGGCTTGCTGAAACCAATTTTCAGGATTTCTTCAAAGAGAATGGTTATTGTCTGACTGTTAGCGGAAGTTCTAACCGGTACAGTCTGAAATTCTGACAATTGATAGAGTTTTTTTGCTTTATTGCCCAGAAATATGACGACAAAATGTTCAAGAGGATTGAGTTTGTCTGCTTCCAGAACATATTGGCTTCCTTTGTCTATGAATATCATCGAGCCGTATTGCAAGCTGTATGTCACGTTATTTGTTTTATAGATGCCTTTTCCTTTAACTACAAATATCATTGCGTAGAAAGGGAATTTGTTTCTGTTGATATGGAAATCATTGGCGCATCTTTCGTATCCTCCGCATAATAACTGTAATTCGCTTGTATTTCTTTCATCAGGAGCAAAGTAGAAATATTTTGCGTCTATTACGTGCCCAATTGTATCAGGGGCAAATTCCTTTTTTATAACACTGTTTTTACTTTTCATTGTCTCGGTCGTTTTAAGGTTATCGTGTTCAGTATATTAAGTTCCTTATTTTTACTATTTTGTTCCTTTTAGCCATAGAAATCAAGAAGTTTTTTGCTACTTTGTATATATAGAACAGGTTAATTCGATATTATATATAAAATATGAGGACATATAATGAAAAAAGGAATAAGCTACTGGATGCTTGAAGGCGGGCTTGAGGCCAAACTGCCAGTTTTTGATGCAATTGACAAGGCTCATATGCTTGGTTTTGATTCTATTGAATTGTGTATAGCCAGTAAAGGAGTTTTGACTGATAGAATAACAGAGACCGAATGCGAGGAGATTTATTCTTACGCGAAGAAGAAGGGAATAGAAATATCTTCTCTTGCAAGTGGTCAGAGCTGGGAAACTTCTCCTACAAGTAACGATGAGAAAATCAGGGAACAGATGACGGCTTTTACAAAAACAGCCCTTCGTGTTGCAAACTGGCTTGGTGTTGATGCATATTTGCTTGTTCCGGGGGCTGTTGATGTATTCTTTATGCCTGATGGAGAAGTTGTGCCTTATGATGTGTGTTATCAAAGAGCGAAAGATTTTGTTTCCAGTCTTATAGAGACCGCAGAAGAATGCGGGGTATGTATATGTATCGAAAATGTGTGGAATAAATTTCTGCTCAGTCCGCTTGAAATGAGAGATTTTATCGATGGTTTTGCCTCTGAGAGAGTTGGAAGTTACTTTGATATCGGCAACGTGATTCAAACCGGCTATCCGGAACACTGGATCCGTATTCTTGGTAAAAGGATTAAAAGAGTTCATATCAAGGATTTTGAGAATGGCAAGGTTGGGGCAGAGGGTTTCGTTGATCTTGGTGATGGTGATGTTGATTTTTCGCAGGTTAAGACTGCGTTGGAGCAGATAGGTTACGATGGCTATGTTACAGCAGAGATCCTGCCTTACGAATCAGGTAGGCCTGAGAGAACGGCAAAAGTACTTAATGATATATTTAGATAATCAGGAGAGATATGATGATACGTATAGGAATACTTGGCTTTGGTTTTATGGGTAATATGCACTTCAATAATTATCGAAAGATTGATGGTGTTGAAATAGCAGCTATTTGCGATATAGATAAAGATGAATTTAGCGGAAAATCTTCATCTGGTAATATTACCGGCAGTGAGAGCGATTTAGATTTATCCGGCATAGCTTTATATACAGATGCGGAAGAAATGTTCACAGAGCAGTCGCTTGATATAGTTTCAATTACTTTACCAACTTATCTGCATGAAGAATATGCCGTGAAAGCCTTACATGCAGGGATAAATGTACTGTGTGAAAAGCCGATGGCTTTGGACAGTATGCAATGCAAGAGAATGATAGAAGCTTCTAAAGAGAGCGGCAAGCTTCTGCAGATAGGTCATTGCATTAGATTCTGGCCGGAATATGCTGAAGTAAAAAGAATAGTAGAAAGCGGTCAATACGGAAATGTTAAAGCGGCTTCGTTCAGGCGTTTGAGTCTGACTCCCGGTTGGGCATGGGATAACTGGATACTTGACGAGAAGAGAAGCGGAGGGGCGATACATGATCTACATATTCATGATGCTGATTATATCCAATATCTTTTAGGTATGCCCAAGGCTGTATTCTCAAGTTCTGCTGAAGGGGCATCTGGCAGCTTTGATCATACTGTAGCTCAATATGTTTATGAGGATGATATTGCTGTGACGGCTGAAGGTGGATGGATGATGAGCCATTCTTTCGGTTTTGAAATGAGCTTTAATATTGTTTTAGATGAAGCTGTTGTGTGTTTTGATATTACAAGAGCAGAGAGTTTCAGAGTATGCCCGCAAAATTCGGAAGCTTACAGCCCAGTTGTTGACAAGGCAGATGGCTATTATCTTGAATTAGAGTATTTTGTAAAGAAAGTGCGTGGAGAGGATTTGCCGCAGATATTAACGCCTGTTGAGTCTATGGATTCCGTAAGAATAGTTGAAGCAGAGAGACTTTCCAGTCAAAATAAGCAACTGGTTGAGATAAACTAAAATGAATATGTCTGACTGGAACATTGGTTTATGCAGTTGGTCCCTTGGTAATGACCTGTCTCTGATTGAGCGAGTTAAAGAAGAGACCGGTATTTCACATATTCAACTGCATGTGAGATCTGAAATGGGTAAAGAGAACACTTCTTTCATAGAGTCGCTCTTGTCTGGTGGTTGGATTGTTAATTCCGCAATGGTAAGCTTTGAGCATGAAGATTATTCTACTTTGCAAAGTATTGCTGCCACCGGAGGGATTGTTCCAATCCAATACAGGCAGCAGGGAATTAAGAAGGTTAAGGATGCTATAGATATTAACACTTTTTATGGTATAGAGATGCTGTCTTTTCATTTTGGGATGATTGAGAGTTCTGATAGTCAGTTGATCGGACAGGTGCGTGAAGTAGCCGATTATGCTGCTGAAAACAATGTTGTATTGCTGATGGAAACCGGACAGGAGACGGTGGAGGAATTGCAAAATTTTCTCCTTGTACTCGATCACAGTTGGGTAGGAGTCAATTTTGATCCGGCTAATATGATATTGTATTCAAAGGGAGAGCCGGTTAGTGCTGTAAATAAGTTGAGCAGTTGGATAAAAAATATTCATATCAAGGATGCTGTTTCTTCAACGGATGAACGCTTGTGGGGGAAGGAAGTCGCATGGGGACAGGGTGAAGTTGATAGTTACGGCTTTTTCAAGGCACTTTCTGATATTGGCTATAAAGGAGATTTGTGTGTTGAACGGGAATGTGGAGAAAATAGACTGGAAGATATAATTACTGCTATAAGTAGTCTCAGGAGTTTTTAAGTATATGCCTGATATGCAGACTAAGACAATTGATGTTGCAGTGATAGGGCTTGGCAAGATGGGCAGTTACCATGTTGCTGCGTTGAATCAATTAATTTCGGGAGCCGTAGAGGATTATTACAAAGGTAACTGTGAGGAAATTCTGCCGAAAATAAGACTGTGTGCCGTTTGTGATAGTTTTGAGATGGTAACGGGGGAATTTGCTGGGGTGCCTTTCTTTAATGATTATCGTGATGTTATAGATGATTTGAGCCCGAATATTGTTGTCGTGGCAACTCCTACCGCGACTCATTTTGCTATTGCAGAATATGCTCTTGAGAGAGGCGTGAATGTATTTGTTGAAAAGCCGATAGTGGTTAGGCTGGACGAATTCGAGACGCTGGTATCAAAAGCAGAGGCTAATGGTGTAAATATTATGGCCGGTCATATAGAGCGTTATAATCCTGTTTCTATTAAGATAAAGGAGTTGCTGGATAATTGGCGGACTTCAAAAGTGACTTATCTTTTCAACAGACTACAGATGCATTCTCCACGAATTGAAGATGATATAATTGTTGATAAACTTATTCATGATCTTGATCTGGCATTGTTCTATTTTGGTGATATATTGCAGTGCGATATTGTTGAAAAGATAATGAAAGATGGCAAGGTACAGCAGCTTAGACTAAAGACATTGCATCAAAATTGCAGTGGTGAGATATTTGTTTCATGGCTGGCTGGCAATGATACGAGCCGTAATGTTAGAATTGATGCTGATGATTATGTGGTGGAAGGAGACTTCTTACAAAAGCAGCTTTGTGTTGATTCGAAGAAGATCGAGTGCAAGGTTGATGGCTGGATAAAGGAGACGAATAATCAAGTGAAAGATGAGTTGTTCGATTTTATTATGTATTGTTTTGGGGATAGGGTTGGAATTTCGCCGCCTTTACTGTCTTTGAAGCAGATAAGGGAGTCGGTGGCTTTTATTGAAGGAATACACAATGAAGCTTATGGTGGTTGAATATTAACCTTTAAAATTGGCTTTGGGTTAGGCTAATGAGTTTGGTCTCATCTCTATTTCGCAGGGCTTTTACCATGTCAATATGTTTCAGAGCGTCTGTTTCTAATAGATGTTCGGATTTATCTCTTATTTCTGTGCCGCCTGATATCGGCAGATTGGCCATCATGTATATTTGTTCAAGCTTTTTATTGTGAGAGCTTTTTACAAGTGTTTCATGGAAGTGCAGGTCTGCTTCTTTGAAGCCCATATAATAGTTATTGCGAGCCATTTCGAGCATGAGATTTGAGATTTTTTCAAGCTCATCAATCTCTTCTTTTGTTGCATGTGTCAATGCACGCTTGGCCGCAGCTGTTTCAAGAATGCTTCGGATTTCAAGTAACTCTTCAAGTTCCTGATTTGTGAATTCTTTTACAAAAAAGCCGCCTTTGGCTCCTGTCATCAATAGACCTTCGCCAAGCAGTCTTGAGAAAGCCTGTTTGACATCAGCTCTATTGACACCCAGTTTTTCAGACCAATTTTTCTCAGTAAGCCGTTCACCTGGCTTGAGAGATCTTGCCATTAAATGTTTTCTTATCTCTATATAGGCTTTTTGTGCCTGATTTTTAACTGTAATCTTGCTCATGGGTTAAAATATCGCATTTTTTTAGGAAAAAGCAAGTTTTTTTAAAAGATTTCAAAAAAAACCAAAAAATGTTAGCGAAAATATAATCAAGATGTTAACATTATGCGATAAGTAAAATAATTGAGGAATTTATATGGATTATTGTAAATTAGGAAACACAGGCATAGAGGTTTCTAAGATAGCTTTCGGTGGTGTAAGCATAGGTATACCGTATGGTATCGGTATAGAGAGTGAAGACGATATGTTGACTGATCAGCAGGCGATTGAACTTTTGCGTTGTGCTTTGAGTAATGGTATCAATTTTTTTGATACGGCGAGAGCTTACGGCAAAAGTGAAAAACTTATGGGGTTGGCTTTTGGTGACAGAAGAGAAGATGTTGTTATATGTACAAAGCCTGATCATTTTATTACTAAGGAAGGAATGGCTTGTGATGTTGACAGGAGTATAAAGGATTCTGTGCAGAAGAGTCTGCGAGAGTTGCAATGTGATTATATTGATATTCTGATGTCGCATGATGGTTCACTTGATGTTGTAAATAACCCTGATGTAATTGCGGTGTTTGATGAATTGAAGAACTCTGGAGTAATCAGGGCTAAGGGGATTTCTGTTTATAAGCCGGAAGAAACGCGAAGTGCCATTGAGAGTGGCGTGTGGGATGTTATCCAGCTTCCATATAATCTTATGGATCAGAGCCATGGGGATTTATTTGAATTGGCAAAAGATAAAGGCGTTGCTATTGTTGTAAGATCTGCTCTTTTCAAGGGGATTTTGACTGACAGAGGACGAAATTTACATCCAGAACTGAAAGCAGTCAGCGATTATCGCGAGCGTTACTGCGGGTTACTGGAAGACGGTGAAACCTTATCCGATTTTGCAACGAGATTTGTTATGTCTCAACAAGGAGTAACTTCTGTGCTGGTCGGTATTGATAAAACTGAATATTTAAATAAGGCATTGGATGTGTCCAGACAGGGCGTGATTGATGAGACGAGAGTTGAAAAGGCGCTAAGTCTTGCATATCCGGAGCCGGAGTTTCTTGATCTTCCCAAGTGGGACAGAATGGGCTGGCTAAATTAAATAGTGTATAGAAATTGGGATTATAAAATGTTGAAAATTGGAATAATTGGGCTGAGTGAAGGCAATGGACATCCGTATTCATGGTCAGCGATAATTAATGGTGATTACGATCGGGCTTTAATGGCTGATTGCGGTTATCCTGTTATACCCGCTTATCTTGGAGCAAACAGGGATACATTAGGCATAGAGGATGTGAGAGTGACGCACATCTGGACGCAGGATAAGGCACTTTCAAAGAAAGTGGCTGATGCGGCAATGATTGATAATGTCGCAGATGAAATGACTGATATGATAGGTCAGGTAGATGCAGTTCTACTTGCCCGTGATGATCCGGAGAATCATAGACAGATGTCTGAGGCTTTTATTGATGCCGGTGTGCCGCTGTTTATTGATAAGCCGCTTGCTTTTTCTCGTAACGATCTTGACTATTTTACGAAGAAGGTAGATGAAGGTAAGTTTATCATGTCGTGTTCGGCGATGCGCTATTCAGCGGGTGTTCAAAGTCAGCGGGATCAGCTTTCTGGAATTGGTGAACCTAAGCTTGCCGTAGCTGTGGGGGCTAAAGATCTGCGAAAGTATACCGTTCATTATCTTGAGGGGATGCTTGCGTTCTTAAATGATCCTAAAGTTAAGACTGTTCAGCATATGAGCGAAAGCGGTAAAGATATTATCTATCTGGAGCTTGATAACGGTATGCTGGCGACAGTGCATACTTTTATGGGGCTTGCCGGTGGAGAGCTTAATATATATGGAGACAAGGGGGTTGTAAATGTCAATCATGGCGGAGCATATGTTTGTTTCAGGGCACAGCTCATTGAAGCAGTCAGGTCGTTCAGAGAAGGTAAGCCGAGATTGGATTATACCAAGACTTATAATGTAATAAATTCCATCGTTGCCGCTCGTGAGAGTCTTCAGCAGGGCGGTAAGAAAATAACTCTTTAGCAGGTAAAATATGAATATGAGACCAAGCAGGGTTCTTAAAAAACTTAGAGCCGGTGAAAATGTAATGTGTGTTAAACTTAATCTTGCCGATGTGAGAGTGGCAGAAATTGCAGCTATGTGTGGAATTGACTGTATTTGGCTGGATATGGAGCATGTGCCTGCGGATTGGCAGACAATCGAGAATCAGATACGAGCAGCTAAGACTTATGATGTAGATGCTCTTGTAAGGATTTCCAAAGGCAGCTACAGTGATTATGTACGCCCGTTGGAAGCTGATGCGGCGGGGATAATGGTGCCTCATCTGATGAGTTTGAAAGAGGCTAAAGATATTGTGCGTACAACACGCTTTCACCCTATCGGGCGCAGACCTGTTGATGGAGGCAATGCAGATGGTGGTTATTGCATGGTAGATTTTAATGATTACCTCAAGACGGCTAACCAGCAGCGTTTTGTTATTGTGCAGATAGAAGATCCGGAACCCCTTGATGAACTTGAAGAAATAGCTAAGCTTGACGGTATAGATATGCTCTTCTTTGGACCGGGAGATTTTTCACAGGGAATCGGAAAGCCGGGGCAATGGGATGATCCGTTGATTTCTCAAACAAGAAAGCGAATTGCCGAGGTAGCAAAAGCAAACGGTAAATTTGCCGGTACCGTTGGCGGTCCGGGTAATGTTAAAGAGCTTAATGAAATGGGGTATCAGTTTGTGAATCTTGGTGCTGATGTTATTGCGTTAGGGCAATATTTTAAGAATATAGTAAGTTCTGTCAGTGATATTGCACAGAATGAATCTAAAAGTATTTATGGTAAGGATTGATAATGAATGTTAAAGAGCTTTTAAGCCTTAAAGGCAAGGTGATATTAGTTACAGGTGGGGCCGGGAATTATGGTAAGTGCATTGTCAAGGGGCTTGCTGAGGCCGAATCAACCGTTATAACCGCGTCAAGAAATATAGAATCAGGAGAGGCTTTTGCTTCGCAATGTCGAGCTGATGGTCTGGATGTATGTGCTATGAAAGTCGATCAGGCCGATCATGAGTCTGTTGCCCAACTTAGAGAGCAGATTGATAAAAAATTCAGTGGCCTTGATGCTCTTGTAAACAATGCGGTAGCAAGGCCAACTACCGGTTATGAAAGCTCATTAGAGTCATTCGACGTATCACTTAAAGTTAACGGAACCGGTGTGTTTGATTTAACCCGAGAAATGTGTAAGCTTATCGAAAAACGTGGTGGCGGGGCTATTGTCAATATTGCTTCTATGATGGGTATGTTTGGCCCTGATTTGTCAAACTATGATGGTACAGACATGGGTGATCTTGCTCCTGATTACTTTTTTCACAGGGCAGGCATGATAAATTATACGAGATATTTGGCTCGTTTTCTTGCGAAGAAAAATATTCGGGCTAATTGTATAAGTCCCGGTGGGTTATTTAATCATCAGGATCCAGTTTTTGTCAAGACCTATAATAAGAAAGTTCCGGTAGGGCGAATGGCTGACAACGATGATATAAAAGGTTTGGCTGTGTTGTTAGCTTCTGATGCATCAGCGTATATTAATGGTGAAAATATCCTAATGGACGGTGGCATGCATTGCTGAGACGTTAGTAATATGGTATTTTACGAAATTTATGTTTTTTAATATTAATTGTTCGTAAGTGATTTTATATATTTGCCCCATTTGCCTTTCAGTCGCAGGCTGGAACGCAAATGGGGCGTACTTTTTTGTGGGCACATATCTATTCCGGCCGTGCATTTTGATTACGAGCTGATAGTTCTTTGTTTTTTTCAAGAGTTAGTTTTTTTGTCTTGACATGTTTCCTCTGGCTTGGTATACTTGGTATACCAAGATATTAATACTTAATGAGGTATTGTTTAATGATGTTGAAAGCAGCTTGTAAACCTAATAATAAAAAAAGAATACCGCCTGAGATTTCGCGGCAGGATTATGTTTATAATGAGCTTAAACAGATGATTGCTGATGGTGTAATTTCTAAAGAAGAGCGGCTTGTTGAAAGACAAATATCTGAAGCTCTGGGGCTTAGCCGTGTTCCTGTAAGGGAGGCTTTGCTCAGACTTAATGCTGAAGGAGTCCTTGTTTCGCTACCTAAAGGCGGTTTTATGGTAAAGAGGTATACTGCTAAAGAAATTGTAGAACTTTACCAATTGAGAGACGCTATAGAGAGTTATTCTGCGAAATTGGCGGCAGAAATCGGAACTCAGGAAGATATACAAACCTGTATTGGCATACATTCAAAGCTTGAGAGTCTTAGAGGGACAGAGCAGAATTATTCTGAATATGACGAGCTGTTTCATCGTGCCATACTTAAGGCAGGCGGTAATCAAAGGATGAGTGAAATATTTGATATACTTCATTATCAGCATGTTTGTTTGACCATTGAAGATATGGGGTATGGAAGTGAAACAGATTTTATGGATGAAGTAATAGAAAGTCATGGCTGTATTCTTGATGCTATAAAACGAAGAGATGGCGATGCTGCTGCGATTGCAATGAGCGAGCATATTAATAAGGCACGAAAAGGTTTCTTGAATTTTATGGAAGGTGAATCAAATGAATATTTATAGGAAGGGTTTTACTTTAATTGAATTGTTGGTTGTAATATCAATAATTGCAGTTTTGATGGCGATTATGATGCCTGCTTTGGCTAAGGTGCGTCAGCAGGGGCAAGCTGTTGTCTGTGCTTCCAATTTAAAGCAGTTAGGGTTGGGTTTTACGCTTTACAGTCAAACATATGATGATTTTATTGCTCCTGTTAATACGTTATCAGGCAAGACGATAACTCGAAGTAATTTCCCCAGTTGGTGTTCGCAGTTAGGGGTGATAAGTGGTCCATTAAGCTGGCGTACTACTGTTTTACCTGTTATTCTCAATAGTTCGGTAATGAATGTTAATCAGGCATATGAGGAATTTGAGGAATACGCACAACAGAATTTTAAGTGTCCATCTATCAAAAAGAGTGAACCTCAATGGATAAGTTACACCCAGAACAGTGATGTTGATGGTTGGAAAAATATGTCGGTAAAAAGACCGGCTGAGACGGTAATGGTTCTTGATGTTGACAGATTTGAGGGTGTTGTTTATTCTCAGATGTGGATTGATTCTGATGAGCATATTGATACTGTTGAGCGTATAGGGAAGAGGCATCCTGATGGTGAGGGATACAATGTTCTCTTTTGTGATGGTAGAGTTGACAGAGTCAAGAATGAAGATGATGTCATTTGGCGACGTGATGGAAGTCATAATAGAAGAGAGTAGTAATTTTAAGAGTTAGTAATCTGATAGTTGAGGTTTGGATGTCTTATTGGGTTAGATATATATACATATTTCTTTTTGTTTTTTCCTGTTATGCAGATGATTCAGCGGGATTTCGGGCAGCAAGAATTATAACTGATATTGGCGATGAACATTGTTCTGAAAACAGGTCTTTTCAGGGAATTCCAAGTATAGAAATTGCTGATAATGGAAGGCTCTGGGCTACTTGGTTTGGAGGTGGTTTTGGTGAAACCGATGAGAACTATGTTATCTTAGCTACCAGCAGTGATGGAGGAGTTAGCTGGAGTAAAGAGAAGCTCGTTGTTGATTTTCCTGTACCTGATTACCCATCCAAGCTTCGTGCATTTGATCCAAGTTTATGGGTTGACCCGAATGGTAAACTGTGGGTATTCTGGGCACAGAGTTATGGTTGGTATGACGGCAGGGCAGGTGTTTGGGCGATTACTACTGATCAGCCGCAAAAGGAGGAGCCGGTATGGTCAAAACCTAAGCGTTTGTGTGATGGAATAATGATCAATAAACCATTGATACTGTCTGACGGGCAGTGGGCGATGCCGGTTGCTCAATGGAGTCCGAAAGTTAAAAAACAATTCATCTATCATCCTGATGTTCCTAAAGACAGGTATCTTTCTAATATGTTTGTGTCAAGTGATGAGGGGCAGAGCTGGCAATGGCGAGGTGGTGCAGATGTGGCGGAACGCGGTCATGATGAGAATACAATAATAGAGCGAAAAGACGGTTCCTTATGGATGCTTATCAGAACAAAGTATGGTTATGGCGAAAGTTACTCTTATGATATGGGTAAAACCTGGACAGAGGGGCAAAAGGCAGGGTTCGAGAATCCAACAGCAAGAATATTTATAGGACGCTTGATTTCGGGAAGATTATTGCTTATTAAAAATGGTCCGGTAAATAAAAGGACTGAACGGATCACAATGGTCGCATTTTTATCCGACAACGATGGTGAAAGCTGGTATGGCGGTCTGGTTATTGATGAGAGAGATGAAGTTTCATATCCCAATGCAGCGCAGGCAGACGATGGTATAATATATGCGATATATGATCGCAGCAGATATGAAGCCAAAGAAATCTTAGCGGCAAGATTTACAGAGCAGGATGTTGCTGGAGGCGAGTGTGTGTCTGATGTTGCATCACTCAAAAATATTGTTAATAAATCTTCTGGTGAGCCTGCACATATTGCAATATCTCCCGATGGAGGTGTTTTTGAAAATCAAATACAAGTTAAGTTGTCTTATCCTATCTATGGTCCCTGGATATATTACACCCTTGACGGTACGACTCCAGATAGGGATTCAACTCATTATACCAAACCGATCATAATTGATTCTGATACGATTATCAAAGCTAAGGCAATTGGTGGAGCAGGCGGACAGCATCAAAGCCCTGTTTCCGTGTCTGAATTTGAGGTTAGTGATTGATTGATTTTTTTTACCCAATAAGGTATACACGGTATACCATTGATTTTAATTAGTTTTAGGAGTTTGCAATGAAAAAGAGAATGGTTGTGATTTTTTTGTGTGCAGTTTCTGTTGTCAATGCTGCATTATTTGATGATCAAACACCGGCAATAGGGGTGATGACCAGCTCCGGCGTTGGGTACTGGTATCAGATGGATTCTAATGGAAATACAACAGCATCGACCCAGTATGCCTATGGTGGCAATGCAGGTGTTGCGGTTGGAGACATTGATAGTGATGGAAGAGTTGACTTTTTCCGTGGGGGCGGATCTGGCAATACTACCTGGTATGAAGCAAAAGGTGATCCTGACTATGGTTTTGCGTCAGTAGCAACCGGTGTTCCATCTGGTGGTGCTGTGAATAATGGTCTCAGTATCAGAGATTTTGATGGTGATGGTATAAGCGATGTTTTTCGCGTTACGAATACCAATACTCTTGGCTGGTATGAATCAAACGGAACCAATAACGGTTTGTCATGGAGGCAAAACTGGACAGGTGTTAATGCAGTAGCTACAGGTGATTTCGATGGCGACTCATTTGGCGACTTGTTTATTATTGGCAGTACACAGATTACCTGGAGAGAAGGAAGAAGTGATAACGTTGCTAATTGGGTGTCGAACATATCTTATTCAGGCGTGAAGGACATGGTCATTGGTAATTATGATGGTGATTCTAATGCTGATATGTTTATTGTGCGGGCAGATGGTTCGGTCGACTGGCGTGAAGCCAATGGCGATAATGTTTTTGGCTCCACGGTTACTCTCTTTGGTGAGGGAATAAGTTGTGTCGAACTTGCAGACATTGATGGCGATGGTTTTGGTGAGTTATTTACCGGCAGAACTGAAGGTGGTCTTCTGATGTACAGTTCAGGTGCTGACAATGTTATCGGTGATTTGACTGCACTTGACTTTGGTAATTCAGCGACAGATCTTGCTATCTATAATCCTGTTCCGGAACCTACAACTTTGGCTCTGTTTGGTATGGGATTTTCTTTAATGGCATCTCGCAGACGCAAAAAGTAAGTATGTAAGACTTTGATATGTGTTGGGAGCTAAGAGGCCAGCTCCCGGAATTATAATAATATTTTTAGGGAATGAATTATGAAGCAACTAATCAAGAAAAGGTTTGCGGGGTATTTCTGCGTATCAGTTTTGTTATTTCAGTTATCCCTTGTTGGGTCTGTTAAAGCAGATTTTGACGGTGATTCTCAGGCGGATATATTTACTGTTAATAGTGATAAGAATCTCATCTGGCGCGAAGGCAGCCTGCAAAATGCAAGAGAACTGGTTGATTGGAAGTCTATAGATTCGGCTGGTGTCAGCGTGGATGTTACAGTTGGTGATTTTGATAGCGATGGGTTTGTAGATGTCATGAATGCCAAGAATGGTGATGGTTATAATATGATAACCTGGCGTGAAGCTAACGGCATAGATAACAGCCTGAACTGGGTTACGAACATTCAAAGTTCTAATCCATATAGCGGTATCTTGATGGGGGATTTTGATAGCGACGGCAATACTGATCTTTTTGTAAATCAAGGCGGTACAGTCCGCTGGTTCGAATATGACAGCAATGCTGCTGCCAAATATGTGAGTCATGGTCCCAAAGCCTGGGGTGTAACCGGCGGTATGGTTGTTGGTGATTTTGACCGATTCGGCGGCAGAGATTGGCTTGTTGTCAAAGACAGTCAGGTTGCATGGTACGAAGCTACAGGTGATAATGCTTATCATTCAGTACAAACTTTTAACAGCATATATGTGCAAGATATTGCCTTAGGTGATTTTGATGGAGATGAAGAACCTGATCTGTTAATGGTTGCAAGACAGGATAACGCAACTATTGGCATAACAGCAGGCGATGTACTGATGTATGAGAGCAGGATACCTCCGAACGTTACAGATTGGCGATTGGATGGCAGGGGTGCGATCGATGCCAACAGTATTGATATTGAACTTGCCGACATTGATGGTGATGGGAGAAACGAGCTGATTTCAACAAGCGAAGATGGTGGTTATCGTTATTACGTAGCATCAAGTACAGCATCAGGATATCACGTAACTGAAGTAGATGGTTCACGGTATGATCCTCAGGCTTTGTCTATTGCGATTGCTCCAACGGTTTTCCAGCCCATGCCACCGTGTGAACCACTAATCGCTGCTTCTGATATTAATGGAGACTGTGATGTGAATTATGATGACTTGATAATGCTGGCTGAACAATGGTTATATCTGCAATGATGCACAGTGATCTTTATTATACTAATATCTTTTTGGAGATTAAAAATGCTAAAATATTTTAGATTTTTGAATAATACCGCCACTTTTCTGGTTATTTTGACTTTATCTGTCTCGTGTTTTGCAGAGTTGAGTACTCAAACATGGACGGTAGTAACGAGCAGTAACGACCTGAACTTTCCACGTTTTGCAGTAAGTGAAAATGGTTCACTTATCATGAAATACTCAGAAGGTCAGCACACTGTTGATGAAACATATCATTCGATCAAGAGTGATGATTGGGCGATTACATGGTATTCGCCTGAATATGTTTACGTGGATGCTTACGCAAGCGGCTTGGCTTCCTGTACTGTCGGGACCGGACCTGTTTTATCAGCAGGCTTCAATACAACTGTTAGTTCAGTGAACAGTAAAATTATTAATTTCAGAATTTTGCGTTCCTGGGATGATTTTACAACAGGTTTCAACACTCGCAGCACGATTGAGTTCCCATTTGATCCAAATACTTTCCATTTTCATGGAGATATGACATACCTTGCAGATGGTGATATTCTTGCAACAGGTTATGGAACTCGTCAGGGAAATACCAAAGGTGAGGTGATGCTTATTTCTTCAAGTGATAATGGAGTAACATGGCAGTACCGTAGTACAATGATTGCTTATGAATCTTCCTTGATGCATCCTGATACTGCACCAAGTGAGCCTGAGATGATGCAGTTGTCTAATGGCAATCTTCTTTGTGTTGCCAGATGTGGTGATATAAATCCTCCGGTTGCATTAGATCCAGAGGATGTTCCGATGTGGTATGCAATAAGTACCGACCTTGGTTACACATGGTCGACACCTGTATCACTTGGTGTACCTGGTGTTTCACCAAGATTGGAATTGCTTGATGATGGCAGGGTTGCAATGAGTTATGGCAGACCTAACGTTTATTTGAGGCTTGCTGATTATACAGGCACAAACTGGCAAGAGCCTATTTTAGTCTATGAGGGTGTCGGTTCTGGTTATACTGGTCTTAGGAAAACACCTGAAGGTGATTTGCTAATAGCTTATGCGGAATCGGACTTTGCCGGTGCGGACAAGCCTGGTGATGAAAATTATATAAACATAACTAAAATTGCGATTAATCCATGTGAAGGTGCTTATTTTGAGGCAGATCTTAACAAAGATTGTGCGGTTGACCTATTAGATTATGCGGTAATAGCTGATAATTGGCTGTAATTAATAAAGTTAGTCGAACGGGTGCAGAGCAACTGCACCTGTTTATTTTTATGATTTGAAAGGTAATAAATGTTGCTTGGCAGTAGTTATATCCCGCCGCACCAACCATCCCATATAGAGGAAGATATTAAATATATGGCTTCTCTTGGATGCGGTCAGGTACTTTTTGCTCTTCAGGAAAACCATTTCCAATGGCTTGACGGTTCTATAAGATTTGGAGCGAAGATAGCTAAAGATTATGGTTTAATTCCACGTGCTTGTATCTGGGGGTTTGCTAACACCAGTGGTGGCGGCAGGAGTTCAAGAGTTATGCTCGAAAATCCTGACATGTGGAGATGTGATGAGGAGGGTGTTGCTTATGGCGGTGGTTATCCGTATCCGATGGCGTGTTATAACAACCCTAAAATGGTTGCAAAGTTTGGGGAATATGTAGAAATATGTGCTGAGAATGGTTTTGAAAGCATAATGATTGATGAACCTACGAATCAGGTTTGTTTCTGTAAGCACTGTCGTGAAAAGTTTACAGAAATGTTCGATCAACCTCTTGATAAAATGCAGGACAGCGCACAATATAAAGTTTTTGAATTTAGCACAGTTACGGATTTTGTCTACAGAAGTGTCAATGTTTGTAAGGTAGTCAGCAAAGATATAGAAACCTCTATATGTATGATGCCTGTTGATAAAGATAAATTTGAAAAGATTGCTTCAATTCCTAAGCTTGATGTTTTTGGCACAGATCCTTATTGGTTGAGACCAATAAACAAGTTAAGCTTTGAGGATGCAGTTAATATAACCAAATATGGCAAAAAGATTGCTGAGAAGAATAATAAGAAGTATGAACTCTATCTTGGCTGTTTTGGAATTGATTCTGGTCTTGAAGAAAAAATATATTCCGGCGGCAAGATTCTTGTAGATTCCGGAAGCCCTGATTATGTTACGGCATGGTCGTTCAGGGGAGGTATCGGACTTAGTAATTTATCTTCGGAAGAATGTGAAAATCCCGAATTGGCATGGGATAGTATAGTTAAGCTATATAGAGAAGTATCTGCAAATCTAAGTTCGGATAAAGGTTTAAATGTATGAGTCCTCAGCTTCAATTAAGTGATTATTTAGTTCTTAGTGCATATGTTCTTGGTATTGTTCTTATAGGTCTCTATTTTTCCAAAAAGGGCAGCAGTACACGTGATTATTTGCTGGCAGGTAGAAATATTCCATGGTTAGCTGCCAGTTTGTCTCTTTTTGTTGCGTTATTCAGTGCTATATCTTTTGTCTCTATGCCCGGTGAAGCATATAAGAACGGAATTCGTTTATGGCTTGCTGAGCCTGTAATACTTTGTCTTATACCTTTGGGTATGTGGATGTTTGTACGGTTTTATTATAAACTCGGTTCTTTTACACCATATGAATATATTGAACGTAGATTCAGCAGTTCGGTTAGAGCAATATCGAGTATTCTTTTTCTTATGACAAGAGGATTATATCTTGCGATTGTTCTTTATGCTACTTCAAAGATATTTTCTGGTGCCGCCGGATGGAGTCCTGTGTGGACTATTACCGGGGTTAGTATTCTTGTTATTTTTCTCACGACTATTGGCGGTATGAAAGCAGTTGTTTGGACAAATGTAGTGCAGTTTTTTGTACTTGTCGGGGGAGCGGCTATTACTGCCGTAATACTCGCATCAAAGGTTGATGGCGGCTTCAGCGGTGTTTACAACTTTGCCTTTGAAAATGGTAAAGGTTTTAATATGGATAAGAGCTTTTTTCAATTTAATCCTTACGAAAGAGTTACGATATGGTGGCTGATTCTTGCTCAGTTAGGGGCTATTTTGAGTCAATATGCTACCGATCAGATAACTATTCAACAGCTGCTGACAACTAAAAACTATAAAGAGGCTAAGAGAGCTGCATATTCAATGATGGGAATTGGCGTCCCGGTTCATGCTCTGTTCTGGTTTCTCGGTCTGGCATTATTCTGTTTTTATCATCAATCGGGTAAAGAAATTGCTGAATCAGTTAATTTGTCTGGTGATGAGGCTTTTGCTTATTTTGTCAGTACTGAAATGTTCGCACCTTTACCCGGTCTTGTTATGGCAGGTCTGCTTGCAGCCGTGCTTTCGACATTAGACTCTGGTGTTAAGAGCCTTTCTACTGTAATTAATCAGGATATATATGTTAGGTTTTTTCTGAAAGACAACTCTGAGAAGGATCAGATGAGAAAGTCGCATTATTTTACTCTTGGCTGTGGTGTTTATATGATGATTGGTGCCTTAGTAATAAACTGGGCATCGCAAAAAGGAGAGTCTACTGTTTTTGAAGTATCTGCTATATGGCAAAGCCTGAATGGTATTGTTCTTGCGATTTTTATTCTTGGTGTGATGGTGACAAGTGTTGGCCGAAAGACAGTTTTCTTCAGTTCGGTTTTAGGCTTATTGTCTCTTGTGGCAGGAGTATTGTATTTTTATTATCTTACGCCTGAAGATGATCGAATATCTTTTATTATTACCGGTAATATAGGTTTGTTAGTAACTCTATTAGTTGGAGTTGTTTGCGGATTTTTTTATAAGTTTATATTTAAGCTGCCTGCAGATAAACGATGTAATGGACTTACACTTTGGAGTATTAATAATTCTTGTGACAACAATGACTGTGACAGTGAAAGGTGTTTGTAATGGCTTTTGAAAGTAAGTGGGGTGGTTTTGATTCAGAACTTGGCTGTTATGTAATAACCAGACCTGATACACCGGGGAAATGGCAGAATTATCTTTATAGCAAAGATGGTAAATTTCAAGTTGTTGTAACGCAGCGAGGTGATGGAGATGGGTTTTACTTAAGCAGAAATGCCAACCTGTTTTCCAAGGGGAGAAATTATTCATTGTTTGATAAGGGAAATGGAGAATGCTGGTCGTTAAATGGTGGTTATTCACCAATTTCTCCTGCAGAATACAGATGTGAACATCATCCCGGAAGAACAGTTTTTAAGGTTGACTATGATGGGATAAGCAGTGAGTTATCAATAGTTGTTCATCCTGAAAAGTACATTGAAGTTAATCAGCTTAAATTGCGTAATAACTCAGGAAGGCAACGAGAATTTTCTTTAATAGGATTTTATGAAGGCGTTCTTGAAGGTATAAACAACGGTAATCAAATACAGAATACCCATTTAAATAAGGAAATGGGAGCCGTTATCTCCCGTCGTTATCATTTCGGAACACATCAATATAAATATGCCTCATTTTATGTTTCGGATAAAGTACCTAATTCCTTCAGTGGGGCGTTTGATTCATTTTTTGATAGTGATGTTGAAAGAAGTAAAGCTTCTGTCTGGAAGAAAGGTGTTCTTGCAAATGTAAATGCTTACGCTACTGATATATCTCCGGCATTACAGCATGATGTTGTAATAGAGCCGAATCAGGAGTTTGCTATTAATTACGGTTTTGGTATTGCAGATAATATTGAAGAGGCAGAGTGGTTTGCTCAGGAATTTTTTGATAATGGGGTTGCTGGTGAGGCTTTGGCCAAAAGCAAATCTTTCTTTAATGATATTGTCAATGATAATAAACTTGCTACAGGCAATAATGTAATTGATAAGTTATTCAATGTATGGACTAAAATTCAGTTGCATAGACAGGTTATATCTTCAAGGTTTAGCGATTTTCACAATTGGCGAAATAATTTGCAGGATGCGTGGGGATGGTTGATTTATGAGCCTCAGTTAGCCAAGGATTATTTGCGTGAAATTTGCAGTCTTGCTGATGAAGACGGGTTTATGAGACGAAGCTCAGTTCGTGTTGAAGGGGTAATAGCAAGAATCGAATCTGTATGCCAAAAACACGCTGATATTGCAACCTGGGCGGTAACTCTTGCTTCTAACTATGCGTATGAAACAGGAGATATAGATTTCTTTTTTGAAAAGATTAAGTATGCAGATGCTCAAAAAGAAGCAACAGTGATAGAATGTTTGATTCACGGCATAAAATGGCTGCTGAATCACAGGGGACAGCATGGGATGATTTTGATGCTGGATGGAGACTGGAGTGATCCTCTTGAGGAAGCCGGCAGAAAAGGCATTGGTGAATCTCCATGGACATCTGTTGCACTGGTTAATTCGATTAGGAATATAGTTCCTTTTTTGAGAAAGATTGATTTAGCTGATTTAGCAGACGAGCTTGTTGAGCATGCAGACAATCTGGCAAGAGCTGTAAATCAATATGCCTGGGATGGTCAATGGTATATTCGAGGTATAACAGATGACGGTGTCAGATTTTGTAAGTCTGATGATCCAGATGCAAATGTCAGTTTGATGATGCAGGCATGGGCGATTATGAGCGGTGTGGTTACTCCTGAACGTAAAGGATGTGTTCTCAAGGCAATTGATGACTATGTAAAAACTGATATTGGACCAATTCTTTATGGACCTCCATTCTTAAAGTGGCGACAGGAAATTGGCAGGGAAACAGTTAAACAGCCTGGTACAGGAGAGAATGGTTCCGTTTATGTACATGGAGCAATGATGCTTGCTATGGCTGAAATTAAAGCAGGCAGACCTGATGAAGCATTGGAAATTATTACGCAGGTGTTGCCGTTGCGAGAAAAAGATTGTACTTCTGTTACGAAAGCTATTCCGCTTTGGATGCCTAATTTTTATCACGGTCCTCATTCTCCTTTGGCAGGGCTTTCAAGTGGAATAATCTCGACAGGAGCTCCTGCATGGTTTTGTTTGGACATAGTCAATGGTTTCTTAGGTATTCAGCCGGAACTTGATGGTTTGCGAGTTAATCCCGCATTGCCGCATAGCTGGAATGATGTTACTTTTGAACGCAATTGGCGAGGAGCAACATATAACTTTATTTACAAACGTTGCGGCAAGGGTGATTGTGTATCTGTTATGCTTAACGGTGAAATTTTAGAAGATGGTTTAATTCCTGTACCTTCAAATTGCGATATATACAACGTTGATGTTATTATAGGTTCGGAGAACCAAGTTGGAAAAACAATAGAAAAGGAGCTGCTAAATGCGATTTAATTATGTTTGTATAGCAACGGTTATATTATTTGGTTTTAATTCGCTTGTTCAGTCGAAGGATTTGCTGATAACAAGTGACTTTGGAAGTATTACAAAATGTAAAAATACTAATGAGATCAGGAAGGTTGCTGATGTTATGTATTCAGCCCGTCCCGATATAGTAGCTGTTGATGCTGCAAATCCTGATGCATGTAATTATACTACGCAAAAAGGCTATACTTACTTAAACGATAACCTCAAAAAGCTTGCGGCTGAAGGTAATGAGCCGTACGATGTCATTATAAATGCACTTAAAGATAAAGGTGTAACTGCTGTTAGTAATATTCGAATGAATGATCATCATGGCTCTCAGGCATACTGGACTCCATGGCAGCGAGAGCATATAGAATGGTCTTTGAGCAAAGATACAGGAGAGCGTACCTGGGCTGCGATTGGTGCTCTAAAACAGATGGATTATGCAGTCAAGGAGGTGCGTGAATATCGTTTGGCGATTATAGGAGAGATTCTGGAAAAATTCAACGTGGACGGCTTACAGCTGGATTTTGCAAGGACTTCACCGTTTTTGTCTGAGCCTAAAATGGAAAATGCTGAGTATCTGACTGAGTACATCGTAGAAACAAGGGCGTTGCTTGACCGTTTTGCTAAGCGTAGAAATACGAAAATGCTTTTGGGTGTGATTGTTCCCTGGGACATGACATTTTGCAAAAAGGAAGGCCTTGATGTAGAACGTTGGATAAAAGAAGGTTTAGTTGATTATGTTTGCCCGTCTGAATGGCATTACTCTGACTGGAATATGCCCATTGAGAAGTGGAGTGATATTGTCGAGGGTACTGATTGTAAATTGTATCCTATGTATCTTGGAGAAGTCGCACCATGGAGAGCTGGGAAATGGCTTTTTCAGAGAGGTCAGACGCCGCTGCTTGAGAATAATGCCAAGCTTAACGGACCTCTTATCAGGTCGTTGGCTCAAAACGCTTATTCTCAAGATGCAGATGGTATGATGTTTTATAATTTCTATACTTTTGTTTACGGTTCATATTATCCTTTGCTTAGAGACTGGACTGATCCTGTTAAATCAAAGGAACAATACAGAAGATATTTTTATTGCCGCCGGCAGAGTTATACTCCTACAGAGTATGACAGCTTTAAAACAGGTTCTGCTTTTGATCATTGGATGCTTAACAAAAAAGGTGACAAGGTTGAGTATCAGTTCTATTTTGGTGAGGAAGTGGGGGATTCTGTTTCTCTTTTTAGATTCAAAATCCAGGATTCATTTGTTGGTGATAAGTTCGAAGTAGTTCTTAACAATGAAAAAGTACGGCTTCTTGATAAAGAACGTTTTGACCATGTTAATAGCGAAGGCAAAAAATATAATGTAGTAATATGGAAGGCTTTAGTCAATTCAGAGCAGCTTAAAAAAGGATTGAATCAAGTTGTTGTTACTCTTTCTAAAAAAGATAGTAAGAGAGAAGCTTCATTAGGTGTTGATGAATTTGAAATATTGGTTAATTAATATTGCTAATCAGTTACATTAGAATAAATCGAGTGCTTAAAAGAAATAAAAAAGAGTGAATGCTTACGATATATTATTAACTAATTTTGAGGATTGATTATGTTTAGAAGAGCTTTGTGTTGGATGTGTTTGGTTTTAAGTTATGTATTAGCCGGTTCAGGTTCTGTTTTCAGTGTTGATTCATCAGGACATCTTGATTGGTACAAAAATGATAAGATTGATTCACTTGATCTTGTTTCTGAATATGCAGACGCTGTTGCGGCAGGTAATCTTGATGGCGATGCTTATCTTGATATTATTGTCGGCAGAAACTATAGCAATAAAGGCTGTCTGTGGTTTGAGCAGAACAGTGATGGCTCAACATATTCGATAGTGAATTCAAGTTTTGGCTCGAATACCGTATCTAATGGAATTGCGATTGGTGATCTTGATTCAGACGGTAATGTTGATCTTATGGTAGTTAGATCGGGCACTTGTAACTGGTATGAGTCTCGATCTGATAATACTGTTTCATGGGTTTCTAATATTACCACGCAGTCTGTCTCTCCTGTTTTATGTTCATTTGATGGTGATGCTTACACCGATATGTTTCTTGTGAAAGCAACAACGGTTTCATGGTATGAAGGCAACGGGAACGATAATAGCGTAAACTGGAGAGCTAATTTTGGTCCTTCCGGCGCAGTAAAAGTTTGTGCCGGTTATGTGGACGATGATAACTCTGCTGATGTTTTGATTATAAAATCTGATGGGACAATAGATTGGTATGAGGCCAATGGTAATAATACTACTCCAACGTTTATAAAGAATTTTGGAACAGGTATTTCTACTGCTGCAATATTAGATGTTGATGGTGATGGACAAAATGAAGTAGTCTGCGGGGATATTAGTGGGGCTGTAATGTGGTATCGAAGTAGTACAGACAATTCTGTAAGCGTTAGCTATGGCCCTGAGCTTGCGGCAAATTGTTCTGACATAGCTTCAGCTTGTAATACTTCTGATGATATAATTTCCATTGTTAATTCATCGGGTGAAGCAGTTCTGTATTCTAATCTGGATGTGAACAATGATCTCGGTTATGTAAAAGAATTACTCACTTTGGATGGTGTTACAGCAATGGCTGTAGGTGATCTGGATAATGATGATTATACGGATGTTTGCATAGGACGAAGTGCCGCCGATGCGGCATGGTTTGAAATCGATGGTGACAGTTTGTATTTTTCATCAGATGATTTTAGCGGTACGGCAATTAAAAATGGAATTGATATTGTTGACATGCATGATGATGGTTATGGTGACATTCTTACTATAATTTCAGGTGGAACAGTGAAGTGGTATGAAGCTTCTGGTGATAATACTGTTACGTTGCAGTCAGGAGGGCTTACTGGTTCTGGAGTAGCGTTGGATTCAGGTAATCTGGATGGTGATGGATATTGCGATTTGTTTATAGTAAAAACAACAATGACAGGCTGGTATGAAGCAAATTCTTCTCAGCATGTTATAAATTGGAGAAAGAATATTACCAGTACTGCTTTTAATGGCGCAAAAGATATTGCGATAGGTGATATTGATGGAGATTCTTATGGTGATCTGCTTCTGGTCGATTCTTCATCGAACGTGCAGTGGTATGAGTCTGACGGTGTAGATAATGCAACACCGTCACTTGTTACAACATTTTATTCTGGTGGTGATGCAACTTCCGTAGCAATATCAGATGTAGATGAAGATGGAATCAACGAAGTGGTAATATCTGTGGATGACGATAATGTTATTTGGTATGAATCGAATAGCGATAATACTATCTCAAATGTTGCTGGTACAACAATCGGTTCTGATTTTATAGATTTGGCGATGGGAATTACTTATGAAGGTAATCCTGAATCGTTGGAAGTGTTGTCAGAGTCAACAGTGTACAGTACGACCAACGGAGACGATCTTATGTTTCCTGTTCTTCATATAGATTCTAAAGACCCAAATCATATGTATGCGGCTTTTGACGCAGGGTCTCACCCTGATAATCAGTATCATGTTACAATAGAAAGTGGGAATAATGGTGATGATTGGGCTGTTGCTATGCCGTCAATTGGATGTTCAACTATTATTGATCTGAGTGGCAATCCTTGTTCTGTAAGTTTACCTTTCTATACAGAGGTTAATGCCTCGAATTCACGAATAGTTGATACAGTGGTTACGTGGATATACGATTATTCGGCATCCCCTCAGCTTAATCCTGATATGTATCTTGGATTTGATAGTGAATTGATGCTGTATGAGCCTCATGGTAATGATATGTCAGGGAAATATATGGGAGATATTTCTATAAATGATGCGAGTTGTTTTGCTTCGGCTGATTTTGACGATGACGGCACTAATACATTGATAGTTGGTAAAGATAATGGATATGTCGCTTGGTATGAAAGTGATGATGATAACAGTATTGCAGCAGTAACAGGTGGGCAATTTGGTTACGATTTACTTGATATTGCTTGCGCAGTCGGTTATTCGGGTGAGAATTGGGTTTTTACAGTTAATTCATCTTATGAGCTTGATTGGTATGAAGTAGATTCTCAAGGTTCAAATCAGGTTACTTATATAGATACGCTGGATATTTCAGGAATGGATTGTGTTGCAGTTGCCGCAGGTGATTTTGATGGGGATTCATATCCTGATATACTCGTAGGTAATAGCGTTGATTATTCTTCAAGATGGTATGAATATGATTCTCAAACGGATACATTTGTAAATGTTCTTGGATTCCATACTTCTGCTATTGCAGTCAATGGTTTGGAGATTGGCGATTTTGATTATGACGGCAATACTGATTTGATTATACTTAGCTCGAATGGTCAGCTGCATTGGCGTGAATGTACTGGCAATAACACTATGGCCTGGAGGCAGATAATCACGAGTGATGTTCTTTGTTTTGATATCGAAGTTTTTGATTGTGATGTGTATCCGGATCTTTTTATAGCCAAAACAGGCTATTTGCATTGGTATGAAGGTAATGGGACAGATGGAAGTTACAATTGGAAGGGGAGTATGGAGATTGATTCTGGTATAAATGCAGTGAGTATTGAGAGTATTGATAATGATGAGTTTGTAGAGAAAAGATTTAATGCTCAAATTACTTCCTTTTCTCAGGATGTTTCTGCTTTTTCCTTTTGGCGTTCGATTGTTCAGTTGAGTAATGGCAATCTCCTTGCTACTATGTATGGGATGTTTGATAGCGATTCTTATTCAAGAACAATTGTTGTCGAGTCTGATGATTTAGGGCAGAGTTGGGAATATAAGTCTACGGTAGCTTATAGGAGTGATTCGTGGATGGGAACAGGCGGGGCAAGTGAGCCTGTGATGGTTAAACTTAGTAATGGAAACCTTCTTTGCGTTATGAGAACCGGTATGATACCGTTTGATCTGGAAGGAGATTGTCCGATGATATATTGCATAAGCAGTGATAATGGTGCGACGTGGAGTAGTCCGAATTCATTGCATACCCCTGGTGTTGGTCCGGATATGACGGTTTTGAATGATGGGTCTGTTCTCTTAAGTTATGGTAGACCCGGCGTACATCTTAGAATTGCTGATGCGACTGGTAATAACTGGGGGACTCCTTTTGATATTTATGAAGGATCAGGCTGTGGATATAGTGGCATAAGACAGGCTCCTGATGGAGCTATATATATGATTTATGGTGAAAGTGATTTTTCTGCATGGTGGTCACTTGATGGAGATACGAACTATATGAAATTTTTGAGTATAGATTATGAATAGAGTTTAAGCATAGTTATTATTTTGGGGTGTCCAATAGTTTGCCGGATACCCCAAAAATTAATTTTTTTAATATCGTAGGGAGCAAAAACTCATCAGTTACTCAATCATTGCTTTTAAATGGGTTAATGGCTGTGATCTGGCTATATTTTGTAGTCAATACATGAATAATTACTTTGCGTGTTGTAGAAAGCAATTTATATTTGACTTGATTCAACATCAAACACATAAGTTTTGGCGCAATGGTTCTGATTCTCAGCTTGAATAGTAATTTTTTCAAGCGGCAAGGCGGTGATATGATTTCAGGAGACCGCCGAGTCTTTCTATGCATTGAATCTCTGCGTTACCATTGAGTTTGTATTTTGGATCTATTATCCGACCTAATGATTGATGGATTCTTTCATGGTGATAATATTCGCTGAATTGATCAAGGATGTATTTAAGTTGTTAGGCAGAAGAGAGAATCAGGTGGTTGAGGTATTCGTATCTTTCAGCAATTATTGTATCTGGGGTAAACAGGCCGTGAATTCTTCGAGCATTTTGCGGGTGAGAAGCTTCATTGGGAAGATCGGTAATGTAGAATTGAACTTTAGTAATCAGATAAAGGTACAAAAAGTTCGTCAATTTGCAGTGGATACTGACTTGTCAGTCTTGTTTGTGCCTACTTGTTATTTACTTGTAATCCTTATTTGTGCTCTAAAAACACGTTTTAAGTTACTGTTAAATAGGTGCTTATGATGCGAATCATGGCCTTTTAAGCCGAAGGGCCTGGGTTCGAGCCCAGCACCTTCATTTGATTTAACTAATTGGCTTCTAAGTATTTATGCTTAGAAGCCTTTTTTTTGTTTTAAAGCTTAAGGTGCAATTATTATGGTATATAGTAAATTGTTATTCTCTAAAGATTTTCTAATCTCGTTTTAGGCTGGCCATAATGTCACTACTGAGATAAACAACCGAAGCTCTCCGGCGTGATAATAAAGCAGAGGGAGAAAGAAAATCCCACTAATTCGCATTTTCCGTTTTATATTACCGATATCGGAAAAATTAAGTTGACTGATCCTGGTGAATATGAGATAAAGATCAAGGCGGATAATGTCGTGGCGGAAAAAAAGATTGGTTTTACCTTCCGTTCGGCCGTTTTGAATTACGTTAAATGAATGAGAAAATGATGCGAAAACCGAATGTGATCCTTGTATTGACAGATGACCAGGGCTATGGAGACCTTGGCTGTCATGGAAACGAACTCATAAAAACGCCCAATATCGACAGCTTTTATCAGCAGAGCAGCCGATTCACAAATTATCATGTAGGGCCGACATGTGCCCCGACACGCGCGGGCCTGTTCACCGGGCATTACGCCAACAGCACCGGCGTATGGCACACTATCGGCGGGCGTTCGCTCCTGCGCAAAGACGAATGGACCATTGCCGATGCGATGAAGCAAAGCGGCTACAGGACCGCCATTTTCGGTAAATGGCATCTTGGCGATGAATACCCGTATCTGCCTCACTACCGCGGCTTTGAAACCAGCCTGATACACAAAGGCGGCGGCATAAGTCAGGTCCCCGATCACTGGGGCAACGACTACTTTGATGACACCTATTTCTTTAACGGCGAGCCGGTAGAATGTGAGGGCTACTGCACGGATGTCTGGTTCGATGAGGCGATAAAATTTATCGAAGCCAATAAAGATACCCCTTTCCTATGCTGTATCACTCCCAATGCCCCGCACACTCCTTACAATGTGCCGAAAAAGTACAGCGATATGTATCAGGATACCGTGGGCGGCGAAAGGGCAAGCTTCTATGGTATGATAACCAACATCGATCAAAATTTCGGCAAACTTCGCGACAAGCTTTGCTCGTTGGGGATAGAAGATGATACGATATTGATCTTTATGACCGATAACGGCACAGGCGGCGGGGCCTGCCTCGATGAGGATGGGTTTGTAATTAACGGCTACAATGCCGGCATGAGGGGAACCAAAGCCTGGCCCTATGAAGGCGGGCACAGAACACCATTCTTTGTAAGATGGCCTAGCGGAGGGCTTGATCAACCTGCCGATATCGGCAGACTCACGGCAAATGTTGACTTTATGCCTACTATTCTTGATCTGTGCGGCATCGATTCGAATGACCGCAGCTTCCATGGCAAGAGCCTCAAGCCCCTTCTTTATGGCGAAGGCTGGCAGGAAAGGATTATGGTTACCGATTCGCAAAGACTCACCCGCCCGCTCAAGTGGCGTTTGAGCTGCGTTATGAATGATAACTATCGGCTTATAAACGGAACCTCGCTTTATGATATTTCCGCCGATCCCGAGCAGCGAAGGGATATTTCAGAAGATAACCCGCAAATCGTTGAGGAATTCAGGGCCGAGTATGATAAATGGTGGGATGTTGTTTCTCAGCAGTTTGGCGAGGAAATACCCCTGAGCATCGGCTCCGAACAGGAGGAAAGGACCGTGCTTCGCTGCCATGATTGGCGAAATGAACCGGCAGAAGATGAATACCCGGCTAATTTGCAGAATATGAAATTCGATGACTGCAACTGCCCGTGGCACCAGGGGCATATCAGGCAGGCAATGAACGCTTGCGGCTATTGGGAACTCGACGTATGCCGCAGCGGCGATTATGTGATCGAGCTTTGCAGATGGCCCGAGGAATCGGCTCACAACATCCGCTCCGGCATTGACGGCGATGATATAGAGTGGCGAGCTGAGCTTGTGCCGCAAAGCAGCCACTGGCTCTACACCGGCGGCAAGGCACTCGACATAACAGAAGCCTCCATAAACATAGACGGCAGGGAATATTCAGCAAAAGTCGAAGATCAAAACCAAAGCGTCAAGTTTGAGGTTTGGCTGGAAAAGGGCCCGGCCCACCTGAGCTCGCAATTCAGGCTCGCCGACGGCTCAAGCCTGGGTGCTTATTATGTTTACGTGACATATAAAGCCGTAAGATAGGTTTTATATGCTGTATAAAAGTAATTATTAAGCTGTAATCACGGTATCGTTTGAGATTAATTAATGTTTGGGCGATACATAATGTTAGGTAATACTGGATTGTGTTTTATGGCAGCCCAGTATTTCCTAATCTAAGCTCTATTTCCAATTCCATATCATCTTGTCTAAATCTTTCCGATCATTTGGCGTTTCCATGTCAATGAACTTGTCCGGCAATTTGTCTTTTGAGTCAATATGCCCCACGGCAATAGCTTCGGCTATATCGTGGGTACTCAAATCAACCTTAAGAATTTCTGCGGCTTTGTTTCTGTCAAAACCTGCCATTCCATGCGTATATAGGCCGATTTTTCTTGCCTGAAACGCCAAAGACATCCAAGCGGCGCCGGCATCAAAGTATGCCCAATTATTAGGCTTACCGGTTTGTTCAAAATCCTTTTTGTAAATCAGGAACATCAACATGCCGGCTTTAGGAGCCCACTGTTGGTTCAATTCGACTAAGGCCTCAGAAAAAAGCTTTATATCTTCTTTGCTTTTTGTAAATGCAAAAGACCACGGCTGCTCGTTATAGCAGGACGGTGCCCATCTTGCTGCTTCAAGAAGACTTTCGATTTCCCAAGATTCCAGAAGTTCACCGTTAAATGATCTTGGTGACCATCTATCTGTAAACATAGGGTCTATTTGGGCCTGTGTCTGACGCGAATTATTACTCATCCTCTGTTCTCCCTCATATCAGATATTTATTCGTTAAACCAAAGTTTTTCAATTTCTTTAATGATTTCTTGAATTCCAGTGAATTCGAGTGGTTTTATCATGAACTTATCAACCCCTGAGTTGTAGCAGTTTTGCCGATCAGTTTCGGCATCAGAAGTTGTCAGTACTATAGTTAGAATATCCTTAAGCTTTTCGTTAGACTTAATTTCTTCTACTATCTGTTGCCCTCCTTTTCGGGGCATGTTAAGATCCAAAATTGCTATCTCTGGCTTAGGGGCATCGGAATATACATCTTCTTTTTTCAGAAAGTTCATAACCTGAACACCATCTTTCACCCAGCACAGTTCAGCATCTAACCTGCTGCTGCGAAGCCCAACTTCAAATAGCATCTTGTCTGCGGGGTTATCTTCCGCAAGTAAAATTGTTACCTTATTATCCATCTATTTTTACGCACCAAATTAAGTTAAGTAGTTTTCAACGCTTGATATTATCGCACTAATTCGCAAATTTGTCAACTTTTTTAAGATGTTATGTAAAAATAGCAAACAGGTTACTCTCTGTCGAATATTTCATCGATAATCTCTGTAACGGTTTCCATCGGCATTCCCATTACATTAGTGTAGCTACCCTCGTAACTGTCAATAAAATCATCGGTTTCTGGGTCTTGTATACCGTAGCCACCGGCTTTGCCTTGCCATTTACCGCTTGCGATGAAATCATCTATTTGTTTTTGAGTTAAATTCTTGGGATAAACAGTGGTGCTTTCTGTTTCCATAAGCTCTATGCCATTGTTGATGGCAATGAAGGAAACGGATGTTATTACATCATGAGGCTTCGAAAACAGCAGCTTAATTATTTTTGCCGCATCTTCCTCATTTTTAGGTTTTCCGATGATATGATTATCAATACTGACAACACAATCAGCACCTAAAACAAGCCTACTTGGATTTTTAACTGCAATATCAAGGGCTTTGGCTTTTGCTAATATCCTTGTATATTCGACTGCGCTTATGTTGTCGAATTTATACTCATCTTCTTTTACCTGTGAAGGTATTACTTCGAATCGGATTCCTGCCTCTTGAAGCAATTGGCTTCTTCTTGGTGAGGCGGAGGCAAGTATTATTTTCTCAGTCATTTTTCTTTTACCCGCAGACAGGATTTAGCCTTTTATCCTGTCTGCTGAGGCTCTCAACAAATTGTTACTCAAATTTTAATGTACCAAAACAGTTAGGTACGTGAAAATCAGGCTTTGGTTTATCAACGAACGACCATGTCAGCCAGTGAGGTTTGGAAGTTTTGTCACCGCATTTATAGAAATTGGCTTTCCAGAGGACTCCGCTTTCAGGCTTTTCTACAGTCGTATAGGTTTTTATTACTTCAATTGGAATACGATACTCTAAAGTCCATGTTTTAGGACTCTTTATCTCTTCAGTTATGCTTTCGTATGGTAATGAATGTGCAATCTCAATCTTTTCGAGATCGGAATCGGCAACTTTAACTGCACCAACACCTCTCTCTTTTTGATAGTAGAAAAGGATTTTTCCGCAGCAGTTTGTTTCCATATTCATATAACCTGTTGATGTGTCAGAATTTGGAGTGAAGAAGAATTCAACACAACTGTCACGGCAGACCGGTCCCTGGTTCTCAGTTGTTGTTGCTTTGATATAATTGTCGTCTACTTTGAAAATGACATACACATTGTCATCATCATAGGCCATTTTGGCTTTGACTACAGGAAAATGCTCAGGTTTATCGCCCATATACAGCGTAAGCTCGAGCGGTTCGGTGTTTTGCCACTGCGGCTTGTCCCAATTGCCGTCAATAGGCATTTCTGAAGTCAGCTTCTTTACGGTGTAACTCTTTGGTTGTTTTTCTGTCATTTTCATTTTCTCCACTGAACACGAGCTTAATGTTGCAGCCATTACAACTAAAGCCGTTAGAATCAATTTTCTTTTCATCACATCACTTTCATTTAAAATATCATCTTATTTTAAATCATACACCTGAAACAATCAGATGCTTAACAGCTCGCAAAACATGCAAACTGGGTATAAATGAATAATATTAGACTGTAGTAATTTTGTCAATATTAATTTGATGCGTTTTTAAGCCTGCGATACCGGCAAAAACTTATTTGCTGGCAAAATCTGTGTTTTATTTTGCTGTTTTAATATAAATCAGGACCGATACATTTTCTGTCATGAGTTCAGAGAATTGTAAAATAAGATTGCTTAGTGGACATTATGGGGAATGTTTTGTATAATTTGATGCTGTTCTGCTTTAAGGACTATTTATAGATTTTTATTCTATGATTTGGAGAAAGGTTTTTTATGATTAACAAGAAGATTGTTTTTGCGGTTTTGATTTTTGCAGGAGTTTCTTTTTCTGCCGAGGCTGAGCGTCCTTCTCAGGACAGGAGTTTTAAGGCAGGGCTTGGGATTGCAATCGGCAACAGTCTATACAAGGGTGATAATGAGAGAGTTTTCCCAGTGCCTATGATATACTACAACTATGGGAAATTCGGCGTTTCTGGAAGTATGATTGGTTACGAAATCTTTGAAGCAGATAAGTTTTCGGCGAGCTTGATTGCCAAATGGCGGTTTGACGGTTATGAAGAAGATGACAGCGACTATCTTGACGGCATGGATGATCGCGAGATGACGCTTGACGGCGGTATCCAGATTGCTTACTCTGACGGATGGGGAAAAACTACGGCTTCATTTCTAACTGATATGCTGGGCTATCACGATGGGCAGGAAGTGATGCTCAGCTACTCAAAAAGGTTCTCGAAGAAAGCGTTCTCTTTAACGCCATCGGTGGGTGTTATTTACGGCAGCAGTAATCTTTGCGATTACTATTACGGCGTAAGGGCAGACGAACAAATGCCCGGCAGACCAGAGTATAATGTATCCGAAGCATGGAATCCGTTTGTAAGCCTGAACATCGGCTATGAACTGAACGAAAAATGGTCACTTATAACTTTGCTTGGCTATAAATGGCTCGATGATGAAATTAGCAACAGTCCTATCGTAGACAGCACCTATGAGGCAGTTTTAATGACAGGCCTGCTTTACACTTTCTGATTCTGAGAAATCAATAGAGATTATTGGATTATTTGAAAAAACAGACTGATTTTTGCGAGATAAGATTGCTGATTATCTGCAGTGGTGAGTCATTGAATTCAAAAACCTTTATAACGTCTGAATAGTTTTCGGCTTCAGGAACTAATTCATTCAACATATTGTCCATGCCTTCAATTTTGTCATAATTAAAGACTACGCCTTTTTTTTGCGGATAGAGGGCAAGGTAGAATATGTCGCTTTCTACGAGGTCCTGGAAGAAGTGTGATCCGAATGAGAGCTCTGGCATGAGCTGACCGGCTTCGTATGCCATTTCCACGAGTATTGTAGTCTTGTTTATTTCGCCGAAGTTTACAGGTACACCAAGGCTTGGGGTTGTTGTTCCCCAGCGTCCGGGCCCCATAAGCATTACAGGCATCAGTTCTTTGTCGTTTATAAGGTGGTTAAGCTTGCCGATAATACGAGCTATGCTGTATTTTTCACTATTGGGCAGGGCAACATATCTTTCTGGATCAATGTATATCAGGCGTGATATCGTTTGTGAGATATTGCCGCCCATAGTATGGCCTTCTGAAGATATGAGGATTTTTTCACTGTCAATATGTTTGGGTATGTTAACGCCCGCTTTGATTCCTTTGGTTTGGAGAGGGCGGCACTGGACTATATTTATCCTGAAATCTTCTTCACCGCTGAAATTGACAGTAAACTCAACATCCACAGGATAATCGTAATGTTTTTCGAGTGTTTTGAGCATTCTCTGCATTGTTTCGGTGAAGTTTGTTTTTGTAAGGAGGTTTTCGAATGTAAGTATCCATGATCGCTGAGCTTTTAGGCCGAGCTCCTTTCGCTTTTGCTGCGTTTCCATGTCTTCTGCAGCAATCAGCGATATATTGAGTTCCGGGTTGTCGTTTAGGACTTTGTCGGCTTCGTAGGTTGTTAGTTCATTTTCCGACAAATTAAGTACGTCAACTTTCCTTTGTGAAAAGCGGATCATATCTTCTCTTGCTGCATGCGGACGAAGCATTGGTTTGTCAAGTGCTATTGTCTGTGGGTAGTCGTCTTTGACCCGGTCAACGGCTCTTGTTCCCAGTCCAAATACCAACCTGAGCATTCCTGCTTTCGGGTCGAGTTCTTTATTCCATACAAAGGTGTTGTAGGATATTCCGACGCCGCCGAGATCGGGAAAAAAGTCACTCTTTTTGTAAGAGCCTGACACTCTCTGAACCAACAGAGCCATCTGCTCGTCGTGTTCATCAAGGCCTCTGTGGAGTCTGTATGCAAGTGCTTCCTGGCTCATAGTACTTGCATAAACACGGCGAACTGCATTCTCAAATGCTTTATAACGCTGGTCAGGGTCACCCTGATTAACAAGAAAAATGCTTTCGTATTTACCGGCAAAAGCATTACCGAAGGAGTCTTCAAGTAGACTGCTCGAACGTACAATAATAGGCGATTGACCATAGTATTCGATGATTTCCTGGAACCGTTCACGTATTTGAGCCGGAAATTTACCTTTTAAAAAATTTCGCTGAATTTCGGGAGCAACATCAAAGTATCCTTCTTTTGTTTTCTGCTGCATTAGCAGTTTCCACCAGCCGTTCTCTACAACATAGCTGTAGAATACATCTGAACCGACATAAAATGAATCGTGAGGCTCCATGTAGTCGGTCCAGTTAAGTTCCTTCTCCTGCAGTAATATGTTTTGCGCAAGCAGCATACCGGCAGCCTTGCCGCCAATAAACCCGCTGCCCACAAGCCTGCTTTTTATGCTCATTAAGTCTTCAAGACTGAAATATTTCTGCGACATTTCAGATATTCTTTTTTCACTTCCGATTATAAGCCTGCAAAGTTCGCTTTTAATTCCTTGGACCTGCTTTGAACATTCGGTGCTTTCTCCGAGTTTATTGGCTTGAATGAAAAGCTTGTCCCAGTAGTCGAGTTGTCTTTCGGAATCTCTAGCGCTCTTTTGCGATATACGTGATAGTAATTTGCTTGCATCGATGCTGCTTATTACCGGAGAGAATTCATCACCGTTTTGGCGGTGCGGCAAAAACATTGTCGGTGCATATCTGTTCCATACTTTCAGTGGATGTACATAGATACTGTCGTCGAAATGGTAAATATCCAGAAGCAGTTGTGTCGTTTCGCGTATTCTTGCTACTGTCTGAAAAGAATGGTGGTCACGGAGAATAGCGAAATAAGCAATAGTGTCAAGTTCAAAAAGGTAAGGGCAGGTGACTTTGAAAAAATTACCAATCATAAGATCGGTAGCCCATGCTTTGAGGAGATCGGAAAGACAATCAAAAACGTAATAGGCTCCGAACCCATGTTTTGATATGATATTATGAACTTCTGATGAAAAACTCTCAAATCCATTCATCGCCTCAAGATTGTAAACTGTTATTTGAGGATGGTCATCAACAAGCGGCCGGTGTGCGGCAAATCGAACATAAACAATGTTACGCTGATCTTTTATTGATTGCTGAATATATGGTGTTACAAATTTACCAAAATCATCGATACTGTCTACCTGCAATACGACATTGTCGCCTTTCCGAAGACCGCAAAGTACTTTATCAAGACCATTTATGCCTGTACTTTCCCAAGTTGCCATGAATTTCCCTTTCGTGCTAAATATTCGCTCTAAGATGCAGCGAATCCTTAAAAACCTCTACAAATTACACGAGAAGTATAGCATTTTTGCCGGTAATTTGCAAATCGATTTATTTTATGAGTAGGCAATTGTACCATCCAAAGCATCAGTCACAATAGAAGCTGTTTATTGGTTTGTTGCCTACACTTATCTTTAAGAATAGAGATCATAGCCGCCTCATTCGGGTATTGGTCAATTATATGCTAAAAACTATAATAATAACGATTGTAAATATAATTGCTATTAGCAAGCTCCTTAATACTCTTTTCAGTTTTAGAATTTTTAAACGGTATTTCTCTTTTAGTTCATCATGCTCAAATTCTTTTCCGCTCTTGCATAAAACAATAAAACTAAGAAACCAATAGACAAGCAAACCCAGTAAGAGAATTATCTCCATTACAAGCGTTAATAACCATACTTTCAAATCCATAACCTGCTCCTTTCAATTTTTAAGTACAGTGCTTATTATTGCCGAAAAAAGAGCAATTAAACTCAAGATGAAAATCAAAAACTCTACTTTAGCAGGGCAGTTAATTTTTTTTACTCAGCAGACGTACTTTAGGATTTGTCAATCCAATAAAAATCAAACTGGTTATAATAATTCTTAACATATACAAACCTCACAGAATAAGTTACTGCTTGAAAAATAAGCTTATAACCGATGCTGACAATCCTAAAATAGAAATTATGAAGACAATATTCTCTAATCTTACCGGCAACTTCATTTTCTTACTCAGCAATCTAATTCTGGGACTTGACACTATTAACGCTATCAGGTTAATTACAACCGCATCTATTACTTCCATATAAAATCCTTCATAGAAACTACTTTATTGAAAAGTGGATGCAATAAAAGGTTTTTGATTTACCTTTCCAACCCATACATATGCATTATCTGAAATCTTTTTGAAAATATAATCTTCATAATCAAATATTTCTTTAATGTCATTAACACTGTCATTAAAAACAATCAAACCAAATTGACCCGTATATACTCCACCATACATCAGCTTAATTGCTCGCTTACCGTCATTATTATAAAATTGAACATACCTTGGATTCAACTCACTAACAACTTCTGGCAATGAATCTAATTCATAATCACTAAAATAATCACCCTCGACCGTCGGCTGAGCTGACACAAGCCACTCTTTTATGCTTACAACATTTACATTCTGTTTCACCTGCTGAGTAAATCCACAAGCAACATACCATCTGAATGGATGTAATAGAAAAAAAGACACATACAAACTGATGCCAAACAATAAGAAAGACATTAATCTTTTACTTTTAGACTTTGATTTTAGATGTATTAACCCGACAGCCAAAATTGAAACTGGCAGCAGAAAAAAGAGGACTATTAGAAAAAACGTCATCACTATTGAAAGCAATATCTCCCTATTAGGTTCAAAGTAAGAACTGCCTAAAATATAACCGAAAGTAAAATATAATAGGCTAAGAAAAACACCACAAATAATCGCAAGAAACCTATATCTGTAACATCCAATTTGTAACTTTATCATAGTTTCACCTTATCACAATATGTAATTTTTTAATAAATAGGCCAAGTATATGGCGGCAATGATTTAGAGTTATTAGGATGAAGTTCTTCATAAAGTTCAAACCCTAAATTGAAAAACATTATTTCATTTCCTGATGCCTTATGGTAATGGAACATAACACTAAAAGTATTAGGAATAGCTGCCCCACTTCGACAACCAAAATGTGCAGCAGCGGCACCAACTCCTATATAATTAACTTCTTCACCTCTGTACTTTTTTCCATTATAAGTATAATAATGCCCACTATGATTATAATAAGAACCAGGATCAAACCAAAGCATCTCGATTGGTGTTCGTGGCATAGCCAATGAACGCACCTTGTCTTTCAACTTATCCCTAGTCAGTGGATGAGGATTCTCTCGACTTCCTTCTGCTCCAGGCGCAGCAGATGCTTGGTGTGGAGGCTTTCGCCTTTTAGGCTTTTGGGTCAAATATTGCTCAAGAATATGTGGATATAACCCCATTGGATCACTGTAGTTAATAGGATTATTCCTACAATATTGATACAGGTTCATGGAATCATAATAACCGATCGGGTCGGTTTGCATGAAACGGCCTAATTCAGGCGAATACATTCTATAACGGTAATAGTACAAGCCGCTTTCGCTATCGTAGCGCCTTCCAGTGAACATGTACGGGTTGCTAATGGCTGAATCTGTTAGAGATACGCCGTTCGGGTCGTAGATTGTTACGGCTCCAAATGGGTCGTATTTGTAAGTTTCTACGAAGTATGGCAGTTCATTGGGGTTGCCTGTCTCGTTCGGGTCGTTACAATAGGTCATTGCTACTACATTGCCAGTTCCATCAAACACATAGCCGTAGTATTTTGTATTTTCGGTAAACGGGCGGTCGTCAAGATAATAGTCTGCAACAAACTGTGACAAATCATCGGAATCGATAATATCATCTGTGTTATAATCGTATTCTGAGTTATAACAAGCATCGCCGCTCTCACACAGCCATGAATATGCTATACTGTGGAATTCATCCAAGCCATACCAGCCCTGATGATTAGGTTCAACCACCATACAAATAGGCTCATCAATACCGGAAGCATATATAAATCTGCGTTTGATATGCAAGCCATCAGTATTATACTCGCCAATAACCTGGAAGCCGTCATAGAGATAGCTCTCTGCAACGGAGCCGGTTGTTGATTCAACGCCAACCGCTGATGCCTTGTTTGTCCTTCTGCCAAATTCATCATAGCCGTAAAGACTGACAACGACTTCATTCGGGTCGCCGGTGAGATTATATGTGGCAATCATTTGATTTTCACAATTGTAGAGATAATGCCACGTACCCTGCTGCGTGAGGTTGCCGTTGTCATCATACGCAACGTTTGTTGTGCCGACTGTTGAATACTGATTGAGTCCAAGCAGGTTTTGCGTGTAGTTCGTAGTTGTACTGCCTTCTGTCAAGCTCACGCGATTGAGAAGATTATCATAATCGAAAGCCAGATCATCGCAGGTCTCATAATCAACATCGGTCAGCGAATAATTCTTATCGTAGAGATAGCTGATATCGACGCCGCCGCTTGTCTCTGTGGTGATGTTACCGGCAAGGTCTCTTGAATAGTTATAGTCAAGACTTAGTGTTCCCAGCGTATTACTCAACCCATCAAGATAAATTCCCCGTTCATCTTCAACAGTACTTGATACATCCTCATAATCATAGGTGGTTATCAGCCCGTATACGCCCGTTGTCTGAGTACGGCGACCGGCGGCATCATAGGAGCAACTCCAGATAGTAGAACCATTACTTTTCTTAATCTCATCCAATCGTCCGCAAGCATCGTACCCATAAGTAACATAGAAGCCATCGGGCCATGTAAGTTTGCTGCGTCTTCCGGCGGCTGTATACTCATAGCTGACCTCACGGCCAAGGCCATCGGTCTCGGAAGCAAGTCTACCCGCGCTGTCATAAGTAAAAGTATTTGCTCCGGCCTTGGTAATCCTGCCAACGGCATCATACTCGAAGGATTTTACAGGCACAAACTTCACCGCATCAATCGATGTGATATCGCTGCTGCCGTTGCTGTAGAGGGTAACTTGAGGCAACTCTCCAAACTCACCAACTCCTACATAAACCCAGCTGTCTCCGCCGCTGCTCTGATCAAGAACGAACTCAGCGTCAGGCTCAAGCCGATTGCCGAATAGAACCTTCGCATCACTGTTGCTTGAAGTTCCAAACGATGGGAAACGCACAAGCACCGCAAACCTGCCCGCCTCATTTCCAAAGAGCGTATAGGTAGCGTTCGGGTCGGTCGTCATCGCGTACCTGCCGCCGATACACGTGCTGTCGGTTGTCGCAGTCCACGTGCCGGTAGTCATGTACCCATCAAGCAGGCCGTTAGTAGTGCCAATCAGATCTTCGCCGCTTGCGGGATCAACTCCCTTGTCAACAAGTCTGCCAAGCGAATCATAACTATAATAGATTGCAGAGCCGTCACGCTTTGTCTCGCTTAGGATGTTTCCATTATCATCGTATGTATATTCTTCACTACTCAAATCTGGATATTCTACTTTTATAAGCCTGCGATACCCATCATAATAATAGTTAGTCTTTTCGCCCGCGGCATCGGTAACTGTCTCAGTCAAGCCATCAACAGTATAATCAATGCTCGTAATATTCTGATTACCCGCGGCAGTATCATAATCCTCCGGCTTAGTAACACTTGTCACCTGATCTAATGCGTTATAGCTGTAAAGAGTGCTATAGCCGCTCACATACCCCTGAGCATCTGCCGCTTCTTCGATATTATCATTATTATCAAGCGTAAACTGCGTTACCCTGCCAAGTGAATCGGTAATACTCGTAAGTTTATCAACGCTGTTATAAGTAAACGATGAGCTTATCGCGGTGTTTTCGTTGAAGCTTGCTCCAAGCTGACGGCTGACACCACTTACAAGCGAAGCATCATTATAAGTAAACTTTGTTTTTGAGTTCAAGGCATCGGATATCTCAATGAGCCGGTTTATATTGTCATAGTCATAGCCGGTTACAATATTATCAGGATCGGTTACGCTTGCAATATTGCCACGGCTGTCATAGGTAAAGCTGTATGTAATATTCTGGTTTTCCTCTGATGTGCCGTAATCATAGATAACGCTTGTTACAAACCCGTCTCCATCGTAGCCGTAATGAACCTTTGTTCCATCAGGCAGATACACGTTTTGAACCTGACCGTAAGCATTATACGTAAACTCATATTCAGGGCTTACCGTCTGAAGAGTACCCGGATTATTCGGATCACTAACCTCCACTTGCGGCAAGGTAATCTTAGTCAGATTAAAGCTCGTATCATAAGTAAAGCCTGTTGTATTGCCCTGCCCGTCAGTAACGCTTGTAGGTAAGCTGAATATATTATTCGTATATGTGTAAGAGGTGGTTATCCCCGCATCGGTCACACTCGTCTTATGAGTCCGACTCGTCCTATTGTCCCAACTATCATAATCAAACTCATAGATATCACCGGCAGGCATATCGATTTGAGTTACAAGACATTCGCTCTCGCTTTCCTCTGCGCCGGTTGCATCAAAATCATATGTATACTCAGTAATAGCAGACTGCCCGCCGCCGAGGTCAACAACCTTTCGCCTTATCAGTCCGGTCTTTGTAAGATACATCGTTTGATTATTGCCGTTGCGGTCGTTGGTCAACACATGGTCAACGATATTCGGGTCATCCTGACGGAAGTAATATGTATTATTGAAATACCCCGTGCCGTAGGCCTGTGCAGAAATGCGGCCATCGGTATAAATATTGCTCTGCCACGTCTGGTCAGCTCCGTCTGTCATGGTAAGCAGGTTATGATCATCATCATAGGTATACGTATTGGTGATGTTTCCAGATGTTCCGGTTATCGGCTTGGTAACACTCACAAGGTCGAAATCAGAATCCCTGTCATAATACCACGTTCTTC
>JBITAJ010000001.1:0-32195 GCA_044440125.1 Sedimentisphaeraceae bacterium JB056 | reverse complement strand
TATTCAAACTTAAACATTATATCAGCACATCCAGACCAAAGCAATCGCATCTCAAACAGGGGACAGTTACCTCTTTACCAAAACATAAACACCTGTTATCAAAAGAGATAAAAGAGACCTGACCCCGTTTCGTTCTCTTGACCCCGTTTCGTTCTCTCCTTTTTCCTCAATTAATTTTGGCAAAATAACAGATAATATTATAGTAACAACTGATAGTAGAAGAGCAATTAATGCCAATATAAATAATGACATATTCTCCGAAATTGTCCACCACTTATAATAATCACCGTGATTCATAGCTCCAGCAACCCAATCTTCCGGTAATGGTTTATCATATTGTTGTATTGCTTCTTGTGACGTTACTGCCATAAAAAAAGAAATCAAACTAAAAAAACTAAGCATTGCTATCGGTACGCAGACAATAGCACAGCAATTCAATATCTTCTTTGACAATGAATTATTCAAATCATCTTCCCGTCAAACTATATTTTGCCTATAAAAACATAATAACACCAAGTTGACTTTAAGTTTAAGCCAACGGATTCTACTTCACAAACTACATGAATATGGAATATAGGGGCTTCTGCCTAGGGCATTCTCCGCTGTTTGTTGATTGGTCATGGATTACTGAAGCTCTTTCGGCGGCGGAAAATCTTTTATGCTGCCGCCTTCGTGATTTTGATATCCAAGTTTGTGGCTTCTCCATCTTGGATCAACCACTGCCTGCATACTTTCGAACGGATCTTCTTTATCCTTTAAATAGGACGCAAACATCTTGCGATGCTTATCTATAATATCCTTATATGAGGCATCATTTATAAGATTCTTCTTCTCGCCGGGGTCTTTTTCGAGGTCATAAAACTCCTCAGCCCTTTCTTCCGCGTATTTTATATACTTATAGCGGTCGGTTCTCAGCATCCTGCCCGGCTCATAGGTAAAATTCCATTCCGCATGCCACTGACTTATTAGATAATCTCTTTCAACTGGCTCTCCCTTGCCGTTTAGATAATGCATAAGGCTTTGTCCCTCAAGGCTTTGAGGTTTTGCTACACCTGCATAATCGCACAATGTCGGTACAAGATCAAGCGTAGAGACAAGCGGCTTCTCAATAAGCATATCTTTATCCTTTATTCCAGGACCGGCAAAAGCAAACGGAATTCTCGTTGTCTCATCATAGAAACTAAGTCTCTTGGTTGTCATACGATGGCAAGACATGCCGTCACCGTGATCGGCCATAAAGACAATCAGTGTATTATCATCATAACCGCCGTGTTTCAAAGCGTTTAACACAAGTCCAATCTCATCATCAACCACCTTAAGGTAGTGATAATATGCCGCAAGATAATGGCGGTAGTTTTCTTTATTCCAATGCGCAGCCTGATTGAGCCTTGGATGAGTACAGCAAAGATACTGAATTCCCGGAGCCCTTGTCTCCATATCCTCAACTTCAAAATTATCTGGAAGCTCAGGCAGCTTGCTATCTATATCGACATCGGTATGCTCACCCTGATTTTCACCAACCCAGCCGCAGATATTATGCGGATTATTGAAATCGGCAACCGCGATAAATGGCTTATCATGCTCTGATTCCAAGAAATCGACGCACCTTTGAGCCGTGTATCTGTCGCGAGTAGTATCAAGATTTACAGGCCAGGCCGGATGAGTCCGCTCAACGGGCAGAGTTTGAGCCGGATCATCACACTCAAAACCGCGAAGCGCACCGGCATCATGCATCTTACCAAAATGACGACATATATAACCGGAGCTTGAGAAAACATCGCCAAGAGTAGTCATAGATGGCTCTGTCATCGGCGAAACCTTGGTTATCTGAGAACCGAGTATTTCCTGCGGCTCAGTAGGAAGATTGGTTGTAACATTAGTCTGATGCGGATAATGGCTCGTCCAGAATGCCGACCTTGCAGGCTGACAAAGCGGGCAAGGCGTGTAAACCTGAGAAAAACGAACGCCATTTTTCATTATGCTCTCTATGTTTGGAGCATCGGCATATTTATCACCATAAGAAGGAAGAGCTTTCTGAGAAAGCTGATCGGCAATTATTATCAGTATATTAGGATGCTTAATACCGCTGCCATTTTGAGCTTTGCTCATAGACTGACTTTCACATCCGCTTATAACAGAAGAGGTGGCCGCTGCTGTCGCGAAAATTTTCATAAAGTTCCGTCTTGAATATTTTTTTGTATTGTTCATTATTTTTCAGCCTTGTTAAAAACGAGTAATGAACACATTTTAGGGGTAGTGCCATATTAACACAGCGTCAATTAAAAGTCAAATACGAAAATCATAATCACACCCAAACCAACCAATGGGAGATTCCAAAGCTTAATGGCCTCCCAATGGTCGTTAATTAAGCACTCCACAAAAAAATTGAAACAAAACAGCTAAAAGATATAAAAATCTTGCTATATGCTTGCCTTCAAAAAATTAGCTGTTAGAATCCCAAACCGTTCTTTCAAAATTGAGACAATATAAAATAAGGGAACACGGTTAAAATCCGTGACGGTCGCGCCGCTGTGATCGCTCGCTTCCTCACAAAAAGGAAAACCCTGAAAACTTATGCCACTGCTGTCAAAGCGGGAAGGCGTTTTCAGGCAGAGTGAAAGTCAGAATACCTTAATTGTGCATTGATAGTTCTCGCGATTGGAACTCACAGCAAACTGCGGTACCGGTATTCCGACACTTCTGATAAGTTACGAATTAAAAATCTCAGCCTGCTTTTCCTTTCGGGAGAGCAGGTTTTTTTAATGACGCGTATAATCATTTTTATTATTTTAAGTTGGAGATTTTTTAATGTCTATCAGAAGAACAATCATTACTATTGCCATGATAAGCCCGCTTATTTTTGGCGCAACAACACAGCTGGATCTTACCGATGCCTTTGACAATCAACTGGCCGCCAAAGACTACGGTGCAGATTACAGCATCATGATAGAAGGCGGATTCAGCTATCATGACGGATTCGTACACTACTGGAACGCCTCAACCGGCTACAGTAAGCTTGATGTATCAACGGGTGATATAACCGTTGTTGGCAAACCCGAAAACATCAACAGCAATGGTTATGGAGACCCTTTCGGAGCATACGATTCCGAGAACGGATATTTTTATGGAGCAACCTGCGATGCAATGAGCGACGGCTATCTATATAAATATGATGAATCCACAGAACAGTGGACAGAAGAAGGTTCAGCCGTAAACTTCTATGGCGGCCAAGTATACAACGGCGAACTTTATTTCAGCGGTCTTAATGAACCATGGAACGGCTCAGTAGGCCAGACAACGTTTATTTCAAGGTTCGTACCAGATTCTCCACATACTTACAATGATATAGAAGGTGGATTGCAGCTTCACGATTCCCTTATCGAAACAGCCGGCAACTCTGCGCACATGGCAATAGATAAGGACGGTAACTTCTATTATGCCGTTTACAACAGCGGCGACCTCGGTCTTTATAAATGGACAAGTTCGCAAGTAGAAACCGTAATTGATGATATAGCTAACGATGAAATAGATGAATATCTTACTCTTGAGGACGGAGAAAAATTAACCGATCTGCCTGGAGGAGCAAACGGTTTAACTGTTGATGACGGTGGTCATGTATTTGTTACAGTAAACAACTCAAGCTATCTGATGATGTGGAACGGCACAAGCGGTGATGGCGACAACTACACAATCTTAGGTGAATCATCAGCGGCATACGGCTGGTTCGGCGGATTGGCAATAGAAGGCGACTTCACAAAAGGTGATGCGCTTTATGGCTCATATAACTTCTATGGCCCGATAACAGCTATCGCAATTCCAGCATGCGTTAATCGCCCATCAATGGATGCTAATGGCGATTGCAGAGTTTCAATAGACGACTTTGCAACATTCGCATCACAATGGCTCACTGACGGTCTTGAATACAAAATGGATATGGAATAATTTATCGGCGGCAGAATAACCACAATTTTCTGCCGCCGCATTTTACAGAAAAAAATAATATGATAAAAAAAACTGTATCAGCCTTACTAATATTATTTACAAACTTCACTCTTGCTTATAACGGAGCTGAATCTGAAACTTTCAGCGGGCCATACTCTACCGCCATGGAAAATTTCAATCCACTCGCATCTGATGCCGCGATTGCCGGTTTCATTGGTTCCTCAGGCAGAGGCATATGCAACCCTGGAGTAAATGACGAAGAGCCATCTGGAGACACCACAAGCAACTACATAAACCCCGTATTCAAAAACTGGGCATCAAATTACGCAAACTATATTCCTGCTCCCGCAATGGATCAGAGTCTGATTGGAAATGAGGTTTATTCTCCTACTGGTGGTGTACCGGATATATGGAGAAAGCCGCAAGAAGCCTTGGGACATGTAACCGGTGACAATTTCAATGTATGCGTACTTGGCGATTTATGGCTGGAACAATTAGCTGTTTTAAATCCAGAAAACTCCGGCTACATGTATAATTATCTTTTGGCAGATGATGACCCCAACAAAATACAACCCGGACAAATCACACTTAGCTTTGATGAACCGATAACCAATGGACCAGGCCCAGACTTTGCGGTATTTGAAAACGGATTTATATCAGCAGGCGGAGCCGGAGTTGGCGGACAGATTTTTGCGGAGCTTGCCTACGTTGAAGTTTCAACAAACGGTATTGACTTTGTCAGATTCCCAAGCGTCTCTCTCACTCCCGATGATGTAGGAGCTTATGGTACAATAGACCCAAGCAACGTTTACAATCTTGCAGGTAAACATGTCAACGCATATGAAAGCAGTTGGGGAACTCCGTTCAACCTGAAAGATATCGAAACTTTTGAACAAGTAATAACCGGCACTGTAGACATTAACAATATTAACTATGTAAGAATCATTGACATCCCCGGAAATGGTTTCTTTCAGGATAACGCTTCTACTATAATAGAGCCTAACTCAATAGATGAATCAACCGGAACCGGCGGAACACTATATGAAAAGAATCACGGCATACACGATGCATGGGTAACATGGGGCTCAGGCGGTTTCGATCTTGAGGCAATAGGAGCTATTCAGCAAATCTATGGAGACGCCAACTCTGACGGCATAGTAGATATGATGGATTTCATACGACTTGCCTCACGCTGGAAGCAATATGGAAACTGGCCGCAAGGTGATTTTAATGAAGATAGATATGTCGATGAACACGATATGTTCTTGTTAGCAGAAAACTGGCTCTATGATTTATTGAACGAATGAGAAAACTCACAAATAAAATTACGACTAAAAAAACAACCGCCAGAAGTGCTTTCACTCTTATAGAGCTTCTGGTGGTTATATCTATCATTGCAGTCTTGATGAGCGTAATAATGCCTGCTATGGCAAAATCACGCCAACTCGCTAAACGTGCAGTCTGCACATCAAATATTCGGCAATTGTTTCTGGCAAACACCGGATACGCAAACGAAAACAATCATCAGTATGTATTGGCGGCAAAAGATATATGGGGCAACAATCTGCACAGATGGCACGGCACAAGAACAAGCGTAAACAAATCATTCGATCCAGCAAAGAGTCCTTTGAAAAATTATCTTGGAGATGGAGAAATCAAGAGATGTCCTGAATTCAAAAAACGAAACTACTATGAACAGGCAGGGCAAAACTCAAGCAACTTTGAAGCCGGATGCGGCGGCTATGGATACAACGATGAATACATCGGAGCCAGAAGCGATCTTTACGGAATGGGTAATGAAGCGGCAACCCACAGCGCAAGAGATTTTGAAATCAAAAATCCGGCAAGCTCGGTAATGTTTACAGACACAGCATTCCGTCAACAATTAAGCGGCGGACAAGATACATTTATTGAATATTCATTCGCACACCCACCCTACTGGACATGGTATCTTGAGTTTGCAAAAGCAGGTTCTTCATCTTCCGGGATAAACGGCAGACCCGACCCGACAATACATTTCAGACACGGCAAATTCACAAACGTTGTATGGGCGGACGGACACACCTCAAACGAGACAATGGAACTCTCGGCCGCATATGTAACACACGCAATCATGACAGAAAAAGAAACAACAGAGATGTCGCTCGGTTGGTTCGGCCCTGACAACAACTCACTGTTTGACCTGAAATAAATAATCTGAACTTGACAATATTAATGAATTGTCGTAAAATTCGATAATAGCGGATTATGATTATTTTTTTATGTACACACTATTAAACAAAATTCTTTTTGTCGGCAAAAACAACTGCCGTCAAAATATAAACAAATTTCTCTCAGCATTGATGCTATTTGTATTCATGCTGAACATAACCGGTGTGCTTTTTGCATGGCATATTCATCTTTCGCATAGCTGCAACAATCATGACAGTCAGAATTGTTCTGTTTGCCAGAACACATTCATCGGTACAAACAAAAGTTTGATACCATCTTCAAGTTCACATATCACATTTGATATTCTCATAACAAAATTCTTTTATCATTCAGATACTTTGCTGAATGATCTCTCGATTCTATCAATTTCTCCAAGAGCACCTCCTGTTCTATAATCAATCAAAAATATTTTCACAAACGACTAATGCGACTTTCATGTAGTCGTAAGCAATTCTAATTTTAAATAGAACAGGAATAATATGTTTACACACAAAGTATACGTAGCGGTTATCGTATGCGCACTTACCGCATGCGTTATCGCTGATTGCGATTTTGCGCACACACATATTGGTATAAATCCAACATGGCGACCTGACTGGTCAGACCCAACGAATTCGGAAAAAGCAACAGACACAGACTCTACAGACGATAACAGATTGTGGTTTTTCTCTGTACCACCAGTACACGGAACTGCCGCAACAGGAGGTTGGCCAAATTGGCTCAACAGCAAAAGTGATGTTTTTTTGCTGATAACACCAGTAGAAGAAAGCGGCTCACAAATAAGTAAAGGTGATGGCTCAGGAAAAATCCTATGGACATGCAACTTTACTTACGGAAATGAAGAAGGCTACGGCGCATCGATCGGACTGACTCATATCAACGGCTGGCATTCAGCTCACGGACCACAAGGCAAATGGAATCTGGAAAGCATCGATGAAAACACAGAACCTGCATGGGTAATAAATATCCGCAGAAAATCAACAAGCTTGCCGGAAGACGATTTTCTAATGGCACTGCACGATGATACCGCAGTGCTGACCGCAAACGGCGACACCTATGAAATGCCCAAAGAATGGCTTGTCGACAAAAATGCCTGGGGCTTTCATCAGCATATGACATTTTATTTCTGGCTTCTTCCAGAATTTGAAGATGAAGTTACTGTTACTTTTTCAGCCTTTGATACAGGTGGAATGTATGATGAATCAGCAAATTTTATAATCAGATTTGCACCGGAAGTCTGCGATCCCATTGATGGTGATATAAATGGTGATTGCATTGTTAATATCATTGATCTGAAGGAAATGGCAGGTAACTGGCTAAAGTCAGGAATCTATAACGGAAACTGATATGTATCATAAAACCAAACAAACAACCGGCAGTCTTCAACAAACAAGGCTGCCGGCCTTTACCTTGATAGAATTGTTGGTGGTGATATCTATAATAGCTGTACTTATGGGGATATTGATGCCAGCTTTGACAAAAGCGAGAATGCAGGCAAAAAAAATAGTCTGCCTTAGTAACATGCGGCAAACAGGAATTGCTTTAGAAGCTTTCCTGATGGAAAATGAAAGAAAGCTGCCGCCAAGCTCATGTAACATAAGTAATCCTGAAAAATTCTGGATTAATGTATTATCGAAATATTCAGGACAAGAACTGCTCTTTCAATGTCCTTCTGATAAAGCTTCGAATTTTGTGGACTGGGACAAACCCCTCAGCGAGCAAACAGACAAACGTTACTCAAGCTTTGCTGTAAATGCTTTGCTCGATCCTAAAAATGATCGCTACGGCTACGGATCGAATCCCTATAACAAGACAATTAAAATACGTAAGCCAATGAGCTGTATCTGGATTTCAGAAGCACCAAACACTGAAAACTTCTTACTCGCCGACCATATACACCCCGAACAATGGCAAGGCTCTATTGATTATGCAAAAAGATTCATAGATTACGACAGGCATCTCGAAAAGTCAAATTATCTATTCGCGGACTGCCATGCCGATTGGCTTGAATTTGAAGAAACCTATAACTATCCGGATAAATGCCTATGGTATCCTGAAGCCGCTCCCGGCTGGCCGGCAAATCCATAAAACAAAAAAGGATGATTATGAAAAAAACATTAACACTAATTTTAATATTCAGCTCTCTCTCATTAGCAGAATGTTCACTTGACCACTTAATAGTTGGGTGTAATCAGGATGGCATCAGCGGAACAAGTGATGACAACAAACTATTCTCCGACTGCAGCCAAAAATATCGCAACAGCGGCAGCATCTCATTTGAAACTTGGTATTATCCACTCAACTCAAGTTTCTTCACTGACTACAAGTATCGGATTGGTGAACCGGGATTTGATATGTTTCAGGCAACAGACTCTAACGCCGCCTACACATATAATCCAGCATACGCATTGGCTGGAGACCCTAACGATGACTACCAGATAATAATTGAATGCATAAACATCTCACCGGGCTTGAGAGTAGTATACAGTAGCGGCACAAGTTTCACAATTGATGAGGCTGGAGAATCTTTTGATTACAGCTATATACATAAAGCACGCAACAACCCTCATATACACCTTTCATTTCAGGCAACAGATAAAACAAGCCTCAAATGGATTACATGGCAACTGCACGATACGCTCGATGACGGCTCGCAGTATTTATCATCAGAGCCTTTCACAATTGTGTTCAACACCGCTCCTATCTCAGGTGATCTTTATATAGATGATATTGCCGATTCGAAAGACTTGCTTTATTTCGCTGATTACTGGTTGGAAACTCAAGGCAGCCGTGAAAATGATTTTTATGAAAGGGCTGATACTAACAGAGATGGAAATGTTGATTTGACAGATTTTGCCGCCATTGCAGAAAATTGGCTTATTGAATAAAAAATTAAAGCCGGAAAACTTTTACGTCTTCCGGCTTGTTGTTTATGCGTTATCTTTGATGTTTGTTACAAGTTCTTTTGTTGTTTTGGATTGGCCGCTTTGCGATTGCTTAAAGAGTTCGCTGTATTTAGGATATTCTGCTTTGAATTTTTCATTACCGCATATAATTTCCTCGAGAGCCACTGCTTTGTTTTTTGCATTATTCAAAAATGAAACGGCTTTGATTCCGAAAGCACCGCCGCAAAGTCCGCAGATACCAATTGCTATATCAAGTAATTCGTTTACTGAACCGGTTGCAGTGTTTGAGGCCGAAGCATTTTCGTATGCCGTTTGAGAAATCTCTCTCACTCTTGCATCAAGAAGCTGCCCGGCAGCGAGTTCTGTCTCGTCTTTTGTTACGCCATAATACTCAAGCACTGCATCGGTTTGTTTATCAGCAAGCCTGGCAAGCTGACAGATTTCCTCAGACCCTTCTTTTTCACATGCCGCATCAGAAACCTTGCCGATTGTCTTGCTCAGCAAATAAGCGTTCGTTTTTTGAGATGCATCCGGAGCCGTCTTAAAAACAGAACATCCGCCAAGTAAAACACTCAACATCAAAATCATCATAAATATTTTCTTCATCTTCAATTCTCCTCTCAATTTAATCATCCTCTTTTCATTTCAATTTGGCCGCCGGCAATTACTGCATCACTGTTGCCGTCATCTCCGGTATCAATCGACACGCAAGTCGTTTCACGTGAGCGATAATATCTCTGAAGATAATAAGAATGTTTATCAGAAATTCTTCTGTTTTTAATTTCGTCATTACCAAACGGCATGACTGCGTAAAGTCTTGCAAGAGAACCGAAAGTTGCCGCATCCCGCAACACAGAAGCATCCGAGATATCATCAACACTATATTGAGATTCACTTACAGCGGGAACAAGAGAAAAATATCTCGCAAGCTCATACGACACTTCATACATCACAGGCTTGAAACTCACTACTTGAAAACTGAGGCCGACTCCATCATTGACAGGCACAACCGTATCATCACTTGAAGGACGTATCACGCTGAGCCTGATCTGACCTGCCAGAACGCACTGCACCACTTCGTAAACAGCCTGCCACCCATTAACTTCATCACTGACAAATATCACGTTACCCTCGCCCACACCCGACGCAATGAAATCTACATTGTTTGCAGAAAGATACGAATTCGATATCGTCGCATTGGTCCCTTTGCAAAGTACGAACTGACTGAATGTCTGGCCGCTGAATATTTCACTTTCATATTTAAGCAGATCTCTGTCACTGCAAAAAATTCTCATAATAACCTCTCCCCTTTTAGTAGAAGCTTACTCATTATATCCGAGCCGCGCACGTCAGTAAGCGGGTAATACGTGTGGTCTAAATTTATAGTAACCGCTTTGCCCGCTTCCTTACGGTCGCGGCTCTGAAAGTCGCATTACACAGAAAGACCTCTGAGCAAACCATGAGCTTGTTCATTTTTCATCTCAAGAGTATACTCACCTATAATTTCGCCGGAATCATAATCACCCGTTGACGCAAGCGGTTTGAAATGGAAGCTTCTGCCCGCAAGCGGCAACACGCTCAGCCTTGAAGAATCGAGAAACAGTACACTGTCAGCAGGCATCCATCTTGTAAGAATGATTCGGCACAAACCGAAATCACTTTCATAGAGATCAACAAGACTTCTGTAGGCGGTATCATCAGGACTGTAAACACGTGAACCGGAAAGGAAAGTATTTATCTTTCGTTTCTGAGCTCCGCCTACAACAATCGTATCAACACCGGAGTTGCTGTTTTCCCAGATTCGTTTGAGCATAAAATTAACAAGCTCCTCATTGAGAACAGTGCCGCTTGGCAACCCCGAATCTCCGGCAGTAAAGAGATTGCTCTGGCAGCTCTGAATAATACCATTCATTGTTCGCCTTGTAGTTGAAGAACCTTCAGGATTGCTCACAGCCATGCCGCCGTTTATCACGGTATTCTCCAGATCACGGATAAGCTCACGAAGCCTTTCCTGTTTCTGATAATCCATCTCGTCAGCAAGCCCTATTTGGTTTGCCGCAAGATCACTGCCGCTCACCTCAACCGCCGCGGTAAAGATCTGCGTGTAATTCCCCTTTCTCTGTCTTATGGTAAAACGATTCTCCGGTTTGTCTTCTCCCTCAAGAGCCGCCCCGCCAATGATGTTGAGCGTGGCATCATCATACAAACTCTCTTTCGTCGTTGCCCCATAGCCTCTTACGACTGTGAGCGAACCGCTGCCGATGCCGGTCACAAGCATAAGCTCTTTTGAACCTTCAACCTGAATTTGATCACCAACTCGGAAACGCGAAGAATTGGCGACATTGAAAAGGCTGTCATCGGCCGGATCATCCCAAACAGTAGTCACAATCTGATCACGATTTGGAAGCAGCCCATCCTCAAGCCATTCATGATAAGTACTTGTCGCGTTTCGGAGCGGATCACCAATTGCATCAAGCAAAGGGGTTTCATAAGGCGATACGATTCCGATAATATCTGAAACATCTTCTGCTATTGAAGGTAAAGATGCTCCGCTTGAATATGTTGCTTTTCCTGTAAAACTCATAATTATTCTCCTGTAAAATTTTGTTAGTTATTTCGATTTCAAATATTGCCCGCTCCTTCACAGTCGCGGTACTGATAGGGTTTGCCGGATTCCTTGTGGCCAGAAGTCAACGGGTGAAAACATTGTTTCGCCCCTACCTTTTTACCTCAACCTCCCAGCCTCTCCTGGCTTTCATATATTCGAAAACGTTCTGACGACTCGCGTTCTTAGCTGCTTTTTTTGCCGCTTTCGAAAGGCCGTCCTTGCTTACAGCTCTGTCACTTTTCACTGGCTGAGTTCTGGTGGCATGCGTTTGAGATTTGGCAAACAGAAACGGCTTATCATCCTTGATCTTTTCCACAATTTCCTTTACATCCAAGCTTCCCGAAGCCTTCATCCTCGACTTTGCGACAAGAGATGCGGTCTCAAGATCACTCACTCCATTTTGAGCCAGCTCAACAGTAATCTGATTTTCGATCCTGGCCAGTTTCAGCTTTTGCTTCAAAGCATTAATCTGAAAGTCATCTGTTGGCTGCTGCTCGGTCTTTTCTTTTTCCATTTTTTTCTCCTGATTAATAATAAATAGGTTTTAGTTCGTGGTTCGTAATTCGAAACAACCTGTTCGTCTTGGCTTTGCCCTATCTTTTCTATGTACTACGAACCGCGAACTGTTTACTGTTTTCTGTTAATATCCAAGTTCCTCAAGCACTTTGTTCTGCGACACGCCTATCTCCAGCTTTATCTTTGCTTCATTGAGTTTGTCAACAGGCTCTTCCGGCAATGGATTTGGAAAACGAATTTCAAAATCACGCTCAGACTCTTTTGTCTTAAACAAATCAGATTCATCGAGTGCAAGAAGTATCAGACGACAAATCTGTTTTATGCCTTCACCGAATGTCAATCGCTTTCGTTCGGTCTTGGCCAATGTTCCCATCAACGTCATCTTCAATGCGACAGCACTTGTAAGGTTGCCGAGTTTACCCCGTATGACTCCTGCCGCAACGGGTGTAACTCCGCTAACCTTATCAAGTGCCTCACGAATCTCCTGAATATGAGAATCTTCACCAGGAGCTGCCGCATCCCCTCCAAACTCGCAGATCTGTGCCTGTTCATTATCCGTACACCACATCCTGCCGGGCATTATCTCCTTCTCTCCCGAAGCCTCTATTCCTTTCGCAAGATACATCTTGAAACTCTGCATCGTTATCCGATTGGCGCGATCACTGAGACGTGTGTTCAGCTCATCCTGAAGAGGCATCAAAGGTTCAACATCGCTCAATCCTTCATAGCAGCAAGGCTGAGCAATATTCTGAATATGAACTACAGGTATCACGCCAAGTAAGTTTTGAGTTTGCTCTACGAGCCGGCCATCACGATAAAGCTGCCTTGAAGAATCCGAAATAATCTCGGTAACATATGACAACTGCCTTTTGGAACTGCCAGATGACCCAATTATTCGTGAGAGGAAAGAATTTTTATCTGAGACTAAATTTCTTTCCTGTGGAAAATGCTGGATATAGTAATCTATCTTCTTGTAGTTTGTTTCATTTAACACGGGTAGGCAGTGAGTGGCTTCAAGCAGGTCGATCTCTATTTTCGCGGCAGCATTCAAAACATCCTCAAAATCTCTAACAGAATTTGAATGATCGAATAATGTATCCGTCCTAATTATACAATCAACAAACCCGTAGATACTTCCGAGTACCGACATGTTCTGGAAAAACTCAATACCTCCCGCAGAATCGAAGACTTTCTTTATTATAGCGTCAATCTTTTCTTTGCGTTTGCCATCGGGTGCCTTTGAAGAAATCGTCAAGCCCTTGCCAAAAAGATAATCAACCATCGCATTTATTCGCCAGGCAATATCATTCTCAATGACAATCTCTTTCCGCTGCACATTTTTACCCGCAGTGCTAAGATTCGAAAGTCTGTTAAAGCCTGTGATCCTCGCCGGCAAACCAATCTCCTGTGCCTGCACATAATCACGACTAAAGTCATTAACCTTACCAATAGGCAAACCGGCTCTTGAAACAGGCAAAGAGGTATTCTGATAATAGTCCCAGAATTTTGAATATTTTTCATTGATCACAGAATAGTGATCTTCAACCAGCCACTTGACAAAGTCCTCTTCAAGTTCCAAACTGAATCCGCTAAAATCAAAAGCCATCTTTATCTCCCGAAATATAGTTCTTAGTTCGCAGTTCGTAATCAGCCCACTCCCTACCGGTTGCGGTACTGAATTAATATACACCTGTAAAAGAGCTTGCGCTTTTGTGCGAATTTAAACAGAAAGTTTTTTAATGAGGACAAATTAAATTTAATACCATCAGTGGTTTAGGTATGATAAAAAAAATCTCAAATCCTGAATTCAGAATTTGAGATTTGTGTTTTTTGTATGTAGAATGCGGATGAAAACGAAACGCAAAACAACTTTGGAAATACTCATTGCAATTTCCTACACAAGGCGATTGCCACTGCCTATGATATTATGCTCCTTTGAAACGTTACTGCTGACCAGATGTTCTTTTTATGTTTTGTTTAAAATATGCACTCAAATATGGAAGCTTATCCTCATTTTCACGTAATGCTGTCTGCATATCTCTTGCGTTATCAATATCAAATAAAAGTTTATAATGTTTCCTGGTTTTCCCATACTTAACTGCTTTATCAAAAAACATTAATGCATCTTGATATTCTCCCTGCTTAATACACATAGAACCAAGAAGATAGTATAGTTCTGGGTCGTGCCTTTTAATTTCCATTCCCAATTCAAGAGACTTTCTTAGGGCTATTTCTGCTTTATCATAATCTTTATTCCAATAGTATGTTTGTCCAAGATGTTTATATACCAAATAGGGTTTTATAACATTATATTCAAGTAATTCTAAATATAAATCAATCGCCATTTCGTAATCATATCGAAAGATAGATACCCTAAGAGCTTTAAAATATATAAAAAAACTCCTACGGGATTTTCTGCAAAACAAGATTTTGATAATTATTTTCAAAAATCTCATGATAAAAACTGAAATAATTTATACTTCCTTTATTTCTCCAGCAGGTCGAGGATTCTGTATGCTTCTGTTACGCTCCAGCTTTGTGCCTGACACCCTCTCTGAGTATGCGGATAGTCGCCATCGCATATTTCCGGAAGATGACCTATGCAGCCTGTCTTTAACATTTCATAGATTGAAAGCATCAACGAATTTGCGGCGGGCTTAGCATAATCACCATAAATTTTCACCATCGCTTCACAGTAAGAAGGGTACACCCAACCCCACGCTGTTCCGTTATGGTAAGCTGGCTTTCTCGACATATCCTCATCGCCGCCGTAAATACCGAAATACGGATTATCAGGATTATTCAATAACCGGCCATTGTTATATACCGGCATTTTATTTTTGATTTTCCTGTTTGCCAGGCTCCTGATACTTCCGGGTATGATCAGCTTCGAACATGCATTTATAATATCGGCAGCGTAGTTCTTGTCATCTATCAAGCCAAGTGTTATCGCAAAAAGCTGATTCGGTCTGAGAATCTCATCCTTCTGCGCAATATTCGCACTGACTCCGCTTCGAGCATTCAAGCAATCGGTCAACCCGATTCCATCAGACGAAGGATACAATCTGGCAACAGACTTAGAAACCTGATCGGCTAATGAAAGCCACTTATAACCATTTTCCTTATCATAATGTCCAAGCAGATTCAAGGCGGCAAACCACAACGCCTGTATCTCAATCGGATAACCCTCGCGAGGAGTAGCGGCAGGATAATTTGTATCCATCCATGTAAAATGCGGCGGACTGAATACAAGCATAGTTTCCGGATCGACTTTTATGCCGTTAGGCGTTGAAGCAATATAACCGTTAGCAATCGAGATAAGCACTTCAAGCAAAGTCCTTGAATCACAATCATCTAACAATATCGAATTATCACCTGTCTTACTGATATAGTCGTTTACCGCCGTGAACATCCAGAGCGGAGCATCGGTTGTATCACGATTCGATACATCATCGCCTCGTATCATGTTAGGCAGGGTTCCATTCTCTTCGAATCTTGCGAACTGCCCTATAATCTCTCTGCATTCATCAGTAAATCCAGCGGCAATGAAACCTCGCAAAGATATGAAGGTGTCGCGTCCCCAGTCAAGGAACCATGGATAACCTGCAATGATAGTTTTTAAACGCCCCCTCTTGACCATATAAAATTTCATCGCCTCAGCAAGCAGATCCTTTACATTCCATTTCTTGTCTGTCTGCGCAGACATCAAATCTGTTTTTATCGGCGCCGGCTCAAATCCTGGAATAGATATTTCCGCATTTAGAACAACTGACCGGCCGCTTCCAAGTTTGAATTTGAAATATCCAGGACTGAAAAGATCTGTAGAGCTTTCAAGTCCTCTTTGATATTCAACCGGAAGATTCACCATATAGTTCCACTCCGGTTCGTTTATAAACTTACCATCCGAATCAGATTTTATGGTAAGCTCTCTTTTATTCTCGGCATTGAATGCAAATCCATTATCCCATGGCTCAATCGTTTTGGGGAAACTGAACTCAGGGCCTTCATAAGCTTTTGTAACACAATGACTGCATCTATCCTCAATATCCGGCCGAATTATCAATTTAACAATTTCACCATCATCAAGACAATCTTCACAATGAGCCGCAAGTCTCGTAAAAATTATCTGAGCGGAATTATCTGTCTTGGAGAAATCAAGTGTAATAACAAATGGTATTCGCTTGCCCATACCAACAGGAAGATCAAACCGCCACGAAACCTTATTATTCATATCAGTAGTGAAAGAACTTTGGCATTCAACCGATATCTCACGTGAGTAGTCGCGATACACGACCCATCCGCGAAGACGGGTAAGCATTATATGGCGATCTACTGGAAAATCCGGATTCAGATTAGCTGAAAGAAACGCATCATATTTACTTCTGATCGAACCCCATTTTGCTCTAACTTGTCCAATAGCACCAAGTTCATTGCAGCACAGAGCATAGTCATCATTGTGCCGAAGTCGGCTTCCAGAAATATCGATGCATACAGAATCGTTGGATTTGGCAAGCACTTTCACCGGACCATCAATATACTCAACTCCCTCACGCTTATAAAGCCTGACCTTGAGTTTATAATCAGTGTTATATTCTTGCGATATTTCAAATGAATTTAAAACAGCAATATGTCTGCCGTCATCTATTTTAAGACTGTAAGCACGTTCAACAACCTGACCATCTTCATCAGTCAATTCACAAAGAAAATGTTCACGAGCCGATACAAGAAGAAAATGCTCAGGAGGCAGCATTACCTCACGCTCTTTATCTTCAGCACAATCCCATGATATAACCGGCAGGTAACCATCATTGTGACATATCTCATAGAAAAAGGCTCTCGGATTCTTTTTGAATTTTTTCGCAAGATTCTGAATATCATAGCCACTGAAATCAACAAATCCATCGACATTTATTATCGCCTGCTGAACAATAGTATTCAGCCTTCGCCAATATACAGCAGGTGAAAGATTGAAGCCTTCGATCTTTTCCCATTCAAGAAGTATATCAAAATACAAACGATCCTTCACAAGCGCATATACTGCACCCTCAGGCAGCTCGCAATACACCTGACCATCGGAAATCCAACAATCTATTTTATTACCGCTAAGCAAATCAAACAGCTCAAGATCTTTTTGCGGTCTGAACTCTTCTTCACTCCAGCTTACAGTTGCTTTCTTTTCACAATTAAGATTCACAACTGCAAGTATCTTACCATCAGGAGATCTCAGCTCAGCAGCCCATCTCTTCATGCTTTCTTTTCCGGCTTTACGCAAAAGAGCCATAGTCTGATCGCCGCTGCTGTGAACAAATTTCTGCTGAGCACCAGCCTCGAAACACGGATGATTCTTCAAAAGAATATTCAGTCTTCTGATTGCTTCTACCTGATTGTCTTCACTGCCCCAGTTCAGACCGGAAGCCTCATGAACATCAACCTTCTCCTCTGCGAACCATTCAACGCCGTTAGTTATACCGAACGCACCCGCTGATGAAAACAATGCACTCATTGCGGTTCTCATTTTGGCATATGTTTTGGATGTAGCTGCAAGGCGATTATTGTCATGAGTTTCTGCAAAGTGAACCATCGTACCTTGAGTTGACGAAACATTATCACAATAATTGAGGTAGCCGACTATCTGCTCGGCAGAATAATTTTGGAACAACTCTGAATATGCCCAGTTCAGATTTGAGCTGGAAAGCAACTCTTCAGTAATTGACAAACTTCCACCAAGGCCTTCAAGCATAAATATTGTATCAGGAAATTCATTACGAACTTTTGCGGTGATGAATCTCCAAGCCTCAGCAGGTATCATATAACCGGCATCGCACCGGAAACCATCAACGCCCTGCCTTGCCCAATACAAAAAAACATCTGTCATGAAATTTTGAAGCTCAGTCTTGGTATAATCCAGTTCACATAGATCCTCCCATACAACGCCCCAAGCTCCGGGACTTTTAAACCTTTTATCTTCAAGACGTTTGAACCAATCGGGATGATGTATCTGAAGCAAAGACGCCCAGCCGGTATGATTAGCGGGCAAATCGATAAACACTTTGCCAAGTCTCATGTGAACTTGATCAACAAGTTCAATGAACTGTTCCATTGGTGTCGCATCACGAACCTCAGAAGCGCAGGCCGGATCAACATTGAAAAAATCAGTAGAGGCAAACGGACTTCCATACCTGCCCATCCTCGCGAATACCGTTGGAACAGGATGCACAGGAAGAAGCTGGATGATATTAAAATTCATATGGCCGATTATGAAATCAAGCTCTTCTATAACATCGCGAAATTTTCCTGAAGGCGGTATTACTATATAACCATTATTGTCAAGCTCTTTCATATTACCTGAATGATTCTTGACTTGAGAATATAGAAAATTCTTTGACATTTCCCCAAACTGCCTTGGAAATACAGTATATATAGTATTATTACATGCCGTATCGGCAGGCTCTACTTTAATATATACATTCTTACCGGCAGGCCAGTCAACTTTACCATCAGGCTTTATAAATAATGTCTTTGCGGCAAACCAACCTGTTTCCGTAACTGCAACTTTGAGTCTGTACTCTCCCTCGGAAACACGACTCATAGGAATATCCCACCAGTCTTTACCAATCAGAGTTCCTTCTGTTTCAGTAGCCCGGATAATTTCCATGCGTCTTAAACTCGCCTTGCCAAGATTCGTGCGTAAATAAGCATTGCCGTGAAGGTCTTTGGGAATAGAAAGAGTAAAAGTAATACACTCTCCGCAATTTACAAGTAAATTCGAATCAGGAGCAGGAGTTTGTTTTATGTTCAGGTTATGCTGCATCTCAACCTCGCTTTTCTAATCGCCGGAAACTCGTTCTAAAACCAGACAGCATCTTGCCGGCAGATATAATCTCAGAATATCCACTATCTCATTTTCTTTTTCCAGTGTCATAGTATAATAGGACTGACCCGGCATCAACCGGCCAAAGCCGCCAAATTGTTTTTCATCACTGTCAAGAATAAGACGATATTCTCCCGGCAATGTTACTATCCCGTAATCAGTAAAAGATTGTACAGGATTAAAATTGAAGAAAAAGAAATAGCCGCCTCGCTCAAAAGCAATTATCTTATCATGATCATTAACATAAAGCAATTGCGGTCTGTATTCTATAAGATTCTTCTCATTCAAAAAAGAAATCATACTTTTGTCAAAATCAGAGAGATAATGATATTTTAAATTCTTATCATCCTGCAAACACCACTGCCTTCTGGCATAATGATACGACCAGTTATTACCTTCCCGCGGAAAATCTATCCATTCAGGATGACCGAATTCATTACCCATGAAATTCAGATACCCGCCTGCGGCAGATGCGGCAGTAGCAATCCGCATCATCTTATGCAGGGCTATGCCTCTGTCAATTACCATACTCTCAATGTTCTTATGCATGTCATAGTACATAGCGGAATCAAGCAGCGTGAAGATAGCCGTTTTGCCACCTACCAGTGCCTGATCGTGACACTCAACATAGCTTATCGTCTTTTCTTCTTTCCTGCGATTGAAAAGCTCATAGGCCAGTGAACTCATAGGCCAGTGTTCATCACTGATATCCATCATCTTGAACCATAGATCAGCAACGCCCATCGCCATACGATAATCAAAACCGCAGCCGCCCTGTTCTGTAGAGGCGGCAAGCCCCGGCATACCGCTCACATCTTCAGCAATGGTAATTGCCGACGGCTTGACTTCATGTATCAATTCATTGGCAAGTGCCAGATAAACATAAGCATCTTCATCAACATCTTCACAAAAATAATCATTATAGCTGGTAAAAACCTTACTCATGCCATGATGCGTATAGAGCATGCTCGTTATGCCATCGAAACGAAAACCGTCTATATTATATTCTTCAAGCCAGAAGCGACAGTTAGAAAGCAGGAAATGAAGCACTTCTGATTTACCGTAATCAAAGCAATAAGAATCCCAGAGTTTATGAACACCTCTGGGGCCTTCGTGAAAATACAGATAATTTGTGCCGTCAAAACAACCGAGTCCTTCATTCTCATTACGAACAGAATGAGAATGAACAAGATCCATTATCACCCGAAGTCCCATGCCGTGAGCTTTATCGATCAAATCTTTAAGTTCCTCAGGAGTTCCAAACCGTGATGATGCGGCGAAGAAATTTGACACATGATAACCAAATGAACCATAATAAGGATGCTCCATCAGTGCCATAAGCTGAACAGTGTTATAGCCGGCATCAACAATCCTCTTCAGCATTTTTTCAGAAAAATCTTTGTAACTGCCAACACCATCATACTCCTGTGCCATTCCAACATGAGACTCATATATCAAAGGAGCTGTATTATTTTCTGGTGATTTATTTTTCCATTTATACGGTTCTTCAGGAAACCAAACTTGCGCATCAAATATTTTTGTATCAGGATCCTGAACGACTCGCCTTGCATATGATGGCAGTCTCTGCCCATCACCATTCTTCCAGTGGATGCTGATGCAATACTGCATGCCGTGTTTCAAAATATCAGGAGCAAGTTTAATTTCCCAGTTGCCATGATCGTTGAGTCTTCTGAGAGCAAACTTTTCCGATCTTAACCAATTTGAAAATTCACCGACGATATAAATATTTTTTGCATTCGGCGCCCACTCTCGAAAAACCCAGCCATCTTTACTCTTATGAAGTCCAAAGTAATGATGACCGCCCGCAAATTCTTTTAGCGAACCGGCTTGCTTTTCAAAGCGTTTTTTTGTCAGAATTATCCGATCCCTGCGCCTTTCGATATTAGAATAAAAAGGCTTGAGATATTCATCATCAAGAAGATCGTTTTTTTTTAATTTGCAATGTTCTATCATTATGTGATCACTTAAAGAATTGTCAAGCCAACTAATTTCATAAAAAATTCAGATGTTACACTATTCAACTTTTTCCGGATAGCTGGTATTGCTGTCATAATTATTGAAACTTTTCAGTAACGGACGTTGGAGCATCTGCTCATAGACATCGATATACTTTTGCGCAGTAACAGAATGATTGAATTGAGAAGCCGCATCTTCCATGACTCTTTTTATCTGCGGCAATTTAACATCATCATCAAGTTTGTAAAACTCCATGGCACTGTCAATCGCCCAGTTCAAACCTTTGGAATCATATACATTGAAAACAAAACCGTTTCCAGTTGATTCCTTAACATTGATATGCTTTATCGTATCATGCAGGCCGCCGGTATCATTCACGATAGGCAGTCCGCCGTATATCGGACTCATCATTTGCGGCAAACCGCAAGGCTCAAATAAAGAAGGCATAAGCATAAAATCAGAAGCGGCGAAACCAAGCCTTGAGAGATTTTCATTAAAATCACAAACAGCGACTCTGCCCTTAAGATTATGCATATATACTATGTCGTGAAAATGTCTCTGGTATTGACCGTTGGCTACAATCGCAACCTGGAGGTTATCATCCCAATATTCAGATATTATCTTATAAAGAATATCTGTCAGAAGTGAGCACCCTTTTTGAATAGGATCAAGCCGCGAAGGCCAGAAAAATAATGGCGCATCGGCATTTTGTATCAACCCAGCCTTCTTTTGGAAAGCAAGTTTGTTCTTTCTCTTCTTTTCATAAAAATCCGTCGAATCATAATTATACTTTAATGCTTTATCAGTTTTAGGATTATATGAAGGGTCGGGAGAGTTAAGGATACCAGCTGCACAACCAGCTTTTTCCTTGCAGCTTATTTCATAACGTATCTCAGGCATAATATTTGAATGCATACCCGCCACGATCTCCTTGAGGAAAGTAGGACTAACCGTATTTATAAAGTGCGATGCGAATATTCCGCTATTCAAAAGATCAACCGGATTATCCGAACGGGTTTCTTCATAATTTGCCGGTATTCTTGAATAATAAAGATGACGCCAGAAATTGGCAGCATCAATACCCATATCCTCAATATGTTCAAGCGTTATTTTTTGCGTATGAATATTATGAACAGTAAACAAGCAAGGCACATTTATTCTACGGGCAAAACCGGGAATCAAACCTGTCATCCAGTCATTACAGTGAATAAGGTCCGGCTGCACCTGTGGAATTATATGAGATATGACTTCCCTCTGAAACGCAAGACTTATCTTGATACTGTGGTCAAGGTAATTACTGTAAACCTGATTTTGATAATAAAAAATGCGATCTTCCGCAAGATGGATTCGCCTGTCACTGAGCCTGCTCATATACATACGAAGCTCATCGGCAACAAGACCCATCGCATTGACGTTGAACATACGTCGATAGTTTGGAAGAGCCACATGAACATCAACACCCTTTTCATAAAGCACCGATATCAATGAAGAGGAAACATCAGCAAGTCCCCCTGCCTTTGCGGTCATGGCATTAGCCATATTCCCCATACCATTAGGAAGATATGTTATCTCAGGTGTTACTACTAAAATTCTTGGGTTTCGCTTTTGTCCAAACATATAACAAACATCTTTTCTTTTAAAATACAAAATACTTCATCGCAGAGTTTCTCCGTGATAAACCAAGCATATTATTCCCAAACAGTTTCTTCATTAACTTTTTGCCCACACAATGAAACCGGGCATACAATGCTTCCATTCCGAACCGGCAGGGATTACTCTGGCAGTTATTCCAAAGCGCCCCGCTTTCTCCCAGGAAACTTTTACAGTATACAAATATCGGCCATTGCCAAGCTCTTCTTTCACGTGCATTGTACGTGTATTACTGCTGAGTACATTTTGCCTGTTATCGACCGGCCCGTAATAAGCTTCAACAGATACATCATCAGGCAAAATTGAACCGAGATATATCTCTGAAACCATTTCAACCGAATCGCCAACATGAAGATCTTCCACATTCTGAGATATTTCCGGGTAGCCCACTCTTACCATCGGCAAACCCTGCTTATAAAATATCTTCTTCTTAGCAAGTGCTTTAGCCTGCGAGCATTCATTCTCTATCAATTCATGATATCTGTCCATTGCAGGTCTGTAAAAATTATCATAATACTGCTTGACCATTCTATGGCTTGAAAAACCGGCAATACCAACCTTGATAGATTCTTTCATCATGCTCACCCAGCGTTCAGGCATATTACCACCGCGGCGATCATAGAAACATGGAATGATTTCACTTTCAAGAATATTGTAAAGAGACAATGCCTCCATTCTGTCACGGAATACGGGATCTGTAATGTCTTCCTGCGAATCAATAACCCAGCCTGAGTTACTGTTGTATCCCTCAACCCACCAGCCGTCAAGAACACTGAAGTTCAGAACACCGTTTATCGCGGCTTTCATTCCTGATGTACCGCTGGCTTCCTGCGGTCTCAATGGATTATTGAGCCACACATCAACACCCTGAACCATAAGACGGCCAAGCTTGATATCATAATCCGAAAGCATCACAAAACGATGAGACACATTATTTTCTTTGGCAAAGTCAATCAGCTCCTTGATAAGATGCTTACCATATTCATCAGCCGGGTGCGCTTTGCCGGCAAAGACAAACTGTACAGGTCTTTCCTCATCACGAAGTATCTTAAGAAGTCTTTCCCTGTCATTAAGAAGCAGTGTAGCTCTCTTATAAGTCGCAAATCTTCTCGCAAAACCTATTGTCAGAATATTCGGATCCAACACACCTCTTGCTTCATTGATTCTCGCATAAGGCGCTTTGTGCGACCTAAGCTCCTTAACAAGCTTATTTCTCGTGTGTCTCACCAGTCTGGCACGGCCTGTCTCATGAGTTTGCCACAACTCTATCTCAGGTATAAGGGCAATATGATCGGAAAGGAAACTTCCCGAAGAATTCACCGCCCAGTCGGGAGTAAGATATTTATCGTATATAGATTTTTTACTGTCCCATATCCATGAGTTAATGTGAACACCATTGGTTATATGACCTATCGGCACCTCGTCAACAGGAATTTCAGACCACAAATAAGACCACATATTCCTGGCAACTTCGCCATGAAGCTTGCTGACTCCGTTATTATAGTAGGACATCCTCAACCCAAGAATAGTCATCGAAAACTGATTGATATTCTGGCTTCCGTAAGGTACCCCCCACTTAAGTATCCTGTCGACATCAATACCCAGATCATTTTTGATCGCCTCAATATGCGGCTTAAGAAGATTCATATCAAACACCTCATTTCCTGCAGGAACAGGCGTATGAGTAGTAAAGATATTTGTCCTCCATACCATCTCAAGGGCTGATTCAATATCAATATTCTGCGTTTTCATTATGTGAGACAGCCTTGCCATACTCAAAAATGCGGCATGACCTTCATTTATATGACAAACAGAAGGATCACAACCGGCCGCTACAAGAGCTTGAAAACCGCCAACACCAAGCAGTAACTCTTGGTGCAGACGCATCTTACGATCTCCACCGTAAAGCCGCCAGGTAACTCGGCGCATCTCTTCATTATTTTCAGGAAGCTCTGTATCCAAAAGGAGCAAAGGCACATTGCCTACTTCCATTCGCCAGACTATAACCTTGACCTGCTGATCAAGTAAGCGAAGATAAAATGTTATTTCTTTGCCATCCGGACCACATGCTCGTTTCAAAGGCATCTCATCGATGTTGTTCTCTGAATATATCTCATTCTGCCAACCATTATCACTTATAGATTGCCTGAAATATCCCTGCCTGTAAAGCAGACCTACTCCCACAAGAGGTAAGTTCATATCAGAAGCAGACTTAAGATGATCACCCGCAAGAATGCCAAGACCGCCAGAATAAAGACATAACGCTTCATGAATTCCATATTCAAGAGAAAAATAGCCAATATGACGATCTGTCATGGGAAGATGATTGGCCGATATAGACTCTTGATAGGCTTCTTTGACTCTCTCAAGATGGTTGATGAAACCCTCATCATAAGAAAGCTCCTCAAGCCTATCCTGTCGCATGCTTCGCAGCACAACTCTTGGGTTACCGTTACTGCTGTCCCACAAGTTATAATCCATCCTGCGAAACAACTCTATAGCATCGGGCTGCCAGCACCACCAAACATTGTTGGACAGTTCCTCCAAAAAGCAGAGATTTTCCGGCATACACGGAGCAACTTCTAAAATTTTATATTTGTGCATGATCTACCACCTTATAAAACAAACTACGCACCCCAAATTTCGCCCAAACCAATATGATTATCAACGATCTTTGAAATTTGTTAGAAATTTATCGTTAAGAAAGGCTCAATTTACTTCGATGACACTGTTGAGCGTGCCGTGAGCATTAGTTATGAAATTGGGGTTCTCCGGGTCAACACACCACTTGTCGTCAACGCAGAATTTATATTCGTAAACACCTTTGGGTAAAAGCATTGTAACTTCATAATCACCGGTAGACCCTTTATCCTTCAACACCTTGGAATCTGAATCCCAGTCATTGAAATTACCGGCAACTGTTACCGTGGATCCGGGGTTGGCCTTGAATTTAAACGTTATGCGCTTGCGTCCTGTTGTTGATTTGGACTTTTTTGTACTAATTCCCATAAATTTTCTCCTATATTTGAGCAGAAATTCCCTCGTTTACTTACTTTTTTATATTTTCCAAATAAAAGCAACCACTCAAACTTAAAAATGATTGTATCAGTTATGCTACTTCAAGTCAACATATTATGTGTTTAAAAATCAAACAAGATCGGCAAGTATTGTACCCACACATTTCTTATTATACCCAATAAACATAATTGGGATAGTAATATAGCTGTTTAGGTATTTTGGTGAAATGAACTTAACCCGATATAAACATGGAAAGGAGTAAAAAAGAGTCATTTTTGGTAAACTTGAAATAAAAAAAAGCAACGCTGCCAATAATCAGCAGCGTCACTTTTAAATGCAGCGGAGAGAGGGGGATTCGAACCCCCGGTACAGGTATAACCCGTACGACGGTTTAGCAAACCGTTACCTTCAGCCGCTCGGTCATCTCTCCAGCTTCTGTTTACGATTCTTCCAAACCGCGGCAAATGATGCCGTCAGTAAAAGAGAACAGTGTGCGATAATTTACAGAAAAACGAGCTAATTGCAAGGAAATTTCTTCAAAATAAAGTTATTTTTAACATCAAAGCTAAAAGTTTATTTGCTCGCCAGTATCACCAGAAATAATGTCAAAAAAAGCGTAAATGCAACACCGCTAACTTATGGCTGACGGGCCTGCATATGAGCGCAAAAAATGAGGCTGCGGATGAAGCCCATCCACAGCCTGTTTATATGGTAATCAGTTGCGAGGTTATAGCGAACCTCAAGCAGCTGTCTTTAGTAAAAAATTCTTGTTGCGTCTAAAAGCATTGATGAAAAAAATGCCCAGGACTGGAGTCGAACCAGCACTTCCTAAACGGAAACTAGCCCCTCAAGCTAGCGCGTCTGCCTATTCCGCCACCTGGGCATTGAGACGGGTATTTTATAAGAATCATCAAAGATAGCAAGCCTTTTTTTAGGAAAAAGGCAGTTTTTTTAGCGGCCTCTAATCAGCCGCAATATCCTGATAAAATCTGGCCGCTCATTATTCATATAGAAACGACCTAAACACCACCGAATCAATTATTTAGCTGCCGCAGCGGCGGCTTTAGCTTCCTGCTCGCGAATCTTGTTGAAACGCTTGATAGCATCACCTACAAGATAAACACTACCCGTGATGCAGATAACATCTTCGCGTGTCACAGCACTCTTCGCTATCTTGAGAGCATCCCCAAGCGAGAGCGCCGTCTGGCACATCCTGTTGGACTGCTCTGAGTACATCTCAGCCAGTTCATCAGGCCTCACCGCTCTTGGTGAAGAGCTTCGTGTAAATATAACCTTATCGGCTCCGTACTGAAGCTCATCAAGCATACCTACAATATCCTTGTCAGCATTGCAGCCAAAGATCATAACCATCGAATCATAAGGTATGTGCTGACCTATTGTCTGTATAAGTGCCTTAATGCTTGCCGCATTATGAGCCATATCAACAACAACCCGAGGATTATTGTAAACTACCTGCAAACGGCCAGGCATACGAACCATCCCCAGACCTTCTACAGACTTCTCATCATCGATCTCAAAGCCAAGATTCTTTAAACAATCAAGGACGACCAAGGCCAAACCACAGTTCATCGCTTGATGCTCACCAGGCAGAGGCACTTTCAAATGCTCAAATTTGCTGGTTGGCGTAAGAACGCATATTCTCGTATGAGGCCCATCTTCTCTTGATGCTTCAAAACGACAAGAGAAATCAACATCCTCACCTACGATCTTTATAGGAGCATTGGCCTCTAAAGCCTTTGCTTTTATGACATTAAGAGATTCTTCTTCCTGAACTACTGTTACTACCGGAACACCTTTTTTTATTATACCGGCCTTCTCTGAAGCAATACGATCCAGTGTCTTACCAAGTTGACGCTGATGGTCGATACTTATGCTTGTTATAGCCGAGACAACAGGAGTAACAACGTTGGTACTGTCAAGACGACCTCCAAGGCCAGTCTCAAGCACCGCAAAATCAACACCATTGTTTACAAAATGAACAAACGCCATCGCGGTAAAAAGCTCGAAGAAGGTAGGCTTACGCCCGTTTTCTGTGAGCTTATCAACTGCAGGACGTACAGTATTGACAAGTGCAACCATGTCTTCCTTGCTCATGTGACAGGAATTGATTGCAATTCTTTCATGTAAAGAAGTGATATGCGGAGATGTGTAAAGACCAACATTGTAGCCGTTAGCCTCAAGCATTCTCGCAACCATAGTAGATGTAGACCCCTTGCCCTTGGTACCCGCAATATGAACAGCCTTAAGCTTCTCATGAGGATTACCAAGCTCACCAAGAAGTTCATACATCCTGGTAAGATCAAAGGTAGTCACATTATATCTGATCATACGTTGCTTCTCGTAATCTGTCATCGTAAACAGATAATTGAGAGACTCATCGTATGTCTCAAAAGGTTTTGCCTTCTTACTCTTATTTCCAACGGCAGTTTTTGCCGGTTTCTTTTTAACTTTTGATTTTGTATTTTTAGTAGCCATCGCAAATATTCTATCATAAAAAGTATGTTTTGTCAAGCTTTTTTTAAGACACACACAATGCAAAGTGTTGCATAAAAAGAACTTACAACAAAAAGATTAATCACAAATGGAGTTATCTATTTAAGTTGAATCCTACTCTTCAACCACAAATCAAACCACAAAAAGAGCAAAAAAAACTCGGGCAAATTGCCTTTAAAGTGATTTGACTCCACCTAAACAACACACAAAATACGCTGTTAGAACATCATGTGTTCACTGTTAGTGAAATATTTTTACAAAAACAACCTTAGACACGGCCCAAAACACAAGCTTTTTTAGCAATAATCTAAAAAAAAACCTAATTTCATTATTACTTCTTTAAATATGAATCTTTTTTGTATAATAGCGCGTTTAAAGGCAAGTTAAAACTGCCCAAGAAGGACTCGTCCAGTATATTTTTAAGTATCGAGGCTTTTAAAGCCATAATTAAAAGAGAAGTAAAAACAGCTTATTTTTAGAATTTGAGAGAAGATCGATGTCTGAATTGACTAATCTTGAGAAGATACGTCGCCTCCCATGGCAACTTGCAGGCAATGCATTCAATATGGTATTCTGGGTAACCGCAGCAGCGGGCTCCGTTTTCATTTTGTTCCTAAACGAACTTGGTCTTGACAAAGCGAAGATTGGTTTTTTGCTTTCACTGCTCCCATTCTGTGGTATAAGTGCTATATTCACAGCTCCTTACGTGGCAAAATTCGGATACAAACGTATCTTCCTGATCTTTTTTGGCGCAAGAAAAATATTTACCGCCAGTTTACTTTTCACACCTCTGATCATAAGCGCTTTTGGAAGTCAGACAGGATTTGTCTGGGTCTCGTGCTGCATTTTTGGCTTTGCCATGTGCCGCGCAATATCTGAAACAGCAATTTTCCCATGGATGCAAGAAGTTGTACCCGATAATATTCGCGGCAAATTCAGTTCATTTTCAAACATAATAAACCAACTTTTATCCGTAATAACTATTGCCATAAGTGGTTATATAATAGGCCATTACGAAGGCATAAACAAATTTGTATGTATAATAGCAGCCGGTGTTCTCTGCGGACTTGTATCTGTTTGGTGCTTCTTTTTTGTCCCGGGCGGCAAACCCGCACCTCTACCCCTTCAAGGCGGCAGCAGCTTGAAAGAGATGCTCAGCCCTCTAAAAGACAATAATTTCCGTAACTACATGACAGGCTTGGCATTCGTCACTGTAGGAATATGCTCTACCGCTGCATTCATTCCTCTGTATATGAAAGAACAGGTCGGGCTTTCAAGCGAATACGTTGTATGGCTGGATATAGGTATGTACTCTGGAGCCCTTTTATCGAGTTTTATGTGGGGATGGACTTCCGATCGTTTTGGCTCAAAACCGGTAATGCTTTCAGGGCCTTATCTGATGCTTCCTTTGCCGCTTTTGTGCTTTATCATGCCCCGTAATTCAATGGCAGCCTCACAGGTAGCAGTAATAATCACATTTCTTCTTGGCGTTGCTAACACTGCTTGGGGTATAGGTTTAGGTCGCTACTTATATGTCAACGCCGTCCCGGCAGCAAAAAAAACAGCTTATATGGCTGTTTTTTATGCGGGGGCCGGCCTTGCGGGCGGAATAGCACCGCTTCTTGCCGGCCGGCTGCTTAAAGCGGGAGCCTCTATAAATACAAAATTCCTGTTTTTTACAGTTGACTCATACACCCCATTATTCGCCCTGTCAATAGTATTATTGCTGATAGGAGCCTTTTTTGTGAGCAAAATAAGGGCTGACGGTGCATTACCAATGAAACGATTCGTCGGCATGTTCATCCAGGGCAACCCCTTCATGGCGGTCGGAAGTCTCCTGCGATATTACAAAGCTCCTGATGAGGAAGTGCGAGTATCAATAACAAACAGACTTGGGTTCGCCAACAGCCCACTTAGTAATCACGAGCTTATAGAGGCGCTCAATGATCCGAGTTTCAACGTTCGCTATGAAGCCATAATAGCTATAGCCAACAGTCGTCCAGCACCCGAACTGGTTGATGCGCTGGTATTGGTATTGGGAGGAAACGAGCCTGATCTCAGTGTTAATGCTGCATGGGCACTTGGAAGAATAGGCGACGAAACCGCCGTTTTTGCTCTCAGAGAAACGCTTCTTTCCGATTACCCACTTTTGAAAGCCAGAAGCGCAAGGGCACTTGCAACATTAGGTGATAAAGCCAGTATACCTTTGTTCATCGAACTTTTCCGTAGCGAAGAGGATCCCGGACTTAAAATAGCATATGCACAAAGTCTTGGGAAGCTCCGTTACCCACAAATAATTGATGAGATGCTTGAGTATCTTTGTTCATTGGAAGACCCTTTAATCAGATCAGAGATGGGGCTTGCACTGGCTCGTATAATCGGCAATGAAAGCGACTATATATCTATATGGCGGCAACTTAAAAACGATCTGGAAACATCAGCAGCAAAAATTACACTTTCACTCAAAAGTGATGTCACAAACTCTTCCTTTGTTGACAGCGAACTCAAAGACCTTGCCGCCAAAACCTGTAATGCCTTTGCCCGGGCAGACAACGAGCAAGCCGCTAAGCTGATGTCTGAATTAGCAGATTCTGTATCAAAGAAAACTGGCAGAAAACCTGTAGAGAAAATCCTGCAGGAATGCTCAAAAAAGCTCAAGGAGTTTGGGTTGAACCGAATAGAGTACATAATACTTGGTCTTTACTGCTGCCAGCTTACTCTCAATAAAAAGAAAAACGGAAACAAGAAGAAACAAAAGCTAAACAATCCGCCTGAATGAATTAATCTTCGGAAATACTGCCGCCACCGAGATACTCTTTGCATCTTAAAGCGGCGTTTTTTGCTATGTTGCAGTAGAAGAAATCGTAATCGTATGGATGATAGCAGGTTGGCCCCATGTTCATGCTTAATTTCGCCTTAATTTGCGAATCTAACTCTGCAATTTCAAGTCCGCCGCATGAGTTTATTCTCGCCGAAGTAAGATTTGTGTAACTCTCATATTTGCCAGAGTTTGTCAACACCCGTGAGCATTCATTCATTGACGCTGGATATTGTTTTGTATCATTAGTCCATGAAAGAGGATTAACACCTCTTGCTCCTTCGAGAAGCGTAGGGGATTTGCCGTCTGCCGCTATTGTATTCCATGTTATCAGGCAACCGGTTTGTGAAGGAGAATCGCAAAGCTCTAATCCAATTTCTTTGATTTGCTTATCAGTAAAAGTCCAGCCTATTAGATATGCTGCTACAATTTTGTCATAATCTATCAGTTTCGGATTTTCAAGCAATACTAATTGAAGTACATTCGATCCCTGACTGTGACTTGCAAGTATGAAAGGACGTCCGCCATTGAGATTTTCAAGATAATACTCAAATGCAGCCTTTACATCAGCTACCGGCATTTCAATATAGTGATTTTTCTTCTCCTCTGACATCGAAAGCACCTCTATATTCATTTGCCTGTATCTGGGAGCAAAGAGGTTTGCCGTGTCGTTAAAAGCTGAGGCCTGCCGCTGTATGGTCCCATCGGTTCTTTTGTTAAGCTTTTGATCATTCAGATCAGCATTGAGTTGTCCGTTTGATGGAGAACCGTAAGTCGTCGGGTGCACAAAGAAAACGTCCACCTTATGTGAAATATCTGATGTTTTTACCGCCCAGTTTGAGTCCAAAGAATAATCAACAGGCTCTACAGCCAGAAGCAATACCGAACAAACTAACACCATTACAGAAATCATCTTGAATTTCATCAGCAACATCCTTCTTACGATTTGATATTAAATTAGATTTCCAGTAATTATTGGTTTTTCAGCTCGTAAGTCAAGAAAGGTTTCTAAACTATCGGCTATGAGTTATTCCGTTTGCAAGGTTTTCGAGTCTTAGTTTGCCTTTGTTTTGACAGGCATTGATATTTCGCATGGTATTCATTGATCGTCTGGTTAAAAAACTTGTTTTTTCCATTACAGGAAGCATTTTGACTAATTTTGAG